>CAVRZG010000013.1:0-156336 GCA_963725545.1 uncultured Nitrospiraceae bacterium | reverse complement strand
GTTTATGCATGCCTTCGGGACCGTTGCGTATTGCTTGGCTTATCAGGTATATTATCAATCTCATCCGTGTAATAGATTAGATTCTTCCGAGTAGCATCTTCAAGAGAAATTGGGTCGCTCCAACAGCAATTTATATATAGTGCCATGTTCTTTCTCCCTTATCATTATATTCGCGCTAACAATTATTAGACCAACTTGGCTTCTTCCGATTTCTTGACAGAATATAGCATATAAGGAGATTACTTAAAAGAAAAAATTACCATAAAGTTCTATGCCGTTCTTATATTTTTAGCTTACAAAACAATACTTCTGAAGACATCTGAAACCTATCGAGCCAATTTTGATAGGAAAAAGCTTTATCAGGGAAGAAATGCGCCTCGATTGTTTTGGATGCCTCTATCGCTGTATAAAATGCACTTCGAGCTATTTCAATAGCCTTATCGTACTTCGTAGTATCATAAAGCTTACTGTTATTAATTATATCATTTCGCTCTTTTATCAGTTTTTTCAGCGATAGTAGAGACTCCTCACTAAAATCCAATGGTTTCCCAGTGACTGCTCTTTGGGCCACTCCTCCATAGCTCGAATTATGCCGATTCTTTTCAATGAATATCGCTCTTTCCAGTTTGCTAAAAGATTGTTTACAAGCGTGTTAGCAGATGCAGCTAAAGCGTCAGTAATGAACTTTTGTATTGATATAGCAAAAACTTGTTCTGCCAAGTACGTCGAAGAGATAATAGTTAATCGAGTCAAATACAATTTCTTTAAGGTGTCACCGTTTCTTTCGAGAGCTTCAATCTGTTCAAATTAAGTACATCAAGCCCTCAAGTGTTTCTGACCACCCATCGCGGATGTCGAATTTTAAAGTTACCTCAACACCAACTTTTGTCATTATCTTTTACCAGTAGCTAACACAGACATTGATTACTGTATAAAATATACACTTTTTGAACAGAGAGGTAAACTACCTGCTTCAGGAAGAAGTTCTCCACTCATTTCGCCCGTAGTAACTGTCCACATGACTTGCAACCTCGACCTACTGTATCACAGATTTCCTGTATTGTGCGTCCATGTTTTGCTATCTTGAATACTGCCTCTCCTTTATTACCTGTTTTCCCGTCTATACCGTCCTGAAGAGTCGGGCATCCCGATATACTCATTTCGACTTCTTCATCTTCCCTCCCTTGATCGCTGTCTTTCAAGTTCCGTAACCTTTTATGCTTTTTGCCGTTATCGGGACTTTTACCCTTTTGCCATTCCTCACAATCTCCTCCCATAGATTTTAATTTGGCTTTCACTTCTTCCGTACACAAAGGCTCAAGCCTGCTGCTTTGTCTCATAAGTTCACTATGGGAAATAGACTTTTTCGGAATAACCTCAACAGATGGCTTCCCTTTTTTCTGATATTTCTCCAAATCCTCATTGGTATAGACTTTATCATCCCCCCAAGTATAAGCAGCAAGGGACAACAGGCTAATCAATAAGAAAAAAAAGATTCTCATATGGAGTCCTTTCGACATCGAGAATACAGATAGTCTCCCTTTTTTGACGGGAAGCAGACCTATATGTTTATTCACTGATATAATGAACACCATTATAACAGGTCGCTGAGATGCGTGTTTCAGGAAATGGTATGGTGGGGGAGATCCCTTTATAATGGTAGACCAAATTGGTCATTGGCAGAATATACGAGGGTTCGCATGAGTGCCATTCTATTCTCAGTTGCAGTCTTTGTATAAATATTGCTCAGATGATCTTTAACTGTCTGCTCGGCTATTTCAAGCTCTACTGAGATTTCAGTATTTTTAGAACCATCAATTACGCGCCTTAGTATGTCAGTTTCTCGCCTCGTTAATTTATATTCCTGTCTTATTCCATTCATATCAAGCTTATTTGAAACAGTTTCCTCAAAAATAAGAAGATAGACGAGTGGGTTTGATTTTTCTTGTATGTATAATCTGAATATCCAGTTACTCGCTGAACCATCGAGCTTCTTTGTAATATGAATCTCTCCTGGAAATAGTTCAGTGAGTTTTCCTCTTTCAGTAGCATCAAATAGTCTTTTGGTAAGAGTTATTATCTCCTCAGGTAACTCAAACCGATTGAGAAACATCAAGGCTTTCTTGTTACGATCAATGATATCCATTTTACGATTGAAAATAATTAAGCCTACGGGACATTTATTGATTATGAATGCTATCTCTTCAACCATTTTAACTCACCTCTTCAATTAGTGATTTCAGGTTGTATCCATCAGCATTATATCAGGTTTCGACGGAGTTTAGTACAGGAAGTTGTTGAGAGTGCTTCAGAAGGGAATTGAAGGCGGCACATGGGATTGAGGACATCCTTCATGCAATATGTGAGTATTATAAAGTATCAAAAGAAGAGGTATTGAAAGATAAGAAATCAGAGCTAAAGAAAACAACAATTTATCTAACAAAGAGACATACGGGTATAACAAACAAACAAATAGGAGAACTCTTTGGAGGCATAAGCTATTCCGGGATAGCAAAAGTTTATCAAAGATTTGAAAAGCAATTAGAAGGGGAAAAAGCCTTAAAGGAAAGGGTCTCAAAAATTGAGGTGTTATTGTCCTAAGTCAAGGGCTGACCCATTTATTCTCTGATCCATTTATTCTCACATTTATTATTATGCCATTGTTCATTGATTCTTCTTTAGGTCTTCAATTAATTGGCTGAGAAGTCTTAGCTGTTCCTGTTGAATTGAAATAAGTTCAATCCATTGCTTCTCCCTAAGTAAGTCCATTTTCTCATGGAGCGACATTATTTCAAGCTCCGACTTTAAGTTGACTTCGTAATCATGCTCCGCGCTAAGTCGATCTTTAGTGGCCTGTCGGTTTTGAGACATCAAGATTATTGGGGCTTGAATGGCGGCAAGCATAGATAAAAAAAGATTTAGCAGAATGTACGGGTATGGATCAAATGATTTATCAAGCTTGATCAGAACGAACGAATTCAGGAAAACCCAGGTAACCATTACAACCGCAAATATTGTGATGAAAACCCAAGAGCCTCCAAAACTTGCGACCTTATCAGCCATCCTCTGGCCGAAAGTCACTTGTTCAGAATAGTCTTTAAGGACATTTCTCGAAATATGAGTTCTCTCGGCGAGATGATGAACAACTTGTTTTTCTCGTTCACCAAGTTGCTCATATTTCATGCGAAAAAGCTTTTCTGATATTTCGTCTATTTTCTGATTCATTGTGTTATCCTTTTGGTTGTGGTCGAACAATGATTATACGGATAAAGTATTTTTCTATTTTATGGCCAAATCATAGCACATCTGAAACGTTATGAAAAGTTAAGAATTAAATAATAGAAATACATTCTATCAGGCGGTATTCGGCATTTTGTGGTAATAAGGACTAAAAACCATTTCGGTATAACATAGGATTTTTGTCAACTTCTCATTATTCCCTTTTGTACTCAGTAGAATTATATCATGTCCGGGATACGTACACTGTGGATCGGGATTCACTATCCGGCTAAGGCCCGATAATTTCTGCGATTATCTCCTTTCCCAAGCTTACCGTTGCAATTGATTTATTCGCTATCTTGATGAGATTCGACGGAGTGAACCGTATCCGGCAGCTGCACGGCTTCTCCTTCACTGTCTTAGCGATAAGATTTGGCTTTGCCATACTCACAAGGCGGGCTGATGGAAACCGTTGAATGAAATGCAACATTGCTTTTGTAAACGGGTTGCACATGGACTCAAGTTCCGGGAAGGTTGTATTTAGAAGTCTCCGTATCTCTACCTTTGCGGCAGACATCTGATGGCACAGGGATTCCCGCTCCCTGGCCATGTCTCTAATATCTTGCTGATCCTGAGAAACTGCAAGCTGCTTTACTGATTCCCTATGCGCGAGGATAAACTGAGCCATGGTGCTTGCATCCTTCTTGTCTGTCTTTGTCTTCCGTAATGACAGCTTAGCAAAGTTTGCGATCAGAAGAGGGTTTATGACAACTGCCTCGATAGCTTTTGTCGAAAGAAAGGAATACAGATTGATGTGATAACATGCAGTAGACTCCATCCCGGCCACAACGTCTTTATAGCCTTCGTTGTTTGCCTCAATCGCCTGCAAAAGCTCAGCAAACCCACCACTCTCCATATCAAAGGAAATCTCAAAACTTCTACCACATTACTGGAGTTCGAACATCGGGCCAGGCCAATCCCCATTATTGTTATAACCACGCGATTCCCAATATCCCCGATAGTTGCGATCCGCCGAAAGCTCGATCGCACTTACCCATTTGACCCACTTATATCCCCATTTCGACTCAGCCACAACCTGCAATGGGAACCCCCGCTCTGCTGGGAGTGTCAGCCCGTTGATCTTGAATGCCAACAAGATCTTGTTTCTTCGGACGTATTCCAATGGCAGTGAGGAGCTATAGCCATCAACAGCATGAAATATGACAGTGACTGCATCGCGCTGAACTCCCGCATTCGCCAATAACGCCTCAAGCAAAACTCCTTCCCACAGAATAGTCACATCCCATCCTTCAACACAGTGGAGCGTTACAACCTTGCTGTGGTGGTCGTAAGCAAGCACCTGCGCATAGGTCAATGTCAGCGGATGTTCTACCAGTCCCCTAATCTTTAGGCGATAAGTTTCCAACGATACCTTCTGTGGGCCAGCAATTGAATTTTCCCGAAAATCGGTAATAAGCGACAAATTCTTTTCCTGATACTGGTGAATCTCCACCGGCTCTAACGCACTCACCACCTTCTTATCGCTTGCCATGACAGATGCCGCCGAGGCCAAGCTAATCAATATGAGGAACCCCAATGCGCACTTGAGAGTTTTCATGCCGTTATCCTTTTGATTGTACCTTACCACACTAAAGAGCTCCCAAAGAGAGCGTCTACTTGCAATGACATTCTTCATTAAGAATACCAGTCATACTTAGCACCATTATATCAGGTTTCTGTCGAGTGGGCTTCAGGAAGAAGTTCATATTTCTTGTCATACGCTGGGCATTACGGAACCATCGGGCGGTCGCTTCAGTCATAAGAGATCAGTATATTCGATTAATCAACAGAATGTTATAATTCCCTAATTCAATCTCCCTACCAATAATTTCGTCGAATTCTTTCTGCGTTACTATTCTTGCCGCTTTGTAGCCGGCTTTTATTTTCGTGTAGGGACACCCTTCAGGAAGTGTATAATCTTTCCTTATCATTTCGTCTCTTGTGAAACAAAGGACGGACTTATCATTATGTCTATCGTTGTAATTAATACATAGATTATCCGCGTTCAAGTATTTGCATGTCGCTGTCGGATGTGTCACATAAGTGCCATCTGACAATCCAACTCTTATATGACAACACCATCCACATTTCCGACATAAAGATTCCAATTCCATTTCTTTCTTGCAGAGCGCAAGTTTTTTAAGTTCAAGAAGCGTTCTTTTTCTTTTTGCCATCGATTATATTAATGCGCCTATAAAGTCCGTCGGTTTTGCCTCATGCATTTTTATTTCACGATCAAACATGCAGTAATTGTCAGTATACCACAGGCATTAACTCCAGGCAGTATGTTTGCCTTCAGGAATCTCTGAAATGCTATGTGTCTTTCGGTCGGTATTTTGCCATTCAACTTCTTCTCTATTCCCTCCGCCCTCTCGCATATATTTATATCTTCAGGCTATGTGTCCATCATGCCAACCCTTACTCCGCTGTAAATCTGCTGACCGCTATTATGTTCTCATTTTCGATATGATAGAATCTTTTCCTTTGCTTCGGACAGCAGCTTTTTGTAAGCTTCGCCCCGGGCATAAGGCACAATGGCAATCACTTTCTTGAGATCGTAACTCATAACTACAACCGTTGGAATGTACTTGCCTGCCCTGGGGGAGCGGAGTGCTTTCTTCACTTCTTCGGGAAGTTTAACCGCATCGGATTTGTCGATGTATACCACAACACAACTGTCTATCATTGCGTCCATTGCTTGCAGACTGGCGCTCGTACATTGTGTACAAAAAGTGTTTTTGTCGGAATAGAGGAACGCTACTGCCTTTCTTCCGGAAAGGGCCTCCGATTTAGCTGCATCCAGTTCGTTCATGCTGTATACGCCGCTTTTTAAAGTAAATCCTGCAATAACCGTTGACGCAGCCAACAGAATTGAAAATAAAGCGATGCTTAAAATCCTCACAATATCTCCTTTGCTTTTCAGGTTAGAAACAGAAAATGTCGACAAATAATCTACCGGGCGAGCTTTTTGTTCATATCCTGCACAGCCTGATTATTTAGAAGCTTCATGAAATCGGGATTTTTCATGAGGGCGGCTACATCTCCAGTTTGCACCGCTTTCATGATTTCAGGGTCCTGAAGGATCTTCTGGAAATCGGGATCGTTCTGCAAGGCGCGGATCGAGTCCATGATCTCGCTGTCACCAAGCATTTTATCTTCAAGCGACTTTACCTGGCCGCGGTCGTCACCTGGGGCAGCAGAGCCTTTCAAACGGATAGCGCGGATCTTAGATGCTTCAATCCGCAACGTCCCGAGTGTCGTCGACCTGATCGTATAGATACCTCCCGACAAAGAGACAACCTCTCCAGTGACCACACTGCCATCGGTAAGTTCGATCTCCCGTGTTTCAGCGGCATTCACTACAGTAGCAGCGATAGCCAAGGCCAGGAATACCAAAATAGCCGTTACTATGTAACCCCTGATCGATATAGTCTTGTCTCCCAAAAGATACCTGGTAGACGGGGGGAAATTGACAGTAATTTGTTCCTTAAACATACATTACTCTAAATCATAATATACACGGGCTGTCAAGCGGACTCATCAGGTCTCTTTCACCTCAAAGCATCTGCGAATGCAGCAGCTTCTATGCAAATGGTAATTGCACCTCGCTATCTGTCATCTCTTGAGTTCTTTGACTATACTCCGTTCTTGGGCTGCTCTGCCTGCAAATGTCTGGAGAGCGGTGACCTCCCAATCAAGAGAGCCCCACATCGGAAGTGTTCTCAGCATCTGATCTAACTCTTCATTAGAAGATGCTTCCACTATAAATACGAAAGACCTGTCTCCTACCGGAAGACCTCCAGCAAGAATTGTTTTCTTCTTCTCAAGCCTGATCATCTCATCAAAACTTGGGAGTATTATTTCCTCTAACACTTTAATTGCTTCTTCTGGAGAATCAAATCCTGGTCCTCCCGAACCGACGACTAAGTACTTCATTGCCGTTCTCCTTTCATTCTCTTGCTTGCTTTGCGTAATTGGTCATGCCCGTAATATCGAGTGCTACCACAGGTTCATTCCCTACAACCCAACCATCATGACCAGGAGGAATTACCGATACATCACCTGGACCAAATTCTTCCTCCGTGCCATCATCCATTCGAACTCTTAATCGCCCCGAAATAACGTACTGGGTGTGAGGCGCCTCACAACTTTTAGTCTTTGCCATTGGCTTGACAGACTCTGACCATTTCCATCCGGGCTGAAATGTTGCACGGCCAAATGTGATACTACCGAGTGTCACCAATTCAACCTTCCCTTTGGGAAAAGAACGCGTCTCATCCGGCGAGTTCATGCTTTTTTTCTGCATTTTTGCCATGTTTTTTTACCTCCTCCTATGGTTCGGTTAATAATTCTTTATGCCCTATGACAGCAAAAGCTATGCCGACTTTATCACCTTGATTTTATTTGTATTTATGAACTGCAGGAGTCGATCCTATGGGCAATTTGCCGTGCTTGAGGGTATTTTGCCAAAGAAGATAATGATCAACAAATATAGTACTACTCTTGCATTAGTGAAGTCTGACCTATTAGTGCACCCCTTGTAAACAGTTTTGTTCTATTGATACAATCTCGCTGGTATAATGAGATTTAGAGATTTTGAAGGACTCGGAATATGACCTATAAAGATTACGTGACAAGTTTTATCGGAAAAAAAGGACAATTTGAGTACACACAGGGTAGATATGAAATTACGTATGCTGACAATGAACCGCTTTTCGTGACTGATGATAAATGCAATATTACCGGTTCCTTAAATCAAAGCATATGTGACAGTGTTCCTGGTATTAAAAAAAGCCTGGACAGTAACGAATGCAGGCTCATTGAGGTTCATGATGATTTCGTTATCATCGAACTTGCCAAGAAAGACCTGCTAAGCAGAGTCTCTGTTCCTTTCCCTTCGTTAAGCATTTCCGTCCTGGGAAGCTGAAAAGGTATTATTAAACGAATCAGGCATCCAATAATTTATTGGTCGGGGCGAGAGGATTCGAACCTCCGACACCCTGCTCCCAAAGCAGGTGCGCTAGCCAGGCTGCGCTACGCCCCGAATAGAAATCTAATACTTGAGGATATCCAGATAATCGTTGATGTCTTTTTCCTCTATGCCTCTTGCCCTGATCCTTTGTTCTTTAAGATCTTCCAGCGCCTTTTCCTTGTTGCCTTTATAAAGTGGGTCCAGTTCTATCGCCCGTGCCATTGCAATAGAGGCATCGCCGTACTGACCTTTGGCATTGTAGCAGAGCGCTAACCCGTAATAAGGCAAATGGAAACTGGAAAATCTTTTAATCGCTTCTTTAAAGGAGTCGAGCGCCTCATCGAATTTCGAAAGTCTGTAGTATACCATACCCATATTATGCAATGCCTTGGCAGCGTTCTTGTACTGGGGATTCGATATGGCCTTCTTATACGATTCAATCGCTTCATTGAACTTGCCCATATTTGCATAAGCGTTCCCGAGATTGTTCGACGCCTCGGAGAATGTCTCATCAATATCAAGGGCCTCTTTGAAATGCTCGACCGCTTTCGGATAATCCTCAAGCTTCAGCAGATAGATGATACCCAGTGCATTATGAATATCCTTGTCCCTGCGGTTGAACTCCAGTGCCTTCTGAAACTCCACAAAGGCAGGCTGAATGTTATTATCGTTCAGATAGGAGACGCCTATCTGATAATGATAGTTGGCCTTGTGAATCTCATCCTCGGATGCCGTCCCAGCGCACGAGCAGACAAAAATCAGGAGCAAAAGAAGATAAATACGCGATTTTTTCATGTGAATTCTCCTAAGGGTAGCCGCAGGCAAGGCTGCAGCCGACAAGAATCTTCTAAAAAAGGAAATCTCCATCTATATCTTATTAACACTATCAGAATTAACCAAACAAGTAAAGAGGGACGAGATCGTCCCGAAGACCTCATCCCAGGGAAGACCTTTGAGACTGACCTGAAAGCCTTCAGGGAGAAATTTCATTCTGCCGTCCGTCTTCTCCCTGAGCTTGAAAATGTCGGAAGGCTCCACCTTTGTGTTCTGTGAAAAAAGCACTGTTACAACTCCGTCAGTATCCTGGATCTTTGTTATGAGCAACTGCCTTGCCAGGACTTTCAGCTCCATGATATCGAGGAGATTCTTCGCCTCCCGGGGTAAATTACCGAACCGGTCCCGCATCTCCGACTCTAAAGATCTCAATGCATCGAGAGACTTCGCAGTCGCTATCTTTCTGTAAAGGCTCAGCCTCAGGGTGATATCGTCTATATAATCCTCCGGGAGCACAGCATTTGCCTTGAGGTGTATCGTTGGTTCAAACTCTTCCTCGATCTTAACGCCCTTCAGTTCCGCAACGGCTTTTTCGAGCATCTCCATGTAGAGATCAAACCCGACTTCGTTGATATGTCCTGACTGTTCAGAGCCAAGTAGGTTTCCTGCACCCCTTATCTCAAGATCCTTGAGCGCAAGTCTGAACCCGGCGCCGAGATAGCTCATATCCTGAATAGCCTGAAGCCTTTTTTTCGCCTCCTCAGTAATGATCTCCTCTCCGGGGATAAGGAAATAGGCAAAAGCCCTGACATTGCCTCTTCCGACGCGGCCCCTGAGTTGATAAAGGTCGGCAAGGCCCATGGTATCCGCCCTGTCGATGATGATAGTATTTGCCGTAGGCACATCAAGGCCTGAACCGATTATGGACGTAGAAACCAGGATGTCCACGGTATGTTGATAAAAATTCAGCATCGCTTTTTCAAGCTCCCGCTCGGGCATCTGTCCGTGCGCGACGGCTATCTTCAGTGAGGGCATAAGCTTTTTTAGATAGTCCGCCAGTCCGTAAATGTCCTTTATACGGTTGTGCACAAAAAAAATCTGTCCGTTCCTGTCAAGTTCCCGGGTGATAGACTCTTTAATCAGGGACTCATTGAAGACAGACACCACTGTCTTTACAGCGAGCCTGTCCTCAGGGGGTGTTTCTATGACGCTCAGGTCCCGTATGTCCGACAGGGCCATGGACAGAGTCCTCGGGATAGGGGTCGCGGTCAGTGTAACGATGTCAACCCCGCTTTTAAGTTCCTTTATCTTTTCCTTCTGCCTGACGCCAAACCGGTGTTCCTCATCTATAATAAGCAGGCCGAGTTTATGAAAATGGACATCTTTGCTCAGGAGGCTGTGAGTCCCGATGATTATATCGATATCGCCGGCCGGCAAAGCCTTAATTGTGTTTTTAAGTTCTTTTGCCGATTTGAACCTGCTCAGATAATCGATATGCACGGGAAATCCGGAAAATCTTGTCATGAATGTCCGGTAATGCTGTTCGCAGAGTATGGTGGTCGGCACAAGAACGGCAACCTGCATCCCGTCGTATACCGCCTTGAAAGCAGCCCGTATGGCAACTTCTGTCTTGCCGTATCCGACATCCCCGCACACAAGCCTGTCCATCGGTTTTTCCGATTCCATATCCTTCTTTATATCTTCTATCGCCTTTATCTGATCAGGGGTCTCTTCGTAAGGGAAGAAACTGTCAAATTCCCTGTGGAGTTCGGTGTCGGGACTGAAGGAATAGCCTTTGTGCACTTCTCTCTCCGCGTACAGTTTGACAAGCTTTTCAGCCATGTCCTGCACCTTCCTCTTGACCTTCTCTTTTGTCCGCTGCCAGGTCTTTCCTCCGATGCGGTCAACCCTGGGTACAATCCCTTCTTCAGCATGATATTTGTTGATCTTATTTATGGACTGAAGGGGGATATACAGTCTGCCCCCGTCGTATTCGATCAACAGGAGGTCCTCTTTGCATCCCTTCGATGCTCTGTCGCACCAGTCCCTGCAAACCTGCCTATGCCGTGGTCTTTGTGGACGACAAAATCGCCGGGTCTCAGATCGTCGAGAGACGTCAGCAGCCCTGAAACCTTTGACTTCCTCATGGGTCTGTAATGCAGTCTCTCGCCGAATATCTCTTTTTCAGTAAGGACCATGATATCCGGCACATAGAGGCCGGCGGATAGTTCGCCTACTGTGATTGAGATGTTTCCATCATATCCGAAAGATATCCGTCTTCTCGATAACAGGGCAGACAACGCCTCCATCTCTGAGAATATCTTTGAGCCTGTCTGCCTGGCCTTTTGAGGAGGAGACAATGCGTATGCCGATATCCTTCATGATATTCCCGAGGACCTTCGGGAGTTCATCAACCCCCTTTCTCTCTTCAGGCAGAAGACCGAACCCTTTCAGGGAGAGAAGTCCTGCATCGTATCCGTCACCATGAATAGAGAACCTGGAAAAGTATATTGCGTCGCCGGGAAGATCTATCTTTGTCCTGAATAGCATCGGAGAAAAAGAATTTTCTGCCGGACATGAATTCCGGCAATGTCGTGCCTGACACGCGGATCGGTTGCCGGATAAACGCAGAGTTCGGAGACATCGTCCATAGATCTCTGAGTATCAACGTCAAAATATTTCATGCTGTCTATCTCATCGCCAAAAAACTCGAGCCTCACAGGAGCCTCCGAAGTTGAGGGATAAATATCAAGAAGCCATCCCCTCCGGCTGAACTCACCTTTTTCCGAGACCAGTGAGACATGATTGTACCCTGACTCAAGAAGGCTCTTTTCTATTTCTTCCCGTGAGATTTCCATGCCCTTGCTGAGGTTTATGATCCTCTGATTCAACTCCTCTCTCGTCCATACCGGAGATGCCAGATTCTTTACGGAACAGACGATGGCGCCGTCAATGGGAAGCGAACCGATAACCTCTGCCCTTCTGCCTCCAAGCGCCGGACCGTCAGGCTCAGGCAGGAAATTCACCGGACTCTTGTTTAATGCCGTCCTGTAAAAATTGATGTCCCTGCAGAGTTCTTCAGCAAGCTCTTCATTGGATTCAGCGGCCAGAAAAGGTTTGTCGTAAATGGCAAGCAGAAGCGCTGCAGAGGAACCTGTAAGGTTATAGATGCGGGAATGAATTAATCCTTCCCTGATTATGTTTGACAGAGATCTAAAATTGACGGGCATTGTCTAAATATAATATTGATATGGTAAAATAATAATTCTGAATTAAACGGACGTAGCCGCAATCCTCATGTTGAGCTTTTTTTCTGTATGCATACTTGGAAGAAGAAACAGGCTACCGATCGCATTCAAATAATATATCTATAGTATATCACAAGCATTTAAAACAAAATGTCCGACAGAAAGGAATAAGGTATGAGTAAAACACTGAGAATCGGGCTTCCAAAAGGGAGTCTTCAGGAATCGACATTAAAACTTTTCAGGAAGGCCGGGTACCATATAAACGTATCGAGCCGCTCTTATTATCCGTCTTTTGATGATCCGGAGATAGAAGCGATGCTTATCAGGGCGCAGGAAATGGCGGGATATGTTGAGAACGGCATCATTGACTGCGGCCTCACAGGCAAGGACTGGATAATGGAGCAGAACGTGGAAGTCCATGAGGTCGCTGAGCTTATATATGCCAAAGAAGGGCTCAGACCTGTCAAGTGGGTCATTGCGGTGCCGAACGATTCAAAGATCAAGACTGTGAAAGATCTGAACGGGAAACGTATTGCTACTGAACTGGTAGGTTTCACAAAGAGATATCTGAAATCCAGGGGTGTGAAGGCGGAGATTGATTTTTCCTGGGGTGCTACAGAGGTAAAACCTCCTCATCTCGCCGATGCCATAGTCGAACTTACCGAGACCGGGACATCTCTCAGGGCCAACAACTTAAGGATTGTTGAGACCATCCTTGAGTCAAGCACTCGTTTTATCTCCAATAAAAAGGCATGGCAGGACAAATGGAAAAAACAGAAGATGGAGAACCTCGTCCTGCTCCTTCAGGGAGCTCTTGCCGCAGAAGAGAAGGTCGGCCTGAAAATGAATGCGCCGGCAAAGTCATTAAAGCGTATAATGACCCTTCTGTCTGCGATGCACGCTCCAACCATATCTGCTTTGTCGGACGAAGGCTGGTACGCCCTTGAGGTCATGATAAACGAAAGGCTTGTCCGTGAGATTATCCCGAAACTCAAAATGGCAGGCGCGTCCGCTATCGTCGAGTATCCTCTGAATAAAGTTATTCCATAAATTCAATGCCATTATCCGCCTTGCCCATGATTTTCATGGCAAGGCGGAGGGCAGAAATAGGAGGCATGCTCTTGTGTCATGACCCACGCAATCGGACAATATGCCGTCTCAATGAGGCAAATTGCCTTCAGAAAACCCTTCCTGATTAAATTACTTAAATAAAAACGAAGTGTTACACTGTGGCATTAATCCTGCTTGGACACCGATAGCAGATGACAACGAAGAGACTAAGTCAAAGGAGAAAAAGATACCGATACAATAGTCTTCAGGATGCGAGAATTATCCTGTATGAAGATCCCTGAGGGTTTCTTCTGCCAAGCACTGGCATTAAAGTGTGCAGAGCCGATATAGGGCATCCCCCCCTAAGATTTTCCTATATCGGCTTTTTTATTATATACAAGGGCGAAGATATGCGGAACGCTAAATTTGAGAGGCTGATCAAAAGAAGAATAGTGACCGAAGAGGTCCTGCGTGAGAGCCTGGAAGAATCCCGGGCCTCCGGCAAATACCCTGAAGAATTGCTGATAGGAAAGGGTGTGCCCAGGCATGAGATACTATTCTGTCTTTCCGAATACTATGGATATCCGTTCGCCGAGTTTTCTGAAGATTTTCAGGCGCCCGGGAAATCCCGCGACCTCTGGATATGACCGGAAGCAATTCCAGGTAAAATATTCGGGGGAAAGGCGTTGTTAACGTAGGGCAGATAACGTCCGTGCCATTGAAAGCAGTTATCAGTGGGATGCTGCATCCGGGGGCGTGGCATTCCGAGACTATTCCCCTGAACATGAATGACCTCATTACGAGCATGACCAGAATGCCGGATATCATTTCCGAGAGCAGGACCAGGGTCTTTCACAATGTGGCTGTGGCCTCAAAGGAATATGTAAACATGAATATGAAGTTCGGGTATCATTTTAATATACTCGACTGTTTCTGCAGTGAAAACGCAAAGAATAACCATATCTACTTCCGTTTTGCAGGCGGTGCAACGGACATTTTAAAGCGCTCCCGAAGGGTTCAGCTTATTGCAGCTATCTTAAAAAAATACGGCTTCAGTGTCATGACAAAGGGAGATCTCCTTATCGCAAGACTCGCCAATATGAGACAGGATGAGATGCAGGAGATACTTGACCAGTTAGGCAGGTTGATTGCATACCTGAGGAAACTTGATGCTCTTCTTGGTGACGACAGTGCCGTTGAAAGATATGCAAACAGATTCATCGAAGGAAACTATGACCTGAATTAACCGGCAATGTCTACAATGATTTCGCGCTCTTCCATGTCGACCCTGTCTATCCTTACCTTCAGTTCTTTGCCTATAGCAAAGGTGCGTTTTGTGTGCCTTCCCACGAGGTTCAAGGTGCGCTCGTTGAACTGGTAGAAGTCGTCTGTCATCTGGGAAATGTGGAGAAAGCCCTCGACAAAAAAGTCTTTGAGCCTGACTTTTACGCCGTAAGCTGTAACGTTGACGATCTTTGCCTCAAATTCCTCGCCGACCTTGTCCCGCATAAACCAGACTCTCATTGCGTCAATGACTACCCGCTCGGCTTTGTCCGCGCTTCGTTCCTTTTGAGACGAAAGGAAGGCGATGTCAGGCAGGATCTTCCTGAGTTCCTGGATTCTTTTATCAGAGAGATGTTTCTTGTGCAGCACTTCCCTGAGAATCCTGTGGACAACAAGATCCGGATAGCGGCGGATAGGAGATGTAAAATGGGTATAGCACTTTGAAGCAAGACCGAAATGACCCGCATTGATGTGTGAATAACGCGCCTGTTTGAGGCTCCTCAATATCATATAATGGATGATCTCTTCCTCGGGGCTGCCTTTAATGGTCTTCAGAATATCAGAGAAATCCCCGGGCTTAAGAGGATGTTTCATTTTGTAAACGGACTTAATGATTCTCGCAATATCCTCCAGTTTCATGGGGTCCGGTTCTTCATGCACCCTGTAAAGAGACGGCACTTCGAGTCCGCTGAGATATTCGGCAACAGCCTCATTTGCCGCCACCATGAACTCTTCGATAATCATGTGCGCAAAGTTTCTCTCCGCCGAGAGGATGGCTTCAGGCTTCCCCTGGATATCGAGAAGGACTTCCGGCTCGGGGAGATCAAAATCAAGGCTGCCCCTGGAGAGCCTTTTGTTCCTGAGGATACCGCACAGTTCCCCCATAAGCTCAAAATACTGAAGGAGATAATCATACTTGCCGCGTTCATACCTGTCATTATCAATAAGGATCTTCCTCACCGATGTATAAGTCATCCGTTCGTCGCTATAGATCACGCTCGGATAGAATTTCGATGAAAGTCTGCCACCGTTGCGGTCAAAGTCCATCTCGACGGTAAAGGCAAAGCGTTCTTCGCCGGGCTTGAGGCTGCAAAGATCTTCCGAGAGTTCTTTCGGAAGCATAGGGATTACTCTGTCCGGGAAATAGACACTGGTCCCTCTCTTGCGGGCTTCGAGATCTATGCGTGAATTCCAGTCTATATAAAACCCGACGTCGGCAATATGGACATAAAGTGTATAACCGTGCGGAGCTATCTTGATTGAAATAGCATCGTCAAAATCCTTTGCCCTTTCACCGTCAATTGTAACGGTCGGCAGTGCCCTGAGGTCTTTTCTCCGCTGGGTTTGAGGAGTCTCATCCGTTTTAAGTCTATAGAGGAGCTTTGCTTCATCGTGAACGTTCTGAAGGAACCTCTTCGGAAGGTTAAACTCATCGAGAATGGCTTCTACCTCGGCCTTCGGATCTTCAGGTTTCCCAAGGACTTTGATGATCTTTCCGACTGGCGGTTTCCTGTCGCCCGGCTGGGTCACGATTTCAGCAATTACCATATCGCCGTTCTTTGCCCCTCCTCTTTCGTTCAATGGTATAAGAAGATCAAAATGTATCGATTTGTTTTTAGGTTTTACATACAGACCCGTCTTTGAGACCTCCAGTTTCCCTGCAATCCTGGTGTGAACCCTTTCCAGAATCCTGATAATGCGGCCCTCCCGTTTCTGCCAATTTTCTATCCGTACAAGGACCCTGTCGTTGTTCATCGCACCCATAGTTGCCCAGCCGGGGATGAACAAGTCTCTTTCGCCCGGTTTCTCCAGTATCACAAAGCCATAACCTTCTTTGTGGGACTCAAAATATCCATTTGACAGGTTCATGTCCTCTGCAGGGCCGTATAAGCCCTTCCGGTTGAGGACAACATCTCCTGAACGCACGAGGTCTCTGAGGTTTCTTTTCAGGACCTTTGTCTCTTTATGGCCCAGGTTCAGAAGGGAAACGATCTCTTTAAAATTGACCGGCCTTCTCGTCTTTTCCCTGAAGAATGCGATAATGTCGTCTCTGGTTAACATGTCATATCAATCCGTTGCGTCTATTATATCAGGTTATATGAAATATGAAAGACCTTGTCCAACCTGCTCTTTGTTACAAAAACGTTGTTTATCGGCGGCATGTTTTACGCACAACGATTGTGCACAAAAGGCAGGATAACCTCATCGGATGGTCGTGCATCTTATGGGCCGCGGGCCTTTCTTATGGTGCAGATGCTAATCAATAAAATTAAGCAACATAATGTTTTTCTTGACAAAAATAGTATTTTTTGATAAAAAAAGAATAAGAGGTAAATTAAGATGAAAAAAACAGGCATTGTGATAGTTGCCGCATGTTTTGTCCTTTCCTTTTGTTCTCTCGTATTAGCAGATGGTACTTTAAAAGATGATATTAGCAAGAATTTTAAGGAGACAAAAGATATCTGCCCTATTGTAAAGAAATTCCTTTCAGATGGGGGGAATACAAAAGAGCTTACAAAAGACTGTATTCAGCTGGGACATGACGCATGTCTGGTGGTGAGGTGCGCTATTGAAGGGAACGGAAATCTCGATCAGATTATTACCGGAGCTCTTGAGGCCGGCACAACCTCCGATGTCTGTTCCAGGTGTGCGATACAGGCTGGAGTTGACCCACAAGATGTTGCCAAGGCTTTGGAGACAGGCCTTGGTTACAGTTCACCCATGGCCGCAGCACTTAACCCTGTGGGGATAAACCTTCCGGGAGGTAGTCCCGCGGGCAGGAATATCAGTTCTTCCGGATTTTAGCAGCTTCTCAGTCAGTCTTTCAGGTGGGTTTCAACGAACTGCGCAAGAACTTCATGTATCTTTGTGGGTGTTGAGATCCCATAGTAAAAATCCACTATTACATGTCCCATCTCATGGGCCAGGACACCAAGCTCGATATCTTTGACAGAAAGATATATTGTCTTGTCCCTGGGAGAATAGAAAGCAATATAATCGACCGTCCTGCCATATTTTTTTCTGAATACCTCCTGGACTTCGTTCTCTGAAGAAAGAAGAACAACGCTGAACTTTAGTCCTCTCGGGTACATCTCGAGTATGGCCTCCACCCGTTCGATCAGGACATCCACTTTATTACCGGCCTCGTCGGCGGAGGTTATCGAGGTCCTGTTCCTCAACAAATAGGAAAGGCTTCCCAGAGATAATTCCTTGTTGAATCTCCGGACCTGGTCATCGGTGGAATAGATGATTGTTGTATATCTGGACTTTAGTTCATTAGCGGCAGAGGCAGAGGAAAGGACACAGAGAACTATTCCAGATAGAAAGATTTTTGCAATCATTTTCATGCATATTTACCTTATCTGTAAATGTGATTCGCGTCAGTTTATTTATCGTCTTTTAAGGTAAATTTCTGAAGCACATCATGCAACTTTCTGTTAAGATCACTTGCTGCTTCAATATTCAGGGCGAAGTCGCCATCTTGTTCCTTCTCTCTTATCGAAGCACGGACATCCTCCAGTTTTCTGTCTATTTCTCCTGAAAGGTGTCTAACTTCACGCAGGTTGGACGAAAGCATAAGGATCAGCCGGTTTATCTTTTCCGCGAGTTCCTTGCCTTCATCTTTTGTCCTCAGATGTATCATGAAATTCAGGTTCCCTTTGATCATTTCATCGACAGATTTCTCAAACCTGAACATCGGTCCCGCAAAGCGATGAGTAAGAAACATGGAGAGTACTGCAACCGCCAGACCTCCGGCCACTATGAAGATCCAATTGGCGCTGAGTATTTCTCTCAGAAGAACCACAGGTGTTTTCCCTATCTGGAGATTGTAATTATCGTATACAATCGTCAGCGTGTCGGCGGAGAGCAGACTGAAGATAATGGTGAAGATGATGCTTCCGGTTATGACAAATAAAAAGAAGCTGAATATATATTTCCCCTGCAGTTCCCGTTTGATGAAATAGTTTCTTCTTTTCCAGGTCCTTGCCATGTTTGTCTCCCTACTTTTTTTCGTTCAGCAGTATTTTTATCGTCGCATTTTTTCTAAGAGAGGATATCCAGTCATTAATGATTTTTTCCTTCTGCCTCTCTGCGAGCAGCGTCTTTATGCGCTCTTTTTCCTTTTCTGAAATAACGGCCGGCGGGCCGGCATCGATTTTGTCGAGGCGAACAACCAGATACTGATCGCCGGATTTTATGGGCTGAGTTATTTCCCCGGGTTTCAATTGCCGGGTATTCTCCCCTATATCTCCGCAGAGATCTTCCTGATAAATGACCATTTGTTTTCCGTTTCGGTAATCGGACTTCGCTGCCTGTCCGGGACTGTCGAAGCGGAATATGGTTATATGGAATATCTTGTTCCATGAAGAGATGTAGCTATTGAACTCGTCATCAGCGACAGTAATATGCAAGGAAGAAAGCTTCTTGTCTATAAGAAGCTTGGTCAGCGACTGCTCATAGAAATTCTGTATGGATCTCCTGAAAGATTCTTCTTTGTCGATCCCTGCTCTCATGGATTCCTGGATGAGGAGTTCTTTTGTGATCAGGGAATTGATGAAATCAGTCTGCGATTGAGTTTGCGGTTGGCGCACAGAATAGAGTTTTTCAAACTCTTCGCCGGTGATTACTTTATCGTTTATAATGATCACAGCGTTCGTGGGAGCGATACTGCTTTTCCTGAGTTCGAAGCCGATGACGGCAGAGAGACCCAGCAAAATAAGGACTATATAATAAATATATCGCATATACAGCACCTCCTCAACAAAGTATAACAGGGAGAAGAAAAAAAGTCACCGAAGTCCCGGTTTGTCCCTGGATGCAATTGAACTGTCCTTGAAGCCGGACGAATCACCGTATTGAAAATTTTTGTAATATCAAGAAGTTTAGCGGAAAAGGTTATAGTATTACTGAAAGAATATTTCTTGACTTTATCGAAGACTTTTTCTAAGATTATTAGGTAAAAGATATTTATATCCGTAATTAATATATATATTAATCTTATTATGAAACTAAAATGGATAACATTATTGGTAATTTTATTATTTTCGGTTCCGAGCATATTATATGCAAGGGATAAATCTCCTGCGCGCTCTTCGAAAAAACACACGCATAAGAAAATTTCACTTAACTCTTCCCATCAGTTACAACAGGTTGCCAGTTTCAGCAATAAAAAGAATGCAGAAAACCTTGCAAGAAAATTAAGGAACGAAGGTCAGAAAGCCGTAATCAGAAGGGCTGTTGGAAAGGATAAAAAAACGACTTACAGAGTTTTTTTGACAAAGAAAAAAAATGCGCCTGTCGCCTCGGGCGACTCGCTGAGGCGAGAAAAAAGTTGGTCTCAGAGGATGGCAGGCAATAAATCTGCTCCAGAAAGAACAGAAGTTGAAGAAACGCAAAGCGATACAAGAGATGTATCCGCGAGACCCTTGCAACCATCGGTGGACTCTTCACCTGTCGGGGAAACAAAGCAAGTCGCATTGTTAAGGTTTGCCGACAGCAAAGAAGATGCCGACAAACTCTCAAGTCGGCTGAGCAAGGACGGATATAAGGTCACAATTCAGGAAAAAACCGGGAAAAATGGTCGGCTGGTGTATTCTCTCTTTGCTCAAATTATCGCTGCAAAACCGAAAGCTGTTTTGCCTCCCGTTGAAACTACATATGAAGCCGTGCCGGAAAAACCTTCGGCAGAAATACAGCCGGCAAAAGAGATGCCCTTTTCAGATCTTAAGGAAGAATCGGACAATTCTTTAGCTGCGCAGCAAACTGCGCCTGAGCCTGAAACTGCTGTTGAAGAAAGGCCGTCTGAAGCAGAAAAGGCGATTGCAGGATTAATCGCCGCAAAAGAATCAAGAGAGTTGTCATCTGTCCAGTGAAACTAAGCAGCAGCCTGCGGATCTTAGCCTTCGGCAGAAGAAATACACCGGCAAAAGAGACGCCCTTCTCAGATCCTTAAGGGAAAGTCGGACATTCTATGACTGCGCAGCAAACTATGCCCGGTCCTGAAACTGCGGTTGAAAAAAGACCGTCTGAAGCAGAGAAAGCGATTGCACAGCTGCTCGCCGCAAAAGAATCAAAAGAGTCTTCGTCCGCGGTTGAAATCAAGCCGCAGCCTTCCGGTCTTCAGCCTCAGGCAGAAGAAATACCGTCGGGCTACTTCAAAGACAAGACCTTCCTCAGAGGTCTTCGGCGAGAAGGGCGGTTATGTCCATCCTTTTTTGGGGATAACCGAGTACTATACCGACAATGTCTTCAATACAAAAAACGACAAGGCAAGCGATTTTACAACAGTCCTTTCACCCGGTATCTGGTTGACGGTCCCGCATGTTTATGAAAAATTGCTGAATATCGATACGTCTAATGTCTCGCCGGGCGGCTATACTCTAAGCAGGTACAACCCGGAGACCTTCAAACGATACCAGGCCTATCTCTATTACAATGCCGATATTGAGCTCCATGCCAGGGAATCTGCCGGTAATGCTGTTAATCACAGAGCTGAGGGTCTTTTCCAGTACAACCTGAGGGGAGGTCTGACTTTTGAACTCATGGACCAGTTCCTTGCATCCCATGACATGTGGGGGACAGGACTATCCGAGAAAAAACTGGACAAATTCAGGACGAATCTTGCAGATCTTATGATTATGTATGACACGGACAACAAGCTCAAGTTCAGGCTTGATTATTCATACAACCTTGTTGACTATCTTGCAGCGAGAAACAGTTTCAGAGACAGGTCCGACAATTCTCGTGTCGGCGTACATTTTTTATAAAATAAAGCCGAAGACCTCCCTTTTTTATGAATATGAATTTGTGGATATAGACTACAAGGACAGTGTTCTGTCAAACAGCATCGAACATCACAATTTCGTCGGAATCCAATGGGATGTGACTGCAAAGTCCAAAGGCAGTGTAAAAGCCGGGTACGGCCTGAAAAACTTTTCCGATTCCACCATAAGCGATGCCAGGGATTTTATTGTCGAAGCGCAGGTGGACCACAAATTGACGGCCAAGACATCTTTAATTCTCAAGGCCTCCCGGAGAACCGAAGAGACTAATATTTCTACAACAGACTACGTGCTTTCAGATTCCATATCAGCAGAATACCTACAGAGGCTGACCGGCAAGATTACACTCGATGCCATGCTTTCATATACCCGTGACAAGTATTTCGGGGACCTTGATCTCGACGGGACAACGAAGCAATTGAAGGACAACTATTATCTGGGTATGCTCGCTCTTCAATACAAATTCAGGGAATGGCTCCAGCTTGACTCCGGGTATCTGTTAAATGCAAGGAATTCGAACTTCTCCGAGCTTGATTATACGAGCAACATAATATTCCTGCGAATCACGGGTTCGTTGTAATGCTCTCCCGATTCTTGAGGCCTTCTCTTTATTAACACTTTATATTATTCTATAATTGAGTATAAGCTGAATTATGAAAAAACGATTATTATTACTGATCTGCACCTTTATCCTTTTTATTTCTACTCTTGTTTTTGCGCAGGACTATATCGTTGGCGAAGGAGATGTCCTGAAAATTACCGTCTATGACCATGACGATCTGACAACAGTGGCAAGGGTGAGCGGAGATGGCGTCATAGCATTTCCCCTGATCGGCCAGATAGATGTTAAGGGCCAGACACTGGCACAGATTTCACAGAAGATCGCTGCTCTCCTTTCCGACGGATATATTGTCAACCCCCAGGTAAACATTTTCATCCAGGAATTCAGAAGCAAGAAGGCCTTTATCATGGGCGAGGTCACTAAGCCCGGCCTTTATGTCCTTCCGGGCCAAACTACCTTTCTCTCCGTTCTGTCGGAGGCAGGCGGCCTTACAAAGGAAGCCGGGGACAAGGCGATCATTAAGAGAAAGGTCAATCTTTCCGACAGGAATGAAGAAATCATAACCATCGATTTAAAGAGGCTTATTGAAACGGGCGATACGTCTCTGGACGTCCCCATAATGAACGGTGACAGCATCTATATTACCAAGGCCGGGGTGTTCTATGTGACGGGCGAGGTGAAAAAACCGGATGCCTATAAATTCGAAGAGGGAACAACTGTGATCAAAGCTATTACAATGGGGGGGGCTTTTCCGACAAGGCGTCCAAAGGCCGGGTCAAGATCATAAGGAAAAAGGCCGGGAAGGAAGAGGTCCTGGAAAAGGTCTCGATGGATGAGCCTGTTTTGCCGGATGATGTGATTGTTGTGCCGGAAAGTTTTTTCTGATATATGGAAGAAAAAGAGATACATTTACGGGATTACCTTAAGATAGTATTCAAAAGAAGGTACACTGTCCTTACCTTCTTTGCCATTGTATTTGTTGTGGTGTTGATAGGCACACTGTCATCTTCACCTGTTTATCAGGCGACGACCAAGGTGCTTATCGAGAAAGTGGAGGCGGCCAACCTTTCCATGGCTTATCCTTATTACTCTCCCTATGAACCTGAATTCTATGAGACACAGTACCAGCTTATAAAGAGCACGTCTGTCGCGCAGAAAGTGGTCAAGATGCTTTCGCTCGAAACCGTATATGAATCGTACTTTAAGAAAGCGAAGATAGAGCCGGTTCCCGGCAGCGGCAAGACAAAAGCGGATGTGCTGGCCGGCATCATCAGCAGCGGTATCAGTGTCAGTCCCGTGAAGAACAGCAAGATAGTCAATCTCAGCTTCTCATCTTCAAATCCTGAGTTTGCGGCGCTTGTTGCCAACACGGTCGCAAAGGCATACATAGAAGAAATCCTGGAAATGAGGATGAGCTCTTCGAGATATTCTATCGAATGGATGACGAAGAAGGCCGATGAAGAGAAGGCCAAGGTGCAGCAGTCGGAACAGGCCCTTCAGGACTATATAAAGGCAAATGATATTGTTACAGTGCAGGACAAGATGGCAATAACCCCAGAGAAGCTCTCAGAGTTCAATACCCAGCTCATCAGAGCTGAAACAAAGAGGAAGGAACTGGAGGGATTGTATCGCAAGGTCTCAAATATCAATATCAGGGACGCCGAGACAATTCCCTCTATTTCGTCCGACCCTACAATACAGTCAATCAGGGCGCAGATACTCAGGGCCGAACAGAATGTTGAAGAATATTCGAAAAAGTTCGGGCAGAAGCACCCCACGATGATTAAAGCGGAAGAAGATCTGAAGATTCTCGAACAGAAGAGGAACCAGGAAATTAAGAGGGCCATAGCTTCGATAAAGAATGAATACGAACTCGCCAGGACTCAGGAGAATGTGCTTCGCCAGACCCTTGCGGGCACTAAGGCCGAGGTCCTCAAGATGAGCGAAAAGTTTGTGCAGTACGGGGTTCTCTCGAGGGAAGTGGAGACGAACCGGCAACTTTATGACGCCCTCATAAAGAAGATGAAGGAGGAAAGTGTAACAGAGCAGGTCCAGACGGTCAATGTCTGGGTAGTCGAAAAGGCTGAAAAACCGTCATCTCCCGTAAAACCCCGAAAATTAATGAACTTGCTGCTCAGTATCATCGTGGGACTCTTCGGCGGCATCGGTTTGGCCTTTTTCTTTGAGTATCTTGACAATACTATAAAAGGCCATGAAGATGCTGAATTGAGACTCGGTATCCCTGTTCTGGGAACAGTGCCTCTTTTGGAAGTCAAAGATGAGACTATTGAAGACATCATATTGAAAGAACCCCAGTCCGTCTATGCGGAGAGTTACAAGACTATTCGCACCGGCATCTTGCTGTCTTCCGCTTCAAAGCCTCCGCAGAATATCCTTGTGACCAGTATGGGACCGTCTGAAGGAAAGACGGTAACATCCGTCAATCTTGCAATAACTATTGCAAGGTCGGGCTATTCGGTGCTTCTCATAGACAGCGATCTGAGAAAACCGCGTATTCATTCCATCTTCCGACTGAATAACCTGAGCGGCCTGAGCACGTATCTGGCAGGGGCCTCTCCTGATATCGATACGATATATAAGAACCCCATCAATAACCTGACTGTGATACCTGCGGGACCCGTGCCGCCCAATCCCTCTGAGCTTCTCGGTTCCGGCAGGATGAATGATCTGATGGGCATACTGAATCAACAATTTGACCATATCATATGGGATTCCCCTCCTCTTATGTCCGTCACCGACGGACTGATCCTCAGCAAAATACTTGACGGGACCATAATTGTCGCAAAATCAGGCAAGACGACCTATGATATTGTGGCCAGGGGAATGAAATTGCTGCATGGAAGGAGGGAATCCGACTCAGATTCCCATATCCTTGGACTTGTTATCAATGGCTTTGATGTGAAGAAGGCAGACCAGTATTATTATTCGTATTACAACTATTATCCCTCTGACAAAGAACAGTCAAAATGAACGGATCTGATTTTTATGTTGAAAAAGAGAAGTTCCGGGCGGGCAGTATATAAAAAATAGAAAGTCCATGATCGAGATCCTCATCTCTGTCAGTCTCCTCTGCAGGAGGCCTTTCCGTGCCTTGGAAGCGGCCTTGAAAGTTTAGGAAAGCTCATTACGGGCATGGCAAAAATCCCCTTTGGTCTTTTTATCTTTCTTCTCATCTTCTCTCCACTTGCCTTCGGAACTGTTGAGCCCTGGTCGTATACTGTTATGGAAATCCTTACAGTCCTCGCCTGCCTGGTGCTCTTTATGAACAGAGGGAAGGAAAAAGAAAGGGTCTTTTATGAAGTCCCCGGGCTTGTGCCTCTCCTGTTCTTAGTGTTTTATGGCCTGTTGCAGCTTGTTCCGCTGCCGCAGGAGATTGTAAGAAACCTGTCCCCTTCAACGTATCGTCTTTACACTGAGACGGTGCTTGCTGTTGAGCCGTCAGGCTGGGTCTCTCTTTCCATCAATAAGAAGGCGACTTTGATGGAAGTTTTCAGGTTAACTTCCTACGTGATATTCTATGTTCTCACCGTGCAGCTCCTCACGAAAAAGGAGAGACTGAAAAGAACTGTTGCGGCGGTTGCCGTTTTTGTCTCTTTGTTGTCTGTCTTCTCTATACTTCAGCATTTTCTGTCGAATAATAAAATCTACTGGTTAAGGGAGTTGACAGGTGGAGGTTCCATGTTCGGGCCGTATGTCAACAGGAATCATTATGCCGGACTCGTCGACATGCTCTTTCCTCTTGTCCTGGGTCTGTTTCTCTTCCATAAGCCCCGGGTGCCCCGGATAACGTTGCGCGAAAAGATGTCTGCCCTCTTCAGCAGGGAAGAGACCAATGTTTATCTGCTGCTGGGCTTTTCTTCTATCCTGTCTGCTACCTCTGTTTTTCTTACTCTTTCCAGAAGCGGCATAGTCAGTCTCTGCCTGTCCATGACTTTTTTTGGAGTATTATTCCTCCTGAGAGGATCTGACAAGAAGAGGGCGGTCATCATTATTGTTGTCGGCGTTCTTATCGCCCTGTCAGTCGGATGGTTCGGCTGGGGCCCTATCTTCGAACGATTCGGCCAACTGAAAAATGCCCAGGGAGATATTTCAGAACTGAGATTTGAGATATGGAAAGACAGCTCAAATATAGTGCAGGACTTCCCTCTGACAGGAACAGGTTTCGGCACATTTGTGAACATCTATCCTAAATACAGGACTATTCCGGGAGACGGCATTGCGGACCATGCCCATAATGATTATATTGAACTGCTTTCTGATGGAGGCATTACAGCTGGTTTGTTTATCCTCTGGTTCATACTGATCTTTGTCTTCAGAACGTTCTCGTCATTCCGCAGAAGACGGGAGACCTATTCCGTTTATATATTCATTGCCTCTGTCACCGGAATCCTCTCCCTTGCCATGCATAGCCTCACCGACTTCAACCTGCATACAGGGGCAAACGGACTCTATCTCTTTTTTCTCTTCGGCCTCGCAGTTTCAGCGGCAAATACAAGGATGAGGGAAGGATTGGACAACACCTATCTGCGAAAGAAGAAACTCCCTTTCAAAGCGGTATCGGCATCTTTCGGCATACTGCTGGTTGTAATGTTTGTTGTCAATGCAGGCGTCCTTGCGGGGGGGGCATTTTTTTCTCAAATCAAGGATACGGCACTGCGGGGTAAACTCTCAAAGCAGGAACTGGGCGAGATGAAGAATATCGCATTCCGGGCGGCTTTATGCGATCCTCTTGAGTCAAGATACTGGTATGCAACGGCAAACATTGAATGGCTTATGTCTGAGAGAGTCCCTGCCCTGCAGCATTACACAATGGCTGTTGATCTTAATCCGACAAACGGTGAATATCTCCAGAGGCTGGGCCTGGTCCACTCGGAATTCGGGCGCCGTGAGACTGCGGAAGAATTGCTAAGGGCGGGAGTTGAGTATCAGGTCCGGGATGCTATAAATTACAGGAGATATGCTGTATGGCTTCTCTCCGTTGGGAAGAAGGATGAAGCTGTGCAGATCATCAGGAAAGCGATCTCCCTGGAGCCGGATAAAACAAGAGAATATATTACCCTTATGATTCTGAATAATCTTGGCGATGTGGAAATCCTGGGTTCACTGCCTGACCGGGTACTCCCGCATCAGATATTTGCCGATTACCTCTCAAAGACAGGGGCCGACGGGATGGCTGAAGAGGTATATCTCAATTCCCTGCGGTATCTGGGGAATGAAAGCGGTGTCAAGCCGTCATATTTTAATCAGGTAATACAGTACTATATGAGAAAAGGCAGGCCTGAAGAAGCTCTCGGGATCGTGAAGAAGGCCATGGAAGTACTGCCTGATGATGTGGAAGTCAGGACCCGCGCCGGGGAAATATATGAGAAACTCGGCCAGAATGAGAAGGCTGAAGCGGAATACAGGAAGGCATTGAGTATCAATCCGGCAAATCAGCATGTAAGACGACGACTTGACAAGCTGGCGGAGGGGAAGAAATGAAGGCTGTTCCGTGTATGTGTCACTTGGAAGATTCTGATATGCTTTATCATTGCTGTCCAAAATATTATTGGTAGGGTACATGACTCTATTTCTGAATCAAAAAACTACCTGTGTTTTTGCTCAAGCCTTTATCCGACTTCAATGTTAATGCAAGATTTAGAGCTGAGGCCTCCGCTTCGTCTTCGGTCTCATCAAGGTTGCCCGTGATTTTGCTTCAGAAATCGAGCCATATACTTGTTCTGCGGCGATTTGAACTATCTATTTGATACAGGTATGATGCTTTACAACAGTTTATCATGTCAGTTGAAAGAAAGGAGCGAATAATATGGTTGAGTTAGGGCAGATCGACAGGCCGGATGCTGCGAGTTTTGCCGGTAAAAGGAAGCTTTATTGTGTTGCGAGCATTTTCAGTGTTGCAGACGCGCCGGATGACTATACAGCGCTGGTCGGCAGATACTGGGATGAAGTTGTTCAGCAACTTGAGAAGATCGAGTCGGCAGGAAAAATCAAAAAGATATTTTCAGAAATTATACTGGAGGAAGGTGATAAGGCGCTGGATATCCTGCGAAAGATCAATGAGAGGGTCCCTCAGATAATCAAGAAGAAGCTGGAAGAGGGCGGGACTCTGATACCCCTTGAGAGTTCGGAACTCCTGGGACCTTATACTGACTGGAGCAATTGCCTCAGAGTTGTTTACACAAAAGAAGTTTTCATGAAGGTGCTTGGGTTCTATAATGAGATAACTGAAAAGAGGCTCAAGCATATTCAGGACACGATCGAGAAAAATCTTCTTGAAGCCGAGGCAGGCCTTCTCCTTTTGAAAGACGAAGACAGGGTCAAGCTGCAGTTCCCAAAAGACATAGAGGTCTTCCTGATTACTCCTCCGTCATATGATGACATAATGCGCTGGTTGAGGGACAAGATGTCCCGGAAGGAAAAGGAAAAAGAGTAGATACAAGTCTTCTTATATAAGAATATCGACAATGTGCAAAAAGGCTGCTTGAACTCCTGTATGGAATGAGTGATAATAAATGCAATATGGCCAAGACAGCCGGCATAGTTATCATCGGTGACGAGATACTTACAGGCAAGGTGCAGGATTACAATTCCTTCTTCATGGCGCAGGAACTCTGGTCCCATGGAATACAGCTTTGCCGTATATCCATTATTGCCGACATCATCGGTGAAATAGCTGATGAAGTGAAGACCTTGTCGGATAAATTCGATTTCGTCTTTACATCAGGGGGGATCGGGCCGACCCATGATGATGTCACCATAGAGGGCATATCAAGGGCTTTTCATGTCAACACGGTCATCAATGAGACTTTGAAAGAGGTGCTTGAGTTCAAACTCGGCGCTCTTTCCCCTGAACAGATGAAGATGGCAGAGGTGCCGGAAGGTTCTGAGCTGGTCAACGACGATACCCTCTCATTCCCGCTGATAAGGTTCAGAAATGTCTTTATCCTTCCCGGCATACCTCAGCTGCTCAGAAAGAAGTTTTTTGCGCTGGCCAAGCTGTTCAATGAGCCGCTCGTCCATCTGAAAAAGGTCTACCTGATGGAGTCCGAGTCCAGTGTGGCGCCCATACTTAACGGTATTGTCAAACGTTATGCAGATGTCAAAATAGGTTCATACCCCGTAATCGATAACGAGGAATATTCCGTTATGGTTACGTTTGAGTCTCTGAATGATGTGAGCCTTGCTGCAGCATTAAAAAACCTGTTGGAGAGCGTGCCTGTAAAAAGACTTGTCAGAGTCGAGTAAACCTTTACGTTACTGGATATGCCGTCTCTATGCCTTCTGGCCCCAGACGGCATAGACAGGATCGGAGAAAGGCATCTCAGAATAATATTTGTCGTTTTCCGGTCTGGGTAAGCCCCTAATTGAATAAGTCTCAAGATTTCTGAATTTGCCTGCCTTAAGAAAGTATTCAAGCACGAGTCCGATGCGCTCAAACTCCATGAGTTCGGTCCAGACCCTGATTGCCTTGGAAGGAAACCAGCGGTTTGAAAATGTGACAAGAAAATGACCTCCCGGACTGAGAATTCTTGCAACATCCTCAAAGACCTCAAAGGGCCGGGTCAGGTATTCAGCCGAAGCAGTGCATACGACCGTATCAAACTCTCCGTTGTCGAACGGAAGACGCGAATTATGGTTCAGGTCATGCACTATCTGGTCGGTCAATTGCAGGTTGAGTGACATCTCTTCAACGTTCATGCCCAGACCGGTTACCGAGTCAAGATTCAGATATCCCGGTATATGGGACTGCCAGCTGCTCATCAGATCCAGGACCTTCATCCCTTCCCTCAGAAAATTGCCGTATATCCCTCCGATGATTGATTCAGCCCTCTTATCCATGTGAGAAATCAGCCGGGATTCTTCATAGAACAACCTGTCATCAGATTCATCAGTTCTTGAGAAAGGGCTGTCGGCAAAAAAGTCGGTTGGCATGCCGTGCCGGCGGGCCTGCATACCGGGACCGCTGGTGGTCACTGCCAGCCAGTCCGTGCGCGGCCCCTCTTGTGCGCCCGATTTTCTTCTCACATCATGGATAAAAACAGATAAGTTTATGTTTTCCCCGGAGAGCGGGTGGTTGAAATCTGCAAGAAATCTGTTGCGCTCGACGCCGGTACACCTGAAAAGCGTAAAACTGCTCCCCGAAAGACTCTTCGGCTCTTTTATGATCTCTTTAGGATAGAAACGTCCAAAATGAGGGCCGGTACCGGGCATAGCAGTGTGCTGCATGTCGAGTTGACTTTGATCGACGCGCAGTTCAGATCCCGGATCATAAGGCGTTACAAACATATTTGAAGCGCCGGAAAAGAAAAGAAGGTCTTCCGCAGTTTTACCCATAAGGGCTGAAAGACATGCTGCCCGGCAAAGGGTCGCGCATAAAGTCAACATTCTTAGCGAAAAAGCAATCGGTATGGGAAGCATGCATGCTCTTCCACTGAAATGCAAATTCGAGTGTCGCAGAGGATTCTTTCTGAATTGCCTCCCTATTCTCTTGTGTCAGGAACCTGGTATCCACAGAAAAGAAGTTTTCTCTTCGGTCTGAAATCTGTTTCCAGCCATGCGTCATAGTTGGAAATCCTGTTCGTTCGTATGTAAAATCATTCTTTTTAACTTCTCCCCGCGATCCTTCAGATCCGGTCTGCAGTCTATGAGGCAGAGGCGAGGGGGCGCCGCTACCCTGCTGCCGTGTTTAACAGATTTTCCGTCACATCTCCCCTTCTTGTCATACAAGTGGTAATACGCGCACTTTACAGCACTGTACTTATATTTATATACTGGTATTTATGATTACTGTAAAAAAAATCATCCTCGCAAAAGATATCGAGCAAAATCTGTCAAAAGAACAGAGTTTCCTCAGCAGAGCCGATATCCGGACCTTCCTTGCCGCATCTAATGAGCAGGCCCTCGATCTTCACAGGTCGGAAAAAGCCGATCTTATTGTCGCCAAGATAGACTCCCCTGAGATGAACGGAGAAGAACTCTGTTCGCTCATACGCAAAGACAAGGATTTGTGCAATGTCTCAATTATTATTGTATGCTCTGACAGCACATTACATCATCAGCGTTGCTTAAAATGCCAGGCGAATGCCTATATAACAAAGCCGGTAAACAATGCGGTATTGCTGCAGGAAATGTATCATCTTCTGCACATCGCTCAGAGAAAGTCGTGCAGGATTCCTGTGAGCATAAAGATTGACGGAACATCAAGGAAAATGCCGTTTACCGCCCATATGGACAACATCAGCGCCTCCGGTATGCTGTTTCAGACCTCTGCACAATTGTCCGAAGGCGACACCATAATCTGCTCGTTTTCCCTCCCGGATTCGGAACAAGTGACAGCAACCGCCGAGATTGTGCGGATGCTTGAAAAAGAGAGGAAAGACAGTGCAAATCGCTACGGGGTCAAGTTCATAGAACTCGACCCCGATTTCATTGCTGCGATAGAGACATTTATGGGAAAAAGCTGCAAGGGGAGCTAAAGAACAACTAATTCAGTCAAGGATTGCCCCTTTCTCTTATTGCCTGCTTTCTGATAACGTCCTGCTGTGATCTTTGTTGCTTTTTGCCTCTCACCAGCCCTTCGCTTCATCCCTGCCTCCTGATGTCTTTACAGTGACAGTACCTGATTCTTTCGTATCTATTTTTAAATAAGGCAACGAATCGTTTTCATATAGATTTTCGATGAGGAAATTCGGGTTGTTGACAGAAGCCTGATTCGTTCATATAATGAGACAACCTCTATTAGAGGGCGTGAAGATAGGAGGAGAAAATGAAAGGTAAGTTTAGAGTCTTAGTTTTCCTTGTTTTATTTCTGATTCCAACAGTTTCTATTGCAAGCGATTTGGAAAATTTCATCCAGATAAAAGGAGAAGCAAGTACAATTGTTGCGCCGGATATTGCACATTGTTTCCTGATAATAACGGGTGACGGAGAAAACTATGAATCGTCGAATAAATCAGCCGATGACAAACTCTTACAGCTCACCGAAGTGTTGAAAACTATATTGCAAGAAGTGCCTCAACTCGCCATTCTGAAAGTAGAAAACAAACCAAGAGCTAAAACCTTTGATCAATCATATCAAAAAGAGTTTTATGTTGAGATCGCTAAAGCCATGAAAGGGGAAGCACCAGCTGAAGCCGAGCCTGTTAAGAAAGAAATGGTTACAAATATTTCAGTTTATTTTACGTTAACTAATTTTTCAAAAGAAAGCACTTTAAAATTGATGAGCTCATTGGCTCAGAAAGAGATAGCGTTTAACAAAGGCTCAATGTTTGACTTTGACTTACCGTCAGAATTTACTTTCAATAAGAGTGCTATATATTACGGGGTGGCAAACTCCGACAAATATCTTGAAACATTGGCATCCACTGCATTTAAGCAAGCTGAACGCAATGCAAAAATAATAGCATCTTCAGTTAACAGAAAATTGTCCGGGTTGGTGAATGTAACCGGTTGTGGAGATATATTAGAAGGTAGTGCGTCTTTACCTTTCAGGTCTAATCTCACAGGAAAAGACCTTGGCCCTTTGTCAACAGATCCATCAAGGCTTATCATCAAATTCAGCAAGGATTTTGGATTTAAAATTGAATAGATGTTCACAAAATTTGCGCGCTGTCTCTGTCGAGATTGGTTCAAAAGGATAAGGTTTATTTCAGCTGGAGGCTTTTTTTTATCGAATCAAGGAGTGACTGCTATAGTTTTACTACAATCCTAAGAAACGGGAAAGGAGATTCTTTCCGGAAGTTGTTGATTAAATTGGCGTCCCCAACGGGAAAAGTTGATATGGCAGGCTCACGAAATTATCTCCAACCTGAAGAGGCTTTGCGAGATCGACAAGATTACGACGGATGAACAATTCATAAAGCAACGCACTTTTTTCTACCAGGACATTGGTGCTCTTGATATTACTATCCTCGATGTATCTGCCGAAGACATTATCAAAGCTGAGGATCTTATTCTGAAAAGATATATGAAGCCTGTTGACAGTATTCAGCTTGCAATAGCTCTGAACCTGAAACGTGATAATGTGACTTTTGTTTCATCCGACCGGCGTCTTTGCAAAATAGCAGCAGAAGAGGGCCTTGACATAGTCACTCCATAATATTTCGCAACCTCCCTGCATAACAGAGAAAGACCGTCAATCCTATCTGTATATCCGATTGTAAGAAGCCTTCTACGGATTGGCTGCAGAAAGAAAAAAGACCCATTAAGCCGGAAGATGTGTTATCGAATCCAAAGAGTGTTGCTACAATTTTACTACAATCCGAAGAAGCGGGAAGGAGATTCTTTCCGTAAGTTGTTGATTTAATGGCGTCCCCAACGGGATTTGAACCCGTGTTACTGCCTTGAAAGGGCAATGTCCTAGGCCGGGCTAGACGATAGGGACGCTATGGTGAGCCGCGTTGGATTCGAACCAACGACCCACGCCTTAAAAGGGCGTTGCTCTACCAACTGAGCTAGCGGCCCGGAAATAATAATTTAACCGAAAAAAGGTTTCCTTGTCAAATTCTTGCCGGTTGTCGCCTCGTCCCGCCTCTGCAAGTCAGTTACTCACAGAGGAGGATTGTTTACTAGATTACAGCTTCCGAACCCACCTTGCCTATCCTCTGCGGTTAACCCAAAAAATGCAAATCAGATAGTCTACAGACAGGCATACGGTCATAAAAACCTTTACAATGCAGGATTTGGCTTCATGCAAATATCAAAATGGTAACACACAAAAACATGAATGGTAAATGGATATCAGATGTTTCACTAAGGAGCTGCTGCAAAGCTTTTTCTGCCCATATGCCTGGCTGCTCTTTTTATTAAATGCATTTTTTGGGTTAATCTTCCTGCCAGGCGAAGACCGTCAGCTTAGTGTGCAACTTTCTTCTTCGTATCAGGCAGAAGTCCGCCTGACAGAATGATCTCTTTTTCCCTGTCGTTGAGGCTTGAAGAAACCTCAAATGAATAATTCTTTGTCTGATTGAGGACGATATAATTCTGGTCGCCTGTCAGGGAACTCTTGATTCCGTCTATGACAAGCCTGTCTCCCTGAGCAATTCTCTCATAGTCCTCTCCGCTCTTGAACATCAGCGGCAGGATTCCAAAGTTAATCAGGTTTGACCTGTGGATTCTTGCGAAGGATTTGGCAATCACCGCCTGTATGCCGAGAAACATCGGGGCCAATGCTGCATGCTCCCGCGAAGAGCCCTGTCCATAGTTTTCCGCTCCCACGATGATGCCTCCGCCTTTACCCTTTGCCTCCTTTGCCCTGGTGCTGAAAGAGCTGTCCACGTTGGTAAAGACATATTCCGATATAGCCGGTATGTTCGAACGCAGCGGCAATATTGTAGAGCCCGCAGGCATTATATCGTCTGTCGTTACATTGTCGCCAAGCTTCAGCAGTACCTCTGCCTCTATCTTCTCCCCGGCGGGTCCTTTTACCGGCACTTCTTTTATGTTCGGGCCTTTGATAATCTTTACCTCGTGAATATCTTCCCTCGGTTTTATCAGCATATTGTCATTAATGGTATTTACAGACGGCTCGCGGGGGATCTCAATCTTCAAGCCTGATTCACGAGGATCAACTATCTCCCCTTTCATCGCGAACACGACGCATGAGACCGGACTCGCAAGATAGACCAGCGCATCCTTTGTACCGCTTCTGCCCTTGAAATTCCTGTTATATGATCTTATGGAAACCTGTCCCGAACCGGGCGCCCCTCCCATACCTATGCAGGGGCCGCATGAGCTTTCGAGTATCCGTGCGCCGGCAGCAATCATATCAGCGATAAGGCCTTTGCGAGAGAGCATCTCGTAAACCTGCTTTGATCCGGGGTTGATGAGGAGATTTACGCCTTCTGAAACAGATTTCCCTTTGAGGGTCGACGCGACTGTCGCGAGCATCTGATATGAGGAGTTCGTGCAACTCCCTATGCAAACCTGATGAACTTTTGTTCCCTTGAGTTCCCTTACCGGAACCACATTGTCAGGACTGTGGGGCTGCGCTATCATCGGTTCGATAGAACTGAGGTCGATCTTGATAACTTCACTGTATTTCGCATCCTTATCAGCCTGTAGTTCAACCCAGTCAGATTCTCTTCCCTGAGCCTTGAGGAAATTGAGCGTCCTTTTATCGCTCGGAAAGACTGAAGTGGTAGCCCCAAGTTCAGCGCCCATGTTGGTAATTGTCGCCCTTTCCGGAACGCTCAGGTCTCTTACTCCCGGGCCGCCATATTCCAGGATTTTCCCGACGCCTCCTTTTACCGTGAGCCTTCTCAGAATTTCAAGGATGACATCCATTGCAGTGACCCAGGGTCTGTTCAGTTTTCCGGAGAGTTTTATGAGAACGACTTTCGGCATATTCAGTTCAAAGGCTGCTCCGGCCATGACTGTTGCAGCATCGAGTCCGCCGACACCTATGGCGATCATACCCATGCCGCCGTTTGTAGGTGTGTGGCTGTCGGTCCCGAGAGCAATCCTGCCGGGCGCTGCAAACCGTTCGAGGTTTATCTGGTGGCTTATTCCATTGCCGGGCCTGGAGAAGTATGCCCCATATCGCGCGGCCGCTGTCTGCAAAAACGCATGATCGTCAGGGTTCATATAATTTGACTGGATCATGTTGTGGTCGACATAAGAAACAGCAAGAGGAACTTTCACCCTGTCGATCCCTATAGCTTCGAACTGCAGCCAGGTCATGGTGCCGGTTGCGTCCTGCGTATATACCTCGTCAACCTTCAAGCCGACTGCATTGTCAGGTTTTATTTCTCCGTAAACCTTATGCGTCTCGAATATCTTCTCAACAATGTTCTTTCCCAATTTTCTCCTCCGGTTTGTATTGTGGAGGCGCGGCTTGCCCCGCCTCATAATAAAAATGTAACACATTCAATGCAATGAAATCCAAAGAGCATCGCACCCGGTAACCCCTGTTTGAAAAGGGAAAAGCTGAACCCGGACCCCGCGCCGGCCCTTGTGATAACCGTGCGAATACGTGTAAAATAAAACGAAAAATAATATCACACAGATGGAGATCCCCTATGAATCTGTTTAAATTCCGCGCAGGTGAACTTTACGCTGAAGATGTTCCTGTCAGGCAGCTTGCAGAGAAATACGGCACGCCGTTGTATGTTTACAGCTACAACACATTTCTGAGACACTTCAAGGCATATGACGAAGCCTTCGACGGCTATCCTCATATCATATGCTTCGCGGTGAAGTCCAACTCGAATGCGGCTGTGCTCGGCATCTTCGCAAAACACGGCGGCGGGGCTGACATTGTTTCCGGGGGTGAACTCTACGTCGCTCTGAAGGCGGGGATATCGCCCAGGAAGATTGTCTATGCCGGCGTCGGAAAGACCGAGGCTGAGATCAGGTCAGCCCTGAAAACAAAGGTCCTCATGTTCAATGTGGAATCAGAAGATGAGCTGATGGAGATCGACAGGGTCGCAGGCAAGATGAGAACAAAGGCGGCGATTGCCCTGAGGATCAATCCGGATATAGATCCCCAAACGCATCCTTATATCACAACGGGAATGAGAAAGCATAAATTCGGCATACCGATAGAGGAGGCCCTGGAATATTACAGGATAGCTTCGAGTCTTAAGAACATCGATGTCGTCGGCGTCCATAAACACATAGGGTCCCAGATAACAAAGCTCTCTCCCTTTGTCGACGCGTTAAAACGGATATTGGTCCTGATAGATAAACTTAATGAACAGGGAACCAGGATAAAATATCTCGACATAGGCGGCGGCCTCGGTATTTCTTATAAAGATGAAGAGCCTCCTGTGCCGAAGGACCTTGCGAAGAATCTCATCCCTCTGCTTGAAGGCAGAAAACTTACCCTGATAATGGAACCAGGCAGATCCATTGTCGGTAATGCGGGCATATTGGTGACAAAGACCCTTTATCTGAAAAAAGGTCAGGACAAAGAGTTTGTCATCGTTGATGCGGGGATGAACGACCTGATCAGGCCCTCTCTGTATGACGCGTACCATCATATCGTTCCCGTGGTAAAAAACAGGAGGGAAGAAGTATTGAGTGACGTCGTAGGTCCCATCTGCGAGTCCGGAGATTTCCTTGCCAAAGGGAGGCTCCTGAACAGAGTGAAACAAGGGGAATACCTTGCAGTCATGAGCGCAGGGGCATACGGTTTTTCGATGAGTTCAAATTATAACAGCAGGCCGAGGGCAGCCGAGGTCATGGTAAGAGGTAAGGAGCATTTCTTGATAAGAAAGAGAGAGACTTACTCAGACCTTATAAAGAATGTACAGATACCCAGGATATTAAAATGAAAATGCAATTCACTAAAATGCACGGCCTCGGGAATGATTTCATCCTGATAGACTGTCGTCAGGCAGGGGTGCGGGGATATCGCAGATTTTGGCGGCATCTCGAAAAGACTCTGTGACAGAAGATTCGGGATAGGAGCCGATCAGATTCTTGTGCTCTCTGCTTCGGACCGGGCTGATTTCCGGATGAAGATCTTCAATGCCGACGGCGGCGAAGTCGAGATGTGCGGAAACGGCGTGCGCTGTCTTGCAAAATATATCTGGGACCGGGGTCTTTCCGATAAAAGAATTCTCTCTATCGAAACACTCGCCGGTATTATCAAACCCGAAAAATCGGGCGACATGGTCAGGGTTGATATGGGAGAGCCGATTCTTGAACCTGATAGAATCCCTGTGCACCTTCTTCATGCATCATCTTTTATTCTTCATCCTTCGGGCGGCATAATTGATTATCCGTTGCAAATAGAGGGTAGAGAATTCATGGTCACATGTGTTTCCATGGGCAATCCGCATGCAGTCATCGTGGTTGACGATGTGGCTGATTTCGCCGTGGCAGAATATGGTCCGATGATAGAGACCCATCCCATGTTCCCAAAAAAAATCAATGTGGAATTCATAGAAGTGCTTTCCAGGAGAGAGATCAGAATGCGGGTGTGGGAAAGGGGTGCAGGTGAGACAATGGCCTGCGGAACCGGCGCATCGGCTGTTGCCGTTGCTGCAAGCATCAAAGGACTTACTGAAAGGAATGTCACAGTTCATCTGCTGGGCGGCGACCTTTCCATCGAGTGGGCATCAGACAATCATGTGTATATGACGGGCCCTGCAGTAGAGGTCTTTGAGGGGACGATAGATCTGTCAGGCTCCAGCCGGGATGCATGAAACCTTCGTGGAACCGCACAGTGCAAAACAAGAAATCCTCTTGAAAGAAATGCCTGTGAAGAAGTAATATTACCTTAACGTTGCAAAACCATACTCCTTGGTGAAAGAGGATAGCGTAGTGTTTCCAACGCTTCTTTGCTTATGTTTTGAGTATTTTGACTCGTCATTCCCGCAGTCCTTAAGCGGGAATCCAGGGCTTCTTGTCTCTTAAAGACAATGGATTCCCGATTACTACCTCGGGAATGACAATAAGTGGCTTTTTTAAACAGCTTTAATCTTAAGCGATTTATGTCGCATCACTATGAAGAATTATCAGTCGATCCTAATAAAGGTTCGCAGTTCGTATGAACAAACATAACAAAGGAGGCAGCCATGTTTAAAGGGTCAATAGTTGCAATCGTAACGCCTTTCAAAAAGGGAAAGGTCGATGAAAAGGCATTCGGAGACCTCATAGAATGGCATATATCTCAGGGTACAAATGCTATTGTCCCTTGTGGTACAACGGGTGAAGCTTCGACTCTCGATTACAAAGAGCATTACAGGGTCATCGATATAGCGGTAAGGGTGGTCAATAAGAGAATCCCGGTTATTGCGGGCACCGGCGCAAATGCCACTGATGAGACTATTGAGATAACAAAGCATGCGCAGAAGTCGGGCGCTGATGCAGCCTTGCTTGTGGCCCCATATTACAATAAGCCGACTCAGGAGGGACTCTACAGGCACTACAAAGCCGTTGCGGAAAATATCGACATGCCCCTGGTCCTCTATAATGTGCCGGGAAGGACTGCGGTAAATATACTCCCTGCAACAGTTGCGCGTCTTGCCGAGATAAAGAATATCGTGGCGATAAAGGAAGCAACCGGCGATATGAAACAGGTGAGCGAAGTCATCAGGCTCTGCGGCGACAGAATAACGGTCATCTCAGGCGATGATTTCACGACGCTTACCCTGATGGCCCTCGGAGGGAAAGGGGTCATTTCCGTTACTGCCAACGTTGCTCCAAGAGATGTTTCGAGGATGTGCGCCTTCATGCTGAAGGAACAGTATGAAAAGGCCCGTGCTTTGCATTTCAAGCTTGAGCCCCTGAACGCGGCCATGTTTATAGAGACCAATCCCATCCCGGTCAAGACCGCGCTTGCGATGATGGGAAAGATACAGGAAGAATTCAGGCTTCCTCTTTGTGAGATGTTGCCTGCGAACAGAGAGAAGCTTGCAGAAAGTCCTTAAGGGGATGAAGCTGATCTAAATATTCTCTTGCAATTAGCTATTCATTGAGAGCAGCTCCGATTCATTGGAGCTGCTCTTTTTATCTTCAAATATCTCTTGGCAGGTATTCCCTGAGGATACTTATATCCAGGGTTTCTTCTGCGGCTTTTTCGATGGTGGCGCTTTCCATGTCTGTGAGGTGAGGGAAAATCCCGATAACAGGGACAGGGCTGATACGTTTTATTATCTCCGGATTTGTTCTCTCCGCAAGTGAGTTTTCAGGTGGTTGATTGTAATTGATAACTATCCCTGCCACCTGCAGACCCTCCTTTATGGCATAGTTGACAGTCAGCAGCGTATGATTGATAGTTCCGAGCGTCGGTCTTGATACAACAATAACCGGCAGATCGAAATCTCTTGCCATATCAATGACAGAATAATCTCTTGTAATCGGCACAAGCAGGCCGCCGATACCTTCAACGATAACAACGTCATATTTTCTTGAAAGATCTGCGAATGCTTTCTTTATTTTCTCAAAGTCAACAGAGATACCTTCAATTTCAGACGCCGGGAGGGGGGCCAGCGGACTCCTGAAGCAACATGGGGTAATATGCCTGATGTCCTCTTTCATGTGAGTGGCTGTCTTGATAAACATTCCGTCCGGAGGCATGAGTATGTCACCTTCCTGCAAGCATCCTGATTCGATCGGTTTCATGCCGCCCGCAGAAAATCCCAGGCGGCCGATAGCCTTGATCAAAGCCACTGTGATGACGGTTTTGCCGACGCCGGTATCAGTGCCTGTTATAAAAAAACCCTTAGCCATTATTATTGTAAGATGATTTAAATTGAAAAATCTCCCCTAACCCCTCTTTGTCAAAGAGGGGAAAATATGTTAATCCCCCTTTGGAAAAGGGGGATGGAGGGGGATTTTACGATATTTTTGATAATCAACTTTATTACACTCTTCCTCAGCGCTTCAATCAGCCTCTCAATATCCTCATCAGTATGCCCGGCAGTTACCGTTATTCTTATCCTCGGTTCTTTTACAGTCGGCGGCCTTATAGCCGGCGCGTAAATGCCCTGTCTGAAAAGATTCTCCGAGATTCGAAGTACATCTTCCACTGAGCCGGGTTTTATCGGGATTATGGGTGTCTGGCTGCACATGTATCGAAACCCAGACCTGAGAGACCGCTCACCAACTTTTCTCTGTTTTTCCAAAGAGTCTTAATTAGCTCCGGTCTATTCTCCACCAACTCCAAAGCTGCCAATGATCCTGCAGCGATGCATGCGGGAAGGGCGGTTGAGAACATGAAACTCCGCGCGGTGTTCAGTAGCCACAGGATGACGATCTGAACTGCCTGCGACGAAGGCGCCGTATGAGCCAAGGGCTTTTGAAAATGTCCCCATCTGGATAATCCAGGGTTCCGGCTTGATCTGGAAATGGGACAAGAGCCCCTCTGCCCTTACCAAGTACACCTGTCCCGTGTGCGTCATCAATATATAACAAAGCTCCGGTTATCCCTGCATATTTCATGTATGCCTGTCAGAGGAGCGAGGTCTCCATCCATGCTGAAAACCGTATCCGTTACAACAAGCTTCTTTCCTGACGGACTCCTTTTCCATAAGTTCCTTCGAGATGAGACAAATCCTTATGTCTGTATACATAGAGTTTTCGCCCTGCTCAGCCTGCATCCGTCGATAATGCTCGCATGGTTCAGTTCATCGCTGAAAATTGCAGATTCCTCGTCTGCAATAGAAGGTATGATGCCTGTATTTGCTGCATATCCCGAATTAAAAACAAGGGCTGATTCAGTCCCTTTGAAGCGGGCTGTCCTTTCCTCGAGCTCTCGATGAAGGGTACATCCGCCGCTGAGGAGTCTCGAAGCGCCGGAGCCAAAACCATATTTAGCAATAGCATTTTCTTGACTCTTTCTCTGATATAAGGATTGTCGGCAAGCCCGAGATAGTCATTTGATGCGAAATTGATGTATTCCTTCTCCCTGATTATTATTCTGGGTCCCTGCGCGGAGCCACGGTCTTTTATCTCCCTCAGCAAGCGCTTATCCCTTTAGAATCTCCAGTTTTTCCGAAAACATAGGCTATTTTAACAGAATCAATAGAGATGGATTTGAGAATAAGACCAAAAATTCAATCGGCCCGCTTTTTTTCATAAAAACCTCTTGACAATATTTTAAATCCTGTGGTAATCTTCCCCTGTTTTTTAATCTTCTCAATGGAAGGTGAAATATGCTAGATATTCAACCTATATGGCTTATTGTTTCGGCTATTAACTTTCTTGTTCTGATGTTCATCTTAAATGCCATCCTCTTTAAACCCCTTATGCAAATCTTCAAACAACGTGAAGACACGGTCAAGGGAGATCTTGACGGCGCCAAAGATATGGCGACCAAAAGGGAAGACAGCATTGCCAGACTGAACAGGGAACTTGCCGAATCAAGGACCAAGGCAAAAGAGATGTTTGAAGCCCTTCGCGGTGAAGGCGTGCTGCAAACAGAAAGAGGCTCTCTCCGCTGCAGAGGCAGAGGCTGTCTCAATGATCGAAAAGGCACGGGTTGAGATCAAGGCCGACGCCGAAAAAGCAAGGGCAGGACTTAAGGGCCGATATAGACAAGTTCTCAGACGAAATTGTCAGAAAGCTGGTGAAGGTATGAGAAAGATGAACGAGAAAGAGTCAGAAGTCAAAACCTTTACGAAACTGATCCTTGCCATTTTTCGTCTTTAGTTTGGCCTTCGTCTGCTGTTGCTTTTGGCAGCGGCGGAGGGAAGAACATACCCCCTCTGGAAAGAATATATGTGGAAGATCATCAATTTTCTCGTCCTGGTCATCGTCCTTTTTAAATTCGCCAAGAAACCCTCTGCAGAACTTTCTTCAGAAAAGGTCTGAGACAGATAGAAAAGACCCTCCAGGAAGCCAAGGCTGCAAGAGAAGCAGCCGAGAAAGCTCTCAGGGAAGTGGAAGGACAGGCTCAAGACAAAGGACGCTGAGATCGAGGCGATAATTGCCGCTGCAAAACGTTCCGGCGAAACTGGAGCGCAATAGCGATCATTGAAGAAAGCGCGAGACTGAAAGAAAAGATAGTGGAGCAGGCCAAAACTAACATAGAGTTTGAACTGAAACAGGCCAAGGAAGTAATCAAGGCTGAGGCTGTTGAGTTGGCCATGGAACTTGCAGAAAAGAAGCTTAAGGAGAAACTGACGAAGGATGAACAGGAAAAGCTTCTTGATGACTCTTTGGTGAAGATAGGAGGCAAAGGTTGAAACCGGTAAAGCAGGCAAACAGATATGCAAAGGCATTACTGAGGAACGTCGGCATCGAAAATGCGCCTCAGGCACTTACTGAACTCATTTCGATCAATGACCTTATGGTCAGGAGCAAGGAGTTCAGGAGTCTTCTCATCAACCCGCGGTTTACAACTGATGAGAGAGCAGGCGTTATCAAATCCGTATCGGACACGACTGAAGCTTTCTGAGAGCACGGTCAAATTCATCTTGCATATCTCGGAAGTCGGAGTGATCGCGGCCCTCGCTGATATCATCAGAATTGCCACCAATCTCTACCTCGAAAGGAAGAAGAAGGCCAAGGCAGTTGTGATGACTCCGATTGCAATAAGCAAAGACCGTGAGAGCACGCTGAAGGCATCCCTCAAGAAGATAACGGACAGGGATGTGGATTTGGAATATGTGATAGATCCTTCCCTCCTTGGCGGAATCCTCGTCAAGATCGGAAGCACCATGTATGATACAAGCATAAAAGGCCAGTTAAGGCTTTTAAAAGATGAGCTAATAAAGGGGTGACATTATGCCAGAGATTAAGACAGAAGAAATAAGCGAACTTTTAAAGAAGCAGATCACGGATTTTGAGAAGAAGGTTGATGTAAGTGAGATCGGCACTGTTACATATATCGGTGACGGTGTTGCAAAGGTTTACGGTCTTGACAACTGTATGGCTATGGAGATGCTTGAGTTCCAGAACGGCGTTTTCGGTATGGCGCTGAACCTTGAAGAAGATTCAGTCGGTGCGGTTCTCTTCGGTGAGGACAAGAATGTTAAGGAAGGCGACATCGTCAAACGGACCGGAAAAGTTATGGAAGTCCCGGTCGGAGATGAACTTAAGGGAAGAGTGGTTAATGGGATCGGACAGCCGATAGACGGAAAAGGGCCGCTCAACTGCAAGCAGACAAGAAAAGTCGAGGTTGTTGCGCCGGGTATCATTAAAAGGAAACCGGTCCATGAGCCGCTCCAGACAGGCATTAAGGCAATCGACGCCATGATTCCGATCGGAAGAGGACAGAGAGAGCTTTGCATCGGTGACCGTCAGATCGGAAAAACAGCCATTCTCATTGACACTATTATCAATCAGAAAGGCGGCGATGTTACCTGCATATATGTTGCAATCGGACAGCGCAGACCGGCTGTCGTCAATACCGTCAAAAAACTTGAGGAAATGGGCGCACTTGAGCACACCATCGTTGTTGTTGCGACAGCGAGTGAGCCGGCGCCGATGCAGTATATAGCGCCGTATGTCGGCTGCACCATGGGTGAGTATTTCAGAGACAACGGCAAAGCCGCATTTATCGCATATGATGACCTTACCAAACAGGCGCAGGCATACAGACAGCTTTCCCTGATCCTGAGACGTCCTCCTTCACGTGAGGCGTATCCCGGTGACGTCTTCTATCTCCATTCAAGGCTTCTCGAAAGGGCGGCAAAGATGAGTGACGCAATGGGCGCCGGTTCACTTACGGCAATCCCGGTCATCGAGACGCAGGCTGGTGACGTTTCCGGTTTTATCCCGACAAACGTTATTTCTATTACAGACGGGCAGATCTATCTTGAGCCTGAACTCTTCTACGCCGGTATAAGACCGGCGGTTAACGCCGGTCTCTCAGTCAGCCGTGTCGGTGGCGCTGCCCAGATCAAGGCCATGAAACAGGTTGCCGGTATGCTCAGACTCGACCTTGCACAGTACAGAGAGCTTGCCGCATTTGCCCAGTTCGCATCAGACCTTGATAAGGCAACTCTTGCACAGATTGAAAGAGGAAGAAGGATGGTCGAACTTCTGAAGCAGGACCAGTTTGTTCCGATGTCGGTTGATGATCAGATAATTGTTATTTATGCAGGAACCCAGGGTTTCCTCGATGACGTTCCGGTTGATTCAATAAGGACATTTGAGGAAGCGTTTATGAGATATATCAGGGCTGAAAAGCAGGCCCTGAAGAAAGAGATCATGGAAAAGAAGGCACTGGATGATGACCTTAAAGCAAAGCTTAATGAGGCGATCACAGCATTCAAGAAAACCTTCTCAGCATAATACGGTTTGTGATAGGAGAGGATAAATGGCAACTTTAAGGGATATAAGAAAAAGATTAAAAGCAATCCAGAGTACCAAGAAGATTACTGCTGCCATGAAAATGGTTGCTGCGGCAAAAATGCGGAAGGTCCAGGACCGGATGCTGAATTTCAGGCCGTATGCATCAAGGATGGGAACCGTCCTGACTGATCTTGCGAAGCGTTGCCGAGCGCGAGATACATCCTCTCCTTGCTTTGAGGATGAAGAAGAATGTCGAAGTTCTTGTAATAACATCCGATAAAGGTCTCTGCGGCGCCTTTAATACGAATATCCTGAAGGCTGCGAATAATTATATAAATGACCTGAAGAAGGAAGGCGTTGGACTCACCCTGAGCGTTGTCGGCAGAAAAGCACGCGATTTTTTCAAGAGAAGAAATATTCCGATGAGAAATGCATGGATCGGCCTTTCCGGAAGAATATCCTATGCCAATGCACAGGAGATAGCAGGCAGCCTCATTGAGGGGTATACCGGCGAGACCTTTGATGAAGTGGTTGTTATTTACAATGAATTCAAATCGATGATAGCCCAAAAAGTTACCATCATGAAACTTCTGCCGGTTGGCGTGATAGAGGGAGAAGCAGAGTCAGAAAGAGGCATCCATGACAGCAGATTACCTTTATGAGCCTTCACGGGCCGCCATATTCGAGAGACTGCTGCCGAAATATATCGAAATACAGGTTTACAAGGCATTACTCGAATCCTCGGCAGCAGAGGAAGCTGCAAGGATGGCTGCCATGGAAAATGCGACAAAGAACTGTTCTGAACTTATTATCAAGGTAACACTCCTGGCAAACAAGGTAAGACAGGCGGCCATCACAGGAGAACTTATGGACATTGTCGGCGGTGTTGAGGCATTAAAGGATTAAGGAATAAAGGTTTAACGAATTTTAATATAGTTGAGGGGGTTCATAATGAACGAAGGAAAAGTATCACAGGTAATTGGCGCAGTTGTAGACTTAGAATTCGAGAAAAGTACTGCCGAAGATCAAAGATGCGGTGAAGGTTGATCATCCGGGTGATCCGTCCAAGGGCATTCCCGAGATCCATATTACCCTGGAAACCGCTATTCATCTTGGTGAGAATAAGATAAGAACCATTGCCATGGGTCCGACAGACGGCCTCGTAAGAGGCATGAAGGTTGTGGATACCGGTCAGCCCATAACGGTTCCCGTCGGAAAGGGATCATTAGGAAGAATTCTCAATGTCGTAGGCGACCCTGTTGATGAGATGGGGCCGATAGAGACAACAGAGAGGATGCCTATTCACCGGTTGGCGCCGGACTTTGTTGAACAGGAAGCTACCACACAGGCATTTGAGACAGGCGTTAAAGTCTTTGACCTCCTTACACCGTTCGTCAGAGGCGGCAAGATGGGTATGTTCGGCGGCGCTGGAGTCGGAAAGACCGTTGTTATCATGGAGATGATCAACAATATCGCCATGGTCCACGGCGGTATCTCGGTTTTCGCCGGTGTTGGTGAGAGAACAAGAGAAGGAAATGACCTGTACCTTGAAATGAAACACTCGGGCGTTTTACCGAAGGCAGCCCTTATATACGGTCAGATGAACGAGCCGCCCGGAGCAAGGGCAAACGTAGGTCTGAGCGCATTGACCTGCGCAGAATACTTCAGGGACCAGGGACAGGACGTTCTTTTATTCATTGATAATATCTTTAGATATACACTCGCATGGGCTGAGGTTTCGGCCCTTCTTGGAAGAATGCCTTCCGCCGTTGGTTACCAGCCTACACTGGGTACTGACATGGGTGCACTTCAGGAAAGAATCACCACCACAAAGAAGGGCGCTATCACATCCATGCAGGCCATTTATGTCCCTGCTGACGACTTGACAGACCCTGCGGTCGCGACTGCATTTACCCATCTTGACGGAACCGTCGTTCTTTCAAGACAGATTTCAGAGCTCGGTATCTACCCTGCGGTTGACCCTCTCGATTCTACATCGAGAATTCTCGATCCGAAGGTCATTGGAGATGAGCACTACGCGGTTGCCAGAAGCGTCCAGAAAACACTTCAGAGATATAAAGAGCTTCAGGACATCATCGCGATCCTCGGTATCGAGGAACTCTCGGAAGACGACAAGATGCTTGTTGCAAGAGCAAGAAAGCTCCAGAGATTCCTGAGCCAGCCGTTCCATGTTGCAGAGGCATTTACCGGTCAAAAAGGCAAATATGTCAAGACTGCGGACACCATAAAAGGATTTAAGGCTATTGTCGCAGGTCAATACGACGATATTCCGGAACAGGCATTCTATATGGTAGGACCAATTGAAGAGGTTGAAGAGAAAGCTAAGAAGCTTGGCTGGAGCAGACAGGTATAAAGAAATAAAGGCAAAGGCAGGAGAATAATTCATGGAGAAGGAAAGTAAATTAAAACTTGAGATCGTTACACCTTACGGACTGATTTTGAGTGAGGATGTTGACGAAGTAACATGCACCGGAAGCGAAGGCGATTTCGGTGTGCTTCCGGGCCATGTCCCTTTCTTTACAACCTTGAAAGTCGGAATGCTTATCTATAAAAAGGGAAATGCCACCAAGTATGTCTTTGTCAACTGGGGCTATGCCGAGGTCAGTGCTGAAAGGGTTATGATTCTTGCCGACAGCGCTGAAAAGTCTGAAGACATAGATATTGAAAGGGCAAAGGCAGCCATGAAGAGGGCGGAAGATAGGCTGAAAAAAGCAGAAGAATTTGACTTTGCGAGGTCAACATCGTCTCTTGAAAGAGCTATATCGAGGGTACAGGTAGCTGAAAAGCGCTCTGCATAATTGTTAGAAATAGATAGATTTACAAAAAAGGCCGTGCATTCAAGCATGGCCTTTTTTATTATCTCAATTCATACAGCGGAATATTTGGAATTTGTTGCCCGGTTGAGTTCCAAATAGTAAGCAGAGAAAAATTTTCAAATTGATAATTGAGACTTTGGTGTGTTATAAAAACTGAAGTCACCATCAGGGGAAAACATTATGGACAGGGAAAAATTACTGATAATAGATGACGAAGAATACATACTGAATCTCTCCCGGGATATCCTCACAAAAAACCATTATGCAGTAAGGACCGCAGTTAACGGTAATGAAGGGTTAAAACTGTTTGAAAAGGAGACATTTGACCTCATACTGACAGATATAAAAATGCCCAAGATCGACGGGCTGGATGTTATCAGGCATGTGAGGATGGTCAATAAAGAGATCCCTATTATTGTTATTACCGGTCATGGGACTCTTGATGTGGCGATTAATTCGCTGAGGCTGGGCGCTCAGGGTTTCATCCTCAAACCTTTTACGCCGGCCGAACTGAGGGCTTCGATTGCGGATGCCCTTGAAAAGACCAGGCTGCTCAGCGAAAACATCCGCATGCGAGCCCTGATGCCCCTGTTTCAGGTGAGCAAGGAGATAATAGGTGAAGTGGACCCCGAGAAGCTCCTGAAGCTTATCGTTGATTTTGCGGTGAAGGAAGCCAAGGCCGACAAGGTTTGCCTTGCCCTGATAGACAAAGTCTCTGAAAAGTTGGAGGTGAAGGAACACCATAACCTTACCGAGGATTTCATCTCTGCATTTGATGAGCGGTACGGAGGACATATAGCCAGGTATATCCTGGAGAACAAAAGACCTTTTGTGATCAGTCCGGATGTTCAGATGCCTGGAGAATTCGAGGACTTCCGCAACAGGGAGCATATCCTCTCCGGCGTCTGCGTTCCGCTTGCGGTGAGGAGCGCGATAATAGGTTTCTTTTGCATCGGGAGGACAGTCGGCGAACAGCCGTTCACTGCATCAGAGGTGGAGCTTGTGTCGGTCCTGAGTGATCATGCTGCTGCTGCAATAGACAATGCGCGCCTGTATGAGAAATTGGAACGTTCCTATCTTTCAACGATAGTTACGCTTTCCGGAGTAGTCGAAGCAAAGGATCTTTACACGGACAAGCATATGAAGGACATAGCAGAGTACTCCGTCGAAATCGCAAAAAAACTGAACCTCTCCGAGAAGGAGATCGAGAATATCAGAAAAGCTGCCCTCCTTCATGACCTTGGAAAGGTATCTGTGCCCGACAATATTCTGATGAAAGAGGGGAAACTGACTGAAGACGAGATGGAGATTATCAAGAAACATCCCTCCACGGGGGCCAAGATGATAGAACAGGTGGAGCCTTTAAGGCATGCCCGGGAGATCATAAAGCACCATCAGGAATGTTATGACGGTTCAGGTTACCCCGACGGCCTTAAGGGGGAAGCTATACCGCTGGGCGCCAGAATCGTGGCTGTCGCAGATGCCTTCGGGGCGATGACTACAACCAGGCCTTACAGAAAAGCCCTTTCAGTTGCGCAGGCAATGGCGGAATTAAAAAAGTATGCCGGTATACAGTTTGACCCGGATATAGTTGGAATATTTCTCGCAATACTTCATGACCAGGGCAACACGGGGAATACTTGAAGTGCGGTCCGCCCGGTACGAACCTCTCATAAGATGGAAGTTACTCTCGACAGCATCCGCGACGTAAGAATTTATCAGTCAAAGACCGGTTACCGGTTTTCGGTCGATGCCCTTCTGCTCTTCGATTTTGTCAATCTTAAAACTGTCCGTGCAATCGCCGACCTCGGGTCCGGCTCAGGTATCATCGGAATTCTGATCGCAAAGAAATATCCGGAGGCCAGGGTCGATCTTTTCGAACTCCAGGAAGGCCTTGCCGGTCTCTCAGAGAGGAACATATCTCTCAATAATCTCAACGGCAGAGCCAGAGTGATGCGGTGCGATATCAAAAAGCTTCCCGCCCTTCACGTAAGACCGGGCGAATACGACCTCGTGGTTTCAAATCCGCCATTCAGAAAACCGAAGAGCGGCAGGATAAATGTTGAAGAGGAAAGGGCCATAGCAAGACACGAGATAGCTCTCGGCCTGCCGGACCTCGTTGCGGCCGTATCCGGTCTATTGAAGTTGAACGGCAGGTTCTGTGTCATTTACCACCCGGGAAGACTCGCGGAACTCATCGACGTCTTGAAGAAACGAGCCCTGGAACCGAAGAGGCTGAGATTTGTCCACTCATCCCGGTCATCAGAGGCAAAAATGGTATTGCTGGAGGCGGTAAAAGGAGGGACGAACAGGACTGAAGGTGGAACCGCCTCTATTTATTTACAATGACGACGGGAGTCACACCGGGGAAATGAAGGAGATATACGGACAAAACCGACAATGATCAATGTAAAATTCAAAATGGCCAATAAGGAACATATTTGTTCAAAATGGATGTTCAGAGCTATCTAATACTGAGGTATATGGCTCGATTTCTGAAGCAAAATCACGGGCAACCTCGATGAGACCGAAGACGAAGCGGAGGTCTCAGTTTTGAATTTTCCATTAACATCGATGTCAGCTAAAGGTTTGAACAGGAACATAGGTAGCTTTTTGCTTCGGAAATTGAGTCATATGCCTCCCACAATATTTTGGACAACAATGTCTAAAGGATGTAAAATGCTATGTGATAATTGTTGATAGACCTATGGATTATTTGAACGATTTTCTGACATATCTGACGGTTGAAAAGGGTCTCGCGAGGAATACTATTGAATCCTATGCCTTTGATCTGAGAAAATTCAGTGCGTTCCTGGAGTCAAAAAGCGTCTCTCTCCATTCATTCAAGCGACCCGATGTCGTGGATTTCATTGACAGGCTGAGGAGTGAAGGTTATTCCGCAGCGAGCATCTGCAGGATTATCTCGTCGATTAAAGGACTCAGCAAGTATCTCATCATCGAGAATATTATCCAGGATGACCCGTCTGAAAGCCTTCAGTCGCCCAAGAAGTGGGAGAGGCTGCCAAAGGCCCTCAGCATTGCCGAGGTCAAATCCATGCTTGAGAAGAGCGAGCCGAAGAAACTTCAGGGGCCTGCAGCTGTCAGAGACTATGTGATGATCGAACTTCTCTATTCTTCAGGTCTCCGGGTGAGCGAGCTCATTTCTCTGAGGCTTGAAGATATCCATTTTGACGCCGGTTTTCTGAGGGTTATCGGCAAGGGTTCAAAGGAAAGGATAGTGCCGGTCAGCGACAGGGCACTGACAAAGATAAAGAATTATATTAAGCAGGAGAGGATTGAGATCCTTAAGAAGAAGAGTTCCCCTTATCTTTTCATAACAGGCAGGGGCGGCCCGATGACACGCCAGCGTTTTTGGCAAACGATCAAGAAAACAGGGGCCGGACTGGGAATGATTCTCTCCCCGCATACCATGAGGCATTCCTTTGCAACGCATCTCCTTGAGGGAGGCGCCGACCTGCGGTCATTGCAGAAGATGCTCGGCCACTCCGATATATCAACAACGCAGGTTTATACAAAGGTAACAACAGAGAGACTGAAGAAGGTCTATTCAAAACACCATCCAAGGGCCTGAGCACAAGGATCTGTCATCGGTTTGCATTGTCGCCTGTCACACTTTGGTTGAAACTTATCGGAAAACTGTGTAAACTTTGTTAACCGGATGTGCGGTGCACGTTCGGCAAACCCAATAATATCAAGAAGCTCTGTGAATTTAATAAATCTCAGCGGAGGTTAAAGATGCTGCATAAACTGAGTTTTGACCAGCTCTATAAGGCCTGTGATACAGCCCTGTTTTCATTCAACACAACTAATGATCTTCCGGATTTCAAAGAGACTATCGGCCAGGAACGGGCGATACAATCCATTGACTTTGGTCTGGGCCTCGACAGCACAGGGTTCAATATATTCATCCTCGGAGAGCATGGAACCGGAAAGATGACAACAGTGAAGTCTTTTCTGTCACAAAAGGCAATGAATGAACCGGTGCCTGCAGACTGGTGTTATGTATATAACTTCAATGATCCGGATGCTCCGATAGCGGTCTCCCTTGAACCGGGAGAGGCGTCAGTGTTCCAGAAGGACATGGATGAGCTGATAAAAATTCTGAAGATCGAGATCTCCAAGGTATTTGAGTCAAAGGAATATGAGAAGCAGAAGAACACGATAATCTCAGAGTCACAGCGAAAAGAAAGAGAACTGTTTGCAGACCTTGAGAAGGAGGCCCAGGAAAAAGGTTTTTCGGTGCGGAAGACGGTCAGTGGCTTAATAATAGTCCCGGTAAAGAAAACCGGAGAACCTCTGACAGAGGAGGAATACGAGCTGCTCGAAGAGCAGACAAGGCAGAAGCTGGACGAGACAGGCAAGTCCCTTCAGGAGAAGCTGAACGATGTCGTCCGCATTGTGAGGAAGGGGGAAAAGGCGTCAAGGAGGCGCTTGCCAAACTCGAAAAGGACGCCGCACTTTCAGCGGTCGGGCACCTCATAGATGAACTGAAGAACAAGTATAAGGACCATGAAAAAATATCGGCATATCTTCAGGCGGTCAAAGAGACATCCTTGATCATCTTGATGACTTTAAGGTCCAGGAAGAACAGGCCCCGCAAATGCCTTTTATGAAATTGCCGAAGGCTGAGCCGTCATTCACGAGATATATCGTAAATACTCTTGTGAACAATAAGGACTGCAAGGGCGCCCCCTGTATCTTTGAGAGCAACCCGACATATTATAATCTTTTCGGCAGGATTGAACACAAGATACAATACGGTCTTGCGATGACGGATTTTTCGATGATCAAGGCAGGTTCACTGCATAAGGCAAACGGAGGGTATCTTGTTATCAACGCCCTTGATCTCCTAAGGAATCTTTTTGCCTATGATGCGCTGAAGCGCGCTGTCAGGAACAAGGAGGTCAAAATAGAGGACGTCTGGGAGCAGTACCGGCTAGTCTCAACGACAACCCTTAAGCCGGAGGCGATACCCCTCAATATCAAGGTAATACTTATCGGCAACCCATATCTCTATTATCTGCTCTACAACCTCGATGAAGAGTACAGGGAGCTTTTTAAGGTCAAGGCTGATTTTGACAGCAGGATGAACAGGACCGAAGAGAATATGAATAAATACGCATCCTTTATTGCCACGATCTGCAGGGAGGAAAAACTTTTGCCCTTTGACAGAACGGGTGTTGCAAAGGTGATAGAAGTCAGTTCGAGGCTTGCTGAGAATCAGAACAAACTATCCGGCAAGTTCAGCGACATTGCCGATATTTTGAGAGAGGCAAGCTATTGGGCTGCCAAGGCCGGCAGTGCGATTGTCAGTGACAGCCATGTTCAAACGGCCATAGATGAAAAGATATACAGGACAAACCGGATCGAAGAACGCATCAGAGAGATGATCCTTGAAGGCACGCTTATTGTCGAAACGAGCGGTGAAAAGGTCGGTCAGATAAACGGTCTCGCTGTCCTTGATTTTGGCGACTACAGTTTTGGAAAGCCTTCGCGTATAACGGCAAGGACCTATGCGGGGAAGGCCGGTGTGGTGAATATCGAGAGGGAAACGAAGATGAGCGGCAAGATACATGAAAAGGCGATACTCATCATAACTCATTATCTCGGAAGCCGCTATGCAATAAAAAAGCCGATCAGTCTGTCTGCCTCCATAACCTTTGAGCAGTTATACGACATGGTCGAAGGAGACAGCGCATCCTGTGCAGAGCTCTATGCTTTCCTGAGCAGCATCTCCGGCGTCCCTCTGAAGCAGAATATCGCCGTTACAGGCTCCATGGACCAGAACGGTGATGTTCAGCCCATAGGCGGCGTAAATGAGAAGATAGAAGGCTTCTTTGACCTGTGCAGGATAAAAGGGCTGGACGGTAATCACGGAGTCATCATACCTTCAAGGAATATGAGGCATCTGATGCTCAAGAAGGATGTGGTCGAAGCTGTGAAGGAAGGAAAATTCTTCATCTATGCTACTGAGAAGGTTGACGAAGGAATGGAGATCATGACCGGAATGCCGGTGGGTGAACTTAACGAAGACGGCACATATCCCGAAGGCACAATCAATTATCTTGTCATGAAAAGACTGACCGAAATTTCGGAGTCCATGGAAAAAAAGAACGAAAAAGACGAGGAAAAAGAGGAGAAGAAAGAAAATAAGGAAGAGGGCAGAACAAAAGAATAAATGAAAAAGGCGGTATGGATTCTTGAAGTTGTCATAGTCATTGTGTTGTCCATGCCTTTGGCAATCCTGCCTTTGAGAATTGCGTTGAAGGTGGGTGAGATGCTCGGCGTTTTGCTTTTTTATGTCTGGGGCAGCAGGAGAAAGATTGCGATAGAGAACCTGACGAAGAGCGTATCAGCCGGCGCGATACAAATTTCAGAGCCTGCTGAAATTATCATAAGGGAAAATTTCAAGAACCTCGGAAGGTCGTTTATCGAGGTCATAAAGATATACTACGGCCTCGGGACAAGATTATACGATCGGTCAGTATTGAAGGCCTTGAACATTTTAAGGCAGCCCAAGTCAAAGGGGAAAGGGGTCGTCTTGCTGGCAGGCCACTGCGGTAACTGGGAACTTCTTGCTATTGCTGCATCAGCAAAACTTTCCGGCCTATCTATCGTAGCAAGGCCGATAAATAATCCTTATCTGAATAAGCTGGTTGAGAGGGTAAGACGGAAATACGGCAACGAGGTCATTTACAAAAAGGGTGCATTAAAGCCCATAATCAAGAAACTGAAGAATAACGAATGTGTCGGCATTCTGATGGATCAGGCTGTCATACCCGAAGAAGGATATGTGATGGATTTCCTCGGCAGGGGAGCATGGACGACAAAAATGCCTGCCGTCATAGTGAGGAAAACAGGCGCGGCGGTCATGGCGGGTTTTATTCACAGAACCGCTGCCGGCCATATAATAACCGTATATCCCCGAAATCGAGTTGTCCGGAAATAACGATAAAGAAGAAGCCGTCAAGGAAGATACGATGAAATTTCTCAAGTTACATCGAGAACTATATAAAAGAACACCCCACTGAATGGCTCTGGATACACAGGAGATGGAAGAGGGTTTAGCCCCGACATTCTCTGGTCTCTCAGGAATCATCACACCTCAAGCTTTCCAAACTGCCGAAATTAGAAACCAAGGGAAATGTATCATTCCAGGTAAAATATGAAATATACTAATCAACCCTTAACAAAAAACCATCCAGCCCGACAGGGAATAGCGCTTTTTTGTTGTCAGGTTTAGCTCTGTGCCCCGGCGGCTGAAAGACCGCGTTGGCGCTGTATCTAAAAAGAGCGACTTGACAGAAATGATGGGCTGTTGCTATTATTGATATTGAATACAATAGGCACACGCAATGAAATATTTTGACTGGAATGATGAGAAAAATGAAATGCTCAAGAAAACGCGGGGCGTATCATTTGAGCAGGTTGAATTGGCAATAGCATTGGGAGATTTGATCGACAGGGTAAAGCATCCGAATTCGGCAAAATATCCGAACCAAAAAGTTTTTCTGGTAAAGATTGAGGATTATATCTATTCTGTGCCGTATGTTGAGGATGACGACAGCATATTCTTAAAAACAATAATACCAAACAGCAAGGCGACCAAGAAATATTTTGGAGGCAAGACATGAAAAAAACTGTATATTTGGATAAAGACGAAAAAGAATTGGCAGAATCGCTTGAAAAAGACGAATGGATTTCCGATCTCGACAAGAAAGAAAAAAACCAATATGAAGAATATGCCCGTTATAGCCTTAATAAACAAAAACGGATCAATATACGAATGAGCGAACGGGACTTAAAGAAAATTCGGGCAAAGGCAATTGAAGAGGGCATTCCGTATCAATCCCTCATATCAATGCTGATTCATAAATACAATGAAGGCAAACTAATAATATCAATGAATCGCCCAACAAAAAAATCCAGCAGACGCGGAATAAGCGCGGTGTGATTTTAGTTTTTTGCTCTTTTCCGCGTTGCTGATTTAACTCGTTCATTTCTTTGCCTAATCGTTAATTATCATCATTCATTTTTCACTCTTTGTTGTCATTGAGAAAAATCAGGTGTTTGTTTCGGGGCGTAATCCGCTGACATTCAAGACAGATCAGCAGTGCAACCCTCTTAACTGTACTCAACGTTTACAAACCTGCTGGTGTAGTGCGACATAAATCGCTTTACATTAAAGTTGTTAAAAAAGCCACTTATTGTCATTCCCGAGGTAGTAATCGGGAATCCATTGTTTTTAAGAGACAAAGAAGCCCTGGATTCCCGCTTAAGGACTGCGGGAATGACGAGTCAAAATACTCAAAATATAAGTAAAGAAGCGTTGGAAACACTACACTAGCGCAGTCTGCTGTAAACTTGATATGTATTTTTAATTTGGTCAGATGCACGACCCGGGTTGATACAAATGAATCCCGCAAGAAATCGGCATTTTGTCTTTTGACTGATATTTCATATTATTAATGAAGGCTGACAAATAAATGCAAGTCGAGCGATCATAAACACAGATGCCATCGCAGATTGCTCAGTCCTGTCCTTTCATGCTTATGACAAGGAGGATAGTAAAATGACGGACCGTATCGAAAGGTTGTTGCAGAAGAGTGCTGGTGATGTTTCTGAGTCTGGTCCTTGTTCATCTCTCTTCACTGTGCGTATCCTGCGCACAGGTTGTCGGGGGAAAGCCGCAACCCGTTGAAGACAGTTTTCTCCCCGAAGGAGACGGGGTGAAAGTTGAGTTGTGGGTGTCGAATCTGAAGATACCGTGGTCGCTGGTCTTTCTGCCCGATGGGAGGGCGCTGGTGAGCGAGAGGCCGGGGACGATAAAATTGATAAAAAATGGGAGAGTTCTCCCCAAGCCATATGCGCGGATCGATGTCGAACACATTGGCGAAGGGGGCCTTATGGGGCTTGCCCTCCATCCCTCTTTTCCGAAAGAGCCCTTATGTTTATGCAATGCATACGTATAGGAAAGGGGACAAACTCTATAACCGTGTTATCAGACTCAGGGATAAAGGAGACGAAGGGATTTTCGACAGAGTGATAATAGACGGCATTCCCGGAGGGAGAGTCCACAACGGCGGAAGGATAGCCTTCGGACCTGACGGCATGCTCTACATAACCGCAGGTGATACATTTGATTCGGCACTCGCGCAGGACCTGCATTCTCTGGGAGGGAAGATCCTGAGGGTTATGGCCGATGGCCGTCTGCCGGATGATAATCCCTTCAAATCCCCTGTCTATTCCTACGGCAACAGAAACCCTCAGGGACTTGCCTGGCAGCCGGGGACAAATAGCCTTTTTGAGTCAGAGCACGGCCCGACAGGAGAGTTCGGCCATTTTGCCAACGACGAGATCAACGTCATTGCAAAGGGCGGCAACTACGGCTGGCCTGCGGTCATCGGGGCACCGGGACTGAAGCCATACATCGATCCGATCATCGTCTGGAAAAAGACTACACCGCCTTCAGGGATCACATTTTACAGGGGGAGCCTGTTGAAGCACCTCAAAGGAAATTTGTTCGTGGCAACGCTCAGGAGCGAAGCACTGATAAGGATAGTGTTTGAAGAAAGAGGTGATAAGGTAACAAAAATAGAAAGATGGTTTGCGACCGGTTACAATAATGGGAAATACGGACGGCTTAGAGATGTGGTTGAAGGCCCGGACGGAGTCCTGTATTTTATGACCAATAACACTGACGGCAGGGGCGTTCCTCGCCCGGGCGATGACAAAATATACAGAATAGTTCCGAAGAAATGACCGTGATGTGCGCCCCGGTCTACCACTCTTCCATCTCCATCCCGCGAACACAGCATGGAGACTCGCCTCCTCACTTCACAAGCTGTTGACCTGCCTTATAAGCCTCCTGCAGGGCTGAAGGGTGCTTTAGAATAGCACCCTTCTCATCGATTCCTATATACGCCAATGTTTTATGATCCGGTACGCTGATTGTTCTGAAAAAGGCCTTTGCAGTTGCCTCTGCGCATTGGATTCCGATCTCTTTTTTCATTCCGCCGACGAGCAGCAGCAAACCTTTCCTGCCATATTGCCCCTCGGGGATCATCTTTTTGAGAAGATATTTTTCACACCAGAATGCCTGGCATCTGTCGATCATAATCTTTGATTGTGCGCTGACATTGAAAAAGAAAATGGGCGAGGCAAGGATGACCCTGTCTGCATTTCGTATGGCTTCATAGATTTGTGTCATGTCGTCATCATATATGCAACAACCCGTTTCTTCACATCCTCCGCAGTTCTGGCATGGCATAATATTCATCTTGTTCAGACGAAATACACTGATTTTCAGTCCGGATTCCTCAACCCCTCTGATTGTCTCTCCCAGGAGCAGTTCCGTATTGCCGTTTTCTCTCGGGCTGCCGAGAAAAGCTATGACTTTCATTCAGTCCTTGTCCTTTAACTTCTTCTTCAGTTCCATCCAGTCTTCCATCTGCCGCAGGTTTTCATTGAGATGACCACCAACCATTCTTAAAGCTTGTATAGTCCGGAGCGCCGGTCATGGCTGAGGCATATCTGATCGAATTGCAGTAGAATAGCCATTGTTTTGTCCACATCTTCTCTATTGATTCATCAAATGGGTTTCTGTTGTCCTCAATCCCTTTGCCCCAGGCGTCCGACATAAGTTTGGTCGACGTCAATATCATTTCATCGGTTTCTTTCATAGTGACACTGAGTTTTGCGAAATGACCGTCGATCCAGTCTTTGTTATGACAGCCGTTGCAGACAGCTCTCAGTTTCGAGGCCCTTTTATCCTGCTCTGTCTTGTCAATGAGATATTCAGAGGCAGGTTCACCGGAAAATGTGGTGGGCAACGGCAGCCCGTCTTTATTTCTGATTATTGTTGTATCCCCTGATTTTGGCTGAGGATGGCTGTATATCAGACCAAAGAGTCTCACCCATAAACGTGAACCGAAATCGTGAGTCCTCTCCGCAAGGACATCACCGGTCGGCGAAACAAGGAGGCTGTTGTGACAAACTGCGCATGTGGGCGCCTTGAAGTCTTTTCCTATCTGCCAGGGAACAACGGAAAAGTCCCAGGTGGCGTTTTTTGAAAAATAGATATTGCCGTGTTTGCTTTCCTCATACACATTCCATGCAGGAACGTCAGGTTCATGATGGCACTGGCTGCATGTATAGGGTTTCCTCGCAACTTCGATCAGGAAGCCGTGCCTCGGATGACAGGCTGAGCAGGCGCCCTGGCTGCCGTCCGGATTCACCCTTCCAACTCCCTGGTTGGGCCAGTTCGTCAGCTCCGGGACCTGTATTTCTCCCATCTTGGTTGCTATGGTCCTCATCCCTTTTGCCTCCACCTTTGTGCCGTGGCATCCAAGACAGGTCTCGTGCAAGGTAGATTCCGAGGGCGCATTCGCTACAAGTTTGTCAGATTCAAATTTCCTGGGGCCTATCGATGTATCCACCAATGTCTTATAAACAGGATTTTCCATGAGTATCTTGCGGGCGAAGGATTTTTTACTGCCTGAGAACTGTATGGCCTCAGCCGGATGACAGGTCTTGCAATCCTCGGGGGTAACTACAACATGGATGTCGCGCCCCATATGGTCAAAACTGTCCTTATGGATTGAGTTATTCATGCTATGGCATTCGTAGCAGCCTACCGCATATCCAGCCAGATCTTTCGGCAGGATATCTGCTGAAACCCGTCTTTCCAGTAAGGGTTTTTCAAGAGCAGCTGAGGCCACAATTTTTGAATGTCTGCTGGTCAGCCAGTCTTTTACGATGCCTGGCGTAACATTGCTATGGCAGCCGATACAGGTCTTGGTAGCAGGGCTGAGCGGGATTTCCGCAGCGACCTCTGCTTTTTCCTCTGACGCACATGCCGGCTTTGCCGTGGATGCGCAGATAATAAGAGACAGGGAAATGATGAATGAAGCAAGTCTAAAGAGGTTCACGGGAAACTCCTTTTCTGTAATTATTCGACCTTCTTAAAGCTCTTCTTCAGTGCGCCGCATACGGGGCATTTATCCGGCGGCTCTCCTTCGGCAGTGTATCCGCATACCTGGCATACATGATAATCAATCTCTTCGTTTTTCCCAAGATGTTCGAGGGCCTTCTGGTAAAGAGCGGCGTGGACCTTTTCCACTTCATTGGCATAAGTAAAACTCCTCAAAGCGCCTTTGATGCCCTCAGCCTCAGCCTCCCTAATCATCTGCGGGTACATGTCCTGGAACTCGTGGGTCTCTCCGCTGATCGCTTCCCCCAGATTCTCTTTTGTAGTCTTGATGCCGCCCAGCTCTCTCAGATGATTCAATGCGTGTACTGTTTCAGCATCCGCAGCTGCCCTGAAGAGTTTTGCCACCTGTGCATGTCCCTCAGCTTCGGCCTTCTTTGCAAAGGCAAGGTATTTCCTGTTGGCCTGAGATTCACCCCCAAAGGCATTCTTAAGATTGTTTTCAGTGTTAGACATATATCCCCTCCGTTTTTTCAAATTGTGCATGATACGCCTTTACTCTCTTTGCAAATTCCCTGCCGAACTCATAACATTTGTCTTCGTCCTCTGCAGAAGGCCTGTAGAGGACTTGCAGGCCCGGTTCAACCGCCTCAAGTCCGATCTTCCTGAATTCTTCGTAGATGTCCTTGACAGCACCGCCGCCCCAGCCGTAGCTGCCGAAAGCTCCAACAATACGGTTTTTCGGCCTCAGACCCTTCAGATAAACAAGAAAGTCACCCACAGTAGGGAACATCGAATTGTTTAAGGTAGGTGAACCAATGAGACAGCCCCGTGCCTTCCACAATTCCTTTATTGCCACACTATTGGGATTCGCCCTGAGTTTTATCACCTGCACATCAACGCCTTCATCCCGGATTCCCTGCATTATGGACCCGCTCATAAGTTCCGTGCTTTGCCACATGGTATCGTATATGATAACAACCCTCAGGTCTGCCTTCCCGTTAGCCATCTCAAGATACATATTAAGAATCTTTGCGGGGTCCTTCCTCCATATGATTCCGTGGTCAGGCGCTATCATGTCTATTTCAAGGCCGAGCTTCAGGACCTCTGCAATCTTGCTTTTTATCAGCGCTCCGAAAGGCATGAGGATGTTGGCATAATAGTCCTTGACCGCGTCTTCCAGTTCAGCTGCCGAATGGTATGTTATGAACTCGTCATCAAACCTTGCGGACGAGGCATAGTGCTGGCCGAAGGCATCCTGGCTGATAAGCAATTTGTCTTCTTTTATGTACGTCATCATGGAATCCGGCCAGTGAAGCATCGGCGTTTCCAGAAAAAGCAGGGTCCTTTTGCCTATATTAAGGGTATCTCCGGTCTTTACCACTTTTATATCCCATTTCGATATATCAAAGAACCTTGCCAATCCTTTCCTGCCTTTTTCAGTTATATAAATAGAGGCATCCGGCGTCAGCGCCATAACATCGGCGAGGCTTGTTACATGATCGTTTTCAATATGGTTTACGACAATATTCCTTATCTTTGCCGGATCGACAAGACTCCTGATATTATCGATGGTGGTCTTCGAAAAATCATGTTTGACAGTGTCAAAAAGAGTGATCTGATCATCCATGATAAGGTAATTGTTATAAGACGTTCCATTGGGTGTTGTATAGCCGTGGAAATCCCTTATTGCCCAGTCAATCGCTCCAACCCAGTAAACCCCGGGTTTTATTTCTATGGCTTTCATTGCACCTCCTGACTGTTATTGATCAGTAATCACGCGATGGGGTAGCCTGTCATTTCATAACTCGCTGCGCGGAGGTCTTTTGGCTATTTGCACTGGAATCCTTCCCCTATCACTCCCATGGGCTGTCCGCAGCAGACAAGTTCGCCCTTGCCTTCATTTGTTACAACCACCTCATTGCCGCATATGTCACATTTGTATTTCTGTCCCATCTTTGTAGCCATAACGTCCTCCTTATTTTTGTGACGAGCAGAATACTTAAAACGCCATATCAGGCTTCCAGACTTCCCAGACTTTTCCTACGAGCGAAGGTCCGGGTTTCAGAGTGACCTTCCCGGGCTGCCACCCTGAAGGAGTTGCCTCTCCGGTCGCCCGGACATGCTGGAATGCTTTCACCTGCCTGATAAGCTCCGAAACATTACGTCCCACGGGCGGGGTCAGGACTTCCATGGCCTGGACTATTCCGTCAGGGTCGATAATGAATCTTCCCCTTATGTCAACGCCTGCATCTTCGTCATAGATCCCGTATACTGAGCCTATACGACCTCCAGCGTCGGTCAGCATCGGAAATGGAACGCCGCCGGGCACCATCTTTGAGAGTTCATCCTCCTGCCACATCTTGTGCACAAAACGGCTGTCCGTGCTCATGGCCAGCATCTGCACTCCCAGAGCTTTGATCTCGTCATGTTTGGCAGCAACTGCTGACAGTTCAGTCGGTCAGACAAAGGTGAAATCACCCGGATAAAAGCAAAGCACCACCCACTGGCCTTTATAATCCGACAGTTTGATATTCTTGAACCCTCCGTCGATGAAAGCGCTTGCCTCAAAATCTGGTGCAGGTTTTCCGACTTTCGCGACCATCTTGTATACCTCCTTTGATGTAACAGGTTGTTCCTGAACTGGTCCTTCCCCCGGTGCTGCAATAGGACCTCCTGCCGGTTTTACGCACGAGTCTTTTGGTTCAGCCATGTTTGCCTCCTTTGTTGTCGTGTTTTACAGATTCAAATCCTTTCCCTCCGGAAAACATCAGGAGCAGATATTTCTATCTGCACCACAGACTATAGACAAAGAGGGATAGGTTGGTTACTTGCCGATGGCCTTGCATTCACTGCATATTCCATAAAACTCTATGTGGTTTCCAACTATCTCAAAGCCTTTTTTTACAGAATAGGGCAATTTGAGCCCATAGTCAACTTTTACATCAACAATTTTCCTGCATCTTATGCATATCAGGTGATGGTGGGGCTCGAGATTCGGGTCGAAGCGCATCTTCTCAGGATCAATAGTAAGCTCCCGAAGCCTGCCGGCTTTGTTCAGTGTCGAAAGAGTGTTATAGACCGTTGCAAAGGACATCGTAGGGTACTTCTCTTTCATGGCCTTAAAGATGGTCTCCGCAGAAGGATGTTCGATGTTATCCTTCAGATAATCAAGGATAGCCAGCCTCTGAGGGGTCATCTTTAATTTGCCCGTTGTCACTTTCATATTCTTCATAGCTTAGAATAATTCTTAATAAAGAAATGTTATCAAGAAAGAATGATATTGTCAAGAGGCAACTGATGGGAAATATGCCCTATACTCAGTTCAATCAGAAGAGAGGTGCCTGAATCCGCCTTTGCATCTGGGATCAACTGCATTCATTGAACCATAGAAGAAATAGCCGTGTGCCGGACATCCGCCGGAGCAGGTTTCAAAATGCCGGCACTCTTTATGCTCGCAGGGGTTTTCAACACGATGGGTACGGAAACACTCCAGGACCGGGTTATGCCAAATCTTCTCAATGCCGTCCCTGAAGATGTTCCCGAGAAAGAAATTTCGTGAGCCTGCCAGCAAATTACAGGGAAAGGCCGAACCGTCAGGCATGACCGCGATTTTTGTGATTCCGGCATCGCATCTTCCGAGCTGCTGATCAGCATATTTATAAAACCCTGACGCCGCCACAAAACCTGTGTCCAGGTTGTTTCCCATCTCTTTCTTCAAGGCTTCATAGAAAGCATAGTATTCCGGAAAAGAGAAAGCCTGAGAGGACTGCCTGCCGATCACGTCTTCATGCAGTAGAAAATATCTTTCAACACCGAGATTTGCAAGATACGAGGCGAGCCTGAATATCTCATCCCTGTTATCATGCATTAGCACGCTCTTCACGATCGGATTTCTGCCGTATGATATTGATCTTCGAATCCCTTCGATTGCCCTTGAAAAATTTTCCGACCCGGTCAGTGCATTATGGGTTTCAGAAAGGCCGAGGACGGAAAACCCGATATTGACCGAGACAGGGCATGTCTCAGCAAGATCGATGGCCAGGTCGGGGAGACCTCCGTTTGTGCTCAGGTTGACCGCAAGCCCTGAATCTGACGCATAAGTAACAAAATTCTTTATCCAGGATATGAGAAGGGGTTCTCCGCCAAGGATGTCTATCTCGCGAATTCTATGTTTGACAGCCATGTCCACCAGGCAGAGCGCTTCATGCTCATTCATGTCTCTGCAAAGGCCCGAGTCCGGAATGTTCTTATTAAAACAGAAAACGCATTTCTGATTGCATCTCAGGGTAGGGTACAATTGTATGAATAACGGGAAATCCATTTTGCTAACAGTTTTATTCATTATTGTCCAAAATACTATTCGAAAGGTATATGACCCAATTTCTGAATCAAAAAACTACCTGTGATTATGTTCAAACCTATATCTGACATCAATGTTAATGCAAAATGAAGAACCCTGCGTCAGAGACCGCAGGGTATCTTAACGTAAGGAATTGTTATTTTGTATTCGCTCGCTAATCCCGCGGCAAGCCGACGGGGAATGCACTCACTATCCGTTTCAGAGCTGAGACCTCCGCTTCGTCTTCGGTCTCCTCAAGGTTGCCCGTGATTTTGCTTCAGAAATCGGGCCATGTGCCTCACTGTTGAACAGTTCTGAATATTTATTTTGAATAAATATTAGTTTCATTATAATAAATTCTGAAAATAGTTTTGGATTTGATGACACAATTCAGGGTACCCGGACAAGCCGGATTGATAATTGACGGAAGAAATAGTAAACTGGTTTTATACGGGGAAGAAAATAACTACAGTCAGGAGGATAATATGAATGCAATCGAGGTAGCGATCAAGATGGAAAAAGACGCGATAGATTTCTATACCCTCGCTTCTAAAAAGGCCGGGAACCCTCTCGGGAAAAAGATGTTTCTGTCCATAACAGAAGATGAAAAGAGGCATCTTCAGATGCTCTCGCAGATATTCAGGGATGTCGACATAAAGATCACTGAAGTCAGTCCCATGAAGAACATCAAGACCATTTTTGAGACGATGAAGGACACGATGATGCAGAGGGCAGCTGCCACAAAGGATGAACTGGAAGCATTTAAAATAGCGATGCAGATGGAAAAAGAAGGTGTGGAGTTCTATAAGAAGACAGCTTCTGAAGCCAAGAGCACAAAAGAGAAAGCTTTATTTGAGCGGCTTGTCAAGGAAGAGGAGCAGCATTATGCGATATTTGCCAATACCTATAATTTCATGACGGACACGGGGAACTGGTTTATGTGGGATGAGCACAGTATCGTGGACGGCGGCACTCCGTGGGCGTAGATTTACATATCAGGCGCAAGCGGAATTGGCGGTAAAACAGGGTCCGGTTGGTGAATGAATTCGCCTATAAATATTTCTGAGAGGAGGTAATACTATGGCAAAACCTGTAGTCAATGAGGATTTGTGTGAGGGGTGCGCTTCCTGTGAAGAGATTTGCCCCGAGGTGTTCAAAATTGAAGATGACGGCAAGGCGCATGTTATAGGTCCTGACAAGTGCAGTACCTGTAATTGCCAGGAAGCCGCCGATGTCTGTCCGGTCCAGGCGATTACAATTGAATAGAAGGCGTAATTTGGAAAGCGTTTGTCCGAGCGTCTGGTGAGAAGAACTGAACCAAAAAGAAAGGCCGGCTTTTGCCGGCCTTTCTTGCGATTAATCCTTAGCAGGAACTCTTACATTTGCAAGTCAAAGATGCCTTCTTAGAAACTTTCCTGATTGTCATCAGTGACACCCCCTTTCGTAGAGGAACCCGGTATTCAATGCCGGATACGTATTTATTTTTATATTTTATCATAATAGAAACATTTGTAAAGGTCTTTACCAACGGGATTGCCAAGCTGCAAGGCCCTGTACCTGCATCCCCCCCTGCAGGACTCAATCACATCGCAGTCGCAGGTCAATTCGCACAACCTTACGGGTCTGATCTTATGCCAGCATTTTCCGAGTCCTTCCCTGATTGATCCCACGGGCCTGTCCGCATAAAAACTGCACTTTGATACACGTCCGTCAGCCATCACGGACATTAGGTGAAGACCGCAGGCATATCCCGGCGCCCCCGTGTGCAGACCTTCTCCATGGCCGTATCTTAAATACTTCCCTCCGATCTCGGGAGGGACAATGAATTCAACATTGTCCCTAAGTCTTCCTGCAAGGCACGGGATATCGACTGTCCAGTCTTTTATTCCCATTTTAATAAAGAGTTTTTCCATCTTGCCGAAATCACCAAGGTTTTTCTTATGCACCATAGTGGCGACAGAAACCCCAAAGCCGTAATCAATAGCTTGTCTCACCGCGCGGACAGCTTTCTTGAATGTGCCGCTTCCCCTCAATGCCTCATGTGCTTCTTCGAGGCCGTCTATGCTCACCTGAATTTCGTCGACATGCAGTCTTTTCAGAAGGTCCGCGTTCAGCAGCAGCCCGTTAGAAAAGAGGACCTTCCGCAGGAAAAAGTGAGGCAGCATTTCATTAATCTCCCGGAACTTGCTGTGCATAAGCGGTTCGCCGCCGGTGATCATTACCCGCAGTCCCTGCATTGCTTCAAATTGTCTCAGGATTGACCCTATTTGTTCCACGGACAACTCTGAAAAAATACCGTCGCCTACATAACAATGCTTGCACCTGAGATTGCATCTGTCTGTTATCTGCATCTCCAGATATCGGAGAGACGGTTTAGTTGATCTGATAACAGGCGGGCGCACTGATACGGCCCGATTTTCAGTCAAGAGACCCTCGCACAGGCAATACTCAATGAATTCCCTGTCGTCTGAATTGCAGCCTTTGCCGGAGGAGCATTTCCTGAGGAAACGGAAAGAATCTTCATCAAGCTCGTAGAGCTCGTCTTTCTTTATGTGGTATACGGACGGCGCTTCCAGCCATCTGAGAACAGCATCACACGAGAGAAAATAGGTCATTTTTTATTGTATACGATGGTCGCTTTATATCGCTATAATCTTTACCTTTTTGATATACTAAAAAAGATAGAGGGGCGAGAAGAAACACCCGGGCGCCGACTTCGATTCCCGGGAGATTACTGGATTTTTCCTTGCATAAATAGATGATATCCTCAAAAGCCAAAATACTCTGTGTAGACGACAACGAAGACTTGCTCCATATAAATGCGAGCATTCTGCAATCCGCGGGCTATCAGGTTGTTGAGGCCTGCTCAGGGCATGAGTGCCTGCAGAGGGTGAAAGAAGAGCGGCCGGATCTCGTGCTTCTTGATGTAATGCTCCCCGATGCCAGCGGTCTTGATCTGTGCAAGAAGATCAAGGAAGACCCTGAGCTTGCCGGACCCTACGTGATATTGATATCCGGCATGGAGACATCCTCGGGCAGCCAGGTCAAAGGTCTTGAAATCGGCGCGGACGGATATATTGCAAGACCTGTTTCAGGGCATGAGCTTCTGGCACGCATCCAGGCGATACTGAGAATAAAGATCACTGAGATGGCTCTGAGGAAAAGCATGGAGCGCTATCAGATGCTGATAGAGACTATGAACGATGGGCTGGGGGTTGTGGATGAGGATCTTGTCGTAACTTTTGTCAACGACAAGCTCTGTGAAATGACGGGATATTCAAGGAGTGAGATCATCAACCGGTCTATCTCAGAGTTTATCGAAGAAGAGTCACGGGAGATTTTGGATCAGAGATTGAAATATATGAAGGCGGGAATTATTTCTTCCTTTGAACTCAAACTCAGGAAAAAAGACCTCCAGGATATTTTTACTATCATTTCTCCCAAGCCGATTTTTGACGGCGCAGGCAATTTCAGGGGAGCTTTTGCTGTTTTAACTGATATTACGAACAAGAAGCATTTTGAAGAAGCTCTGAAGAGAAACCTCGGGCAGATTAATACAATCCTTGAGTCTGTTGGCGACGGGATCTATGGAATAGATATGAACGGGAATACGATCTTTGTCAACCCGGCCCTCTTAAGGATGACCGGTTACGAGGAGGAAGAACTGGTAGGCAAGAACCCCCACTTTGTCCTGCGCCATTCCAGGTCTGACGGCTCAGTTTACGAAAGGGAAGATTGTCCGATATTCTCCGCGCTGACAAAGGGAGAGAGCTGTTTTAATATTACGGGCGATGTCATCTGGAGGAAGGACGGGACATGGTTCCCTGTCGAATATACGAGCGCGCCGATTATTGAACAGGAGAAGCTTATGGGCGCGGTTGTTGTAATAAGGGACATCACAGAACGCAAGCAGGCTGAAGAAGAGATCAGGAAGCTCAATAGAGAACTCGAACAGAGGGTGATTCAGCGCACCAGGCAGCTTGAAGCGGTAATCAAAGAACTTGAGAATGAAATACTCGACCGTAAAAAGACTGAGGAGAAACTGAACAGATATACAGGCCGATTAAAGACCCTTTCCAACAGGCTGATCGAAATGCGTGAATCGGAGCGGACGGCAGATTGCTCACGAACTTCATGACGAGATTGGTCAGACGCTGAACGGCATAAACCGTGCGCTTGATATGATAATGACAATGCCCTCCAAAAGTATGGAAAGCCGGCTGCCGGACATAAAAGAGACGATTAGTCAACTTATCAGCAAGGTGCGTGACATTTCTCTTGACCTGCGTCCCTCAATGCTTGACAATCTGGGTCTGCTGCCTGCGCTTTTATGGCATTTCGACCGGTTCTCGTCACAAACTAACATAAAGGTGCATTTCAGGCACGGCGGATTGGAGATGCGCTTCAGGCCTGAGATAGAAACTGCTGCCTACCGCATCGTGGAAGAGGCCTTAACAAATGCAGCACGTCATGCATGTGTAAACGAGGTCACCGTGGTGATGAGGGTTGATTCAGAGGTGCTGGCCATTAGTATTGAAGACGGAGGTCTCGGCTTTGACTATTCTTCAGTAAAGGCTGCCGGAGACACTACAGGTCTGAAATGGATGAACGAGCGCCTTTCAGCGCTTGGGGGGAGGCTTAGGATCGACACTTCTCCCGGGGCCGGCACAAGACTCACGGCAACAATGCCCATTAATTTGCGCTGACCGCAAACGTTTGCTGCGCCGGACTGCAGAAGCGAATCAGTGCAGCGAGAAGATGGTGAAAAGAGTCTGTTTCTCTAAACTATTTCCAAGTCCTGTTTCTTACCGTCGATAACTACATACGCGTCCGCAGGCCACAGGTAATTTACGTCAGGGGCATGTATCTGTATGCCTGTCAGCATCGCATAATTGCTTTTTTCCTTGTCCACGACCTTCTCGATTACGTTTTCAAGGTCAGCCTGGATAACCTTCCGGGTTATCTTTGTCAGTTCAAGGAGGTCCGGTACATAGCCGTAGGCTATCTCCTTGAGAAGCCTCCTCTTGATAAGACTTTCTTCAATGTCTTCTTCATCGAGTGTTATGTGAAGTTTCCCCTGGCTGAGTTCGTTCAGGAAGTGGCAGAGCGCTCCGCAGGCATTTGAGTCTTCTTTTATTCCTTTGCGTTTGCAGAAGCCTGTCTTCCCTTCATCATTGATGGCTATATGAGGCACCACATAATATACATAGCGTTCTTTGCCGTCAACTCTCGGGGCATGATGCATGGAGGCCCTTAACCCTGTCTTGCCCGCTGTGAACATTCCGGCAAGGCTTGAAAAATTGAATGCCTCCCCCCATGTATGCTTAATAATGCTCCTGACAGTCTGCGAGATCTCGTCCCTGCACACGCAGACAGACGCAAAGGCATTATCATCATTGAACCCGAAATTCTTCAGTGCGGCATAAGTTTTTTTCACATACTCGACTTCCGTGAAGACGTTTGGAAAATGTTCTTTCATGACACCTGCAAATTCAGCGGACCATCCTGCTTTCTTCTGCGCAACATCAACCATTTTACACCTCCTATCCCTTTAGGATTGTGTCTGAGATCGAATCGAATACCTCGATCATCCTGACGAGCCCGACAAACTTTTTCTTATCTTCCAGCACAGGGAGAAGCACAAGGTCGTTATGCAGCATCATGTACGCAGCCTTGGTGACCGGGTCCCCCGGTTCAACAAATTGCTTTGCAGGCGTCATGATCTCACTGACCGGCTTCTCAGCCAGTTCCTTTGTGTCCTTTGTAAACAGTGTGTCCCAGATCAATGCCAGCCCTGATTCGTTCTCTTCAGGGACCTGTGCCTTTGTCGTGGGTTTCATGAACCTCGGCTCAAGACCTCTGAGTATGTCCTTGAGTGTCAGGGTGCCCATGAGATTGTACTTCTCATCGAACACCAGTACCGCCATAGGGTCAGGGTACTTCTTTGCGCTGATGAATGATACCTTGACGATCCTGATGGCCTGGTTGATCGAAAACCAGTAGGGCACATGCGGATACTCAAAGATACCGATCATCACATCCTTTGCTGTCTTGCCGTTTGACATGTTGATTCCCTCCTTTTTTAGATAGCCTTTCTCTCAAGCTCTATCGAAATCTGAAACTTATCCGGTCTCTTGACCGAGCGTGTATACATGAAAATGGTATCCCCCGAATAGAAATACTGGGTCAGGAGCAAGGCTGCCGAATTTTCAGGCAGTCCCAGTACCCTGCTCTCGTCAATATTCAGATAAGCTATATCTATGCCGTTCTTTATCTTTGTAATCCTTATGCCGTATTTCTTCTCGAACAGGTCCAAAAGGGAAGTCTGCTCTATATCATCTTCAAGCAGGAGAGGACAGATGTGGTAAGGGACATAGCTTTCCTGCAACATGATAGGCTCGCCATCAATCAGGCGGACCCTTTTGATATAGATAATGTGCTTGTCCTCAGGAATATCGAGTTTACTGTCCAGGTCGTCGACAGGCATCATAACGGTACGGGCCAGGATACTGGTAGAGAAGTGAAGGCTCTCTTCAAAAAGGGATTCCCTGAAGCTTGTCAGCATGCTCAGTCCCTCTGATATGACATTCCTGAAGATAAATGTCCCTTTGCCCTGCTGACGCTTCAGATAACCCTGCCTCACAAGCTCCAGAATAGCTGTCCTCACTGTCGCCCTGCTGACATTGAACATCTTGCACAGATCTTCCTCTGTTGGTATTTGAGAGCCCACTGACCATTCTCCGCTCTCGATCTTCCTTTTCAGGATATCATAAAGCTGCGAATAAAGCTTCTGGTGGTCATCTCTATCTATAATTTCCATAATAATAAAATAATGTTACATTGTTATTATAAACTCATTAATTAATACTAAGAATATAATGATTGCCATATTTACTTGTCAAGCTTTTTTTGAGAGGCAGTTTTTATGGTATAATTTCCCCATGTTTAATCTTTCGAGATTCTTCAAAAAAACGCCTGAAATCAAAGAAAGAAACGACGTAGTCACAGAGGCTCTGAAGGTCAAATACCAGGCATTTCAAAAACTTCTCACAACAAACAACGAAGTGCTCGAGATTATGGCAGACATGGAAGAAAAGCTCTCCGGTGAATATCTTTTCGATATGCATTATCTGAAGACAAATTCCAAGCTTATCGGTTATAAGGTCGCGAAGATCATTGAGCATCTGAACGCACTTTCCAGAGACAGATACCTGCAATTCAGCAAGATTCACGAGAATATCAGTAATGAAATTGAGAAAGTGCTCGAATACAAGATGGAAGTTCCGGTAAGCGACCTTACGATTCCGGTCGAAAAACTGGGCGGCGGCGAGACAGGCATTGCAGGCGGGAAGATCGCACATTTAGGTGAAATAAAGAACGCTCTTAATCTTCCTGCGCCCGACGGTTTTTCGATCAGTGCGTATGCGTTCATAAAATTCATGGACCATAACAGGCTTATCGAGAAGATCAATGAGAGACTTTCCCTGCTGAATATTGAGAAACTGGAAGAACTGAATGTTGTCAGCAAAGAGATTTACGATATGGTCATGCAGTCGGATGTACAGCCTGATTTGCAGGAGGCCATTGCTGAATCCTACTCATCATTATGCAAGAAAGTGGGGAAGGAAACAGCCGTATCCGTGCGCAGTAGCGCCATTCGGGAGGACAGCGAATTTAGTTTTGCTGGGCAGTACGCTACTTTTCTTAACGTGCCGGGAGACATGATAATACAGAAATACAAGGAAGTAGTGGCGAGCCTTTTCACTCCCCGCGCAATCTTTTACTCCAAGACCAAGGGTTTTACAGAAGGGGACATGGTCATGGCGGTCGGTGTGCTGAACATGATCGATGCATCAGCAGCAGGTGTTATGTATTCGAGGGACCCAAACGATTCGCACTCTGATCATATCCTGATCAATGCAATACGAGGCCTTGGACTCTGGGTTGTGGATGGGACTGTGACACCTGACTCATATACGGTATCTAGACATCCCGAAGGGACGATCATCGATAAGAGGGTGGCAGATCAGGAGAAAATGCTGGTTACCGGCCAGAACTGTGAACTTAAGGAGGTGCCGGTCCCTCAGGAAGTAGCCGGGAAACAGAGCATATCCGATGAACAAATAAAGCTCCTCTCAAAATATGCCCTTGAACTGGAAGCATACTATGGCTCGCCACAGGATATTGAATGGGCTATCGGAAGCAACAAGAAGATTTATATCCTTCAATCGAGGCCTCTTCGGACAATGTCGGACCTTGCATCTTCGGCTGTTTGCCTGCCGACTCGCCTCGAGGGTTTTAATGTTCTGCTCGACAAAGGTGTCATTGCCTGTAAAGGGATAGGGTTCGGCAAGGCATTCGTATTGAAGGATGAAGAAGATCTGAAAGATTTTCCGGAAGGGGCGGTGCTGATCGCGAAACACACATCTCCTAAGTTTGTGACGGTGATGAACAAGGCAGCGGCCATTGTTACGGATGTGGGCAGTGCTACCGGACATATGGCTTCACTGGCGCGCGAATATCAAATCCCCACTATCCTTAATGCGGATGTTGCGACGAGTGTTATCCCTCATGGAGCCGAAGTAACAGTGGATGCGATTAATTGCAATATATACGAAGGCAGAGTAGAAACTCTTCTTGAATATGCTAAGAACAGGAGGGAACCCTACAAGGAAACGCATCTCTTCAAGACCCTGGAAAAAGTCTTGAAGTGGATAGTCCCGCTAAAGTTGACCGATCCTGAAAGTGAATCGTTCAAAGCGGAATTTTGCTCTACATATCATGATATAACCCGGTTTTCTCACGAGATGGCCATGCATGAGATGTTCAACGCAGGTGACGACAGCGAGATCGAGGACGATGTTACCACAGACCTCTCTGCCGGCATCCCTGTCGCTGTGTGCCTGCTGGATATAGAGGGAGGAATAAAAGGTAATATCAGAAAGGCTTCCTACGAAGATGTCCTTTCGATACCTTTCATTGCCCTGCTGAACGGAATGAAGAGCATGAGATGGCCCGGCCCGCCTCCTGTAGATGCAAAAGGTTTTATGGGAATGCTCGCACATTCCGCGTCGGTCCCGGAAGAACAGTTGAAAGAAACAGCAAAGAAGAGTTTCGCCATCCTGACGAGAAATTATGTGAATTTCAGTATCCGCCTCGGGTATCACTTCTCCATGATTGAGGCATATGCAGGCGACAGTCTCAATGATAATTATATCCGTTTCTTCTTCAAGGGCGGCGGGGCTGCTGTGGACCGCAGATTAAGGAGGGTGAGGCTGATAAAAGAGATCCTCAAGGCGATGGGGTTCAGAGTGAATGTGAAGGAGGATGTAATAAATGCCATCCTCACAAAATACGACCAGGCAACCATCGAGAAGTACCTGACCATCATGGGCAAGCTTACGGCCTATACCAAACAGCTTGATATGGCGATGTTCAACGATGCAGTTACCGATATGTATATCCAGGACTTTATACGAGACAATGTGAAGACATAAATCTGCCTGTTAATCCCCCCGCAGTTTGAGAAACCCCTGCCCTGCGATATAATTGATTCATACGGGCAGTTAAAAGAAGATAACTCTACAAACCTCAACATGACGCGGGGTTAGAGATGAAGATATGGAAACAGGTATTAGAGATATTCAGGAAGCCCTTAGCACCTGCTGTCCAGCGAAGCAATAAAGAAGCCTATCTCAAAAAATATCAGCTCTTCCGGGAACTCCTTTCAAACAATAATAAGGCCATTGAATTGATGGCGGATATGGAAGAACGGCTCTCAGGAGAAGCCCCTCTGGACAGGTATCAACTTTGCGGCAGAATTGCGGAAATTGCCGGGAAGGTAAAAATTATTATGGATACGCTGAACCTGATATCAAAGGACAAGTACAGCGGTTTGTATGTCAGATTCAATGAAATTACAGCACACATGGGAACATGTCTCGCGAAAAAGGAGGATATCCCTGTATCTGATTACACAGCACCATTTGACAAAATCACCAAAGATCTCAAACTCTTCTTCGGCAATAAAAATGCCAACATAGGGGAAGTCAGGAACCGTCTGAAGATTCCGACCCCTGACGGTTTTGCAGTCAGCACATATGCGTTTCTGCAATTCATGGAGCATAAGCATCTCTTTGAGAGAATTGGGTCGATACTGTCCGTAATGCGTGCCGGTCGAGGGGAACATATTGAGGCGCTGAGTCAGGAAATCAGGGGCATCATTGTGAAAGCCGAGATCCATCCACATGTGGAGCGGGCGATTAAGCAAGAACTTGAAGCACTCTGCAAGAGGATCTCGGCTGATATGGAGAATATACTCGTCTCTGTCAGAAGCAGTGCCTTGTACGAAGATGGTGAATTCAGTTTTGCCGGACAGTATGCGACGTTCCTGAATGTACCGCCCGACCTTGTCCTTCAGAGATATAAAGAAGTAGTTGCAAGTCTTTTTGCTCCAGGAGCTTTGCTGTGCTCTTTGAAAATGTTCTCTGCCGGCTACGGACAAAATATTTCCGGCAGTACGGATCCGGCCTTTGAAGTCGAAGGCGCCCTGCGAAATATGGTCATGTCAGTGGGAGTACTTTTAATGGTCAATGCACAGTCAGCCGGTGTTATATACTCAGAGGACCCGAACAACCCCGGGTCCGATGTCATCCTCATCAGCGCGGTCCCTGGTCTTGGGAAATCCCTTGTTGACGGGACTGAGACGCCTGAAACATACTCGGTATCAAGAGATTTAGAGGTTCTCAAGGCAGAGATGCCGGAACAGAATAGCGCCGGGTCATATGAACACGGTGAAGAGGCCGCTGAACTGAAAAGGCAACGCTGTCTGAATGATGAACAGCTCAGGACCCTTGCACGATACGCTGCAGCGCTGGAAGAGCATTATTCATATCCGCAGGATATAGAGTGGGCTATAGACAGGGATGAAAAAGTTTACATATTACAGACAAGACCGCTTAAGATGAACACGGAGGCGCCGGGAAATTCTGTTCCTATTTTCAAGGAACATCACATCTTGCTTGATAAAGGCGTTATTGCATCCAAGGGAATCGGGTTCGGGAAAGCCTTCATCTTAAGGACGGAAGAAGACGTCAGAAACTTCCCCGAAGGAGCAGTGATTGTTGCAAAGCACGCTTCTACGAAATTGACGGCTGCCATTGATAAAGCCTCAGCCATTGTTACTGATGTCGGTGCAGCCACTGTTCATATGGCAACGATAGCAAGGGAATTTCAGGTGCCCGCAATTGTGGATACAGAGATAGCGACGGAGGTCATAAGGAGCGGCCAGGAGATTACGGTGGATGCCTTCAACGGAATTGTCTATGAAGGCCGTGTGAAAGAGTTGTTCGGATTCCTGGAAAAAAGACGCACTCCTTTTAAAGAGACAGGACTTCACGGAATGTTTGCTGAAGTTCTCAGAAAGATTATACCCCTGAACCTTGTAGATCCCGGAAACGAACTGTTTACCCCGGAGCACTGTCGTACACTCCACGATATAATACGCTTCGCGCACCAGAAGGCGATGCTGGAGATGTTCAAGATTTCAAAGGAGTTCCCTGAAGATGTGGAGGCTGTAAAACTGCTCGGTGGAATACCTCTCCTAATCTATGTAATCGACCTGGGTTCCGGTTTATCTACGGACGTATCAGGGTCGGTAAAGGCTGTCGGGCCTGAAAACGTCACTTCAATTCCGTTCAATGCCTTTTTCAGGGGACTCGCTTCTGCTGTCTGGCCTGAACCGAGACATATTGATGCGGCAGGATTCATGGGAATGATGGCCCATACTGCGTCTATTCCCGAAACTGAACTTGAACGCATGGGAGAAAAGAGTTTTGCTTTTATAGCCGCTGAATACATGAATTTTTCGATCAACCTCGGGTATCACATTTCCGTGGTTGAAGCCTTTGCAGGAGAAAATATCAACGACAACTACATAAAAATGTTCTTTAAGGGGGGAGGCGCTGATCTGGGCAGGCGGATGCGGAGGGTGACATTGATTTCTGAAGTGCTGAGAAGAACTGACTTCGATGTCAGAGTTACAGAAGATGTGATTCAGGCTGTCATAACAAAGGACAGAAAAGCGTCCCTTGAAAAAAAGCTCGGGGTACTGGGCAGATTGACTGTTTACACAAAACAGCTGGATGCCATCATGCCAGATAATTCAACGGTTGATCTTTATTTAGAGGAGTTTATTGAGAAGTATTTTCCTTCTTCTGAAGCTGCTCTCTGAGCAGTTTATTTTCCTGCTGCAACTTGATCCATTTCATTGCCCTGTCTATTGTGAACAATATGTGCTCTATCCTGAATGGTTTCGTAATAAAGTCAAACCCGCCCTTTTCCATAGCTTCCGAAGCCGATTCCACGGTTCCGTAAGCGGTCATCATAATAACCGGTGTGTCAGGGTTAAGACTCTTTACCGCGCGCAGCAACTCGATGCCGTCAAGACCCGGCATTTTCAGGTCCGTGATAACAAGGTCGAAGCCTCCTTTCTTTGCAAGCTCGAGCGCCTCGATAGGGTTGTTGGTAACAGTTACCTGATAAGGTGTTTTTCTCTGGATGGTCATGCTCAGGAGTTTCAGCATATCGGGTTCGTCATCCACTATAAGAATTTTCTCAGCCATTTCTCTCTCCTTTTTCTTCGATCATTTACTCGTTAAAAGGCGGTCGCCGATTTCAGACGCGACACCTCTCCTGAATAATCCTTTCGAAGTCTCTAATCACTTCATTGTCTTCTTTGCCACAGGCATCGTTATTATAAATGTTGTGCCGGCTTCTGCCGACTCGTTCTTTGTTTTAGTCTCAAAAGTAATGGTGCCGTTGTGTTTTGTTATTATGCCATAAGAGACTGAAAGGCCGAGACCTGTACCTTTGCCGACCTCTTTTGTAGTAAAGAGGGGATCGAAGATCCTCTTGCGGTGCTCCTCCTTTATCCCTTCACCCGTGTCTCTGATCTGAATCCGGACCGCATCATTCAGGGACGCTGTCGTAACAGTCAATGTGCCGCCGCCCATTTTAGACATCGCATGGATAGCATTGTTGATTATATTAAAGAATACCTGCTGCAGTTCGCCCGCGTCGGCAATGACCTGCGGAAGGTCATGTTCAAGCTGTTTCATCACCTGTACCTTGTTAAGGAGAAGGGTATTGCCCATGACTGACAATACATCCTCAATATTCCTGTTGACATCAACCGCTTCTTCCTTGTGTTCTTTATGCCTCGCAAAGTTCAGAAGGTTTTCAACGACCCTTTTTGCATTAAGCCCCTGTTTTTCGACAGTCTTCAGTAAATCATATTCCTCTGAATCCGGCGGGAATTTTTCGAGGAGCAACTCTGTGAAGCCGAGGATAATGCCCAGAGGATTATTTATTTCATGTGCCACGCCCGCAGCCAGCGTCCCCATCGAAGCAAGTTTTTCAGTATAGAAGCTGTGCTCTTCCATCTGCTTTCTCTCGGTGACGTCGCGTGATATCCCGAGGACCGCGTAGATATTGCCGGCTTCGTCCCAGAGCCGTCTGAAGTTCGTATTGAACCAGAACTGGCGATCGCCGATTATGACCATATGGGTTATCTGCTTGCTCTCTTTAGTGTCATAGACATTCTGGATCATTAATATCAGTATCTCGGAACTGGGCCATGTAAAAAAGTCGGAAATACTATGCCCGATGATATCCTCTTCATCCCTGTTCAGGAATGTAGCCCCGAATTTGTTTATGGACAGAAATTTCCCGCTGTAATCTACGGTGAATATTATGTCCTCGGCATTTTCAACGAGGGATTTATATCTCTGCTCGGATTTCTTCAGTTCAATGGTTTTCTTTGTGACTTCCTGTTCCAGGATGTTTGACCAGCTTAATATCATGAAGTTGACGAAAAGTCCGCCGGAAAGAATGACGAAGATAATGATACCCTGGAGCAATAACTGCTGGATCTGGATAGAATGGATGGAGCCCTCAACCTCACTCACAGGCGCAACCACAGCCACTGACCAGAAACGTTTTTCAGGCCTCTCCTCCAGCAGGATCGGTGTGTAGGCTATCAGTTTCCTGATCTCTCCCTCCATGCCTCTGTGCCATCCTGAAATATACCAGGTCTTGCCTTCCTCAGCTTTCAGCATCTTTTCCTTCTGGATTTCATTGATCCGGGCAAAGGAGATGGTAGGTTTCTTACCTTTGCGGGCCTCGAAGGCATTCTTTCCTATAAAGCTCGATTCCTGATGATAGAGGAAAGTGCCTTGTTCATCAATGACCCAGGCATATCCGGTCTTCCCTGAACGAATCTCTTTTGTTAGCGGATCGATCAGATGGTTTACATCTACGACGAATACTAGTACCCCGGAGAATTTTTTCAGAGGGACAGGGTGTGACTGGTCCACGGAAACCTGCCAGACCGGTATCATCATCTTCAATATCGGTGTTGCGGACCCGTCGTCCGACAACAGAGGTGTTACATTGGATAAGACCATCTGCCCCCTGTTTTTCTCTTGTCTTGCCCAGGCAAGATGTTCAAGATCCTCGGGCAATGGGCTTTCAGTGGCGCATTTATGGTCACTTGTGACATGAAACACCCTCTGCATGCTGTTGTCGGTAAAACGTATTTCAAGGGTGCCCTGATGTTTAATGCTTGAAAAGGATATTTCCATTCTGTTGCTTAGCCACGCAGCCTCAAAATACTGGATCGAAGGGGACAGACTGAGCAGCTGGAGTTCCCTTTTGAGCGAATCGATGCTGTTTTCCACCTGACGGGCCACGTGTCTGGCGATGACAAGCTGCTGCTGATTGAAATCTTCCGTTACTATCTCTTTCACCTTTCTTGACGAGAGCCAGCCAAGGATGAGCACAGCTCCCAAAAGCAGAGTCATGATTATGCCGACGATAACCTTGAAATATCTGATATTAAAGGGATGGTATTTTTCGACAAGAGAAATGAGTAGCTGTCTGAGGTTTGCAAAAGGGGAAAAGGTCTTTTTTCATGCACGCTCCAGAAAGATTTAATAATAGCCATATCTAAAATAACAGATTGCACCTGAAATGTTAAGGCCGCAGGTTTTTTTTGCCTGAAGTTCCGGTAATTACAGGCAATTAATACTTGCATTCTATTCTTTAGATATGCTATAACTTCTACGGTCATAAATCGGTCAAAAATCGAACAAAACTCATAGGGGGTTGTATGGGTACAAAAAAGTTCATCTCAGTATTTTTATTTCTCTCCTTTATGATTTTGCCTTTATATGTCAGCGCTGCCAAAGGTGTGTCTGCGGAAGGCAATAAACTGTGTTTTGCATGCCACTCGGACAAGAATCTGAACAAGAAGCTAATGAACAAAGAGATCCTATCCCTCTATGTTAACAGCAGTGAATTTGCTTCCTCAGTCCATGGTAAGACAAGCTGCACCGGATGTCATCCTGATATTTCCATGGACAATCATCCCCGTTCCAGGAAGATAAAGAGCAGACAGGATTTTGCCCTTAGCGTTTCGCGAAACTGCTCGAACTGTCATACTGCGAGCCCAGCTTGAAAAGAGACAGCCGATCCACAAATTTTTGGCTGCAAAGGGCCCTTGCATTGAATGTCACGGTTCTCACTACATCAAGGTCATGGCCCTTCAAAAGGCCGGTGTAAAGGAGAATATATATTGTCTGACATGCCACAGGAACAGGATCAGCATGTCGATGAAAAACGGCGAAGCGCTTTCCGTTTTTGTGGATGAATCAGCCGTTGCAAATTCCGCTCACGCCAAACTCCAGTGTATCCAGTGCCACACTGAATTCTCCAAGACACAGCACCCGATGCGTTCTTTCAGCAGCAGAAGGGCCTACTCTTTAACTGTGGCGGAACTCTGCTGGAAATGCCACAAAGAGGCGGCAAATCTATATGAATCCAGCATCCACCTTGACCAGCTCAAGAACGGAAACACCAAGGCCCCTGCGTGCACTGATTGCCACGGAGACCATGCGGTTGCAAGCACAAAGAAAGACAAGAATATTGGTATAGTCTCCTGTAATAAGTGTCACAGCGATATGGCTGCCTCCTATGAGGCAAGCATGCACGGCAAAGCAAGGATGAAAGGCGACGAGAAAGCGCCGACCTGTGCCTCCTGCCATAACGCACATAATGTGGAGTCTGCAAAGATGTCCACAAAGATAAAGGAGGGCTGCCTGAAATGCCACAAAGACACCGCAAAGGTGCATAGCAAGTGGCTTTACAATCCTCCTGTTAAACTGTCTTCCTTTGCGAAGGCGCACTTTGATGTGGTGTCCTGTGCTGCGTGTCATTCACCGCGCGCTGAGCGGGCCGTTTATCTGAGCCTTTACGACCGCAGGACCGGAAAGCCGGTATCTGAAGAGGAAGTGCTGAAGCTTCTTGGAACTCCGGCGTCGGAAGGACTCATGGCCAGGATAGATACTAATGCGGACGGCAGCATTGACCCTAAGGAAATGTGGGGTCTATTTGCAGACCTGCTTCGGAAAGGTGTAATAGCAACCTTTACAGGCAACATGGATGTGCAGAAAGCTACCGAGGCGCACATGATCGGCGGCAAGGCTGAGGGGGTGAAAGATTGCGACAAATGCCATAAACCGAATGCCGAACTCCTCCAGAACGTTTTTGTTGTCGTAAAGAAGGCTGATGGCAAGCCGATGGTGCTTCCGGCCAAGAAGGAAGTGCTGAACTCCGTCTATACGATACTGCCAATGAGTAAGTTCTATGCCCTCGGCAGTTCGAGTATGAAGCTCCTGGACATACTCTTTATTGTTGCTCTCCTCGGAGGCATAGCTGTTCCGATAGGTCATATAGCATTCAGAGTCATAACCTCGCCTCTCAGGGCACTGAGAAGAATGGGGAAGGGAGGTAAAAAATAATGACAAGGATATATCTTCATCCGTTAGCGATCAGGATCTGGCACTGGGTGAATGCCTCGGCGTTTATTCTTCTTATACTCACGGGCGCCCAGATAAAATTCGGCAACGCAATCCACTTTTTCTCTTTTCAGACTGCTGTGACGGTACACAGCTTGTTGGGGTGGCTTCTCCTGTTTAACTATTTCATATGGGTTGTCTACTATCTTGTTACAGGTAATATCAAGATATATATCCCCCCTCTAAACCATCCGATAGAGTTCGGCAAAAAGGCATTGACGCAGGCCAAGTTTTATGGCTGGGGTATTATGGTCGGTGATGAGAATCCTCACCACTCCACATTCGACAACAAATTTAACCCGATGCAGCAGGTCTCTTATCTCATGATTATGGTGGCCCTTATCCCCCTCCAGTTGATCACGGGTTTTTTCCTCTGGGACCCGCACCTTTTCGGCCCTGCGATTAACATCATAGGAGGGATACAGATTGCGGACCTGATCCATATACTCCTCTGGATATTCTTCAGCGCATTCATAATTGTCCACTTCTATCTTGCAACCCTTGGCCACACCCCGATGGCGCATATTATTGCGATGTTCACAGGGTATGAAGATGAGCATGATGATCACGGCCACGGACATGGTGAGAAACACAGTCATGATGAAGGTCATGGCCACGGCGAGAAAAGTACCGGGCACTAATATAAAGTAACAAGAAACATGAAAGCGAAACCGGACGCAACAAAGTCCGGTTTCGCTTTTTTATTGCTTGATCTGCGGTAGAAAAATTCGGGCCTGCTACCTATACACGGATAAAAATATATCTTCGTCCAAGTGCCGCAGTATTACCTGTTTTGATATCTCCCTGATGACGTATTCCAGGATTTCTTCAGGTTTAACATAGTATAGTTCTACCGTTCTCCGAGGCACATAGTAGGTCAGAAAGTTTATGTGCATGCAGTCCCGGCAGTGGAGAAAAAGCTTTTTGAGTGCAGCCTTCATGGATTCCTCTATCCCTGCGATCCGGAGATTAAAGACACCGCAGATAAAGCCAACGTCAAATTCCATGTTGAACGCAGATTCATCTATATCTATGGCTGTAAACTCTGCCTCAGGATATTTGCTCTTTGCCAGGGAGATAAGGTCCTCATTAATGTCGAGTCCGAAATAGTCGGTTTTGATGCCGTGGTCCTTTAGAAACCCGTAAAAGTCACCTTTCCCGCAGCCGAAATCAAGGACTTTCTTGCCGGAGAGGTCCCCTGCGAGTGAGAGAAGAATTTCGTATCTGCGGCGCTGGCCTTCAGGCGTCCACCTGACAGCCTGCGGCCTGTCCCCAAAATCCTTAAGGTGTCTGTTGTAGAAATCGAGCAGTTCTTTTTTGCCCAGCGGGTCCATAAGAATTACAGTATAACACATGGATTTAGGCCTTCAGTATGTGTTAGATTTTATCATTGGTTGCCTAATATTGTCGGAATGTATATGACTCAATTTCTGAATCCAAAAAACTACCTGTTTTTTTGCTTAACCCTTTGTCTGACTTCAATGTTAGTGCGGAGTTCGGAGCTGAGACCTCCGCTTCGTCTTCGGTCTCGTCAAGGTCGCCCGTAATTTTGCTTCAGAAATTAAGCCATATACCTTGCTCTCCGGTGCTTGAAGTATTTGTTTTGGGCAGGTATGAAATCTTATAATATAAAGTAAACACTGGTAACAAGGAGATATATGGAAGATATTAGATACAAGCAATATTCAGAAGAAGAAAGCAGGATTTACAATGAGGCCATGGACAAGATCATGGGAGAGTTGCAGAAGGGCCTGAGCTTTGATGAAGCATGTGCGGCAACAGAGATCAAGGAGGCGGATCTGAAAGCCTATGTAGTTGACGACGCTCTGAAGATACTGATAGCGGATATGCACTTTGTAAAGGGGCTTCCCCTCCAGAATGTCGCCGATACTTATAGCATCTCCATTGATAGTGATTATCAAGGCGAGCCGGGAAATGATGGAGGACATAGAGGTAACTACTTCTGAGATTTACAGGAGCAGTCAGCCCGGCAATCACGTCGGAAATGCATAATCCGGGATCACATTAAAAAGGAGACCGCATGGGAGAGCAGAAGAAGAAGGTCAGACTTTATTCTCTTAGTACCTGTCCGATATGCAAAAGGGTGAAGAAATTTCTGGACGAGCACGGTATACAATATGAGTATACTGAAGTGGACCTGCTTGACAGCGGCGAGCAATGGCTTGCCTCGAAGGAGATAAAGAAATATAACCCGGCTGCTACGTATCCGACTCTTGTAGTTGAAGAGGTCATCCTGGGACTTGACGAGGAAGGCATAAAAAAGGCTTTGGAAATAGTATGACCGTCGAAAGACTGTATGAAGTCCTCAGCAAATTTGCGGAATCGCAGGGCATCCATCTGAATAAGGACAGGGAGTACGTGCTGGAGATCCTGTCAGGCCTTCTAAGCAATGAAGCCAGATACGGCTACCGTTCATGCCCGTGCCGTCTTGGTTCAGGTGTTAAGGAAAACGATAAAGATATTATATGCCCATGTGTCTACAGAGACCCTGATATCAGGGACTACGGGAGTTGTTATTGCGGACTCTATGTGTCAGGGGAATGGAACGATGGGAAGATCAGGCACGTAAGGGTACCTGAAAGAAGACCGCAGCAAAAATAAGGAGGCTGCACACGATGTTCTTTGATGATAATGTAACATTGGATGACCTAAAGAAAGACAAGAAGGTCATACAGGATATACTCTGGGACATTGAGCCAAAACAGCTCAGCGAACCTACATACTGTATTACAGCGGAAGGGAAGCAGGAAAAAAGGATTATAAGAGGCTATATGTTCTATATAGACTCAATGCCTGATGACAAGCCCGGCCTGTTCCTGATGTGCCATACGAGTTCAAGCTATGCAGAGACAGTGGCGCATATAACGGAGATCCCTGATGAGTTCATATCCGAAGCTATTGAGGAGAGCAAAAGCAAGGTGTATTTCAGCATGTATCCGATCAATGAGAAGATCAAAACCTGGCTGAAGAAGGAATTGGGGCTACAGGAATAAGACATTCCGTATTGAGTTCTTCTTCCCGCTGCTTGTTTTTATGCGTGGTCTACAAGCGAAGGTCGGGAAACTATCCCGAAAATCTTTTACATAAGGATGCAGCGCATTTTGCCAATACTATAAAGTCTCATTGGTTGTTACACCTACTTACAAACACTTTTGAGGAAACCAAATATCTGAGGAATATCAAAAGAAATGTTTAACGTTTCGGCTGACACGCCGGGGCAATCACCTAAGCTAAAACCAGCCCCCTTTTATCCCGGTCGGGTGTCGAGCCGGTTGTTATGAGTTGTCATTTAATACTTATAGTCCTTTTCTTTTCCTTTGGAAACCACTCCGCATCTTCAGCCGCACCCTCCGTGCGAACAGTAATCAAGAATGATATACCACCGTTCTCAGGTTTCTCAATTTTGTAATCATAATAAGCACCTGAGAGACGCCCTAAAGGTTCGAATACTGGGAAACGAGCGAGTTCCTCCAAATAGTTTTCAATTCGGTAAACTGTGAGATACTGAGTCATGACGTGTGTCCCGTGACCATGGGCAGTTTTCAGAATAGGAAAGTTGAAGCCACGAGTATCTTTAATGATGTTTGCATCAGCTTTGCCGTAGCTTGAACAAAATTCATCAATAATTTCTTTATTATCAAGTTTAATTTTTAGTATCAGTCTATCTTCTGAAAAGCCGCCGCATTCTTTTGTATCAGGATTCAGATCAACCCATTTAGGTACTATTGTGACTTGGGGTTCCGCAGAAAATGCGACGCCGACAATGGCCAGAGTTGCAGCGACTATTATTGCTGCTATTTATTATTCTATTACTCATAACGCTACGGTTGACCAGTGGCAGCAATTACCTTTGCAAAAACCTATTGAGTTTATTCGCCATCTGGTCGAGCCGTTTGTTAGCCTTTCTCTTATTTTACAGTCAATAAATAACGGTGCCTTTTGCATTGAACAGGGCCATGACTTCCTTTTTTGAAAAGAAATGAATTTGATACGCGGAAAATATCACGACAATAATATCCACAATTTTGCCAAATAGGGAAGCCACATCTTTTGCGGGCTCGAGCGACGATAAGAATGAGAACAATAAAGCAGCAACAGAAGAAATTAGAACAATCGCTATTAACCAATTCTTTCTTTTCCTGAGGCCCATATATATCGTGAAATAAACAAAGAAAGCCAACGCAGCTTCTTTTGCGGCGACATCAGCAATGCCTTCTGAGATTTTGTATATTGCGGCGATAGCGCTTAGGATAGCCAATAAGCAATAAACTTTCTGTATTCTGTTAACAATTGTGTTTGCTTTTGAGGTGCAGATGCCGTCGTTTATTCTTTCTTCCATTTCAATTTTTCAGGCTAACAATGATTATACCAACTTAGTTTTTTCCGGGTTCTTGAAAGAATATAGCATAGCGAGGAATTACTTGAAAGAGAAAAGTGTATAAAAATTAAGATGTCGATAAACGGTTAATTGGCTTTTGCTCCTTATTATCAAAAAATGCTGTATTGGTATATCACAGGAAATCTGTCCTTATTGATTTTCAAGAGAACTTAACAGCGCTAAGTTGGATATGCTCCCCGTCGACTTCAGCTTGCTATATTGTAGTTTACGATGAGATCGATATATCTTCCAGTGAGCGTTGCTTATCCGGCAAGGAATAGAAGGAGGAGATATTGATGAAAGGGTTACGGACAAAAAGAGTAAACACGATAAAGGAAGGGACACTGATAGTGGCGATAGACATTGGGATGGCGAGTAACCATGGGTGCTGTGTTGCGGCAGACGGGAGCAGCACCAAAACATTCAAATTTGACAATACAAGAGAAGGACTCGATAGATTGTGGAACATGGTGCTTGCGAGTAAAACCAGATTTCGATGCAATGAGGTAATTATAGGGTATGAGTCAACCGGACCTTATGGAGAACCGCTGATTCACTATCTCAAGAAGAAGCCAGTAACGATCGTACAAGTAAATCCACTACACACAAAGAGGATGAGAGAGATCAATGACAACTCTCCATTAAAGACCGATCGTAAGGATCCCCGGGTAATCGCGGATGTCATACGGATAGGGCACGCCTTAAGCGTCGTGGTCCCGGAAGGTGATGCAGCCTATTTGAGAAGAATAAATAATGCACGGGAGAGACATGTTAGAGAGCGCACCGCTCTTCTCAATCAATTACAGCAATTTGTGTTTCTCATATTCCCCGAATTTACCCGCATAATAAAAACGATATTCTGCAAAACAGCCTTACATATACTCAAGAAATATACGACACCGGCAAAGATATGCAGCGTAAAGATAGAGAAACTTGGCGAGGAAATGTGGAGACGGAGCATGGGCAAGTTTGGGGTAGAACATGCTGCGGCGCTGATCAATTACGCAAAGACCACCATCGGTATTCAAGAGGGGGTGGACGGGTTAGTTATGGATATACAACACGCCCTCGTCCAGCTGGAGATGGTCGATAGTCTCATAGCGGAACTGGAGCACGAGATGGAGATAACACTGCAACGCATACCCTACAGTCGCAAACTTCTGGCAATCAAAGGGCTTGGGATAGTAACGGTAGCAGGGCTTATTGGTGAGATAGGCGACTTTACAAAGTTTACAACGCAGTCTGAGATAGCGAAGCTTGCTGGTCTTGACCTCTACGAAGTAAGCTCTGGGAAAAGACAGGGACAGAGGAGGATATCAAAAAGGGGAAGAAGCCTGTTACGGAAAATACTGTATTATGCTGCCATGCAGACGATCAGAAAGAATGGCATCATGTATGACTACTACCAAAGACTCATCGGCCGGGGAATGAAAAGTATGATGGCGCTCGTTGCAGTATCCAGGAAACTGTTAAGGATCATATTTGCAATTGTAAGGGATGACACTGAATTCATACTGAATCATGAATCTCAGAGAAAGGAGGAGATGAGAAAGGCTGCTTAGGGTTATAATTCACGTAGGCGGGGAGATTATCGTTTTCTTCCTTTAAGGCGCATATGCGACCTTCGACTTCAGAATACATAACTCCCCGTCGACATTCTAACTCCAATTAAGCAAGGTAAAAGCGTTCAATACGACTTTCAAATTACAAGGGTTGGGTAGGATGTCACATACAACAAGATGGGGGATAACCGTCTACGAGAATAGATCTTAAAAACCTAAGAACATAAAAAATAGCTTGACTGGAATAAACAAGGAAGGAAGCTTGCGCATGGTTTCATTTTTTTATGCATCGCGTCTTTCGCCCCGGAGGGTAACATACCTTTCTTCTCACTGCCACCTCCTAACCGAAACTTTTGAGAAGTCGCAACTCTTTACCATTTTCCCTTTTACGCTGACACCCTTCTACGCCACACTTTTTAAAAGCTTCAAAATAGTGTATGTTACTATCGGTATCAACTATGGGGAAATCGAGCTTTAGCTGACTAACATACAAAAACCATATTATTGGTGCGGTTTCTGTCAATCAAATAACTGGTTAGGCATCAATTCCTCTGATGACAGCCGTCTCACGATATGTAATTCCGGAAGAGGGGGAGCAATCATGCGAAGGTCAGATGTTGTCGTAATCTGCTCTATCTACATTGCCATTGTTCTAGTCGGAGGTTGCGCAACTCGTCCCGTATCTCCTCCCACTCGCACATGGGAACAACCTTGCGACGTTTGCGTTCCTGGAGTAGCGAACTTCACAAAGGTGACAGACAAATTGTGGCGGGGCTCACAGCCAGACATGAACGATCCAGATATCTTCCGCAAGCTTGAGCAAAGAGGCGTCAAGACGGTAATCAATCTACGGCATAACCATGATGACTTCGATAAGCTTAAGGAAACGAACATCCGGTATCTCTGGATTCCCATGCGGTCGTGGCACCCTGAGGAAGAAGATCTCGTTCTCTTCCTAAGTGCACTTCGAAGGGCTTTCGCCGACCCAAACCTTTGGCCTGTCTTCGTGCACTGCGCTGAAGGTAAAGACCGAACGGGATACGCTATTGCAGCATATCGGATAATTGAAGAACAATGGGAAGCAGAAGATGCCATCCACGAGATGTTCGATTTCCGTTACAACACGTTCTGGCTGGATAATCCACGCTTCTTGCGTAACCTGAAGAAAAACAGGGAGGAAATTAAGGACCGAGTAACCAGAGCACCTTAATAACGTCGATGCCTGGCGAGAAACAATAGCTTTCGTACGCTGATTGGGGAAGCTTCTATCTCTGCTATATAGCACTTCGGACTAACTCCAGGTCGAATGGTCGGGCAATAAGCGCTGTGCGATCATATGCCACTGTGCCGTCCCGCCATTCACCAAAACGTTGCTAATTTCTTGCGGCACTCCTCACAGTTTCATCTTTTTGAAGCGCGTTTGTTAGGAGGTGAATGCTTGCCCTATATCGGGACGTTATGAGGTGTTTATAACAGGAAGGAGGCTTGCCTACTCAAGAACTCTTGCAAGTTCGTTGGCAAGGGCTTTGATACTCGCGCCCTTCGTGCTAATAGCAACTTTATCAGCAAGTGATGGGCTGAATTTTAACACTTCCGCTCTTGTAATTTTGTGCCAGATGGGAAGTATAACCTTGTGGCCATCCATCTCTCGCGCTGTAAGTCCATTTAGCTCGTGCTGCGGCCACTTTTTTGCGAAGAATGCCGCCGAAAGAACAACAATTCCATATCGAGAGGTTGCGAGTCCCCGGTCAATTGATTGCCTTAGACTATCACCGATACGAAGTTCAAACTCGTCGTACCAAACGCGATAGCCCATCTTTTCGAGTGTCTTCGCTAAAGGCCTTACTATATCCTGCTTGTCTTCAGAGGCATGAGAGATAAATGCGTCATATCCAATGTCTTCGGGTACAATTTTAGACTGCTCAAAATCATCAGCTAACAGCCGGAACATAAGTCCCGTGTGCATTGTGAAAGCCTCATCAGCAGACTTAAAATGAGACTTGGCATAAAGGTTCATTGGCGTAGAGCCACCAATAACCCACCACTCGGGATGTTTTTTGTCTGTTGTAGTTACTAAAAGGACAACATCGTCCTTTCCGAATAGGTGAAAGCGTTCTGCAAATGAGATGCGCTTCACCTTTGTGTGGCCTTCAATCTCGACGTACTCTTTTGCCCTTTTTATCAGTTGTTTTAAGTTCATATCGATATATTTATGAGTCCCGGTTAAGTTGATTACCGTTATTAACTTATACTATTTTATAGATCTTGTGAAGCGTGAAATTATCGAGAGGGTATCTTTCACACTGCCGTAAAAGCTGCAGAAGACGAAAAGTAGTGATTTACAGGTGAATCGTTTAACGACCAAGCTCAACGGTTGCAGAGGAGCGCAACAGAATTGCCGACCGGCGCAGAGCCTTGTCAGCCATTTGATACTGCAATAAAGTTTATTGTCCTAAATTGCTCATGAATTTCTTTATATGATTCAATTGGATACAAGTATCCTGAAGGAGTAATTCTGAAGATTTTCATATTGATTTCACTAAAAAAATACCAAAAGTCCTGGAAAAATGTTCTTGTATCTATATTGCATCCGCCAAATTCAAAAGTGACGACGTCGATTGACTTTGTATCAAACATTCTTTTTGCCCCAGCAAGTGCATCGAGTTCATGCCCTTCAATATCCATTTTTAATAGATGAATGTGGTTTATCGCATTTTCTGAACAGTAGTTATCAATTGTGTTGATTTCTACCTTTTCTGATTTGTTAAAATCGATACCAAAGTGATCCAGCTTTCTTTTTCTAAGAGAAGCGAGCCCTGAACCAACGCTATCATAGTGTAACACTGCCTCACCTTTTTCTTTGCCTATACCAATATTATTCAGTTTAATTCGCTTATCTTCCCTGGAAGACTCCGCAAGAAGTTTGTATGTTTCGTGTCCAGGCTCAAAGCAGTGAATTGAAAAATCATCTGCTGCAATATTATTAAGAATGAGCTGAAGAAATTGACCCTTGTTTGAACCAACATCAAAAATGCAATACGGAGGTTTGAGCCTTTGCTTAAGAACATAAAATATAGCCTGTTCACCACTGGATAGAACTTCGCTACCGGATCCAATCCCCATCATGTATTGCGAAGCCTTCACATTTTTCTCCAATACAGTTTGAATGAAGCGGTTCCCTGATGCCTTGATCAACGCTTTTTTTAGTATTAACATTTGATCTCTTCTCGTTTGATGGCTAACAATTATTATACCAACTTTTCTTTCGGGTTCTTGAAAGAATATACCATGGTAGGGAATTACTTGAAAGAGATCCTTCATCTGATTCCTCTATTTCCATGTATACTCGGCACAATTATATCAGCTTTAAAAATGGAGCGTTCCAGGGAGTTACCAATAAGATGGGGCTATCTGAAATACGTTGTGAGTCCGGCACACCTCTGCCATATTGACCTTACGAGGTTCTTTCTATTATCTTCACAGCAACAATCTGATATACTTATTTTGATTATTATCCTTAACCGTGCGCAGAGGACGCGGTTAAGCAATACATAACAGCCGAGGAGGATCAAAAACCATGAAGAAGCGCAATGTCTGCAGAGTTTTCGTATTGATCTTGTGTTTCACGTTTGTATTTTCTCTGCTTGCCACAGTGTCCTATGCCAAGACAAAGGGCGAAATAAACGCCGGCGTCATTGCGGCAATGGACCGCTTCAAGAAAGATATTAAAGGAAGTACCGCATATCTCAAGGGCGCAAAGGGAGTGCTCGTCATGCCGAACATAACCAAAGCAGGGTTTGTGCTCGGCGGGAAATACGGGCAAGGAGCATTGCTGGTCGGAGGCAAGACTGTCGGCTACTATAGCCTTGCGGAAGGCTCAGTGGGCTGGCAGATCGGCGCTATGAAGTACGATATGGTGATACTGTTTATGACCGATGAAGCGCTGAAGAAGTTTGAACGCAGCGAGGGCTGGGAAGCCGGAGTAGATGCCGAGGTGACTCTCATCGACGCCGGGGCTGACGTCTCTGTCGAGACACTGCGGAGCCAGCACCCGGTTGCCGGTTTTGTTTTCGACCAGAAGGGTTTAATGGGAGGAGTGTCTGTCAAGGGCGCCAAGTTTACAAAGATAACCCCCGACTGAGGTGCAATGCGCAGTGGGGTGATCCTCTGCACCCCGATGGCATAGCAGAAGAAATTCTTTTTTAGGGTTCCCTCGCGCGCTGGTCCGATTATTGAGAGATTAGTATTGAAAAATATGGACAGGTTTGAAAAAGATGGAAGATGCAGCAGGCCGCTAAGATCTCTTTACAAAATCCCCGAAATTCTTAAGTATCTTAAGCCCCGTCTCCTGGCTCTTTTCAGGGTGAAACTGCGTAGCGACAATGTTGTCTTTCCAAACCATTGATGTGAAGTTTATTCCATAGTCTGTGATGCCCGCAGTTATCCCGTCATCATATGGCAGCACATAATAAGAGTGGACGAAATAGAAGTAAGAGTTGTCATCTATTTCATCGAATATGGGCGGTCTTCTCAGAACCCTGACTGTATTCCATCCCATATGAGGCACTTTGAGGTCTATCTGGAACCGCACAACCTTTCCCTTCAGCACATCCAGTCCCTTGTAGATTCCGAATTCCTCCGACTCGGTGAATAACATCTGAAGGCCGAGACAGATGCCGAGATACGGCTTGCCCTTCCTGATGGATTTCAGGATAGGTTCTATGAGTTTCATCTGATCCAGGTTCCTCATGCAGTCCCTGAATGCGCCGACACCGGGAAGTACAACCGCGTCGGCGTCATTTACGGACTGGGGATCGGAGACAACCTTTGCGTCTACTCCAACCTTGAGGAATCCCTTTTCAACACTCCGCAGATTTCCCATGCCATAATCTATGACCGCAATCATAAAATTATTATACAATAAATCCGCCGGTCACATTTTGCGGTGCAGCCTCTCCAGTCCGAATATCTTTTGCTAAACTAAACTAATATGAATACATTATTCTTGACAAATCTAGACAACTTATCTAAATAATAAAAAATTGCTGTTTGCTCAGGCCTTGCTCTATACTGACGTGGCGGATAATTGTAAAGGCTGAAAATCGGACAGTATTTGCGACTTCCATTCAGGAGTGCCGGCTGAAATATTCAGAGATACTGAAACCGGAGGGATTCATAAAATGACTTAGAGCATATGCTGATTTTGTGACGGTAAACAAGTTTTATTCGGTCCCTCTGCGGTTACGCCTGCAAGGAACACCCCGCAGTAAAAAAAACAAACGGATTATATTTAAAGGAGACTAAGAGTACATGTTGACGGAAAAGATAAGGGAAGAGATCATTAATGTTGCCTTTATTGCAGAAAAACCAGCGGGTCATGTGAGCAAAGATGAATTCGCAAAAGAATATATAGAGCCGATAAATGTGATTGATGAAGATGACAATATTATCGGTCTGGAATACAAAGGACTGTGCCATTCTTTAGGGCTGAGACATGAGGCTGTTTTTGTTCTTTTCATATCTCCGGATGGGAAGATGCTTTTGGAGCGTGAAAAGAGCGGGTCGGATGCGGAACCGGCGTTGCTGGACGTCGTAGTCGAGGGCCATGTGGGCGCCAATGAAGACATGGGAGCCTGTGCGGTCAGGAAGATGAAAGAAAAATTTGACTTCAACCCGGAAATCGGCCGGATGAAATTCATTACCTCTTATAACAGAAATAGCCCGATCTCCCTGTCTCAGACGCGGGAAATCAATAACGAACGGAGATTCCTCTTTAAGTACTTTGTTTCGGACTCTGAAATGGCCGAGCTTTCAGGGGCGTTTCCGGTGAAAGATAAAAAAAATGATGCCTCGACACTTGACTGGTACGAAAGTAGAGATGTTCTAAAAGCGATTGATATGGGCAGGACCACTGATGAGCTGTTGATGAGCTTCATTCATTATCTAGTGTACAATCTTCCCGATTCGGAGATCAGGATAGGATAATAACTATCGGAATTTCATGTTGCTCAATTGCGTAAAAGGGACATCGGGAACGTAAACCGTCTTCATCACGATCATCCATCCGGGGAAATCCTCGCAGATGAGCGCACGCATGAACTTGACTACCTCAAGTTATCAATGCTGATGTAAGATCAAGGGAGCATTGAAGGGAATAGAACGGGTCCGAAGCCGGTCGTTTACTGACAGCCGGAGAAGGACAACCGGGAATTGCTTTAACAAGAAATGGTTATGGAAAATTACTTCACTGCAGGTATTCTATTCTTTCTTTTTGGCGCGGTCATTTCATGCGTGGTCCCCAGAAAGGCGCAGAGTTATACATATGTCCTTTCGGCAATCGGCGCGGCAAACCTTATAATTTCAGGCCTGTATTTGTCCTCTGGAACTCTGATCTCGTTCCCTTCCATACCGGTATCTCCCACCCTTGAGTTTTCATTCCATGGGGACGCGCTTTCAGGATTCTTCGTTACGGTAATTTCGATATTGACTCTGTCGGTATCAATATACTCAATCGGCTATACAAGAAACATCGGCAACAAAGGATTGATGGGGATTCTCTATAACCTTTTTATCCTGAGCATGTACGCGGTTGTTTTGTCGGGGAATATCTTTACATTTCTCGTATCATGGGAGAGCATGTCCGTTGTCTCCTATTTTCTTGTCACCTTTGACAGGGATGAAAAATCCGTGAAAGCCGGTCTTTTGTACGCTGTGATGACGCACATAGGAACAGCGTTCATTATCATATTGTTCCTTATACTCTATAAATATACAGGCCATATGGATTTTTCAGGGATGAGGTCGGCGTCTGCTGAAATTCCCGAATACCTGAAGACCCTGGTTTTTATATTCTCGATAATAGGTTTCGGCACGAAGGCAGGGATAATCCCTTTCCATACGTGGCTTCCAAGGGCACACCCGACCGCCCCGTCAAATATTTCGTCGCTTATGTCGGGCGTTATGATCAAGACCGGGATATACGGCTTCATACGGATAAGCATGGATATCCTCGGACACGGCCCTGAGTGGTGGGGAATAACAATAATAGTCATAGGCGCGGTTTCTTCTGTTATCGGTGTTCTGTATGCCCTGATGGAGCATGACATAAAAAAACTTCTTGCGTATCACAGCATTGAGAACATCGGTATTATACTCCTCGGCATCGGCAGTTCCATGATGTTCGGAAGCAACGGTATGTATGCGCTGTCGGCCATAGCCCTAATTGCAGGGCTTTACCATACCTTGAACCATGCGATATTCAAAGGTCTTCTTTTCCTCGGCGCAGGTTCGATGGTGCACGCGACACACACACAAAATATGGAAGATATGGGCGGGCTTATAAAATCCATGCCTTACACCGGGCTGTTCTTTCTGATCGGCTCTGTCTCTATTTGCGCGCTCCCGCCGTTTAACGGTTTTGTAAGTGAGTGGCTTACCTATCAGGCCCTGCTTCTCGGTTTTAATGCGCCGTCCATAACGGCAAAGATAATATCACCTCTCGGCGGAGCTGCCCTTGCTCTCACAGGCGCATTGGCTGCTGCATGTTTTGTGAAGGCGTTCGGCATATCATTTCTCGGCGTACCGAGAAGCCGGCACTCACAGGATGCGAAAGAATCATCCGCATCCATGATTGTGGGTATGGCAATCCTCGCTGCTCTCTGCCTCTTTGCAGGCGTCTTTCCCGGGACAGTGGTGAGCGTGGTATCTCCGGCTGTTACTTCTCTTACGGGTTCAGATGGAAACATAAGTCAGAATGGTTTTCTTTCCGTAAGCCAGACCGTTTTCTTCCCTTGCGCCTGCAGCGATATTGATCTTAATGCTGTGCATAGGTATTGCAGTTGTCGTATTTGTTATGGCCTTTGGAAAAAGGAAAACCGTATACGCTGATTCATGGGACTGCGGCATGCCGTCTCTTACTCCAAGGATGCAATATACTGCAACTGCATTTACTAAACCTATCAGGCTTATATTCAAGAGGATATATCTGCCGAAAAGAGAATTGAGTATTTCCTATATCTTGAAGCCCCTGTTTGTAAAGTCCCTGAGATACAGCGGAGAGATTACGCCGTTTTTTGAGAGATATATGTATGAGCCGATGACGTGGTTTATTCGCAATGCAGCGTCAAAAGCGAGAATGTTGCAGTCGGGAAACCTGAATCTTTATCTCGGCTATATTCTGATAACCCTGATACTCTTGCTCATTTTCGGTATTTAATATGGAATATCTACAATTCCTGATAATAATCATTTTTTCCCCGCTGCTTAACGGGATCATAAAGAAAATCAAGGCTCATATGCAGGGGCGCATAGGTCCGGGTATATTCCAGCCTTACTTTGATCTGATCAGACTTTTCAGGAAGGACATGGTTGTCTCTGTCGTTGCTTCATGGATATTCAAGGCCACTCCATACATAGTAATGACATCCGTAATTGCGGCGTCCATGATCGTCCCGGTCATCACAACAAAATCTCCATTCGGGATGATCGGAGACGTCATAGCCCTGATTTACGTGCTTGCGCTCGGAAGATTTTTTATGGCGCTCGCAGGGCTTGATACCGGAACGTCCTTTGGAGGCGAAGGCAGCAGCAGGGAGATGACGGTCGCTGTCCTTGTGGAGCCTATGATGATGCTCAGCATCTTTACAGCAGCCTTGTCAGCCGGGTCTACAAACATAGCGAGGATCGCGGAAACGCAGAATATGCTCTATTCGCCTTCGCATATCCTTGCCCTTTCTGCTTTTATCGTGGCTGTAATTGCCGAGACAGGGAGGATACCGGTCGACAACCCGGATACACACCTTGAACTCACCATGATCCATGAAGGCATGCTGCTTGAGTATTCAGGCAGATACCTCGCCCTGATGGAATGGGCGCATTATATGAAACAGATGCTGTTGTTTACTATAACAGCCGACATATTCTTTCCTGCCGGCATTGCTCATACTACGGAAGTATACGGACTTGCCCTGTCGGCCGGTGTATACATCTTGAAAATGCTTTGCTTTGCGGCGTCGATGGCCCTGATAGAGTCATCAAGGGCAAAGATGAGGTTCTTTCAGCTCCCGTCCCTTTTGGGAGGGGCGTTCGTCCTTGCGCTGCTTTCGCTTGTTATACACATCATGATGGGGGGCAAATGACAAACTGGGTCCAGGCATTTTCGGTCATCGATTTTATATCGGCGGGCATACTTGTGACTGCCGTCTCAATTAATACATTCAAAAGGATTGAACCTGCGGTGAAGGCTTATACCCTTAATTCATGGCTTTTGTCCGCCTTGACGGCTGTTGCCGCATTTATGACCGGCGAGACGCACCTGTACGCGGCGTCTGTCATTACTTTCGTGAGCAAGGGGGTCTTGATCCCGATGTTTCTCAGGAGGATTGTGAGACAGATCAAGGCGACGCATGATGCCCAACCGTACATCAGCAATGCCCTTTCTCTTACTATATCGGGCATTCTTGTCGTTGTGGTCTATGCCTCATTAAAGGAAGGCATAATTGTCACGGGCCTATCGAAGAGTGTCCTTCAGATTTCGATCGCCGTGATACTTATCGGTCTTTTCATCATGATAACCAGGAGGAAGGCTATCATACAGGTGATAGGACTTTTGTTCATGGAGAACGGGCTCTTTCTTGCCGGGTTTGCCCTGGCCTTCGGCATGCCCCTGATCATAGAACTCGGGGTTCTGTTCGATATGCTCATGGGCGTCATAATACTCGGCATTTTTGTCATCCAGATCAGGAAGTCGTTTGCGTCTTCCGACCTTGACAAACTCACGATACTGAAAGGATAGAATTGGATTTATGGTCCTGATACTCGCAATACCGGTTGTCACAGCTGTCATATGCTTTCTGGTGAAGAGTCCGAAGCTTGTCGGCTATATCAGTCTTGCCGGGGCTGTTGCCCTTGCATCCGCAGCACTGCCGGTGATCGTATCCGTGATATCGACCCCTGCCGAGATGATGAACGGAGTGCTTTATATGGATGCCCTTTCAGGGTATATCATGGCCCTCGTGATTTTCCTGAGTCTTGTATCGGCGGTCTATTCCATAGAGTATCTCGAACATGAGATGAAGGTCGGTCTGATCGTGGGAAGCGGCGTCAGAAGATATTATGCTCTGCTTCACCTCTTTATTTTCACAATGCTTTTGGTCACCGTTGCAAATAATCTTGCGCTTATGTGGATCGCCATTGAAGCCACAACCATAGTATCGGCCCTTTTGATAGGGCTCGGTTTCAGCAAAAGGAGTCTGGCAATAGAGGCCGCTTGGAAATATATAATCCTCTGCACGGTCGGGATAACCTTTGCGCTTCTTGGCATATTCATAACCTACTATGCAACGACTGTAGTCACGGGTGGTCAGGGTACGCTGAACTGGACGACCCTCAGGAGCATCGCGCCGAAACTGAACCCTTCAACAATGAAACTCGCTTTTATTTTCATCCTTGTGGGATACGGCACAAAAGCGGGTCTTGCGCCTGTGCACAACTGGCTTCCCGACGCCCACAGCGAGGCGCCGAGCCCGATAAGCGCCCTGCTTTCCGGGATACTTCTGAATACGGCTTTTTACGGAATTATGAGATTCATATCCATAACCGACCCTTCGACGGGAAGTGTATTCACAGGTAATCTGCTCATCCTTTTCGGCCTTATATCGATGGGAATATCTTCGGTCTTCATTCTTGTGCAGGTCAATTACAAAAGGCTGCTGGCTTACAGCAGCATAGAGCACATGGGCATCATCTCCCTCGGCATAGGCATCGGCGGTCCCATCGGCGTCTACGGAGCGCTCCTTCATATCATGAACCATGCCCTGTCCAAGCCCCTGATGTTTTTTGTCTCAGGCAGGATACAGGCGCACTACGGATCTACAAAAATAGAGAGTGTCAATGGAGTGCTTTCATCCATGCCTTTGCTCGGAACGCTGACTTTTATCGGAGCGTTATCGCTTGCCGGTACCCCGCCCTTTAATATCTTTGTCAGTGAATTCACCGTGCTGCAAGCAGCCGTGTCAAAAGACTTATGGGCTGTTGCCGGTTTGTTTCTCTTATTTGCGGTGTTTGTTTTCTATGGTATTCTTTCAAGTTTTGGAAAGATGCTTTTCGGGGGAAGAACTGCTGCAGGACTCGAAGGAGATGAAAAAAGCGGTCAAAGCGCTGCGCCTTCCGGCTTTCATGTCTCAGTGTCTTCGGTCTTTAATAACGGCATAATGATCATGCTTGCCTCACTCATCGTATTGTTGGGTTTTACCGTTCCGGGTTTCATAAACAGCACGATCAGGACATGCATAGATATCCTTGGAGTCAAGTAATGGAAAGTGTACTGAAGAGACTTACCAATAAAAGAGAGCACCTGAACGAGGTGTACATAGAGGTCCTGAAGAAGGATTTTAAAGACGCCTGCATGTACCAGTATAAAAACGGGGAATCTGTTTTAAGGACGATGTTCGCATCAGATGAACGTGAGATCGACGGCAACTTCAAGATATATGCCGTTTTCTCGGTCCCCGGAAAAGATGAATTCTTCATCATATACTCTTCCATTTCAGAAGATGATCTCTCCTTTCCGTCCATTACAATCAATATTCCGGCAGCCCACTGGTATGAACGCGAGATCCACGATATGTTCGGTCTTGTTCCCGAGGGCCATCCTGACCCGAGAAGACTCGTTTTCCATGATTCATTCCCGGTTGGTTCGCACCCTCTGAGAAGAGACTGGTCTGCAAAGGAATCCGATCTCAGGGAGTGGGGCGAAGGAATTGCGGTCAAACAACCCTACGCCTTTATGGAAGTTGAAGGCGAAGGCATAACAGAAATACCGGTAGGTCCCGTGCATGCGGGAATTATTGAGCCGGGACACTTCAGGTTCAGCGCCGTAGGCGAGACTATCTTCTTTCTCGAACCCAGACTTTTCTATACCCATAAGGGAACGGAAAAACATTTCGAGAGACTCGGGTTTTTTGAGGGCGTCAGGCTGGCTGAGAGAATCTCGGGAACATCTTCGTTTTCTCATTCGGCAGCGTATTGCATGGCCGTCGAAAGAATGGCAGGCATAGTTTTAACGGAAAAGGCCATGGCCGTAAGAACATTGCTACTCGAACTTGAAAGACTGTATAACCATATCGGAGACATAGGCAATATGTGCGCCGGCACAGGGTTGGCAGTCGGTTACGCAAAGGGGGCTGTCATCAAGGAGCAGCTGATGCAGCTTAATGAAAAGCTTACGGGCAGCAGATATCTGAGAGGGATCAATACCATCGGCGGAGTAAACAGGGACACATTTTTGAAGAAAGACCATATCATGACGGTCCTGGATGTTGTTACAAAGGAGTATAAATCCCTGATGAAATTACTGCTCGGGACAGTTTCTCATATGGATCGTGCTGAAAGCACGGGAAAGTTGTCGAGGGAAATTGCGCTGAAGCTTGGCGTTACCGGTGTTGCAGCGAGAGCATCCGGTATTAACGATGACATTAGAAAAGCACATCCGCATCTGCTTTATGACAGGCTCCATTTTGAGCCGCATACAACATCAAGGGGTGATGTTTTTGCGAGGATGATGGTGAGGGCCGAAGAGACGGAGTGTTCCATATCAATGATAGATACCCTTTTTGAAACCTCGTACGATGGAGCGCTGATCACAGAGAAAAAAGAGATACCCCCGCTTTCCTCTGCGCTGGGCTATACTGAGACGCCGAGGGGCTCGGTATTCTACTGGGTCAAATCGGATGCAAATGGGAGACCATTAAGGGTCAAATTCAGGTCCCCTTCCTATTGCAACTGGCCTGCCGTCCCGTTTGCAGTGCATGGTAACATTGTCCCTGATTTTCCTTTGTGCAACAAAAGCTTTAATTTATCTTATTCAGGATGTGACATGTGATTAAAGAGATATTGAAAAATCTTGCGCGTAAAAAGAACGTGGTTCCCCGTCGGGAGGAATTAAACGTTTTTCCCGATGAAGCGGCAAAGGTTGTTGCGCTCCAAGCCGGGATCGACAGGATATTCAGGAGGTCACTGAGAATCAGGCAGGTCGATGCAGGTTCCTGCAATGCGTGTGAATGGGAGTGTACAGCCCTCACTAATCCTGTCTACGACATTCAGAGGTTCGGCATTGACTTTGTCGCGTCTCCGAGACATGCCGATTTATTGCTTGTCACAGGACCTGTTTCGAGACAGATGGAACTTGCCTTGAAGAAAACATACATAGCTACGCCTGAGCCGCGACTTGTCGTTGCCTGCGGAGACTGTAGTATAGACGGCGGAATTTATAAGGGCAGTTATGCGGTGACAAACGGTGTTTCAAGTGTAATACCTGTTGACGGCTACATTTCGGGTTGCCCGCCTTCCCCGCGCCAGATTATTGAAGGTCTCATCGCACTCTTGGAAAAGCTTGCCGTCTGAAAAAGCGGCATCAGAAAACCTTCTCTGCTTTATTTGACCGGAAGGCTGATAGTTACTGCAAACATCTTGTCCGGGGTCAGGGCTACTTTGATGTCACCGTTGTGCGAACGGACAATATAGGCCGCGATATATAATCCCAGACCCTTGCCTTCAATATCCGCAGAGGGTATGCTCTTGCCCCTGTAGAACGGTTCAAGCAGGTCTTTGAATTCATCCTCATGAACATCCTTTGCCGTATTTGCAATTGTGAGATAAATATTCGCTTGATCTTTTGAAAAGGTTATTTCTATCTTTCCTTTCTCAGGAGTATATTTTACTGCATTGTCGATGAGGTTCTCGATAGAGCGTTTGATGAGGCTTTCATCACACAAGCAGGTGATGCCTGCAATTTCCCCCATATCAACCTCAATGGCCTTAGACTTAATCTGCGGCGTGTAAAAATCGATTACACCAGCCAGTATCCCATCCAGGTCGATCTGACTTGATTCCATATCGAGCGCTTTCAATCGCGAGGACGCAAGCAGGCCGAGGTTGTTCAGTAAATCGATGATGCGGTGTGTCTCGTGGAGTCCGATCTGCAGGGTCTCTTTATATTCACTCGCAGTTCGGTCTTTGCGAAGGGAGACTTCGAGATTGCCCTGCAATGACGTAAGCGGAGAACGGAGTTCATGCGCGATATTGGAAAGAAAATTTTCCTGGAATTTACAAAAATCAACGGCAGGTCTCAGGGCATATACAACAAGTACTCTGCTCGTCAGATAGGAAAGAATGAGCATGCCGGGGATGCTGTAGAGGACGAGCTTTATGAAATTGTTCTCATATGCGATCATCGGATCAATGGACATTGCAATCTGCCCGGCTGTATTTTGATCAAGGGGGAAATAGGACACAAGGTACCTGAAGGGTCCGTTTTGCGCCTCTTCAAAGACAGTTTTCCCTGAGAGCGCATGCCGGACCAAACTAATATTAGGTTCCAGCGTAATATGCCGGATGTTTTGAGTGTGACCGATTACTTTGCCCTGACGATCAATGACCTGCAGATAATATTCATCATATGTCCGCGTAATTTTGTCGAGACCGCCCTGGCGATAGTTGGGAATATATTGATAGGAGATATTTTCCAGTAAGTGTTTTTTACAAACCTCTTTTGAGCCCGTGTGAAGATAAACCAGCAAGACGGCCATGCTGAGAATGTTCAGGGCAACAATGATCGAAGTGAAGACTATGACCAGTCGTTTTCTTAAAAAGAGTATCATATTAGTGAATTATAGGGAGCGGTCTATTGTGTAACCGATTCCCCTGACCGTCCTTATGTATTCTGTATTGCATACTGAAGAAATCTTCTCCCTGATGGATTTGATATGGACATCCACAATATTTGTGGTGGGGTCTGAATCATATCCCCATATGTTTTCAAGTATCTGGGTGCGGGAAAGCACACGGCCCTTGTTTCTCAAGAGATATTCAAGTATGGTAAATTCCTTCGGCCTGAGTATGATTTCGGCGGTTCCTACATAAGCCTTGTGCGACCGTATGTCAAGTTTCAGATCAGTACAGACAAGTTGCACTATATCTGTTGTCTTCCTGCGTGTAAGCGCACGTATCCTGGCAAGAAATTCCTCGAAGAGAAAGGGTTTCGTCAGATAGTCGTCAGCTCCGCTGTCCAGGCCGATAACCTTGTCCCTCACGGTATCTCTTGCGGTCAGCATCAGGACGGGTGTGTTTACGCCCTGTTTTCTGAGCTGTTTGCAGACATCTATGCCGTTCATGCCCGGAAGCATGACATCAAGAATAATGATATCGTATCGGCTGTCCGAGGCCATGGATAGTCCCTCGATCCCGTCTGCAGACACATCAACGGCATAGAGTTCCTCCTCAAGACCTTTTTTGACGAAACGGGCAACCCCTTTTTCATCTTCTACCAGAAGTACTCTCATGCGGATATTGTATCACTTTCATATTGAAGAACAAATTGCAGACTGCCTGCGGAAAGATGAAGAGATCGGGCCGTACATGAACTGGTTCACCATAACATTCCGATATAATAATTGAGATATCGGTCTTTAATGTTCATAACTGGAGGGTGTATCATGGATCTTTCAATTATTCGCTTACGATCTCGGGGCGCTTGTCGTCACATATTGTACGCGCTTCTCCATAAAACAACACCAAAGTAAACAGCTGCAGCTCCCGGCGCTGATATAGACAACGGATGTCAGTTTCTTTACGGGCGAGTCTCTCTTTATCAGGGATACAATACCTGAGATGAATGCAACCAACCCAACCACAATAAGGTTAATGCCGAAAACAAGACTGAAAATATTATTAAGAGTACCCATTCAGAATCCTTGATAAATAGACTTGAACAACTATTCTATGCAATCTGTCCCCATTATGATAGATGATCTCAATAAAGATTTCAGAAAGACTCATTCCCGGTTTGCTTCTTCCTGTACGAAACAGTTTGCAGTTTCAATTAAAAGGTGTATATTATTAACCGTAATCACCAGTTAAAGGGGGGGGCTGATAAACAAAAAGATGGGATGTTAGTTCAAGGCATCGAGATTAGATGAGCAGAAGTTTTTATGCTTGAACATTGAAGGAGGGAAAGATGAAAAAACAAACAGGAGCAATAAGCTTTTTAACAGTTCTTTGTTTTCTATTGGTCACATGGTTACCATGTCAAGCAGCAGACGATGTAATTTACTTATGTAAAAATATTAAAACAGGAACTCCTCGTTTTGTTAGCTCCCCCAATAAATGCAAAACAAAAACAGAATATGCTGTTACTTTGAATGGAACATCTACACAAAACCCTATACCGAATTTTCAAGGTACAATCTGTTGGGCAGCACACAAAACCGAGGATGAAAATGGCCCAGTTGATGAGAATTTTTTATTTATAATGAATATTACATATAGAGAAGGAGCTTACTATACAGTCCAAGGGATAGCAAATGTTTCTTCTGATAATCCCTACTTTTATGATGGAGGTGCAGTGAATTAAGGATAATAAAATTATCTTCAGCGGAGCGGGGTATCAGGAGCGTTCTTCTCCTTATCGCGACAGTGGCATACTCCACGCGAGCTTTGACAAATCGACTTTGAATGGAACCCTTTGGAGTAGCTATATGAGCTTTAACACATCAACACGCGAAACGGGAATTAGTTACTCCGCAGGACTCTTACTCTGACGACATGCCCATAGTGACTTTTAGTTGCTTGTGCGTGATATTATCCTCTTGCATATCGGGATACGTGAAACTTCGGAAGGAGGCAGAGTCAGTAAAGCTCTGCGATTTTGTTATCTGATTTCAACAGAGTAATCATCAATTTTCATCCTCTTCTTCAGAGGCGATACTTCGTAGGTGGACCTGACAAAAATGGCATGCGTCTTACGGATGCGAAAGAAGACTAATCAAGGAGGGAGGTAACCGTGTGTAGGAACATCAAGACGCTCTATAACCTGGATCCGATAGCGACGGAGGCTGAGATTCGCTTGGCGGCTCTGCAGTTCGTGAGGAAGATTAGCGGATTCACGAAACCTTCTGCTGTGAACGAAGAGGCGTTCAATCGCGCAGTCGACGAAATCGCAAGGGCATCCTCCGCCCTGCTCGGCTCGCTGGTGACTATCGCTTCTCCCAAGAACCGTGAGGTCGAATCTTCCAAGGCTCACGCTCGTGCTCTTCGCAGATTAGGCTCGTAGCATAGCATAAAGGAGGCATACTGCCTTTGGGGCGAAAGAAACGCAGAGCCGTGAGAGGCAAACTTTCTTCCTGCACCAACGCTTTTTCTGACTGATATAATCTGTTTAGCACAAATGATAATAGAGACTTAAGTGCAGCCTCATACGTGATGGCCTGTGGAGAACACCTGCGATTTGAAGTTTTGAGCCTTTCGTGATCAATGTAAGTCGTTGACACTCTTTAATTTTCATTGATATACTCAATTATGTCTTGCAGGGGTACAAACTGAAATGAGTCTTGTGGGGAGACTTGAGGACCTTGGACTTTCAGATATATTCCAGATCCTCAGCGTCGGGAAAAAAACCGGTTCCCTTGTCTTGCAGGGAGGCCGGGGGAATGCCCTGATTGTCTTTAGAAACGGACTGGTAGTCCGCGCGGAGACAAGTGATATCGAACGGACCCTCGGTGAAGACCTGGTCAGAGCAGGCATAATCAAAGACACCATCTACTTCCTTGCATTGGAAGTCAGAAAAAAGCTGCCCTCAAAATCCGTTGCAGAGATACTCTTCGACCTGCGCTCCGTCAACAAGGAAACCCTTGAAAAGGTCACGCGAAAGAGGATGGAAAGGGTCATCTGCCAGCTCCTTCTCTGGAACGAAGGCAAGTTCCGGTTCGAGCTGGACGATATCGACCCTCAGGAAAAAACCGATATGCCCGACGTCGGCTGGGAGCTTTCCAAGGGGCTGAGTCCCGAATACCTCCTAATGGAGGGAGCCCGCGTGCATGATGAATTGACCCAGACCATATCAGTCTCGGCAGAAGGACATGAAATGTCTTTCGATGAAGAAGACAAGTGGGAAGACGACTGGGATGCGCAACCCCAGGTTGAAAGAAAAGATATATCTTCACTGAGGGCCCTTACCCAGGAACTCAGGTTTCCTAATTCAGCTTCCGAAATAACCCTGCTGATCATGAGATTTGCCAGCGACCTGTTTCAGCACGGTGTGCTCTTCATGGTGGGAGACAATGAGATTGTCGGCCTCGGCCAATTTGGACTGAGCGACGAGAGAGCGGACGAGAGGATACAGCAGATCAGGCTGGACTATGAAGAAAGCGTATTTCTGAAAGGCATTATTGAAGAAAAACGGCCTTATAAAGGTGCGATAACTAAAGATGTTGTCACGGATGTATTGATGAGGGAGATCGGAGTGGGCTGGCCTGATGAAGCCTCCTTCTTTCCGATTATAGCCGAGGGTAGGGTTGTGGCCCTTCTGTACTGTGATAACCTGCTGTCCGGGGAAAATTCAGCTGAGACGGCAGGACTGGAGATATTCATCGACCAGGCAGGTATGGCTCTCGAAAAAGCGCTGCTCCAGAGAAAGATCCAGGACATGGAGCGGAAAAATTAGCATGATAATGTTTTTTTTATTTCAATTTGTTAGAATCTAATACAATGCAAGGGGAAGGTTCCGCAAAAAATATTCTCATTGTAGAAGATTCAGCAACAACCAGGGCTCTCATACGCGCGGTTATAGAGGATATGGGGAATTTCAATACCGTTGAGGCCGGCTCCGGTTTTGAGGCATTGAAGCTGCTTCCCACCCAGGATTTCAATCTCGTCATAACCGATGTCAATATGCCCGACATTAACGGCCTGGAACTGATACATTTCATCAAAAGCAATCCGAGGTACAGCCACATCCCGCTGATTATCGTTAGTACGGAACGAAGTGAGGAAGACAAAAAGCGCGGCATAGCGCTGGGCGCCAGTTCTTACATAACCAAACCCTTCAAGGCTCAGGAACTCCAGGAAGTTGTCAAGCAGGCTATACAATAAATATGAAGGCCTCAAAAAAGGAATTTATTGCAGAGACGGAAGACCTCCTGTTCGATTCCCAGCAGCTAATTCTTGAAATCCAGGACACCTTCAGAACGTCTGTTAATCCCGACACAATAAACGCGCTTTTCCGCGCCATGCACACACTGAAGGGCCTTTCGGGTCTTTTCGGCAGCAAGGGCATTACAGACCTCAGCCACGCCCTGGAGACGCTGCTTGACGACGTACGTCTCGGCAAGATTGATATCAACGAAGATACAGTGGGATTTCTTTTCAAAAACCTTGATGTTCTCAAGGCTGCGATCGACGGTATCAGGGAGGACAAGGAGCAGGACCTTTCAAAACACATTGACGAGATAAAGTCTTTCAGGGTTTCTCTGAAGGAAAACGTAAGCGGTCCCGACCTCCGTGGAATTATTGAGGATTCTATCCTGAGGGTGCTCTCTGAATACGAGGAACACCGCCTCAAGGCAAACCTGAAAAACGGCAGCGGCATCTATCTTCAAAAAGCCATCTTTGACCTTTCTACCTTTGACACTTCTCTTGAGGAGATGACAAGGAAAATCAAGTCTCTCGGCGAGCTGATATCTACTCTCCCTGTCTCGGATAATGTGGCGGACGGATCAATCGGTTTCAATCTCATGTTTGCAAGCGGCAGGCCTTTTATAGAGATAAAAGAAGAGACCGGCGGGGAGATTGAGATTCTTGCGCAGGCGAGACAGACAGCCCCGCAGCCTTCCAGAAAGCAGGAGCAGTCAATAAAGAGTACTACAACTACCGTGCGTGTGGACATAGACAAGCTTGACCGGATACTGAATACCATCGGCGAGCTGACCCTTGCAAAAGACGCTGTCAAAAGGATTGGGGTCGAGTTGACGGAAGCAAATCGTCATTCTTCCCTTGTGCGGGATGTCTATAAAATCTCCCAGACACTGGAGAGACAACTTGCCGACCTGCAGGACGAGGTGCTGGAAATACGAATGGTCCCTGTCGGGCAGCTGTTTTCGAGGCTTGCCCAGGTCATAAGGCGCTATTCGAGGGAAATGGGAAAGGATATAGAACTCACCATGTTCGGTGAGGACACCGAGCTTGATAAATCGTTGGCTGAAGAGATTGTCGACCCGCTTATGCATCTTGTCAGAAATGCTATTGACCACGGCATAGAGCCTGTTGACGAGAGGAAAAGGCAGGGGAAAAACGAGCACGGCAATATCATATTGAAGGCTTTCCAAAAAGGGAATTACGTCGTCATCGAAGTGAGTGATGACGGCAAAGGCATAGATATTCAAAGGGTGAGGGAAAAGGCAATCGAAAAACGTCTTATCGAGCCTGACTCCGGCATGGATGAAGAGGAGATGATCAATTTGATCTTTGCCCCTGGGTTCAGCACAAAGGAGATGGTAAGTGAGCTTTCCGGAAGGGGCGTCGGTATGGATGTTGTCAAAGAAAAACTTGCCATGCTGGGCGGATTCGCCGAGGTCTATACCAGAAGGAATGAAGGCACAACTTTCACCCTCACACTTCCGATCACCCTTGCGATAATAAAGGCATTGATTGTTCAAGTGGGGCAAGTGAAGTTTGCCATCCCCCTGACTGCTATGTCCGAGACCATTGCCGTTGAACGGAAGGATCTGCAGACAGTGGAAAGACGGGAAGTTTTCTTCTTGAGAGGTGAAATGCTTCCCATAGTAAGTATCGGTAATGTCTTTCAAATACCGACGGAACAAAACGAGTTGAATTTTGCGGTAGTTGTCGGTTTTGGCAGGAGAAAGCTGGGCATCCTTGTTGACGAGATCATCGGACAACAGGAAATCGTCATAAAGTCTTTAGGCGAGTACTTCAAGGGGATGGGAGGGTTTGCAGGCGCGGCGGAGATAGGGAGGCACGAGGTCATCCTTGTCCTTGATGTGGAATCGATCCTGGAAAGATCCCTTTTAAAATATGAGGGTAGTTCGCATGTATGAAGAATTCTATGGACTGAAACAGCAGGCCTTTTTCAAAAACGCCGGATCCCAGGTTTCTTTATCTCAGCAAGAGCTCATGAAGAAGCGCTGGCCAGGCTTCACTACGCCGTTGAGGAAAAAGAACTGGTCCTTCTGACAGGGGAAGTGGGAAGCGGAAAGACAACTCTGACCCGTGCCCTTATGGATTCCCTCGGGGAAAAATACAGGGTGATTCTACTCATAAATCCCCGCCTTACGCCGGCGCAATTTCTGAGAACTGTGGCAAAACGGTTTGATATTGACATCCCGCATAATTATAAGGACAACCTGCTTGACGCCATCTGTGAGAAGGTCTATAAAGACTATGAGTCCGGTATCACCCCGGTCATTATAATAGATGAGGCGCAGCTGATTCCGAAGAAGGAGACTTTTGAAGAGATACGGCTGCTTACTAATTTCCAGCTTGATGATACGAATTTATTGAGTCTTATACTCGTCGGCCAGACAGACCTCAGGAGAAGGCTGAACCATAAGGCATATCTCCCGCTTCGGCAGAGGATAGGTCTCTTCTATCACCTTGGGCCCCTGGCTGAACATGAAATAAAGTGTTATATGGAACACAGGCTGAAGGTATCAGGACTTTACGATCCTTTATTTACGGATGAAGCGCTGCAAAAGCTGTACCGTTACTCCGGTGGAATACCGCGTTTGATTAACGGCCTTGCCACAACTGCTTTGCTTGACGGTGTAGGCAGAGAACAGCGGACCATCGATGGATTCCTGATCTCTGAGGCTGCACGGGAACTTGGATTGAATGGATATCGCGAAAATTAGGAAAAAACTCAAAGACACAGAGGACAAACAGTCTGCGGGTGATGTCAAAACACCTGAAACAGAAGAAAAGACCGCTGACAGTCTGTCGCCCGTACCCGGACCCGTTCAGGACAGGCCCCAGGAGCCGGAAACTGAAGCAGCCGGACCAGGGTTATCTGATAATGAGTCTTCCTCAGGTGAAGACCGGAATTTGCAGGGACATGAAGAGCAGTCGTGGGAAAAGGATGCCCTGCCCGTCATTGCGGCTGAATCAGGCCTTCTGAAGACGCAAGAAGAACCTAAGCCCGCTGCCGCGGAACCCCCTGACGCGAAGGTCAAATCAAATGAACAATTTAAGCAGAAGACAGTTCCCGATGCAGAAATAAAGTTACAATACAAAGAAAAAAAGGGAGTTGAGGGAAGTGAAGGCAGCGGGAAAGAGGATGAAGTGATCGAGATCCTCACTTTCAGCCTCCTGAGAGAGGAATTTGCCTTCAGGATCTCCCAGTTGAAGGAAATACTCAAATACCAGAGGATAACCGAAGTTCCGAAAATGCCTGAATATGTTCTCGGCATTACATCACTTCGCGGCAAGGTGATTCCCGTGATCGACCTGCGAACAAAGATACTGCCTCATGAAAAGTCCCAGGGAATTAGTGAGAAGACAAAGATACTGATCATAAAAGGACCTAAAGGAATGATAGGGGCGGTAGTTGATAAGGTTTCCGGGGTCATGAGAATTGCGAAGTCCGAAATACTGCCCCCTCCCACCCATCTTTCTGAAGAACAGCTCAGGTTTGTCGAGGGGGTAGCAGTTCTGGACAAACGATTTGTATCAATTGTAAATATGGAAGAGGCGATAACCATTCATTTGCAGTGATAAGGGTTGAAATAACGGATTCTTTAGTCAAACATTTCTAATCAGGGGAGGCCTTATGGATAGAACAAAGAGAGGGAGTCTTGAATTTAAATATATGGTATCTATTGCAGGCTTCATCATTGTGGGCATTATCCTGTGGTCTTTTATATTTTCATTCTACAGGAGCATGAACTTTTTCTCGTGGATTTCGATCTCGATTCTATTCGTTGCAGGATTGGCCTTTTCTTTTTGGATTTTACTGAGAAGACTAATCATCACTCCTGTACAGTCGATCGAAAAAGCGGTCCAGACATTGGCTGAAGGAGATTTATCATTCAAGGTCCCTGTGGAGGCCAACGATGAGATCGGAAGATTGACCGGCAGTTTGAAGAAATCGATAACTTCCCTCGGGCAGTATGTTATCAGGCATAAAAAACAGTTCGCGGCAGACCATTGAAGTCACTGAAAGAATGAGTGGTGAGTTTAGAAAAATATCCGAGACCACAATACTTGAATCAGAAGCAATATCGAATATAGCAAGCTCCATTGAAGAGATGAATTCGGCAACAGCCGAGATTTCGCTTAACTCCGGCGGACTGGCTGTCTCCGCTGAAAATACAGTGACATCCATGGAAGAAATGGTGTCGAGTATAGCGCATGTTGCAAACAACGCACAGGAGCTTTCGACTGCCGTAGACTCCACTTCCATATCCATAGAAGAGTTATCTGTTACCATCAAGGAGGTAGCCCAGAAGGCCGAGGAACTTACAGCGGCCTCCGAAGAAACCCTGGCGGCAATTGAAGAGATATCTTCTTCCGTCAAGGAAGTTGAGATGAGCGCCAAGGATTCGGCAATGCTCTCGGAGAAGGTGAAGAATGACGCTTCCACCCTCGGCATGGCAGCTGTTGAAAAAACAATAGACGGGATGAAGAATATTAAATCATCCGTCGAAAAAACAGCCAATGTGATCATGAAACTCGGCGGGAGGTCGGATGAAATAGGGAAGATTCTGAACGTCATTGACGACATCACCGACCAGACTACTTTGCTGGCCCTGAATGCCGCTATCCTTGCCGCACAGGCAGGCGAACACGGCAAGGGATTTTCGGTCGTTGCTGATGAAATCAAGGACCTTGCTGAAAGGACTTCTTTCTCAACACAGGAGATAGCCTCTCTTATCCAGGCCGTGCAGAAAGAGGTCAAAGACGCTATCAACTCAATGAACGACGGCCTCAGGTCTGTTGAAGAAGGTTTCAAGGTTGCCCGTGACGCAGGAGATGCTCTCAGCAAGATAGTCGAGAGTTCCAAACAGTCGGCGGAGATGTCCTTTTCCATTGAACGTTCCACAACTGAACAGGCCAAGGCGGCGAGGCTTGTTACGGAAGCAATGGAAAAGGTGAAGAATATGGTATCCCAGGTTGCGAAAGCAACGTCGGAACAGAGCAAAGGGGCCAATCTGATAACCAAGGCCACTGAAAAAGTAAGAGACGTTGCCAACCGGGTCAAACTTGCCACTGAAGAGCAGCAGATGAGCGCGCGGTTCATATCCGAGTCGATGGAGCAGATATCGGAAAAAAGCCATCAGATCGCCAAGGCCATTAATGAGCAGAGGGCCGGTTCTAACCAGATATTTCATATCGATCGAGAAGATAAAAGACATACCGAAAAATAATATCGGCATCATTTCAGATATTGACGAGTCCTTAAAAGCCTTATTCAGAAATACCGATACGATAAACAAGCAGATGGAGAAGCTCAAGATACCGGAGGACGTCACCGGCACCGTATCTTCACATGTTACGACCGGGCCGGTCTCTGAATCTGCCGATAGAGTGAACAGGACTCCGGAAGGTCGGCACGAAGATAAAAGAGAAGGATGAATCAGCGCAACAGTCGTGTATGGACATGAATGAGAAATCTGCAATCTTAAGGTGAAGAAAAAGCTATGGTATTGGAAAACCAGAAGGACGCGCAGAAATATGCTGTGTTTAAGATTGGTGAAGAGAATTTCGGGATAGAGATTAACAGGGTTGTTGAGATCCTCAGCTCGCAGAAAGTCCATTCGATACCTGATCTCCCAGATTTCCTTTCAGGTGTAATAACAGTCAGGGGTCAAATAATACCGCTTCTCGACCTCAGAAAAAGGTTCGGCGTCCTGCAATCGTCGGGTAAGGAGCTTATTATCGTCATAAAATATGACAATGAGAAGCTCGGAGTCCTTGTAGACCAGGTGAAGGAAATTGCCACTTTCAAGAGGGATGAAATATTGAACCCTCCCGCCATATTCAAAGGCCTGAAAAGAAAATACCTCGCCGGACTCGGCAAGAAGGGTGACAAGGTGGTCATTATTCTCAATGTAGATGACCTCCTTACCTCAGAGGAAAGGATAATGCTCAAGGAAACAGAAGGGGTTGTTGAAGAAGATGCCGGAACCGGGAAGACACATTAACGACGAAGAAGTTGAAGTGCGTCGGGAGGCAGTTGAAAGCCTGAAAGGGAAATCCGGCGCTGTGTGTATCAGTCTTCTCCTGCATGCCATGGAGGACAAAAGCTGGAGGGTCAGACACAGCGCTGCGGATATCCTTCTTGAAGAACATCCTGTTGAAGACTACATTCAGGGTCTCATAAAACTTCTTTACCGTGACGATAACGCCGGCGCCCGGAACTCTGCTATCGAGGCGCTTGTGCGTCTTAACAAAAAGGCGACCCCTTTTTTGATAGACGCTTTTAACACGCCCAACAGAGATGTAAGGAAATTCATCATCGACGTCCTTGGTGAATTCAGGGATGATCGGTCGCTCCCCCTCATGCTGGATGCCTTAAAGGATGACGATGAGAATGTGAGGGTAACGGCAATTGAACACATAGGGAAGGTAAGGGAGTCGTCGGTTGTGAACTCCCTCATTCAGATCATAGAAGCAGGCGATCTCTGGACATCTTATCCAGCAGTGGACGCCCTCGGAAGGATAGGGGACAGGAAGGCCGTTCCCGCATTAATAAAGACACTTGGCACCAAGCCTTTGAGAGCTGCCGCTATAAAATCCCTGGGTCTTATCGGCGATCCCGCAAGTCTTCCGCATGTGGTCCCTTTTCTTGAGGACGCCTCCAAGACTGTTCAAGATGAAGCTATCCGGAGCATGGAGAAATTCTACAGGAAAGGCGTGGGCGAGAAACTTATTACCGACGAGATAAGAAAAGTTTTCGGCGACAGGATACTCGATACGCTCGTATCCAGTACGACATCTCAAAAACCCGCGGTAAAGATCTCCGCAATCCTGATCCTCGGACTTCTGAAAGATGAGCGGGCATTTGCCCCTTTGCTTGAGGTCTCACAGGAGGAGGAGTTTGCTGAAGAAGTTAAACGCGCCTTTGTCTTTATAGGGAACGACAAGCCGGAATCTATCCTGGACCTCTTCGATACTGAGAATATCTATCAGAGACGCTTTATATGTGAGGTCGCCGGAAGGATTGCCGCGCCTGTATACTATCCTGTATTTGAAAAGCTGCTTTATGACGAGGACGGACATATCCGTTCGCTTGCTGCGATGGCGCTTTCGAGAATTCATAATCCAAAGGCTGTGGAAAAAATCAAAAAGCTATTGACCGATGCATACGAGGATGTACAGGAGTCGGCTGTCGAAGCCTTGTCGGGATTTGGCTCTGTCCTCTCCACGGACGAACTGGTATTGTTGCTGCACGACGTGAACCCGACACTCAGAAAAAACGCTGCCCTGCTTCTTGGAAAGATTGGGGCAAAGGCCGCGGTGCCTGAGCTGGGCTTTGCTCTTAAGGACGGAGACGTGGAGGTCAGAAAAGCATGTATCCAGGCATTTTCCGAGCTAAGGACGGAAGATTCCATCAGATTTCTTGTTCTTGCCCTTACGGATGAAGATCCCTATATCAGGGTAATGTCGGCTATCAGCCTTGGTCGGATCGGAGGAGAAGGCGTCTTTGAAGCCCTGTCTTTTCTCATTTCAGATTCGGATGATTCTGTCAGGGTTGCCGTGGCAAAGGCTTTCGGTATGCTGAGGGACGGCAGGGCGGTAAAGCTCCTTATGGAACTCCTTTCAGACAGGAACGGATTTGTTGTAACCACGACAATTGAATCCCTGAGCAGAATTGACGGAGACGCGGCAAAATCAGCGTTGCTCCAAATGCTCAAACATGATGACAGGGAGGTAAGGAGGACCGCTATCAAGGCCCTCTCGTCTTTTGAAGATGTCGAAGAGGATATCCTGCCTTTTCTTAACGATAAAGACTGGGCAACGAGAAAGGCTGCGGTTGAAGTGGTAGGCAGGAGGCTGCATGGGGTAGTGAGAAAGGAACTTGAGAGACTCCTTGATTCAGAGGAAGACCCGATTGTTAAAAGAGTTGTTGAAGAAAGCCTTAGAAAGCAGCCGACAGTCAGTGATCAATAGTGTCTGCTTTGAGTGGTGTATGAGGTTCGCGGGGGTCTGCGGATGCCCAGGACAACATGAAAATTATTCGGTGTATAATTGTGACGGCACTATATAAAAATGTTTGAGAAAGAAGAGATAATACCGTTAGAAGAAGACGTTTTCAGGCTCCTGAGAGACCTCATAAGAGATTTCTGCGGTATCTATTTTGACGACGATATGCGTTATCTACTTGAAAAAAGGCTCTCCAGGAGAGTTAATCACCATCATTTCAATAAATTCAGGGATTACTTCAGGTACCTGCTCTATGACAAGAACCGGGATGAGGAACTCGCATCGATTGTTGATATCCTTACGGTCAACGAGACTTACTTCTTCAGGGAACAAAACCAGCTCAGGACTTTCAGCGAGGAGATACTCCCTGACCTTCGTGCGACTAATAAGGAGAAGAAGAGACTGAGGATATGGTCAGCCGGGTGCTCGACCGGCGAGGAGCCCTATACGATTGCCATGCTGATTCTTGAACTGGGTTTGTTCCGCGACTGGAATATTGAGATAATAGGCAGCGATATCAACCAGAGAGTTCTTCAGGTTGCCAGAAGCGGCTTATACAGAAAAAATTCCTTCAGAACGACAGACCGGTATTATTTGAATAAATACTTCAGGGAAGAGGGCGGTCTCTACCGGATAGTTGATACCGTGAGACAATATGTAAATTTCAACTATCTGAACTTTATGGACCCGTTCAAGATAAAACTGGTTGGCTCTATGGATGCCATATTTTGCAGAAATGTGCTCATTTATTTCGACCATCCGTCCAGAAGAAAAGTAATAGAAATGTTCCACGAAAGGCTTGTGGATGGCGGGTTTTTGATGCTCGGACACGCAGAATCACTGATCAACCTTTCCACTGCTTTTAACCTGAGGCACTTTAAATATGATATGGTGTATCAAAAACCATTGCATAAAGGGGCTACTAGTAGATGTCTAAGATAAGAGTGCTGATAGTCGACGACTCGGCTTACAGCAGGCAGACGATCAAGAAAATGCTCGAGACGGATTCACATATAGAAGTCGCAGGGGTGTCGGCTGACGGGCTCGATGCCATGTCAAAGACCATCAGGCTCAAACCGGACCTTATCACCCTTGACCTCGAAATGCCCGAGATGGACGGGTTTACTTTCCTTAGATGGCTGATGAAAACCAGGCCCACTCCGGTTATCATCGTCAGTTCCTTTTCTGATTCAAAGACTGTTTTTAAGGCGCTGGAACTCGGGGCAGCGGATTTCATTACCAAGCCCCCAAAAATATCATCGCCCGAATATCAGAACATGGTGAGGGACCTGCTTAGCAAGGTGAAGGGTATGAAATCCCTCAGGCTTGACAGGTTAAGCAAGAACCTTGGACTCTCTGAGTACGAAGAGCCGAAGCAGTTCACTGCAGGCATGACGGAAGACTTCAATATCGAAGCAGTGGCGATCGGGGCATCAACAGGCGGACCTTCGGCACTGAACATAATACTGACCAAACTTCCTGCGGATTTCCCCGCAGGGATTGCTATAAGCCAGCATATGCCCAAGGGGTTTACCGCGTCATTTGCGGAGAGGCTGAACGGTATCTGTAAAATAAGGATAAAAGAGGCGCAGGAAGGCGACGAATTGGAAATCGGCACCGCCCTCATCTGCCCCGGCGGCTATCATCTGGTTTTCAGGAAGAGAGGCAAAAGAGTGGTAGCCGTATTAAGAGATCCGAAGGGTTCGGACAGATATGTCCCTTCTGTCGATGCTATGATGTCGTCTATTGCCGATATTTATGAGAAAAAGTCTATGGGGATTGTGCTTACCGGTATGGGGAATGACGGAACGGCCGGGATGCTGGACATTCAAAAAGTCGGAGGTTATACTATAGTTGAATCGGAGGAGACGGCAGTTGTGTTCGGCATGCCGTCGGAGGTCATTAAGGCAGGCGCTGCCAGGAAGATATTGCCTATATCTGAAATACCGGCTGAAGTGGTCCGGTTCATTAAGAGGACGGAAAAAAGAAAGAATTGACCTGTAGTCGGAGGGCGCATGGAAAGAGAGGCAGGTATTTTGAAAAAGGCTGAAGAATTCCTCCAGATTTTTAAGAAAGGCGAGGAATTTACCAAGGACCTTATCAAGGAGAATGAAAGGCTCAGGTTCAAGATCGCCCAGCTTGAAGAGGCCATTCAGAACGCCGGCAATGAGGAAAAGATAGTTCTTTATGAAGAACGGATAAGACTGCTTGACCAGGAGATCAGTTCTCTTACCGAGAGATACCGCAAGGTTGAGGAGGAGAATAAGGATTTTGTCTCAAAATATCTTGAAGTTGAGACTGAAAACAATAACCTGGCCAACCTGTACGTCGCGAGTTATCAGCTTCATTCCACACTTGATTTCAACGAAGTCCTCAGAATAGTAATGGAGATAATCATTAATCTGATAGGCGCAGAGAGGTTTGCCATCTTTCTTATGGATGAAAAGGCCAATGAACTTGTGCCGGTGGCTGCTGAAGGGCTGATGGTCGGTGAAGTGCCTAAAATCAAGCTGGCTGAAGGAATAATCGGCGGGGTTGCAAAGGAGGGCGAGAGCTATTTTGCTGAAGACACAGGCGACACGTGCAGGGCAGAGCCCTGATCTTCGCAAGCCTTTTGTGTGTATACCTCTGAAGATAAAGGAGCATGTTATCGGCGTGATATCCATATATTCCCTCTTTGTCCAGAAAGGGGTCTTCAGCAATATTGATTATGAGCTCTTTAATCTGCTTGCGGGCCATGCGGCTACAGCAATCTTTTCATCCAGACTCTATACTCAGTCGGAAAGGAAGCTCACAACGATACAGAGTTTCCTCGATCTTCTTAAAGAAAAGCCGAAAAGATAAGGGGGGAATAATGCCGAATATCCTGGTTGTTGAAGACTCACCGACCATGAGACAACTTATAGGTTTTGCTATAAAGAGAATTCCGGATTCAAAGGTCATAGAGGCCAATGACGGTGTTGACGCCCTGAAAAAACTGTCTTCACATAAATTCGACATTATCCTTGCAGATATAAATATGCCGATTATGGACGGGCTGAAGCTTGTCAGCCTTGTGAGAAGTAACCCATCCTACAAGAATATTCCCATCATTATGATCACTACAGAGGGGGCTGAAGAGGACAAGAAAAAAGCTCTCGCAATAGGCGCCAATGCCTATCTTACGAAGCCGATACAGACGCAGGAACTGATGAAGCTTGTTAACAGTTTTCTGACGTAGCCTTTTCCTGAACCGTTGATCACACCCCGCAGTTAACTCTTGGCAGGAAATGCCGCCTATTGCTGATGTTGAAGCTGGTCGATGGTCTTTTAACAGGGTTTCTTTGACCGTCTTCAAGTTGCCTCTTATCTTGCATCCCGCGGCGTTTTTATGTCCGCCGCCGTCAAAAAGAGCCGCGATGCCGGCAACGTTTACGTCCCCCTTTGAACGGAGACTGATCTTCCAGTGGATATGGTCGACCTGACGGAAAAATGCAGATATCTTAACAGTCTTTATCATTCTCGGGAAGTTGGCAAAATTCTCGGTGTCCTCCGGGCCGGTGTTGGTCTTGTTGAACATGCGCCGGCTGACAAAGGTCATGGCGATGTCGTCCCTTATTTCGAGTGTGTTCAGCACCATAGTGAGAAGGGCAAACCTTCGATCAGTCCACATTTCATAGAGGCTGTTTGAGATAAATGCGGGATCTGCGCCTGCCTCGATGAGCTCTGCACTGACTTTAAGCACTTCCGCCGTTGTATTGGCGTATCTGAATGCTCCGGTGTCAACGACAATGGCAGTATAGAGATTGATAGCGATATCCCGTGTCATCTTGAGTCGGGACTCCCTGAGGACATCGAAGATCAGCACGCCCGTCGCTGCTGCATGAGGCTCCACCCATTTTACAGCTCCAAAGTCCTTCTCGGTCTCATGATGATCAATGACGCAGGTATGTTTGAATTCCGTTCCTTCAATCCCGACCCTGTCAAGACTGTTACAGTCAACCAGGATGAGGTTGAATAACGAGGTATCAAGGCCGCTGAGTGAATGTATAAACCTGTTTTTTCCGGGCAGAAAACTGTAGAAATCCGGCACAGGGTCCCGGTCATATACAGTGACTTTCTTCCCTGCAGATTCGAGAGCCAAAGCAAGACCGAGCGCGGAGCCGATGGCGTCACCGTCCGGATTGATATGTGTAGCTATGAGGAAATTATCTTCTTTTTTCAGGAATGAGACAAGTTCATGAGGAACCTTCACTTTTCCTCCTGATCTCGCCAAGAAGATGTTCTATCCTGTCGCCGTATTCTATAGAGGTATCCAGTTTGAACTCAAGGGTCGGGATGCTCCTGAGGCGTATCCTTCTTGAAAGCTCCGCCCGGATAAAACTCTTGGCGGAATTCAGGATCTCGAGAGAGAGTTTCCTCTCCTCCTCTTTGAGGATACTGACATAGACAAAGGCGATCTTGAGATCGTCGGTGACCTCAGCGCCGGTGACGGTAATAAAACCGAGTCTCGGGTCCTTGATTTTATGAATTATGATATCAGCGATTTCTTCCCTCAGCAGGTCACCGACTCTTTGGGAACGTTTGTATGGAAGCATGACTACCTCATAAATCCTGAATCCTAAAATGGAAAGTCCTTGCGGATTTAAAATCAGGATGATCTTTATTTGTGCCTTTTAGAATTCAGGACTTCGAATTCAGGTTTCTTTTCTTAGAGTTTTGTGGCTATTTTTTCGATGATATAATTCTCAAATATGTCGCCGACCTTTATATCATTGAAGTTTTCAATCATGATGCCGCATTCATATCCTGTCTGGACTTCCTTGGTATCTTCCTTGAACCTTTTCAGGGAAGCTATCTTGCTCTCATAAACGACTATGTTGTTTCGGATGACCCTGACGCCGTCGCTCGTCCTGCTGATCACACCGTCAAGCACGTAGCAGCCGGCAACTGTTCCGATACGTGAAACAGGGAAGATCTGGCGGACCTCAGCCCGGCCAAGGGTTTTTTCCTTGAAAGTGGGCTCCAGCATACCTTCAAGCGCTTTCTTGACATCTTCGATTGCCTCGTAGATGACATTATAAAGCCTTATGTCCACCCCTTCTTTTTCCGCAATCTGGTAGGCTTTGAGTTCGGGTCTTACATTGAATCCGATGATGATCGCGCTTGACGCAGTGGCCAGCATAACATCGGATTCGTTGATGCCCCCCACCGTCGAATGGATGACTTTCACCTTGACCTGAGGATGGGTTATGCTTTCCAGGGCGTCCTTTATAGCTTCAACGGAACCCTGCACGTCACCCTTGATAATAATGTTAAGCTCCTTGATCTCGCCTTCCTTAATCTTTGCGTATATCTCATCAAGGGTCAGTTTCCCGGCCCTGGCAATTTCGGCGAGCCTCTGTTTCTGCTGTCGTGAAAGGGCAATCTGCCGCGCCCTCTTTTCATCATCAACTACAGTAAAGAGGTCTCCTGACGACGGAACATCGGAAAAACCGATGACTTCGACGGGAGTCGACGGGACGGCTTTCGTGATCCTTTTGCCGGAATCGTCAATTAATGCCCTGACTTTTCCCGGAGTGCACACCCGAAAGAAAAGGCGTCCCCGATTTTCAGGGTGCCGGATTGGACCAGCACCGTGGCAACCGGACCTCTCCCTTTATCAAGCTTTGCCTCGATTATTGTGCCCCTGGCATGTTTGTCCGGATTGGCCTTAAGCTCCATAACCTCTGCCTGCAGAAGGATCATTTCGAGCAGGTGTTCAATGCCGATACGCTTCTTGGCAGAGACTTCAACAAAGATATTCTGGCCGCCCCATTCCTCGGAAATGATGCCGCGCTCGGAGAGCTCATTTTTCACTCTCAAGGTATTTGCCTCGGGTTTGTCAATTTTATTGATCGCCACAACAATCGGCACATTGGCTGCTTTTGCGTGGTTAATGGCTTCAACTGTCTGCGGCATGACGCCGTCATCCGCAGCCACAACGAGTACGACTATATCGGTAACCTTTGCGCCGCGTGCCCTCATTGCTGTAAATGCTTCATGGCCGGGCGTATCGAGGAAAACAATGTCCTTGCCCTTGAGATTTACTTTATACGCGCCTATATGCTGGGTTATGCCGCCGGCCTCTGTCTCGGTGACTTTTGTTGTCCTGATCGCATCAAGCAGAGACGTCTTGCCGTGGTCAACGTGTCCCATTATAGTAATGACAGGAGGCCGATGGAGCAGAGTGGAAGCATCTTCAGCGGTCTCTGCGTCAACGGTATCTTCTTCGATCTGGGCAAGCTCAACTTTTATTCCAAAGCCTTCCGCTATAAGGAGTGCGGCATCAGTGTCGACCGGCTGGTTTATGGTAGGCATATACCCTAATTCCATAAATTTTTTGATCACATCCGAGATCTTGACACTAATAATTTCTGCAAATTCTTTGACCGTAGTACCTTCCTGTATTTTCAAGGTTTTCTTCCTTGGAGCAACAGTCTGCACCTGTGGTCTGCGCTCTTCACCTGAATAATGGTCTGAACCTCCCGGTCTTCTTGCCGGATTTCTGATCATGCCACCTCTTGGGTTCAATCTTTCTGACGGTCTGAAAAGCCCTCTGCAGACCTGGCTTAGTCTTGAATTTTTCAATTTTTTCTGTCTCGATTTCTTTCTTGAACCTGTCGGGAATAGTCACTTCAACTTCCTCTTCAGCAGGCGCGACTGCCCCGCCTTGAGTGGGCAATGGATCTGCCTTTACAGATATTTCTTCCGCTGGTTCAACTACGGTTGTTTTCTCAGAAGCGGCTTCGGGCTGCACAGCTGTCTCCGGAAGTTTTTCCGGGCGCGCCGGCGCAGGCTTTTCTCTTAAGGCTTCTTTTGGAGGGGCAGGTTCTTTTGCAGTTGCACCCATTCTTTTGAGCAAGATTCCCTCAATTTTAGAGGCGACCTCAGGTTCAAGATTCGAAGAATGTGTCTTGCCCCCAATGCCGAGTTTGGACAACTCAATCAGGATTATCTTGTTCTGAACACCTAATTTCTTTGCGAGTTCATAAATTCTGATCTTCTGCATTTTTATCTAATCCAATCTTATTATTTTATGTGACGGGATATGGATATTCTGCCTACCGGAAGCCGCAAAATATTCAACAATAACGTAAAAATCCTTACTCTTGTAACATTGGTTCTATCATGTTATCATAATAGACCGTATGAATGCAATTATCGAAGGAGGATATTAAAGAGTATGGCAACCTGTTCCGTGTGCGGAAAAAAGAGAGTGATCGGCAACAACGTCAGCCACGCAAACAACAGAACAAAGAGGCTGGTATTGCCGAACCTGCAGAGGATTCGCGTCTCGACCGGAGGCGGCATCAAGAGAGTGTCGGTATGTACAAGATGTCTCCGTTCGGGAGCTGTGAAAAAAGCAATTTAGTGCGAAAAGTTGGATTCCATTCTCGGCCGGTCATCAAGAATCTGGAGATCGAAGACGGCGTAAGATTTTCCGAAATCAAAAAGAACTGGCTGCGTCTGTTTCAGAAGCCGCTGACATATCATGTGGCGCCGGCTTTGTTTTCAGAGGGTGAACTGGTCCTGAACGTAGACTCTCCCGGATGGCTTCAGGAACTGAAATTTTTCACCGGAGATATTGTGAAAAAGTTGAACCCTTATGGGGTCAGGACGATCAGGTTAAAGCTGGGGAGAGTTTCATTGAACTGCAAAGGTTCGCCGTCCGCGATCGGTAAAGACGGCGTTTGCCATACAGCAGCCAGGCAATTCACTCCCGAGGAAATCGTCATATATTCGGCAGACAGTCTCGGAGATTGATAACGAGGATTTAAGAGGCGCCATCGGCTCAGTAATTAAAAAAGCTATCTCCTCGGGCAGAACAAAGATCAACTGAAGTACGACCTTTTCTTCGCTTTTAAACTTATAAAAAAGGACAGGCTTTGAGCCTGTCCTTTTTTACGTTTTTCAGTCTGTCACTTGTTCCCGACAAATACAACCGCTTTTTCCTAAGCGGATTCCGCCTGTTTTTCGTACAGGAGGATAGGTTTCTCCTTATTGACAACGGTCTCTTCAGTTACGAGGCACTCCTTGATTCCCTTCTGTGAAGGGATTTCATACATCACGTCCAGCATGATTTCTTCAAGGATCGATCTCAGCCCCCGCGCCCCGGTCTTTCTCTTGATCGCTTTCTTGGCTATTGCCGCCAGAGCGCCCTCCGTGAATTTCAGTCTCACATTGTCAAAGGAGAGAAGCTTCTGATACTGTTTTATCAGGGCGTTCCTGGGTTCCGTCAATATCTTTATCAGGGCTTTTTCATCCAGCTCGTCAAGGGCCGCAACAACAGGCATTCTTCCGACAAATTCGGGGATAAGGCCGTATTTAATAAGATCTTCCGGCTCGACCAGACTCAGGACTTCGCCGATCTTCCTCTCTTTATTGTTGGTCATTGTTTCAGACATGAAACCAACTGTCTTGTGTCCGGTCCGTTTTTCAATAATTTTGTCAAGTCCGATGAACGCACCCCCGCAGATAAATAGAACATTCGTCGTATTGACCTGTATGTATTCCTGCTGCGGATGTTTCCTGCCGCCTTGCGGCGGAATATTTGAGATCGTTCCTTCGATCAGCTTTAGCAAGGCCTGCTGAACTCCTTCACCTGATACATCCCTGCGTTATGGAGGGATTTTCCGATTTCCGGCTGATCTTGTCTATTTCATCAATGTAAACAATTCCCCGCTGTGCCCTTTCGACATCGTAGTCTGAGGCCTGAAGCAGCTTTAGAATTATATTTTCAACGTCTTCCCCGACGTAGCCTGCCTCAGTGAGAGTTGTTGCATCGGCTATGGCAAAAGGCACGTCGAGCATCTTTGCGAGTGTCTGTGCAAAGAGAGTTTTCCCTGTTCCGGTGGGGCCGGTCAAAAGGATGTTGCTTTTCTGGAGTTCCACATCGGACCCTGCAGGACTGTTGATCCGCTTATAATGATTATGCACCGCAACAGAAAGGATTTTCTTTGCCCCCTCCTGTCCGATTACATAATCGTTCAGGAACTGGTGGATCTCCACCGGGGTCGGAAGATCCGAATGTCCCGTCCTTTTTATTTCTTCATGGAGCGAATCTGCAATTATTTCATTGCACAGCTCAACGCATTCGTTGCATATATAAACCGTCGGACCTGCGATGAGTTTCTTTACCTCGGCATGCCCCTTGCCGCAGAAGGAACACTTCAGGTTGCTCTCGTCCTTCTTAGGCATTTTTCCCCCTGTCCTTTACGCTGCCGATTACCTCGTCAACGAGCCCGTAGTCTTTTGCCTCCTGGCCTGACATGAAAAAATCCCTGTCCGTATCGGTCTGTATCTTTTCAAGGGACTGGCCTGTATGATTTGCCAATATACCGCTCAATGTGTCCTTCATCTTCAGTATCTCCCTGGCCTGGATCCCGATGTCCGTCGCCTGGCCCTGGAATCCGCCCATCGGTTGATGGATCATTATCCTTGAGTGGGGCAGCGCAAACCTTTTGCCTTTTGTGCCTGCTGCGAGCAAAAGAGCGCCCATGCTGGCGGCCTGACCGATACAATATGTACCGATATCAGGTTTCACATACTGCATCGTGTCGTATATTGCGAGGCCGGACGATACGATCCCGCCCGGTGAATTAACATATAGATGGATATCCTTTTCCGGATCTTCCGTCTGAAGAAACAGCAACTGGGCAATGACGATATTGGCCACATTATCATCTATGGCGCTTCCGATAAAAATGATCCTGTCTTTGAGGAGCCTCGAATAAATATCATAGGCCCTCTCCGTTCTTCCTGTCTGCTCTATAACAATTGGAATAATGCTCATTTGTTTTCCTCTTTCTCGATTACGGCCTTGGACAGAAGAAGGTCCAGGACCTTGTCCTGCAGAATTGACTGTTTTAAACTGTCCAGAGACCCCTCCTTGTAAGTATAAAAACTCCTGACAGCCTCGGGAGTCGCGGAGAGACGCTGTGCCAGCAGAGAGATGCGCTGGTCCAACTCTTCATCAGTGACGAAGATCCCTTCTTTCTTGCCTATCGCGTCGATTATTATCGATGCCTGAACATTGAACAAGGCTTTTTGCCTCATCTTTTTCTCTTCATCCTCGATGTTTTGCTGGGCCTTTATCAGATTGACATCTTTATTTTCTTCCGGTGCTGTGTCTGATGCTGTTTCGATCACATCCGATGCGGTATCAGTAGCAACGCTATCTTCGCGTGATCCGGATGCCCCTTTGTCCATGGCGAGTGATTGAATCTCATTTTCTATCAGAGATTCCGGCACTTCAGGCGCTGCGGACCCGACAAGCTTGCGTATTATCTCAGACTTCTGCAACTTCTGAATATGCTCTTTCTTGGCTGCAAGTATCTTATCCTTGAGCTTCTCCCTTAATTCGACCAGGTTTTCAAACCCCAGGTCTTTTGCAAACTCATCGTCCATCTGGGGCAGAGATTTTTTCTTTATTTCTTTCACCGAGAGGGTTATCTTTGCCGTTTTTCCTATGAGTTCTTTTTGTTTTACGTTATTGTCGAAGGTCTTTGTGAATTCGATTGAATCACCTTTCTTCTTCCCCAGCGCCTTTTCCATAATATCGGCGGGAAAGACCTCATTACCCATAGCCGATATGGCATCTTTCAGCGAAGGCATATTCTCTCCGTCGACAAGCTGACTATCCAAATAATCGAAACTCACCATGTCATCCATGCCGACAGGTTCCTCTGAAACTTCGAAAAGCGCCTTCTGCTCCTGAAGTCGTTTGATAGTGTTCTCCACATCCGATTCTTCCAACTCAAAGGGATAGTCCTTTACATTAATCTGCTCATATTCCAGGTTTTCGATCTTGGGGACGATTTCAATAATAAAAGTGAGGTTCAGCGGATTATTTCTCTTGAAATCGAATCTTTCTTCCAGCTCAGGCATGGCCACAGGGTGGAGATCGGCTTCCTTCAAAGCCATATTATAGTGCTCGGGGACAACTTTTTCGAGAACCTCTGCTTCGATCTCTTTCCCGTACCGCTTTTCAAGGAGATTTACCGGTGCTTTGCCCGGCCTGAATCCCGGAAGCTTCACCTTTTGCCTGAGGCCTTCAAGGGAGGCTCCGATTTCCCTTTCCACAACTTCAGCTGGTATTTCTATTTTGAGACGCTTTTTTGTCGTGTTGATATCTTCAATTGATTTAAGCAAGGTCCGACCTCCTGAGGTGTTTATTTACTCTAAAATACGCGGGAAACCTTTGTCAATTTTACAACTATTGGAAAAATGAGCATGGCGCCGCAAGAGAGAATATCCTCTTCGAAGCTCCTGTTGCATGGACCGATCCGGCAAATCCTTCGCGCGCAACCGCGGTTGTCATGTGTCTTTCCTGCCATCGTGTTCACGGAAGTCCTTATGCCGATATATTGAGATGGGATTATGGCACAATGCTGGCCGGGGGTTCCAATACAGGGGGCTGCTTTACATGCCACACACAGAAAAGACAATAGCCTTAAGCAGGGATGAAAGAGGCTCCTGTCTTTAAGCTTTTATCGGATGATACTGCCCGGCGAGACTTCCTGATCAGGATGCATAAGCACCGGTTTCCCATCAAAGTCGACAGCAAGGATCATCCCCTGACTTTCGACGCCGCGGATCTTCCTCGGTTCGAGATTCATAAGAACAGGCACTTCTCTGCCGGTCATCTGCTCAGGCTGATATGATTCCGCTATACCCGCAACGATCTGCCTCTTTTCCGCGCCGAAGTCGATTTCCATTCTTAGTAATTTGTCGGTTCCGGCAACTTTCTCAGCAAAAAGCACCTTTCCGATCCTGATGTCAAGCCTCTTGAAGTCTTCAAATGTAATCATTGTATTATTATCTACACATGACAGTGCTTTTGCAATATGTCGAATTGATAACACAACACGAGGCGGTTCAGATGTATATTCGAGTCTGGAATATCTGTGTCGAAGAGAGGTTGTTCCGGGAGCGGCGCTGATAATGACGGCTTACCAATGAACTTGTCAGCAATTGTTCGGTTTTGATCATAATCGCGTAGAAGCGGCAATTTCCCTGACAGCTTCAGGGTTTACATACTTCTCCCTGTATGATAATATTTTTAAATGAAGAAGGTTGTAATGACAGGGATTTCAATACTGCTTCTCATCGCCCTTTTTATTGTGCTGAAGACAGGCAGGGAGACCGGGGAAGGCTTGCAGGTAAAAGGCAGTTCTTTTCTCGAAGATATAACCATTATACAGAAGGACAGCGGTCAACCCCTCTGGACCCTTACCGCGAGCAAGGCGGACTTCAAGGACAGCGAGGATAAGGCTGAACTGCGTGATATCAGCCTCGTCATGGAAAAGGACCATGTGACACTCCGGGTGGATAAAGGGGTATATGATCTTGCGGAGGGCAGCTTTTCAACCGGCAGCACTGTAAAGGCCAATTCTAAGAATTACAGTATATCGGCAGACTCGCTTGACTACGACGTGTCTTCAGGAAGGATACAGACAAAGGGCAGGATACAACTGGAAAGCAAAGGGTGCAGGGTCGAAGGCGAGGGCATGAAATCGGATTCAGGGCAGAAGGTAAGCATCTTAAATGATGTTAAAGCGACTTTTAATAAATAGACTAAGTGAAAGGTTATTTTGCTGAAAGAATTCTGTAAGTCGGGAAGTCTCAATCTTACTATTCATAACAGGATTTCTTATTCATTAGGCAGCTTTTTATTAATATTTTTTCTGCTGACCGCAAGCACTGTTTTTGCGGAGGCTGCAAAAAAGATTAAGGGTCCCATTGTAATAACGTCTGAAAAACTGACAGCCGACAATCAGGCGCATACAACGCTCTTTGAACACTCAGTTGTTGCCAGGACAAAGGACATGGTCTTATACGCAAACAGCATGCTCGTATATTCCGATAAGAATTCCGGAGATGTGACCCGGATAAATGCAACAGGAGATGTCAGGCTGATCAGGGACAAACGGGTTGTTACTTCTAAGGAAGCCACCTATTATGCCGAAGGGGAAAAGGTCATATTCACCGGTAGTCCGAAGGCTGTCGAAAACGGCAAGGTAATAACAGGCAATAAAATGACCTACCTGATGAATGAAGACCGGTTCCTGGTTGACGACAGCAAGGTTTTTCTACCAAAAGGTGAAGAGCAGTAACGGAGTATTATGCATATCCTTGAAGCAAAGGACCTTTCAAAGCATTATGGCAAAAGGCAGGTCGTCAAAGGATTAAGCCTTTATGTCGGCACGGGTGAAATAGTCGGACTTCTCGGTCCAAACGGCGCCGGCAAGACAACGACCTTCTATATGATGGTTGGGCTTATCAACCCCGAGGAAGGAAAAATCCTTCTTGACCATGAAGACCTGACTTTGCTTCCTATGTACCGCAGATCACTACTCGGGATAAGCTATCTCCCGCAGGAGCCCTCCATATTCAGAAAATTGACTGTGGAGGACAATCTCAAGGCGGTATTTGAGATAAGAGGACTCAAGCAGGATGAAATAGCAGTTGAAGTTGACCGCCTTCTAACCGAGTTCAACCTTACCGGGCTTGCCAAGAAAGAAGGGTATAAGCTGTCGGGCGGTGAAAGAAGAAAGACCGAGATAGCCCGTGCCCTTGCGATCAAGCCGCGGTTTATACTTTTTGATGAGCCGTTTGCGGGTATCGACCCTATAGCAATACTGGAGCTCAAAAAGATGCTCAACTATCTGAAATCCAAAGGCATAGGTGTTCTGATTACGGACCACAATGTGCGGGACACTCTTTCCATAACAGACCGGGCTTACATAATAAATAACGGCGAGATACTCGAAGAGGGTACACCGGATATAATTATTGGGAATACAAAGGTCAAGGAAATCTTTCTCGGCGAGGAGTTTACACTCTGATGGCACTTGAAAGCAGACTTGAACTAAGATTATCCCAAAAACTCATACTGACGCCGCAGCTCCAGCAGGCAATAAAACTCCTTCAACTCCCTAATCTTGAACTGGCCCAGTTCCTCAACCAGGAGCTGATAGAAAATCCTTTCCTGGAAGAGCCTGTGGAAGAAGTGTCCGTAGACGATCTCACCCCTGATGAGAAAGACACTATGGAGTTTGATGATACCAAGGAAGATACCAATGATGATATCAGCGGGCCCATCGATAAATTAATGAGTTTTACTGCCGACGAGTATTTTGAAGAAAGGGCCTTTGATGGAAGGGATATGGGATATTTTAATCCCGGTACAGTCTCTTCTCCTTCGTTCGAACAGTTCGTATCCAAGAAGATCGACCTTACTGAGCATTTGATCTGGCAGCTGAGGCTGGCAAGTGAACCCGAAGATATAAAAAGAGCGGGGGAGATGATAATAGGAAATATTGATGAAAACGGATATCTGACATCATCTCTTGATGAGATAAGGGTCGCGGCTGAGACAGATATGGAGACTGTTGAGAAAGCGCTGAGCCTTGTCCAGAGCTTTGACCCGATAGGTGTGGGAGCGAGGAATATGCAGGAATGCCTGCTGATACAGCTGAAAGCGCTGGGTTTGGGCGACACTATCGTTGAAAAAATTGTTCTGAACAATATAGATGAACTGGAAAAAAAGAAATACTCTGTTATTGCCCAGCAGTACAGTCTCCCCATTGAAGATATTGTGGCTGCTGTCAGGGTAATTGAAGGTCTGGAGCCGAAACCCGGCAGGACGTTCTCCGACGTGAGTGCAAACTACATCACTCCTGACGTCTATGTGCTCAAGGTGGAAGATGAATACCAGATTGTCCTCAATGATGAAGGACTTCCACGCCTCAGGCTCAGCAGCTTTTATCGAAAGCTCATGCAGCGGGAGAATGACTTTCCTAAAGAGGAGCGGCAATTCCTTCTGGAAAAGATGCGTTCAGCAGTCGGGTTGCTGAAGAGTCTTGATCAGAGGAACCGTACAATTTACAGGGTGACAGAGAATCTACTTGAACTCCAGAAGGACTTTTTTTCCAAAGGTGTCCAGCACCTGAAGCCTTTGACCCTCAGGGATGTTGCTACGAACCTGGACCTGCATGAAAGTACGATCAGCAGGGTCACGTCGAACAAGTATCTGTCCTGTGCGCATGGCGTCTTTTGTTTTCGATACCTGTTCAGCAGCGCTCTCCACAGCAGTATGGGAAATGTCTCTTCGACGTCCGTAAAAGACAGTATCAAGAAGCTGATATATGGACGAGAACATGAAGAAGCCGTATAGTGACCATGAGATAGCCGAGATACTGAAGAAAAGCAGCATTGCCATAGCCAGGAGGACCGTTGCAAAGTACAGGGAAGAACTTGGCATACCGTCACAAATACAGAGAAGAAAGATGAGTAAATAAAAGGAGGTCAGATGAATATTATTGTAAACGGAAGACATTTGGAAGTGACACCGGCCTTAAAGAGTTATGTGGAGAAGAAGATCGCAAGATTTGAGAGATACCTTTCTAATATTTCGGAGGCAATTGTAACTCTTTATGTGGAGAAATACCGCCATAAGGCAGAGGTCCTGCTCAAGGTCAACGGAGTTCTTATTCAGGCAGAGGGCATCACCGGGGACGTATATGCATCGATTGATGAGGTTGCTGAAAAACTCGATAGACAGATAAAGAAATATAAGGAAAAGCTCGTTTCGCACAGAAAGGGTGAAGGAAAGGCCGGCGCCACCGAAGAAGAGGCATTTCCCCCGGCGGAAGGCGGCAGAATAATCAAGAATAAGCGTTTCGAACTGAAGCCTATGAGCCCGGATGAGGCAGCAATGCAGATGGAACTGCTTGACAAAAATTTCTTTGTCTTTACGAATGACGGCAGTGGTGATATCAATGTTATATACAGGAGGAATGACGGTAATTTTGGTCTTATAGAGCCTGTTAAATAGCGTGGTCAAGAAAGTACCTCTGGTTGTCATTATTACCGGCCTTTCAGGCTCCGGAAAGACTGTGGCGCTCCGGGCGCTTGAAGACACCGGTTTTTTTTGTGTCGATAATCTGCCTGTTGCATTAATAGGGTCCTTTATTTCGGAGGTCGGGCGGAGACCCGAGATCAAGAAAATCGGGATCGGGATAGACATCAGGGAGAAAGTCTTTCTAGTCTGAAGCCGACTATGTGCTTAAGGGACTAAAACAAGAATACCGGACCGACGTCCTTTTCCTTGAAGCAGAACAGGAAGTCCTGCTCAGGAGATTTAAAGAAACCCGAAGGCCGCATCCTATAGAGGGAAGGATAGAGGATGCGCTCAGGATCGAAAAGGAGACCCTCTCAGTGCTGAGAGAGGCTGCAGACAAGATCATTGATACGTCATCCTTTACGCCTCATCAGCTGAGGAGGTTCATCACCAGCCTTTACAGTGTGGCCGCAGCCGCGGGAAAGAAGATCATGACGGTTGTGCTTATCTCTTTCGGTTTCAAGTTCGGACCGCCTCAGAATGTAGATCTGCTCTTTGATGTCAGGTTCCTTCCCAACCCTCATTTTGTCCCTGAATTGAAACCCCTCAGGGGCACTGACAAGAAGGTGGCGGATTTTGTCCTGAACAATAAAACCTCGAAAGCATACGTAAACAAAATCAGGGACCTGGTGAATTTCCTCATCCCTCATTACATGAAAGAGGGCAGATCGTATGTGACCATCGGTATAGGTTGTACCGGGGGAAAGCACAGGTCGCCCGCAATAGTGGAAAAGCTGAAGAGTTCCTTCAAGAAGCATCCCGTGGAATTGAGCATAGTCCACCGGGATTTGAACTGATCCTTTAACACAAAAAATGCATTTAAGAAAAGCAGGGAGGAATATGGGCAGGAAAAGCTTTGCAGCAGCCCCTTAGTGAGACATCTGATAGCCATTCAACCTGTATGTTTTTATGTGATACCATTTGATATTTGCATAGAACCAAATCCTGCATTGTAAAGGTTTTTATGACCATATGCTTCCCTGTAAATTCTCTGATTTGCATCTTTTGGGTTAATAGGCCCCTTCAGCCTTCAGGACAACTTTTATCGTCTTGAGGATTATGACAAGATCGAGCCATAAAGACCAGTTCATGATATACCACGTATCAAGCTTTATCCTGTATCTGTAGCCTGTAGTGCTTCTGCCGGAGACCTGCCAGAGTCCGGTTATCCCGGGTTTTGCGCTGGTGATAATGAGAATGTTGTCGTCGATATCAGCTTTTTCGCGAGGCAGATACGGCCTTGGGCCGACGATGCTCATTTCACCCTTTATAACATTAAATATCTGGGGAAGCTCATCAAGGGATGTTTTCCTGAGAAATTTGCCTATTCTGGTTATCCTTGGGTCCTCCCTGAGTTTCCAGTTGTTCTCCCATTCATTCCGGGTTGCTTCGTCCCGGCCTAATATCTCCTGAAGTCTTTCTTCGGCATCTTTATACATCGTCCTGAATTTGTAACACCTGAAGGCCCTGCCGTTTTCCCCGATCCGTTCGTGAGCATAAATGGCATAACCCGGGTGTCCCGGATTTTATCAGTACGGCTATGATTCCAATCAAAGGAAGGAGAACAGGCATCGAGGCCAGGCTGAAAGCAAGATCGAAGAGGCGTTTGATAGACCTGTTCGTTATGGATTTCAGGTTGTTTTGTATATTCAGCAGGAACAGTTCTTCGGTGAAGAGGTGGAATAGGTCCGTATTTAACAATGCAATTCCCTTCAGGTCGGGGATAAGCATGGTGTTGACAGTGCTGTTTTGAACGCTGGCTGTAAGCGCGGAAAGCCTCTCCGGAGGCAGCGACGGCATGGCGATGACAGCTGTTTTTATCCCCAGCTTCTTTATGAATTTCGGAAAGTCCGCAACCTTCCCGAAGACTTCTTTCCCGTGGACGACTTTGCCGATCTTCTGCTCGTCGTCATCGAGGAACCCCACAACATCGTAGCCCATATGCTTTTCTCTCTGCAACCCTTCCATAACAAGTTTCCCGGCCTTTCCCGCGCCGATAATCAATATGCGTTCCCTCGCAGTATCTTTGCTGTATAAAAGTTTCTTGCCCCAGAGCCGGAAAAGGGGAAACACAAAAAGAGAGGAAAGCCATATGCCGAGCAGGACGAGCCGGGATACCATATCTCCCATTTTGCCCAGGGTAACGATCGCCATTAATGTTATGCTTGCCAGGGAGACCGATCTTACAATCTGTTTCGTCTCGTCCCAGAACGGCATATTCCTGTCATACAGTGATTCGTAAAAGATGAAGAAAATAAATACCGTGGGTATCCACCACAGAGATATGAAATAGAGATAAGAAAAATGAAACAGCGGCAATCCAGGTATGAGATAGGGCATAATTTCCGCTCTTGCCGACCAGGCTATGAAGAGGGATGTGTAAAAGGCTGAAAGGTCAACTATCACGAGAGACGTGAGCTGAACAAAGAATCTTATGAGTTTCGTTAAATCCTTCATCCCGCAATGAGTCCAGACCGGAAGCCGGCATACTTTGCAAGGGCCTCCAGAAATATATAGGGCAGCAGGATATATTTTTTCCGTTTAATGACAAAAGTTACCTGTTCTTTCATGAATCGTGCGCCTTCTCCTTCGGGCCTCGCATAGCTCAGCACCCAGCGATTTTTTCTCAATGATGAGCCGATATTATAATACCTGCTGAACTGTTTTAAAAGTGAATAGTCATGGGAATGGATCACCCGCGCGCCCGGCACATATGCTATCTTATGTCCGCCCAGGATCAGCTTTGCTGAAAGTATCATATCTTCATTTGCCCTTACTCCCTCAGGAAAGAGCCCTGCGTTAACGAACGCATCTTTCTTGACTGCGGAACACGCATTGCTGAAAAAGAACGTCTTTATGCCGTATGTCTTTAAGTCGTCAATCCCCTTTATCGATCCTTCTTCCGGGTAGTTAAACTCTCTGGCAAAGGTTTCCAGAAGGGACGCGTTTCGGTCCGGGATGTGTCTTCCGAAGGCGGCAGCAATCCCGGATTGTCTCAAAGGAGACGTCAGCCGTTCAAGCATCATTGAATCGGACGGCAGGGCGTCCTGTGTCATAAAAGTGAGGATGTCGCCCTTTGCAGCCCCGGCAGCCTGATTTCTCGTGCCGCCGTGGTTGAAGGCCGATTGTGGTATTACTATCGTCTCAGATCCCATCTTCCTCGCGATATCAACTGTTGAGTCTCCTGACGAGGAATCTATTACAATGATTTCGAAGGGTGGTAAACTCTGTGAAGATAGTCTCGATAGGAGTTCACCGATTGTTGCGCCTGCGTTTAACGTAGGTATTATTACGGAGACCCTCATAAAAGTTTATTGTATCACAGTACCGGTAACAACCGAAATTCTTTCACCGATACTCGCACGCCCTGCGAGACCTCCCAGCTTGTCGGAATGGGCATGGAGAGCGGCATTTGTTTTGCCGGGTAAAGACCGCCCGGCTGACGCTTTTTAAAATTATTGCACAATTGTGAGAATGCATATATTATTCAAAATAAGGAAAGTTTTTCCGCGTTGAGGTAAAATATATAAGATTTTCGATGAAAGAAGAAAAAAAGCCCTTTGTCGAGATTTTTACCGACGGCGCATGCAGCGGCAATCCGGGAGTGGGCGGTTATGGCGTCATCCTGAGGTCGGGGGAACGTGAGAAGGAATTGTCAGGCTGTGAACCTATGACAACCAACAACCGTATGGAACTCACTGCAGTCCTCAAGGCCCTGGAAGCCCTGAAAAAACCCTGCAGGGTGAAAGTCGTGACCGACTCAAATTATGTGGTGAAGGGCATGACATCATGGATAAACACCTGGCTCAAAAACAACTGGAAGAACAGCCAGAAGCAGGATGTCGTAAACAGAGACCTTTGGGAAAAGCTTCTGAGGCTTTCAAAAGGGCATGAGATTTCCTGGGAATGGGTCAAGGGACATAATGATCATGCGGAAAACGAACGTTGCGATTCTCTTGCCAGGCTTGCAATACAGAGCTGCAAAAAAGGTTAGACGGTTATGAACAAGATTGATATCAGCGACCTGTCAGGCATGTTTCTCATAGCTGTTCCAGGGCTGAAAGACCCGAATTTTGAGCGGACCGTTGTTCTTATCTGCGACCATACTAAAGACGGCGCCTTCGGGCTGGTAATAAACCGCATACTGCTGAGCAGTTTTATACCTCTGAGCAGCGGATTGGATATTAAGGAATGTATAGTTGACCTGCCGGTCTATTACGGAGGTCCTGTCAAGCCTGAACAGGGATATATCCTTTATTCATCGTCCGACATTTATTACCCATCAATAAAGATCAACGACAGCCTTTCCCTTACAACGTCAAATGAAATCCTTATTGATGTAGCTGTGGGCAAGGGACCCGCAAGATTTCTTTTCGCCCTCGGATTTGCAGGATGGGCTCCCGGCCAACTTGAATATGAGCTGATGACGGACGGCTGGCTCATCGCTCCGGTGAACAACAGGATCATCTTTGAAATACCTGCCGGCGACCGCTGGAAATCCGCGGCTGACCTGATCGGAGTTGACTTAAACAGGGTTGTCGGCAGACAGGGGAGGGTGTGAAGTTGACAATTCCTGTCTTGTTCGATTATCTTAATAGTCTTAATATTAGCTAAGGAAGGTGAAACAATGAGGACTCTTTTTGCCAAAAAAGATGACATACAGCGTAAATGGTATGTAATCGATGCCAAAGACGCTGTTCTCGGAAGGCTTGCCGTAAAGATTGCGGACCGTCTGCATGGAAAGAACAAACCGATATTCACTCCCAATGTGGATACAGGTGATTTTGTTATCGTCATCAATGCGGAAAAGATGAAGCTCACGGGAAGGAAGCTGGATCAGAAGATGTATTATAGTCACTCTGGTTATCCGGGCGGATTAAAGTCGGAGAATGCCAGAGACCGTCTTGCGCGTTGTCCCGAAAGGATCATGACCGATGCCGTATGGGGCATGCTTCCGAAGGGCAGGCTCGGCAGGGCGATGCTAAAGAAACTGAAAGTGTACAAGGGATCAGAGCATCCGCACGAAGCACAAAAACCGGAAATTATAACCGTTTAAAAACGGCTAATTTGATTTAAAGGAGCTACTAATGGCAGAGATTCAGTACAATGCAACCGGCAGAAGGAAGACATCTGTAGCAAGAGTCACCATGATGCCGGGAAACGGACAGATTACCGTCAACAAAAGACCTGCGGACGACTATTTTCCGAGAGAGACCCTGCGGATGGTTATCCGTCAGCCGATAGAACTGGCTGGGATTACCGGGAAATACGATATCACGGCAAAGGTTACCGGAGGCGGCCCTTCGGGTCAGGCAGGCGCTGTCAAGCACGGAATATCCAGGGCGATTGTCGATATGAACAGCGACCTCCGCGGGAGACTCAAGAAGGAAGGCTTTCTCACAAGGGACCCGAGAGAAAAGGAAAGAAAGAAATACGGCCAGAAGGGCGCCCGCAAGAGATTCCAGTTCTCCAAGAGATAATACAACAATCGTTGGCCGTCTCTCATTAGCACTCGTCTGTTTCATCAGACGACCAGTGAGTGGTGATATATGCTAAAAGTCTTTATATGCGGCGGAAGCGGATACGCGGGCTGTGAACTGCTCCGTATCCTCTCAACCCATCCCGAAGTCACGGTTACAGGCGTTACTTCGGAAAAATCTGCAGGGAAATATGTTACCGACCTTTTCCCCGGACTCCACAAATATCAATCCGTTGTTTACGAACCTCTGCGAAAAGAAGAGATCCTGAAGAAAGCCGACCTTTTTTTTATGGCGCTTCCGCATGCAGAATCCCAGGAGGCTGTGGATTTCTTTTTCCGGAAAGGGAAAAAGGTCATCGACTTGTCCGCAGATTATCGTCTGAGGGACCCGGGGGTTTATGAAGACTGGTATAAGGTGCCCCATAGATTTCAGAAAACACTCAGAAAGGCTGTCTACGGACTTCCTGAAATATACAGAAACAAAATCAGGAAGGCGACCCTGATCGCAAACCCCGGATGTTATCCGACAGGGGCCATACTGGGACTCCTTCCGGCTCTGAAGAAGAGGATAATTGATGCCGCTTCGATCATAATCGATTCGAAGTCCGGGACCAGCGGCGCAGGAAGGAAGGCGGATGTTGCTTTTTCCTTCTGCGAGGTGAACGAAGGGTTTAAGGCATATGCAATCGGTTCGCACCGTCATACCCCTGAGATAGAGCAAGAGCTTTCTGCAGCCTGCGGAAGTCCGGTTACCGTGGATTTCACTCCTCATCTGCTGCCTCTGAACAGAGGGATATTGACGACCATATATGCTCCGATGACAAAAAAGAACATGACGGAAGGTATTGTGAAGGTCTATGAAGAATTCTATAAGAGGGAACCTTTTGTAAGGGTCCTCAAATCCGGACGATATCCCAACATCAAGAATGTCAGGGGCACGAATTATTGTGAAATAGGACTTAAAGTGAATGAGAGGACGAATACCCTTATTATTGTCACTGCCATAGATAATCTTGTGAAAGGCGCTTCCGGTCAGGCAGTGCACAACATGAATATCATGATGGGCTTTGAAGAAAAGACAGGGCTGGATGCAATGCCGCTGATTCCGTAATTACTTCCCGATTGAATTTCCATGGCCCCTCCTCTAAAGAGGGGTTTTTCATTTCTACCTTTTTAAGTGAGACGAATGGAGGGATTTCATGAAGAAAAAAACATTTGCAAATGCTCCGAAAGGTTTCCTTTTTTCCACTTCAGAGGCGGCCATAAAAAAACCCGGCAGGAAAGACCTTGCTCTTATATATTCTGAAGTTGAAGCCAATATGGCCGGGGCTTTCACAACAAACAGGGTGAAGGCCGCGCCTGTCAGGATAGATATGAGAAAAATAAAATCCGGCAGGGGACAGGCGATAATAGTCAACAGCGGAAATGCAAATGCCTGCACCGGTGAACAGGGCCTGCGTGATGCAAATGAAATGGCCGGAAGTGTGTCCAAAGGTCTGCATATCAAACCTTCCCTTGTTTATGTCTCCTCAACAGGCGTCATCGGTTCCAGGATGCCCATGGAGAGAATAAGGCCGGCGATTACGGAACTTGTATCCTGCGTGGGCCGCTCTTCTTTTGAGGACGTTGCAGCTGCAATAATGACTACCGACACGTTCCCGAAAATTGTGAAGAAGAGGGTCAGGGTCGGTGATCAAACAGGTACAATAGCAGGCATCTGCAAGGGCGCAGGCATGATATGCCCCAATATGGCTACAATGCTCAGCTTCATACTGACAGACATAGCTGTTGAAAAAAAGGCGCTGGATAGGGCACTCCTAAGTGCTGTAAAAAAATCATTCAACAGGCTTACCATTGACGGAGACATGTCGACAAACGACACTGTTTTGTTAATGGCTAACGGAGTCCTCGGCAATCCGCCGGTTACAGAAAAGAATGAAGCATATCTGCGATTCAGCAGGGCTCTGTCTGAATTGACAATTGAGCTGTCAAAGATGATTGCCAGGGACGGAGAGGGAGCGACAAAATTTATTGAGGTCGAAGTCAAGGGAGCAAGGAATGATTTTGATGCGGAAAAAGCTGCATTAGCTGTAGCTAATTCAAACCTCGTAAAAACAGCGATCTATGGAAATGACGCCAACTGGGGACGTATCATGGCTGCCCTCGGATATTCAGGCGTTTCTTTCAGAGAAGATATGGTTGATATCTTCTTCGGAAGAGTGAAAATAGTCGATAAAGGACTGACAACCGGAAAGGACAAGCAGGCCGGAGATGTCCTGAAGAACAAAGAGGTAAATATCGTCATCGACCTTCATGCGGGCAAAGCTTCAGCTAAAGTTTTTACCTGCGATTTGACCGAAGAATATATCAGGATTAACGCGGAATACAGGACGTAAAACCAGCGAGTATATTTTATCTTGACAAAGGTTTTTCAGGCATGGTAAAAATAATGAAATGCCTCGTTATCTCCCCTAATGCTGCTGTCCAACTCCCACGGACAGCAGCATTCATTTTTGGGCCTATTTCAACTCAACCATCTCATATTCCTTGTTGCCCAACCCGAGTTTTTCACACTCTTCGATCTGGAGATGATATGGTTTTGGCGCGAGTTTGAACAGTACATCATCCCCTTTCAGTATGCCTTTGTCTTCGGCAGCGGACTGAGGCAAAGGCGGGGACTTCAACAACATATCAACGCTCGCCTGTTCAATCGCAACAATATCGTCAGACAGCAGAATGCCCTGGTCCTGGATTACCGGTACGTCGGCTATAGGCATGCAGTCGCATTCAGGCTGGACTTCGGTGATGAAATTGACGTAGATGACCTTTCCCGGCTTAAATGTGCTTAGAACAGCTTTGGCAGACTCTGCGAGGGCACGCATAAACCGGGTATCGTCCTTTGGGAGAGATACTGCTCCCGACTGACACACGCGTTCACACCTGCCGCACCTCCAGCATTCATTGCTGTCCCACTTTAACACCTCGTTCTCAAACTTAATTGCATCGAGGGGGCATATCTCCATACACTGATAGCAGAGTTCACACTTCTCGCTGTCCCAAGTCAGCCCGCCTTCCCCTATTGTATGCATTGCGCCCCTTCCGCACTTCCACCCGCACTGCCTGTGTTTCGCGCTGACGCCTCCCATCGCAATATTCTTTATGGCGCCCGCGTATCCGGCCTGGATATGGCCTTTTATATGGGAACAAACGACCATCGCAGGCACATCATGGATGACGCTTGCAACAGCTATCTCCCCCAGTATCTCGCCGGCCTTAACCATGATGCTGTCATTTCCATACAGACCGTCTCCGAGAACAACAGGCGCTCCTACGGAAAGGTGGTTGATTCCGTTTTGGTTGGCAACCTCAATGTAGTCAAGCCCCTTGATTCGAACCGTATCAGTCACAAAAGGTTTTGCCTTGATACGTTTCAAGTCGTCGACGACCTTACGCAGAAAGACCGGCCTGACAACGCGGTGAGCGCCTTCCGATCCGAAGTGCGTCTTGACCGCAACCCATTCTTCTGCCTCGAAATATTTCGAAAGATCAGACTCCTTCAGAAGCCTCTCAAGTTTGCCGGGCATGCTGTCGTCATATCTCCATTTCAAAGCCCTTGCAGATGCAAAATATACCTTGGACATACGGACCTCCTCATAATTCATTTTGTATAGGCTCTATTATATCAATTCAGTAGCCCTATGATAAGAAATCCGCCCTTATGATCATATGTTTACATTTTGCGAGATATGTTATAACATTAATTCAGGAGGTATAACATGATATCCAAGGCTACTATAAAGGGGCAAGTTGTAATACCATCTGAACTCAGGAAGAAGTACAACATAAAAAAGGGCAGCAGGGTGAGCATCTATGAGGGCGAGGGAAACATCATTATCATTAAACCTCTGCCCGACGACCCGATAGCGGCATCGAAAGGAATGTTGAAAGGAAAGACGTCCATAATGAAGGCCCTTGCAAGAGACAGAGAGGAAGAGGCAAAACGTGGATAACTCATATGTTCTCGACAGCTATGCGCTGCTTGCCCATTTTGAAGATGAGCCGGGTGGAGAGAGGGTCATGAACATATTGAAGGCGGCGCGGGGAGGGAAGACGAAACTGTATCTGTCGGTGATAAATCTCGGCGAAATATATTATAACACCGCGAGAGAACGCGGAATCGAAAAGGCAGACGAGACAAGGCTTATCATCGAACAGTTGCCGATAACAATTATTGACGCCGATAAAGCTCTTACTCTACAGGCTGCGAAGCTGAAGGCCCGGTATCCGGTTGCGTATGCGGACTGCTTTGCCGCAGCTCTGGGTATAATGAAAAAATGCAAAGTGGTTACAGGAGATCCAGAGTTCAAAAAAATGTCCGATTCTGTGAAAATAGAATGGATCGGGTAAGGTATACCGATGACCATGATTTGCATAACCACAGCAATTCATTGTCTGACGGCATCGCCGAAATTTTTTATAGGGACATAACCCCACCTGCCCTCCCCTTACCTCAAGGGGAGGAGAAACCCTGTGTCACTGTGCGTTGTCTTTCCCCCTCTTGAGGTAAGAGGGGGTTAGGGGGAGTTGTTAGAAAGGAGGACTAAGATATGCCGCTTCCTGTTTTAGGTTGGCGATTTTAAATAAGGTCAAAGCGAGGTGAATTATGTATATCCTTGAAAACATAACAATGACTGAGTTTAAGAAGTATCTGAAGCAGACAAAGACCATTGTATTTCCATTCGGGACTATAGAGGAGCACGGAAGTCATCTGCCTCTGAAGACGGATGCTTTTACTATCGAAGAGGCGCTCAGGATTGTAGCGAAAAAGAAGAAATTCTTTCTTGCGCCTGTACTTCACTATGGTGTATGCACGACCACAAAAGATCATCCGGGCACCATTAGTATCTCCGCTGAAACTTTAAGGAGGTTTTCTTATGACCTTGTAACTGAGTCCTACAAAAAAGGACTGAGGAATTTCCTGCTTATCTCGGGTCACGGAGGGAGTCTTCATATGTCCGCCCTGAAAGAGACTGCCGAAGTACTGGTGGAGCAACTGAAAGATATCAGGATAGCCGTTCTTTCTCCCTATGATGTGATATGGAAAGAGCTGTCCGCAATTGCTGAAACCCCGAATGATTCCCACGCAGGAGAACTTGAGACATCTATTATGCTCTATCTGGCGCCGGAGTTGGTCAAAGGCAGGGCTGCCGAGGAGTATCCGAAAATCCCCAAACCGTTTACGGTGAGAGATAAAGTGAAGTACTGGCCGGGAGGTGTCTGGGGCAATCCTCAAAAGGCAACACGTGAAAAAGGGGAGAGGGCCATGAAGCTTATAACCGATAAGATTATCGATATCCTCGGCATGATAGAGAAGATGAAGTGACAGGCCTTTTGACTTGATTTACTTTACGTCATCCTTTAGACTTCTCTGATATGATTAAAGAGGTCACGGATTTCCTTATCATAGGAAGCGGCGTTGCCGGGCTCAGGGCCGCAATAGAACTCGCTCCTTACGGGAATGTTATAGTTGTAACAAAAGACAGGCCTGCCGAAAGCAGCACGGAATACGCACAAGGGGGCATAGCCGTCGCCCTCAGCGATGAAGACGAGGTGGGGATTCACTATGAAGACACCTTAAGGGCAGGTGACGGCCTCTGCAGGGAAGATGCTGTAAAGATACTTGTCGAAGAAGGACCCGAACGAATCCTCGAACTGATCTCTTGGGGGGCCGAGTTTGACAAGGAGGGCATGAAACTCGATTTCACTATGGAGGCTGCCCATACGAGGAAGAGGGTCCTCCACGCCCACGGAGACTCTACAGGCAAAGAACTTGAACGAGTGCTTCTCAACAAAGTGAGATCGTTCTCTTCTGTTGAGAAGTATCCCTACGCATTTACCGAAGACCTTATGATCCACGACGGGGAATGTCACGGGGCGTATGTTCTGGCGGGCGGGCAGAGAATAGCATTATTTTCAAAAGCCACCGTGCTCACTACAGGTGGGGCCGGTCAGATCTATGTGAGAACAACAAACCCTGAAGTTGCGACCGGCGACGGGATGGCCATCGCGTTCAGGGCAGGCGCAGTCCTTGAAGACCTCGAATTTGTTCAGTTCCATCCTACAGTCCTTTACGCCCCCTCGGCCCCTCAGTTTTTGTTGAGTGAGGCAATGAGGGGAGAAGGCGCCCTGCTGAGAAATATTCATAAAGAACTGTTTATGAAAGGGTATCATCCTGATGCCGAGCTCGCTCCAAGGGATATTGTGTCAAGGGCCATCATATCCCAGATGGTAAGGACGGAGAGTAATCACGTATACCTGGATCTTACCCACCTCGACAGCGGCTTTATCAAACAGAGGTTCCCCAGAATTTATGCAACCTGCCTTCGGTATAATGTGGATATTACGAGAGAACTGGTCCCGGTTTCTCCGGCGGCCCATTACTTTATGGGTGGAGTAAAGACGGATATTAACGGAGCAACGAGTATCCCCGGACTTTTTGCCGCCGGCGAAGTCGCCTGCACAGGGGTACACGGCTCAAACAGGCTTGCCTCCAATAGTCTTCTCGAAGGCCTGGTATTTGGAGAGCGAGCCGGTAAGACAGCCGCAGTTTTTGGTCTTCAGGCCGGCAAATCACGACTTGAGAAGTGTGAAGATATCCTGTTAAGAGCAGGGGAATTGTCTGCTCCCTCTCCCTCAGATGGATACCCCCGGAGGTTCGACATGGAGGAAATCAGGCATTCGCTGAAGAAGCTGATGTGGGACAGGGTCGGGATAATACGATGCAAAGATTCACTCAATGACGCAAAACAAAAACTTGAATCGTGGGAATTTGTTCTGAATAAACGGTTTGTGACAAGAAGAGAACTGGAATTGAAAAATATGTTCACGCTGGCTTCTCTGATAACAGAGTCTGCATTGCTCAGAAGGGGGAGCGCAGGCGCTCACTACAGGTCGGATTTCCCTGAAAAGGGGCCTGAATGGAAAAAGCACATAAGGTTTGTCTCAGAAGAAGGGGTGCATCATGGTTTCATCGCCTGATATCGACAAGAGGAAAGCAAAAATTGTATGCACGATCGGTCCGGCATCATCTGAGAAGAGAATCATATCTTTGATGATCAAGCGCGGTATGAACGTTGCCAGGCTGAATTTCTCCCATGGCGATCATGAAACCCACAGAAGAAGGATAGAACTCATACGTGAGATAGCAAAAGAACTACAGAACACCGGTGGCGATATTGCAGGACCTCCAGGGAGTCAAGATAAGGGTTGGAACTGTTGAAGGCGGGGCCGTGGAATTGAAGAAAGGCAGGCCCCTTGCTCTTGTGCCGGGTGACAAGGTCGGAAACAGGGATGAGATCTTCATCTCATATCCTTCATTACTCAGGGAAGTCAACAAAGGGGACAGGATCCTTCTTGATGACGGACTGATTCAATTGACTGTCACAGGTAAAACACGGAAAGTACTTCACACAACTGTTGTCGAGGGAGGGATTCTGAGAGACAGAAAAGGCGTCAATCTTCCCGGGGTGAGACTCTCGATAAAATCATTCACGGAGAAAGATGAAAATGATCTGTCATTCGGCATGACCATGGGCGTCGATTACGTGGCCATCTCATTTGTCCGTGAGGCAGATGATATAAGGAAGGTGAAGGAGTGGATGCGGAAGAGGAATCAATCAATCCCGATTATTGCAAAGATCGAAAAACCCGAGGCCCTCTCCAACATCGACGAGATTTTCTCGGAAGTGGATGGCATTATGATTGCAAGGGGTGATCTCGGGGTTGAAATGCCGCCCGAGGAAGTGCCGCTCATACAAAAGGGACTGATCGAAAAGGCAAATAAGAAAGGGAAGATAGTTATCACTGCAACTCAGATGCTCGAATCCATGACCGAGCACCTGCGACCGACAAGGGCTGAGGCTACGGATGTAGCCAATGCCGTGCTTGACGGGACGGACGCTCTCATGCTTTCAGCTGAAACAGCATCCGGGCGATACCCTATTGAAGCCCTGGAGATGATGGACAGGATTATCAGGCATACGGAGCAGATGAAAGATTCCGAATCGGCCTACGTTCGCGGGCATATTTTTGCCGAGGCCACGGCTGATGCTGCCTGCAGGGCTGCCGAGGACATTAATGCAAGAGTGCTTGTTGCCTTTACTCAATCCGGATTTACTGCAAGACTACTGTCCAAGTTCAGGCCCCGGGTGCCTATAATTGCCCTCACACCTGATGAGAAGATAGAAAACAGGGTCAGCCTCTATTGGGGTGTTACACCAAAGATAATGCAGCTTCCGGCCACAACGGATGAAATGATAAAGGAGATTGAAAAATCTCTTCTGTCGGAACGGGTGGTAAAAAAAGGCGACGGCATCGTTATTACCTCAAGCTCTCCCCTGTCAACCCAGGGAAAGACAAACTTCATGAAGCTGCACAGAATCGGGGAAGAACAAATAAGAGAGTTGAAAGCTTCATTAGACTTGCTGGATTCTCAAGCACTCGGCGAGTCGCTGAGGTGACCCGCTTAAGATCTGCGGGCCAACAGTAGGCGCCCTAAGCGAATGACAAAGAAAAATAACCATTGAGATTGTCATCCTCGGGCTTGACCCGTGGGATCCATGTTGTTTCCAACGTAATAGACGATAGGACTGCACAAATAGTTGCATTAATTGCCTCTGAGAAGCGAAAGATTTTACTGCGGTGTTCTTATTTCATATGTCTTGATTTTTCTGTGAAGGTTGCTTCTTTCAATATCGAGGATTTCCGCGGTCTTTGAGATGTTCCAGTTGTTCTCTTCGAGTTTCCTGGCGATGAAGTCCTTTTCAAATGCGTCTCTTGCCTCCCTGAGAGTATTGAAAGAAAAATAATCCGAACGGGTCGACTCGCCGATAAGGATATTCTTGGCTGTTATGTTATTCGAAGGGTTCATAATTACAAATCTTTCTATGACGTTCTTCAGTTCTCTTATATTGCCGGGCCAGTCGTAGGCCTGGAGCATACTGAGACCGTCGGGTGTGATCTTCTTCGGTTTCTGACCGTATTCAACAGCGAAATATTCGAGGAAATATTCGACAAGCTCCGGTATATCTTCTTTTCTATCACGAAGGGGCGGGACAATTATCGGAATGACATTGAGTCTGAAGAGCAGGTCCTCCCTGAAATTCCCTTTCTTTGCCTCTTCTCTCAGGTCCTTATTCGTGGCAGCAATAATCCTTACGTCCACCTTTATGTTCTTATTTCCACCCACGCGCTGAAACTCCTGTGTCTCAATAATCCGGAGGACCTTTGACTGAGTAGACAATGACATATCGCCCACTTCATCAAGGAATAACGTGCCTTCATCGGCAAGCTCGAATTTACCTTTCTTTCTTTCAAACGCGCCGGTGAAAGAGCCCTTTTCATGGCCGAACAACTCGCTCTCGATTAACTCCTGCGGGATGGCCGCACAGTTCATTTCAACAAAGGGTTTGTCAACCCTGGGGCTTTTTTCATGCAGGATGTGGGCGACAAGTTCCTTCCCGGAACCGCTTTCGCCGAGAATCACCACCCTGCTGCTGCTCCTTGCCGCCAATTCTATCTGTTCCCTTAGTTGCTGGATCTTATTTGAATTGCCTATGAGCCTCCATCTTCTGGTAAGGTCTTCTTTGAGGGCTTTGTTTTCCATTTCGAGGGTTCTCTTTTCGAGGGCCCTTCTGGCCACTAAGAGTACCCTTTCGAGGGAAAGGGGTTTCTCAAGAAACTCATACGCTCCCATACGGGTCGCCTTGACTGCAAGTTCTATATTCCCGTGGCCTGAAATCATGACAACAGGCAGATTAGGAGAGGTCTTCTTTATCTCCTGGAGGATTTCGATCCCGTCTATTCCTGACAGCCAGACATCCAGCAGCACAAGGTCCGGACTCTGCTCCCTGAGGACACCGAGGGCTTCTTCACCGGACGCCACCGCTGTCACATTATAACCCTCGTCTTCAAATATGCCTGAGAGTGTCTCCCGAATGCCTTCTTCGTCGTCTACTATCAGCAAAGCAGTATCCATTATCTAAATCTCCTTTATAGGGACCTCTATTGAGAATATTGTACCACTGGGGGTATTGTCCCTGACTCCTATTTTCCCACCGTGCTCTTTAACAATCCTGCGCGCAATAGCAAGACCAAGGCCTGTTCCTTCTTTTTTCGTTGAAAAATTGGGATGAAATAGTTTGTCCTTGTCCCCGCTCTTAATTCCGGGCCCTGTGTCTGCAATTTCAATAAGCACAAGATTAGATGGAATATCGAAAGCCAGACTCACATCAATCCTGCCTTTAAGCGTCATGGCCTGAACTGCGTTCTCGAAGACATTTATGAGCACCCGTTTAAACTGTTCGGCGTCAAGATCCACAGGCTGAGCATTTTCAGGAGCCGAAACATGGACCTCTATGTTTTTGTATGCCTTATAGAGATGGACAACCTCATCGATCAGGGCCGGCACAGTAAGCAGGGGCCTTCCTTATTTCCGGCATTTTGCCGTACTTTGAAAATTCGTCGACCAGCTTTTTCAGACTATCCACTTCCCGTATGATTGTCTTTGTCGCCTGACGGAACGCCTGTTCAAAGTCGTTGTCTTTCTGGTCCCATTTTTTCATCATCCGTTCCGTGGAAAGCTTGATTGGGGTCAGCGGATTTTTGATCTCGTGCGCTATTTTTCTGGCGGCATCCTGCCACGTCAACGCCTTCTGGGCCTCTATAATATCTGTGACATCATCAAAGACAACGAGAAGTCCAATGTATTTTTGCGGGTCCCGCAGACTTGTGATGAAGACAAAAAGAATGACCATCCTGTCGCCTATGAAGGTCCTTACCTGCTTTTTGACCGGTTTAAACTCGCGGCCTTCGATGCCCTCGACAAGATTCCGGATTTCCTGGGAGCCTATTCTTGACAACAATTCTCCGTAATTCTTGTGAATGACCTCTTCAGGTTTGATGTTGAGGATTGAACAGGCAGCGCCGTTTATCATGGATATTTCACCCGAGACGTCGAGCATGATGACCCCTGAATTAATGTTGTTCAGAATATTTTTTATATACAGGTAGGTGGACTCAAGAGACTCCTTGCTTACCTTCAATTTTCTGACCATGTCGTTAAAAGAATTCACGAGGAGCCCGATCTCGTCTTCTCTCTCTATATCCACTGCTATGGTAAGATCGCCGGCTGCAACCTGCCGTGTTGCAAATGCAAGCCTCTGAATGGGGTCTGTTATCCCGCGGGAAATCCTCAGGCCGACCCAGAGGGCCATGAAAACGACCATGAATGTCATAAACCCGAGGATAAGAAGGTAATTGGCCTTTATCGGCACTCTCCACGCTTCAAGCGTCAGATAGTTTTCAAAGGCATTCTTTATCGTTTCGACATTATTTGTAATGGCTGCCGGGACGCGGGATTCTACGACAATCACCCTCCTTATCCTTCCCTTCTTGTATTCGGGGACAACAGCCCTTACTATGTCACCCGACGCGCTGGAAATGACCTCAGTCCCCTCCTTGCCTTCAAAGGCCAATCTTATTGTCTCGGTAGCGTCATCAGGCGCCTTTGAAAGATGCTTTACACTATACGAATCCGTTGTCGTTCCCGGACCGGAGCGTGATCTCGCAAACTGGAGAGCCCTTTTCTTTTCATTTTCGTAGACGGCTTTTGCAAGCTGGATTGAACTGTCCAGGGGAAGTCTGATCTGGGGCACGAACCACCTGTCGATATAATTTGTAATCAGTCCGCTCGATACAACGAACAACAGGGCGGACGGAATAAGTGTCAGGATGACGAGTGTGACGACAAGTTTAGTCTTAAACTGGTATCCGGGAATTTTGTGTTTTCTCTCGAAATAGAGCTTGACCAGACTCTTGACAACAAAAAACATGAGAACAAGCAGCGACAGGAATGTCAGGTTCAGAAGAAGCAGGAGGGTCAGCCTTGTCAGGAGCGGAGAGCCTTCAAGCCTCATGTAATGGAGTTCAATTCCGAAGGAGAGCGCGACGAGAAGAGAACCCAATATCAGGAAGATCTTGAAGGAAAGATTTTTCATCTTGGCCCGATGCTAAAAAAAGGGGAATCCTTCCTGATCTTAAATTCATTTTCAGGCAGAAATATCATGAAATAACCGATTACCGGCGGAAACTGTCTTATCTTGGATTCAACGGTAACCCTCACAAAATATGTACCGGGCTCGAGATCACGGATGTTGGCAAGTCTGAGGTCGTCGATACTCAGGGTCCATTTCAGCATGGACTCGAACGACTTGAACCGTTTCTTTGTCTGCGTTATCCCGTCGCTTGACGTAGCGACAAATTCCATCTTCACAGGGTCGGACCGGAGAGTCCTTGTAAAGGACTTGCTTAATATAAATTCATCAGGCCACATGTTCCACACCCTGAAGATGTCTATATAAAAATGAAACTCCTTCTTGATTCCGTTCCTGAGTTCATTAAGATACTTGTCATCGAGTGATAAAGAAGTTGTTACCTGAATTTCATTACCCTGAATTTTCACCTCGGGACCGTTTATCCCGGCAGCAAATAAAAAAGAGCCCGTTAAGAGCAGAAAAAAAGTGATAAATGCCATATGCACAAAAAACAAAACTGCAAAACCAGGGGAACGAGACATGTTCGGTTTCTGTTTTTCCCAGGTCCCGTCGCGTGTTGAGGATTCTTTATATACAGAGATCATAGGCTATCCTTTTAAAAGGGGCTTGACTTCTTTAAGAGAGTTCATTTCCATTATACCATAGCAAAGAAAGCCAGTAGTTACAGACGAACCGGGAAGCCACTGGCCAATAGTCGCGTTCATTATTATAATAAACAGAGGCCCTTGACAGGCGGCTGGTTGCTGCTCACAAAATGGGACCGGTGACATGCATCTGATACCTTTGTGCTGATGCTTGCTCTGTGGATGTGGGTTGATAAGGCGGGTTTATGCGCGGATATCTATCAAAGGAGGTGTGCTGAATGGAAATCAAAGCTGTGAAAATCGGGATACCGGAGGAGTGTAATCTCATTTTAGGCCAGACCCATTTCATAAAGACCATTGAAGACCTTTACGAGATAATGGCTACAACCGTGCCTAATGCGAGGTTTGGTGTGGCTTTCACTGAGGCATCAGGGCCGTGCCTGATAAGGACTGAAGGGAACGATCCTGACCTTATCAACGGCTGTGTTAAGAACTTGCAGGATATCGACGCAGGACATGTTTTCTGTATTCTTCTTAAGGACGCTTTTCCCATCAATGTCCTGAATCAGATAAAGAGTTGTCCCGAAGTCTGCAGGATCTTCTGTGCAACCGCAAACCCCCTTGAAGTCATCGTCGCATCCTCAGCGCAGGGGAATGGAGTTCTGGGGGTAATAGACGGGTTCTCTCCCAAGGGGGTTGAGACTGCTGAGGACAAAGCCCATAGAAAAGAATTTCTGAGGAAAATAGGGTACAAGCTTTAGCCGGACTTATGTCCCGAAGATAGGCAGGTTGCTGTGGAGACGCCAATGCCAAAGGGACATGTCTCAATTTCTGAAGCAAAAAAACTATCTTTAATACCCGTGCATGCCTTATATGATTGCAATGTTGTTACGTTGATCAGAGGTGCGGCTTCCGCTTCGTCTTCAGCCTCCACGAGATGACCCGTGATTCTTGCTTCAGAAATTGAGCCATATCCCTTGTTCTTGGGAGGTTTGAAATATTTATTTTGGACGGGGATGAGTTAAAATAGAAAACTTATAAAGGAGAGAAAAAATGATACCCGAATTAAAATATGACGAAAAAGGACTGATACCAGCCATCGTTCAGGATGTGCAGAATGGCGATATACTGATGCTGGCGTACATGAACCGGAAATCCCTGGAGATGACGCTCGAAACAGGGTATACCCATTTCTGGTCGAGGTCGCGCCAGAAGTATTGGAAAAAAGGCGAGACATCCGGACATGTTCAGGAGGTAAAGGAGATCCTGTATGATTGTGACGCCGATACCTTGCTTGTAAAGGTGATTCAGCACGGCCCTGCGGCTTGTCACACCGGCAACAGGACATGTTTTTACAGAAGCATAACAAAAGGAGGCAAGGAATGAGCAAATACAGGTGTTCGGTCTGCGGCTATATTTATGATCCCGCTGAAGGAGACCCCGACGGAGGCATAGCGGCCGGTACCCCTTTTGAGAAGATCCCTGACGACTGGAAGTGCCCGGTTTGCGGGGCGGCGAAGGACCTGTTTGAAAAGGTGGATTAGGCTCAAGAGGTAAGCAGCCCTACTGGAGAAAGAACTCTCCAACGCAAAATTTAGCAATTCAGAAATTCAGTCGTTTCAAATAACAACTTGAAGGTTGGTTGAATTCGCAGACGTCTTACTAAGGAGTTGCCGTAGAGCTCTTTCTCCAGCAGGGCTGCTTACAGTTATTTTGCATTTGTTGCTTAAGGAAAATTACAGGTTTATCATTACGGCGTTTTCATCGCATTCAGGAAACTTCGGGCAGCGGAGGCAGTCTCCCCATATCTTTTGGGGGAGGCTTGCTTTATCAGTATCTTTGAACCCCATTTTCTTGAAGAATTCGGGCTGATAAGTAAGTGCAAAGACCCTTCTTAATCCCAATGCCCTTGCCTCTTTGAGGCACTGTTTCACAAGACTCCTGCCGATGCCCTTGTTCTGGAATTTTTTGTTAACAGCGAGGGACCGAATTTCTGCAAGGTCTTCCCACATAATGTGCAATGCGCAAACTCCGCAGATTGTTCCGCTGTCCTCACATATAACGAAATCCCTCACGGTTTCATAGAGTTCGTTAAGAGCCCTTGCGATCATCTTTTCCTCCCTGGCAAATTCGTTGACCAGTTTGTGCACCGGCTTCAGATCGGATATCTTAGCTTTTCTTATTTTCAATGTATTTCATCCCTTCGGTAATAGCGTTTTTGTTGCCGGCCGTCAGGTCTTTTTTGTTATCCGGCATTGAACTGTCGAGAGCCTTAAAAACAGACAGTTTGCTCAATATCCCGGTGTTTGCGATGAGAGCTCCGAGCAATACCATGTTGGCCGATTTAGTGTTGCCCAGTTTTCTGGCTATCTCTGTTGCAGGAACGGCAAATATTCTCTATATCCTTCCTCAAGTCTTCCTTGTTGTTGATGAGCGAAGAGTCCAGGAAGAGGCTGCCCCCGTTTTTTATTTTCTGATCGAATTTTTTCAATGAGGCATCACTCATGGCAACCAGCGTGTCCGGTTTTGTGATCAACGGGAGATCCGATTAATTCATCAGAAATTACCACGGTGCAGTTTGCAGTGCCGCCCCTCATTTCAGCGCCGTAAGAGGGAAACCACGTGACTTCTTTCCCTTCCAGCATGCCGGCATGGGCAAGTATTTTTCCAAGAAAGAGAACACCCTGGCCGCCGAATCCACCGATTATGATGCTGTTCTCCAATTCTAAGCGTCTCCGAACTTGTCTTTGAATGTCCCGAGTGGAAAAACCTTTGTCATCTCAGTTTCAATCCATGCAAGGGCATCCTTTGGGGACAATCTCCAGTCCACAGGACATGGGGAAAGAATCTCGACGAGGCTGAAGCCTTTTCCTTCGATCTGGTATCTCAAAGATTTCTCTATCGCTTTTCTTGTCGTTAACAGATTCTTGAAGGAATTGACCGTAGTTCTGGTTATGAATGCGGCGCCTTCGATTGTTGCCAGCAGTTCAGAGACGTGCAGAGGATGCCCTTCAGTCAGGACATTCCTGCCGCCGCGGGTTGTGGACGTTTTCTGCCCGGGAAGAGTAGTGGGAGCCATCTGTCCGCCTGTCATGCCGTAGATGGCATTATTTACAAAGAAAACAGAGATATTCTCACCCCTGTTGGCCGCATGTATTATCTCTGCCGTCCCGATTGCTGCGAGATCGCCGTCTCCCTGATAAGAAAAAATCACCTTGCCGGGCATGGACCGTTTTAGCCCGGTGGCTACGGCAGGAGGTCTTCCATGTGCGCACTCAATCATGTCGAAGTTGAAATAGTCATAGGCGAAAACAGCGCAACCTACAGGCGCGATGCCGACTACCTGTTCCCTGATGCCCAACTTATCGATACACTCAGCTATCAGCTTGTGCGTCAGACTGTGGCCGCATCCGGGACAGTATCGGAAAGGTTCATCTTTAAGCGCCTCAGGTCTTTGAAATACTTTTCTCACCCGTCTCCTTAGTATCCAGCAAGGCCCCTTCAAGCAGGCCGTAATCACTGATTGTTATCTCACGAAACCCGAAATATTTCATCGTATTAATTGTAAATATGATACCAGGTATAATCAAGTCCGCCCTCTCAGGTTCAAGGCCTTTTGTCTTTTTTCTTTCCTTAAGAGGAAGAGCAATGAGTCTCTTGCATATTGTCAGCAGCCTTTCCAGAGGGATCCTATGCATATGTATTTTCTCCCTTACATACCGTTCAAGCTCAAGGTCCAGAGATGCAAGGGTGGTAAATGTTCCGGCTGTTCCTATAAAAAGGAGGTTGTTGTCAAAATATCTCCCGATTCTCATATGAAGGTTTTCCAGCACAGACATTATTTCATTCTCCAGTTCATCTACTTCTTTCTGAACCACAGGGTCGTTCTTCAGGTATTTCCCTGAGAGTTTTATGACCCCTATGGGAATACTGCCCATGACAGGAGGACAGCCTCTTCTCAGGAGTATCCATTCCGTGCTTCCGCCGCCTATATCGACAACAAACTTTCCGCTCTGGTTTTCCATCCTCGCAAGGATACCCCTCCGGCATCCCTCCCTTGAACAGTCACCCGCCGGATGCCAGGCCCCGGCTAAGGGGATACTGAAGGAGCGGCGGTTCAACTTCGTCCCCAAAGGAAAGGAGCACTCCCTTTAAGGTAAGGGCAGCCTCTTTGTCACCTGTTATGACCTCGATATTTATCCCTGTGTCTCTCAGAGCCCTTGTCAAAAACAGGTCTGAATTTGCCGCCTCACGGAGGGCGCTTGTAGCTACGGCCTTTATGTCCCTGACCCCATATTCTGCAGATGACCGCAGAGAATTCTTTCAATGCGGTCAAAGAGTCTTCCATGTTGACCTCCTGCAGTCTGCCATCCCCGTCTATACCGTTGCCGAGCCGTGTAATCTTTCTGTCGGAATATACATCAAGAATCTTGTTGCCGCTGACTTCCGCTATCAACAACCTGAGCGTGTTTGATCCGACATCTATGGACGCCCTTAGCGACATGATGATATTATAATAAAAGCGGTTAGGGAAAGGGGACAATTCTTGGTAGTGTCTCAGTTTGATTTTTAGCTTGATTCTCTATAGATATCTGAAAAACAATGTGGCATAATTAGAATATGCCTAAAGGACCGCAAGGACAGAAGAGACCCGCCGATGTGATTGGAGCCGCTATTATGGTGGCTAAGATCGCTACGGGCGAGATCAAAGAAGAGCCCCGCAAGAAAGATTATACGCGCAAGGCCGGGTTAATAGGTGGACCTGCCAGGGCGCAAAAGTTATCTGCAAAGAAACGCAAAGAGATAGCTAAAAAAGCCGCTACAGCTCGGTGGATTAATCGTTAAAGAGCAATAGTTGCCTCACGTCTTTATGTTTAGGATATGCACGATCAAGCATATTCATGAATGATTCCCATGTATCGTTTATCCTCATTAATCCTATTGTGGCATAGAGATGTTGAGCTAATGCGGGATGTCCTACATCTTCCGTCAACCATTGCTGATGTTTAACTTTCCTTTTGCCTTGATCGTCTTTGGGATTTTTGCGCTCCAATTCATCAAGCAAGCCAGGAGTTAAACGCTTATATACAATATCATTTGTATATTTGGCTACCACTTGAGGTCTATTGACCTTCATTCCCTTCCATTGCCAGCCGCGAAGTCTAAATATTTCTTTATAAAAATCATCGGGAAAGTGTTTCGCCCACGCTGCAAATTCTTTTCTCATAAATTTATCGAGTATTTCTCGTAAGGCTAAGCGATCACGCACATCCTGGTATCCTGTAGCTTCATCGACCAAAGCTACGATGCCGACATGAGCCAATCCACGTAGGACTATATCGCTTGCCTTAATTATATGTTCATGAGTCTTAGAGATTGCCTTATTCTGTTCAAGATAAGAATCTCTGAGTTTAAGATAAACTTCAGCTACCATCGGCAATAATTGTGCATCATATCCAACACCACGTTTGCCCGTTTTGGTTATATAAAATATCGGGGTAGTCGACTGCATTAACTCTTCGGAAATAAAGGGTTTTAGTGCTTCTGCCTGTAAAAAAAACGGCATTCCGTCGACAGTACTTAAAACTCCCCTTCCAGCCTTAGGAGACCTTGATCGTCCTATTGTTGTCAAGAATGTTCCCTGTGTAATAATTCGCTTGCCGTTTGGCAACACGGCAGCGGATATTTCTTTTCCTCCGAGATCAAAGCTTCCTTCAAAACCGACGTGTGGAACATCAGTGTTCCACCTTGACAGTGCCGCTTTGCGGGCAATAGCTTTTTTTTCTTCCGTCGATAATGCAGCTGCCCTTGCTTGCCCACCTTTAGAACCTATTGCTTCTTTTGTAGTGTCCATGCTTGCACCTCCATTAAAACTTATGCTTGCATTTTATAGTATGCAAGCATATAATGTCAATAATTTATGTGTGCTTGCATAAAATATCTCAAACTGAAAATAATGCTTGACATTTGCTTTTAAGTTCTATACAATAAAATCATGAATAAGCTGACGACATCCAAGAGAGTCCAAATTCTTCAGATGCTCTGTGAAGGCTCTTCCATGCGCTCTATATCAAGGATCGTTGATGTCTCTATAAACACAGTTACAAAGCTCCTGGTAGACGCAGGGACCGCTTGTGCCGCTTATCATGACGAACATGTAAGGGGACTTCATACAAAGCGCGTGCAATGTGATGAAATATGGTCGTTCTGTTATGCAAAAGAAAAGAACGCAGATCGTGTAGATAAAGACGGGGCCGGTGATGTCTGGACATGGACGGCGATAGACGCGGACAATAAGCTCATAATCAGTTACATGCTCGGTAATCGCGGCGCGGAGATTGCCGCTTCATTTATGAATGATCTTTCTGAAAGAATAGAAAATAAAATACAGATGACAAGTGACGGCTACAAAATTTATCTGGATGCTGTCGATGATGCCTTCGGAACTAATATTGATTATGCCATGCTGGTTAAACTCTACGGCTCTTCAGATGAAAGCGAAAAGAGATATAGCCCTGCAAAGTGTATCGGCGCTAAAAAGGAAAAGATTCAAGGATCACCGGACCCGGAGCATATATCTACCAGCTATGTTGAAAGACAGAACCTTACCATGAGGATGAGCATGAGAAGATTTACCAGGCTTACAAACGCATTCAGCAAAAAACTGGAAAACCATTATCATGCCCTCGCTCTTTATTTTATGTTTTATAATTTTGTGCGTATTCATAAGACTCTCAAGGTCACACCGGCAATGGCGGCAGGGGTTACGGACCGGCTGTGGGATATGGAGGATATTCTCTCTTTGATTCAATAAGTTACTGTATTTTGGAAAGACTTACTTGACTTTTATCGTTAGAATGCTATACTTTTATTATCTCAAGCTGGATATAATAGAATCATGGCACTCGAAAAAGAATTAGAAACCTACAAGAAGAAGTTGTCAGAATTGAAACAAGATGAGGGCAAGTTTGTGCTTATCCGGGGTGAAGAGGTAATAGATACTTTTGTAAGCTATGAAGACGCTATTAAAGAAGGTTATAAGCGCTTTGGATTGGAACCATTCTTCGTAAGACAGATTCACGGTATCGAAGAAATACAATTTATTTCAAGATTTGTAACTTTTAGTAAAAAAGAATGCACCCCGAAAACGGCCTAATGTGCCCCATTTTACCTTAAACATAACCCCGCAAGGCCCAATGCTCAATGCTGCAATTGGCGCAAGTAAAGAGCGGCAATCCGCATTAATTGCAGCTAAAATTCCAGTCCCCTCCGTCATGAATATACGAGCCTTAATAGATACTGGCGCAAGCGCTACCTGTGTTGACCCTTCGGTTTTACTGTCGTTAAATTTGAGCCCAACGGGTGTTGTTACAATACACACTCCATCTACAAAAGATAAACCTGCCCAACACGATCAGTATGATATAAGCCTTATAGTTCCTGCGACTAAAAATCAGGCATCGCTTATATTTAATACGCTCCCCGTCGTTTGTGCGGAATTGCTTATTCCTCAAGGTTTTCATGCCTTGATAGGACGTGATGTTCTCAAGTTGTGTATGTTTTCCTACAACGGCCTTACGGAATTATTTACTCTCGCTTACTGATTATTCTGCCTTATCCCAAACTGACCCACTACCTCTTTTGTCATAATGTATTAATTAATTGGATAGTTCTGCTATAATTTTGTTAAATTATAGCAGGAGATCGAATATGCCAAAATCTAAGAAATTACCTCCAACAACAGTAAATGTTAAAATTGTTCCTAGCAAAGATTACATATCTGAAAGACTGTATTCTAATTTTGTTTCAATTTCTCATTCTGAATATGATTTCACTTTGACCTTTTGTGATATCACTGAGCCTCGGGCTGACCAGAAAGAAGAGATTATAAAATCAAAGAAAATCCAAGCACCAATTCAGGCTGAAATAGCAATCCCAATTATGATTGTTGAGCCATTGATTGAAGCTTTAAAAATAAATACTGCGAGTTACAAAAAACAGCATAAAATAAATGAAACTCCAAAAGATTGATTTTATTTTGCGGCAGCTATCTGTAATGGAACGCGATAAATTTCTGCGTGAAATACTCAATGCTCAAGTAAGCAAAGAAGATATTCAATCGATTATTGTATCTTGGGAAGCAACAGCGGAGATAAATTCTCTTCTTCCAATAAAAAAGAAAATCCTTTCCAGGAGTAAAAAATTAAAGCATTTCCTCTTACAAAATAAAAATGCCTGACAATACTCCCTGGAAAATTGTTTTCTTCGATGATGAATCCAAAACAGAATATGAAATATATTTCAAAAAACATTCTGACCAAAAGAGCGTGAAAAAGAGTTTTGAGAGGGATGTAACTACAAATCCATATTATCATCCGAAATCAATGAGAATAGTTCCCTTAAAGGGAGAATACGAAGGGCATTACAGATACAAGAAAAGTAACACAAGAATCATTTATCATCCTGATGAGACAACCCAGAAAGTGTACCCGATAGAAACTGGGACTGCAACAAATATTTCCTATAAGATCAAAAGTAAGAAAAAATAGCATATATTTCAAACTGAGACACTACCCA
>CAVRZG010000012.1:0-28851 GCA_963725545.1 uncultured Nitrospiraceae bacterium | reverse complement strand
TCCGGTCATCTCACACAGCGAGGACCTGACCCTGTCGGAAGGCGGCGTGATGAATGAGGGGCTCATATCAGTGACCCTCGGCCTCAGGGGAATACCTGCAGAGGCAGAACAGGTCATGATTTTCAGAGATATCTTGCTCGCAGAGCTTACCGGCGGGAGGCTCCATATAGCCCACATATCTACAGCCGGATCAGTCAACCTGGTAAGGGACGCAAAAAAACGCGGGATAAATGTCACTGCGGAGACCTGTCCGCATTATTTCAGCGTAACAGAAGATGCTGTGAAAGGGTATAATTCAAATGCAAAGGTCAATCCTCCCTTGCGAACAAGCCGTGATGTTGAGGCTATAAAGGAAGGGCTGAGAGACGGCACTATCGACGCCATCGCAACCGACCATGCGCCTCATCATGTTGATGAAAAGTCGAGACCCTTTGACATGGCGCCTTTCGGGATATCAGGTCTTGAGACCGCGCTTAGCCTAAGTCTGGGGCTTGTAAGAGAGGGCGTTCTTACAAAAAATCAGCTTTTTGAAAAAATGACTTTGAACCCGGCCAGAATCCTGGGCCTTGACAAGAGCACCCTCAGGACCGGTTCCGAGGCGGAGTTGGTTGTCATAGACGAGAATAAGGAGCATGAAGTAAAGGCTGAAATGTTCGTATCAAAAGGCAAGAACACTCCTTTTGATGGATGGTTATTAAAAGGAGCGCCGATAATGACGTTCAGCAAAGGAAGACTCTATGAGTGGTAAGGCTCTGCTAGTCCTATCAGATGGGATTGTCTTTGAAGGGAGAAGTTTCGGCGCAGGGGGAGAAACGATAGGCGAGGTTGTTTTCAACACGTCGATGACGGGCTACCAGGAAATCCTCACTGATCCTTCTTACCGGGGCCAGATCGTAACCATGACCTATCCTCAAATAGGCAATTACGGGATCAATCAGGAAGATATCGAATCTCTGGGCGGACCCAAAATTGAAGGGTTCGCAGTCAGAGAATATATAGATTTCCCGAGCAACTGGAGATGTACAGGTTCTCTCGGACAGTATCTTCTCGACCATAATATAGTCGGGATCGAAAACATAGATACCCGGGCGCTCACAAAACACCTCAGGAATTATGGCGCGCAGATGGGGATAATATCTACTATTGATCTTGACCCTGCCGGCCTCCTCGATAAGGTGAAGAGACATCCCGGCATCTCTGCCTCTGATCTTGTAAAAGATGTTACCACTTATGAACAGTATTCCTGGAAAGAGGGCTGCTGGAAATGGTGTGTTGTTGAAAAGAGCGAAGTTGTCAAGAAGGTGGTTGTTTATGATTTCGGAGTCAAGTTCAACATCCTGCGCAACCTTGTGGAGGCCGGCTTCGATGTGACTGTTGTGCCTGCCCAAACGCCTGCGGAGGCTGTGCTGGAGATGAACCCGGACGGTATTATCCTCAGCAATGGTCCGGGAGACCCTCAAACAGTCACCTATGCGATTGAGAATTCAAAGAAGCTCCTGGGCAAGAAGCCCATTTTCGGGATCTGCCTCGGACATCAGATATTGGGCCTTGCACTGGGCGGAACTACATATAAACTGAAATTCGGCCATCACGGCGGCAACCATCCTGTAAGGGATTTAGTGACCGGCAGGGTCGAGATAACATCCCAGAACCATAATTATTGCGTGGATATCAAGAGTCTCCATGGCAAGGTCAAGCTTACCCACAAAAACCTCTACGACGGTACGGAAGAGGGCATGCGGCATGTTGAGCTTCCGATATTTTCCGTTCAGCACCATCCTGAAGCAGGACCTGGTCCGAATGATTCAGCACATATTTTCAAGAGATTCAGAAAGCTGATTGAAGGAGCTTATGCCAAAAAGAACTGATATCAAGAAAATCCTCCTAATCGGCTCAGGTCCTATCATCATCGGACAGGCATGCGAGTTCGACTATTCCGGCACCCAGGCATGCAAGGCTTTGAGGGAAGAGGGATATAAGGTCGTACTGGTCAATTCCAATCCCGCGACGATTATGACTGACCCTGAGACAGCAGATGTAACATATATTGAGCCTTTGACCGCTGATGTCCTTGAAATGATAATAAAGAAAGAAAAGCCCGATGCTATCCTCCCAACCATGGGCGGGCAGACTGCTTTGAACCTCGCGGTTGAACTTGCCGAGAAAGGCATACTTGATAAATATAAGGTTGAGCTGATCGGGGCTAAACTTCATGCGATCAAGAAGGCTGAAGACAGAGAGCTGTTCAAAGAGGCTATGAAAAAGATAGGCCTTGAGGTGCCGGAATCAGTCCATGTCGGATCTCTAAAAGAGGGGATGGAAGCAATCGAGAATATTGGATTCCCGGCGATACTCAGGCCTTCATTTACCCTTGGGGGAACAGGCGGCGGCATCGCATACAACCTGGAAGAGTATCAGGAACTGCTCGAACGGGGATTAAAACTCAGTCCTGTCGGACAGGTCCTGGTGGAAGAATCCGCTCTCGGCTGGAAAGAGTATGAGCTTGAGGTTATGCGGGATGTAAAAGACAATGTTGTGATCATATGTTCGATAGAGAACTTTGACCCGATGGGGATCCACACAGGAGATTCGATTACTGTTGCCCCTGCACAGACCCTTACCGATAAGGAATATCAGAGGATGCGGGACGCGTCTATCGCCATTATCCGTGAGATAGGAGTAGACACCGGCGGCTCGAACATTCAGTTCGCCCTGAACCAGAATAACGGAAGAATGGTAGTCATTGAGATGAATCCGAGGGTGTCGAGAAGCTCAGCCCTTGCATCTAAGGCGACAGGTTTCCCGATTGCAAAGATCGCGGCCAAGCTCGCGGTGGGGTTAAGCCTTGATGAAATCCCCAACGACATAACAAGAGAGACGCCGGCATCCTTTGAGCCGACAATAGACTACGTTGTGACGAAGATCCCGAGGTTTGCCTTTGAAAAGTTCCCTGAAGCAGACCCGACGCTGACAATCCAGATGAAGTCCGTCGGCGAGGTGATGGCAATCGGCAGGACATTTAAAGAGTCTTTCCAGAAGGCTATCAGGAGCCTCGAGATCGGAACCCGAGGGCTCGAAGATGTTTCTTCCGATATGGCTCTCATCAAATCCAAACTCAAAACACCGAGCGCTGAAAGGGTCTGGTATATCGCGCAGGCGATGAGAGAGGGGATGAGTATCCGGGAAATCTACGAGCTGACATGGATTGACCCGTGGTTCCTTGAAAATATCAGGCAGATAATAGAGAAGGAAGAAGAGATAAAGAAGTCCGGACTGCAGATTCAAGACCCGGGTATCCTTGACATGATTAGAGAGGCCAAGCAGCTCGGCTTCTCTGACAGAAGGATTGCGCAATTGCTCAAAATGCAGGAAGCCGACATAAGGACCCTGCGGAAACAGAATGACATCCATGCCGTCTATAAGATGGTAGATACGTGCGGAGCGGAGTTCGCAGCGTTTACACCATATCTCTATTCGACATATGAAATCCCATTTCGCACAATTCAACCTACATCCCTCAGCCTTCATCCTTTGGTTGAGTGCGAATCCAATCCCTCAGACAGGAAGAAGGTCATTATACTTGGCTCAGGTCCGAACAGGATAGGGCAGGGCATTGAGTTTGACTATTGCTGCGTTCATGCAGTCTTTGCCTTAAAAGAACTCGGCTATGAAACGATCATGGTCAATTGCAATCCCGAGACTGTCAGTACGGATTATGACACTGCCGACAGGCTCTATTTTGAGCCGCTTACCATAGAAGATGTCTTGAACATCATAGACACGGAAAAACCAGAGGGTGTGATAGTCCAGTTCGGAGGCCAGACCCCTCTCAAACTTGCCGTTCCCCTTGAAAGAGAAGGGGTCAAAATCCTTGGCACAACGCCTGACTCGATTGACAGGGCAGAGGACAGAAAGCGCTTCAAGGAACTCCTTCACAAACTCAACCTGAAGCAGGCTGACAGTGACACTGCACTGTCTGTTGAAGAGGCACTTTCCGCTGCCGGCAGGATAGGGTATCCGGTGATGGTCAGACCGTCATATGTGCTCGGGGGCAGGGCGATGGAGATTGTCTATGATGAAAATTCTCTCAGAGAATATATGAAACGCGCTGTCAAGGCATCTCCTGAGCACCCTATACTCGTCGACAAATATCTGGAAGATGCGATAGAAGTGGACGTGGATGCTATCTCGGACGGCAGGGATGTAATCATCGGCGGCGTCATGGAACATATTGAAGAGGCGGGCATCCACTCAGGAGACTCGGCCTGTTCCCTGCCTCCCCACTCCCTGGCTAAAGAAATAGTAAAAGAGATTAAAATCCAGACAAAGGCACTCGCGAAAGAGCTCGAGGTCATAGGTCTTATGAATGTTCAGTTTGCTGTCAAAAATAAGGATATTTATGTACTCGAAGTAAACCCAAGGGGTTCGAGGACTATTCCCTTCGTGGGCAAGGCAACCGGGGTCCCGCTTGCAAAACTTGCTGCAAAGGTAATGGTCGGCAAGACATTGAAGGGACTGGGGATTACAAGAGAAAAGAGTATCAAACATGTTGCAGTGAAGGAAGCTGTTTTTCCGTTCGACCGGTTTCAGGGAGTTGATTCCATCCTTGGCCCTGAGATGAAATCGACCGGCGAGGTGATGGGCATAGACAAGGACTTCGGGATTGCCTTTGGAAAATCCCAGATATCCTGCGGCAACAGGATCCCGTTGTCAGGGAAGATATTTATCAGCCTGAAGGACAAGGACAAGCAGCTATCGGTACCTCTAGTGAAGAAATTGCTGGAACTCGGTCTTTCCGTCATTGCGACAAAGGGCACTGCCAAATATCTGGAAGACCACGGACTTGACGTTGAGGTTGTAAATAAGGTTACGGAAGGCAGACCCCACATAGTGGATAAGATCAAGAACAAGGAGATACATTTTGTAATAAACACGGTCAGCGGAACCCAGGCGCAGAAGGACTCCTTTTCGATAAGACAGAGTGCCCTGCAATACAAGGTGCCTTTTACAACAACCATATTCGGCGCAACAGCCGCAGTCAATGCGATTGAAATGTTCAAAAAGAAAAAGATGAACATTAAACCGATTCAGGAATATCACAAGGGCAAATAAGAACACCTCCGAAGGCATACAATCTTTCCTATACACCATCAGTAAGTTTTCCTGTCGGACTTTGATATAATTCCTATCAGATATGATCCGCATGGAGTGAGCGAATCAATTCAGAAAACATGGTTGAAGAAAAGGTATATGACTGCATCATTATCGGAGCCGGTCCCGGCGGACTTCAGGCTGCCATTTATCTGGGAAGGTATAATCTGAATGTCCTTCTCATAGACAGGGGTGGGGGCAGAACCCATCATGCCAGACAGATTGAGAATTTTCTCTCGCATAAGGTTATCTCGGGCAGGGAAATCATCGAAGCAGGCATGGAGCAGGCTAGAAGTTTTAACGTGCATACTGAAAAGGGGCGGGTTGTCCGGGTGATTAAGAAAGAGGTTTTTGAAGTGGATAGCGGAGAGAAGAAAGTCCTGTCTCGTTTTGTCATCGTATCTTCAGGCGTCTCTGATAACCTGCCTCCGATTGAGAACCTCCATAAATTTCTCGGGGCCGGTTATTTCACCTGCATGGATTGTGACGGGCACAAGACCGCCGGCAGAAAATTACTAGTCATCGGCAACTCAATACACACTGTCCGCCTGGCCTTTGCCATGAAAGAGATGTATACAAAAGACATAACCCTCATACTCTATTTCTATGAACCTCCCGATGACTTTAAGGAGTTGCTGGAAGAAGAAGGGATACCTATGATAAAAGGCAGGCCGGGCAAGTTCATCGGTGAAGAAAAGATAGAGGCGGTAGAACTCCAGGATGGAAGACGGCTTGCATGCGAGGCTGTCATGGCTGACTTTGGCTATAAACTGAATGATGATTTCATCTCGGAACTCCCGTTGAAAAGGGATGGTCAGGGCTTTAAGTATGTTACTAATCACCATTTTGAGTCGTCTCTGGACGGGCTGTATATTGTAGGCCCTTTGAATACGGGCACTGACCAGGCAATCATAGCAGCAGGCGAAGGGGCGGTTGCGGCCATAGATATAAAAAAGAGGCTCATACAAATTTGAACATTTGACCCATATTATTCACAATGCATGAAATAGCAGAGCAGATACAGTATCGTCTCTCATTCTCGGTCCGCTTTTCGGACCTCCGAGGTATCCCGAAAGCTTTCGGGATAAAGCCGCTCTGATACAGCATCTGCTCTGATTGCTTAAGAAATTTATGAATAATATGGGTTAAGAGAGAAGGTGCAATTATTGAACGAGCGCAAACTCACTGTTTTTGAACCAAGAGAAAAGGTCGGCCTCATTGTTGTCCTGACAGGTAACGGCAAGGGCAAGACGACTGCCGCGTTGGGGATCGCTCTGCGCGCAGCGGGCCACAACATGAAGGTCTGCATTATAGAATTCATGAAAGGGGACATGTACTCCGGGGAGATTGACGGACTAAAGAGACTGTTTCCTGACGTTGAACTGCACATCACGGGAAAGGGTTTCTTCAGAAAGACGGACAATCCCAGGATTTATGAGGAGCACCGTTCCAGGGCACAGGAGGCGGTGGATCTTGCAAAAGCGAAGATGCTCTCAGGGGCATTTGATATCCTGATACTTGATGAGATCAGTAATGCTGTGGCGTTAAAACTTGTGGATGTAACACAGGTCATTGAACTCGTGGAAAAGAAACCTCCGCTTATGCACCTGATAATTACCGGCAGGGACGCTCATCCGGAGATAATCAAAAGAGCCCATACCGTCACTGACATGCAAGAAATCAAACATGCTTATCAACAAGGCATAGAACCTCAGCAGGGGATTGATTATTGAAACGGATAGCGAGTGCATTCCCCGTCGGCTTGCCGCGGGGTTAGCGAGCGAATATAAAGAAATATTCCTTACGTTAAGATACCCTGCGGTCTCTGCCGCAGGGTTCTTCATTCTTTAAAAGGTCTATTTTATTGCGGAGAGATTCGGGGTTCGACAGGAGTTATCCTCACTCATGTTGATTTTTTGCGGTGTCTGAATCCGTTGGAAGAATTTCTTTTATCAATTCCTTTATATATGCGGTTGAATCTTCCCTTTGCTCATACGAGCGTTCTTTGTCCTTTATCCGTTCCACTTTATGAGTCTCCAGGTCTATCGTGATAACTTCAATCCAGTAGAGAGAATCTTTCAGGAGAACGCCATAAGCCCACAGCAGCCCATTAGCATCCTTACCGATAGTTCCCCTGCTAAGAGATTTCTTGAACTCGTTCCTGATTATGTCCTCAACAGAGAAATGCGCTGCTTTCTTCTTTTTCATTAGAGCAATTCTTTCTTAACTCCGGCAACAGTGTAATCGGCATTGCCGTTTGTTATATCTTAAGATGGAAAATTTCGTACTACAACTCTATTTTAAAAGTATACCCCATGATGGGAAAACATGGACAGAAAAAACTGCTGAGTAACCTGAAACTGAAGTTGATGACTGCTGGTAATCTTGCATATATAAACAAATCTATTGACAAAATAGTCCGGGAAGTTTCTTTCAATTTGTTTGCAGCAAGACTTTTCAGGGCTGAAATTCAGGGATATCTGTAAATTCGGTAAAAGTTAAAAACCAGCGTCACTGCTGTTGAAATTAAGTTCTTGTTTACTTTATCATGTAGTTATAAAAATGGAGTTTTTCGTATTTAAGTTGAAACAACTTGGATCCCCGGGTCAAGCCCGGGGATGACAATCTTAAATGGTTGTTTTTGTTTGTCATTCGCTTAAGGCGCCTACTGTTGGCCCGCAGGTCTTAACCAAAAGTAGGTGCATTAAGCAGCGGGAATCCATTAGTCTGATGAGCATTTCAACTTCTTTACGAATGAAGCTAAAAGATGACTATAAATATAAACTGTGTACTGATCTGAAAATGTCCTTTCCGTCCCGGAAATTATAGTTATGTCTCTGAAGAAGAAAATACTGATGAGTTTTGTCATCAGCCTGAGTATTATTATCATCCTTGCCGTATTTGAATACAGTAATTTCATCGAAATCAGGCAGGAAATCAGAAATCTTGAAATAACCGATACCATAAGGAGCAAATCCCTCCAGCTTAGAAGGCATGAGAAGAATTACTTTCTCAACCATTCAAGGGCAAAAGAAGAATCGGCTGCTGTACGACAATACCTTGGGGAACTAAACTCAATCCTCAAAGACGGTTATTTGAAAAATACGCCTGTGCTGCCTGATCTTAAGGCATGCATAGGGGACTACGAACAGCGGTTTAATTCAATAGAATCCTCTGCAGAAGACCTGTCAAGGGAGTTTGAAGAAATAAAGACCTCGCGTGCGAAGTTTCATGAATATTTTCCGCTCATCGAATCCGTTTTGATAGAACACCCCCTCCAGGGCGCGGAACTGCTCAAAAAAGTGCTCTTTCTTCAGTCGGACAGCACTCTCATCACAGGTCTCCAAAAACTCGACATACAGATAAACGCTCTCAGAAAAAATGGTGAGTATATTCTCGTCATTTCGAAAGCGCTGGACAAGGCCGCAAGAGAACATGTTGACAAGACAATCCGGATAGCGCAGCTTGCCATCTTCCTTTTTTTCCCCCTGTTTTTTATCACAGGCATAGGGACAATATTCTTCTTTAACAGGGATGTTGTCACGAGACTCAAAATCCTCATTGCAGTTGTTGAAAAAACAGGGATGGGCAGTTTTTCAAAGGTGAATCTGGCGCCTGGGAACTGGAGTTCAGATGATGAAGTCTCCACGCTGATACGGAAGTTCAATGAAATGGAAGAGCAGCTCGCGCGTCGGGAAGAGGAACTTGAGAAAAAGAACAAGGAACTCTTTCAGACCAGGAAGCTGGCTGCCATAGGCACGCTGGCATCCGGAGTAGCACATGAACTGAATAATCCGCTGAACAACATCTATCTCTCCACCCAGGTTTTGGTTAGAGAGATGGGGGATGTCTGTCCTTCAAATATGAAGGAGGTGATAACCGACATACGCAGCCAGACTCTCAGGGTGAAGAGCATTGTCGGCGACCTTCTGGAATTCGCGCGCGGCAGGGACCCGCAGCTGAAAGAGGTAAACTTGTATGATATCATCATGAAAGCGTACAAGTTTGCCGGGAACGCCGTGAATATGGAAAAGATACGCTTTGTCCTGGACTCCGACAGCGGCATTATTATCCTTGCAGACCCTGACCAGATGGCGCGGGTCTTCATCAACCTGTTTGCGAATGCGGTTGAGGCGATGGAACAAGGCGGTGATTTGTCCGTCAAGGTGACACAGGAAGACAATTCAGTCATAATAAATGTCTCCGACTCAGGCAAGGGCATCCCCGGAGAGGCTCTGGAAAAAATCTTCGAGCCTTTTTACACAACCAAGGACAGAGGCACAGGGCTCGGCATGGCCATTGTTTTCAATATCGTGAATAAACATGACGGAAAGATTACGATTAAGAGCGAGGAAGGCAAAGGCACGATGTTCACTATAACTCTTCCGAAAGGACAATAACAGGCATGGTTTTTAAGATCCTTGTAGCAGAGGACGAGCAGATAACCTTGAAGCATCTGCTTTCCACCTTGCAGAAAGAGGGATATGAAGTCTTTGGCTTTAGTAACGGGCTGAAGGCCTTTGAAAGGATGGAAGAGGATACTTTTGATGTCCTCATTGCAGACATAAAAATGCCCGGACTTACCGGATTGGAACTGCTCGAAAAAATAAAAGAGAAAGCTATTGAAACCGAGGTGATAATCATAACGGGTTATGGCAGCATAGATTCTGCTGTGGCTGCAATAAAGAAGGGTGCGTATGATTATATCACGAAACCCTTTGACCTCGACGAACTGCTCTTGAAAGTCCGAAAGATTTATGATGAAAGGGCAATGAAGAAGGAGATTGTGGCGCTGAAAACGTCTCTGGGCGCAGGGAAAAGTATCTCCGGGATAGCCAGAAGCGCGAGCATGAAGAAGATTTTCGAGATAGTGGATAGCATAAAGGACTCTGATTGCGACGTCCTTTTAACAGGCGAGAGCGGTGTCGGCAAGAGCCTTATCGCAAGGCTGATTCATTCAAACAGCAAGAGGAAGGAAAAACCTTTCCTGTCGATAAACTGCGCTACCTTTGCTGAGAATCTCCTTACCAGTGAATTATTCGGTCACGAGAAAGGCGCATTTACCGGCGCTGTAAGTACGAAGCAGGGACTTGCTCGAGATTGCAGACACCGGCACCATTTTTCTCGATGAGATCTCGGAAATATCCACAAGTCTGCAGGCCAAGCTGCTCCACGTCATTGAAGATAGTGAATTTTTCAGGGTGGGTGGAACCAGGTCCATAAGAGTGGACGTCAGATTTATAGCTGCCACCAACAGAAATATACACAATCTCATATCCGAGGGTAAATTCAGGGAAGACCTCTATTACCGGCTGAATGTCATGGAAATAAATATACCTCCCTTGAGGGAACGCAAGGAGGATATCGAAGCGCTCAGCAAGTTTTTTCTCCAGAAACTCCTTCCCAAGGCCGGCAAGAAGATCACCGGTTTTACAAAAGAGGCCCTCGATGTTCTAAAGAACTATAGCTATCCCGGCAATGTGAGGGAACTCGAAAATATTGTGGAAAGGGCAATAATTCTGGAAAAAGGGACTCTCATTACGCCTGCGAGCCTGCCTCAGGGGTTGCAGTTGTTCCATATTGAGGCGCTCCTTCCGGACAAGATTAAATCTATCGATGAGCTGAATAAAGAATATGCGGAAAAAGTTGTTGAGATGTTCGGCGGCAACAAATCAAAGGCTGCGGAACTTCTCGGCGTCTCAAGGACAAGCCTCTGGAGAATCCTCAAAGAAGAATAGTATCAAAAGCCGTCCGGATCAGACAACCGGCATTTTAGAGATCAAAAACTCTTAAAAAGTCATTTTCCCCCACATAATTTGAACTGTGGATCAGAAGACCGTCCAAATAATACCTGACATACGGTATCTGGTCATTCCCCCAGGTTTCTTCCTTAAGATGGAGAAAATCGTTGAAATAGTCAACGGCGCTATATACAAGCTCGTAAATGTCAAGTCCCCCGATATCTCCCAGAGAGTCCATCCAATTCTTCATGTTAGTCCATTGATAACACCAATCCTGTGTCATCACTACAGCGACCTTCTGGTTGGAAGCTATCACATCCCGCCCGAATTCACTGTTTTGAATGGCGTCCAATGCCTGCTTCTTTGATATTATTTTTCTCTTCATAGTCATAATCCTCTGCAAGGCATTCACACGTCCGGTGAAAGCCCATTTCAATACTTTCATATATTTTCACCATTTCAGTCAATACTATTGAAGTTTTTTGTATCATATATCCTGAAGACATGATTGATTTTGAAGAATCAGACGACCCCGAACCTGTTGAACTACCAATTGACGGGGTGATTGACCTGCACACCTTTCGTCCGGGAGATGTGAAGGCACTGCTGCCTGATTACATTGAAGCCTGCAGGAAAAAAGGGATCATTGAGGTCCGCGTCATTCATGGGAAAGGCACAGGCGCACTGCGTGAAACTGTTCATGCCATATTGAAACGCCTTCCTGAAGTCCTCTCGTTCAGGCTGGCTGGAGAAGACGCGGGCGGCTGGGGGGCAACGATTGTAATCTTGAGACCGATGCTTTAAACTCAATTCATCAGAAAATATATATTGTGAGGAGGCAGCTATGGATGCTATTGAATGCATAAAGACCAGGATGAGTATCAGAAAGTTCAAACCTGACCCTGTGCCTGTCAGGGCACTCATGGATGTCATAGATACAGCCAAGTGGAGCCCGTCATACAAGAATAGCCAGCCGTGGGAAATTGTCATTGTATCGGGCCGGAAAAAAGAGGAGTTGACAAACCTTCTTATAGGACTCCTGGAGCAAAACGAAAAGCCCTGCCCTGATCTTCCCGAACCTGATTCATGGCCTCCTGTCATCGACACAAGAATTGCAGAGCTTATAAAGAAGAGAAGTGAGCTGACCGGAAAGGACCTGAACGACCCGGGGGTAAGAAGAAAATCAAAGATCGCCAACTTCAGGTTTTATGGCGCGCCGCACGGTATTTTTCTCTTTCAGGATTCATCTCTGCCTCTATGGTCATTGTTTGACATAGGACTTTTCGCACAAAACCTTATGCTTTCCGCGCATGCCAATGGTCTCGGTACAGTGCCTCAGGCGTTCCTGACCGACTATGCACAGCATGTAAAAATATTCCTGGGGATTCCCGGGTCGAAGAGACTCGTTCTCGGCATTTCCATAGGTTACCCTGATATGGAATCACCTGTAAACAGCCAAAGAACAGACAGGGTGGAAACGGAAGACCTGATCAGGATAGTTGATTAGCCCGGATGTGAATGAAACCTCTGCCGGGTCACATTTGCAGAGGTCGAACAATAGCATAGTCAAAGAAGGTTGCGGATACCTCTTTGTCGTGTTGGCAGCTGTGCTATGGGCCATTTCGGGAACAGCGGCAAAGTTCTTGTTTCAAGGTGGGATTACACCCTTTCAGCTTGTACAATTTCGGACGACCGTTGCAGCCTGTATCCTTTTCGTTCTTATGCTGCTGCGTCAGCCCGAAAAGCTGAAAATTGCAGGGAATGACATCCCCTTTTTTCTGCTGCTCGGCATAAGCCTGGCCGGGGCGCAATTCACCTACCTTTACGCTATCAGCAGAATTAATGTTGCTGCTGCCATTTTGCTTCAATACCAAGCGCCTGTTTTAATTGCTGCCTACATGGCTGTATTTGCGCACAAACGTCCCGGATGGTCGACAGCAGCGGCAATCCTGGGCGCTTTTTGCGGATGCTATCTGGTAGTAGGAGCTTACAACCTGGATCTCTTTGCTATGAATAGAAGTGGCATTCTATCAGGACTGGCTTCTGCTGTTACATTCGCCTGGTATTCAATACAAAGTGGATACGGCATGAGAAGGCATACCCCATGGACTGTTTTATTTTATGCGATGCTTTTTGCTTCAATATTCTGGAATATCTTCTACCAGCCTCTTGAAGCCTTTTGCCATAGCTATGATCCCAAAACATGGTTCTGGATATTGTTTGTCGGCGTTTTGGGAACAGTCCTTCCGTTCGGCCTTTATAATGAAGGCATAAAACGCATCACTCCCACCCATGCAAGCATTACAGCAACCCTTGAGCCTATCACGGCTGCCGTAATCTCCTATATTGTTCTGAATGAAGTTATGTATTTCCCTCAGGTCATCGGCGCGGGACTGGTCATAGGATCGATAATACTGCTGCAGACCGCAAAGGAGCCTCACTAATCTGCGTTGTCTTTTAAGAGAAAATTATAGAAACTGGACAGAAATTGGTATTATAGTATGGGTCAGCCTTTTTTTATTAAATCCCTTATAGGACAGGATAAAGCTATGAAAATTTTACTGCCTACAGACGGCTCGGAGTATTCTGAAACTGCGGTGCAATTTCTAAAAAGACTTAATCTGTCTCACAACGATGAAATCACGATCCTTCACGTGATAAGCGACGACATTTTTCAGGATAAAGAGGATTATTACTATTCAAGGATCAAAGAGATCAAACAGTCGGTTGCGCCCAAGATACTTGACTCTGCCATGAATATTCTGAAATCCGTCCCTGCCCAAAAGAGCTCCCTGCTGATGAATGGCTATCCTGCCAAATGTATTGTTGAAGCCGCGACAGTTTCAAACGCCGACATAATCTTTATGGGTCCGAAAAGACTGAAGGGCATTAAATCAAGAATCGTTGGAAGCATTACAAAATCTGTTTCTATCAGTTCCTCAAAACCTGTGCTCGTTATTAAACCCCTTCAGGGAGAACCATCCGAAGAAATGAGGATTCTCTTTGCAACAGACGGGTCGGATTACGCAAGGAAAGCAGGTGAAACCTTGTCATTAATCCCCTTCCATGACAATGCAAAAGTTACGATTCTTCACGTTGTCACGCCGGCTTTTTATGACATACCGGACAGATTTATGGAAAAGATAGAGGAAAGCGCCAGGGAAGATCTGAAAAAGTACCGGTCCATTGAATTAAAGCAGTCTCAGGGAATCCTTGAACAGACTGCAGAATATCTGAGCGGTAAATTTTCAAACATAGAGAAACTGACTGAAACGGGCGAACCTTCGGATGAGATCCTTTACGCTGCAAATGAGATGAAGGCCGACATAATAGCAGTCGGCAGCAAAGGCATGGGAGGGTTTAGGGGAGTGGTGGAGAGTCTGTCGAGGTATATCCTGAGCGTTGCTGAATGCTCAGTGCTTATCGGAAAGACCAAAGAGGTTTTCATAAGACACTAGTGGCTTTTTAATTTTACATTTCCATGATGATTGCCCCCGCTCTGAGAAACAGCTCTTCAGTTGTCTCCAAGAGTTCCTGTTTACGCCTCATTTATAGATAAAGCGCATTGCCCCCGCCCCAATCCATTTTCTTTTTTGTATAATTATATATAGGTTAGTGAATTTTATTGTTTATTTATTATGCAAATAAACCGTGAAGGAGAAAAAGAGAAATGATAACGTCACTTGAAGAACTGAAGAAAGACAGGAAACTGATAAACGAGATTGACTGGGAAATGACGCCGGAAATGGCTGTGCGCATGTACCTGGAGTGGGGAAATATCTGGGCACATGGGGACCGCAGGCACGTAGTGAGGTCCAAGAGTGATTATTCAGTCTATTTTGTTGTGTACTGCTGGGACCGGCCTTATTCCATTCATCTCTTCAAGAGAAATTCTGAAGATGCAGTTGAACTTGTAAAAATTGAGCTGCCGGAAAGGTTCGAAAAGACCGTATGCAAACTTAGAGGTGTCTATGCTGTCGAAGGTGAATTGAAAGAATGGCTCAGAAATGAATTGAATGCTGCCTGATTGTGCAGCCCGGCATTTTAGAAGATGTTGGACAGGCAGAGGGGGGGCTCTGCCTGTCCGGAGGGATTAAGATTGAAATCTTGCTTTTACTATAAACCCGAACTGTGAAGAAATGATGAAGAGAATGTGAAAAAGCCATGAAGAATCCATCCCTGTCATTCACTTATCTTCCGGGTCAACACTTTTTTGCCTTTTATCCCAGCATAGCCTTCAGATCGTCATCAGGGGTCGTGACTGGTTTGATGCCGTAGTTCTGCACCAGGACATCGAGAACGTTGGGTGTTATGAATGCCGGGAGTGACGGACCAAGGCGGATATTTTTGATCCCGAGATAGAGAAGAGTCAGAAGTATGGCAACTGCCTTCTGTTCATACCAGGAGAGGACCATGGAGAGGGGTAAGTCGTTAACCCCGACACCGAAGGCCTTTGACAGAGCAACTGCAATCTGAATAGCTGAGTAGGCATCATTGCACTGGCCTATGTCGAGGAGTCTGGGGATTCCCCCGATATCTCCAAGATCCTGGTCAAAGAAACGGAACTTGCCGCATGCAAGGGTGAGCACTACACAGTCTTTAGGTACCTTTTCGACAAACTCGGTGTAGTAATTCCTTCCGGGCTTTGCGCCGTCGCAGCCTGCCACAAGGAAAAAGTGTCTGATTTTTTTGTTCTTCACGGCGTCTATGACCTTATCTGCTATTCCCAGCACAGAATTTCTTGCGAAACCGACCATTACAGACTTTCCGTGGATATCCTCTGTGAATCCGGGCATGGACAGGGCTTTCTCAATTACAGGTGTAAAATCCTTGTCTGCGATATGTCTTATCCCCGGCCAGCCAACAAGTCCGGTCGTAAAAATGCTTTCTTTGTAGGAATCAAGTGGTCTCTGAAGACAGTTTGTAGTCATCAGAATCGCGCCCGGAAAATTCGGGAATTCCTTGTGCTGGTTCTGCCAGGCAGTTCCGTAATGTCCGTAGAAATGCGGATATTTTTTCAATCCCGGATAGCCGTGTGTTGGCAGCATCTCGCCATGGGTGTAGACATAAATGCCTTTCCCGTCACTCTGCTTCAGTATTTCTTCGAGATCTTTCAGGTCATGGCCTGAGACGAGAATCGCCTTGCCTTTTTTTGCGCCAAGAGACACTCTTGTAGGAACCGGATGTCCATAGACGCCGGTATTACCTGCATCCAGAAGCTCCATGGTCCTGAGATTTATCTCGCCGCATTTCAGAACAAGTGAAACCCAGTCACTCAGCCCAAGGTCTTTCCTTAAGGTAGCTGCCAGGGCCTCATGTATGAAAGCATAGACTTCATTATCTTCCTGTCCGAGTATCCGTGCGTGATCGGCATAGGCGGCAACTCCTTTCAACCCGTATATAAGAGTCTGCTGGAGGGACAGTATGTCCGGATTGACGGATGGGTCTGATTTGATGCCGGCTGATTTTCCCTGAGTGATCATGCCGTCACGGGTTGACTCCGGCTTGAAACCGGCCGCTGCATCCTGAAAATCGATGTTACCTCCTGCAGCCCGTACCTTTGCTTTCAGTGTTTCGCGAATGTCTGTACACTCTCTGATAAGCGCCTCAAAACGGTCCGGGTCAAAATCCACATTTGTCAGGGTGGAGAACAAAGCCTCGGCGGTAAAACGGTTCACCTCGGCATCCATTACTCCTCTATTTTTCCCTTCGATAGCGTATAATGAGAGCCCTTTCAGTGCATATACAAGAAGGTCCTGCAATGCTGCTACGTCCGGCTGTTTTCCGCACACACCGATCTGTGTGCATCCCTCTCCTTTTGATGTCTGCTCACACTGATAACAGAACATCTTTGCTTCTTTTGTCATAATATCCTCCTTTAGTTTGCGGGAATGAAAATAGAACCTGTCTTTACACACCATCATAACAGGGCCGAAAGGGCATGTCCTTGACTTTAGTCAAAACTGTATCTTTCTTTTCCGGATTATGAGTTGCTGCTTTCATCAGTTCATTGTCGTAGATATGACATCCATTACACATAATGTGAACCTAATTACACAGCGAAAGGGAAGGTCGCAGACTCTCTAAAAGAACGGCCGCATTTCAATAAACAATAATATTCGCCGGACAGACAGAAAATATGGTAACTATCTGGAATTACGACGTAATTTGTGAACTTGCTGCATCATAACAGGCAACAAATATACCGACTTCGGAACACGGCCCAAGACGGCGCGGCTCTATCGCAGCAAGGCAGAAGTGGCACACAGTTTGCATAGTTATTTATATAAAAATTAAGTATTTTTCATTTCGTGTGGAAGTAGGGGATGAATGTAAAGAAATGCTGAATATCTTGACCTGATGAACCGATAAAAGAAGAAAGGACCGACATGAAAGAATTAGATGTCATAGAGGACATAATAGATCTGGGCAAAAAACGCGGATATGTTACCTTTGAAGAACTAAGCGAAGCCCTTCCACCTGAATTGACCGTTCAGGAGGAATATGAAGAGTTGATTGATACGCTTCAGGACGTAGGAATTGCTGTAAAAGAGGAGCAGGAATCAGAGCCTGAAGAGGAAGAAGCAACGGAAGAGCACGAAGATGATGAAAAGGCGCAGGATCTTGTGCAGGCTTATTTTCATTCAATGGGTGATATCCAGGTGCTCACCAGGGACGAGGAAGCTGATCTTGCAAAGAGCATAGAAGCAGGAAATAAGATTATTAACGAGATAGTTACCAGGCTTCCGCTGTATGACGAGATACTGAAGGGGCTTATCTTGACGAACCGGGAGGACGGTGAATTTTCTGAAGATGAAATACCCGGTGAGGCAATGAGGAGAGTCGTGGAGATGTTCGATAGTTTCTTGTTGAAGGTGAAAATATCTGATAAGAAGATCGAAGGCTACGGCACCCTGAGGGACCTCAAACGATTGATTAATGAAAAAAAGAAAAGGGCAAATGTGCCTTTGAAGCTGTTGATGCTTTGCAAAGAGGTTGATCAGGAATATAAAGAGGTTGAATCCCAGGTGGGGATGCCGGTGGAAGAGTTGAAGATGAAATACGTAGCTCTGAATAAAGCTAAGGAGTACGTTGACTCCGCCAAAACTGAACTGATAACTCATAACTTGAGGCTGGTCATAAACATTGCAAAGAATTATGTCGGTAGAGGTCTTTCGCTCCTCGATCTGATCCAGGAGGGAAATATCGGCCTTATGAAAGCTATTGACAAGTTTGATTACAGAAAAGGGTTTAAGTTCAGCACTTACGCTACATGGTGGATACGACAAGCTATTACAAGAGCACTGATTGACCAAACGAAGACGATAAGGATCCCCGTTCACATGGTAGAATTTTACAACAAGGTCAGCAGTGCCTCAAAAGAACTGACACAGCAACTCGGAAGAGAACCGAGCAAGGAGGAAATTGGAAAGAGGCTCGGGGTTTCTACTCGCAAAGTGGAAGATGTTTTCAGGGCAGTGCAGGACACAATAGCCTTGCAGACGATTGTCGGAGACGAAGAGACAACGCTGGAGAGTTTCATAAGCGATGAAGGTTCTTCTCCATACGCCGACGTTGAAAAGAGCAAAATGACCGAAGACATAATAAAAGTATTGCATACGTTGACGCCGAAAGAGGAACTGGTCATCAGAATGAGATTCGGAATCGGCTTCGAAAGAGATCATACCCTGGAGGAAGTAGGCAAACACCTGGCTATTACACGGGAACGGGTGCGTCAGATAGAGTCAAAGGCGATTAAGAAGCTCAAACACCCGAACAGGAGCAGGGCTTTAAAGGTATTGAATACGGCTTAGTTAGAGGGTAGACTTAATTGGGGTGAGAAGGCCTTTTAAGGTCTTACGGAAAAAAGATTGAAAACCATAGAGGGCATAAATTCTTTTCTTTGTGCCCTCTATGGTTAGTTTAAAAGTGAGGTTTTCTATTCCCCCTGCGGCGATGCCGCAGGGGGGTTTTGTTTTATGCCCGTCTGCTCTGTCTTATTTTTGCAGCCTTCAACTTCGTCTTCTCTTTATTCAACAGGTCTGCTAATTCCGTGTACATTCTTGCTATGCCGATCTTGCAGATGACACAAATGCCGTCTTTTTGCAAAGTCTGGTTATCACAATGCATGCATTTCTTTGCTTTCATTTCTTTCCACCACCTTTTTGAATTTCTGTTCTATTTTGTAGAAATGGTCACGTAGAAGGTCGCTGTTTTCCTGTATACGAGAACCAGGACAACCTCGCCGGTTTTGATTCCACCCACGACAGATTCATAGTCTTTCGCATCTCTTATCTGTCTTTTGTTGATCTCCATAATCACATCATCCTTCATCAAAATACCTTCCGCCGGACTGTCATCGGCTACGTCGGTCACGATGACTCCATTGATACGCTTCGGGACGTCAAGATTATTCCTTATTGGAGGGGTCAAGTCCTGCACAGCGACTCCCTTCATATGGTTTTCGAATGTGTTTGAAATGGTCCCGATCTCTCCGGCCATCTCAGAGATCTTTACTTCCACAGTAATTGGTTTTCCGTCGCGCATCAGCTTGACTTGTACTGTCTTGTCCGGCTCCGTGCCGGCCACCATATTCCTGAGGGTTGTCACATCATTGACTTCTTTTCCATCAAATTCTGTAATAACATCACCACGTTTTATCCCTGCTTTTCCTGCCGGACTGTCTTCCACGACATCCCCCACAAGGATACCTTCTCCGTCTTTGAGATTGAACTGTTTTGCAAGATCCGGCGTCATCGGCTGAATAGTAATACCCATCCATCCCCTTACAACCTTGCCTGTCTTTATGAGAGAATCCATTACTTTCTTCGCCATCGAACTCGGTACGGCGAAACCAATACCCTGGTAACCTCCGGTTGTGCTCAGGATAGCCGTATTGATCCCTACAAGCTCTCCTCTTATATTCACGAAAGCGCCGCCGGAATTGCCGGGATTAATGGCTGCGTCCGTCTGTATGAAATCCTCGTAATCAGCTATACCGACATTGGCCCTTCCTGTGGCGCTCACGATCCCTGACGTTACAGTCTGGTTCAATCCAAAGGGATTTCCTACAGCCAGCACAGTATTACCGACCTTGAGACTGTCAGAGTCAGCGATCTTAATGGCGGGGAGGTCTGTAGCCTCGACCTTAATGACGGCAAGGTCAGTCTTCTGGTCAGTCCCTATGACTTTCCCTTTGAACTCTCTCTGGTCCGAGAGCTTCACCTTTATCTCATCCGCATCTTTGATCACATGATTATTCGTGAGGATATATCCGTTTTTGTCAACGATAACGCCCGAGCCCAGTCCCGACTGTTTGTGCTGCCTCTGCCTGTCGAAAGGCCCTTCACCAAAGAATCTTCTGAAAAATGGGTCATTGGAAAAGGGAGCGTCGGTCCCCTGACTTTTGACAGTCTTTGTCGATGAAATATTGACTACAGACGGTTTTACAACTGCTGCGACCTCGGATATGGCCGAATCCATTTTCGAAAGGGTCTCGATAGACTCTTTCGAAATCTTTGTCTCCTCAGTGTATCCTTTTGAATGTAGATTGAATCCGGACGATATGACGAGCCCAAAAATAATTCCCACCATGGTAAAGATTGATGCTGTTACCAGGGGTCTGTTTCTTAGTAGCATGCACGCTCCTTTCTTAATTTATACTGTACGATAAACCAAAAATATGAAGAAATGACGAAGAGAATATGAATAAATTATGAAGAAGGCCGGCACGGCATCAAAATTCTGTTGATCAGGTCGCGTTATATCTGAAATAAAGAGATAACATGATATATTTTAGGGTGCAAATCTGTCTGCTTCTTAGTAAAAAACCCTTTACTGTGCTACAATTTGAAAAAAGATAGAATTAATATTCTAAAGGGGGCCGCCTGCTATGAATGACTCCAGGCTAGAACAATGCAAGATTGAGAGGGAAGCTACCAAACGGTTTCGCGAAGATATTCCTGGCATTGTTGATAATCTTGTTCAATCCTGCAATACAGATGAATGTTTTGACCATGTAGACTTTGAACCCCTGCCTTCCAAGGAAAGAGATTATCGACATTATTCACGTGGCGAGCCGCATTCTCTATCCGGGATATTTTACCAATGAGCGGATAGATAAGATAAACCTGAATTATTCTCTGGGGCAGGAGGCTACAGCCCTTTTTGAGGCCCTTTCCGGACAGATTACCCTGGCCATACGACATGAGTGCCGGCGCCATGATATGTCGTGTATTGACTGTGAGGAGAGGGGTCAGGAAATTGCGATTGACTGTATGAAGGAACTGCCCCGCCTGAGAGTCTTGCTCGGCAAGGATATATGCGCCGCCCATGAAGGCGATCCTGCTGCGAAGACCTATGATGAGATCATATTCAGCTATCCCGGCCTCTTTGCCATTACTGTATACCGCGTAGCTCATGAATTATACAAGCGAAAAGTCTCACTGATTCCCCGCATCATGACAGAGTACGCCCATGGCCGGACCGGTATAGATATTCATCCTGGTGCAGAGATCGGCGAGAGCTTTTTCATAGATCACGGCACCGGCGTTGTAATTGGAGAGACAACGGAGATCGGTAACCGGGTGAGACTTTATCAGGGTGTGACCCTCGGAGCTCTTTCGCTGCCGAAGGATGCGGTGGAAGAGCTGAGGAATAAGAAGCGACACCCTACTATTGAAGACGACGCGATTATTTATGCCGGGGTTACTATTTTAGGCGGGGAGACTGTAATCGGCGCCCGATCAGTTATCGGAGGAAACACGTGGCTTACCAGTTCAGTACCGGCGGATACAAAAGTCTTTCTGAAAAAACCGGAATTAGTTTATAAATAGAACGGGAACCCAATTCCAAAACCTTTTTAGCCTGACAAAGAAGGAGTAAATCGTGGCAGCAATTTATGATGATATTACCCGGACCGTAGGCGGAACACCTCTGGTCAGACTTAATTCACTCACAAAAGGGCTGGATGCCGCTCTTTTGGCTAAGCTTGAGATGAACAACCCCCTTGGCAGTGTGAAGGACCGCATCGGGGTTTCCATGATTGAAGCTGCAGAAACAAAGGGACTTATACGGCAGGACTCTGTCATTGTGGAGCCGACAAGCGGGAATACCGGGATTGCCCTTGCCTTTGTATGCGCAGTGAAGAAATATAGGCTTATTCTCACTATGCCCGAAACCATGAGCATCGAGCGCCGAAAACTCCTAAAGCATTTGGGAGCTGACCTCATCCTTACCCCGGGAAGTGAGGGGATGAAAGGGGCCATTAAGAGGGCGAAGGAAATTGTTGCCGAGACAAAGAACGCTTATATGCCGGATCAGTTCAGCAACCCTGCGAACCCCGAAATCCACCGGAAGATAACAGCGGAAGAGATATGGAGGGACACGGATGGGGGTGTCGACATTCTTGTTTCGGGTGTTGGAACAGGCGGGACAATTACCGGTGTGTCAGAGGTCATAAAAAAGCGAAAACCTTCATTTAAGTCCGTTGCTGTTGAACCCGCTGACTCCCCAGTTCTGTCAGGGGGCAAACCAGGTCCTCACAAGATTCAGGGTATTGGAGCGGGTTTTGTGCCTGAAGTGCTGAATACAAAAATAATCGATGAGATCATTACGGTCACAAACGATGAAGCCTTTGAAACAGCAAGGTCAGTGGCAAGATATGAAGGGATATTGTGCGGCATCTCCTCAGGAGCAGCTGTTCAGGCAGCCTTTAAGATTGCCTGCAGGCCGGAAAACAAAGGAAAACAGATAGTTGTTATTCTACCCAGCACAGGCGAGAGATATTTAAGCACGGATTTGTTCAAGGAATAACGTGGAAAAAAGAAGCGGATATCAACCGGACCATGTGTACGGAGATATCAAGAATCAGAGAAGTCCTTCTCTCCTCTGCATCTCTTCCATTTTTTCTCTCTTTTCTTTGCAGTCAATGCAGTAGATGGCATAAGGCAGGATTTTGAGTCTCTGTTCGCTGATTTCGTCTCCGCAGTCTTCGCATATCCCGTAGGTGCCTTCATCGAGTTTACGTAAAGCCTCATCGATTTTCAAGAGGTCCTCGCGATGGGCCCCAAGATGCTGAAGGTTTATGTCTTCAGCCAAATCAACTATTGACCAGTCCCCGTCATCGAGTGCCGTATCCACAAGTTGTTTGGATTCTCCCTTGATATATCTGGAGGTATCATTTCTTATGTCTTTCAGGACTTCTTTTCTCTTTTCGACAAGCAGTCTCTTGAGACGAAGATTTCTCTCTTCCTCGGTTTCCTTTTTTTGAGCGGGCTTTGTAGAAATTGCCGGTTTCGGCTTCCTGGCCGGTTTAGTCTCTTTGACGCTTTTCGTCCGAGAAGAAACCTTCGTCTTCTTCTCTGCAGGCTTCACTTTCTTCTTCCCGCCTTCTTTAGCAACCGGTTTTTTTGCTTTCTTCTCTGCCATTACCCTGTTTCTCTCTTGCTGTCTTCTTCAGGCTTTTCTTCCTTAAAGACCTCGATGATGCTCCGCACTTCTATCCCTGCTTCCTTCAGCGCCTTCTGAATATCCGTCAATTTCGCATCTGTTACTTTTAAGATAAAATTATTATTTTTCACCTTTAGACTTCCATGATTTCCTTTTCTTTGTGTACAAGAACCTCATCGACTCTTGCTATAAAAGAATCTGTAATTTTCTGAGTCTCTTCCTGAGACTTTTTTACAATGTCTTCACTGATATGTTTGTCTTTTTCGAGTTTCTTTATCTCTTCGATTATGTCTCTTCGAATGTTCCTGATGGCAACTTTTGCCTCTTCTGCTTTCTTCCTTACCGTTTTGACAAGCTGCTTTCTCCGTTCTTCCGTCAGCGGAGGTATGTTGATCCTCACCATCTTGCCGTCATTCATAGGTGTCAGTCCCAGGTCTGACTTCAGGATCGCTTTTTCGATGTCGGGGATGACCTTGGGGTCCCATGGCTGGATCGCGATCTGCCTGCTTTCGGGAATACTCAGGCTCGCAAGCTGCTGCAAAGGAGTTGCAGCACTATAATAGTTCACTAGAATATCGTCTAAGAGTGCGAGAGAAGCTCTGCCTGTCCTGATCGACGAGAAGTCCTTTTTCAGGGCCTCAATTGTCTTAGACATCCTGTCATCGGTTTTTCTTCTTAACTCTTGCTCCATTGTTCCCCCTTACAAGAGTCCCAATTTTTTTTCCTTCAATAATTCTTCTGATATTACCTTTTCCTCTCAAGTTAAAGACCATGATCGGGAGGTCGTTGTCCATGCATAATGAAATCGCTGTCGAATCCATTATGCTCAAACCCTGTTTTAATACATCAATATATGTGATCGAATCGTATTTCTTCGCAGACGGGTCTTTCATCGGATCGGAGGAATACACGCCGTCAACTTTCGTGGCTTTCAGGATAACATCGGCTCCGATCTCCATTGCCCTGAGAGAAGCGGCTGTATCGGTAGTGAAATAGGGGTTGCCGGTGCCCGCAGCAAAGATGACTGTCCTTCCTTTTTCGAGATGCCTCATTGCCTTCCGTCTTATGTAAGGTTCAGCCAGTTCCTTCATCTCTATGGCCGACTGGACCCTTGTGGAGACATTGTTTTTTTCGAGGGCATTCTGAAGGGCAAGGGCATTGATTACAGTTGCTAGCATACCCATATAATCGGCAGAAGCCCTTTCCATCCCTTTGACACTTGCCTCTACTCCTCTGAAGATATTCCCGCCGCCAATAACTATTGCAAGCTGAACTCCCATTGACACGGCTTCCTTTATCTCTCTGGCGATGAAATCCACAGTGGCAGGGTCAACACCGTACCCCCTGTCTCCCATCATGGCTTCACCGCTGATCTTGAGGAGTATTCTTCTGTATTTCAAGGTTCCTATCCCGCTGTGTCGCCCAGCTGAAATCTTGAAAACCTTTTTATTATGATATTCTCGCCCATTTTTGCGATCTTTTCCGTAACAAGGTCTTTGATTTTCGTCTTCTGTTCAGTATCTTTTATGAATATCTGATCGAGAAGACAGAAGTCGGTAAAGAACTTCTCCAGTTTGCCTTCGATGATCTTTTCGACGACCTGCGGCGGTTTGTCTGTAACCTGTGCCTTGTATATTTCTTTTTCGCGATCCAGAACATCCTGGGGACACGTCTTCCCTTGACAGGTAGACAGGGTTTGCAGCTGCTATATGCATTGCTACATCTTTAACAAGCTCCTTGAAATCATCTGTCCTTGCAACAAAGTCCGTCTCGCAGTTCATCTCAACCATTGTTCCGATCTTGCCCATATGGATATAAGATTCGATAAGACCTTCCGAACGCTGTCCTCCCTGCCTTTTTTGAGGCCGTCGCAAGACCTTTCTGTCTCAGCAAATCTATTGCCTTTTCAAAATCACCGTTGCTTTCGGTCAGCGCCTTTTTGCATTCCATCATGCCGGCGCCGGTTTTTTCTCTGAGGTGTCTTCACTATTCTGCGGAAATTGTTGTCATTCTGGTACCTCTGCCTCTTCCTGCTCAATTTTTTCCTCGACCTTGACCTTCTCCGCCTCTTCAGCGGCTTGGCCTTGGCCAAGGTCTCCTTGCCCTCCATAATGGCGTCAGCGATCTTGGAGGTTATGAGTTTTATGGCCCTTATGGCGTCATCGTTTCCGGGAATCACATAATCGATTTCGTCGGGGTCGCAGTTTGTGTCTACTATTGCAACAATCGGCACCGAGAGTTTTTTTGCCTCTGCAACAGCAATCCTCTCTTTTTTCGGGTCCACAATAAACAAGCGCCCCGGAAGGCCCGTCATATTTTTAATGCCGGAAAGGTTCTTTTCCAGTTTGACTCTTTCCTTTTCGATTGCGGCGACCTCTTTTTTCGGAAGCAGTTCCATATGTGCCGTCCGCTTTCATGGTCTCGATCTTCTTCAGCTTTTCTATGCTCTTCTTAATCGTTGAAAAATTCGTCAGCATGCCGCCGAGCCAGCGCTGGTTCACATAAAACGCGCCCGATCTTTCAGCGCCTCTTCCTTTATCGCGTCCTGCGATTGTTTCTTCGTGCCGACAAAGAGCACCGGCGCCCCTGACATAGAAACGTTCTTTACAAAATTATAGGCTTCCTCAAGACCCTTCACCGTCTTCTGAAGGTCAATAATATAGATGCCGTTTCTCTCTCCGAAGATATATTTCTTCATCTTTGGATGCCATCTCTTTACCTGATGACCAAAGTGTACCCCTGCTTCAAGCAGTTCCTTCATTGCTGCTACCATATTCTTCTTATTCCTCCTGTTTTTTCAAAACCCCTATTTGCGGCCACCCGGATTTTTCTGTACAGGTTAATGTGATATGACGTATTTCCCCAAAATAAGGAAATTAGTTCCTTCAAGGTAGAAAGAATAACACAAAAAGGGCTTTTTTTGCAAGGGGATAGGGTGTTAAAATAGCAATATCGTAAATTCATAACTTACCAAGTGCCGAAACAAGCTTTTAAGCAGATCACGAAGGATCCATATTCGCATGATTGCCCCTTGCACTAATAGGGGGATTAAGATGCGTTAAGTAATTCTGACAATGTTGTGACGTTACAAATGATTAGTGATTTCATCCTGGAATTAGGCCGAAAGGGGGCAATTATGATAGCGCGTTATACCCGCCCTGAATGGGAAAGTTGTGGGATCTTGAGAACAAATATCAGAAGTGGCTGGATGTCGAGATAGCCGCATGTGAAGCATGGTCTGAGATTGGTGAAATACCGAAGGGATCCTGTAAAGTTCAATAAGAGAAAATGCGAAGTTTGACATAGAAAAGATCGACGAGATCGAAAAGGTAGTAAAGCACGATGTTATTGCATTCCTCACCTCTGTGGCACACAGCCTCGGTACTGATTCAAGGTTCATCCACAAAGGGCTCACTTCATCGGATATACTCGACACCGCCCTTGCCCTCCTCATGCGCGAGGCCTCCGACATCATAATCAAAGACATCAAGGACCTTATGGAGGTCATCAGAAAAACAGGCATACAACTATAAAGATACCCCGATGATAGGCAGGAGCCATGGCGTTCATGCAGAGCCTATGACATTCGGCCTGAAGTTTGCCTTGTGGTACGAGGACATGAGAAGAAACCTCCTCAGGATGAAAAAAGCCAAGGAAATCATAAGTATCGGAAAGCTCTCCGGCGCGGTAGGTACATTTTCAAATATCCCGCCGGTTATCGAAGAGAAGGTGTGCCGTAAGCTGGGTCTTAAGCCTGAACCGGTTGCTACCCAGATCGTGCAGAGAGACAGGCATGCCGACTACTGACAACTCTCGCCCTTATCGCAGCCTCTGTCGAAAAGATCGCTGTTGAGATACGCCACCTCCAGAGATCAGAAGTCCTCGAGGCTGAAGAGCCCTTTATGACAGGGACAAAAAGGCTCGTCTGCAATGCCGCATAAGAGGAATCCGATCGGCTGCGAAAACCTTTCAGGACTTGCAAGGATTGTCAGGACAAATTCCCTGGCAGCTCTCGAAAACATAGCCTTGTGGCACGAACGGGATATATCTCATTCATCGGTGGAAAGAGTAATCATACCTGACAGCACAATCCTTGTCGACTATATGTTGAACAGGCTTCAGGGCATTCTGCACGCACTCCATGTCTATCCAGGCAGGATGAAAGAGAATATGGAAAGAAGCTACGGCTTGTTTAATTCTCAAAGGGTCCTCCTCGCCCTGCTCGATAAAGGTCTCATCCGCGAGGATGCGTATGAAATAGTCCAGAGAAACGCCATGAAGAGCTGGAAGACGGGGAATCAATTCAAAAAGTTATTACTGAAAGATAAGGAAGTCAGGAAATATCTGACGACAAAAGAGATTGAGGGCATTTTTGATCTGGACTATTATCTGAAAAATGTGGATTACATCTTCGAAAGGGTGTTCGGCCCTGCTTAACCCGAAAAATCATTAAGAAACAGGCAGATATGGGGGAAGAAAAAACTTTGCGCAGCTCCTTAGTGAAACATATCATATCTGGATGCAACGTCGATATTTGTACAAACCGCTGTGATATCGAAGAAAGCTGAATTCTGCGTTGCAAAGGTTTTTATGCCCTTATATCTGCCTGTGAATTCCTCAACCAGGATTTTCGGGTTAATGACAATCCTGACATTTCTGTTAAAATAAGAACCTGAATGAGTCTGATCCATTTTTATCGAAAACCGGCGCTTTCGCCTGCTAAGAAGAACGACCTGCTGGCTACTGCAAAACAGAAAGTCTCCGCGTCCATTGAAGACATTGAGACCGAATTCTGTTTTAATGTTGAGACAGCAGACCCACTTAACGACGAGGAGCTTGGCATCCTTCGCTGGCTGCTGTCGGAGACATTTGAGCCGGAGAAGTTTTCTTCTGAGAGTTTTCTTCTTCATCCTTCATCCTTCATCCCTCATCCTTTGATTATCGAGGTCGGACCCCGCATGAACTTTTCTACTGCATGGTCAACAAATGCGGTGGCTGTCTGTCATGCCTGCGGTCTGACAAAGATTACCGGATTGAAAGATCAAGAAGATATAAATTGATCGTGTCGCCTTCTTCATCCCTCATCCCTCATCCCTCATCCTTTCTTGAGCTGGTCCATGACAGGATGACGGAATGTCTTTACCCTCATGAGTTGACCACGTTTGAAACCGGAATAAATCCCGAGCCCGTATATATTGTCCGCCTTATTGAAGAAGGCAGAGAAGCCCTCAGGAAAATTAATGCTGAAATGGGACTCGGTCTTGATGAATGGGATATAGAGTATTATTTCAATCTTTTTGTCAACGACATCGGACGGGATCCGACGAATGTGGAATGCTTTGACCTTGGCCAGTCGAACAGCGAACATTCAAGGCACTGGTTCTTCAGCGGCAGACTTGTTATCGACGGCAAGGAAATGCCGCATACTTTGATGGAGATCATCAAGGCCCCTTTGAAGGCAAACCCAAAAAACAGTGTTATAGCATTTAAAGATAACTCCAGCGCAATT
>CAVRZG010000011.1:0-228178 GCA_963725545.1 uncultured Nitrospiraceae bacterium | reverse complement strand
ATCCTTCTTCGTCCATATATCCGCCGTCACTCGTAAAATAGTAGCCGGGGAAGACCTTCATATAGGATTCAATATACCTCTCATCGGCATTCCAGAGTGTGGGCAGAGTCCCCGGAGGCAGCGGGAGTTTCACGACAACAAGACCTTCTTCTTTTGGACCCAATCTTTTTCCAAGGCTGTCTATTATCTGGACATTATAGCCGGGCACGGGTTTTGTGCATGATCCGGGTTTTATCGGGAAGTCTTCTATGCCCATGGAGTTGGCAGTGATCGGCCACCCGGTCTCGGTCTGCCACCAGTGATCAATCACCGGCTTTTGTAAACGGTCATATGCCCAGTGATAAGTATCAGGGTCCGTCCTCTCACCGGCCAGAAACAGGTATTTGAATGCCGAGAGGTCATACTTCTTTATATGGTCACCGTTCGGATCTTCCTTCTTTATCGCCCGAAATGCTGTCGGAGCAGTGAACAATGTCTTTACCCCATGCTGGGAAATGACCCTCCAGAAAGCGCCCGGGTCAGGGGTGCCGACAGATTTTCCTTCATAGAGTATAGTTGTGCAGCCGGTCAGAAGAGGGCCATAAACAATATATGAATGGCCGACAACCCATCCCACATCAGACGCCGCCCAGAACACATCGCCGGGCTTGGTGTCGTAAATATATTCGAGGCTCCACCTTAGTGCAACAGCATGTCCACCGTTGTCGCGCACAACCCCTTTGGGCTTTCCCGTGGTGCCTGATGTATAAAGGATATAGAGAGGGTCGGTTGCCTTCACAGGAACGCAGGGTACGGGTTCCGCCTTTGTCATAAGCTCATTCCAGTCAACATCCATACCCGGAACAAGTTCGGCCTGGACCATACGTCTCTGATAAATGATACATTTCTCGGGTTTATGGACAGCCAGTTCAATTGCCTTCTTCAGGAGGGGTTTATATTCTATGAGCCTCTTCACTTCAACAGCGCCGGAAGCGGAGATGATCACCTTTGGTTTTGCATCATTGATTCTGAGAGCGAGTTCGTGGGCCGCGAATCCGCCGAACACAACTGAATGGACCGCTCCGAGCCTAGCACACGCAAGCATGGCAATCACAGCCTGGGGGATCATAGGCATATAAATAACAACTGTATCGCCTTTATCAACGCCGAGGCTCTTCAGCGCGCCGGCAAACCGTGACACCTGATCGAGCAGTTCGCGATAGGTAAATTTCCTGATCGTATTTGTGACCGGACTGTCGTATATAAGAGCTGTCTGGTCTGCCCTCCCGTTTTCAACGTGCCTGTCAAGGGCATTATAGCAGGTGTTCATTTCTCCGCCTGCGAACCAGCGATAAAACGGAGGCTTTGACGAATCAAGGACCTTGTCCCATTTTTTATGCCAGGTTATTGCCTCGGCAGCCTCCCCCCAGAACCCTTCAGGGTCCTGAATGCTCCTCTGGAATACCTCTTCATAAGTGCCCATAAAACTGCGCCCCCTTTGTCGGTAATTTTTTATCTTAGCACAAAAATAGTTCCAAGGTATATTTCAGGGTCTTAGCCGCCCATTGCACATTTCCATTTTTTTGTGAAATAATTTTATGATGGCTTCGAAGTCTGACAGAACATTAACCAAAAACAACCGATACATATTTTATCTGTTTTTGGCATGGACTGCGTTTGTCGTTCTTTCTCTTTTACTGACTATCCGTGATCAGCGAAAGGCTGTTTTGGGGGAGGCTGCGATTGAGGCCAGGACTCACCTGGAACTGAATCTTGAATACAGAACCCTTATTTCAAAACTTGGAGGGGTTTACGCATCCGTCGAGAACATTCCCCCAAATCCTTATCTGAACGTGCCGAAGAGGGACATCGAGACAAAAGATGGAGACAGGCTAACACTTTTAAATCCTGCATATATGACCCGACTCATATTTGAAACAATCAAAAAGAAGTCATCCCTGCCTGTCATCAATAAAATAACAAGTCTGAAATTTGTCAATCCGATCAACGTTCCTGACGAATGGGAAAGGAAGGCATTGGAATCGTTCGAAAAAGAACAGAAAGAAGCCACAGGCATAACATCTATTAACGGAGAACCATATTTACGTCTGATGAGGCCGTTTATCACAGAAAACAGTTGCCTGAAATGCCATGGCCATCAGGGGTATGAGGAAGGAGATGTCCGGGGGGCTATCAGTATAGCAGTTCCTCTGAAGCCATACTATGAGTTGGCAATACAAACACGGATTTCATCCGTCATTACTTATGGGCTATTCTGGCTGGCAGGGTGTCTCGGACTTGTTGTTTTTTCGATATCCAGGCAGAAACAGGAAAAAAAGCTTGTTGAAAGCGAATGGAAATTCAGGACGGTCTCCGAATCGACCAACGATTGGGAATATTGGCTTTCCGAAAGCGGAGAAATCGTGTATATTTCTCCGGCGTGCAAGACAATCACCGGCTATAGTCCGGATGAATTTGCAGACAACCCGGAACTTCTGATGGATGTTATTCACCCCGAAGACAGAGATATGTATAAAGAGCATGTCCAAGATTTTCAGGATGAACATCACGAGGATATTGAATTCAGGATTATTTCAAAGAACGGCCAAATAAAATGGCTGTCGCACACATGTGCCCCCCTCTATATGCAGGACAGATTCTTGGGAAGACGCATAAATAACAGAGATATCACTGAAAGCAAGTCGGCAAAAGAAGCCCTCCGCAAATCATATGAAAGGATTGAGGACCTCTATAACAATGCGCCCTGCGGCTACCATTCTCTTGATAAAGACGGCATTTTCGTCAGAATAAATGATACCGAACTTCGTTGGTTAGGATACACGCGGGATGAGATAGTCGGGAAAATGAAGTTCTCCGATATAATCACACCCGGCAGTCTAAAAACTTTTAAGGAGACCTTCCCGATTTTCAAGTCCCGGGGTTGGATAAAGGATATCGAGTTCGAACTGGTCCGTAAAGACGGCTCGCTTCTGCCTGTAGTACTAAGCGCCTCTGCAATAGAGGACGAAGACGGCAACTTCATAATGAGCCGGTCAACCATGTTCGATATCACAGATCGTAAGAAGACGGAAGAAGAATTAACAAGATATCGTGAGCGCCTTGAAGATATGGTGACCCAGCGCACAGCTGAATTGGAAAAAATAACTCATGAGTTGTCGCGATCCAACTCTGACCTGCAGCAATTCGCTTATGCCGCTTCCCATGATTTGCAGGAACCCTTAAACGGGGTGGCAATGTTTCTGAAGCTGTTTGAGAAGCGTTATAGAGGCAAATTCGATAATAACGCTGATGAGCTTATTGATTTCATGGTAGATGGAATGGGGAGGATGAAGATGCTTATTAAAGACCTTCTGGCATATTCACAGGTAGAGACAAAAGGCAGGACATTCGAACTCACAAATTTCTCGGTAGCCCTGGAGGAAGCAGTTTCTAATCTGCGGGCGGCGATTGAAGAGAGCGGCACAAACCTGACTTATGATCTTTTGCCATCTCTCATTGCCGATGCTTCACAGATCGCCAGATTGTTCCAGAACCTCATTGGAAATGCAATTAAATACCAAGGGAAAGATAAGCCTGAGATACATATTTCCACTGAAAAAAAGGGGGATAAGTGGGTATTTTCAGTCAGGGACAACGGGATCGGAATTGAGGCTCAACACTTTGAGAAGATATTTGATGTTTTCCGGCGTCTTCATTCAATGGATCAGTATAGAGGCACAGGCATTGGTCTCGCAATATGCAAGAAAATTGTAGAGAGGCACGGAGGGGAAATCTGGGTTGAATCGGAACCCGGCAAAGGTTCGACGTTCTATTTTGCAATGCCTGCCGTAAACTGACAGCTACGACTCCCGGGAAGAATTCCCCGCCTTTTAATCCCGAATTATGGTTTTCGATCTTTCGCCGGTATCAGCAGTGGGATCGTTTGCCGGGAAATTTGTCCAGACTCAAATCAAATGTCTTTGCAGCAATGGATCAAAATTGTTATCCTGAAGCGAGGGATTTTTTGACAATGGATACACCTTTAGAAGAGATTAAAGATGACCTACAGAAGAAAGCAAACCCTGAAAAAGCCAAAATACTCTCACGGTTTTTTAAGACCGGGAAAGGTGAGTATGGCGAGGGAGACATATTTCTCGGCATCGTAGTCCCTGAGCAGCGCAAGATTGCAAGAATGTATTCGGATTTGCCTCTTAAAGACCTGAAGGGCCTACTTTCAGGAAAGACTCATGAACACAGGCTTGTTGCCCTCTTTATCCTGGTCCTGAAATATAAAAAAGCTGACAGTTCAGCCAGGAAAGGGATCTTTGATTTCTATGTCAACCATATGACGCACATCAATAATTGGGATTTGGTAGACCTCTCCGCCCCGAATATCATGGGCGATTATCTTCTGACGAGGGACAGGTCAATCCTTTACGACCTGGCAAGGTCTGAGGGCCTCTGGCAAAAAAGAATAGCGGTCATGTCCACTTTTACGTTCATCAAAAATAATCAGTTTGAAGACACCTTCCGGATAGCGAAACTCCTTCTCCGGGACAAGCACGACCTGATACATAAGGCCGTGGGATGGATGCTCAGAGAAGTAGGAAAGCGGGACCGGAACGCAGAGGAGGATTTTCTCAAGAAGCATTGTCGGATCATGCCGCGAACCATGCTGAGATACGCTATAGAAAAATTTGATGAAGAAGACAGAAAGTTCTATTTAAGAAAAAACTCTGCTTAATTTTTGATTTAAAAAGTTCGCTTTGAAGCTTTGCCTCATCCGAATGGATTGCAATTATTTCTGCCAGCTTTAAGAACTGTAGTTTCCCAGCGAAGAGATGATATTGGGGGTCTCGTTTTTATTGCGGTTTAAGGTATAATAACATGTTATTAACCGTGTGCCCCCTTAGCTCAGTAGGATAGAGCACAGGTTTCCTAAACCTGGTGTCGCAGGTTCAATTCCTGCAGGGGGTACCATATTTTTCTCTTTAAACATCGACATGTTACACAACCCTTGCTTTGGCTTCATTTTGTTCGGATTTGCCGATTGTAGCAATCTTTAGTAATTCGCAAGAATTTCCACACTATTTTTTAGAGATTCCGGACAATGGTGGGCGTATCTTTGTGTAGTAGAAATATCATTGTGACCGAATGACAATAGATCGTCTCCTGATAACGCTTGACAATAGTAACGCTATGGGATACTATTAATTATGATTAAGTCGTTCAAGTGCCGTGACACTGAAGCTATGTTTAACGGCAAACGCGTAGTGCGGTTTATCGGTATTCAGTCCGCAGCTATGCGGAAACTTGCGCTATTGAATGTTGCCGGGAAGATGGAAGACCTGAGAGTGCCGCCGGGCAACAGGTTTGAGGCCCTCAAGGGCAAACGGCAAGGACAATGGAGCGTTCGTATCAACGACCAGTGGCGTATCTGCTTCAGGTTTGAAGCTGGGAACGCCTTTGATGTCGAGATTGTAGATTATCACTAAGGAGGCTATCGTATGAGAAAAAGACAAGTGCCATATCCTGCTCCGGGCGAAATTCTGAACGAAGAGTTTTTAAAGCCTATGGGGCTGACGCAATACCGGCTTGCAAAAGAAATAGGCGTATCCCAAAGAAGGATAGGAGAAATTATAGCCGGCAAGCGTGCTATCACTACGGACACCGGTCTCCGGCTGTCTCGTTTTTTCGGTCTGAGTGACGGGTTTTGGGAACGGTTGCAGATTGACTACGATCTGGCTGTTGCAAAGGACGAAATGGCTGAAACTCTTAACAGAATAAAGCCTTATGCCGCTGCGTAGGAGGTGGCAACTTTCATAGAAACTGGCTGAGGGACCTTTAAAGCTTTTGCGATTGCCTTCCCTATCCCCTGACCGCCTCCTGTTATCACTGCGACCTTACCTGACAAACTCATGGCATCCCCCTGAAAGCTGTTCCTCTTGACAAGAAATTGAAGACAATAAAAGTCTATAAGAAGAGAAAACATTTATCAATCTGAGAGAGACGATACAAGAAACAATTTAGGATTAGGGCCGCCACAGCTGTATTTCTTTTAATTGACGGCTCACATCAAATTTGATAACATGTCTTCAGCTTAGAAAGTAAGGATATTCAAAAAAATATTTTGAAAAGGAGGAAAATATGAGGATATCTGGAAGATATTATAAGAAAGGATTTTTCACTGCTCTCTTCATTGTTTTTTTCATAGTTCCGGGCGTTGCTTTAGCTGATCTTACCGGTACTTGGGCATTCAATTCTACTTCTTCTGTAATGGGATGCACTTATAGCGGCACTGCCGAAGTAGTTCAAAGCGGAACCTCACTTACAGGTACAGCGAATACTTTTTTTCAGGGCAGTGGCTGTCCGGCGCCTGTTGCTATCCCCCTAAATTGCACACTTACTTCTCTAACCCCTCCAACTTTTTTTACATGCGTTTCTCCGCCGGATTACGGGCCTATCCATATTTCTTCGATAGATGGAAATGTGCCGGCACAAAATTCTGCTGCCGGCTCTTTTAGTGGTCAGTACCAAATCGGCACAGAGCCTCCAACTTCCATTGGTGGTGACTGGATAGCAAGCAGAAATCGATTACAGGCAGTACCTACCATAACCGAATGGGGAATAATTATATTTGGAGTGCTTGCAGGACTTGGCTCCATTTATTATCTGAGGAGACAGAGAAAAGCGGAAAGTTAACGGAGTTTCACAAATCATCATCACTGAGGGCGAGGTTAATATCTCGCCCTTTTTTATGTGTGGATGTGGCCACTGCAATCTTGCTCTTAATTATGGATATCCCTATTTCTTTAGTGTCTTTCCGATGCGTTGTTCAATGGACTTTACCTTTTCATCAATCCGGTTCGTCCTGCCTTTTCGATCGTCGATGGATATAGTTGTTACAGTCCTCTCTCCGGTCTTCAGTGTAACGGCATGGCACTTTTTGACGAGACCCATTACCTCATCCCACTCACCCTCTACCACAGTTCCCATAGGATTGATTTTGTATGGTAAGCCGCTTGCGTCGACAATCTTTAGTACCTCTGCAAGTTGATCACCGAGGCTGCTGCCGACGCCAATAGGCACTATGCTGAATTGTGCCAACATGATGTATCCTCCTTTCTCCCGTAAATGCTATATAGAGTTTCAGAAGATTAAACTCTCGATCTAAGGATACCAGAAAATAACCCCGATGCAAGAGGTCAAAGAAAAGCCGGGAACTGGGCGGACAAGCCATCTATAGGACAAAGTAAAGAGCGAACCAGAATAGACAGCCCGACAACGTCAAGACTTTTTCAAAGGTATTTAATCGCTTGTTTTTAAAGATAAAATAAATGCTAAGCGGGGAAGTGAGAAAGCATGCTGTAATAAAAATCCATTTCGGTAGGGCATAACTTCTTGTTGATTCCTGGAAAAGAGAACAAAATGGGCATTCGATCTCCCCTTCGAGTCGATGTCCGCAACGGGCACATCTGACCACACCTAAGATTTCGTCGGTCTTATCTCGATCATCCGTCATATTTCTACCCGCAGAGGTAATTGGTCATCTCGTTCAGTATATCATGGGCAGGCAGTACATAAAGAATGTTTTCCTCCAAGCCTCTATGAACCGCAGCGCATCTTTCGCCATGCGAGAAACACCGGGGGTTTCTCAGTGACACAGACGAACAAACAACCTCAGGAAATCCAAATGCTTGAAGACTATCAAAAGAAACATGTCACGTCGGAGTTGAGTAGCAGGAACCACACTCAGAATGACTGTATGAAACGAAGACAGCTCAATGGGGAAAGAATAACCTGCGCACCTTGTTCAACTCCGACGATTGCTCAGATAATATGTTTTTTCCGCGAATCAAATAACAAAATGCCGCTTAGTATACAGGAACCAATGAGTACCCCTGGGCCTGATACCCGATTTCAGATATCCATCCATTTCCCACTCTTTTGATCTCCGGCAAGACTGACGCAGGGTCTACATTAGCAACTTTCGCAGCTATGAGGCAGATTTCCAACTTTATTCCATCCTTTGACATTGCCGAAATTGTATTGGCAATTTCAGCAAGAGATTTCTGATCTTCAGAAGAAAACCCTTTCCTGTCTTTAGAGATCAACTTCACTGATGGACCAATGAATACAATCACAAAGGCCGGGCTTTTCTTCATTGCAGCCAATTCCTTATACGTTTGGTGTATTACTTTTAAATGCAATGCTGCACTTTTCGGGTTGTTTTCCCTTTCGTCAAAAATTGCCTTGGCTGATTTAATACCCTTCATGGCGCTGTATTCTTCACCAGAAACAGTGGGAACAATACAAAGCAATGAAATTGAAATAAGGAAATTAAGTAGTATTGTCATCCTTTTCATTATAGTATCCTCTCCTCCTTAATTTTCTGATAGAAATTTGCCCGAACAAACCGTTCACCTTACAATCATACTGATCACTCCTTTCTGCTTTTGAGGATTAAAGGCCACTCGGAACAAAACCTTGCAATATTGATGCCGAATAGAAGTCTCTGATTCTATTTGAGAATTAAGAACGGTTAGTAATATGGCGTGAAGCAGAATGCCTGAGCCATATGGCATTCTGCCTGCGATGATCTAATGATCCTCTCTTTATAGACTAATACTGATTGAACTGTTCAGATTTCTTGGAAAAAACCTAAAGCACTACAGCAATGCACAGATATAACAAGTGGGGTATATGTAGAGGCTTTCTACATAAACTGTTGCTATCTAACAGAAGCTTGTGAGGTTTTAATGACGGCAATGGGTGTTATCTGCTTACATCGTTCTAAAATAAACACTCTGATACAGGCGTCCGTACAAAGCTGAGGATAGTCCAGAGATGGTGATTATGCAGAATAAAAACCATAACTGATTGATTCAACGATAAAGTTTGGCGGGAGCGTGTGGGAATCGAACCATTTGAAAGTTTTTCTTCAGAATTTTTCCATGAATTCCCGAGGCGTGACAATCTTCAGATCAAAGGGCAGGTTCTTGGTTTCGAGCAGATCCTTGTCGCCGGTTATCAGAACCCTTGCTTTTGCAGTAATACAGCATTCAAGCAGCATGTCATCATTAGGATCTCTGCATATTGACACTTTTTCTTTAGGGTAGACGATCTTTGCGTTCACAACAAAGGCAGCAATGCCGGCAATGAGAACCTTCAGCTGTTGATGGTTTATTTTTCCTTGCTCCGCAAGCTTTAAAGGAGTGTCGCGGTATTCTTCGAGGAGAAGGGGCGATACATAGATATCTGTATCCTTGAACGCTTTCTTGACTACTTTTTCCGAAAGACCGTCGAAAGCGAAAGCCGAGATGAGGACACTAGTGTCGATGACAACTCTATTTCTTTTTTCCGTAAGCTTTTCTCCTCACAGCCTTGGCAGCATTATCAATATCTTTCACTGTCAGTTTCGTCTTCTTAAACGCTTCACCAGCGACCCTGAAAGCTGCATCAAGCCTGTCCTCAGGTGACAGTACTGAAAGGATATAATCTTCCGGATTAATATTCTTTGGCGTGCTTACGGACATACAAAACACCTCCATTCACTTCAGTTATGATTTATTGTATATCAAATATCGACTAAAGTCATCAACGGCTGTGGGAATAAAAGCAAGCTTTTTTATTGAATTAGAAAAAAATGACGTGTTCGAAAAGATCAGTTAAGAAACTGAAATCTACATTATGCAGCCCGACGATCTACCTCCCGAACATGCAGAATTTCTTTGTTGTTCATTGCTCTGACATCTTTTGAAGTCAAAGTAAGGACGGCTACTGTTTTCCCTTCAGCTTGGGGAGATCGGGGAGCGGTTTGCCATAGGAAATCTGCCGTATCGCAGGCGAGCCGGCGGTTTGAATCAGCCTTGACGGATAGTCGCGCACTGAGAAAAATGGCTGAATGAATACGAAAAACTCTTTGTTTGTGAAATGTGTAGACCTGACCCTGTTAATGCTCTCATTGACCCTGTGAAGAAAGCAAGGAGGCGTGAAGAAGTATTCCCGATTGATTGCCAAAAAGCCTTTGACATGGGGGTAAGGTTTGCTACTGGTGGGAAGTAGCAGTAGATTACTGCACAACACTGTTACTATAAGCATTACAGCCGAACTTTGCCCGATCAAGATAGATTGTTGAGATTCAACGGGTGTGTTTTTGTTTTCGTGCCTATAATAACTTCTCCTTTACCAACAACCTCAATTCCTTTAGCATCTTCCTTCTGTCCTGCTGTGATATATATGGAACGGAAGAAAAATATTTATGACCCATAACTTTCATGCCACTAAATTGAAATATAGCCATGTCCATTGACATGTTCATCATCTTGAAAGCTCCCATCTTCTCATAATCTTCTTTAGATGCACCTGTCGTACTTACTATGAAAACTTTCTTGCCTTTTAATAATCCTTTAACCTCACCGTCTGCTGTAATATCATAGGCAAATTTCAAGGAAAACACTCTGTCAATATAGCCCTTTAAAATGGCTGGCATGGCTGACCACCAAATCGGAGATATGAAAATAAGTGTATCTGCTTTGCTAATGTAATTCTGTTCCTTCTTTATGTCTTTGGGAATAGCACCATCCTGAATGGCTGACAAATCTTTTACTGAAAGAACGGGGTTAAAACCAATCTTATACAGGTCTCTTACTTTAAATTCCTTTTTCTTCTTTTTTAGTTCATCTGATATTGTTTCCAAAATGGCGTGGTTGAAACTCTTGGGGTCGGGATGTGCATAAACAATCAAATATTTCATCTTGATGTCTCCTTTTTTAATTAATCAATTTATTTTGACATAGTTTGAGGGAAGATTTGGGGGAGGGGATAGATTACCCTGTGGCAGGGTCCCTATAGGGCTCATAGGTTTTTGGGCTTGATTACATAAGGCATCAACTATCATTCTCAACAATTGAATCTGATTCAGGAAGCTACTGACGGTTTACTGACGCTCTTTTGAGGCACTTTAAAAGAGCAACTATTTGATATTAAAGAAAAGTTTGGCGGGAGCGTGTGGGAATCGAACCCACCCTGCCCGTTTGTAACAGGCAACACTGGATTTGAAGTCCAGGAGGGACACCAGAACCCTATGCACTCCCGATCTGGTACAATTATCTATAATATCATACTTGGGGGGTCCTAAGGGAAATGAAGATCGAACATTACTCCTTCGGCAATATAACAATTGACGGCAAGAAGTATACTTCCGACGTAATTATCTATCCCGGAAGGGTCGATGATTCCTGGTGGAGGAAAGAAGGGCATAATCTGCACATCGAGGATCTCGCCGGCGTAATCGAGGCGAACCCGGAGGTGGTGATAATAGGGAAAGGTTCATTCGGGGTGATGAGAGTTCGTAAGGAAATCATTTCCTTTCTCGAATCGAAGGAGATTGTGGTTTATGCGGAGAAGACGGGGAAGGCCGTCGAGCTCTTCAATGAATTACAGAAAGAAAAAATAGTCGTTGCAGCCTTGCACCTTACCTGTTGATGTTTCGCAGGCGAAGCCTACACTACAGTCGCTATCACCAGCCAGCCGTCTCTTTAATTCCTTCGATATTGGTCCGCTCTCCTTATGGGTTCGGACAGTCTATACTTTCCTGTGCACTTAAGAACTATTTCGATAGAATCTTGCCAGATTTACTCTGTGCCCGGGTGAAACAAAGACAGAATTTACATTATCTCTGGTCCTCAGAACCGCGCCGACAATCCTGCCTTGATATTTCAGTTGAGACCAATTACCTTTGTTCATGCCCGGTTCATCATATTCTCCAATCAGTCTTGATTTGGCGCATCCTATCGTGGGAATATCAAGGATTACACCGACGTGGGATGCGATCCCCATGCTTTTCGGATGCGCTATCCCCTGACCGTCAAACAAGATCAGGTCTGGGGTCACCTTCAGTTTCTTCAGAGCCGCGATAATCGCAGGCCCTTCCCTGAATGAGAGAAAGCCGGAGATGTAAGGGAAGGTGGCATTGAGTATGGAATGCGAATCTTCCAGAGGGGTCAAATCATCATACCTGAAGAGACAGGCAACCCCGATGACCTTGTCATCAGTGAATGCGGCGTCAACTCCGGCAATAAATTGAGGTTTCTTTCTTAGGGGGATGATTTTTACTTTGTCTCTAAGGACAGTTTGAATCTTTTTTGCTTCATGAATGTCGGCAGGCCATATCTTTGTTGGTCGTTCATCTTTCATCTATGCCTGTGCCTGTTGTATTCTGTATTCTGTACCTTTGCTGAAGAAGAGGATTAATCCCTTTAGAATTTCATCCCTCCTCATCCTTCATAATTCATCCTTTGTATTTATACATCTCAGGTCTTCTGTCTTCAAAGAGATCGTTCAGGGGGTTGAGTGATTTATTTCCGGCAATCGCAGGGTCGATATCGACAACGTGTACTCCTTCTTCATCTTCCGAAGCCCGCGCAAGGACTCTGCCATCCGGCGAAGTGATCTGACTCTGTCCGATAAAGCGCAGAGACCGGCCTTCTTTTCTGGTTTCCACGCCTGTTCTGTTTGCAGTTACTGCAAATGCCCCGTTTTCAAGGCTCCTGATCGGCATCGCCTGCGGGCACCACGGCAAGACCAGGTTGGCAGGATGCGCAACAACCTCTGCGCCCATAAGTGCGAGGGTCCTCATCGACTCCGGGAAAAACCAGTCGAAGCAGATCATAATTCCGATGCGTCCAATGTCTGTCTCCCAGACCTTGAATCCTGTATCACCGGGGCTGAAATAGAGTTTTTCTTCAAAATAGAGATGCGTTTTCCGGTATGTCCCGATGAAGCCGCCAGGCCCTGTGAGTGCCGCACTATTGTAAAACCGTTCACCGTCTCTTTCAGGGAGACCGGCCACGATATAAAGGTTCTTTTGCCGGGACAGGTCCGAGAGGACCTTAACTGTTTCTCCGCCCGGTATCTCCTCAGAGAGTTCCGCGACTTCTTCCATGGAAGCAAACTGGTATCCTGTTGCAAAGAATTCGGGCAGCACAATGAGGTCGGCGTCTGTATTATGCAAAGCGGACAAGACCTTCTGAAGGTTCTTTCCTTTTTCACCGAACGACTGGATTAAATTGATAAAACCCGGCTTTCATCCGGTCACATCCTTCAGCCATTTCAGGTAATCACTCGGAGCCTTCAACAATCGGCATTGCAATAATTTCAGGGACCGTATAGCTGTGGAGTTCCTTGACTTTTTTCGATAGAGGATCAAAGAGATGCCTTTGGGTCTTTGCGATCATGAGGACTTCGGCTTCGTCCTCGATTTTGCCCTCCCACCTATAGATAGAGCGGATGTTTCCAATGATATTTACACAACCTGCAAGTCCTGCTTCCACCAAAGCCCTGGAGATTTTTGCAGCCTCTTCCTCTTTAGGGGCGGTAATGAAAACAATAATATTTTCCATTGTATCTGACTCCCGGATTTACCTTTGCATAGCATCCAAATGGATCGCCAAATGCGATTGCATCTGACTACGCTTTTGTCTGCTTTATATAATATTCGATTTCAAGCAGTCTTCTCTTGACGTCGGTCCCGGCTGAAAAGCCACCGAGAGAACCGTCTGATTCTATGATGCGGTGGCAGGGAAGGACGATGGGAATGGGGTTTCTGCCCAGGGACTGACCGACTGCCCTGAATGCATTCGGCCTGCCGATCTTTTCAGCCAGCCATTTATAAGTCCTTGTCTCCCCAAAAGGGATCTCTTTCAAAGCCATCCAGACGAGATGATCGAATTCAGTGCCTTTTGTAAGAGCTATTGCCTGGTCAAAGGCATCCTTGCCATGTTTAAAGAATTCTTTCAGTTCCTTATGAAGCAGAGAGGATGAGGATTTCTTGAGCGGAAGGTCAACAGGCTTTACGAATTCGATACCGCACAGGTCTTTACCGGCAAATATCAAATAGAGGGCGCCGACAGGACTTTCATAGACTTCATAAAAAGAATCAGTACTGCTCGACCTCTTCTTTTTCATTCTCTTCCCTTGAGTAGACCTCCACCCTGTCGCCTCCCTTACCAAAGGCGCGGGCCAGGGCCTTTTCAGCGCATAGAATAAATTCCTCTGTAGTCTGACCATCAAGGAAGGTAAGGCCTATACTGGCGGTGATATGACCTCTGGGCTGTGAATTCTCATAGACGAACGGATAGTTTTTGATGATTGCATTAAACCTGTTGCTCATTGACAAAGCTGCAGCAATCACGGTGTTCGGCAGCAGGATCGCAAAAGAATCTCCGCCGTAGCGCACAACAATATCGGATCCGCGTATGTTTTTGCGGATCAAGTCGGCGACTTTTTTCAGAGTCATGTTCCCGTAATATTCCCCATGCTTCTTCGCATACTGATTAAAATCATCCAGATCGAGCAGGAGAAGATTGAGAGGGAGCTTGTACCTTGTTGCACGCTCTACTTCCTGGGCCAGCCGTATCTGGAAGTATCTGTGACTGAACGCCCCTGTAAGCTCATCTATCAGTCCGGCCCTTTTCGGATACAGGATCTCCAGTTCTTTGATGTGGCCGACCAGTTCCTTGGTATCAAAGGCATATTTCTGTACGATTCTCTCGATCTTCCCTACAAGAGATAATCTGTCTGAGACGGAGATATCCCTTTCAGTCAGTATAAAGACGGGTATGTCTTTTGTAGATGGGTTCTCCTTAATTTCTTTGATTGCGTCATATCCGAGCATGTCCGGCAGTGAGAAATCAAGAAGGATAACCGCCGGCCTCAGGGCAGAAGCAAGTTCTACTCCCCTTTTCCCGGTAGCGGCAGTGTACATGAGAAATCCCTGGGGTTCAAGGCTCTCCTTCAGGGCATTGGTCACCTGGTCTTCGGATTCTATTATCAGGACAGAGATGGGCAACGCCCTTTTGCCCCTGGCAATAGTTATTTCTTCAAGCTTTGATATCAGGGCCTCACGGTCAAGCGGCTTCAGCAGATAGTCTGTAGCGCCTAATGCAAATGCGAGCTCTTTATTGTCAACTATGGAATGTATGATTACCGGGATCTTTGAGGTTGTCGGGTCGCTCTTAAGCTCCTGCAGCACCTCCCACCCGTCTTTCTTGGGAAGCAGCACGTCCAAAGTAACGGCAAACGGTTGCAGAGATCTTGCCTTTACAAGGGCCTCTTCGCCGTTAAAGGCATGGGCCACCTTATATCCTGCCTGGGTAAGATGAAGGGTCAGCAACTCGGCGGTCGAAAGATCGTCTTCAACAACAAGAATGAGGGGCGCCTCATCTTTCATCCATGGGAAATTCAGGCTTATGGCTTCGGTGTCTTCTACTTCATGAGTTCCGTTGGTCGGGGATGCGTCCGGGATTGTAAAGGAAAATGTGCTCCCCTCACCGAGATTACTGGTAAGAGTTATACTCCCTCCGTGAAGTTCAACGAGTTTCTTCGACAATGCAAGACCGAGACCCACACCCCCGTATTTTTTTGATAAGGTTGATGTTGCCTGTTCAAACTCGTCAAATATCTTTTCCTTGTCTTCAGGTCCGATGCCTATGCCGGTGTCCTGCACAGAGAATTTCAGCAACTTCAGCCCGCTTCCATTGCCGGACAACGCGAGTGCAGATTGTCTTCACTTGAAACATCCACTCTCACCGTGCCACCTTCGGGCGTGAATTTTATGGCATTGGAAAGGAGGTTGTAGAGAATCTGTTTCAGCTTTATGCGGTCCGCTGTCATGACACCTATGCCTTCTCCTATGGAGACATATATCTCTATAAATTTGTTTTCGGCCAACGATTTCATAACATTGATTACTTCACCGATTACATCGTCCACGGTAAATGTCTCGTAAACCATCTCATACTTGCCGGCCTCTATTTTTGCAATATCGAGCACATTGTTGATGAGTTCAAGAAGGTGCTTGCCTGAAGTGTGGATATTCTTTATATACCGCTCCTGGTGTTCTGTGAGATTGCCGAACGTCAGGTCCAGAAGGACATCGGAAAAGCCGAGTATCGAATTCAGGGGCGTCCTCAGTTCATGGCTCATATTGGCGATAAACCTGCCCTTGAGCTGGTTTGCATACTCCAGTTCCCTGTTTATTCTTTCGAGCTGGCCGGTCCTCTCGCGCGACTTTCTTCTCAAAATTCTCTCTGAGGTCCTCAATCTCTTTTGTTTTTTCGGCCACGATATTTCTCAAGTTCGTCTCGTCTTTCAGGTCTTTGAAGAGAAAAATCAGCTCAGAGGGTATTCCTTCGGAATTCTTCAACAAAACAGCATTCAGATGCATATCAATTTCCCTGCCGCCTGATCCTATCAGAGTTGTTTCATATCCCTTTAAGGACGAGTTGACAGACAGTTCATCGTAAATACTCTTCCACTGGTCATCTTTCAGCAGTAATTGAATAGGCTTGCCCTGGAGATACTGCTTTGAATAGCCGAGCATCTCTAATGCCTTCTCATTGAAGGAGGCGATGACTCCGGCGGGGTCCGTTATCAGGACGGCATCGTTTGAGCCTTCCATCATATGAAAAGACTTCAGGTTGAGTTTTGCAGCCTTTTGAATTAAGTTCAGCCTGTCTATGTATAAAGAAATAATGCCGGTTATCAGGTTTAAAGACGCCTGCTGCCTGTCCGAAAACTGGCGTGGCTTAAAGTCGTCCACATACAAAATCCCCGCAACCTTGTCTCTCAGCAGAACCGGACAGGCAAGCAGGGACCGTATCTTTTCGCTGATCAGGGCCGGGTTGTTTCTTGTATAGTCTACCTTGAGGGTATCCTGGACGACCACGGTCTTTTTGTTGCGGATAATATCATCGGCAAGTCCGCCCGGTAATATCTCCCAAATCTTGTTTTCCGTAAATCGTTTGCTCAAACCTTTGTGAGCAGCCAGTCTCATCTTGCCGTATTCTTTGACGACAATACTGCCGGCAGGCGAATCTGTCATCTCAAGGGTTTTGTCGAGTATATAGCCGAGAAAATTTGAGAGCCCTTCATCCTCTCCGAGTTTCGCTATAACGCCAAAGAGGGTTTTTTGATCTTCGACAGTCTTAAAGGCTTCAATCTTTGCCCTTTTCTGCTTTTCGATTATTTCCCATATGAGCCTCGCGCCGGTCCCCTCGATTACCTCGATCTTGTTTGATGAGACTGAGCGGATTTCCGTGCTGAGCTTAGTATCCCCCGTTACATTGACGACCATTTCCGGTCCGGCGCTGCAAAGCGACTGAACGTCGGAGAAGACCGGAAGGTTCCATTTCCTTGCGAGGATCGCACCGGGGGAGTCGGGATTTCTCTCATAAATCCCGATGAGATCAGTATTGGCGTCTCCCCGAAGCAACGAAATAAGAGCGCTTGCTCCTATGTTGCCGCCGGCAATAGCAGTCCTAAGCATCTACCTTGTAACCCTTGGTCACTAAGGAGCCTATCATATCCAAAAAATAACTGAGCAGTTCAGAGTCCCATTGACCACTGTGTTGTTCTGATGTCATCGTATCTATGGTAGTCCTTACTGACCTCCGGTCACGGTACGGACGAACGGATACCATAGCATCAAAGGAATCGACAATTGAGAGTATTCTTGCCATTAGCGGAATGTCTTCTCCCGCAAGACCGTCAGGAAAACCCATGCCGTCCCAACGCTCATGGTGATGTCGAATAGCGGGCAATATCTTCCTCATCGAAACCAAAGGCCTGCACAATTCCTCGCCGAGGATGGTATGTGTCTTTATCATCTCAACCTCTTCCTTCGTCAAAGGTCCAGGTTTGCGTAGCAATGATTCACTCAGACATATTTTCCCGATGTCGTGCAGTATTCCGGCTTTATTCATCTCCTTGTGGTCCTTGTCGGACAGGCCGAGATATAGAACAAAATCGGAAGCAAGCTTGCTCACCCTCGAGGAATGTCCTTTGGTGTATGGGTCTCTCGCCTCCATCGCAACGGCAAGGGTCATGATGATGTTTTCGGAATGGTCGAGGTCCTCATTCAGCGACTTCACCTTCAGCAGGGATTTTATCTTCATCAGCAGCTCTGTAGTGTCAAAAGGCTTGCTGATAAAGTCATCTGCTCCTGATTCTATTCCTTTAAGTTTACTCTTCTTATCTGAGAGGGCTGTCAGGAGTATGACAGGAAAGAAACGTTTTCCGGAAATGTCCTTGAGTCTGCAACAGAGCTCAAATCCGTCAATCCCGGGCATCATGACGTCAAGGACTGCCAGATCGACCGGGCAGGATTGAAATTTTTCAATTGCATCAGAGGCGCCAAGGGCCGTATAAACCTTGAAGCCCTCTTTCATAAAAACAGCCTCCATCAGCTCAAGGTTTGACGGCAGATCATCAACAACAAGTATGCTCGGTTTCTCCCTTTCGATAAGGCACGTAAAAGGTCCCATGTAGTGATTAAAGCATCCAATGAGATTTTTGTCAAGAAAATTCTTTAATAATGAAGTGTTACAATGAAAACCTAACCTTTTTCTTAAATTTACCCCAGCCTCAGTCCTGCATAGTAGCAGCAGCATTCGTTGTTGAGGTCGTTCAAGAATGATCTTTCAACGCCATCGTCAAATAAAACGCGGACAAGGCATATTCCTCCCGGCAGAGTTGAGTGTTTCTCCTCAATGACTCTGCCGATGCCCCACGAATTGTAGCGCAGATGTCTGACGAGATCGCCGACTTTCAAATACAGTCTCGGTTTCATAGATTATATATAATAGTATATATAAAATGTCCCTCGATAGTGTATGAATCCATGCCCCACGATTCAGGCAAAGGCCAGTAAGGAGAGCCGTCTCTCAGCGCCCTGATGGCAGCGTCATCAAGGTCTTTATGGCCGGACGTCCTAACCAGATCAACAGCTCCGAGTCTGCCGTTTTTCATTATTGTAAAGCGGATGATGAGGTCTCCTGAAATTCCACGGGCAGCAGCAGAAGGCGGATAAATCCATATGTGTTCCAAACGGTCCTTTAACTTCATATTATAGAGCATGAATTTCAGCTCTTTTTCATCAAAGGCCAGGTTTTTGTCGGTATCGAATTTTTTCTCATTGCGATTCCTGAGAGGTTCCCCGAAATTGTAGGCATGCTCCTTATTTGTGTCCCGGAGAGGAATACGGCTCTTATTTTCCCGGTCATTTTTCTCGATGTCCCTTTTTGCAAGATCGCTTATTACACCTTTATCAAAGAGTTTTTCTTTCAATGAAGGCGCGCGCTGAACAGGTTTTGGAAGACTTTCCGTGGATTCCTTCATCTTCCTTTGAGCCGGTGAGGCAGTCTGCCCTTCTTTGACTGTTCTTTCATTGTCAGCCTTTGCCTGCGGTGGGAGAACCGGAGCAGGTGCAGGAACTGTCTTGCTTCTTTCATTATGCGCGTTCGTTGCCTCATATTGAGACGGTTGTTCACTGCCTTTGGAGGTCTTCTCTCTGTTCTCGTGCAATGGCTGAGCAATGGGAGCAGCGGGTTTTGGAGCAACAGGAGTAATTACCGGAGGAGGAGCAGAAGCTTTCTCTGACGGGAGGCGAAGCGGCGCCGGGGGCAAAGATGGCCGAGGAACTGAAGGCATGGGAGGAACATGAGGTCGCCTGAGCCGGCCGGAAGGAGCTCTTCGCGTCGGTCGGCTTTCGATCTCTTCCGGCGAGACGAGTCTCGCGGACAGACCTTCTTCACGGTCTGTGCCTTTTCCGGACGGCACAGGCATCAAAACCAGTATGGAAAGCAAAAGGGCGTGAAAGATAGAAGAAAAGACAAAAAACCGTCTCAGGTTCAACGCAACAATTTCCCGAGGAGCCTGACATAACTCGCAAGGCCTGTCTTGCTGTTGTCCTTCATAATCCAGAGCTTAAGTGACGCCTCCTGAATCTCAGGCCTCCTGTGCAGGGCAACCAGCCTTTCCGCAGAGGCATCATCTTTCAGAAAATGATCTCTCAATGCATTCATGAGCATAAATCTCTTTTGAAACCCTGATCTCCACATTTTCTTATAGTTGTCTACCCTATTTTCTATTATAGCTCTTGCTGCAAAATCTCCTGCCCTCATGGCGTAATAGATACCCTCATAAGTAAGCGGCAACACCTGTCCGGCTGAATCCCCGGCAAACAGTATCTTATTCTTATTATACAAGTCACCTGACCAAACAGGGATCCTGTAAACTTTCTTCTCGCCTTCCGTCCGTATACCGGTTCTTTCCTTGAAACGGTCGAAGAATGTCTTTATCGTGTTCCGATCATGACTCCCGGTCCCGACGGATATTCCGTCAGCCGCGGGAAATATCCATGAATAAGAACGTGAAGCATGAGAGGCGCCGAACCAGAACTCACAATAGTCCGGCGATGGGCCTGCTATTCTTTCAGAAATGGTAAAAAGCGCGCGCGAGGGTCTTATGCCGAGCGCAGTCCTCATTCTCGAATTTACACCGTCAGCAGCGATGATATGTTCAGCAGTTATCTCATGTCTTTCCCTGCCGTCTGTCATCTCAACGGCATATTGTGCGCTACCGGAGACATCGAGAAACTCACCTTCGACTATCCTGGCCCCGCTTGCCTCTGCCTGTCTCCGTAATTCCCGGTCAAATTCCCCGCGATTGACAACGGCAAGAGGGCTGCTTCTCAGATCGATCTCGACCCTTTCCCCTGCCGGAGAGACAAGCCTGATACCATTGACTTCTTTTTGTATTAGATTTCCGGGAATCCCGAATTCATCAAAGGCATTGATCGAGAGCCCTCCGCCACAGGGTTTGACAAAGGCAAGGTTCTTTTCGAGGAGAATGACATCCAGGCCGTTTTCCGAGAGGACCCTGGCGGCTGTTGCGCCTGCAGGTCCGGCGCCGATTACAAGGACGTTTGTGCTAAGTCTCATAGGTCAAAAAAAGGGCGTGTGCAAACCCCTCTTTCCCCTCCCTGCGGATTGCAGGCCCCTAAAGGGAGAGGAAAGAGAGAGGATATTTTTACCTCATCATCAGAAGCAATAGACTTTCAAATAATGACGGACACCCTGAATTACTAATATTTCGGTATTCTCACTGTAAGCACCGGGCATGGGGCATTCCGGACAACCTGAGCAGCGGTGCTTCCGAAAAGAATTCTGTCTATCCCGGTCCTTCCGTGTGTTCCAATGATAATAAGGTCCACCTTGTTCTTAGTGGCAAAGTTCATTATTTCCTGATAAGGAACACCTGTCTCGACAACACGCTCTATATTCTTGATCCCTGCAAGTTCCTTGACGCCGAAGTTGTCGAGTTCCTTTTTAGCGCCTTCCTGGATGTCTTTGTAGATCGCATCCATTGATACATGCGGAACATACCAGCCTGAAGCCTTTGCAACATCGTAGATAACGTGAACAACGTAAAGCTTGGCCCCGTATTTCTGTGCGAAGTCAACTGCATACTTCAAAGCCTGTGCCGATCCCTCTGAAAAATCTGTCGGGAAAAGAATGCTCTTAATTTCCATTATCAAACCTCCCTTAGATATTTTGCTGCGTTTTCAGGCGATGTGGGAAGGATATAAAATCCTGAACCCCATTCAAACCCGCTTGTCCTTATGATCCTTGGAATGATCTCCATATGCCAGTGATAGTCTTCCCCGAGGGTATGCCAGTGGTTCTTTCTCGGAACCATGTTGGGGGCTGTATGAATAAAATAGTTAAAAGGCGCGTTACGGAAAACCTGTCTCAATTTTTTCAGTATCGTCATAACGATCATCCCCATGTCTCCGATCTCCTCATCGGTGATCTCCTGAAAGGAGCATGCATGGCGCTTCGGGATTATCCATGATTCAAAAGGAAACTGTGCCGCATAAGGGCAAAAGGCAAGAAAATGCTTTCGTCTCAAAAATGACCCTTTCTCCTGTCCCCAGTTCTTCCCTGATAATATCACAGAATATACACCTTTCCTTATAAGTAAAATACTGCTTTGCGCTGTCAAGTTCATCCTTAACAACCTTCGGGATTACAGGCGTTGCCATTATATGAGATACAGGATGAGAAAATATCTGCCCGGCAGCCTTGCCGGAGTCTTTGTATATAAGAATATATCTGAGTCTTGAATCCCTTTCAAGATCGGCAAGACGCGTCTTGTACATGGAAATGACCCTTATCATCTGATCAAGTCCCATGTCTTCCGGCCGTGTGTTATGCTCAGGAGATTCCACAATGATTTCGTTTGCGCCGATGCTGTTCATCCTGTCGTATATGCCGACCCCTCTTCTACCAAGGTCTCCTTCCATCTGGAAAACAGGTCTGAAACTCGGCAGGGTCCGGACCCACCAGCCGGCTCATTGGCAGATGTTCCGGGCTTTCTTATAGACGTTATTTCGCGGGGCGTCTCACCTTCCCTGCCCGGACATAAGACGCAGCTTGTCTCTTTCTCATCGTCCTCGGGAGGCAGTTCATAATCCGACGGGGTCCGGGAATCTGAAAGCACGGCAACCCATCTTCCAAGAAGAATGTCTTTTCTCAGTTCATGCATCCTTGTTCCTCATATGAATTATTTTAAGACCCTCAAGAGTCAGGTTAGGAAAAAAGTCGTATTTCCTTTTAAGAAATCCCGAGAAGAGGCCTCCATGCCCTCCTGTAACGGCAATCTTCAACTTAAGGCCGGTCTCATTTTCTATCTCACAAAGAATTCTCTCTACCGCACCGGCTGTGCCATAGAGCAGTCCCGGACTGAATGCACTGCAGCGTATTAGCGCCAAGCGCTGATTCAGGCGGCTGATAAAGGGACTGCCGGAAGTTTAGCTGTGCCTTTCGCAAGTGATTCACTCATTAGCCGTATGCCGGGCATTATCGCGCCTCCGATATAGTTTGCATCTCTGCCTACAATGCTGATAGTGGTAGCGGTACCGAAATCAACGACCGCCACCGGACCTTTATAACGTTCATAAGCGGCAACAGCGTTGGCGATCCTGTCAGACCCCAGCTCGCCGGGCTCGGGTATTGCAAAGACGAGTCCGGTTACTAACGTTATAACTTACCAAGAGAGGTTCCCGGGATGTCAAGCCTGCCAGGGAATCTCTTATTACACCTGTGTGGCCGGGAACAACAGATGATATTATAATCCCTTCCGCTGTTTTGTCTATATTTTTTTCTTTTATAAACGCATTAACAAGTAACGAATACTCTCTTTCGGAGAGCATCGGACACGTGTCAAGGGTCTGCACAAACAGGTCGGTGCCTGTGAAAAACCCGATGCGTATTGAGGAGTTCCCTATATCAACGGCAATAACCATCTATTGAACCAACGTCACATCTCCGGAGCTTATTCTCATTGCCTCACCTGTCGGTAGTTCCATTATCAGCAAACCTTCGCTGTCGATGTCCCGGGCCAGACCTCTGAATATACCCTGGCTGGTCACTGCACTGACTTCTTTGCCGAGCATTGACGACAACCGTCTCCACGCAGAAAGGAGAGTATCCCTGTCCATTTTCTTAAGGGTCTTATACCACATGGTCTATCTCATTCAGGACTTCGGCTGCTATTTCAGCCCTTGAATAAAGTATTCCTGTCTCATTTTTCAGAGAGGTTGCGATAGATCTTTACCTCGTCAGGGAATCTATCGATATCAGCATTCACATTTATTCCTATCCCCAGAACTGCAAAGATTATTTTATTCTGTTCTATCTTTAGATCTGTAAGAATACCACACAACTTTTTCTTTTTGACTGTCAGGTCATTCGGCCACTTTATGGCAACATCAAGTCCGGTCATTCTTCTGAGTGCGGTTGCACATGCAACTGAAGACATGATGGTAATCAGGGTTGCATCCCTTGGCCTGATATCAGGCCTCAGAACAATACTCATATATAGATTTACGCCCGGAGGGGAAATCCATACCCTGCCAAGCCTGCCCCTGCCTCTGCCCTGGGAATCGGCAAGAACCACAGCGCCTTCTGCAGTCTTCGGAGCGATTTCAGAAGCGATGGTATTTGTTGAGTCGACTGTATCGTAAAAGAATATCTCCCTGCCGATGCAGCCGGTTATCTTCGCTTTTATTTCATCTATATTCAATGCTATTCTTGTTTCAGGATGACAACCTCTATCTTACCCTTCAGTCCTTCAGCAAACCGTTTGGCATCATCTTTTGTGCCTACAATTGAATCATAGTGCATGGGTATCGCAATTTTGGGGCTGATGTCGAGAGCTGCCTGAACCGCTTCCTCAGCGGTCATTACATACGTGCCTGAAACCGGCAGGAGCGCAATGTCAACCTTGAAGGTCTTCATCTCCGGAATATAATCAGTGTCTCCGGCAATATAAATCTTTTGCCCTTTCACCTTGAAGATATAACCAACCCAGTTGTTCTTTGCCGGGTGAAACTGTTTATTGGTGTTGTAGGAAGGCACAGCCCTGCACTTCCATACCTTCAACATTGATCGTGTCCCCGGGCTTTATTGTCTCCACCTTTCCGGAGAGTTTTCTCACACAGTCCTGCGGCGCCACAATCACGGTATTAGGTCCCTGGAGCATTTTTATATCCTCCGGCGAGCAGTGATCAAAATGCTCGTGAGTGATCAGGATAATATCTGCCAGGTCCTTCTTTTTGATCTTGAACGGATCCGTATAGATGACCTTCTCCCCCACAATCTTAAAAGTGTCATGCCCGAGCCAGTGAATATTCTCTACCATTGCATTTCTCTCCTTCCCCATGCCGGGACCGGCAACCGTGAGGTGAACCCTGAGCAATAATCCCTTTTAAAACCTGCGAAACCCCTCTTTTCTGAAAAATTATATCACAAACACTCTCTTATTCACATTGACTGAAGAAGCATGGAGGGCCGTTCAATATGCAGTGAATTACTGTTATAATAATTCCATCCAGTCCTGAAAAAATCCGATGGGAAAGATTATTGCCATAGTCAATCAAAAAGGGGGCGTTGGGAAGACCACGACTGCGGTCAATCTTGCGGCCTCCCTGGCCCTTGCCGAAAAGGAGATACTGGTTATTGATACAGACCCCCAGGGGAATTTGACGTCAGGCCTCGGGATACCAAGGGACGGGCTGGAGAGAAGCCTGTATGATGTATATGCAGGCAGATTTGAGATTGATGAAGCCTTGCAAATGACCCCGATGGAACATCTCAGCATTCTGCCGTCGACCATAGACCTTTTGGGGGTCGAGGTGGAACTTGTCGGTAAAGACGGCAGGGAGCATATATTACACAATGCGATAGAATCTATCAGGGACAAATTCAGGTATATTTTTATAGACTGTCCGCCTTCCCTTGGCCTGCTTACTCTTAACGCACTTATAGCCGCTGATTCCGTCATAATTCCTGTGCAGTGTGAATATTATGCGCTTGAGGGGCTGGGACTATTGACCAAGACGCTTCGACATGTCAGGAGTTCTTTCAAGCCTGACCTCGATATAGAGGGGATAGTCCTTACCATGTTTGATTCAAGGAACAATCTCGCCCAGGAAGTGGCCGGCGAAGTGAGGAAACATTTCGGCGATAAAGTATATAATACTGTCATTCCGAGGAATGTCACCCTCGGAGAAGCCCCGAGTTTCGGGAAGCCTGCTATCTTGTACGATATCCGCTCAAAGGGAGCACAGTGCTACCTGTCCCTTGCAAAGGAGATACTGAATGAAAACGGCGTTGGGCAAAGGTCTTGAGGCCTTAATACCTGATAAGGGTGATGAGGTCATATATCTTGACATAGACCGCATCTTTCCGGGAGAGCAGCAGCCCAGGAAAACATTCAAGGATGATCCCCTGAAAGAGCTTGCAGTATCTATAAAGGAGAAGGGGGTCTTGCAGCCGGTTATTGTCTCCCGCACAGGTGACGGCACTTTCAGGCTTGTTGCAGGGGAGCGCAGATGGCGCGCTGCCTCAATGGCCGGTCTGAAGAAAATACCCGCGCTGATAAAGAATGTAGCCTCAAAGGATTCTCTTGAAATAGCACTCATTGAAAATATCCAGAGGGAAGACCTCAACCCTGTTGAGGCCGCAGAGGCATTTAACAGGCTCATGACAGAGCACAGTCTCACGCAGGAAGAGCTTTCCGACAAGGTTGGAAAGGACAGGGCCACCATAGCCAACTACCTCAGGCTCTTAAAACTCCCCGACGAGATAAAATCTTTGCTGTACAATGGTTCACTGAGCATGGGTCATGCCAAGGCAATCCTTGCGATAGAGGGCAGGATACCACAGATAGAGGCAGCCCGGAAGATCATCAGGAAAGGCCTCAGTGTGAGAGAGGCTGAATCATTGACGAAAGGCGCCTCTAAAACAAAGCCTTCGAAACCGGCCAAAGACCCGCAGATTTCTTCACTCGAAGAGAAATTGATCAAGGGCCTCGGAACAAAGGTGCGTATAATCCACAAAGGCAAGAAAGGCCAAATCGAGATCGAGTATTACTCACTGGAGGAACTTGAAAGGCTTTTAGAGATCCTGCTGAGCTGATAGGGCATGAGGTGATTAAAGGAGGATATATGACGGAAGAGATAGATGTATACGATATCATTATTATCGGTGGAGGACCTGCCGGGCTGACTGCCGGGCAGTATGCATCAAGGGCCAATCTCAAAGCAATAATAATAGACAAATCCCGGACAGCAGGAGCGCTGGCTTATTCGAGCAAGATTGAAAATTATCCCGGTCTTACTCACCCTCTGCCGGGCAAAGAATTGCTGGACATCATGAGAAAGCAGGCCCTTGATTTTGGCTCCGGCCATATAGAAACACAGGTGGTAGGGGTTAATCTGTCCGGTGAAATAAAAGAAGTTGATCACCATGGACAAGTCGTATAAAGGGAAAACCGTAATTATCGCTACCGGCTCCATGGGAAGGAAAGCCACGATCAAGGGTGAAGCGGAATTCCTCGGCCGCGGGGTCAGTTATTGCGCGATCTGCGATGCCGCGTTCTATAAGGGCATGAAGGTCTGTATCATCGGGAATTCCGAGGAAGCTGTGAAAGAGGCAGGAGTCCTTGCACGATTCGCTGAAACCGTATATCTCATCTCTCCGACCCCTAAACTGCACGTGGTTGACCATCCTGTTTTCAAAGAGCCGAATGTGAAGGTGCTTGCAGGCTATATTGTAACTGCCATTGAAGGCAAAGAAGCTGGTTGAAAGGATTAAAATGACCGACCCTGAGAAAAAGCATTCAGAACTCGAACTGGCCGGCGTATTTGTCTATCTTCACGGAAACAAACCTGTAGTGGATTTCCTCTACGGCGCTATCGAAACCAATGAGGACGGGTGCATCCCGGTAAATGCCATGATGGAAACAACTGTTCCGGGCGTCTTTGCTGCAGGTGATGTTACCTGTACTGAAGTCAGGCAGGTTGTAGTTGCAGCATCCCAGGGATGCCTGGCCGCCCTCGCAGCTGAGAAATATCTGTATAAGAGAACAAAATATAAGATGGATTGGGGAAAGTAGGCTACTTCTTCTTAACGCCTGTCAGACGGGTCAATTCCTCTGCATTTTGAGGGGCATATCCCTTTGCATCATTATTGAAATAAATATACACATCATTCTTCTGCTTTAAGTGCGCCTTTATGAATTTTGCGTCCGCCTTAAGAAACTCAGTGCTGTAAGATGTTGTATGACTCCCCTCTTTCCCGTGTCTCCTTATGTAGACAAAATCGGCAGTTGCAGGAACGTCGATAAGAAAATCAGGGTGGTCCGCCAGTGCATATGGCTGCGTTTTCACGTTCGAGCAGAGTGAAGACTTTCTTGTTGATCCAGGTCTTGTTTCTGAATTCAAAGGCATGTCTTGTGCCGAAGGGTTTCAGTTCTTCAAGGAAGGCATGCAGCCGGTCTATGTCCATATTAAACGTCGGTGACAGCTGCCAGAGGATTACCCCCAATTTTTCCTTCAGGACCGATGCACGGGAAAAAAAGGCTTCCAGCGGCTCGGCGCAATCCTTGAGTTTCTTCACATGGGTGATAAATCTGCTGCCTTTAAGGGAAAATATGAAATCCTTGGGAGTTGCCGAGTGCCATTTCGCAAAAGTCTCCCTGTCGGGAAGCCGGTAGAACGTCACATTCAGTTCTACTGTTGAAAATCGTTTACAGTAATAGTCAAGCCAGTAGTTTTTCGAGAGGTCTTCGGGATAGAAATTTCCCCTCCAGTGTTCATATAGAAAGCCGCTGCATCCTGCCCTTAAATCAGCCACGTTCTTATTATTATATCATATAACGCGCATATGTTTTACTTTCACCTGGCGACCTTCAGAACCCCTTCGAGCTGTGCAATCTTCTGAGAAATACCGCCCAGCTGGGATTTATCCTTAACGCCAAGGATGAAGGTTATATGCGCCTTTTTGTCCTCTGTTGAACTCGCCTTCACACTGCTGATGTTAATATTAAAAGATGAGATGAGAGCGCTGAGGCCTGCCAGAATACCCGGCCTGTCAACTGCTTCAACGAGCAGCCTGACCGGAGTCGTAGTCTCGCCCTCGGGCTTCCATTCGACCTCAACGAGTCGCGCATTGTCGACCGCAAGTTTGTCAAAGTTGGGGCAGTCTCTCCTGTGGATGGTAACCCCTCTTCCTCTTGTAACAAACCCGATGAGGCTGTCTCCGGGGATAGGGAAACAGCATTTTCCGGTATGATAGAGGACGTTATCCACGCCTTTTATGGTTATTCCTTTATGTTCTTTCGGTTTAACAATCCTCGGGGCAGGGGTCTCTTCCGGGGCAGGCTTCTCAGGCATAAGCCTGTTGACGATCTGATGAGCCGACAATTTCCCGTGACCGACATCCGCATAAATATCTTCAAGAGACTGGACATTGAAGAACTTCAGGACTCTCTGCATCTCTTCGGATTTCAATATGGACGGCCCCAGATCGTGCCTTCTCAGTTCCTGTTCAAGCAATTTGGCGCCGAGTTCTATGCTCTGTTTTCGTTCTTCGGCCTTTACCCATTGCCTGATCTTGCTCTTTGCCCTCTGGGTCACAACGAATTTAAGCCAGTCCCTGCTCGGTTTCTGAGACGGAGATGTGATAATCTCAACGGAGTCGCCGTTTTTCAGGGTATGTTTTAGCGTTACAATCCGTCCGTTGACCTTTGCTCCAACGCATTTGCTGCCGACAGCTGTATGGATGCTGTATGCAAAATCAACAGGGGTGGAACCTATCGGCATCTCCTTTATCTGTCCTTTGGGAGTAAAAACATAGATGACCTCAGGTATGACCTCGCCCTTGACCGCCTCAAGAAAATCCCTTGCATCACCGAGGTCTTTCTGCGACTGCATCAGGTCCCTGAGCCATGAAATATACTTGTTGCTCCGTTCGTCTATCCTGCCTTTTTCCTTATATCTCCAGTGAGATGCAATGCCGTGCTCGGCGATCATATGCATTTCATTCGTCCTGATCTGGAATTCGACTCGTTCTCCTTTGGGTCCTACGATAGTCGTATGGAGTGACTGATACATGTTGGATTTCGGCACCCCGATGTAGTCCTTGAATCTGCCCGGAACCGGGGTCCACAGGGAATGGATAAGACCGAGTATTGCATAGCAGTTGGCCTGTGTATCCGTTATGATTCTCAGGCCGAGGACATCATGGACCTGCTCAAAAGGGATCTCCTGTGCAAGCATCTTCTGATAAATGCCATAGTAGTGCTTTATCCTCCATGAGACTTTCCCCGGTATACCTTCCTCTGCCAGCTTGCTGCTTATAATACCGGTAACTGCTTTCAGGTACTCTTCCTGCTCTTCCTTCCTTTTTGCGACCTTCCTGACCAGATCATTGTAAAGTTCGGGCATAAGGGCTTGAAAGCTGAGATCTTCAAGCTCTGTCCTGAGCCAGCCGATACCGAGCCTGTTGGCCAAAGGGGCATATATTTCCAGGGTCTCCGTAGCAATCCTCTGCTGCCTGTTCTCGGGAAGGTGCTGAAGGGTACGCATATTGTGGAGTCTGTCGGCGAACTTTATCAGAATGACCCTTATGTCCTCGGACATTGCCAAAAGCATCTTGCGAAAGTATTCTGCCTGGGCCTCTTCTCTTGTCTGGAATTCCATTCTGGAGAGTTTTGTAAGAGACTCCACAAGAAATGCGATTTCCTTGCCGAACTTGTCCTTGATATCTTTGACAGTTGTGGTGGTGTCTTCAACCGTATCATGGAGCAGGGCTGCGGAAATTGTCGCGACGTCCATTTTCATATCCGCCAGGACAGAGGCCACGAACAAAGGATGCCCGATATACGGGGAGCCCTCCTCCCTTTTCTGGGTTGAATGGGCCTCACTCGAAAACTCGTAGGCGCGCCTCAGAAGTTCGATATCCGCATCAGGGCTATACGAAAGTACCTTCTTGATAAGAAGATCAATGGCAACCGGTTCTTCTTGCATGGATTATTATACTACTTTGTTTATCGGCTGGGGCGCATGGCCTTCAGATGGAGCTGAATGCTTTTTTGCCCTTCCCATTCATTGAGTGAGGGCGTATAAACAGCATCTACTTTAGAGGAAGCATTCAGCTGGTTGAAGAACGCCGACATATTGAAACCTATGGCATCAAGCGACTGGTTTTTCTGCCTCAGTTTCATCTTCAGGTGGGCGTCTTTGAGTACCCTGGGATAAAGGATATCAAGCCCTCTTGAGCCGATGAGAGGTTCCGGATTGCCGCATCCAAAGGGTTCGAGCATCCCGATTTCCCTGACAAAGTTGAACCCGACATCAGGCAGTTCTGCCACAGCGTCAATCTCAAGAGTTGAGATGAAATCCTTTTCATCCAGGGTCTGCTCCGCGATCCTGTTGATGCATTCCTCAAAGAGAGATATGCGCTCTGTCTCAAGTTCCAGTCCCGCAGCCTGTTTGTGCCCTCCGAACCCTGCAAGCACCTCCTTGCAATCCGCAAGGGCCCCGCATATGTCAAATGCTGGGATACTCCTGGCTGAACCCCTGGCAGTAGTTCCTTCTACGGAAAGGACGAACGTGGGCCGGCAAAATTTCTCCGCAATTCTTGAAGCCACTATGCCGATGACGCCTTTATGCCAGCCTTCGGAAGAAATGACGATCACCGGCCTTATACCCTTCTTTTCCAACTGCAGCAGGGCTTCCTGATAGACCTGCTCCTCAATCTTCTGTCTCTCAGAATTCATTTCCTTCAGGCGTACTGCGATAGAAAAGGCCTCGTCTTCAGAATCGGTGAGAAACAGTCTGACAACGGGATCTGCTTCAGCAATCCTCCCGGCTGCGTTGATCCTCGGTATCATTGTGAACAGGATCAGGCTGCTCCTCAGTTCTTTTCCACTAATTCCGGAAACTTCTTTCAGGGCCTTAATCCCGGGTCTTTTACCTTCGTCTATTATGTTCATGCCGCTTTTAACAAGAAGTCTGTTTTCGCCTGTCAACGGCACAACGTCGGCCATTGTGCCCAGGGCAGCGAGATCCAGCAAGTCATTCACCGGGAAATCCTCTTTCATCGTCATTACCAGCGCCTGGGCAAACTTAAAGGCGATCCCGGCCCCTGACAGATGAGCAATTGAAGACTGACGGCAGGATATTCTCGGATTGATAACAGCAACTGCATCAGGCAGTAAATACTCCTGATGCGATAGAAGGTTTGTCATGCAGCTGAGACAGGCTCATGGTGGTCGGTGATAATTATATCTATGCCTTCTTCTTTACAGAGGGCTGATGCATCAAAAGATGAAATACCGCAGTCAACCGTAACTATTAGACTGACGCCAAGTCGCCGCGCTCTCTCGACCCCTTCTTTCTTAAACCCATAACCGTGTTCCATCCTGTTTGGTATGAAAAAGCTGCAGTCTATGCCGAGCATTTTCAAGACCGAAAGCATGATAGACGTGGCTGTTATCCCGTCTGCGTCGTAGTCACCGTGGACGAGCACCTTCTCTCCCTTGTGTTTTGCTGCCATGATCCTGTCGACTGCCGTTTTCATCCCCGGCATATCAAAAGGATCGGAGAGTTGTGCAACATCCGGATTCAGGAAGGAGCTTATATCAGAGGCGGTCTTCATGCCCCTGTTGATCATTATTTGTGCAAGGAGTGGAGAAATAGAAGCAGTCTTGGAGAGGAATTGTATATATTCCGGATTGGTCTTATTAACAAGCCAGCGACGATGCATATCCCGCTTCAGTGCTCAAGCCGGCATTTATCAATCCGCATTTCAATTCGGGTTACTTCTTCGCAAACGGCCTTTTCCCTCCCCAAAGCAATACTACAGGGCTTGCAACAAAGATAGAGGAATAAGTGCCGACGACAACTCCCATTATCATGGCAAGGGAAAAGTCATGAAGCACTTCACCTCCGAAGAAAAAGAGCGCAAGGGATGTCAGTAGGACCGTGGCAGAGGTTATAATGGTACGGGACAGAACCTCGTTAATACTCAAGTTCATTACCGCTTCGACGCTTTCCCTCTGCTTCATCTTCAGGTTCTCCCTTATCCGGTCAAATACAACAACCGTATCAGTCAGTGAATAACCCGCAATAGTAAGAAGGGCGGTGATGAGGATGAGATTGATCTCCTTACCCAGCAGAAAGAATATCCCCAGCACAGCCAGGACATCGTGAAAGGTCGCGATTGTCGCGCCGACTCCGAAATTAAACTGAAATCTGAAGGCAACGTAAACGAGTATCCCGATTACGGCAACTGCCACAGCCTTTGCAGCATCTGCCCTCAGCCTTCCACCTACCTTGGGGCCTATTTCAGTCGTGGAATCTACAACATATTTGTTGTCCGGCAGTTTCTGCTGCAGGATATTCTCTACATTCTGCGCGATCTGCCCGAGTTTCTGGTCGGATTTCTTGACCCTTATCAGTATCTTGTTCTCCGAAGGCAGGTCCTGAAGATCGAAATCCTTCAGACCACCTTCTTCAAGAGCGAGTCTAATGTTATGCAGGACAACCGGTTTTTCAAACTTGAACTGGATAGAAGTTCCCCCGGCAAAATCTATTCCGAGGTTTGCACGACCGGTTGCTATCTGCACTATTGCTACGATGCCGATAATCGACAGGATTCCTGAAACGACAAAGGCTATATATCTTTTGCCGAGAAAATCAATGTTAGTGTTTTTAATCAGCTCAATCATGGGCTCTCCTATATGCTCAATTTCGTTAATTCACGTTTGCTGTTTATGATGTCGAAGACCGACTTTGTGCCTATGAGGGCGGTAAAAAGGTTTATAGAAACACCGAGGCTCAGAGTGACTGCAAAACCTTTTATCGGGCCGGTGCCGAACTGAAACAGAACTGCCGCCGTAATCAGGGTTGTTACGTGTGAATCAAAGATCGTCCAGAACGCTTTATGATAGCCTGAATCAACCGCGGCGCGCGGTGTTTTCCCCGCCCGCAGCTCGTCCCTCATCCTCTCGAACATCAAAACATTTGAATCAACGGCCATGCCGATTGCGAGTATCATTCCAGCGATACCAGGAAGGGTCAGGGTGGCGTTCAGCGATGCCATGGCGCCGAGAAGAAGAATGATATTGAGCAGCAGTGCAAAATCAGCGATGACGCCGGAAAGCCTGTAGTAAAAAACCATGAATATGATCACCGCGATTGTCCCGATCAGTCCTGCCCTTGCGCCTGCTTCTATAGAATCGCGTCCGAGAGACGGGCCGACAGTCACATTCTGAAGCATTTTCATGGGGGCGGGAAGCGCTCCGGCCCTCAACACGATACTCAGGTCCTTTGCTTCATCCATGGTAAAACTTCCGGTTATCTGGGCGTTTCCTCCTGCTATTTTTTCCTGAATAACAGGGGCTGAATATATGGTATTGTCAAGAATGATGGCCATTCTCTTCTTTACGTTCTGCGCCGGTCACCTCTTCGAAGGTCTTTGCTCCTGCGTCATTGAATGATACTGAGACATACGGTTCACTGAATCGGGAGTCTATGTTGACTTTAGCATCACTCAACAGGTCTCCGGTCAAGGCTGCCTGCTTTTTCACAAGCAAAGGAATCTTTCTGACCACCCCGGTCTCTTTATTGACCTTTTTCTCGAAGAGAATCTCGGTGCCCTCAGGGATCTTGCCGCTGAACTGCTGGATCAGATTTTCTTCATCCCCCGGAGCGATTGACTGCGGAAGCTCGGCAGCGGTTTTTGCTTCGTCATCCACTATCTTAAACTCGAGTTGTGCAGTCTTGCCGATAAGGTCGATGGCCCTTTTCGGATCTTTGACCCCTGGCAGCTGGACAACTATTTCGTTGTCACCCTGTCTGAGTATCGTAGGTTCAGAAACGCCGAACTGGTCGATCCTGTTTCGGATTGTCTCAAGCGCCTGATCTGCAGATGTATCCTTTATTCTCTTTGCCTCACTGTCAGCCAGGCGATAAACGAGCTTGCCTCCGGCTTCAACAGGAGCAAGTGTCGGGAAGTTGTCTTCTACCACCTTTTTTATATCAGGAGTCGACGGGCTCACAGTGATATTCAGTCCGCTCACACTTGTCTCGGCAGCCGGATTCTTCTTTAACAACAAGTCCTTCAGCCTTGAAGCGAACCGCTCGGTTGTTATCTCAATAGCTTTGTCTCCCTCAACCTCAAAGACGAGGTGCAGCCCGCCCTGAAGGTCAAGTCCGAGAACGATACCCTTATCAGGCATGTTCTGCTTCCACCATTCCGGCATATACTTGAATGCTGGGGTATTGGGAAGGAAGAAAATAACGGCAAGAATAATAGTTATGCCGATGAGGGCCAATCTCCAGAGAATGTTCTTCTTCATTCAACCTCCATAAATTCCATAAATTCGGGATTAATCTCTAAATTCATAAATAGATTCTATCAAAGGAATCCGTTAAAACAAATGAATCGATACCAACTCTTAGTCTTCGTCCGAAGCTGCCCTTATGGCGGCAACATATGGCTTGCCGAGTTTGATCCTGGTATTTTCACCGACCTTGATTGTAACTGTGTTGGCGCCGACTGCTTCAATCACACCATAAATACCGCCCGAGGTAATAATCTTGTCGCCTTTTTTCAGATTATCTATCATGTTTTTGTGATCTTTGGCCTTTTTCTGCTGCGGCCTGATCAGAAGAAAATAGAAGATCACAAAGATAAGAACGAGCGGAACCAGGCTTCCCAGGAGCCCTGCTGCTCCTCCCTGACCTGAGCCTCCCGGCTGGCCCGGAGCCATTGCGTAAGCCATATCTATGAAGTTTAAAGACATAATACACCTCCGAAAAAGTTTAATAGATAATATACCCTCTTTGGCGTCTCTTTATCAACCCGTTACAGAAGTCCTGGGGGTACAGCCCTCTGTGGAGAGAAAAACTTCTTTACTTCTCTTTTAAAATGTAGTATCAATAAAAAGTGCTGGAGGTTCCCTTTGAACATTCGTGAGCAAACTGAAGATATCGAGCAGAAGACTCTGCATCCCCGCGCGTGTCGGAGTTCCCATAGTAAGGGACGATCAAGGCATGAGAAGGAAGGTGATATCCGTACATGCTTCCAGCGGGACAGAGACAGGATCATCCATTCAAAATCTTTCAGGAGGCTGAAGCACAAGACACAGGTATTTCTTGCTCCGAAGGGAGATCATTACCGGACCCGTCTGACCCATGTGCTTGAAGTATCACAGATCGCGCGCACGATATCAAGGGCGCTGAGACTCAATGACGACCTCACTGAAGCCGTTGCACTGGGCCATGATCTGGGCCATACACCTTTTGGACATGCGGGCGAAGAGATCCTGCGTGAAATACACCCGGGAGGCTTTGATCACTATATACAGAGTCTGAGGGTCGTTGATTTCCTCGAAAAAGGAGGCAAAGGCCTGAATCTCACATATGAGGTCAGAAACGGGATCGTCAAGCACTCCAAGGGGAAAGGGCTCATAATCCCGGCGACAGAGCATGAAAAGGCCGATACCCTTGAAGGACAGGTCGTCCGCGTCTCTGATATTATCGCCTATGTAAACCACGATCTCGATGATGCAATGCGGGCCGGCGTCATAAAAAAATCCGGCATCCCGAAGCAGATTATCAAGACGCTCGGGGACACTCATGCCCGTAGAATAGATACGATGGTCAGAGACGTTGTCTATCAGTCGATTGAAACGAACCTTCAGACCCTCGACATGAGTTCGGAGATTCTATCGGCCATCTATATGCTCAGGGATTTTCTTTACGAACGTGTCTACGAAGGCGAACAGATTATCAGTGAGTTCAGGAAGGCAAAAAAGATACTGAAGGATCTGTATGAGTATTATCTTCAGCATACCGACGAGGCTTTCATGGATATACCAAAAGAGGAGCATCTGAAGGACCGGAGTCATGAACAATTGCGTCACCGGATGGTCTGCGATTTTATTGCCGGCATGACAGACCGTTTCGCTCTTATGACATATGAAAAGCTTTTCCTGCCGCAGCAATGGACCGTTATCTGACAGCACTTGCGGAAAACAATAGGATATCATCTGCTTAACAATCTATTTTTGTCTGAATAAGCAAAAGTTATTTAACTAACTGCATTAAATATATTATAATGGACAATGATGATAACATTTGGAGAGAAACTCAGAAAGCTTATGAAGTCGCGCGGTATCAAGGCAATCACACTTGCCCAGAGAATGGGCGTCAGCTGTGCCTACGTCAGCCAGCTCATTACAGGTATTCGAAAGCCGGGCAGGGAAACGCTTCTGAAACTCTCCAAGTCTCTTGAGATTCCCCTTGAGACCCTGCTGGTCCTCGAAACAGATGTCAGCGAAAGAATGTTCATCTCCCGGAGGGTGCCGGTTTTGGATGAAGGCCAGATTGAGTCGTGGGGTGATTGCATTGATCTGGATTATCCGTCGCTTGTTGCAAAGACCTTCGAATATGCCACTACTGATGATCCCAGTGCTTTTTATATCACTACAAAAGGGATACACTCATGCGGCGGCCTTGAAGCCTGCGATCTGCTGCTGGTTGAACCGAACAAGGATGTAAAGAGCGGGGACACTGTTTTTGTCTGGTTTTCCAAAGTCCTGTCAATTCGAAAGATGGTAATGAAAGAAAATTTCATCATACTCATGGATGAGAGGCAGGAACCGATAGTTTTTACACCTGAGAATCCGAAGGAAGACCTCAAGTATTACAAAGTCAGCCTGTGCATTAGAAAGCTGTAATAAGCACTCAAAAAACCATTCATTTCCTTTTCTTATAATCCCATAAAAATTAATCATTAGAAATTCCCCTGCTTCCCGGTGCATTATATTAAGCGCTTGCTTAAGACGAAAGTGCTTTTTTGGGTGTTAACCTCTTTAACTCCCCCCTTTATAGTGGCAGGAGCTTTCCCCCTTCTGCCACTCTTTTTTTAGCAATTCTTCAAGTGTTTTTCTCCCGACTGACAAACACGCCGGATTTGATTTAAGCTTAATATATGTTTGCAGCAATCCGAAGAAAAGATATTCGTTATCAGAAGAATCTGCATACAACTTGCTTAACCTCTTCCAGCCAGTTCTTTCTTTGTTCATATGTGCTTGCAACTACAACTTCAAACATTTTCCGATAGAAGATCTTAACCCCGCACAGATCAAAAATGCAGTTTTTCCAGAGTGTCTCAAGCGGGTCGCCGAAGACCTTCAGCTCCCTCTCATGCTTCGTATTGGAAGTATTAAACACCATTGCAATCCGGGCTTTAAGGAGCCCTATTGGAACACCTTCTCCACTGTCACTCTCTTCAAATGCATAGGCAACACCCGGACGGACTACGCGGTCAACCCATCCTTTTAAGATAGCAGGGGGCTGTCCCCACCAGTTTGGATGAACAATGACTATCCCGTCCGCCTCAGATATCTCCGCGCAGTGTTTCACGGATATCGGCATCTACCGGAGCATCTCTTGGGATTTCCCCATAATGGAGAACGGGATCAAACCTTTCTTCGTAAAGATCATGGAATAATACTTCATGCCCTCTATCCCGCAAACTCCTGAGTGCCACCTCCGCAATAGCATGATTGAAACTCCCCTTTTGCGGATGACCAAGAACAACCAGTACTTTCACTATTACTCCCCCTGTTTCTTGAAAATCGAAAGACGCTACTTGTCTCTTTACCGGCGCCGCGTGCTGAAACAATTGCACTGTGCGATATATGAAGGATTATAACAGACACAAGTGGACGGATGGTGCGGTTTGACAGGTTTTCATGATATATGGTTAAATAAAACACCTTTAAAGATGGCCCCGTGAGGCTGAAAAGGTAAAGGAGGCAGCGTGAGCTGCAAGCAATTATAAAGAGACAGACCTTCCTTTTCAAAAAGGGGAAGGTTTTTTTATGCCTGTCCTTTCACCTCACGGAGTTTTAAGACTATGCCTAAAGAATTAATGAACAAAAAAGACATCGACCGGGCAGTAACGAGAATGGCCCATGAAATCCTCGAGAAGAATAAAGGCATGGAAAAGCTTTGTCTCGTCGGGATACAGCGAGGCGGCGTCTTCCTGGCCCAAAGGCTCGCCGCAAAAATAAAGCAGATTGAAAAAAAGGAAATACCTGTCGGGTTGCTGGATATTGCCTTATACCGCGATGACCTGAATATTCGAAAAGATCAGCCCATGGTCAGAAGGACCGAAATCCTGTGCGAAGTGACGGATTTAAAGATAGTGCTCGTTGATGACGTCCTTTTCACCGGCAGATCAATCAGGGCGGCAATGGATGCCTTGATGGATATCGGCAGGCCGTCACTGATTCAGCTTGCTGTGCTGATCGACCGGGGACACAGGGAATTACCGATAAAGGCTGATTATGTGGGGAAGAATATACCCACTTCCCTGAGTGAAACAGTCGTGGTACAGTTTGAAGAAGAAGGGCTCGAAGACGGGGTGATACTCGAGAAAACAAGTCAGGGGCAGCCGGATAATGCTGAATAGTAAAGACCTGCTTGGCATCAAGGAACTCTCAGCGGAGGAGATACTCCTTTTCCTTGATACTGCAGCCGGATTTAAGGACGTCATCGGCAGAGACATTAAGAAGGTCCCTGCGCTTCGGGGCAAGACAACCGTTAACCTTTTCTTTGAACCCTCTACGAGGACAAGGACATCCTTCGAGCTTGCCGCAAAAAGGCTCAGCACTGACGTTATTAATTTTTCCGTGCCGACAAGCAGCGTGGTCAAGGGCGAAAGCCTGATCGACACGGTCCTTACTGTCCAGGCCCTTGGCGCGGATTTTATTGTCATAAGGCATTCCTCATCCGGGGCCCCGCATCTTCTCTCTAAGAAGCTCAGGGCATCGATCATCAATGCGGGGGATGGTACAAACGAGCATCCGACACAGGCGCTTCTTGATGCATTTACGATAAAGGAGAAGAAGGGGAAGATCGAAGGGCTTGATATAGCCATCGTGGGAGATATTGTACATAGCAGGGTTGCAAAATCGAATATATATTGTCTCACAAAACTTGGGGCGAGGGTGAGACTAATCGGTCCGCCAACCCTGATACCGAAAGAGATAGAAGACCTTGGTGTCAAAATATTTCATAATATGGAAGACGGCATCAGGGGTGTGGATGTACTGATGATGCTCAGGATTCAGATGGAGAGACAGGACAAAGGGTTCTTTCCGTCCACGGAAGAGTATTCCAGAAACTGGTGCCTGACAGCAGACAGACTCTCACTTGCCAAAAACAACGCTATTGTGATGCATCCCGGGCCGATGAACCGCGGGATCGAGATTGTCTCGGAGATTGCGGACGGTCCGAAATCGGTAATACTTGAACAGGTCACAAACGGCATCGCGGTGAGGATGGCTGTGATGTATCTCCTCGCAGGAGTAAAGAGATGAATGTATTAATAAAAAATGGACATATTGTAGACCCGTCTCAGGGGATAGATGAAGCCGGGGATATCCTCATAGAAGACAGCAAAATAAAAGAAGTGAAGACTCGGAGCACTCAGCCCGGAGCTGAAATAGCAGAGCAAATATCTAAATCAGAAGACGCAGATACCAGAACTATTGACGCGAGCGGCCTTCTGATTGTGCCCGGCCTCATCGATATGCATGTGCATCTGAGAGAACCCGGTTTTGAATACAAAGAGACTATCAAGACCGGGACTCTCGCCGCAGTAAGAGGCGGCTTTACGACAGTCTGCTGTATGCCGAATACATTCCCCGTCAACGACCATGCAAGCGTTACGGAATTTATAAAGAGAAAGGCTACACAGGAAGGATACTGCACTGTTCTTCCGATCGGCGCAATAACGAAAGGCCAGAAAGGCGAAGAGCTTGCAGAGATCGGCACGATGAAGAATGAGGGCTGCATCGCATTTTCCGATGACGGACAGCCTGTCATGAACAGCCTCATGATGAGAAGGGCGCTTGAATATTCAAAGGCCTTCAATGTGCCGGTCATCTCACACAGCGAAGATCTGACCCTTTCAGAAGGACGGCGTGATGAACGAAGGGCTCATATCCGTAACGCTCGGCCTCAAGGGAATCCCTGCCGAAGCGGAACAGATAATGATTTTCAGGGATATCCTGCTGGCAGAGCTGACAGGCGGAAGATTGCATATCGCCCACGTATCAACAGAAGGATCGGTCAATCTGATCAGGAATGCAAAAAAGAGGGGGATAAATGTCACTGCAGAAACATGTCCTCATTATTTCAGCCTCACCGAAGACGCTGTGAAGGGATATAATACAAATGCAAAGGTAAATCCGCCGTTAAGAACGGCGCGTGATATAGAAGCGATAAAGGAAGGGTTGAGAGACGGCACGATCGACGTGATCGCAACTGACCATGCCCCTCATCACAGGGATGAAAAATCGAGACCGTTCGACATGGCGCCTTTCGGGATATCAGGACTTGAGACCGCGCTTGAGTCTAAGTCTGAGGCTTGTAAGGAGGGCGTTCTTACAATAATCAGTTGATTGAAAAAATGACTTTGAATCCGGCAAGGATTCTCGGACTTGACAAGGGAACTCTCAGGACCGGTTCTGATGCGGAGTTGGTTGTCATAGACGAGAATAAAGAATATGAGTAAAGGCTGAACCTGTTCGTCTCAAAGGGAAAGAATACGCCTTTTGACAGGATGGTTATTAAAAGGAGTGCCTGCTACTGACAATTTAGCAAAGGAAAACTCTATGAGTGGTAAGGCACTGTTAGTCCTCTCAGACGGCATTGTCTTCGAAGGCAGAGGTTTCGGCGCAGGGGGAGAGACGATAGGCGAGGTTGTCTTCAACACGTCGATGACGGGATATCAGGAAATACTTACCGATCCTTCTTACAAAGGCCAGATCGTCACCATGACCTATACACAGATAGGCAATTACGGGATCAATGAGGAGGATATTGAATCTCTGAACGGGCCGAAGGTTGAGGGTTTGTTGTGAAAGAATATATCGATTTCCCGAGTAACTGGAGGTCATCTACAGTTCTCTTGGGCGGTATCTTCAGGGACCATAAATAGTCTGCATCGAAGGTATCGATACAAGGGCATTAACAAGACACCTAAGGGACTACGGCGCACAGATGGGGATAATCTCAACAATGGACCTTAGATCCTGACAGCCTCTTGAATAAGGTGAAGAGCACATCCCGGGCATATCTGCCTTTGATCTGGTAAAGGACGTGACAACGAAGGAAAAATATTCCTGGAAGGAAGGCTGCTGGAAATGGTGCGTTGTCGAAAAGGGCAAAGCTGTCAAGAGGTGGTTGTCTATGATTTCGGAGTCAAGTTTAACATCCTGAGAAACCTTGTCGAAGCCGGCTTCGATGTGACTGTTGTGCCTGCTCAGACGCCTGCGGAGGCAGTGCTCGAAATGAACCCCGACGGAATAATCCTGAGCAACGGTCCCGGAGACCCTCAAACGGTCACCTACGCGCATTGAAAATGCAAAGAAGCTCATGGGGAAAAAGCCGATCTTTGGGATCTGTCTCGGACATCAGATACTGGGCCTCGCGATGGGCGGGAGGACATATAAACTGAAATTCGGCCATCACGGCGGCAACCACCCCGTAAAGGACTTAGTCAACGGGAAGAGTCGAGATAACTTCCCAGAACCATAACTATTGCGTCGATATCGAAAGTCGTGAAAGGTCAGGTCAGGCTTGACCCATAAAAACCTCTATGACGGGACGGAAGAGGGCATGGAGCATGTGGAGTTACCGATATTTTCCGTCCAGCACCATCCGGAAGCAGGACCCGGACCGAATGATTCCGCACATCTTTTCAAGAGGTTCAGAGAATTGATAGAAAGAAGATATGATGCCAAAAAGAACTGATATCAAGAAAATCCTTCTCATCGGCTCCGGTCCCATCATTATCGGCCAGGCCTGCGAGTTCGACTATTCCGGCACCCAGGCATGCAAGGCGTTGAGGGAAGAGGGCTATCAAGGTGGTACTCGTCAATTCCAATCCGGCAACGATCATGACAGACCCTGAGACGGCGGATGCAACATACATAGAGCCGTTGACAGCCGATAGTCCTTGAAATGATCATAAAAAAAGAAAGACCTGATGCCTATCCTGCCGACCATGGGAGGACAGACTGCCTTAAACCTGGCGGTCGAACTTGCCGAGAAAGGCATCCTTGATAAATACGAGGTCGAGCTGATCGGGGCGAAACTTCATGCGATAAAAAAGGCAGAAGACAGGGAGCTTTTCAAAGAGGCCATGAAAAAGATACGGCCTTGATGTCCCGGAATCCGCCCATGTCGGTTCACTGAAGGAGGGGCTTGAAGCAGTCGAGAAAATAGGTTTCCCGGCAATCCTCAGACCCTCATTTACCCTTGGGGGAACAGGCGGAGGCATTGCGTACAACCTGGAGGAGTATCAGGAACTACTCGAACGTGGGCTGAAACTCAGTCCTGTCAGGCAGGTCCTGGTCGAGGAATCCGCCCTCGGCTGGAAGGAATATGAGCTTGAAGTCATGCGGGACGGAAAAGACAATGTCGTGATCATCTGCTCGATAGAAAACTTTGACCCTATGGGGATCCATACCGGCGATTCGATTACCGTTGCACCTGCACAGACCCTTACCGACAAGGAATATCAGAGGATGCGTGACGCATCTATCGCAATTATCCGTGAAATAGGCGTTGATACCGGCGGCTCGAACATCCAGTTCGCCCTGAATCAGAATAACGGGAAAATGGTAGTGATAGAGATGAACCCGAGGGTGTCGAGAAGTTCGGCCCTTGCATCGAAGGCAACGGGTTTCCCGATTGCGAAGATCGCGGCAAAGCTCGCGGTGGGGTTGACCTCGATGAGATCCCCAACGACATAACAAGAGAGACGCCGGCGTCCTTTGAACCGACCATTGACTATGTTGTGACCAAAATCCCGAGGTTTGCCTTTGAAAAATTCCCTGAAGCAGACCCGACGCTGACAATCCAGATGAAGTCCGTAGGTGAGGTGATGGCAATCGGAAGGACCTTTAAAGAGTCTCTGCAGAAAGCGATCAGGAGCCTTGAGATCGGAACCCGGGGTCTCGAAGATGTTCCTTCCGATATGGCTCTCATCAAATCCAGACTCAAAACCCCGAGTGCCGAAAGAGTCTGGTATATCGCGCAGGCGATGCGAGAGGGGATGAGTATCCAGGAAATCTACGATCTGACATGGATTGACCCGTGGTTCCTTGAAAATATCAGGCAGATAATAGAGAAAGAAGATGAGATAAAGAAGTCGGACTGCAGATTCAGGACCCGGGTATCCTTGACATGATTAAAGAGGCCAAGCAGCTCGGGTTCTCTGACAGAAGGATTGCGCAATTACTCAAAATGCAGGAAGCCGACATAAGGACCCTGCGAAAACAGAATAACATTCAGGCCGTCTACAAAATGGTAGATACATGTGCAGCGGAGTTCGCAGCGTATACACCGTATCTCTATTCGACCTATGAAGTTCCATTTCATACAGTTCAAGCCTTCATCCCTCAGCCTTCATCCTTTGGTTGAGTGCGAATCCAATCCCTCAGACAGGAAAAAGGTCATAATCCTTGGCTCAGGTCCGAACAGGATAGGTCAGGGCATTGAGTTTGACTATTGCTGCGTACATGCAGTCTTTGCCCTAAAAGAACTCGGCTACGAAACGATCATGGTCAATTGCAATCCCGAGACTGTCAGTACGGATTATGATACTGCCGACAGGCTCTATTTTGAGCCGCTTACGATAGAAGATGTTTTGAACATCATAGACACGGAAAAACCAGAGGGTGTAATAGTCCAGTTCGGAGGACAGACCCCTCTCAAACTTGCCGTGCCCCTCGAAAGAGAAGGGGTCAAAATCCTTGGCACTACGCCTGATTCGATTGACAGGGCAGAGGACAGAAAGCGCTTCAAGGAACTCCTTCACAAACTCAACCTCAAGCAGGCCGACAGTGACACGGCACTGTCTGTCGAAGAGGCCCTTTCCGCGGCTGAGAGGATAGGGTATCCGGTGATGGTCAGACCGTCATATGTGCTCGGAGGCAGGGCGATGGAGATTGTCTATGATGAGAATTCTCTCAGAGAATACATGAAACGCGCTGTCAAGGCATCCCCTGAACACCCTGTACTCGTCGACAAATATCTGGAAGACGCGATAGAAGTAGATGTGGATGCTATCTCAGACGGCAGGGATGTGATCATCGGCGGCGTCATGGAACATATTGAAGAGGCGGGCATCCACTCAGGAGACTCGGCCTGTTCCCTCCCTCCCCACTCCCTGCCTAAGGAAATCGTAAAGGAGATTAAGATCCAGACAAAGGCACTCGCAAGAGAGCTTGAGGTCATAGGTCTTATGAATGTTCAGTTTGCCGTCAAGAATCAGGATATTTATATACTCGAAGTGAATCCAAGAGGTTCGAGGACCATTCCCTTCGTCGGCAAGGCAACCGGGGTTCCGCTTGCAAAACTCGCTGCAAAGGTAATGGTCGGCAAGACATTGAAAGAACTCGGGATTACAAGAGAAAAGACTATCAAACACATCGCAGTAAAGGAAGCTGTTTTTCCGTTCGACCGGTTTCCACGGAGTTGATTCCATCCTCGGCCCTGAGATGAAATCGACCGGCGAGGTGATGGGCATAGACAAGGACTTCGGTATTGCCTTTGGAAAATCCCAGATATCCTGCGGCAACAGGATCCCGTTGTCAGGGAAGATATTTATCAGCCTTAAGGACAAGGACAAGCAGTTATCGGTCCCTCTGGTGAAGAAATTGCTGGAACTTGGTCTTTCCGTCATTGCGACAAAGGGCACTGCCAAATATCTGGAAGACCACGGACTTGACGTTGAGGTTGTAAATAAGGTTACGGAAGGCAGACCCCACATAGTGGATAAGATCAAGAACAAGGAAATACATTTTGTAATAAACACGGTCAGCGGAACCCAGGCACAGAAGGACTCGTTTTCAATAAGACAGAGCGCCCTGCAATACAAGGTGCCCTTTACAACAACCATATTCGGCGCAACAGCTGCAGTCAATGCGATTGAAATGCTCAAAAAGAAAAAGATGAACATCAAACCGATCCAGGAATATCACAAGGCCAAATAAGGATACCACTGATAGCTTCGGTGAGAAAATAAGGAGCAATTCTTGAACGAGCGGAAACTCACTGTTTTTCGACCAAGAGAAAAGGTAGGCCTCATCGTTGTCCTGACAGGTAACGGCAAGGGCAAGACGACTGCTGCGTTGGGGATCGCTCTGCGCGCGGCGGGCCACAACATGAAGGTCTGCCTGATAGAATTCGTGAAAGGGGACATGTACTCCGGGGAGATTGACGGACTAAAAAGACTGCTCCCTGACATTGAACTCCACATCACAGGAAAGGGTTTCTTCAGAAAGACGGACAATCCCAGGATTTATGAGGAGCACCGTTCCAGGGCACAGGAGGCGGTGGACCTTGCAAAAGAGAAGATGTTCTCAGGGGCATTTGATATCCTCATACTTGATGAGATCAACAATGCTGTGGCGTTAAAACTTGTCGATGTGACACAGGTCATTGAACTCATCGAAAAGAAACCTCCTCTTATGCACCTGATAATTACCGGCAGGGAAGCTCATCCGGAGGTCATCAAAAGAGCCCATACCGTCACTGAAATGCAAGAAATCAAACATGCCTATCAACAAGGCATAGAACCTCAGCAGGGCATTGATTACTGAGTTTTGAAGAGGTCTATTTTTTTGTTGCGGAGAGATCCGGGTTTCGGCAGGAGTTATCCTTACTCATGTTGATTTTTTGCGGTGTCTGAATCCGTTGGAAGGATTTCTTTTATCAATTCCTTTATATATGCGGTTGCATCTTCCCTTTGCTCATATGAACGTTCTTTCTCCTTTATCCGTTCAACTTTATGGGTCTCCAAGTCTATCGTGATAACTTCAATCCAGTAGAGAGAATCTTTCAGGAGAACACCGTAAGCCCACAGCAGCCCATTAGCATCCTTACCGATAGTTCCCCTGCTAAGAGATTTCTTAAACTCGTTCCTGATTATGTCCTCAACAGAGAAATGCGCTGCTTTCTTCTTTTTCATTAGAGCAATTCTTTCTTAACTCCGGCAGCAGTGTAATCGGCATTGCCGTTTGTTATATCTTCAGATCTGAAATCTCATTCCACAACTTGCTCTTAAAGTATACCCGATGATGAGAAAACATGGACAGAAAAAACTGTTACGCAACCTGAAACTGAAGTTTGTATTAATGACTGCTCGTAATCTTGTATTACAAGCAAATCTGTTGATAAAAGCGTTCAGGAAGTCTTTTGTAGTTTGTCTGCCATCAGACTCGTCAGGGCTGAAATTCAAGGATATCTGTAAATTCAGAAGAAGTTAAAAACCGGCGTCAACTGCTGTTGAAATTAAGTTCTGTTTACTTTATCATGTAGTTATAAAAATGGTGTTGCGTTTGACGCTGTGATGTTTTATATAACTAAAAATATGAACTGTGTGCTGACCTGAAAATGCCCTTTCCGTCCCGGAAATTACAGTTATGTCTCTGAAGAAGAAAATACTGATCAGCTTTGTCATCAGCCTGAGCATTATTATCATCCTTGCCGTATTTGAATATAGTAATTTCATCGAGATCAGGCAGGAAATCAGGAATCTTGAGATAACCGATACCATAAGGAGCAAATCCCTCCAGCTGAGGAGGCATGAGAAGAATTACTTTCTCAACCATTCAAGGGCAAAAGAAGAATCGGATGCTGTAAGACAATATCTTGGGGAGCTGAACTCAATCCTCAAAGATGGTTATTTGAAAAACACGCCTATGCTGCCTGATCTTAAGGCATGTATAGAAGACTACGAGCGGCGGTTTAATTCAATAGAGTCGTCTGCAAAAGATCTTTCAAGGGAGTTTGAAGAAATAAAAACCTCCCGTGCGAAGTTTCACGAATATTTTCCGCTCATCGAATCCGTTTTGATTGAACACCCACTCCAGGGCGCGGAACTGCTCAAGAAAGTACTCTTTCTTCAGTCGGACAGCACTCTCATCACAGGTCTCCAGAAACTCGACATACAGATAAACGCTCTCAGAAAGAACGGTGAGTATATTCTCGTCATTTCGAAAGCCCTGGACAAGGCCGCAAGAGAGCATGTTGACAAGACAATCCGGATTGCGCAGCTTGCCGTCTTTCTCTTCTTCCCCCTGTTCTTTATCACAGGCATAGGGACAATATTCTTCTTTAACAGGGACGTCGTCACGAGGCTCAAGGTCCTCATTGCAGTTGTTGAAAAGACAGGGACGGGCAGTTTCTCAAAGGTGAATCTGGCGCCTGGAAACTGGAGTTCGGATGATGAGGTCTCCACGCTTATACGGAAGTTCAACGAAATGGAAGAGCAGCTTGCGCGGCGGGAAGAGGAGCTTGAGAAAAAAAACAAGGAGCTCTTCCGGGCCAGGAAGCTGGCTGCAATAGGCACTCTCGCATCCGGAGTCGCACATGAACTGAATAACCCGCTGAACAACATCTATCTCTCCACCCAGGTTATGGTTCGGGAGATGGGGGATGCCTGTCCTTCAAATATGAAGGAGGTGATAACCGACATACGCAGTCAGACTCTCAGGGTGAAGAGCATTGTGGGCGACCTTCTCGAATTCGCGCGTGGCAGGGATCCGCAGCTGAAAGAGGTAAACTTGTACGATATCATCATGGAAGCGTACAAGTTTACCGGGAACGCCGTAAATATGGAAAAGATACGATTTGTCCTGGACTCCGACAGCGGCATAATTGTCCTTGCAGACCCTGACCAGATGGAGAGGGTCTTCATCAACCTGTTTACGAATGCGGTTGAGGCGATGGAACAAGGCGGTGATTTGTCCGTCAGGGTGACACAGGAAAATAATTCGGTCATAATAGATGTCTCCGACTCGGGCAAGGGCATCCCCGGAGAGGCTCTGGAAAAAATCTTTGAGCCTTTTTACACTACCAAGGACAAAGGCACAGGGCTGGGCATGGCCATTGTTTTCAATATCGTGAATAAACACGACGGGAAGATTACAATTAAGAGCGAGGAAGGCAAAGGCACTATGTTCACTATAACTCTTCCAAAAGGACAATAACAGGCATGGTTTTTAAGATCCTTGTAGCAGAGGATGAGCAGATAACCTTAAAGCATCTACTTTCCACCTTGCAGAAAGAAGGATATGAAGTCTTTGGCTTTGATAACGGTCTGAAGGCCTTTGAAAGGATCGAAGAGGATACTTTTGATGTCCTCATTGCGGACATAAAGATGCCCGGACTTACAGGATTGGAACTGCTCCAGAGAATAAAAGAGAGGAATATTGAAACCGAGGTGATAATCATAACGGGTTATGGCAGCATAGATTCCGCTGTGGCTGCAATAAAAAAGGGCGCATACGATTACATCACGAAACCCTTTGACCTCGACGAACTGCTCTTGAAAGTCCAAAAGATTTATGATAAAAAGGCAATGAAGAAGGAGATTGTGGCTCTGAAAACGTCTCTGGGCGCGGGGAAAAGTATCTCCGGGATAGCCAGAAGCGAGAGCATGAAGAAGATATTCGAGATAGTGGATAGCATAAAAGACTCTGATTGCGACGTCCTCCTGACGGGCGAGAGCGGTGTCGGCAAGAGCCTTATCGCAAGGCTGATTCATTCAAACAGCAAGAGGAAAGAAAAACCTTTCCTGTCGATAAACTGCGCTACCTTTGCTGAGAATCTCCTTACCAGTGAATTATTCGGCCATGAGAAAGGCGCATTTACCGGCGCAGTAAGCACAAAGCAGGGACTGCTCGAAATTGCAGACACCGGCACTATTTTTCTCGATGAGATCTCGGAAATATCCACAAGTCTGCAGGCCAAGCTGCTCCACGTTATTGAGGACAGTGAATTTTTCAGGGTAGGTGGAACCAGGTCCATAAGAGTGGATGTAAGGTTTATAGCTGCCACCAACAGAAATATACACAATCTCATATCCGAGGGTAAATTCAGGGAAGACCTCTATTACCGGCTGAATGTCATGGAAATAAATATACCTCCCTTGAGGGAACGCAAGGAGGATATCGAAGCGCTCAGCAAATTTTTTCTCCAGAAACTCCTTCCCAAGGCAGGCAAAAAGATTACCGGCTTTACAAAAGAGGCCCTTGATGTCCTGAAGAACTACAGCTACCCCGGCAATGTAAGGGAGCTCGAAAATATTGTGGAGAGGGCGATAATCCTCGAAAAGGCTTCTCTCATCTCGCCTGCGAGCCTGCCACAGGGGCTGCAACTGTTCCATATCGAGGCGCTCCTTCCTGACAAGATCAAATCCATAGAGGAACTGAATAAGGAATACGCGGAAAAAGTAGTTGAGATGTTCGGCGGAAACAAATCAAAGGCTGCAGAGCTTCTCGGTGTGTCAAGGACAAGCCTCTGGCGTATCCTCAAAGAAGAATAGTATCAAAAAGCTGTCCGGATCAGACAATCGGCATTTTAGAGATCAAGGACTTTTAGAAAATCATCCTTTCCGAGATAATTTGAATGGTGGATCAGTAGACCGTCCGAATAGTACCTGACATATGGTATCTGGTCGTTTCCCCACGTTTCTTCCTTCAGAGGCAGAAAATCCTTAAAATAATCAACTGTGTTGTAAATAAGTTCGTAGATATCAAGCCCGCGAATGTCCTTTATCGAGTCCATCCACTTCTTCATGTTTGTCCATTCATAGCACCAGTCCTGTGTCATCACCACAACAACCTTACGGTTGGAGGCTATTACATCACGGCTGAATTCGCCGTTTTGAATGGCCTCTAATGCCTGCTCCTTTGATATCATTTTTCTCTTCATAATCATGATCCTCTGCAAGGTATTCACGCATCCGGTGAATACCCATCTCAATACTTTTATATATTTTCACCCTTTCAGTCAATACTATCATAGTTTTTGTATCATATATCATACCTGTCCAAAACAGATATTCTAAATCGCCGGAGAACAAGGAATATGGCTTGATTTCTGAAGCAAAATCACGGGCAACCTTGATGAGACCGAAGACGAAGCGAAAGTCTCAGCTGTGAATTCTTTATTAACATTGATGTCAGATAAAGGTTTAAACAAAAACATAGGTAGTTTTTTGATTCAGAAATTGAGTCATATGCCTTTATAATAATATTTTGGCAGCAATGATCATATATCCTGAAGATGATTGATTTTGAAGAATCAGAAGACGCTGAACCTGTTGAACTGCCGGTTGACGGGGTGATCGACCTTCACACCTTTCATCCCGGAGATGTGAAAGAACTGCTGCCTGATTATATTGAAGCCTGCAGGGGAAAGGAATCTTCGAGGTCCGCGTTATTCATGGCAAAGGCACAGGCGCACTGCGTGAAACTGTTCATTCCATATTGAAACGCCTTCCTGAAGTCCTCTCGTTCAGGCTGGCTGGAGAAGACGCCGGCGGCTGGGGGGCAACGATTGTAATCTTGAGACCGATGCTTTAAACTCAATTCATCAGAGAATATATATTGTGAGGAGGCAGCTATGGATGCTATTGAATGCATTAAGACAAGGATGAGTATCAGAAAGTTCAAACCTGACCCTGTGCCCGTCGGGACACTCATGAATGTTATAGATACGGCCAAATGGAGCCCGTCATACAAGAACAGCCAGCCATGGGAGATTGTCATTGTTTCGGGTCAGAAGAAGGAGGAATTGACAAAACTTCTTATAGAACTTCTGGAGCAGAACAAAAAATCATGCCCTGATCTTCCTGAACCTGGTGCATGGCCTCCGGTCATCGACGCGAGAATTGCAGAGCTTATAAAGAAGAGAAGCGAGCTGACCGGAAAGGACCTGAACGATCCGGAGGTCAGAAGAAAATCAAAGATCGCCAACTTCAGGTTTTATGGCGCGCCGCACGGTATTTTTCTCTTTCAGGATTCATCTCTGCCCCTGTGGTCGCTATTTGACATAGGACTGTTTGCGCAGAACTTCATGCTTGCCGCACATGCCAATGGTCTCGGTACAGTGCCTCAGGCGTTCCTGACTGACTATGCACAAGACGTAAAGAAATTCCTGGGACTTCCTGAGTCGAAGAGACTCGTACTCGGCATTTCCATAGGTTACCCCGATATGGAATCACCCATAAACAGCCAAAGAACAGACAGGGTGGAAACTGAAGACCTGATCAGGATACTTGATTAGCCCGAATGTGAATGAAGCCTCTCCAGGGTCGGATTTGCAAGAGCCGGACAATGGTTTGATCAAAGGGGGTTCCGGATACCTTTTTGTTATGTCGGCAGCTGTGCTTTGGGCCGTTTCAGGAATAGCGGCAAAGTTTTTGTTTCAGAGTGGAATTACACCCTTTCAGCTTGTACAACTGCGGACGACCCTGGCAGCCGGTATCCTCTTCGTCCTGATGCTGCTCCGTCAGCCTGAGAAGCTGAAAATTGCAGGGAGTGACATCCCCTTTTTTCTGCTGCTCGGCATAAGCCTGGCCGGGGCGCAGTTCACTTATCTTTACGCTATCAGCAGAATCAATGTTGCCGCTGCGATTCTGCTTCAGTACCAGGCGCCTGTTATTATTGCTGCCTACATGGCGGTATTTGCGCACAAACGTCCCGGATGGTCGACAGCAGCGGCAATCCTGGGCGCTTTTTGCGGATGCTATCTGGTAGTAGGAGCTTACAACCTGGATCTCTTTGCTATGAACAGAACTGGCATTCTATCAGGACTGGCTTCTGCAGTTGCATTCGCCTGGTATTCAGTACAAAGTGGATACGGCATGAAAAGGCATAACCCATGGACTGTCTTATTTTATGCAATGCTTTTTGCTGCAATATTCTGGAACATCTTCTATCAGCCTCTTGAAGCCTTTGCACATGGCCATAATCCCGAAACTTGGTTCTGGATATTGTTTGTCGGCGTTTTGGGAACAGTCCTTGCGTTCGGTCTCTACAACGAGGGCATAAAACGCATCACTCCCACCAATGCAAGCATTACAGCAACCCTTGAGCCGATCACGGCTGCCGTAATCTCTTATGTTGTTCTGAATGAAGTTATGTCTTTCCCGCAGGTCATCGGCGCCGGACTGGTCATCGTATCGATAATACTGCTGCAGAAAGCAAAGAAATCGCGCTGACCTGCATTGTCTCTGATGAGAAAATGAAAAAAGCTGCACAAAAATTGGTATTATAGTATCGATCAGCCTTTTTTTATTAAATCCCTTATAGGATAGGACAAAGCTATGAAAATTTTGCTGCCTACAGACGGCTCGGAATATTCTGAAACTGCGGTGCAATTTCTAAAAAGACTTAATCTGTCTCGCAACGATGAAATTACGATTCTTCACGTGATAAGCGACGACATCTTTCAGGATAAAGAAGATTATTACTATTCGAGGATCAAAGAGATCAAACAGTCAGTTGCGCCCAAAATACTTGATTCTGCCATGAATATCCTTAAATCCATCCCTGCCCGAAAGACCTCCCTGCTGATGACCGGCTATCCTGACAAATGTATCGTTGAAGCTGCTGCAGTTTCAAATGCCGACATAATTTTTATGGGTCCGAAAAGACTGAAGGGCATTAAATCAAGAATCGTTGGAAGCGTCACAAAATCCGTCTCCATCAGTTCTTCAAAACCTGTGCTCGTTATAAAACCACGGCAGGGAGAACCACCGCAAGACATTAAGATTCTCTTTGCAACAGACGGGTCGGATTACGCAAGGAAGGCTGGCGAAACCTTGTCTTTAATCCCGTTCCATGACAATGCAAAAGTTGCAATTCTTCATGTCGTCACGCCTGCATTTTATGACATACCTGACAGATTTATGGAAAAGATAGAAGAGAGCGCCAGGGAGGATCTGAAGAAGTATCGTGCTATTGAATTAAGGGAATCTCAGGCAATTCTTGGACGGACCGCAGCATATTTGAGCGGCAAATTCTCAAACGTAGAGAAACTGACGGCAATGGGCGAACCTTCAGATGAGATCATTTACGCTGCGAATGAAATGGAGGCCGACATAATAGCAGTCGGAAGCAAAGGGATGGGGGGGTTCAGGGGTGTGGTGGAGAGTCTGTCGAGGTACATCCTGAGCGTTGCTGAATGCTCCGTGCTTATCGGAAAGACCAAAGAGATTTCGTAGACCGGCTTTTAATTTTATACTCTTCAGGATGACGGCCCCAATTTATTTCCTTTTTTGTATAATTATATATCTTAGTGAATTTTATTGTTTATTTATTATGCAAATAAAAACATGAAGGAGGAGAGAGATGATAACGTCACTTGAGGAATTAAAGAAAGACAGGAAGCTGATAAATGAAATCGACTGGGACATGACGCCGGAAATGGCTGTGCGAATGTACCTGGAGTGGGGAAATATCTGGTCCCACGGGGACCGCAGGCACGTAGTGAGGTCCAAGAGTGATTATTCAGTCTATTTTGTTGTGTACTGCTGGGACCGGCCTTATTCCATTCATCTCTTTAAGAGAAATTCTGAAGATGCAGTTGAACTTGTAAAAATTGAGCTGCCGGAAAGATTCGAAAAGACCGTATGCAAACTTAGAGGCGTCTATGCTGTTGAAGGTGAATTGAAAGAATGGCTCAGACATGAATTGAATGCTGCCTGATTGTGCAGCTGTCGTATTAAGAGATGTTGGACAGGCAGAGGGGGGGCTCTGCCTGTCCGGAGGGATTAAGATTGAAATCTTACTTTTACTATAAGCCTGAACTGTGAAGAAATGATGAAGAGAATGTGAAAAAGCCATGAAGAATCCATTCTCAGTCAGACACTTAATTTCCCATGTCGGCGGCTTTATCCCAGAATGGCCTTCAGATCCTCATCCGGGGTCGTGACCGGCTTGATGCCGTAATTCCGCACCAGGACATTTAGCACATTGGGTGTTATAAATGCCGGGAGTGACGGACCAAGACGGATATTTTTGATCCCGAGATAGAGAAGAGTCAGAAGTATGGCAACGGCCTTCTGTTCATACCAGGAGAGGACCATCGACAGCGGCAGGTCGTTGACGCCGACACCGAAGGCCTTTGACAGAGCAACTGCAACCTGGATAGCTGAATAGGCATCGTTGCACTGGCCTATGTCGAGGAGTCTTGGTATACCGCCGATATCTCCAAGATCCTTGTCAAAGAAACGGAATTTGCCGCACGCAAGGGTGAGCACTACACAGTCTTCGGGTACTTTTTCGACAAACTCCGTATAGTAATTTCTTCCGGGCTTCGCGCCGTCACAGCCTGCCACAAGGAAGAAGTGTCTTATCTGTTTGTTCTTCACGGCGTCGATAACCTTGTCTGCCACGCCAAGGACTGCATTTCTGGCGAATCCCACCATTACGGACTTTCCGTTGATATCCTCCGTGAATCCGGGCATGGAGAGGGCTTTCTCAATGACAGGCGTAAAGTCCTTGTCTGCAATGTGTCTTATTCCGGGCCAGCCGACAAGTCCGGTCGTGAAAATATTTTCTTTGTAGGAATCAAGCGGCCTCTGGAGACAGTTTGTAGTCATCAGAATGGCACCCGGGAAATTCGGGAATTCCTTGTGCTGGTTCTGCCAGGCAGTTCCGTAATGTCCGTAGAAATGCGGATATTTCTTCAACCCCGGATAGCCGTGTGTCGGCAGCATCTCACCATGGGTATAGACATAGATGCCTTTTCCGTCACTCTGCTTCAGTATTTCTTCGAGGTCTTTCAGGTCATGGCCTGAGACGAGAATTGCCTTGCCTTTTTTTGCGCCGAGAGGCACCTTTGTAGGGACCGGATGACCATAGACGCCGGTATTGCCCGCATCGAGAAGCTCCATGGCCCTCAGATTTATCTCACCGCATTTCAGAACAAGTGAAACCCAGTCGTTCAGCCCAAGGTCTTTCCTCAAAGTTGCCGCAAGGGCCTCATGTATGAAAGCATAGACTTCATTATCTTCCTGTCCGAGTATCCGTGCATGGTCTGCATATGCGGCAACTCCTTTCAGCCCGTATATAAGAGTCTGCTGTAGAGACAGGATGTCCGGATTGACGGATGGGTCTGACTTGATGCCTGCTGATTTCCCCTGAGTGACCATACCAGCAAGGGTTGGTTCCGGCTTGAAACCGGCTGCCGCATCCTGAAAATCGATATTCCCTCCTGCAGCCCGTACCTTTTTTTTCAGTCTTTCCCGAATCTCTGCACACTCTTTGATAAGCGCCTTAAAACGGCCCGGGTCAAAATCTACATTTGTGAGGGTAGAGAACAAAGCCTCGGCGGTAAAACGGTTCACATCGGCATCCGTCACTCCTCTTTTTCTCCCTTCAATAGCGTATAAGGACAGCCCTTTTAGTGCATATACAAGAAGGTCTTGCAATGCTGCTACGTCCGGTTGCTTTCCGCACACACCGATCTGTGTACATCCCTCTCCTTTTGATGTTTGCTCGCACTGATAACAGAACATCTTTGTTCCTGCTGTCATAATATCCTCCTTTAGTTCGCGACAATGAAAATGGAATCTGCCTTAAGTACCATCTTATCAGGGACTCAAGGGCATGTCCTTGACTTTAGTCAAAACCGTGGCTCAGTGGTAAATGAATTGCTGTTTTTAGTATCCATTGCTGCTTTCATCAGTTCATTGTCATAAATGTGACATCCATTACACATAATATGAACTCAATTACATAACGGCAGGGAAGGTCGCATACTCCAAAAAAAGAGCGGCTGCATCTCAATAGTCAATCATACTCAGCAGACAGGCAGAGAATATGATAACTATTTAAAATCACAATGATATTTGCGAACTTGCCGCATCATAAAAAGCGACAAATATGCAGGCTTCGGAAGGCAGCCCAGGGCGCGCGGCTCCGTTGCAGCAATGTCGAAGTGGCACGCACTTTGCATAGTTATTTATATAAAAAATAAATATTTTTCATTTCGTGTGGTAGTGTGGAATTAGGGGATGAATGTGAAGAAATGCTAAATATCTTGACCTGATGAACCGATAGAAGAAGAAAGGACCGACATGAAAGAATTAGACGTCATAGAGGACATTATAGATCTGGGTAAAAAACGCGGATATGTTACCTTTGAAGAGTTAAGCGAAGCCCTTCCGCCTGAATTGACCGTTCAGGAGGAATATGAAGAGTTGATTGATACGCTTCAGGACATAGGTATTGCTGTAAAAGAGGAGCAGGAACCAGAGCCTGAAGAGGAAGAAGTAACGGAAGAGCGCGAAGAGGATGAAAAGGCGCAGGATCTTGTGCAGGCTTATTTTCATTCGATGGGAGACATCCAGGTGCTCACCAGAGACGAGGAAGCTGATCTTGCAAAGAGAATAGAAGGCGGAAATAAGATTATTCATGAGATAGTTACTATGCTTCCCATGTATGATGAGATTCTTAAAGGGCTCATTTTGAGGAATAAGGACGACGGTGAATTTTCCGAAGATGAAATACCCGGTGAGGCCATGAGAAGGGTGTTGGAGTTGTTCGAAGGCTTCTTGATGAAAGTGAAAATTTCTGATAAGAAGATCGAGGGCTACAACACTTTGAGGGACCTGAAACGGTTGATTAATGAAAAAAAGAGGAAGGCCAATGTGCCTTTGAAGCTGTTGATGCTGTGCAAAGAAGTTGATCAGGAATATAAGGACATTGAATCCAAGGTGGGAATGCCGGTAGACGAGTTGAGAGTGAAGTACATATCCCTGAGCAAAGCCAGGGAGTACGTTGACTCTGCAAAGAATGAACTGATAACCCATAACTTGAGGCTGGTCATAAACATTGCTAAGAACTATGTGGGTCGAGGTCTCTCGCTGCTCGATCTGATTCAGGAAGGAAATATAGGCCTGATGAAAGCAATAGACAAGTTTGACTACAGGAAAGGGTTTAAATTCAGCACTTACGCTACATGGTGGATACGTCAGGCCATAACAAGGTCTCTGATTGACCAGACAAAGACGATAAGGGTCCCCGTTCACATGGTAGAGTTTTACAACAGGGTGAGTAGCGCCTCGAAGGACCTCACACAGCAACTGGGAAGAGAACCGAGCAAGGAGGAAATTGCAAACAGGCTCGGGGTTTCTACCCGCAAAGTGGAAGACGTCTTCAGAGCAGTGCAGGACACCATAGCCTTGCAGACGGTTGTCGGAGACGAAGAGACAACGCTTGAGAGTTTCATAAGCGATGAAGGTTCTTCGCCGTATGCCGACGTTGAAAAGAACAATATGACTGAAGACATAATAAAAGTATTGCATACGTTGACGCCGAAAGAGGAACTGGTCATCAGAATGAGATTCGGAATCGGCTTTGAGAGAGATCATACCCTGGAAGAAGTGGGCAAACATCTCGCTATTACGCGGGAAAGGGTGCGTCAGATAGAGTCGAAGGCTATTAAGAAACTCAAACATCCGAACAGGAGCAGGGCCTTAAAGTCATTGAATATGGCTTAAGCATAGGTCAATCTTAATTGCCTGATAGTACGTTTTGAGGTCTTGCGGAATAAGAAATCAAAAACAACAGGCGGCACAAAGGATTTTTCTTTGCCGCCTTGTTGTTAATTTGAAAAAAGTTACACCGGTTTTTGAAAAGCGTGACAAAATGAGTTTTTCAATTCCCCCTGCGGCATTGCCGCAGGGGGGCTTTGTTTTACGCTCGTCTCCTCTGTCTTATTTTTGCAGCCTTCAATTTAGTTTTCTCTTTATTCAACAGGTCTGCTAATTCCGTGTACATTCTTGCTATGCCGATCTTGCAGATGACACAAATGCCATCTTTTTGTAACGTTTGATTGTCACAATGCACGCATTTCTTTGCTTTCATCTATTCTTCACCACCTTTTTAGATTCCCGCTCTATTTTGCAGAAATGGTCACATAGAAGGTCGCTGTTTTCCTGTATACCAGAACCAGAACGACCTCTCCGGATTTGATCCCACCCGCGACAGATTCAAAATCTTTCGCATCCCTTATCTGTCTTTTGTTAATCTCCATAATCACATCATCCTTCATCAAAATACCTTCTGCCGGACTGTCATCGGCTACGTCGGTCACAATAACTCCATTGATGCGCTTCGGGACGTCGATGTTATTCCTTATCGAAGGTGTCAAGTCCTGCACAGCGACTCCCTTCATTTGGTTTTCGAACGTGTTTGACATGGTCCTGGTCTCTCCTGTCATCTCGGAGATTCTGACATCCACACTGCTTGGTTTTCCATTGCGCATAAGTTTGACCTTTACAGTCTTGCCCGGCTCCGTGCCGGCCACCATATTCCTGAGGGTTGTCACGTCATTAATTTCTTTCCCATCAAATTCTGTAATTACGTCACCACGTTCTATGCCTGCTTTCCCTGCCGGACTTTCTTCCACGACATCCCCCACAAGGATGCCTTCTCCGTCTTTGAGATTGAACTGTTTTGCGAGATCCGGCGTCATCGGCTGAATAGTAACACCTATCCATCCCCGTACAACCTTGCCTGTCTTTATCAGAGAATCCATTACTTTCTTCGCCATCGAACTCGGGATGGCGAAACCAATACCCTGGTAACCCCCGGTTGTGCTTAGGATAGCCGTATTGACCCCTACAAGCTCTCCTCTTATATTCACCAGGGCGCCGCCGGAATTACCGGGATTAATGGCTGCATCCGTCTGTATGAAATCCTCATAATCGGCTATGCCGACATTGGCCCTTCCTGTGGCGCTCACGATCCCTGACGTTACAGTCTGGGTCAATCCAAAGGGATTTCCTACAGCCAGCACGGTACTGCCGACTTTGAGACTGTCAGAGTCAGCGATCTTAATGGCGGGGAGATCCGTAGCCTCGACCCTGATGACGGCGAGGTCGGTCTTCTGGTCAGTCCCGATAACTTTCCCTTTGAACTCTCTCTGGTCCGAGAGCTTCACCTTAATTTCATCCGCATCTTTGATAACATGATTATTCGTAAGGATGTATCCGTTTTTGTCAACGATGACGCCCGAGCCCAGTCCTGACTGCTTGTGCTGCCTCTGTCTGTCGAAAGGCCCTTCACCAAAGAATCTTCTGAAAAAAGGGTCGTTGGAAAAGGGAGTGCCGGTCCCCTGACTTTTGACAGTCTTTGTCGATGAAATATTGACCACAGACGGTTTTACGGCTGCTGCGACTTCGGATACTGCCGAATCCATTTTCGAAAGGGTCTCAATTGACTCTCTCGAAATCGTTGCCTCCTCAGTGTATCCTTTTGAATGCAAATTGAATCCGGATGATATGACAACCCCAAAAATAATTCCCACCATGGTAAAGATTGATGCTGTTACCATGGGTCTGTTTCTTAGTATCATGCACGCTCCTTTCTTAATTTATATACTGTACGATAAACCAAAAATATGAAGAAATGACGAAGAGAATATGAATAAATTATGAAGAAGGCCGGCACGGGCATCAAGATTCTGTTGAGACGTTCTCGTTATCGCTGAAATAAAGAGATAACATGACATATTTTACGGTGTAAATCCGTCTGCTTCTTAGTAAAAAACCCTTTACTGTGCTACAATTTGAAAAGAGCTGCAATTAATATCTGAAGGGGGCCGCCTGCTATGAATGACTCCAGGTTGGAACAATGCAAGATTGAGAGGGAAGCTACCAAACGGTTTCGTGAGGATATTCCGGGCATTGTCAATAATCTTGTTCAATCCTGCAACACAGATGAATGTTTTGACCATGTAGACTTTGAACCCCTGCCTTCCAAGGAAAAAATTATCGACATTATTCATGTGGCCAGCCGCATCCTCTATCCGGGATATTTTACCAATGAGCGGATAGACAAGATAAATCTGAATTATTCTTTGGGGCAGGAGGCTACAGCCCTTTTTGAGGCGCTTTCCGGACAGATTACCCTGGCCATACGCCATGAGTGCCGCCGCCATGATATGTCGTGTATTGACTGTGAGGAGAGGGGGCAGGAGATTGCGATTGACTTTATGAAAGAACTGCCCCGGCTGAGAGTATTGCTCGGCAAGGATATATGTGCCGCCCATGAAGGCGATCCTGCTGCCAAGACCTATGATGAGATCATATTCAGCTATCCCGGCCTCTTTGCCATTACTGTATACCGTGCAGCTCATGAGTTGTACAAGCGAAAAGTGTCCCTGATTCCCCGCATCATGACAGAGTACGCTCATGGCCGGACCGGCATAGATATTCATCCCGGTGCTGAGATCGGCGAGAGCTTTTTCATAGATCACGGCACCGGCGTTGTAATTGGAGAGACAACAGAGATTGGCAAACGGGTAAGACTCTATCAGGGTGTGACCCTCGGAGCTCTTTCTCTGCCTAAGGATACAGTGGAACAACTGAGAAATAAGAAGCGACACCCGACAATAGAAGACGACGCGATTATCTATGCCGGAGTTACTATTTTAGGCGGAGAGACTGTAATCGGCGCCCGGTCAGTTATCGGAGGAAATACGTGGCTCACCAGTTCTGTGCCGGCGGATACAAAAGTCTTTCTGAAAAAACCGGAGTTAGTTTACAAATAGAACGGGAATCCAGTTCACAAAACCTTCCTGCCCAAAAAATAAGGAGAAAAGATCGTGGCAGCGATTTATGAGGATATTACGCGGACCGCAGGCGGAACACCGCTGGTCAGACTTAATTCACTCACAAAAAGGCTCCATGCCGTTGTATTGGCGAAGTTGGAGATGAAGAACCCTCTCGGAAGTGTGAAGGACCGCATCGGCGTTTCCATGATTGAAGCTGCTGAGACAAAGGGACTTATCGGACAGGACTCTGTCATTGTAGAGCCGACAAGCGGGAATACCGGGATTGCCCTTGCCTTTGTATGCGCAGTAAAGAAATATCGACTTGTCCTTACCATGCCCGACACCATGAGCAGCGAGCGTCGCAAACTCCTCAAGCATTTGGGCGCTGACCTCATACTTACACCAGGGAGTGAAGGAATGAAAGGGGCGATTAGAAGGGCAAAGGATGTTGTTGCTCAGACAAAAAATGCTTATATGCCGGACCAGTTCAGCAATCCCGCAAACCCTGAAATTCACCGTAAAACAACAGCGGAAGAGATATGGAGGGACACAGATGGAGGTGTCGACATTCTTGTCTCAGGGGTTGGAACGGGTGGGACCATTACCGGTGTGTCAGAGGTAATAAAGACGCGAAAACCTTCATTCAAGTCCGTTGCCGTTGAACCCGCTGACTCCGCAGTTCTGTCAGGAGGCAAGCCCGGCCCTCACAAGATCCAGGGCATCGGAGCTGGTTTTGTGCCTGCGGTATTGAATACTGAGATTATTGATGAGATCATTGCGGTCACAAACGATGAAGCCTTTGAAACAGCAAGGGCAGTGGCAAAATATGAAGGGATATTGTGCGGCATCTCCTCCGGAGCAGCTGTTCAGGCGGCCCTTAAGATCGCAGGCCGGCCGGAAAATGAGGGAAAGCAGATCGTCGTCATTCTACCCAGCACAGGGGAAAGATATCTGAGCACGGATCTGTTTAAGGAATAATGTTAAGGAAGAATTGAAGGCCAACCGGATCATTTGTCCGGAGGTATTAAGAATCAGAGAAGGCCTTCCCTCCTCTGCATCTCTTCCATTTTTTCTCTCTTTTCTTTGCAGTCGATGCAGTAGATCGCGTAAGGCAGGATATTCAGCCTCTGTTCGCTGATTTCTTCTCCGCAATCTTCGCAGATCCCATAGGTGCCTTCATCGAGTTTACGTATTGCCTCATCGATCTTCAACAGATCGTCTCTGTGGGCGCCAAGATGCTGGAGGTTTATGTCCTCAGCCAAATCAACTATCGACCAGTCCCCGTCATCGAGTGCCGTATCAACAAGTTGTTTCGATTCTCCCTTGATATATCTGGAGGTATCATTTCTTATGTCTTTCAGGACCTCTTTTCTCTTTTCGACAAGCAGTCTTCTGAGACGAAGATTTCTCTCTTCCTCGGTTTCTTTTTTTGTGCGGGCTTTGTAGAAATTGCAGGTTTCGGCTTTGGGGTCGGTCTATTCTCTTTGACGCTTTTCAACTGAGAAGAAACCTTTGTCTTCTTCTCTGCGGGTTTCACTTTCTTCTTGACGGCCTTTTTAGCGACCGGTTTCTTTGCTTTTTTCTCTGCCATTAACCTGTTTCTTTCTTACTGTCGTCGTCAGGCTTTTCTTCTTTAAAAACCTCAATAATGCTTCGTACCTTTATCCCTGCTGCCTGCAGCGCCTTCTGGATATCGGTCAATTTCGCATCTGTTACTTTCAAGATAAAATTGCTGTTTGTCATCTTTAGACTTCCATTATTTCCTTTTCTTTGTGTGCCAATACCTCATCGACTCTTGCTATAAAAGAATCGGTAATTTTCTGAGTCTCTTCCTGTGATTTCTTAACAATATCTTCGCTGATGTGCTTGTCTTTTTCGAGTTTTTTGATCTCTTCGATAATGTCTCTTCGAATGTTTCTGATGGCGACTTTTGCCTCTTCGGCTTTTTTCCTGACCGTTTTGACAAGCTGTTTCCTTCGTTCTTCCGTCAGCGGAGGTATGTTGATCCTCACCATCTTGCCGTCGTTCATGGGTGTCAAGGCCAAGGTCTGATTTCAGGATCGCTTTTTCAATGTCGGGGATGACCTTGGGGTCCCATGGCTGGATCGCGATCTGCCTGCTTTCGGGAATACTCAGGCTCGCAAGCTGCTGCAAAGGAGTTGCAGCATCATAGTAGTTCACCGAAATATCGTCTAAGAGCGCCAGAGAAGCCCTGCCCGTCCTGATCGATGAAAAATCCTTTTTCAGGGCCTCAATCGTCTTTGACATCCTGTCATTGGTTTTTCTTTTTAACTCTTGCTCCATCGTTCCCCCTTACAAGAGTCCCGATTTTTTTTCCTTCGATAATCTTTCTGATATTGCCCTTTCCTCTCAGGTTGAAGACCATAATCGGGAGGTTGTTGTCCATACATAATGATATTGCAGTCGAATCCATTATGCTTAAGCCCTTTCTTTAAAACGTCAATATATGTGATAGAATCGTATTTCTTTGCAGCGGCGTCTTTCATAGGATCGGAAGAATATACGCCGTCAACCTTTGTCGCTTTTAGGATGATATCCGCTCCGATCTCCATGGCCCTGAGAGAAGCGGCCGTATCGGTCGTGAAATACGGGTTGCCGGTGCCGGCGGCAAAGATGACCGTCCTGCCTTTTTCAAGATGCCTCATCGCCTTTCTTCTTATATAAGGCTCTGCAAGTTCCTTCATCTCTATAGCCGACTGCACCCTTGTAGAGACGCCGTGTTTTTCAAGGGAATTCTGAAGGGCAAGGGCATTGATTACCGTGGCAAGCATGCCCATATAATCGGCGGACGCCCTTTCTATGCCCTGGACGCTCGCCTCTACTCCCCTGAAGATATTTCCGCCGCCTATGACTATCGCCATCTGAACTCCCATTGATACGGCGTCCTTTATTTCTTTGGCGATAAAATCCACGGTGGCAGGGTCAACTCCGTAACCCTTGTCTCCCATCATGGCTTCACCGCTGATCTTGAGGAGTATTCTTTTGTACTTCAAGTGTTTCTATCCTAACGCTGTTCTCCAAGCTGAAATCTTGCAAACCTTTTTATCATGATATTCTCGCCTAATTTTGCGATCTTTTCCGTGACAAGGTCTTTTATTTTCGTCTTCTGGTCGGTATCCTTTATGAATATCTGGTCGAGAAGACAGAAGTCGGTATAAGAACTTTTCAAGTTTGCCTTCGATGATCTTTTCCACAACCTGCGGCGGTTTATTGGCAACCTGCGCCTTGTATATCTCCTTTTCGCGTTCCAGAACGTCCTGAGGCACGTCTTCCCTTGACAAATAGACCGGGTTTGCGGCCGCTATATGCATGGCAATATCTTTAGCAAGCTGCTTGAAATCGTCCGTCCTTGCAACAAAATCCGTCTCGCAGTTCACTTCGACCATCGTCCCGATCTTCCCCATATGGATATATGATTCGATAAGACCTTCCGACAGCTGTCCTGTCCCGCCTTTTTCGAGGCGGTTGCAAGACCTTTCTGCCTCAGCAGATCTACCGCCTTTTCAAAATCACCACTGCTTTCGGTCAGGGCCTTTTTGCATTCCATCATGCCGACGCCGGTTTTCTCTCTGAGGTCTTTCACCATCTCTGCCGATATTGTTGTCATTCTGCTGCACCTGCTTCTTCCTGCTGAATTTTTTCCTCAACCCTGGCTTTTTCCGCCTCTTCAGCGTTTTTCTTTGACAGCGTCTCCTTGCCTTCCATAATGGCATCGGCTATCTTCGAGGTTATAAGTTTTATTGCCCTTATGGCATCGTCATTGCCGGGAACAACATAGTCGATTTCATCCGGGTCGCAGTTGGTGTCTACTATTGCAACGATAGGGACGGAGAGCTTCCTTGCTTCCGCAACGGCGATCCTCTCTTTTTTCGGGTCCACGATAAAAAGCGCTCCCGGAAGTGCCTGACATATCTTTAATGCCTGAAAGGTTCTTTTCGAGCTTTGTCTCTCTCCTGTTCGAGGGCGGCAACCTCTTTTTTGGGGAGCAGTTCATATGTGCCGTCCTGTTTCATTGTCTCTATCTTCTTCAGTTTTTCGATGCTCTTCTTAATTGTGATAAAAGTTTGTCAGCATGCCGCCGAGCCAGCGCTGGTTCACATAGAAAGCGCCCGATCTCAGTGCCTCTTCCTTTATGGCGTCCTGCGATTGCTTCTTTGTGCCGACAAAAAGGACGGGCGCCCCTGACATGGTGACGTCTCTTTACAAAATTATAGGCTTCCTCAAGACCTTTAACCGTCTTTTGAAGGTCAATGATATAGATGCCGTTTCTCTCTCCAAAGATGTACTTCTTCATCTTTGGGTGCCATCTCTTTACCTGATGACCAAAGTGCACGCCTGCTTCAAGCAGTTCCTTCATTGCTACGACCATATTGTTCTTATCCTCCTGTTTTGGCAAAAAGCCTACTTGGTGTTCTATCCCGGCTTTTTTATATAGGATGTGAATTAAGGATTTCCTTAAAATAAGGAAATTAGTCCTTTAAGGATGAGAAGATTAACACAAAAAGGGCTTTTTTTGCAAGGGGAGAGAGTGTAAAATAGTAATCATTCAATTTATGGGGGCTTAATCCTCTCCTTCACAAGTCTGCGACTCATGGAGAGGCACTTTGAGCACACAGAGGTGTAGAAAACAATTCTCTTTTATCTACCACATTCTCTGTGGCTAACTTGTGACAATACGAATATGGCTGAAAGGGGGCATTTATGATAGAACGTTATACACGTCCTGTGATGGGAAAGCTGTGGGAACTTGAGAACAAATACCAGAAGTGGCTCGATGTAGAGATAGCAGCGTGCGAAGCATGGGCTGAAATTGGTGAAATACCAAGGGACACCGTAAAGTTCATAAAAGAAAAGGCGGGTTTGATATCGGAAAGATCGACGAGATAGAAAAGGTCGTCAAGCATGATGTCATAGCATTCCTTACCTCTGTAGCGCACAGCCTCGGTCCTGATTCAAGGTTCATCCACAAAGGACTTACTTCATCGGATATACTTGACACCGCTCTTGCGCTCCTTATGCGCGAGGCCTCCGACATCATCATAAAAGACATCAAAGACCTTATGGAGGTCATCAAAAAACAGGCATATACCTATAAAGACATACCGATGATAGGCAGAAGCCATGGTGTTCATGCAGAACCGATGACATTCGGCCTAAAGTTTGCCCTGTGGTATGAGGACATGAGAAGAAACCTCCTCAGGATGAAAAAGGCGAAGGAGATGATAAGTGTCGGAAAGCTCTCCGGCGCGGTAGGTACATTTTCAAATATACCTCCGGTTATTGAAGAGAAAGTATGCAGAAAGCTTGGTCTTAAGCCTGAGCCGGTTGCTACCCAGATCGTCCAGAGGGACAGGCATGCCGACTATCTGACAACTCTTGCCCTCATAGCAGCCTCAGTTGAAAAGATCGCTGTTGAGATACGCCATCTTCAGAGATCAGAGGTCCTTGAGGCAGAAGAACCGTTCATGAAAGGACAGAAAGGCTCGTCTGCCATGCCTCATAAGCGTAATCCTATCGGCTGCGAAAACCTTTCAGGACTTGCAAGGATTGTCAGGGCGAATTCCTTTGCGGCGCTCGAAAACATAGCCCTCTGGCATGAACGGGATATATCTCATTCATCGGTGGAAAGAGTAATCATCCCTGACAGCACGATCCTTGTCGACTACATGTTGAACAGGCTTCAGGGCATTCTGCACGCACTCCATGTCTATCCACGCAGGATGAAAGAGAATATGGAAAGAAGCTACGGCCTATTTAATTCCCAGAGAGTCCTGCTCGCTCTGCTCGACAAAGGTCTCATCCGCGAGGATGCATATGAAATCGTCCAGAGAAACGCCATGAAGAGCTGGAAGACAGGGAATCAATTCAAGAAGTTACTACTGAAAGACAAGGAAGTGAGAAAATATCTGACTTCAAAAGAGGTCGAAGGCATTTTTGATCTGGATTATTATCTGAAGAATGTGGATTACATCTTCGAAAGAGTGTTCGGCCCTGCATAACCCGAAAACTCATCAAGAAACTGGCAGGTATAGGGGCAGAAAAAGCTTTGCGGCAGCTCCTTAGTGGAACAGATGATATCTGGTTGCAATATATATATTCATACAAACCCTTTGATATCGGAAATAAGCTGAATTCTGCGTTGTAAAGATTTTTATGCGCATATATCTGCCTGTAAATTTCACAATCAGGATTTTCGGGTTAATGACAATCCTGACATTTCTGTTAAAATAAGAAGCTGAATGAGTCTGATCCATTTTTATCGAAAACCGGCGTTGTCGTCTGCGAAGAAAAACGAACTGCTGGCTGCTGGAAAACAGAAAGTCTCCGCGTCCATTGAAGACATAGAGACCGAATACTGTTTTAATGTTGAGACAACAGGACCGCTCAGCGACGAGGAGCTTGGCATCCTTCGCTGGCTGCTGTCAGAGACATTTGAGCCCGAAAAATTTTCTTCTGAAAGTTTCTTTCTTCATCCTTCATCCCTCATCCTTCATCCTTTGATTATCGAGGTCGGACCCCGTATGAACTTCTCTACTGCATGGTCAACAAATGCTGTGGCTGTCTGTCATGCCTGCGGTCTGATAAAGATTACCCGGATTGAAAGATCAAGAAGATATAAATTAATAGTGTCGCCTTTTTCGTCCATGATCTTTGATCCTTCATCCTTTCTTGAACTGGTCCATGACAGGATGACTGAATGTCTTTATCCTCATAAATTGAACACTTTTGAGACCGGTATTAATCCTGAGCCCGTATATATTGTCCGGCTTATTGAAGAAGGCAGAGAGGCCCTCAGGAAAATTAATACTGAAATGGGACTCGGCCTTGATGACTGGGATATAGAGTATTATTTCAACCTTTTTGTAAAAGACATCGGAAGAAATCCGACGAATGTGGAATGCTTTGACCTTGGCCAGTCGAACAGCGAACATTCGAGGCACTGGTTCTTCAGAGGCAGGCTTGTTATCGACGGCAAGGAGATGCCACATACTTTGATGGAGATCATAAAGGCCCCTTTGAAGGCAAGCCCGAAAAACAGTGTCATAGCATTCAAAGACAACTCCAGCGCGATTCAGGGATACACAATAACGACCATTCTTCCTGAGAACCCCGGCATCCCTTCACGCTTTCGGGAGAAAAAGCTCGGGTATCATGTAATCTTTACGGCGGAAACCCATAATTTTCCCACAGGTGTAGCGCCGTTCCCCGGAGCTGAAACAGGCACAGGAGGGAGAATACGGGATGTCCACGCAACAGGAAAGGGAAGTCTTGTTGTTGCAGGCACTGCCGCGTATTGCGTGGGCAATCTGAGAATACCAGGCTATGACCTTCCATGGGAAGAAAAGTCCTTTGAGTATCCGCCGAACCTTGCGGCTCCCTTGCAGATAGAGATAGACGCAAGCAACGGCGCATCGGACTACGGAAATAAATTCGGTGAACCGGTCATCCAGGGTTTTACGCGGTCTTTTGGTCTCAGGCTTCCGGACGGAGAAAGAAGGGAATGGATAAAGCCGATCATGTTTACGGGCGGCGTCGGTCAAATCGACAACACCCATGTCGAAAAAGAAGAGCCCCGGAGGGGTATGTATGTTGTCAAGATAGGCGGTCCTGCTTACAGAATCGGCATCGGAGGCGGCGCGGCATCAAGCATGATACAGGGTGATAATATAGCGGAACTTGACTTCAGCGCGGTGCAGCGCGGAGATGCTGAAATGGAGCAGAAGGTCAACCGCGTTATAAGGGCCTGTGTGGAAATGGGCGAAAAGAATCCGATTGTCAGTATACACGACCAGGGCGCCGGCGGGAACTGCAATGTGGTCAAAGAGATCATCTATCCTGCGGGCGCAAGAATAGAGATACGGAATATCCAGAGCGGCGACAATACCCTGTCAATACTCGAAATCTGGGGCGCGGAATATCAGGAGCAGGACGCCCTTCTTTTGAGACCCGAACGTTCGGCGGAATTCAATTCCTTGTGCGGCAGGGAAAAAGTGCCCTGCGCTGTCATAGGCGAAATAACGGGAGATGGGTACATCGTTCTTCATGATGAAAAAAATGGAAGCTCACCCGTAAACCTTGATCTTTCAAAAGTCCTCGGCGAAATGCCCCGGAAGACCTTTTCGATGCAAAGGATGCAGCCGAAACTCGAACCCCTCAGATTACCCGCAGCTTTGACAGTGCGCGAAGCCCTTGGCCGGGTGCTCAGACTCCTTTCTGTTGCTTCAAAGAGATTCCTTACTAATAAAGTGGACCGGTCTGTTACAGGTCTTATTGCCCGGCAGCAGTGTGCAGGCCCTCTGCAGTTGACCATATCCGACGCAGCGGTTATTGCCCAGAGCCATTTCGGATTGACCGGAGCTGCAATTTCCATAGGCGAGCAGCCGGTCAAAGGATTGATAAGCCCTCAGGCAATGGCCCGCATGAGTGTCGGTGAGGCTTTGACCAATATTGTTTGGGCAAAGGTCAGCAGCCTGGAAGATATCAAATGTTCCGGCAACTGGATGTGGGCTGCGAAGCTTCCCGGGGAAGGAGCAAGGCTTTATGATGCGGCTTTAGCTTTGAGAGATATTCTCCTGGAGCTGGGCATAGCTATCGACGGAGGAAAAGACAGCCTCTCAATGGCCGCGAAGGTTTTCGGTCCGTCAGGGGATGCTGAAATCGTGAAATCTCCGGGAGCGCTGGTTATTTCCGCATATGCCACATGCCCGGACATCACGAAGGTCATCACCCCCGACATAAAGAATCCGGGCCGAGAGCAGGCTGATCTATATCGATCTTGGGTCAGGCAAAAACAGGCTTGGAGGTTCAGCCCTGGCTCAGTGTTACGGCCAGGTCGGGGATGCTTCACCGGATGTCGAGGACCCTCAGTTGTTGAAAACAGCTTTCAATGCAATCCAGTATTTCATAGATAAGGAACTGATACTCTCCGGCCACGACAGGAGCGATGGCGGGCTGGTTGTCACTCTGCTCGAAATGGCATTTAGCGGGAACTGCGGGATTGATGTCGAGATTGAAGAGGGCATTCGGAATACAGAGCATGAAAAAGACATCCCTGTCCTTTTCTCCGAAGAACTCGGCATGGTCATCGAATATCTTCCGGAGAACGAAAGTGTGATCTCATCGCATCTCCAGGATAACAAAATATCGCATCAGATAATAGGTAAGACTACCAGGAAAGAGGAGATTCATATAAAGATTGGCGGACAAGCCGGTCCTGAAAGAAGACATGCGGGCACTCAGGTCTGAGTGGGAAGAGACCAGTTATCAGCTCGACAGGCTCCAGGCAAACCCTGAATGTGTTGAAGAAGAGAGAGCAGTATGTCTTGACAGAAAAGGGCCTGCCTACAGACTGACATTTACCCCTCGTGATACTCAAAAGGAAGTTTTATTCTCTCAGAACAAGCCCAAGGTTGCGGTCCTGAGAGAGGAAGGAAGCAATGGCGACCGTGAGATGACTTCTGCGTTTCACAGAGCAGGCTTCGAGGTCTGGGATGTCACCATGAGAGACCTGACAGAGGAGCGTATCGGTCTTGATGATTTTCAGGGTATCGTCTTTGTCGGCGGCTTCAGTTACGCAGATGTCCTTGATTCGGCCAAAGGATGGGCAGGAGTGATAAGGTTTCATAAGAAACTCTTCAGACAGTTCAAGCGTTTCTATGAAAGACCGGATACCTTCAGCCTCGGTGTTTGCAACGGATGCCAGCTCATGGCGCTCCTTGGCTGGATCCCGTGGAGAGGAATTTCCGACAGGATGCAGCCGAGATTCATACAGAACAAATCAGGCAGGTTTGAATCGAGATTCTCGACAGTCCGGATTGTATCGAGCCCTTCGATAATGCTTAAGGGAATGGAAGGTTCAACTCTTGGCATCTGGGTTGCGCACGGTGAGGGACATCTCTATTTCCCTGATAACGATATAATGCAGGAAGTACTTCTCAAGAATCTCGCTCCCGTCAGATACGTTGACGACAACGGAGTATTCACGGAAAGGTACCCTTTTAACCCCAACGGTTCTCCATCAGGCATAACAGCCCTCTGCTCGCCTGACGGAAGACATCTGGCCTTAATGCCTCATCCCGAGCGCACATTCCTTAAATGGCAATGGGCGTACATGCCGGAAGACTGGAAGAAAACCCTCGAAGCATCTCCCTGGCTCAGGATGTTCCAGAATGCAAGAGAGTGGTGCGGACGGACGGTACAATAGATCAGCTTTCGTTCTCCACCTTCTGCCTGGAAGCAAATGAGTTTATTCTTGACAATACTCTTGAAATAGTATTATATTATTGAGTTTGTGACATTTCCGCCGGCAGTAAGTCTGCTCCGGAAGTATCAATCCAGCAGAAGCACATAAATAGGAGAAGTTTGTGCCTGCGCCGGCTGAGGCCGGAGATATATTTGTGATATACAAATTGAATTCACATATAAAAGGAGGAAGAAAAGATGGCAGAAAAAGGAAAGTCAAAGACCGACGTCTCAGCAAGAGTTGAGGCAAAAAACAGAGTTCAGATCTGCAGCAAGTGCGGCAACAAAGTCGAGGTTATCCTGTCCGTTTCCCCTAACGGGAAAAAAAGGATGAGACGTATCTGTTGCGGAAACTAATTTCATAACGCCTTCTGCGGAAACAATGCCGCAGAAGGCGTTATGGTCCATTATTCCCGGGAGACCTCCCGCGCTTCTCTAAAAAAGTTTTGGTTCGATATAGTCTTTATAGGAAACGCAGTTAAATTTCTTTTTGCAGTTGGCTTGACATGCTTTCACGTACTGAATGCACTCCCTGTCCGGACACCAGATTTTCGTTGTATCCGGCTCTCTTTCAACCTCTTTTTTTACCTGTTTTTTTCCCATCTGAGGATCACTTATAAAAATTCATGAGTTTCTCAAGCAGATTCTTCTTATCGAATATCTGAGATTCTTCAGAAGGTTCTTTGTAGCGCGAGCCTCCTGAACTGATACCTGCGACGTCTCTCAGTTCCAGTTTTGAAATTATGTTGGGCGCATCAACAAACCGTGAGACCTTGTTGAATTGGGTGATGCCGCCCCTGAACCCTTCATGGTGCATTGTGAGAAAGCACCTCTTCTTTGCCCGTGTGACTGCAACATAGAACAGTCTGCGCTCTTCTTCGATCTCGTCTTCATTGTCCAGGGAAAAGGTTATCGGAAGCACTCCGTCCATGAGTCCCATTATGACGACGGAATCCCATTCCAGGCCCTTGGCCGAGTGAATTGTGGAGAGCACCAGAGGTTTTTCGTCCTCCTTTGTCTCGGGCTCAACGCTCCATACGCCCCTTTCAGGCGGCTCAACAGCCAGGTCCTCCAGAAGGTCCTCCAATGAATTGTATCTCATAGTGATCTGCCTGAGGGCCTCCAGGTCGTTTGTTCTCAGGTGCCAGTCATCGTAAGTGTCTTTCATGATCGGGATATAGTAGTCCAAGATCACCTCGTACTTTTCGCCGACATCCGTCTTGTTTTCTTGGATAGTCTTTAGTGTCGTCAGTAGATTATTCAGCCCCTCTGAATAAGGCCTCCCCCTGGAATACTTGGGCAACACGTCTTTCAGGATCTCTTCCAGGGAAGAACACTTCACAGCTTCTCCTGTGATCAACTCCGCAGTCTTCGGGCCAACCCGTTCAATGCGCATCAGCACCCTGCTCCAGGCAAGTTCGTCTTTGGGATTCACGAGAAGCTTAAGATGGGCCACGATGTCTTTGACGTGTGCTGTTTCGTAGAACTTGATGCCGCCATAGGTTTCATATGGGATGTTCCTCTTGCTCAGTTCAGACTGAAGAGGGATCGAAAGGTACATCGAACGGAAGAGCACGCATTGATGTCCCAGGGACAAGCCTTCGTCAAGCTGCTGTTTGATGAGATCAGCCACGACCTCAGCCTCCTCGTATGCGTCTCTGAAAAAGAGGAGCTTTGGTTTTTCACCGGCCTGTCCCCTGGCAGATACAAGACATTTTGAATACTTGTTCTTCATATTTTCCATGACCGCGTTCGCGAGATCAAGGATGGACTGGGTACTCCGGTAATTCTGCTCAAGCTTGATGATTGTGCACCCAGGGAAACGCTTTGGAAACTCCATAATATTCTCATGGGATGCCCCCCTGAACCCGTAGATGCTCTGGGCATCGTCACCGACAATCATGATGTTCTTGTGACGCTCTGCGAGGAGATATGCAACATCTCCCTGTATCTTGTTGGTATCCTGGTACTCATCTACCATAATATATGTGTACCTTTCAGCAAGTTTGTCCCTGATGTCGTCGTTGTTGAGGAGGATGCTCAGATAAACAAGGAGATCGTCGTAGTCCAGATAGTTTCTGTCTACCTTGTATGACACATATTCCTTGCGCAGGTTTTCGATATCGGCAAGATTTTCAATGAAGTGAGGGTATTCCTTTTTGATGATCTCCCCGAGAGTAGCATTCTTGTTGACGGACATGCTTATGATAGTACGCAGCGTATCTTTCTTTGGGAAGCGTTTTCTTCTTTCATACAGACCCATTTTTACTGCGCATTTGTGGACAGCCTCTTCCGCATCACTTTCATCCAGAACTATAAAGGCTCCAGGGAACCCAATGGACCTGGCATATTTCTTCAATATCCTGTATGCGAAGGAATGAAACGTCCCTCCATCGACATTCTTGCACCGGGGGTCATGCTGTGACGCCCTTGAGAGCATTTCACGCGCCGCCTTCCTTGTGAACGTGAGAAGGAGAATAGAGTTTGGGCTGACCTTCTGCCGGATGAGGTTGAGGACCCTGTATTCAATGACCCTTGTTTTCCCGGATCCAGCGCCTGCGATGACGAGAACGGGACCGTCAGTTGTTGTCACAGCCTTCAACTGTGAATCATTCAGAGTGCGTCTGAGTTCATCCATATACTTAATCTTAAAATAAAGGCCGCTGAATTGTCTCTATGAGAAGACAATGCCGGTGAATGAGACAAAAAAAGGATTTTATCCATGCCCATGATGGGCCTTTTTTCATAATTGTGGATTGAGAGTCTATAACATACCTGTCCAAAACAGATATTTTAAATCGCCGGAGAACAAGGTATATGGCTCGATTTCTGAAGCAAAATCACGGGCAATCTTGAGGAGACCGAAGACGAAGCAGAGGTCTCAGCTCTGAAACGGATAGTGAGTGCATTCCCCGTCGGCTTGCCGCGGAATTAGCGAGCGAATACAAAATAACAATTCCTTACGTTAAGATACCCTGCGGTCTCTGACGCAGGGTTCTTCATTTTGCATCAACATTAATGTCAGATAAAGGTTGGAATAAAGAACGCAGGTAGTTTTTTGCTTCAGAAATTGAGTCATATACCGTTCCAAGAATATTTTGGACAGCAATGAGTTTATAATAAAACAACTTGTCGGCTGCATAAATGAAAGGAATACATGACAAAAAAGCTCTTAGGCGACACCGTAATCTACCATAAACACATGTTTCCGTGTATTTTTCAATACACAAACAAGACTGAAAGTGTCTTCAGGTGAATATGGCTGAATGTTTGTCGCGTTTAATCCCGAACGCTTTCGGGATTTTGTCATGTCTTTTCTGCATGTTACAGCGCAAAATGAACTTATATAGAGGCGTCTCTTCGATAGTATTAGTTCTTTTCATCTCCGGCTGTTCGCTGGCAATATTTTCGTATGAGGTTACTACCGGTGCTGTAAAGACATGTATATGGGCCGTAAAAGGGGCATACGAATTGACGTCCGGCGCAACCAAGCTTGTCTATACAATTGGGAAGTATACCTTTGTAGTCATTCGCGCCCCAATAGAAGCAACTCTTACCCACAAAGAAATTGATTCTATAGACGGCTTGCCCGTAAAAGAGGCGATCAGGCAGGGCCGGGTGAAAAATTCTCCTTATTGCATCAAGGGAAAGACATATTATCCCATGTCTCTCAAAGCGGCGGAAAGCTACAGTGAAACAGGAACCGCCTCGTGGTATGGCGAGGAGACTATAAAGAAGAACGGTTATATGACTGCCAACGGAGAAACGTTTGATCCGAAAGGATTTACAGCTGCCCACAAGTATCTTCCCCTCCCTTATCATGTGAAGGTGACAAACCTGGAGAATTCCCGTTCCATCGTCGTCCGGGTAAATGACAGGGGTCCCTTTCCTGAAATTATTAACGGGATTCCGGGAGACAGGATCATAGACCTCAGCATGGGGGCAGCCAAACAGCTCGGCTTTTATGAAAAGGGCACAGCCATGGTCAAGGTTGAAGCTATACGTTTGGAAAAGAACGATTGACCGTATCAAAGCACTTCATTCTTCTGGAAAATATCAGCAGCCACATGGTCAATTTCTAAGGCTTCTCTTTAAAGATTAGACAAAAAGGTGTACAATTAAACAATAAATAGCTTTGGTGGAGAGGCAAGATGCCTGTTTATGGCTCACCCCTGCGCAGGATGAAACTATTTACTACCTGTAGCAGGTCCTTTATCATTTTTGTCTTTAAGGGGAAGTGATTCACAGTGAAAGACGAAATTAAGATAAAATCAACCGTTGACAGAGAGTTAAGCTCAAGTGCTGTTATCAACGGGAAGAAATATCTGATTCTCACCGAAGACCTCCTTCCCCAAAAACAACTTGTCAGTACAAGGGTGTATCTTGACGGAAAGATTATCTCATCAAGAAACCTGGACTGTAAGGAAGCTCTGAATTCGCCCGACCCTGGAAAGAAGATCATTGAACTCGTGCAGGGACAGCATCAGGTGATAGTGAAAATGCTGAAAAAGGAAAATGAACGGAAATTCCCGACCCCTTCAAAATATCTCGATGAAGTGAAACTGCTGCTTCAGAAAAAGGCGACCAAGGAAGCCCTGAATGTGCTGGTTCAGGCCATGAAGAAATATCCTGATGACCCTTTTCTTCTTTCTTATTACGGCTGTCTCGAAGCTATTATCCACAAGAATCATAAATTTGGGACAGAGACGTGTTTGCGCGCGATTGAGATGCTGAACGAGACGACCCCATTCGGTCAGGAGATCTTTTACCCTACCTTTTATCTCAATCTGGGAAGGGCATATCTCGCCTCCAAAAACAAGGAGTCCGCGGTCAGGGCATTCCAGAAAGGTCTTTACTATGATAAAGAAAACAAGGATATCCTCTGGGAGATCACAAAGCTGGGCACTCGCAGGAGGCCGTTAATTCCATATCTGGAGCGGGGCAACCCCATAAACAAATACATAGGGATTTTGCTGCACAAGCTCAGGGTGAACTGATCTGCCGCTCGCGCAGGTTCTGGTGTTGTCCTTCGGTCTCAACTGGCAAGTAAAGTCCATGCAGGTACGGGACTATAAAAAGGCTTTTACGAGAAGATAGATACCGACCATTCCGAATGCTGTGAGCAGCCCGGCAACGAAGAAAAAGAGTGCCTGTTTATCAATATCCTTTTTGCGCTTGCGAGCTCGCGATTTAGCCGATTTCGTTTTCTGAGCGGCAGGAGAGATCAGCTTAACAACGTTGGACGGCTCTTTCTTTTGCTCCAGGTCTTCTTTCGCCACAGCCTCTGCGCTGTCAGCGTCTGTTTTTTGAAGTTTCGCGAGAATTTCGAGGAACTCGGATTTTGGAAACTCTTTGTACGCGACCTTAATGTCTTCCTCAGTTGCCTCTATCTTTTTCCCACACTGGGAACAGATGTCTTTCCCATCCAATTCTCTACCGCAATCCGGACATTTCATGTTGTTTTCTTCTCTGCCTGCCAGGCTATATTTTAGACCATGAATATACAGTTATGACAACCAGATGCAAAGGGCGCCATAAACTAAATTTTAACATATATTCGGTTCTCTCACTCAAAGCTCACAAATCTCTTCGGATCAATCTTCCTCGCAACTGCTGCAGGGAGTAAGCCGGCAGATAATACCGTCAGGAAAAGGAGGAGAGAGACAGCAAACAAATATAGAGCAGGCAGCTGAAAATGTATCTCCCACCCGAATGAAATCTTATTGACTACATGTATCATTATAAGGCTCATGATCGGGCCGAGTATGGTCCCGAAAACAATTCCTGTGACGCCTATGATCCCGGCTGAAAGGAGAAGTGTCTGTCGTATCTGTTCCCAGGTTCCGCCAATGTACCTGATAATGCTTATCTCTCTCTTCCTCTCAAATACAAGGGCCAATAACGTGTTTATAACGCCTATGAGCGAAACTATAATCGATATGAACTCGATGGCATAGGTTATCGCAAAGGTCTTGTTGAAAATGCCCAGGATCTTGTTCCGCAATTCCTGATTATTCATGATCTCAAGGGAATAATCAGATGAAAGGGCAGATCTCAGAGTGCGTATAAACCGGTCGGCATCGACATCATCCTTCAGATAGACGCTGATCTGAGTCGCGTCATCCATGCCCCAGTACTTTTTCAGCCATTTTCTGTCAATGTAAATAAATCCGGCAGTTGTCGAGTAGCTCGAAAAAATATCGTTTATCCTGAATTTCACATTGCCCGCCGGAGAATTCAGTTCAATCGTATCCCCTTTCTTCAGTCCATACTTTATGCTCAGATAGTCCGAGATGCCGGCCACCTTTTCATCACCCTCCATCTCTTTCAGGATATCTTCATATGCCTTGTCACTGGTATCTTTTGTGCAGGTATGTCCTCTTTACCCGAATGTCGGCAAAGCCTGCGATGACCTTCTTTCCGGAGACTTCGATCTGCATTCCCCTGAATCTGTCAACCCCTGCCACCTCAGGGAAGCTCTTTACGGTATTGATGACATCCCCGGCAAGTGGGAAAAAGCAGTAATTTGCCTTGCATGATGCAGGTTTTATGTAGACATCAGCGGTAATATTCTTGTCTATCCAGCCCTTGAGGGAGTTTCTGAATGAAAAGATAAGTGTCAGCAATGCAACTATCAGAGCGCTGCTGATGGCAACGTTCATAAGCGCAACCGAAAAGCGGTAAATATTCCCCTGCATGTCTCCGAGGGTTATCCTCCCGATGGCCCCGAACAACTTTTCAGCCGGCTTCCTTATTATCTTCAACACTGTGGAGAGATAAAACGAGGAGATCAAGGTGAACCCTGCAATCAGAAAAAGGACGCCGAAGTAAGTCAGGAACGGAAATGAAAAGGGCGTGTACAAATAATCCAGATAAGAAATAACGACCCCTGATATGACGGAAAAGATTCCGGCAAGTGAAAGCCACTTGTGATATCTTCTGTAACGGCCTTCAAAAGAACCTTCCCGGGAACTCTCATTAGGCCTTATTTTTGATGCCTCAAGGGACGGAACAATGGAGGCGCAGAGTGACACAATAAGCCCCAGCAGTAATGCCATCACAGCATCGTTTCTGTTGAGCATATAGTCAGATACTGATATCGGAGTATACATGGTCGTGATCGTCTTTTCAACAGCTATCACGGAGAAATAGGCGGCAATCTGTCCGAGGATGATCCCGAGGATAGACCCGATAAGCCCGAGAAGCACACCCTGAGCTGTGAACAGAAATACCACAGTCTTCCTGGATGCCCCAAGACCTCTCAGGATACCTATCTCTGTCCTGCGTTTCACGACAGAGATGAAGACTGTGTTATAAAGCAGGAATATCCCGACCAGAATGGCTATGAGGCTTACAAACTGGAGGTTATAGCGAAAGGATGCCACGAGGGCCTTCTGGTTTCTGAAGATCTCTGCCTTCTTTTCTATCCTCAGATTAGAAGGAAGTCTCCCGGATATTGACTCTGCTGTCTTTTCGTCCGACATAAGGTCAATCCCTGAGAGATAGCCGGTCTTCCCGAAATATTCCTGGAAATTTCCGAGGTCCATGACCATGGTATTGCTCATAGGTGTTTTGTCATCCAGCACCCCGGCCACTTTCAGGGTATATTCCCTGTCATAAACAATAGCTTTGATTGTGCTGCCCTTCTTCAGGTAATAACGGTCCGCGAAATTCTTTGTTATCAGGACACTGTTGGCGTCTCTGTAGAAGTGTTCAAGTTCCATGTCTCTGGACGATGTGGAACGGACGAAACGGGCTGCCTTGACCGTATAGATGCCTTTTATATCGACAGCTTCTTTCAACGAAGGAATATAGCCGTAGGTTTTCAGAAAAGGTAAGCAGTTGTCTTCGATCTTATGTACATCCGCATAGACCTGCTCCCTGAAATCTATCCCTGATATATCCAGAATCTCGTAATTGGCATATGGGTTGACCCCCTTGATGTCGGACTCGAAGGAAGAAATCGCCCGGTCGGATGCAACTTTTACGCCTGTAAACAGGCCTATGCCGAGAGCGATGCCGAGGATTGAAAGGAAAGTGAGGAACTTCTCTTCCCGGATATTTCTAAGGACGAGGATTCTGAGCAGTTTTAGTGATTTCATTCAGAGATAACGCCGTCTTTTATTCTGACAAGCCGATGTGCGTATTCGGCGATATATGATTCGTGAGTTACGAGAATAATCGTCTTTCCTGTCTCTTCTCTCAATTGCAGTATCAGATCCATAATGTTCCTGCCGGTCTCGCTGTCGAGGCTTCCGGTAGGCTCATCGGCAAGTATGATATCCGGGTCATGGACAAGTGCCCTGGCAATCGAGACACGCTGCTGCTCCCCGCCTGACAATTGATAAGGATAACTGTTTTCTCTTCCCTGAAGACCTATCCGTTTTATATACGTCCTTACCGTATCTTCATCTTCGCGTCCGTTCAGCAACAGGGGCATGAGAATATTCTCGAAGACAGTTATATTCGGCAGCAGGTTAAAAAACTGGAATATGAAGCCTATCCGGGTCCTTCTGTAGAGGGTCAGTTTTCCATCAGGATAGCCTGAGATATCCTCTCCGTTGACGGTTATCGTCCCATTTTCAGGCCGGTCCATTCCGCCGATCAGGTTCAAAAGAGTGGATTTCCCTGAGCCGGAACTGCCCATAACAGAGATAAACTCACCCTTTTGCACCTCAAGGTTTATTCCCTTCAGTACGATGTGATCTCCGTAGTATTTATAAATATCTCTGAGTTTGATCATAAAAATCTATTTAAATAAATCCAAATTTACCGTAAAAAAGTTAAAAATGCGCCTCAGCATTATTGGATTCCCGCTTAAGACCTGCGGGAATGACAAATAAAAACAACCACTTAAGATTGTCATCCTCGGGCTTGACCCGGGGATCCAGGTGTCTTCCAATATAAATACGCAAAGACTATGGTCCGTTCTTTCTTAATATCCCGTCAGTTCGACGTAAGCCCTGCCTTTTGCAGAACCTTCAATCTTGCAAGTTCCTTCCCAGTAGTAATTCCCGGTCGAATTGAATGCCTGAACCTCCTGGTCTTCCACGAGCGGCGACACGGTCACAGTAATTCTTTCGGAGGGGACCTTTATCTCCCACTCTGGAAGGATAGCGTGCGCCGGTTTTGACTGATTTGTAATGGGCCAAAACAGAAACCGAAAAATCATCCTTTGAAAGATGCCGGTATTTCCCATCCGGATAGACAAGAGTGCCTGAGGAGTATCGGTCTATTGAGCCGTCTTTATTCCTGAGCAAATAAAGCATCAGTTCTCTCCGGTCGTCCAGTTGCAGAGCGAACCAGTCCCAACCGGCCTGCTTCTCACCCAATCGCCGAGTTGAGATTTCCCTGTCAAACCAGCTCTTTCCTTTTACTCTGAAAACCTTGTTCCCCAGGGTCAACGTGCCCTTCGTATCAAGATCAGTGTATGAGAAATAATAGGATGCAATAAGGGGTGATTCTTCGGATTTCCTTGAATAGCCTTTTTCTCCGTTTAATGTGACAGGCTTCAGAGGGGTCAATTGCAAATCAACCGCCTTCTCTTTGTCAGATGCCCTGATATGCATTTTCTGAATAGTCGCCTTCCAGAGTATTCTCGTCTATCCGCACCTCTAATCGATTGTCTTCTGCGCCTGCAAAGCCGTATGCGCCGGAATCTGCTTTGTCGGAGAAATAGAACTTGTTTCCCGCGACATCGGTAACAGCGAAGTGAGAAATAAAAACAGTATTGACTCCGAAATCGGGACTTATAAACCCGCTGCTGTACATTAACTGTAAAGAAGGTAAGTTCATATCCGAACTCCCTTTGGTTTTCGTCATACAGGTGGCCGGTGAAATACCACCACTGAACACGATAATCCTTCTTATAATAAAAATCCTGCGGAAACTGAAGGGCATGATTTTCTGTGACATCGAGATATTCCTGGGCATATGCAATGGAAGCCAGGAAAAAGACGAAGACTGTCAGGAGCAATTTCTTCATGGTTTTATCTTACAGATAGTATTTGGCCAAAATAGATATTCAAGCATAGGTATATGGCTCAGATTTCTGAAGCAAAATCACGGGCAACATTGAAGAACCGAAGACGAAGCGGAGATCTCAGCGCTGAATTTTGCATTAACATTGATGTCAGATAAAGGGTTGAACAAGAACACAGGTAGTTTTTTGATTCAGAAATTGAGTCATATACCTTTCCATAATATTTTGGACAGCAATGCTTACAGATAGTATTGTAACTCACGGCGCTTCAGGCAACAAATATCCGTATTCAATTTGCCAGCCGGTCGATCTTGGCGTACAATATCTTTCATATGGATATTAAAACCCTCAGAGCCATCGGAAAACAATTGCTGCGGCAGGTCCCTTCCGTCAAGACTTCCAAGAAGGTCATCGGCATCGGAGCTTCAGGGGATAAGACTTACCCAATTGACAAGCTTGCCGAAGATATCGTTCTCGCCGGACTTGAAGGATCAGGAGAACCATTGACGATCATCTCGGAAGAGATGGGGACAAAGGAATTGGGAGGAGGCGGCAAGAAGATCTTGATCGACCCTATTGACGGGAGCAGGAATGCGGTTTCCGGGATACCCTTTTACTGCACTTCTATTGCAGTCGTGAACGGAAATACCGTCGGCGATATCGAGATGACCTATATCGTAAACCTTATCAACGGGGATGAGTTCTGGGCGGAAAAAGGAAAAGGGGCATTCCTGAACGACAAGAAGATTACTACACAGCAGGACGATATTTTCTATCTTGTCTCCTTCGAAGCCCAGTCGCCGAAGAACGACGTTGCCAGGATAATGCCTCTTCTCTCAGAGTCCAGAAAGACCCGATGCTTCGGCTCCACAGCACTTGATCTCGCATATCTTGCCTCGGGCGCTGTCAGTGTATTTGCGAACCCTTCGCCTTCGAGGACCTTTGATTTCGGAGGGGGCTGGCTGCTTGTAAAAGAGGCAGGGGGGATCTTTACCGATATGGCCGGCAAACCAATCGACAGCGTTGAAGTCAGCCTCAAAAGGACTACTTCGCTGCTTGTCTCAGGCAATAAAAGACTTCACGAGAAGGCACTGGAACTCCTTAACGACAACGTTCCATCACGATAAGCCCGGACGAGCATATATAAGGCGCTATCCTATTTTGTCACCATCCTGTAAAGCTGCATAAATCCCTTTACATAGCACCCTCGAAAAAATCCTTTTGTCGTCATTCCCGAGGTAGTAATCGGGAATCCACTGTCTCTAATTACAAAGAAGCAATGGATTCCCGCTTTCAGATCGTCTGATTCGCCGAGGGACATGGACTGCGGGAATGACGACCAAAACTCGAATGAGAGTACATGGAATGAGGGTCACATGGAATGAGGGTCACATGGAATGAGGGTCATGGAATGAGGGTCATGGAATGAGCATGGAATGAGGGTCAAGTCTTTCATTTTGATGTTTTCTCGCGTGCCCGGATTAATCTGCTTTTAGTTGCATAGTGTAGTCTCGGGTAATCGGCAATATCTTTCTGACTATAACCGTGTTCGACTATTACCTTGTACATAAGTTCATTTCTCTTCTCTTTGTTCTCTTTTACCGATAGGAGAAAAGGTCCTCAAGGCGGGGCCGGTTAAGATATCTCTAAAAAGTGCATGAATTTCAACTACATAAAACGGCCCGAATGATGCAAAATGAAGCATAATGGTCAAGAGAGTTGCGACGAAGCGTACTATCAAGGGTTTCTCATCTATAAAACAAGACCTTGCGTACTGGTTGAGCAAAACTCCCGAGGAGCGGGTTGCCGCTGTGGATTATCTAAGAAAGCAACTGCATGGAAGTTCAGAAAGACTTCAGAGAACTGCTCGAATTATTCAACAAACATAATGTTGAATATATGAAGGATCTGTCGGATATCGAAGCCCTTGGTGAAGAATAAGCTTTTCCTGAGCAAATCGCAATCTTTAGTTCTTCCTTAAAATAATCTTCACGAAAGACTCTTCAGTACTATCCCCTACCTTGGTAGTATTGACTATTTGACACTATGGCTTGATAATTAAAATAGAAAGCTGAGGGTTAGAGTGACCGTGCTTAATATGCTCATTGGGGCAGCCATAGGATTTGTTATAAGCGGTCTTTTATTTTTCATACTTCGCTTTTCAAGACAGCGAGAATTGATCGATAACCAGAATAGACTATCGCTAAAGGAAATAATCGACAGGGACCGTCAGGTCAAGAACCTAAGCGCTAAAATAAATAAATTAGGCGAACTCAACAGTCGTTATCTCTCTTTTGTGCTGAGAGTGCCCTCTATTATACAGCGTTTGAATTCAACTTTGAAATTACAGGAGATCGTGTCGTCTATTCTCGAATTAGTTAATAATATTGTAGCAACTGATAGAGTTGAACTCTATCTCTTTGACGCGGCAAATAATCTCCTTAAGAAGCAGACGGCAAATAATGAAAATCAGCTGGAACAGGTTGTCTATGCGGTAGGAGAAAATCTCGTAGGAGCTGCTGCGGAACACCGTTTTGTAATTATGAGAGAGCATTTCAAGAAACTCTATCCTAAACAACAGATCCCCAAGGATTCAAAATCAGAACTCTGGATGTCAGTCCCCATCATCTTTAAAGACAGACTGCTTGGTGTAATTGGCATTGGAGAAATAGAAGATCCTATCGGCAACGAGAGTGATCTGCTAAAAATGATTGCGGATATTGCAGGTGTGGCGCTCTTGAACCAAATGATGCTCGATGAAGCACAACATTCGGCGAATACAGACTCACTGACAGGCTTAAATAATCGCAATTATTTTTTGAAAATGGCACAGTATCATATTGAGAGATCGATCCGGGACGGAACGGTGATATCGATCTTTCTCTTTGATATAGATAATTTTAAGCATTATAATGATACAAACGGTCATAATGAAGGCGACCAACTTCTCATTGAACTGAGCCGGCTGATTCGCGAGTGGAGCAGAAAGAATTCCACTGTAGCTCGATATGGGGGTGAGGAGTTCATTGTTATACTTCCCGGCATATCAAAAGAAGAAGCTTTTATATATGCAGACCGCCTTAGAGAAAGGATTTCACAGCATCCTTTTCCACACAGGGAAACGCAGCCTCTTGGTTTCGTGTCGATAAGCGGGGGCGTTGCAGGTTTTCCGGAGGATGGAGACTCAATAAACACAGTCATCAAGCATGCTGATGTGTCGCTATATAAAGCAAAATCTGAAGGGAAAAACCGGGTCTTGCTTCAGCAGTCTCAGAGACTGGAGAAATGATAGTGTTTAAACGGCTCTGATCTGAAGATGAAAGATAAGTTTCCTTGCAGGGAAGCTAAAAACTCTGTTTTTTTGTTAATTGCAGGTCTATTGAAGATGTCTGAAAATGATGACCATGACTCACAAGAATGATATAATTCCACTTGATGCCAAGCTTCTGAGCTATGCGATAATCGAGCTGAATATTTCGCGCCGCAATGTTGCAATCTACCCGAGAGATCATCCCTCTGTTGAAAACTCATTGAGCAATGCATTTAATTTTTTAAAACAGCTCTTTGAAATCAGATCTCAAATAACTCTTGCCGTTGCAAAAGATACAATAATTATAGATTCTTATCATCTTGACAAGAAAAATCCTGTCTTCAGGGACTTTGCGCTCGCACTTAGCCACATGAATATCGCATATATAACTTTAAAAACCGGCATCATAAAAGACGAATTATACAGATTTCACAGGTTCATCACAGAAAAGACGGATGATCTTACGGTTGATAATCTAAAGCAGATGTTCAAGAAATATAAGGTTTCTCACATAGATGTGGGTTTTGTTGATTATCGAAATTTTGCCGCCGGAGACTTTAGCCCTGTTCAGCAAACTCAAAAAGTGCCTGTCTGGGAACGTTATATATACGGCTTACTCGAAGGTACGCTGCAGGGCGAGGAAGTGTCCGAGGAAATCAGAGAAATTCCCCCGGAGATACTTGCAAGCCTTCTAAACAAGGGTTCAGACCGACATATTAAAGAAGAAGCCTATGAAAAGGTCATAATTACCTACATGAGAAGCTCTTCCGAAAACATCTTTTCAGGTCAGGACCTGAAGAGATTGTTAGATTTTATAGATCATCTCAGACCTGATCTTAAGCATAGGTTTCTCTCCTCAACGGTCAAAATCTTCGCAGAAGATGCCGCATCAATCTATCAGTCATTGAAGAAAATATCTGTTGAAGAAATTGAACGATTTCTTCGATGCCGTCAATAAACAGAGGATTGCCATACCGCCGGCTCTTAAAAGTCTCATCGAAAAATTTTCCTACGATGCTGAAGATACTTCCGACCCTGGTTATCTTGAAGAATATCTGATTGACGATGAGGAATGCCTATCTTCCAATCTTACCGAGCTTTATAATAGTGACCGCACCGATAAAAATGCTCAGCTCTCATTGACCGGCGCCGATCTGCAGGAAATTCAAAGTCTTGTGGATTTCGATGCCTCTGATTTGAAAACTTCAAAGCTAATAGAATTTGATAATGAATTTAACGAAGATATTGCAGAAAAGAGATTTAACCAGATCATTCTTGAACTTATGTCATCTGAAATACCGTCAGAGTCAGAGGTAGAATATCAACTACTTGCAGACAAAGTAAAAGATCAATCTCAACAGTTATTATGGATCGGACAATATGGACAGATCCTGGATATATTGAGAGTTCTTGAAGTAAATAAAGCCCTGTACAGATTCTCCGACATCAATTCAAAGGCTCTTCAGTATTTTCATTCTCCTGAATTTGTGTTGCAGCTGATTGAATCTTTGAAGCTTTTAGGAAGGCAAATGAGAAAAGAGGTTTTGATGATATGCGACTATTATGATAGGAAAATCATACCTTTCTTAATGGATGCTCTCATCGAAGAAGAGTCTCCAGGTGTCAGACGATTCCTCATGGATCTGTTGAAACAATTCAAGAACAAGATAATTCCGGAAGCGGTAAAACGACTCAATGATACCAGATGGTTTGTAAAAAGAAATATGCTTTACATCCTGCGCGACCTGGATATCAAGGAAGTGAGTGAATATATAAGACCTTACTGTCAGGATGAGAATCCTAAAGTGAGTCTTACAGCGCTGAAATGTTTACTGAATGTCAAAGACAGTTATGCCATAACAACCATCAGGGAACATTTAGCCTCCAACTCCGAGGAATTATTTCAGCAGGCCGTAACACTCTCAGGATCTTTCAAAATAAAGGAGAGCGTCGGCGATTTAATCCGACTGCTTTTCAAACAAGAGGTGACCGGAACTGATATTCTTAATAAAATACCGGTCGTCAGGGTTCTTGGAGATATAGCTGATCCCCAGGCACTTGAAGCCCTGCGGGCTTTGCTTTCAAGGAAGAGTATCTTCTACAGTAAAGTAACTGACCAACTGAAAGAAGAGATATATAAAACACTCAGGAACTATCCCTATGAATTGATTAAAGATTTAGTAGAAGCCGGTGCAGCATCAAAAAACGAAGTTATAAGAGAGCAATCATTACTGTTACGTAAGGGAAATGCATAATAGATGGAAAATGTAACAGGATTTGTATCAATATTCATGTCTGCTGTATCGAATTGCCTGCTTTATTCAAAAAATCATGCATCTGTAGATGCATTAATCGAGAAAACATTCTTGATCCTTAACGAAATTTTCAAGAAGTCAGACTCTTTTGAAATGATGATAATTGAGAACGATCTTGTCATTAACAAGAACCCGGTGAGAGAAATCGGACTTCAGGGACAAAATTTGATAAAAAGACTCAAGAGAAAGGGGATTTCACATATTAATTTTCTAAAAGGTCTTACCCTTGCAGAATTGAGAAACCTTGCTGCCGATATTTCAACGACGGAAAAAGGACTTCAATCCTTTCCCCATATAAAAGTGGGAATTGTTGATGTGCGTATTGGAGGATTTAAAGGTCTGCATGATGATGGATTTTTAAACGATAGAGGTCCGGATATTCAAAAAAGCATATCCGATTTTTCTGCAGAACAGATCGAAAAAGCTAAGGAGGAATATAACAGAATTTCACCTTTTAAGCAGCTTTATCTTGCAGGTTTTGAAGAAATAGTAGGACAATTTGTTCTCATGTTGAAAAAAGAGGTCAATGTACTTAAGCTCTTGAGACCTGTTCAATCTTATACCAGACACGATGATACTCATGCAACAAATGTTTCAGTTCTTACCATATTTCAAGCTCAGTCCATAGGTATCAAAGAGGAGCTTCACGGCAGTATAGGTCTTGCCGCACTCCTCCATGATGTAGGGAAATTATGTCATCCCTCAGGAAGATACTTGAAAAAGAGTCCTCTCCCGAGGGAAAGGAAAGGGCCATAACGGAACTTCATCCTTTATACGGAGCACAATATCTTGCTAAAATGCCCGGCCTCACATGTCTTGCCCCTATAGTAGCGTTTGAACACCATCTCAGATATGACGGTCGTGGATACCCAAAACTGAAATCAAAAAATATAAAACAGCATATTTGTAGTCAGATGACGGCAATTTCTGATGCGTTTGATACTTTAAGGATTACAAGACCTCATCAGAGGGCTCTTGACCTTAAGGAGGTGCTTGTAGCAATGAAAACAAAAGATGCGGGGTTATTTAATCCTTTTTTGATAGACAATTTCATTCGCTCCATACATTTAGCGCTCTCAGGTTAATGCAAGATCTCTATTTATTATGAAGAATCATACTTCCAAAATATCTTCCGAAGGTAATGAGCACTTCAGTGCAAAAGCTGTTAGTTTAAGTTCTGTGTCAGATATTATGCTTCAAATCAATAAAAGTGGGACTGTTCTGGAGTTCAGGGGCCAGAAGGAAAACGACTTGTTCATCTCGTCTGATGAAATTATCGGAAAAACCATAAATGACATAATGCCGGCTGCTGTGGCTGAATCTTTCAGACATTTCATAGAGAAAGCTTTACAGGCCGGTAATCAGGAAATCTTTGACTGTCAGCTTTTAATAAACACTCATAAGAACAAGTATGAAGTAAAATTTATTGCCGGTGAAGATGAAAAGGTACTCATTATTGTGCGTAATACTTCCGTGTTCAAAAATAACGAAAAACAGATCCAATATCTTTCATGTCATGATACTTTGACAAACTTACCGAATAGATACCTGTTGAAAGATCGTTTGAAGCAGGCGATAGCAAATGCTGAACGTAAAAACCGTTTACTGGCAATAGTGTTACTTGATCTGGATAACTTTAAGAATATAAATAACGCAATTGGACATACCGCCGGAGACCAGCTGTTGCAAGGCTTTGCTGATAGATTATCAAATTATGTCCGTCAGACAGACAGTATCTCACGCTTGACTGCTGCGGGATTGGATTCTTTTATCGCTCGTCTTGGCGGGGATGAATTTACCATACTCCTTTCCGAAATCGATAATATTCAAGATCCAGCCAAAGTCTCTGCCCGTTTACTCGGGATGCTGTCAGAGCCTTTTATTTTAGGCGACCATGAAATCTTTGTCTCTGTCAGCATAGGTATAGCCGTATATCCTTTTGATGGCAAGGATATTGATACTCTTATCAAGAATGCAGATATGGCAATGTATCAGGCAAAGAATCAGGGAAGAAATAATTATCAATATTATTCTGAGTCACTCAATGTTTTTTCATTAGAACGGCTTGCCATAGAAAATAAATTGCGGAGAGCAATAGAGCACAATGAATTCATGTTGTTTTACCAGCCGCAGATTGATATTTTGACTGGTGAATTGATCGGTGCAGAAGCCTTGATACGCTGGTTGCAACCAGATCTGATCCTTGTCAAACCAAGTGAATTTATTCCCTTGGCTGAAGAAGTGGGACTTATTGTTCCGATCGGTGAATGGGTACTTCGCACTGCCTGTTCACAGAACTTGGCGTGGCAAAAAGCCGGCATTAAGCCGATTTGTGTAACAGTTAACGTATCAAGCATACAGTTCAGGCAAGACAATTTTGTAGCAAGGATATCCGAGATATTATTCGAAACCGGATTAAATCCTGTTTATCTTCAATTGGAACTTACTGAGGGTACCATAATGAAACACTCTGAAGATACTATTAAGAAATTATTTGCATTGAAAGACATGGGAATCCAAATATCTATTGATGATTTTGGTACAGGATATTCCTCGTTGAATTATCTGAAACGTTTTCCCTTATCTACTTTAAAGATTGACAGATCCTTTGTACAGGATATTGCAACGAATCCTGATGATCAGTCCATCACAAAAACAATCATTGATATAGCGAATAATTTTCATCTAAAGGTTATCGCTGAAGGTGTGGAGACAAGGGAACAATTGTCCTTATTACGAGCATATGGATGTGAAGGAATACAGGGCCATTTGATTTGCCCGCCAATAAACCCCATCTCTCTGTCACAGTTTGCAAAAGGATATAACTGCCTCGACGTTCTAAAAAGGTTTAATATATGAATAAATGTTTTTATCCATGTTTTAGGAAAATATCTTTCCTGTATATTTCCAAAGATAGTCTTGACCAGATAATAAAAGCAATCGGTTGTGCACATTTATATAGGAAGTACACAAGCGTTAGATGTTTCAGCGATGCGCAGTACTATGTGTATTTACATCGATGCTCATAATGACAAGTAGATCAAGAAAACGCTGAGGTGCTTGGTCGGTGAGTAAAGTCAGATTTTTTCGTGAATCTTAAAACATCCCTCTGTCCAGGGTCCTGTACTGGATCGCCTCGGAGACGTGGTTGGGAATGAATGGCCTCAGAGGCGTCGAGGTCGGCGATTGTGCGGGATACCTTGAATATTCTCGTGTATGCCCTTGCCGACAAGCCGAGCTTCTGCATGGCAGTATCAAGCATGCTCTGGGCGTCAGGATCAAGCATGCAGTATTTCTTGATATGCCTTGTCTTCATCTGCCCGTTTGAATAGATCCTTCTTGTCGTTCTTGAAACCGTTCAAGCTGCATATCCCTTGCAGCGACAACCCGCTGCCTTATGTCCTCTGATTTCTCAGCCGGGGATTCATTTGTCAATTCTTTATACGGGACTGCCGGCACTTCGATATGTATGTCGATCCTGTCAAGCAGAGGCCCTGAAACCTTGTGCCTGTAACGGTGTATCTGTCCGGGGGTGCACGTGCACTGATGCCTCGGGTCTCCCCAAAACCCGCACGGGCAGGGGTTCATGGCTGAGAGGAGCATGAACGAGGCCGGATAAGTAATGGAAGCAACTGCCCTCGATACGGTCACCTCTCCGTTTTCAAGCGGCTGCCGTAATACCTCGAGCACATTTCTTTTGAACTCCGGCAACTCGTCGAGAAAGAGAACGCCGTTATGTGCAAGACTGACCTCTCCCGGTTTCGGGATCTGCCCGCCGCCTATGAATGCAACATCGGATATCGTATGATGCGGGGACCGGAAAGGCCTGATCGCAAGGAGAGATTGCCTGCCTTTAAGCAGACCGGCGACACTGTGTATTTTTGTCGTCTCCAAGGCCTCATCAAACGTCATCCCCGGCAGGATCGTTGAAAGCCTTTTTGCGAGCATTGTCTTGCCCGAGCCCGGGGGTCCGATCATCAGGACATTATGGCCTCCCGCAGCAGCCACCTCAAAAGCCCTCTTGGCGTGTTCCTGGCCTTTGACCTCCATAAAATCATCCTCATACACAGAGTTTTCTTCCATCGTCTTATGGACATTTACTTCAAAGGGTTTCATCAGATTTCCGCTCTTTAAAGAACTCAATGACATCAGGGAGATGTCCTGAATCCAAAAACCGGTATCCCCTTTACGACTGCTGCCTCAGGAGCATTCTCTTCAGGGAGTATGATCCCTTTTAACCCAAGCTCCCTTGCCTTTATGGCCATCGATAGAGCGCCCCTTACAGGCTTTATCGCCCGTCCAGAGAAAGCTCTCCCGTGAAGAGATATCCCTCACAGAAGCCAGTTCAATGACCCCTTCTGCTGCAACAATGCCGATTGCTATCGGCAGATCGAAAGAAGAGCCTTCTTTCTTCAGATCCGCCGGCGCGAGATTAACGGTAATCTGCTTGAGCGGAAAATGAAACCCGATATTCTTCAGCGCGGCCCTGACCCGGTCCCTTGACTCTTTCACTGCTGCATCGGGCAGACCGACCATCGAGAAATGGGGAAGGCCCCTGGAGGTGATATCGACCTCAACCTCAACCGGATATGCGTCGATACCGATGATACTTGCGCTGAGGACTATTGATAGCATATGCTTAATTATATTTTTAACCGCTCAGTATAATTGCAATATGGTAAAATATTGGTCGTTTAATCATTCATTTAAGGAGACTCCATGGCAAAAGTACCGATAAGCATCGAAGAGGAGATGAAAGGTTCTTATCTCGATTACGCGATGAGCGTAATCATCGGGAGGGCCCTTCCTGAGGTCAGAGACGGACTGAAACCTGTCCAGAGGAGGATTCTCTATGCGATGTTCAGAGAGGGTCTTCTTCCCGGCAAGAAATATTCCAAAATCCGCCGGTGTTGTCGGCGAAGTCTTGAAGAAATATCATCCGCACGGCGATACGGCCGTGTATGATGCGATGGTCAGACTTGCCCAGGACTTTAATATGCGTTATCCGCTTGTTGACGGGCAGGGCAATTTCGGGTCCGTTGACGGCGATCCGGCTGCTGCCTACAGGTATACCGAGGCAAAGCTTGCCGCAACTTGCAGAGGAACTGCTTGCCGACATAGACAAAAATACCGTTGACTTTACTCCGAATTTCGACGAAACCACAGAGGAACCTCTGGTGCTTCCATCGAGGGTCCCGAATCTAATCATCAACGGCTCATCGGGAATTGCCGTCGGTATGGCCACCAATATCCCGCCGCATAACCTCGGCGAGATTATCGACGGGCTTGTCCTTCTGCTTGAAAATCCGGATGCAACCCTGAAAGACCTGATGTCTCATATCAAAGGTCCTGATTTCCCTACAGGCGGCATCATCCACGGGACAGACGGCATCATGCATGCCTACAATGAAGGGAAGGGCCTTATCAAGATCAGGGCAAAGGCCAGGATTGAGCGGGAATACAGGGGCGGAGAGAATATTATTGTCACAGAACTCCCTTATCAGGTCAACAAATCACGGTCTCATCAAGAAAATAGCAGAACTGGTAAGGGAAAAAACCATTGAAGGGATATCCGAAATAAGAGATGAATCCGACAGGGACGGCATCAGGGTTGTCCTTGAACTGAAAAGAGGTGAAATGGCCGAGGTCGTCCTGAATAACCTCTATAAACACACGCAGATGGAGACCACCTTCGGGATCATCATGCTCGCCCTCGTCAACGGCCAGCCCAAGGTACTGCCATTAAAGAAACTCCTCGGTCATTTCCTTGCAGCACAGGCGGGATGTTGTTCTCAGGAGGACACGCTTTGAACTGAGAAAGGCGGAAGAAAGGGCACATATCCTTGAAGGCCTGAAAATAGCCCTTGACCATCTCGACGAGATCATTGCACTGATCAGGAGATCAAAGACGCCTGAAGAAGCCAGGAACCGGCCTGATGACGGGATTATCCGCTGTCTGAGATTCAGGCCCAGGCCATCCTCGACATGAGACTCCAGAGACTGACCGGACTGGAACGGGAAAAGATCTAAGGGAATATACAGATATCATGAAAGAGATAGAACGGCTGAAAGCCATACTCGAGAACGATGCCCTTGTGTCGCAGATCATCAGGGACGAACTCCTCGAGATCAGGAACAAGTATGCCGATGAACGAAAGACAGAGATCACCTCGGAGACTAAGGAGATCACCATCGAAGACCTCATCACGGATGAAGAGATGGTCATTACTCTCTCCCATCAGGGATATATCAAGAGGAATCCTCTCAGCGCATACAGGAGCCAGCGCCGCGGCGGCAAGGGGCTGATCGGGATGGAGACAAAGGAAGAGGATTTTGTCAGCGAGCTCTTTATCGGAGCTACGCATGATTATATGCTCTTCTTTTCCAACCTGGGCCGACTCTACTGGCTGAAGATATATCAGACTGCCTGAAGCGGGCCGTGCCGCAAAAGGCAAGGCCCTGGTAAACCTTCTTGCCTTATCGGAAGGAGAGAAGATTACGACCGCACTTCCGGTCCGTGATTTTAAGGACAGGCTTTCTCGTCATGTTCACCAAAAACGGCACGGTCAAGAAGACCGCCCTCGAAGAATACAGCAATCCCCGGGGAAAAGGTATCATCGCCATAACCCTTGAAAAGGGTGACGAGCTTGATCGCTGTGAAAAAGACCGACGGCAAAAGCGATCTTATTATCGGGACGAAGAAAGGTCTTTCGATCAGATTCAATGAAGAAGATGTCCGGGGCATGGGACGCACCGCAAAGGGGGTCAGAGGCATCAGGCTCACAAAGGGCGACGAGGTTGTGTCGTCGGAGGTCGCTGCTGAAAAGACCGCTATCCTGACCGTCACAGACAAAGGACTTGGAAAGCGCTCAATGTCGAAGAATACCCTGTTCAGAGCCGGGCGGCAAAGGTGTCATCTCGATCAAAATCACTTCAGGAGGGCGGTAAGGCGGTCGGTCTTATGCAGGTAAGAGATGAAGATGAAGTCGTCATGATAACAAGTTCAGGAAAGCTAATCAGGACTCTTGCCGGCAATATATCCCTCCTTGGAAGAAATACCCAGGGCGTAAAGCTCATGGATGTTGAAGGTGAGGACAAGATCGTCAGTATCGGCAGGGTTGCTGAAAAGGATTAAGTAGACCTGTCGGCAGCTTAAAACAAAAGGCGGACGCACCAAATCCTCGGCAAACCTTAATCGCATCCAAATTTCCGAAGTGAGACATTGATGTACCGGATAAACTGATGATAACTGTTGCAATATTGACCTTAAGCGATAAAGGATCAAAGGGAGAGCGTGAAGATGCAAGCGGCCCCCTGATCCGGGAGATGCTGAAGGGCATTGATGCCCGTGTCGATTATCTTGACATCCTGCCTGACGAAAAAGAACTGATCAAAGAAAAACTCATCCAATACAGCAAGCTGGTCGATCTGGTCCTCACAACAGGCGGAACAGGCTTGAGTCCGAGGGATGTCACCCCCGAGGCAACACTGGAGGTCATCGAAAGACAGGTTCCGGGCATTGCAGAGGCGATGAGGATCGAAGGACTGAAGAAGACCCGAAGGTCCATGCTCTCAAGGGCAGTGGCAGGCGTCAGAGGACGAACTTTAATTATTAATCTTCCGGGCAGTCCTAAAGCGGTAAAGGAAAATATCGAGATCATCCTGGAAGTGCTGCCTCATGCGATTGAGAAGATCAAAGGCGATCCATCGGAATGTGCTGCTCAGTGACAATCACTAACCGGTAGTTTGCCATTTGCTTTAGAAAAGATTTCACCGCTGAATTTCCCTCTTTTTTCGGTTCCGCAGTTTGAAGTATTCGTCTTGCTGATATAAGATTATAGATGATGAAAGATATGTCGTATACATTAGCGTTTCTTGCCGGTGTCTTGTCTTTTTTGTCACCGTGCGTGCTGCCTCTGTTGCCCTCCTATGTCTCTTTCATAACAGGACTCTCATTTAAAGACCTCACTGTCAGGGTCGACAGAAAGGGAGTCAGATATCTTACAGTCACGAATTCCATTGCCTTCATAGGCGGTTTCTCCTTTGTTTTTATTGCCCTCGGGATTTCGTCTTCTGCTATAGGAGGTTTATTATTTCAATATATCGATTACGTCAGAATCATCGGCGGTATACTGGTAATAATTTTCGGACTTTTCATATCAGGCATCCTCAGCCTCGATCTTTTCATGAAAGAAAAAAAGATCCATCTCACTGGAAAGCCAGCCGGCTATTTCGGTACCTTTCTTGTAGGAATGACCTTCGCGGCAGGCTGGAGTCCTTGTGTAGGCCCTATTTTAGGCACGATCCTGCTGTATGCGGGGTCAAAAGGGTCTACGATATACGGGCTGAAACTACTGATGGTGTACTCCCTCGGACTGGGCATCCCATTCCTGCTGTCGGCCCTCGCCATTAACACCTTCCTGAGCTATTCCCCGAAGATCGTGAAATATATGCGGGCGATAACAATCATCAGCGGAGTCATACTCATCATCTTCGGTGCAATGCTGCTTACAGACAACATACGGTTTCTCTCAAAACTGCTCCCCGATTTTGGAGTCAAGTTCTGATTTCTTATACCGTCAATGCCCTTGATTGTCAAACATATTTCGAACCCGGTCCATATGAATTGACTGTCTTAGCTTCGAACCGCGAAATGGAAATTCCGGCTCAGCCACCACGTCTTTTTGTCGTCAAATAAGAAGAACAAAAGGGGACAACATCATATCTCTTACTCTACGCTTTTCTTGACGGGTTTAAGCGGGACTATAATAGTTGCTTTTGTGCCGAAGCCGGGTTTAGATGCGAATTTGAAGTGGCCTCCAAGGTACTTTAGACGCTCATGGATGGTGAACAGGCCAAAACCGGCGTTCGTTTTTACATAGGGATCGACTTTTGTGGTATCAACACCTATGCCGTCATCTTCAACATCGATGTGCATGTTCTTGTAGTCTCTCTGTATAAAGACTTTCACGTTTCGCGCTTTAGCGTGCCTTGCGACGTTGATGATCAGCTCCCGCACCGCCTGATAGAGGAGAATGCGCGTTTCGTCCGACAATGGCTTAGGTCTCAGATCGTCTTCAAAGTGAAAGACCAGGCCGAGCTGTTTCTGAAACTGATAACCGAGCCATTTCAGAGCTGCTTCCAGTCCTTCTTCATAGAGGATCGGCGTGCCGAGTTGGAATGTGAGCGATTTTGTATATTCAATTGTCTGCTCGATAAGGTCGAGTATTTCATCCGTCTGCTCTTTGAAACTTCCGAAAGAGGCGAATCTGCCTCAGGGCTTCAAGTTTATTCTTGCAGTAAAACAGGGTCTGTCCGATGTAATCATTGAGTTCCGTTGCGATACAGCGCCGCTGCCTTTCCTCGACCAGAGACAATTCCGACGAGAGGGAACGGAGCTGCTCCTGGTATGAAATAAGTTCTTTCTCTGCCTGTTTAAGTTCGGTAATATCCGTAAAAATACTGAAGCTTCCGTTAAAGTCTCCGTTTTCGTCAGGGATTACTCTCGGGGAGACAAGAGCCTGAAGCTTTGAATCGTCCTTGCGTATCAGAGTGATTTCGTATGCGGTGGAAGTCCCCTTTATTCGGGCATCCCAGTGTCTCTGGAAAATGCGCTGGTTATCTTTATCAAAGAGCACGGATAGCTGATATCCCATGAGTTCCTCCCTGAGATAACCAGTCATTGTGCAAAACCTGTCATTGACAAAAGTGACAATACTGTTTTTGTCCACCATGGCCAACCCTTCGCTCATGGTCTCTATGAGTGTGCGATAATGCTCTTCACTTTGCCTCAGCGCCTCTTCAGCTCGTCTGCGTTCTGCTATCTCCTGCTGAAGCTTCTCGTTGGCAATGGTCAGTTCAGCAGTTCGTTCTTCCACGCGGTGTTCCAGTTCATCATGAGCTTTCTGCAGTGCGGTCTCTACCCGCTTCCGCTTTGTGATTTCCTTGGCTATGTTCTCGATGGTCTCATTGGTCACGTTCTTGAGGGCTGCCAGAAGTTCAACATCGGAATGGCCCGTTGCCCTGGCCTTAAGATCACCCCTGGATACTCTGTGAAGTATGTCAAAATGTTCTGCCAGACCTATAGCAATCTCATGGGACTGATTAACAATCAGTCCTATTTCCGAGGCAGTCAGGTTGATTATCTGTTTTAATTTGCCTATTAATTCAACTTTTGACGCTTCAGAGATCCTCACAGTAGGGTCTCCGGATGAAATCTTTTTCAGGGCCTCGAAAACCTCTGACAGGCCAAGCGCAAGTTCTATACTCATGTCCTCAAGTTCCTTGTCCCTGGTTAGGATGATCTTGCTGAATTCCTTGACCTGTTTGTTGATAACCTTGAGGGTAGTCTTCATCGCGGCAACATCACGGCTTGCTTTTAAAACATCGCAGTCCAGGCACATTTCTATTTTCTCTAAGAATCTCCCCTGGATTTCGTCCCTGCACTGGGTCCCTGAAAAGAGCCAGCACTTGAGGTCGGAAGACTTATAGGCAGGACATTCCGTTTTATTACACTGGAAGACTTCCCAGCATTTATTGCTCTCTGTTATTTTGTTTACCAAAAATGCGCTCCCTTGTGCCCATCTTTCCTGATAGCGGCTGATATGCTTTATATTATCATTTTTTGTACGGTTTTTCGGGATTGCCTGAAAAACAATTTGGTTTTGTCTGTTGCCGCAAGATAAATCGTCCATATCTATGGTAAAATTCATTCAATGGATATACATCACCTCAGGGTTTTCGCATCGGTCTTCAAGAACAGGAGTTTTTCCAGGGCATCCGAGGAACTTCATCTCACTCAGCCTACCATAAGCAACCACATCAAGGCCCTTGAAGACGAATTCAACTGCAAGCTGTTTGACAGGCTGGGCAGAACGATTATCCCTACCAAGGAAGCTGAAGTATTGTACACTCATTCGACTGACCTCATCGAAAGGGCCAACAACCTGAAAGAGGCGATCGGTCAGGTGAATAAAGAGATTACGGGAAAGCTGACTATAGGTGCCAGCACTATACCCGGGGTTTACCTCCTGCCTGGTCTTATGTCCGGGTTTCGGCAGATGCACCCTTCAATTTCATTTCAAATTCTTATATCCGATTCAAAAGGAATCATCGAGAGGATATCGAGGCACGAGCTGCTTTTAGGCATTGTTGGGGCAAAACTTGGAGATGAGCCGATTAAATATACCCCTTTTGTGGAGGATGAGCTGATTGTGGTGTCTCCGCCGCATCTTTCAAAAAGCCGGCTCTTAACATTGCAGGAAGTCCTCGAATTCCCTATGGTGCTGCGTGAGGAAGGATCAGGTACACGGAAGGAAACTGAGAAATTTCTGGCGAATAAAGGGTTTTCTCTTGAAAATGTCCATGTTGCAGGTGTCTTTGGTTCCACCGACGCGATAAAGCAAGCCGTGAAGGCAGGCCTTGGGGTCTCCATTCTTTCAAAATCTGCAGTAGCTGATGAATTGCAGCATAAAATACTCGAAGAGATAAAACTTGCAGATATGCAGATGAGACGAAAATTCTATATTGTGAGCCACAAGAAAAGGACCTTGCCGCTTTTATATGAAACCTTTCTGAAACACCTTCTTGCTGAAGCGAAAACCTTCTGACAGATTTCAGGTCCTCAATCCGCACTGACTGATCAGTTTCAGATCATCTGCCGGACTTCGACCGAGGGTTGTAAGGTAATTGCCGGTGATCATACCGTCAGCGCCTGCAGCAAATATGAGGGAATTGAACTCCCCCAGTACCTGCAGCCTGCCGCCGCAGATCCTGATTTCTTTCGGGGCCAGTATGAACCTGAAGAGGCCGATGATCTTTAGCGCGTCAAAGGGATGCAGCGGCGGTCTTCCGTCCAGGGCGCTGCCTTTTATAGGAATAAGAAAATTTATCGGTACTGAGTCAACATCGAGTTCTCTTAGGGCAAAGGCCATATCTATCCTGTCTTCCCAGGATTCACCCATGCCAAAAAGTCCGCCGGAGCATACGGACAGACCAACGGATTTTGCTGCATTGATGGTCCTGATTTTGTCGGCATATGTATGAGTGCTGCAGATCTGAGCGAAAAAATGTTCCGAGGTTTCCAGGTTGTGATGGTAACGGTCCAGCCCTGCCTTTTTCAGAAGAGACAGATCTTCTTCCTTCATGAGGCCAAGACTCGCGCAGGGCAAGAGATCCATCTCCCTGATTGCAGGAATCATGGCTGCAATGTTTGTCAGATCCTTATGACTGACAGCTCTTCCGCTCGTGACAATAGAGAACCTCTGTTGCTCCGGCATTCTTTGCTTCGACAGCTTTCCCGATAATTGCTTCCTTCTTGAGCAACGGATAGACGTCGATGTTTGCCTTACTCTTAGTCGACTGTGCACAGAAGGAGCAGTCCTCAGGGCAGGCCCCTGATTTTGCATTTACGATAGAGCAAAGACCCGCCGTGTCTCCCCGGAAATGGGCCCGGATTTTATTCGTTGCGGCCAGAAGATCAAAGATATCGGCATGGGATATTGCAGAGACAATGGCGGCTTCTTCCCGGCTGATAGAACCCCCCCGCAATACCTGTCTTGTGAGAAGCTTTATCACCTCATACCGCCGGACGCAGGGCCTTCTCCTATCCCCGGGAAACGCTTTTCTTCAACAGAAGGGATCAGTTTTATAGTCACTTTTATCCTGCCGTTTTCTTTGGGCCAATAATACACATCCAGAATATCGCTGACGCCGTAAACGATTGGATTGTAGAGGGGGCGCAATTCAAATCCGATAATGTCACCCTTGCCGTCCATAATTTTGCTCAACTGTGAACGCCAGAAGTCACGATGAAAACTGACAAACTCCTGTGCCTCTTTCAACGCCTCAGCCGCAGGCACATCTTTTCTTATCTTGAAATCAAAATCCGGCGCAAAGACGTCAAAGGTATTACCGTCCCCGTCACGGTCAAAGATAGCAATTGTCTCAACATCATTTGCAAACCTTTGTCCATAGAGAATCAATCTGTAGGTCCCGGTCACTTCTGAGGGACTTGCAGCCTCAGTCTTCAGGGGTTTCTCCCAGGCAGAAGACAATGGAACGCCGATAAAACTGCCGAGTAAACAGAGTGCCAGCAAGACCGGCAAAACCCTGTAATATTTGGTTCTCATATATTGCACCTCCTTTTGTTCTAAACATAGCATTTGCATCCTAAGTTTGCAAACCCTTATGCTATAATTCTTCCATGTCTGTTAAGCTCATTATCTTTGATCTCGATGGCACCCTCGTCAATACAATCAGGGACATTACAAATGCATTGAACTACGCCCTGACATCAGTTGGACGGAAAACAATAACCGTTGACGAGGCGAGACATTTAGTTGGAGAAGGAATTACAAGGCTTATCGAAAAAATAGTCGGCGACAATAGAGTAACGGAAAGGGACGAAATCATAAAGAAGTTTCTTTCCTATTATGGAGAACATCTCGTGGAGTTTTCTTACATCTATCCAAACGTAAAAGAAACCCTGGAAGTCCTGAAGGAATACAGAAAGGCAGTGATATCCAATAAAAGAGAGAGCCTTTCCAGACAACTTCTTGAGAGACTTGATCTGCTCGGATATTTTGACATTGTTGTCGGAGGGGATACAGCTCCTGAAAGAAAGCCTTCTCCTGTTCCGGTGAGGCATGTTCTCAAGCAACTCCAGGTCAGGCCGGAAGATGCCGTGATAGTGGGTGACAGCAATTTCGATATAGAAGCAGGCAAGAAATCAGGGGTGCGAACAGTAGCTGTTACATATGGATTCAGAGACAGGCAATATCTGACTGAGGCGAATGACATTATTGATGATATGGGAGAACTTCCTGCTCTCCTTGACAGAAGTTCTTTCAAACTCATATAATTTTTATTCAGGCTTGTTCTCACAACAATCACTGTTTTAAGCTTTTTTTTATTTGCGCCTGTAGCTCAGTTGGATAGAGCAACTGCCTTCTAAGCAGTAGGCCGTAGGTTCGAATCCTACCAGGCGTACCATGCTATTGAGCGCAAATAGAATTTGCGGGTAAAATACAAAAGTAATCAGCTATAATGACAGATACATTTTATTGGAATTATCTGTTTTATTTAGTCTGAACGGTTTGTCTGTAAAGCAGTTTTTAAATGGTGAGTGTAGCTCAATTGGTTAGAGCACTGGACTGTGGCTCCAGGTGTTGGGGGTTCAAGTCCCCTCACTCACCCCAAAGAATTTGTATCTTAGAGTTATGAGTTAAGAGTTTTTCTCCGAACGAATAACGCTGAATCGAACTAGGAAGCTGCGCCTGTAGCTCAGTGGATAGAGCATCGGCCTCCGGAGCCGAGGGTCGGAGGTTCGAATCCTCTCAGGCGCGCCAAATACATAATATGGGCCGTTAGCTCAGTTGGTAGAGCAGCTGACTCTTAATCAGCGGGTCGCAGGTTCGAATCCTGCACGGCTCACCATATTTTTCAGGGGATTACGCTGACCTTCTTTCCTCTTCATCATTCAACAATCAGCAACTGAAGATTTTCATTGTCGGCATAGCCGCTTTGCCACCATTCCTTCCTCAGCTACGAAACCTGATCATACTTGTCCAAAACAGATATTTCAAAGCGCCGAAAAGGAAGGTATATGGGTCGATTTCTGAAGCAAAATCACGGGTAACCTGGATGAGACCGAAGACGAAGCGGAGGTCTCAGCTTCGAACTCTGCATCAACATTGAAGCCAGATAAAGGTTTGAGCAAAAGAACAGGTAGTTTTTTGATTCAGAAATTGAGTCATATACCTTTTCCACAATATTTTGGACAGCAATGAAACCTGATATAATTTTGTTAAGTGTGGAAAGCACTTAAAAGAGTAGGATTATTATCACCTTTGCAGAACAGATTTTCTCATGAAATTAGGATTTTATGATCGGAGAGTTATCAGTGTGAGAAAATTTATTATGATGGCGCTTCTTTTAGTGATCTCGTATGCGCCCTCATACGGAAGTTCGATCATTGCTGTGAGAAATGACAACGAGGTTGTTATTGGCACTGACAGCAAAAGACTAACGGCGGCGAAGGAAGATCTAAGTGATGCTCAGCCCGAGTTGGCTTGCAAGATTGTTAGGGCAGATAACGTCTTTGTTGCTTCCGCCGGAATAATAGGTATTCTCCCATATAATCATGGGGAAATACCCGCGGAGTTTGATTTAGCGAAAATCATGAATGACGCCGCCCTCAGCGAGGGGAGCATTATGGACAAAGCAGACAATCTGGCAAAAGCTGTTGAGGATTCACTTCTAAGAATGTCTGAGTGGGCGAAAAAGAAAATGCGGCCTCTTTTCGAAGGATTGTTTGTTGGCAAGCAACTGTTACAAGTTGTAATGGCGGGGATGGAAAATGGGTCACCTACAATCATTGTAATGGCTTTTGAATTAAGTACCTCACCTTCTGGTGAACTCAGGGCAAATGTCGAATCTCGTCCCTGTCCCGGAATTGCATGCCCGACCGGCTTTGTCTATATATTCATGGGAAAGCACGAGGCAATTGATAAATATTTACCGCTGGATCCGGAAATATGGAAAAGTGACCCGGTGGAAGTCGTACAGAGACTTATGGAAATCGAAGTGACATCTGAACGTGAAACTGTTGGACCTCCGATTGATATTTTGCGCATAACCAAGGATGGTCCTGAATGGGTCCAGGAAAAAGAGATGTGTGAAGATCTTTCGCAGTCAAACAGGACTTCAGATCATTATGTGCCCATTATCTCTCCCGAGATATTGGAAAGCCGCTGAAACTGAATGAAAGAAGCGAAGGGCTCATCGGTGTTTGGCAAGAGAACATGAATCTTGTTGCACACACTCTTGCAGAAAAAGCTTTGCAGCAGCTCCTCAGTGAGAACCTCTGATATCTATTGGCCATACAAGTTTTTATGTGTTACCCTTTTTTTGATATTTATATGAAGCCAAATCCTGCATTGCAAAGGTTTTTATGTTCATGTGCCTGCCTGTAAATCCTCTGATTCGCATTTTTTGGGTTAACCCAGCAGGAAATGGAAATCGGATTTTGTAATTGAGAGTCCTTTTTTGTTGACCGAGGTGTCCTCCATAACAGCTTTATAGAGTTCGAGCTTCTTTTTCTTCAGGACCATCATCTTTTCCTCTATAGTATGCCTCATGAGTATCCTCGTAATGGTTACCCTTTTCTTCTGTCCGATTCTGTGGGCCCTGTCTGACGCCTGGTTTTCTACAGCAGGGTTCCACCATGGGTCGAGATGAAAAACATAAGACGCCTTTGTCAGATTAAGCCCCTGTCCGCCCGCCTTAAGGCTCAACAGGAATATGGATGGTCCTTCGGCGGACTGGAATTTCTCGATGAGTTTCTTCCTTTTTATAACCGGAGTGGAACCGTCAAGTCTTACGAAATCGATCTCGTTCCTGATCAAATCTTTTTCCAGAATATCGAGGAAAGACGTGAATTGTGAAAAGACCAGAACGCTGTGGTTCTCTTTCAAAAGCTCCTGAAGGTTCCCTATCAAGAAATCTATCTTTGGAGAAGGGTCTTTTATTTCAGGTGCGATCAGTTGCGGCGAGACGCAGAGTTGCCTGAGTTTCAGTATTGCGGTAAGGGCGATAATCTGGGCCTGGCCCGTTGTTTTTGTACTGTAGGCAGTGTCTATGGCAGCCCTGACCTGCTCCACCGTCTTCTTGTACAGGGCCTTCTGTCTTTCAGTAAGGTCGAGGTAAATGTCCGTCTCGACTTTTGGCGGAAGCTCCTTCAATATGGTTTCTTTGGTCCTTCTCAGGACAAACGGCCTGGTTCTCCTGATAATCATATCAAGAGAGGAGGAAACTTCCTGCTTGATCAACGGCTTGAAATCATCAAAGTCGCCGAGCAGACCGGGCATTGCCAGATCGATAATTGAATAGTACTCACCGATATGGTTTTCAAGTGGTGTTCCGGTCATTGCAAGTTTAAACCGCGCCTTCAGTTGCCTGACAGCGCCGGTCGTATCTGCATGGATATTTTTTATCGCCTGCGCTTCATCGAAAATGATCACATCAAACGTCATATCCTTAAGTTTGTCCAGGTCTCTTCTCACAAGTCCGTAGGTTGTCAGAACAGCATCAAAACCATCGAACTTGAGGGAACGTTCCTTGCCTGTGTAGAAGATCATCTTGAGGTCCGGACAGAATCTCTTTATCTCGTTTTCCCAGTTGAACAGCAGGCTCGGCGGGAGAACTATCAAATGCGGTCCCGCGCTATCCTTTCCCGGATGCCTTATAATGCCTTGCTTTATTCCTGCCAGGAGACTGATGGCCTGAACTGTTTTACCGAGCCCCATATCGTCCGCAAGGCATGCGCCGAACCTGCTTTCATAAAGGAATGAAAGCCAGGCATAACCGTCTTTCTGGTACTGGCGCAATTTTGCCTTGAGAATGGACGGCAGAGGTTTGGGTTCGATCCTTTCAAATGAGGTCAGGCGCTCTATGACCTGCTCGTCTTCAGGCGGGAGCTTGATCTTCACCCCGCTGCTGCGGAGGGTGATCCAGTCGAGTATAAGAAGCTTCGGGACCTTCACTATCTCATTCTTGCTTTCTTTGGGGATACCGCCTGTCTTATAAATTGTTGAAATGGCATCGAGGATCTGCTTCGAGGCCCGGTCCATTATCCGGATGCAGCCGTCTTTTACAACTGTGCCCTTCCCCTGAAGCATTTCGCGAAATGATCTGTCGTCGATGAGTTCCCCGTTGCAGCGTATTTCCGGCCTGATCTCGAACCAGTCAATTCCTTCCGGCCTGCTCGCGTCAAAAGAAAATTCCCAGTGGGATGGTTTGACCGGCAGATTGTCTAACAGGAGTTCGATATTTTTCTCCTTTGTCCGTTCATAGAGAAGTGGTAGTTTCTCATAAAGGTCTCCGGATTTGACAATCATCTGATTATAATCCGGCGTATTTTGAAATATGGTCCAGCCGAACAATTCAAATGGAATTCTGTAGAGCTGCAATTCTCTTTTCTTGTCAACTTTTACCGAAACCCATTTGCCATTGTGGAGCCGCAGCTCACTTTCATCAATAGCGAAATTGCAAAGATGTTCTTTCAGGACGCTGCGGGCGTCGTGTTTCAGTTTGTAGGTATGAAAATCACCACTGGAGAGGGTCTGTTTGATAACACCTTCCGCATTTGCTTTGGAGTCTGCTGCAGCCATGTCAAGAAATGCCCTCAACAATGCGCTCCTTCTTTTTTTTGCCCGAAGAGATGGGTTCAGGCCCCTTTCAGTCAGGGAAAAGAAATTGAAGAGAGGTGAGGTGGATGAGGTTATATTATCAATACCAAGCACACATTCTGCCTTCATTAAAAAATGTTCATCGCCTGAAGGCGCAACAGTCAACCGGTAGCGGGTGTCAGGCACATGCGGTTTTGCTTCTGCTCCATTTATTTTCAGCAGGAGGTGTTGGGGCATGTCTCCTTCCGAGGAGCGGTAGACGATCGAACTCTTTTGAAAGGTCTCAACCGGGATGTTAAAAGATGTGCTGTCGGAATGCAGTATTTCATCATTGAACGGATCGTTATAGAAGTTTTCAAAAATATCATTCCAGTACATCCAGCCGATCCTGCTCTTGATTATGCTGAACTTCTTTGCATCCTGGTCAAAAATAAAATCCTCCGCAAAAAGAGGGTTCTGAATCACTGAATCATCACAAAAACTTACCTTGCTTATTTTTATGGAATCACCTGCAGCGTCAATCTCTGTCCCGCAGGAATAGGCGCCCTTTGTATCAAAGGCGTAGGCTGTTTCCTCTTTCTGAGTCTTGAGAATGAAAGGATATTTATTACCGGCTTTTTGAAGATAACGGGAAAAATCCATCAGCTTCGCGTACCCCGTGTAATAAGACCTTCCGGTCAAGCGTCTTAGCTCAGGAGGAATACCAGGGGAAAACTCCGATATTATCTCGCCGTCCCTGCGGATGAACACATCCGTAAAACGGTTTTTGTGGTCTATCACAACTGAATATCCGGACGGTTTCTCTTTGATCGGCAAGGCAGCAACCGGCTGATTGTGGAGGCATTGCAGGAGATAATTTCTGTGCTCTTCGTCCTGTCTGAAGCCCCTGCTGAACGTCTCGGGCTGGAGCAGGTTTTTGAGCGTTACAAGGCTGCATATGACGTGCTTGCAGTTTGAATGGGGAGACCATGCCGGACAATTACAGTAAAAGCTGAGACCTCGCCCGTTCATAAAAAAATCAACCGAATAGATTCTTGTACCCCGGACCTTTGCTGAAAGCACCGAGAAATCCTTATTCCATTCAAGCTGACGGAGGCTTCCTCTCCGATAATAATCGAATCCTCTAAGAACGTACTGTTTGGGGGCGATAGTATAAATCTGCCCCGCCTGATATGCCGTCAGGAGATCAAGGATTTCCCGGCGCTTTGAATCGGACATCCTTATAGTTTAACCCAGGGAGGGCGTTTAAGGAAATTCAGAGTTCGCATTGGAGATTCCTGATCAACCCGGTCTTCCCGCTGCATTGCCAATAGGAAGGAGCGAGATAAAAATGAGAGAATCTTTGCATGGAATCAGAAGATTCCCCGGTACTAAAATATAGCGCAAAATTAAAATAAATATAGTATAATATATAAATAGGAAAGGAGATAAAGAGTTATGACAAAACCGATAATAACATTTCCTTTAGTTGATACGCAGACTTGCAGGAATTGCAAGATGGTTCTAAATACAGACCGTCTTTGGAGGAACGTCACAGATACTATTGAAGATGCATACGGAATCCCGGCAGTAATGGTCAGATGTCCGGTTTGCAAGACCATAATGGAATGGGAAACAAAGTGTAACTAACTTCCCTGCGCAGGGTGACGGGTAGAGATAAATAATGCCCGTCCCCTGGCTTATGATTATTTGCCGCATTAAGAAGAAGCTGTTTCTGGTGCTAAAAGCCACACCACCACAACCTTTACAATCTTCAGAATACTTCTGTCTGTATAAAAGAATTCCCGTTCAGATATATCCGGAGTACCGAAATTTCCGATTTGCATCAAAACGTGCTACTATTTGATTTAGAGATAGTCTTGCATTTATGTCAATTAATTAATATGTTAACCCGAAAAATACATTTAGCAAAAGAACAGGCAGGCATATGGGCAGAAAAAGCTTTACAGCAGCTCCTTAGTGAAACGCCTGATATCCGTTTACAATTCATGATTTTGTGTGATACCTTTTGATATTTGCATGAAGCCAAATTCTGCATTGTAAAGGTTTTTGTGACCGTATGCCTGTCTGTAGATTCTCTGATTTAGGTTAACGGGCTTGATGAGGAGCAGACAAGCAAACATATATATAGGGAGGTTTATTATGGCTAAATGGGTCGTAGATCCGGATCATTCTGTTGCAGCTTTCGTTGTGAAACATATGATGATTACAAATGTCAGGGGACAGTTTAATAAACTAAGCGGAAATATTGTGATTGATCCTGATGATATGAGCAGGTCGTCTGTCGAAGTATCAATAGATGTTGCAGGAATCTATACCGGCATACGTAAAAGAGATGACCACCTGCGCAGTGCGGATTTCTTCGACGTGGCAAAATATCCGCAGATACTTTTTAAAAGCAGCAGGGTTAAATCTCCGGGAGCAAGCCGGTTTGAGGTATCCGGCGAACTGACAATTCATGGAATATCCCGACCAGCGGTTTTCAGTGTGAAGTCTCTTGGTCCTGAAAAGAGTCCTGAAAACGAAACCAGCATGGGGTTTACTGCTTCAACCGCCGTCGACCGTAGAGACTTCGCTTTGACGTGGAATGTGGCCCTGGACAGCGGAGGCATAATGGTAGGGGACGAGGTCACCATATATCTGGATGTCGAGGCTGATCTGATGGAGTAGGTTATACCTAAACCCGGAAAAGAGCTTTAGCCTTAGCTCTAGCCAACAACATAAAATACTTATGATTCAACAAGTTATAAGGATAGGAGTTGCGATAATAGGTCCGAACCTCCTTGGTTAGCTCGAAGAGCAGTTCGGTCAGGGTTTATTACCCGAGACAGGACATTTTATCCCTTCAAAGGCATAGACAATCCTTTTTTCTCTTTCGAGTTTTTCCGGCGGATACGGAATCTTCTTAAATCCTTTAATTCGTTCCAGGGCTTCCTGTCTGCTGAATAGACTTTGCACAGAATTACTGACAACAGAACCGGAAATTATGTCGAATATCCTCACAGTCTCTCCATCAGTAACCATGGCATAGGGTATCTGATAATCCAACACAACTCTCGCAAGGGCTTTAATATACCTTTCCCATGACTCTATAGCCGATGAAGAGCACTTGATTGCCATAAAACTTATGGAATTGAGATTAATAACATAGTCTATAGTCGCTACAGCCTTGCAATCGCTCATTTCCAGGTTGAATTGAGGATCAATCTTGATTTCTTCAGGGCGGAAGTGTTTTACATTGAGCAGGACATCCCAGACCCACTCCTTAACACCTTCTAATCTTATTTGTTCAAGATGGTCCTCTTCTTCTATTTTTTCTCTGATTTTCTTGTCCTTTTCTTCCCTGTCCATATTACCTCTCTTATAAGGTTAATATCCTATAGTACTTTTGAGTATGATGAAAGTTCAACCTATTGTAAATGAAAACAGTCGTAACATCAACGGCAAGAAATACTTGTTCCACGTGGAACATATTCTATTTTCAATATGGAGGCATAGAACAGAGAAAGCAGATATCTCGTATGTTCCACGTGGAACATCTTATACCCGTCCAAGCATATTCTTCAAAGCACTGGAGAACAAGGTATATGGTTCGATTTCTGAAGCAAAACACAGGCAGCCTTGATGAGACCGAAGACGAAGCGGTGTAACTCCGCCATCATGTAGCTCCCCTCCTTGATAAGGAGGGGTTAAGGGGTGGTTGTCCAAATAATTTTACTACCTTGGCTTTCAACAAGCCCTGCTTAAAAAAACCACCCCGGCCTATGGCCACCCCTCCTAAGATAGGCGGGGAGCTTGAAAATAGAGCTACAACCACAACTCCATAGCGCCCCTCATCGAGCCATATACCTTTCCCAATAACATTTTTGGACAGCAATGCTATGATCTGAGTTAAAATAATAGGATGTCCTCGAAGGAACTCATCATTAAAGGCGCTCGCCAGAACAACCTTAAGAATATTGACCTTTGCCTCCCACATAATACAGTTATTGCAGTAACCGGTGTCTCGGGTTCCGGCAAGTCCTCCCTCGCCTTTGACACAATCTTTGCTGAGGGCCAATGGAGATTCATCGAGTCGCTTTCCACATATGCCAGGCTATTTCTTGAAAAACTTGACAGGCCCGAGGTAGATGCGATCTACAATATCAGACCGGCCATAGCCCTTGAACAGAAGAATCCTGTTCGAGGTTCCCGCTCTACTGTTGGAACTCTCACTGAGATATACGATCTTTTCAGGCTTCTATATGCCAAGGTGGCAACTCCGTATTGCCCGAAATGCGGCAGGGAAATTCGGATGTGGGACCCATCGCAGGTTGTTGCAGAACTTTTAGAGAAGTATCCCGGAGAGAAAGCTATAGTCATATTTGAGGCAAAAGGCACGTTAGACGAGTTAAACAAGAGCGGCTTTCACAGAATATGGCTTGGGGAAGAAGTTAGTAGATCTCCACGAATTAAGTCCCGGATTTGAAACAGACCATTCTCCGAAGACCAAAGAATCTCCGGTTCAAACATATGAAGTCGTTCTCGACAGGCTAGTTGTTAGAGACGAACCGAGGCTATCAGATTCGATCGAAATGGCCTGGAAAGAAGGCAATGGCAAGATAAAAATCGTACTTGTAACAGGAGAAGACCGTAAAACGCTTGCCTTTTCCTCGGAAAATGCTTGTGAGGCGTGTAATATTCAGGTGCCCCAACCTTATCCCCTTCTCTTTTCTTTTAACCATCCTGTGGGAGCATGTCCGGAATGCAAGGGTTTCGGAAACATTCTCCGGTATGACGAGGATTTGATCGTGCCGGACAGATCCCTTTCCCTGTCAAAAGGGGCAGTAGATCCCTGGAACAAGCCCGCATACAGGTGGTGGAGACAGCAACTTCTGAAGAATGCCGCAAAGGAACACCTCAATACTAATAAACCTTACTCTCAACTGACCGAACAAGAAAAGACGATCCTGTTTAAAGGCGCACCAAATCTCTATGGTATCGATGCTTTTTTTGCTGAAATGGAAGAAAGAAGGTACAAACTCCATATCAGGGTCTTCCTAAGCAGATACAGGAGACCGGTTACCTGTTCCGCATGCGAGGGTAAGCGTCTGAACGAGAATGCTCTCGCTTACAGAATCGACGGTCTTGATATCGCCAGCCTCTGTGCCTTGCCGATTGCGGATACGACCCGTTTCTTCAGGAACCTTGACATTTCTCCACATCAAAGGGATATGGCTAAGGAAATCCTGAGACAAATAACGGTGAAGCTCGATTTTCTCAAGCGTGTCGGGCTGGATTATCTAGGCCTGAGCAGGGATGGAAGGACCCTTTCCGGAGGCGAATACCAGAGGGTCAACCTTGCCAATCAGATCGCCTCTTTGCTGACTGGCACGCTTTACGTGCTTGACGAACCAACAGTCGGTCTCCATGCAAGGGACACAGAAATTGTAGCAGGAATTATGACGGATCTGTCTAAACTCGGGAATACAGTCATTGTTGTTGAACATGACAAGAAGATCATCGAGTCTTCTGACTGGATTGTCGAACTGGGACCAGGAGGCGGACACAAGGGAGGCGAAGTCATCTTCTCAGGAAAGATCGATGAGTTTCTGAAGACAGATACCCCGACAGCCCGGTATATCAAAGGGATGGACGTCATAGAACCCCCCATAAAGATCCGCAAGACAAACCCCGCAGACAGGAACAGCGACAGAATTATCCTCAGTGGCGCTTCAGGCAATAATCTGAAATCCGTTGACCTGGAGATTCCGCTTCACACTCTGACAACAGTCTCGGGCGTGTCAGGCTCGGGAAAAAGCAGTCTCGTTATTGAGACCCTCTATCGCGCGATTGCCAGAGAAATGAAACAGGAATTCGCATTATCTCTGCCCTACAAGAAGATTGAAGGTCTTCAATTCCTGAAAGGTGTCAAGCTTATTTCACAGGCGCCTATTGGACGCAGTCCAAGATCAAACCCTGTAACATATCTGAAGGTTTTTGATCTGATCAGGAAGCTTTTCTCAGAGCAGCCTGAGGCAAGAGCGTACAGGTATGAGCCGGGATTCTTCTCCTTCAATGTCTCGGGAGGCAGATGTGAAACGTGCAAGGGCGCTGGATATCAGAAGATGGAAATGTATTTCTTTGAAGACCTTTATATTAAATGCGAAGACTGCAACGGCAAGAGGTATAAACCTGAGGCATTGCGCGTCTATTATCGGGGCAAGAATATCGATGATGTACTGAATCTGACAGTGGACGAGGCCGTTACTTTTTTTCATGCGGAGCCCAAGATTATCAATAAGCTTTCACTCATGCTGGATATCGGCCTTGGCTATCTGAAGCTCGGTCAGCCTGCAACAACACTCTCCGGAGGCGAGGCCCAAAGACTCAAGATATGCGCGGAATTTGCCACGGGGGACAAAGACAAAGAAGATATACTGTATATCCTCGACGAGCCGACAATCGGTCTTCATTTCAGGGATGTGGAATCGCTGCTGGAAGTGCTGCAGAGGCTGGTCGACTCCGGAAATACCGTGCTCATAATAGAACACAACCTCGACGTGATTCAGGCATCGGACTGGATTATTGATCTGGGTCCGGAAGGCGGCGACAAGGGTGGAAATATCATCTTCACAGGCACTCCAGACGAGATTATCAAGGTAGAGGAGTCTTATACCGGCAAGTATCTGCGAGAACATATTCTATCTGCATAAAATGCTACATAAACACAGAAAAAGCAATTAACCACAGAGACAAGAGTGACAAACTCGTAAAAAGTGTCATTGCGAGCGAAGCGTGGCAATCTTGTTGTTGCAACCTACTGAAAACAAAAGATTGCTTCGTCACTCCATTCCTCGCAATGACGGTTTTCCGGACTTTTTGCGAAGGTGTCACGAGTTGAATAGTAATGAGAGAAAAGGCTGGTATGTATCCTTCCAAAGGAGTAACGAAAATTTAATTAGAGTCTGTGTACATAAACTCAAAGTTTGTCATCCTCCGGCTTGACCGGGGGTACCAGTCCACGAACGCTTTCGGGATGAAAGCACTGGATTCCCGCCTTCGCGAGAATGAGCGGATATTTTCAGAATTATAATTAGGGTCTTTCGTGTTTAAGTTGAAACACCATGGATCCCCGGGTCAAGCCCGAGGATGACAATCTTTAAATTGTTGTTTTTGTTTGTCATTCCCGCAGGTCTTAAGCGGGAATCCATTAGTCTGATTAGTTTTTCAACTTTTTTACGAATGAACCATAATTAGTGTAATTCACAGAATTTGCAGGCCGGGATATGGGCATAAAAAACTTTCCGGCAGCTCCTTAGTGAGACATTTGATCTCTGGTTGCCATGAATATTCTATATGAAACGCTTTGATATCTGCATTGTGCCAAATCCTGCGTTGGAAAGGTTTTTTATGATCATATCCCGGTCTGCAGTCTACACACATTCTCCAACAAAATCGTAATCTTTGAATTTCTTTATCATGACATTTACAAGCTTCCCTTTCTCTTGTTCATAGCCCGTAACATAGACAACACCATCGACTTCAGGGGCCTGGCTGTAAATCCTTCCGGTCCACACTGCGCCGTATTCATCGACAGGCATTTCCATCAGGCAGGGATATATCTTTCCCTTCATGGCTCTATTTTTCTCTCTGACGATTCCTTTCTGCATGTCCATGAGAGCTTTTCTCCTCTTCCTTTTTATCTGCACAGGGACAAGAGGCCTTAGAGAAACAGCCTTTGTCTCTTCCTCCTCTGAATACTCGAAGACCCCGAGATGGTCAAATTCAATCTCTCTAACAAAATCACTCAATTCCTGAAAATCAGCCTCATCTTCAGACGGAAACCCGACTATAAGAGAAGTCCTGATAGCTATCGAAGGGATTTTCTCCCTCAGCATATCAATTTTCCTGTACAGAAGATCTCGTGTGTAGTGCCTGTTCATGAGTTTAAGAATCCGGCTGCTTGAATGCTGGACAGGCATATCAATATATTTCAGAATCCGGGAGTCGGATTTGATAACGTTGACAAGTTCAGCATCGATCCTTGATGGATAGAGGTAGAGCAGGCGTATCCAGAAATCTTTCTCTGATGGATAATATTTGCTTCAGAAGGCCGGGAAGAGACCGCTTGCCATATAGGTCGGAGCCATACGCTGTAAGGTCCTGGGCAATCAAATTGAATTCATATGTGCCCTTATCAAGACCATTTTTTATCTGCTTCATAATATCTTGGACCGGAACACTCTTCAAGGGACCCCTAATCAAAGGGATTGTGCAATAAGAACACCGGTTCCTGCACCCTTCAGCTATTTTTATGTACGTGTAGGACGGAGGAGTGAAAAGGACCCTTGCTCCTGCCGCAGGTGTCGGGCCGCTCTTCGGTGCACAAAAGGCCTTTATCTCTCTTGTGAAATCACTATATGAAAGAACAGGCAGAAAGAGGTCAACCTCAGGAATGAGCTCCTCAAGTTCCTTCCTGTACCTCTGAACAAGACAGCCGAACACAACCACTTTAGCTCTTGTGCTTTTTTCCCGCAAGGCTGAAAGAACCGTGTCTATCGATTCCTGCTTGGCCTCATTAATAAAGCCGCAGGTATTTATCAGGACCAGACCTGCTTCTTCAATCCTGTCGGTTATAATATATCCTGACCCGGTGAGTTTTCCGGTTATCTTTTCACTATCAACAAGATTCTTGGCGCAGCCAAGACTGATAAGAAAGAATTTCATTCGGGTTTATTCCTTTCAGCATATGTGGTATTTTATATTCTAACTCAAAACCAGGAACAGACAGAAACGAATAATAAGCATTATTAATTAGTCTATAAATATTTCTTATTACTACATGGAAAACTGATGGGAAAGAAAGACGAGAACTCAAGAGCTGTTTGCTCTAACTGATGGCCCTATGCTCGCATATATAACAAAGAGACTGCTCCTGATGATTCCGCTGATCTTCGGAATTACACTTATCACTTTTGTTGTCATTCATCTGGCGCCTGGCAGTCCGGTTGAGGTCCAGACAGAGATGTCGTTGAAGGTCTCCGCGCAGGCAAAGGATAATCTGAAGAAACTCTACGGCCTTGACAAGCCGCTGCATATTCAATATATTGAATGGCTGCAGAGATTTCTGAACCTCGATTTCGGCAAGTCTTTTGTAGACGGTAGAAAAGTCCTCGACAAGATCGCAGAGAGGATACCGGTAACTCTGATTATCAATCTGCTTTCGTTGATTCTCATTTTCATTGTTGCTGTTCCGATTGGTGTCCTGTCCGCGACAAAGCAATACTCCTGGTTCGACAAAATCTCAACGATCTTTGTCTTTGTCGGTTTTTCAACGCCCTCCTTCTGGCTTGCTCTCTTACTCATGATACTGTTCGGTGTAAATCTTGGCATCCTTCCCATTTCAGGAATACAAAGCATAGATGTCTCGGAAATGGGCCCTTTCGCCAGGGTCTTTGACTGGATAAGGCATCTCATTTTGCCTGTGGGGGTCTCTGCCTTCGGCGGCATAGCGGGACTCAGCCGTTACAGCCGGTCGAGTATGCTCGAAGTCATCAGGCAGGATTATATAAAGACAGCAAGGGCGAAAGGCCTGCCGGAGTCGGGTGTCATATTGAAACACGCTTTCAGAAATGCCCTTATGCCCATCGTTACTATTCTGGGACTATCCGTACCTGGACTTATCGGCGGAGGTGTAATCTTTGAGACAATCTTTGCCATTCCGGGCATGGGACAGCTTTTCTATTCATCCACGATGTCAAGAGACTACCCGACAGTTATGGGCATACTGGTTATAGGAGCTGTGCTGACTCTGGTCGGAAACCTGGTTGCCGACATATCCTACGCCCTTGTAGACCCTCGGGTAAGGGTAAGAAAATGAACCTCTTACGGATCATCGGAAAGAGATTCTCGAAGAACAGGCTTGCCCTTATTGGCTCTTGCGTGGTTCTGTCTCTTATAACTATTGCTCTTCTTGCGCCAATCCTTGCCCCCTATGATCCAACTACAATAGACATTCAAAATGTTCTTTCACCTCCGAGCAAAGCACACCTGCTCGGAACAGATGAACTTGGCAGGGACCTGCTTTCTAGAATGATATGGGGAAGCAGGGTCTCCTTGAAGGTCGGTATTGTTGCCGTGGGTATAGCAATGATAATCGGAATAATAATCGGCTCTGTTTCAGGTTTTTACGGAGGAATGGCCGATGCAATACTGATGAGGTTCGTCGATGTCATGCTCGCATTTCCGACGTTCTTTCTCATTCTTGCGGTCATTGCCATTCTTGAACCGAGCATCTTTACGATAATGGCCGTAATAGGCGTCACGGGATGGATGGATGTCGCAAGACTCGTAAGGGCAGAATTTCTTTCGCTGAAGGAAAGGGATTTTGTTGATGCTGCCCAGGCCTTGGGGGCAAGCAATTTCAGGCTCATATTCAGACATATCCTTCCCAATGCCCTTTCGCCTGTGTTTGTCGCAGCGACTTTTGGTATTGCGGGCGCGATACTGACTGAGTCAGGACTTTCATTTCTTGGGCTCGGCGTGCAGCCGCCTGATCCAAGCTGGGGAAATATTCTGACATCCGGCAAGGACAACATAGAAGTAGCCTGGTGGCTATCGCTCTTTCCGGGACTTGCTATTCTTATTACAGTCTTGAGTTACAATCTTGTCGGTGAAGGGCTGAGGGATGCTCTTGACCCGAGGCTCTGGGGGGCAGAGCGGGATTAATCTAAAAATGCAAAATCAGAGACTTCACCTACAAGGAGAGAGTCACGGATCATGATAAAAATAGCAAGTATTAAAAGAAGTGAACGCCAGTTAAGTTATCAGTTAATCACTCTCGGCTTTCTCCATTTTTCAACGGCCTTGGCCTCCTTGCATCTTCCAAGTCTGGTGTATATCTCATACAGTTTGTCATAAATGAACTCAACTTCCGGATTATCGTCTAAGACTTCGGATAATTCTTTTATTGCCGCTTCATCGTTTCCTTGTTTTTCATATGCGAGTGACAGATAATATTTTGCAATTGGATTCTTAGAATCTATTAAGATAGCTTTTTTGAAATTATTGATTGCTTCACTGATATTCGAATCTTCCAAGAAAATTTTGCCAATCCCTACAAAGGCAAATTCTGAATCTTTGTCTAACAAAATAGCCTGTTCATAAGACTTTAGTGCTTCGGCCTTTTGTCCCAGAGAAAATAGGCAATCTCCCATTCCTTCATATATGAAGCCATCGCCTTTGTTTTGAACTGCTATTCTCCTGAATTCAACTAATGCAGCTTTATACATGTTCCTGTCATAAAATTCCCATGCCTTGGCGACATCTTTAAATAGCTTTTTTAATTTTCTTATTTTTCGGTCAAAATAGAGTTCGTAACAGAACAGAATCACGCCGACGAGAACTATATTAACTATTAATCCAATAGGCATTACATAGCTCCCTTTTTATTAAAAGCTTTATTAAGAACGATAATGATTGTAAGTTGTACTGAGCACAATTATACCAGGGTTCCAAGGTGTCTAGTTCAGGAAAAAATGGCAATGATTTTATTGATGATTGCCCTTAAGGCAGTAAGGGACTATCAGAGGGAGCAGTATGACAACAAGTAAGTGCTTACTTAGCATGCCTTGTACAGAGACATCACTTCATCTTTTGTGATTATTGCATCGACTTTGTAACCGAGTGCTTCAACTGCTTCCTTCCCGCCCTCCTGCCTGTCGATGAGAGTAACTATCTTGATAATATTTAGGCCGCCTTCTTTTGCACGTTCTATCGCCTGTATCGTAGATTGACCTGTTGTTATCACATCATCAACAATAACAACCCTATCGCCGCTTCTTATGTTTCCCTCAATCCATTGCATGGTACCGTGGGTTTTAGGAGTTTTGCGGACCACAAAGGCCTCAATCGGTTTCTTGTTAAGATACGAAGTATATGCAACGGCATACGCTATAGGGTCTGCGCCAAGGGTAAGGCCACCTATGCCGTGAATATTAGCGTCTTTAACTGAATCAAAGAGTATATTACCTATCAAGTACATGCCTTCGGGATTGAGGGTTACGGCCTTGCAATTAAAATAATACCTGCTCATCTTGCCTGATACCAGCTTAAAAACAGGTTCCTCACTGTATCTGAAGGCTTTTTCTATAACAAGCTCAATTAGTCTGCTTTTCATATCGATTGAAGATACAACAACGGCTTCGGGAAGTCAATAGAAAAGCAGTTCTGTAAATGAACATTCAATATCAGTAAAGGTGGCAGGAGACAAGTCTGTCGTCTATCTGTTTCGTTTCCGGCACAATCTTGTCGCAGGCATCTATTCTTCGGGGACATCTTGGATGGAATGGACAGCCCGGAGGGACATTAATGGGGCTTGGGACATCACCTTTCAGGATTTCTCTTTTCTTGCCCCCGGGTCTGATACTCGGCGCCGATGAAAGCAATTCAATCGTATAGGGATGCAGCGGCTTGTTGAACAGGTCTTCTGTCTTCGCATATTCAACGATCTTTCCGAGATACATAACTGCCACTTCATCGCTGAAGTATCTGACAACTCTGAGGTCATGGCTGATAAAGAGGAAAGAGATACCCGACTGTCTCTGCAATTCCTGAAGTATATTGAGTATCTGGGCCTGGATCGAGACATCCAGCGAGGACAGGGGTTCGTCGGCAACGATCACACGCGGAGACACTGCAAGCGCCCTGGCAATACATATCCTCTGGCGCTGGCCTCCGCTGAATTCGTGGGGATAGCGGTCCATGACATCTTCCTGAAGACCCACCTTTGAGAGGATGTCGGCCACGTAATCTCTGAACTCGGATCTCTTCACAATATGATGTATCTTTAGTGGTTCGGAGACGGCATCAAAAATAGTCATCCGGGGGTTGAGAGATGCAAAGGGGTCCTGAAAAATGATCTGGACAGACTTTCTAAACCGTCTGAGAGAATCTCCCTTGAGCGTCTGCAGATCACTGCCATTGAATAGGACCCTGCCCGAAGTCGGCTTAATCAATCTTATGATAAGCCTCGCAGCTGTGGATTTTCCTGAGCCACTCTCACCCACCAGAGAAAATACCGAGCCCTCCCTGACAGAGAACGTAATTCCATCAACGGCCTTAAGCCATTCCTGTTTTGCAAATGCCTTTCGTTTGACAGGGAAAAATTTCTGGAGGTCGACTACGTCTATGATTCCCAATGCATCTCCTCCGCCCGGATACATCTTGCAAAATGTCCGGAGATAATCTCCCTCAACAGAGGTTCCTCTTTCAGGCAATCAGGAATTCTATAGCTGCACCGGTCCGAGAACTTGCATCCCGGCGGAAGCATGTCAGGCCTGGGCACAGATCCGGGAATGGGTTTGAGGGGCACGCCTCTTGCTTTTGGAAGCGACTCCAGAAGACCTATCGTATAAGGATGCTTCGGCTTATCAAGAATACTCGATACCCTCGCTTCCTCCATAATTCTTCCTGCGTACATTACCGCAGCCCTGTCCGCATTTTCCGCTATGACACCAATATCATGAGTAATCAGCAAGATAGACATAGTCTTTTCACGTTTTATATCCATGAGCAGATCAAGGATCTGTGCCTGAATTGTAACATCCAGGGCGGTAGTGGGCTCGTCGGCGATCAGAAGGTATGGATTGCAGGCGATGGCCATTGCGATCATCACCCGCTGCCTCATGCCCCCGGACATCTGGTGCGGATATTCCTTGAGCCTGATTTCAGGTGAAGGTATCCTGACAGCTCTCAGAAGTTCGACCGTCCTGTCCAAAGCTTCTCTCGATGAAGATCCTTCGTGCGTCTTCAATACCTCTGCTATCTGATACCCAACTGTGAGGACCGGATTCAGAGAAGTCATGGGCTCCTGGAAGATCATGGAGAGTTCTTTTCCTCTCAGTCTTCTCATTGATTCGTTGTCGAGTTTCAGAAGGTCTCTGCCGTTGTAGATAACTTCACCCTCTGTAAATGCATTCTGGGGAAGTATTCTCATTATGGACAGGGCAGTTAGGCTCTTGCCGCAGCCGCTCTCTCCGACAAGGCCGAAAACTTCAGCCTTATCGATCGAAAAATTGAGATTGGCCACTACATTTAAGGGGTGTCTTGGTCCTCTGAACGATATTGTCAGGTCCCTGACGGCAAGGAGGGACACAGGAGGCTACTTTTCTCCCTTTTTCAGAAGACTCAGATATGTTTGAGCTTCTTTGAGGTCCGGGTTTCTCTTTAAGGCCTTTTCCCATTCCTCAAAGGCAAGCCTTGCAAGTCCTTTGACGTAATAGCTCAGGCCAAGCTGCACCCTTGCAGGACCGTAATCAGGGTTCAGTTCTTTTGCTTTTACGAAGTGAGAAATGGCATCTTCGATCCGACCCTTGTTTCTCATCGCAATCCCGAGTTTCGTATGTACATCAGGAAGTCGGGGAAAGAGCTTTATCGCTTTCTCGTATTCGTCAATTGCCTCATCGTTCATACCGAAGTCAAGATATATATTGCCGATCTTGAAATGCTCATTAGCAATCTTCCCCGCAACGAAGGGATCTATCGCACTCGGGGTCGGATGCGCCCGCTGAGCCGCGAGTGAGAAAACTTCACGGGCTTTCTTAAAATCCCCCATATCGTTATAAGCGATAACAAGGTTCAGGGCTGCCTCTGTATAACCTGGGTTTATGTCGAGGGCCCGCCTGAAATAGGCTGCAGCCTGTCTGTAATCACCTCTGAGGTGGAAGATCATTCCCAGCTTGTTATGGATATCGGCATAGCCGGGATTCGTACTGATAATGTTTTTCAAAAGTGGTTCAGCTTCAGAGTATTTCCCCTCTTCAAATAACTGGGTCGCCCGTTCGTGCAATTCATTTATCAGCTGATCCATATTTCTTAAAAGTATAGGTACTGAAAGAATTATTTGTCAACCGCATTCTTAATCTGACTGTTCAATCAACAACTTTCTGCAGAGGCGATGAATGCTCCGGCCAAAGTTACCCATAAAAAATTAGGATATTTAGTATTGATGAATTCGTAAAAAGTCGTCATTCCCGTGCTTAATGCACCTACTGTTGGCGAAGGCGGGAATCCAGGTGCGCGCAACTTCTTGAAAAGAATGGATTCCCGATTAAGGACTTCGGGAATGACAGCCATGAAAAGGACTTTTTCCGATGTTGTCAGTATTGGATAATTGCGTCCGTATGTGAGGTAGATGCTCCCTCAGGTCTATCCATTCTGCGAAGTTGTGAACGGGAATAACTGCCCTGTAAGAACAAGTCAATTGTTGACCCCCTTTGCATTTGCTATTATTTACCTATGACCAATTCATATAAGTATTTGAAGTTCGGCCGCTTTCTACTCGACAAAACCCTCATAACAGCTACTGATATCATCAATGCCAGGATCCTCCAGAAAAACAACAACCTCAGGATAGGACAGCTTGCCATATCCCAGGGCTGGCTGACAGAAGAACAGATAGAAAAGATCCTGATTGTCCAGGAAGACACGTATGAGAAATTCGGGGAAATTGCAGTCAGAGAAAGATATTTAACAAAAGAGCAGGTGGAAGTGCTCATCAAGAACCAGCAGGAGACTTATCTCTTTTTTGGGGAAGCACTGATCCAGCTCGGAGTTATCGCCAGGTCAAGGCTCATCGAGGAACTTAAAGAGTTCAACCAGATGAGGATTGAGAAATCGGAATTATGAGCCAATTAACGAGTCGATATTGAGATCTCTCAGCTGAAAGCACGCCCCTATTCCTTATATCCTGTATGGATCGCTACAATCCCGCCTGTCAATATCTTATATGAGACGTCCCGCCACCCTGCGGATTCAATCACCTCAGCAAGTTCTCTTGGCGGCGGAAACTCCTTTATCGTGTTTCCAAGATATTCGATAAGCAGCAGGATCTGATCCAAGAAGTCGTGATATGAAAGGCGCTACTCTCATCAAATAAAAGAAATATATTCGGGAGAAAACCGGATTTAAAGGCCGGCTGAACTCAAGGCATACGAAACAGCCCCCGGGTTTTGTCACCCGATAGAATTCCTTCAATGCTTTCAGCCTGTCATTAATATTTCTCAAACCAAAGGTAATCGTAACTGCGTCATATTGGACATTTTCATAGGGCAGATTCTCTGCGTTGCCCTCCCTGAAAGTGATGACGTTCTGAAGCTTTGCAGCTTCAACTTTTCTTCTGCCTACGTTAATCAGTTCACCTGAAAAATCCAGACCGTCAATCTGAGCTTTGCCTTTCCAGTACCTGCGAAAGCTCAATGGCCATATCTCCAGTCCCGGTGCATACGTCAAGGATTCTCCGGCAATGGACTTTTCCGGTCTCCCGCGCCACTTTTTTCCGCCAGCCGTAATCCAATCCGAGACTAAGGACATGATTGAGCAGATCATACCTGCCGGAGATGCCCGAGAACATCCGCTCGACTTTCTTTGCGTCCCTTGTTCTATGATCGATGTGGTTCATTTTTACGTTACAATATGCTTAGCACATTCCCGGTTTTTGAAGTCAAATTTGAAAGGGAGACATGATAAAAAGACTTTTTAGGCGACTCCTTAATACACCATTAACACATGTTCTCATGCTTTGATTTAGACTGCAACTGAGCTTGAAAGTGCCGTCAGGTGAATATGGATCAATGTTTGTCGCGTTTAAAAAGTTTTTTAGCATGTTTCCCTTTCATTACATCATACTTATGGTTTTAGCAATGTCTTCTTTCTTAATTTTGCGCACTGACAGCTTTTCTTCTTTATCTTTTTGATCTCTCTCAGGCTTTCAATTATTATCTTCCCTACATTAATCGCTTCCTGGTGGAAGATATCTTTCAGCTCTTTATGACTCCACGCCGGTTCAATCCCCTCGGCCCTGTTGACGATAAGGTAGATGCCCGCATAACAGGCGCCTATTTCTCTTGCAAGGTAGACTTCGGGACAGAGACTCTGACCGATTACATCGCCTCCGAGTTTTTCAATCATCCTCACTTCTGCACAGCTTTCAAAATGCCTGCCGTCGGTAACCGCATAGACTCCATTGGCAATCTGTCTTTCAGGAAACAATTTCAGGCCCGTTTTATGAAGCACGCCCATCAGATCGGGACAGACAGGGTCACGCATTACAAGCAAATACTTGTCCGAAAGATGGACATCCTTTCTCATCGAGAGATCAAGATAGTCATCCGGAATAATAAAGTCCCGAAGATTCAAATCCCTATTTATCGCCCCAACTCCGCCTTCCACCAGAATATTCTTCACTCCTGCCTGTTCAAATACCCAGAAAATCTGTCGGGAAGCATCCGCCCTTTTAACACCGGGCCGCCAGCCGTGCATTTTGAGGGTCAAAGCCGGTTCACCATCAACCTCAAATAGAGTAATTTCCGGACTGTCGCCGAACGGAGTTGAGAACGTTTTTCTATCTAATACAGTTACATCGGTAAGATGCAGGTCTTCAGGAAAATTGATCGCAAAGGTGCTGGAACCGCCAATGAAGGCAAGGCTGCTTTTCGGGATCTTTTTTTTCATCAATAAACCTTCAGAATGTTAAATTCCGTATCTCTTAAAGCCGGCGTTTTTCCCGTCCTTCTTATGAGGTCAACCATCTCTTCAATTGTCATCCGGTGAGATACTCCTGCTGCCTTCACCACATTTTCCTCTATCATTATGCTGCCGAGGTCATTTGCGCCGAATGAGAGACAGACCTGTCCGACATCTTTTCCCTGTGTGACCCACGAGCCCTGCACATTCTGAAAATTATCAAGGAACAAACGGATAAGAGAAAGTGTCCTCAGATATTCGAGGGATGAAATTGCCTTGCCGCCCAAAGCCGTATTCCCCGGCTGAAACGTCCATGGTATGAATGACAGAAATCCTCCTGTCCTGTCCTGAAGGTCCCTTATCTTCAGGAGATGACTTATCCTGTCTTCGATCGTCTCGACAGTCCCGATCATCATTGTGGCCGTTGTCTTCATCCCTAATGCATGGGCTTCCTCCATAACTTCGAGCCATCTGGAGGAAGATATCTTCCTCGGACTTATCCGATGCCTCACACTGTCAACCAGTATCTCGGCGCCGCCGCCCGGCAATGAATCGAGTCCTGCCCTCACAAGTTCTTTGAGGGTCTCGGCTATTGACAGTCCTGAAGATTCTGACAAATAGACGATTTCCGGAGGTGAGAGGCTGTGGATCCTGATAGTGAATTTCTTTTTTATCTCGCGAAACATATTTGTATAGTAATCCATGTTCAGATCAGGATTGATGCCACCCTGAATCATAACCTGCGTGCCTGAAAGTTGGATGGTCTCAGCCACCTTTTTGTTTATCTCGTCCTGGCTTAGGACATAGGCTTCAGGATGGTCTTTTGGCCTGTAGAAGGCGCAGAAAGAACATTCGTTTCTGCAAATATTAGTGTAGTTAATATTCCGGTCTATCTGAAAGGTAGCAGTACCGTCAGGATGCTTCCTCTTGCAGACAGCATCCGCCGCCGCCGCAAGATCGAGCAAGCCGGCCTTCTGAAAAAGCAGGACTGCCTCGTCAGAGTTTATTCTTTCTTCTTTAGCCTTATCGAGAAGTTGACGAATATTCACCTCAAAACACCTCATCATTATTTGGTTCAGACCTCACTAGTCATACCGGTATTCATAGGATTAAACCTGTGGTTATTACACATACTTTCCCGAACGGATACGAATGAACTCGAGCTCAGGAACGCTCTTAAGCTCTCCGATGCCGGCTGCCATCTGATAGAAACGAAGAAGTCCTTTCTGATAATCCTCGCCGAAATTAAAGCGGAGAGACCGGAAATAGTCCATGAGGAAAGACGGGCTGAAGGGTTCCCACCGTGATGCATAATCAGCTATTTCGGCCAGATGTTCCATCGAGTAATCCATAGACTTCTTGAAAATCTCATATACATATTCACACAAGTCGCTCTTCGTCTCCGCAAACTCCCTGTTGACAGCCCATACAGCGTACACCATTTTCATCCCGGTCAATTTCTTCCACTCAATCCCCAGGTCGTAAAGAAAGAAATCTTTTCCATTAATATAGTGTTTCAGGGCGATGTCTCCAATAAGCAGAGCGGCATCGGCATTAACAAGCATCTTGTCAAGTTCGGGCTGAGATTGAAAATATTCAGGCTCAACACCGTAACCCTTGCTTAGGATAAGCTTCAACAAGACTTGTGATGTAGCAGATGTAGTGGTAAGGGCAATCCTCTTTCCTGATAATTTATCAATCGGAAGACGGCTTATGAGCAGAATGCTCTTGACCTCGCCATCAGAGCTGACCGTAAAATCAGGCATGAGGACGAGTGATTCATGGTGACGAGCATACTCGATCGAAGAAATAGGCGAAATAACAAGGTCCCCGTTTATCAGTAGCCTGTTCAGTTCTGTCGGAGTCCCCTTTATGAGATCCACATCGAGAAGCGCAGAACTTTTGACCAAGGCCATAATAAAGCGGCAGGCAGTTTAAAAACTGGATATGTCCAACCTTAGGTCTCAACTTTAACTCCTTTGACTTTCTGATCGTGTATTTCTATGATGTTATACAGCGTGTCCCTTTCAACCGGCACTCTCCCTGCATCATAAATCAGCCGCAATAAGTCCTCCCGTGAAATTGACTGGTCTGTATCGGCGCCTGCCGCATGGGTTATCTTCTCTTCGACAACTGTTCCGTCCAGGTCATCGATACCGAACAGCAAAGAGATCTGTGCAACTTTTAGCCCGAGCATGATCCAGAAGGCCTTCACATGAGGAAAGTTATCAAGGACAAGCCTTGAAACAGCGAGCATCTTGAGATTCTCAAAGGCAGACGGCTTTTTGAAATCAGGCAGCTGGGTATTCCACGGATGAAAAGGCAAAGGTATGAATGACTGGAATCCACCTGTTTCATCCTGCAACTCCCTCAAACGAATGAGATGGTCAATCCGCTCCTCAATGGTTTCGACATGTCCGTAAAGCATGGTGGCATTGGATTTGAGCCCGAGACTGTGGGCTGTCCTCATGACCTCAAGCCATTCCTCTGCAGCTGGCCTTTTTCGAGCAGACCACGTCCCTTACCCTGTGGTTCAGTATCTCAGCGCCTCCGCCGGGCAACGAACCCAATCCCGCATCCTTCAACTGTATCAAGACATCCTTTATCGACAGATTTGCGATTTTAGCGAAGTAGGCGATTTCAACAGCAGTAAATGCCTGTATGTGGACTTCAGGCATCATCTCTTTCAGACTGGAGAGTACCTTAACATAGTAGTCAAAGGGCAGATCAGGATGAAGGCCGCTGACGATATGAAACTCGGTTATGCCGAGGTCTCTCGCGGAGCGAGCAATATCCCTGACTTCGTCTATGGTCATCGCATATGCATCGGCATCCGATTTGTCCCGGCTGAACGCACAAAACTTGCAGCGAGATACACAGATGTTTGTGAGGTTGATATGACGGTTCATGTTGAAATAGGCGTAATCCCCGGATTTCTTTATCCTTACTTTGTCAGCAAGCTGCCCGATTGAAAGCAGGTCATTTGACTCCATGAGGGACAGCGCATCTTCCTTTGTAAGCCTGACTCCTATCGATTTTTTCCGCGACTTTCTCCTGCAATAGTTCCCCAAGCATTTACTTTCTGCAACATTTTATCCTTTTTTCCAACCTTTAAATAAATTATGTTCAATCCTCAAAAGACCCAAAATCTTTCCAACAACGAAATCCACCATATCATCAATGGTCCTTGGGTGGTGATAAAATGCCGGCATGGCCGGCAAGATCTGCGCCCCTGCCCTTGCTGCCTTAACCATATTCTCCAGATGGACCAGACTCAGCGGTGTCTCGCGCACAACAAGTATCAATTGCCTTCTCTCTTTTAGAGCAACATCAGCCGTCCTCTCGATGAGATTACTTGAGATCCCGTTTGCTATCGCAGCCAGCTTTCCCATGCTGCACGGGCAGATGATAACAGCTTCAGGGGCGTTTGAACCGCTCATGAAAGGCGCTTCAAAATTATCATTCTCCCATATTTTTATCTGCTTTCTGATCCCTGATAACCCGAGCTTTTCCATATCCTCAAAACCCGAAACCCCGAGTTCTTCTCTCATGACCATCTTGCCTGCAGAGGTGACAACCACATCAACCCGGTGCTTCTTCTTATGCAAGCTCCCGGACCAGTCTGACGCCGTAAATACTTCCGCTTGCTCCTGTAATTCCTACCACATAGTTAGACAATTCCCGTCCTCCCGAAGATCACCTCGACGGCAACAAAACAGAACATCAGGACACTGATGACCCCGTTCATCGTAAAGAAGGCCATATTCAGCCTGGAGAAATCATCCGCCTTAATGATGATGTTTTCATACGCCAGAAGGACTGCCGTAACAAATATGCCGATAAAATATAATATCCCCATATTCATTCTGACACCGAGATAACTCAATAGAATTATTGAAGCCGCATGAAGGAGTTTAGTCAGTACAAGTGATGGTCTGATACCGAACCTGGCAGGGATTGAATAGAGGTTATGCCTCCGGTCAAAGTCAATATCCTGCATTGCGTAGAAGATATCAAACCCCGCCACCCAGCACAGGACTGCTGCGCCTATCAGAAATGGTTCGATGCGTACGGTGTTCGTCACTGCAATCCAGGCCCCGACCGGAGCCAGTCCAAGGCACAGACCAAGAACAAAATGCGAGAGCCACGTAAACCTTTTCGTGTACGGGTAGATAACAAAAGGTATTACAACCAAAGGCCATAAATAGCGGCATATCGGCGCCAGACTATAGACAGCAAATAAAAATACGATCAGACTGATTATTGAAAACAGAATTACATTTGAAACAGAGAGGTGCCCTTTCGGCAATGCCCTCTCAGCAGTCCTGGGGTTCCGCCGGTCTATCTCCATATCTATCAAACGGTTTGCAGCCATTGCAAAACTCCTTGCGCCCACCATGGCAACGGTTATCCATAAAATGTCATGAAGTCAGGACCTCATTTGACAGAAAAGCGCCAAGATAAGCGAAAGGCAGCGCAAAGATACTGTGCTGGAATTTTATCATCTCCGATAATTTTAGTCTTGCCAACTTCCTGTCCTATAAGCGCAGATATGCTAAAAAGCTTTTAGCGACCCTAATGCACTTTAACTGCGATATGCTTTTTCCAAATGACATAGTTTAAGTGCAGTCAGTGATATGGCTTATTGTCGCTTTAAAGGTTTTTCAGCATGTTTATTCCGCTTATTCAAGCCCGTATTCCTTCCACCGTTTATCCACAAGGTTCTTTATCTCTTCGGACATGTGTATTTCGTCAGGCCATTCCCTCTGATACCCTTCTTCAGGCCATTTTTTCGTCGCATCTACACCCATCTTGGCCCCAAAGATAGGCCGCGGGGCAGAATGATCAAGTACATCCAGGGGACCTTGTGAGATAATAATATCTCGGGCCGGATCAACGTTATTAAATGCCTTCCACGCAGCCTCGGAGGTGTTCTGAACATCCACATCTTCATCGAAGACAAAGACAAACTTTGTGAACATCATCTGTCCCAGACCCCAGATGGCATTTATGATTTTATGCGCATGCATGGGAAAGGATTTCTTTATGGAAATAAGCGCACAATTGTGAAAGACGCCTTCAAGCGGGAGGTTCATGTCCACAACTTCGGGGAACTGCATCCTGATAAAAGGCAGGAACATACGTTCGGTAGCCTTTCCCATATAACAGTCCTCCATCGGCGGCTTTCCAACTATCGTGGCAGGATAAACAGGGTCTTTCCTCTGGGTTATGCAGGTCACATGAAATACAGGATAATCTGCAGCCACAGAGTAATAACCTGTATGATCGCCAAAAGGTCCTTCTATCCTCTCGTCGCCTGCCTCGACATAACCCTCAAGAATTATCTCAGCCTGCGCAGGAACAAGAAGATCAACCGTTTTCGCCTTTACCACCTCAACCGGCTTTCCTCTCAAGAATCCGGCGAAAAAGAGTTCCTCTATGTTATAGGGAAGCGGCGCAGTTGCTGAAAAGATCGTTACAGGATCTCCGCCGATGGCAACTGCTATTTCCATCCTCTTCCCGAGTTTCATCCACTTCCTGAAATTCACGGCGCCGTCGTGATGTGTATGCCAGTGCATGCCGGTCGACTTCTCATCAAAGACCTGCATCCTGTACATACCCAGATTCTGTTTGCCGCTCTCAGGGTCTTTTGTAATCACAAGCGGCAACGTGATAAACCTGCCGCCGTCATCAGGCCAGGTCTTCAGAACCGGGTAATCAAGCAACGAAAAATCTTTATCTCTCACAATCTCCTGACAGGGCGCTTTTTTCACCTCTTTGGGTTTTGATGCGCTCAGCTTGTAGAGATCGAAGAGGGCCTCTATCTTTTGTCTCAACTTCATGTCAGGGTCGGTTTTCAGGAGCGAGGAAAACTTCTGACCGATAGCGCCAAAGTCGTCCAGCCCTAATGCCCAGGCCATCCGTTGATATGAGCCAAACAGATTAATAGCTATCGGACATTGTGAACCTTTGACCTTTTCGAACAAAAGAGCAGGACCGCCCTTCTTTGATATGCGGTCAGTGATCTCTGTAACCTCCAGGACAGGATCCACCTCTGCCTTGATACGAATGAGTTCTTTCTTATCTTCCAGAAATCCGATAAACTCCCTTAAGTCATTAAATATCATTTCTTCTCTCCAACCAGCCCGGATTTAAATACATCCTTCAGAGTCTTCGCAGCCTGGTAGAGTGAGAAATTAAAGGGCTTGCCCTTGATCGCCGAAGACTCACTCAGTACCCAGCTTAAGAGGATCCCCTGGGCAGCCCCAAAGATTATCATTTTAGCCACCCTTGTATCCAGGTCTTTCCTGTACAGCCCCTTCCTCTTCCCCTCATCGAGGATCTCCTCTATCAAACTGAGAAATTCAACTATCCGGTTTATTGTGTAGTTATTCAAAAAAATACTGCTCTGTTTTATATCGACCATAAAGAGCTCGGCAAGCTGGCGGTTTTTCTTGAACATCATGACAACTGTTGCAAAGATAGCTTTCAATTTTTTATTTGGGTCATCAAGACGGCTGATCTTCTTTTTTATTTCGTCAATGATCATGCCCCATTTCTCATCAAAAAGGGCAAGCAGCAGGTCTTCCTTATTCTGAAAATAATTGTAGAGTAGTGCCTTCAGCCACTCCAGCCTCAGAGGCAATCTCAGCCACCTTTGTCTCAGGATATCCCCGCTTCACGAATGTCTTCAGAGCAGCATCGAGAATGACTGCTCTCTTGTCGATAGATTTCCTATCAGATCTTGCGAATAGTTTTACCATACCATACCTGCACAAACTGAATGAGCGCTCACTCAATTCTAAAGAAAAGACCATTGCCTTGTCAACTTGCAGAGCCGAGAAAATAGCCCTAATGGCAAATGGGGAATAAGGTCAAGAACTTATGTTAAGAAAGGCAAGCGCTCAGTTAAAGGTATTTAAATCCCCCCCTTTGCAGGGGGAGGATAGAGGGGATTCGCTGAACTGCACAACACTGAGGTATATCGCTTGATTTCTGAAGCAAAATCACGGGCAACCTTGATGAGACCGAAGACGAAGCGGCGGTCTCAGCTTTAAACTTTGCAATGGCATTGAAGTCAGATAAAGGTTTGAGCAAAAAAACAGGTAGTTTTTTGGTTCAGAAATCAAGCCATATACTCTTCCCACAATATTTTGGACAGCCCGTGAAACAGACTCTAATTGTTTTACTTCTTCCTGAGAAGCTTCAGGGTTTCACGCATAAATGCAGGAAGGTCCGACGGCTGCCTCGAGGTCACAAGGTTTTTATCTATTACCACTTCTTTGTCTTCATAGAGGGCGCCGGCTTCCTTCATTTCCTCAGCCACGGACTCGTAGCAGGTGGCGCGTCTGCCCTTCATCAGACCCGCTGTAATCAGTGTCTGCGGCCCATGGCATACGGCTGAAACAGGTTTGTTTTGCTCAAAGAACCTTTTTGCGATTTCGATGGCATACTTGTCCTTCCTAATGGTTTCAGGCGCCTTGCCGCCGGGAAGGACAAGTATGTCATAATTATCCGGATCAATTTCATTCAGGGCCTTATTAGCCTCCACTGTATAACCGTGTTTGCCCTTAATCGGACCTTTCTTAAATGATGCAACGTCTGCCTCGATCCCTTCCTCCTGCAGCCGGTAATACGGATAAAGAAGTTCGGTATCTTCAAAATTATCAGCGCTGATAATCAATGCCTTCAAAGTGCTCCTCCATTCATTTTCTGAATATTACGCACAATGTCTTATGACACGCTCCCCAAGCCTTCAAAAGGGCTACAACATGCCTCGAAGGCTGGGGGAGTCCGGCAATCTTCCAGGCAATGCCGGGGTCAGGAAACTCCTCGCAGGTACATTCTCGCGGTATACCGCTCTTTAATTTACTTGAGCCTGGCTTCAACAACAGGCCAGTTAATATTCTTGAAAAAGGCGCCTATATAATCAGCCTTCTTGAGGCCGTAGTCGAGCATGTAGGCATGTTCGAATACATCCATTATCAGAAGGGGTGTGCATCCTGCAGGATGGGAGACATCATGTTCGTTGATCCAGAAGTTTATGAGCCTTCCATTGTTGATATCCTGATAAAGCACTACCCAGCCTATCCCTCTCATCGCGCCGGTCGCCTTAAAGTCCTTTTCCCACATTTCATAGCTTCCGAAATCCTCTGACATCTTCTTTCCCAGACGTCCGTTCTTGTCAACCGGGCCCTTGCCTCCAAGGTTCTCAAAATAGTACTCGTGAAGCCTCATGCCATTGAATTCCCACCCAAGTCTCCTCTTCAGTTCTCCAAACTCCGGAGTTGCGCCTTTGTCGCCCTTCAGCATCTGATCAAGGATGTCAAGCGCCTTATTGGTGTTTGTCACATACCCCTGATACAGCGTGAAATGGTTTTTCAAAAGTGTCTCGCTGAATCCTTCAATACCTATCAGTTTTGCATAATCCTTTGCTGTGTAAGCCATTGTCCTTGCCTCCTTTTTAATTTCTGCCGCGAACACGGCAGGTTTCTTTAATAACAGAGCAACTCCTCCAATACATGTTGCCGTCAAAAACTCACGTCTGCTGAACATCTTCTTGCCTCCTGCCTGCTTGACTATCGTATAGTAATTCTCCATCCCGGGACCCTCCTGATTCTGTAAAGACATTACACTACCCCTTCATATGCACATCATATAATGCCTTGCCGACAAAGAAATCACACCAGGCTATCCCTATGTCCGGCACTGTTGATTTTAATAACCATGCCTCCGGGGGTATGGATTTGGCGTATATCTCCGCAATGCTGAAATGGGCCATAAACACTGTGCCGTAAATTACAATGATCCCGTTCAGGAGGTATGCATAGACAGCTGTCTTCCTCCACATAAAAAGAATAGTAACCAGCACCACATCAATAACGGGGAATATGAATGAAAGAAAGCGTGTCCCGTCAAAACGAAATGTCCCTGGATTTGCCGCAACGGGAACCATGAAACTGTGGATCCTGTAATGCAGCATCAACCCCGACAGAGATATCAGGAAAAGTGCAAGGAGCAGTATGCGTTTAGTCATTTTTCACCTAAAACCTGAACTCAGCGATATGCCCGAGATAAAACGTCAGTCCTATCATGACCATATGGAGGGCCCACCACCCTGGTTGATATCTCATGAAATAACGCACCTTTCACCTCCAGAGAAGATGTCCGAGGGCATAGACTGCGGATATGCCCAGCAGATGAATGATCCACCAGCCAGCCCTCAAAAAACTGATCTTCCTTGAAAAGCCTTCATCCTTCATATTGATCTTCTCCTTCAAATATACATTTATTATGAGACATCCACATTCCGGATCTCAGTATCTCAGTTGAACTTTTCGCAATCCAATACGTTATATTAGCAAGAGAGATACCAGGCCGTAACATTTTGATTTTTATTGTTTTTATGATATTATTTCGCTCTTCCCTCAGGCAATTTGTCTTATTAACAGGCAAATTGCCTAAAGACCGGCTGAACAAGAGATTTCACCATATCTTCAATCTGCACTATTCATTTATAATACTTAAACGACGTTTTTCGTCAGGTATTTAAATAAACAAGAGTCTTGTCTTTTATGGTCATTGCGGTCAAGAAATTATTTGAGAAATACATAAATCCGTTACCTGATAGGTCAAGCGAGGGTTCAGATCACTCTCTCAAGATTGCGACCGTTGCCCTCCTCATGGAGATGATGAGAGCCGATGCAAGAGTGACTGAAGATGAAAGAAACATGGTCATGAAGACTGTCATGTCAAAATTCAAGCTCGCGAAAGAAGAATCAAATGACCTATTGCAATTTGCAGAGGAAAAGATACGGAAGGCCACGGGTTATTATGAGTTTACCTCGCTTATCAACAAAGGCCTCACCTATGAGCAGAAGGTGAAAGTAATTGAAAGCCTCTGGGAGATTGCTTTTGCAGATAAATGCCTTGATAAGTATGAAGAACACATGGTGAGAAAGATTGCGGATCTCATCTACGTAGAGCATAAGGACTTTATCGAGGCAAAGATCAGGGTCAAAAAGAAGCTTTCACTATAGAGCAGTATTCAGCGATATTTGTTGGAAAATGGAACTACCAGCATCCATGGCAGTGTCAGCCACTTTTTCTCCCTGTAATTTGCAAGACCTATGGTCATGTTATCATGGCCTGCGGCAGGTTGTGGGCGATATGTGCCGAATAATTGGTCCCACCACGGCAGATTAAATCCAAAATTGCTGTCTGTTTCCCTAATGATGACGGAATGGTGAACCCGGTGCATGTCAGGAGTCACCATGAATAATCTCAATACGCGATCCAGCTTCTGGTTCAAAAGAACATTGCTGTGATTAAACATCGATGTGGCATTCAATAATACCTCAAAAACTATTACGGACCAGACCGGCGCCCCAAGGATGATAATCGCGGCCATCTTGATACACATCGAAATAAAGATCTCTATCGGGTGGAATCTTGCGCCGGTCGTTACATCTATATCAAGGTCGGTGTGGTGCATCCTGTGAAGACGCCAGAAAACAGACGCCTTATGAAACAGTACATGCTGCGCATATATAGTCAAGTCAAGCGCTCCGACCGATACTACTCCGGCTATCCATTCAGATACATCTGTACTATTAAAAATTCCCAGACCCTGTTTCCTGCAATAAAAAGCAACTTCCAGGGCAGTGAGCAGGCAAGACCACGCGAAGCAATATGCTGTTAAGAAAGGTGAGCGTCAGATTGTTCAACCAGCGGGTGCTCTTGGATTGGCGTAAATACCTTCTCGGCGATATTGCCTCCAATAAGGCCATGAATACAAAAATCCCGAAAAAAAATCCAAGCCTTATATAAATCTCTTTATCGATTATGAACATATTCATAGATATCGCCTGGTAAAAGCTTCATCAGCCGTTGGTCGATTGCGAAAAAACGTCTCCGAGAGCAACGGATATGGCTCAATTTCTGAAGCAAAAATCACGGGTAATCTCGATGAGGCTGAAGACGAAGCGGAAGCCTCACTTCTGATTGAATGAAGAACCGTGCGGCAAAGACCGCAGGGTATCTTAACGTATGGAATTATTTCTTTATATTCGCTCACTAACCCCGCGGCAAGCCGACGGGGAATGCACTCGCTATCCGTTTCAATAACGATGCAATCGGATAAAGGCATACACGTGTTTAAAGAGAGTTTTTTTGCTTCAGAAATTGAGCCATATCCGTTATGACAAAGATATTTTGTGCATGGGTGGCCAGCTCTATTTTTCAAATAGTTTTTTGTATTTACCGTACCCTTCTTTTTCGAGATCTTCAACAGGCACAAAGCGAAGGGCAGCTGAATTCAGACAGTAACGGAGTCCTGTAGGAGGAGGGCCATCAGGAAAGACATGTCCCAGATGCGAATCCCCCTGCCGGCTTCTTACCTCCGTCCTCCTACTGAACAGACTCCGGTCTTCCTTTTCTACGATATTTCCAGGTTCAAGCGGTCTGGTAAAGCTCGGCCAGCCAGTGCCTGAGTCATACTTGTCCAGCGAGCTGAATAAGGGCTCGCCGGATACAATGTCAACATAAATGCCCTGTCTCTTGTTGTCCCAATACTCATTGTCAAAAGCCCTCTCAGTGCCCTCTTCCTGGGTGACTTTATACTGGAGCGGCGTCAATTTTTTCCTCAGTTCATCTTTTGATGGTTTCACGAATTTCCCTTCTGCAGCCACAGGTTTGTCTCCTTCCTCTTTGCTCCCCCATATCTTATGTAGATACTGGTCGCGGCCCGATCTTAACCGGTAAAATTTATACCGTATCGGATTCTTCTTGTAATAATCCTGGTGATATTCCTCTGCTTTGTAAAACTCCGAGGCCGGCAATATCTCGGTAACGATGGGTTTATTGAATCTGCCGGATTTTTGCAAGGCATCTTTTGATTCTTCCGCGAGGCGTTTTTGTTCCTCATTATGATAGAAGATCACGGTCCGGTATTGTGCTCCCCGGTCCACAAACTGTCCTCCAGGGTCTGTAGGGTCTATCTGCCGCCAGTACACATTAAGAAGGTTTTGATAAGTCAATACTGAAGGGTCATAAAATACCTGGACAGCTTCAACATGTCCGGTTGTTCCGGATGAGACCTCTTCGTACGTAGGGTTCTTCTTCTGTCCGCCCGTATAACCGGAGATGACTTGTGCTACACCAGGCAGTTTTTCGAAAGGAGGCTCCATGCACCAGAAACAGCCGCCCGCAAATGTCGCCTTTTCAAGCTTTTCAGAACGAACGTCCTTAGCTTTGGATTCATCATACTTTGCACATCCCATAATAAGTGCAAGAGCGCTGATGAACACTGCCGGAAAATAAAAATAACGTATCATAGTTCTATTTCCTTTTGCTCAAGATAGGTAATAATTGACACTGCTGCTCCCTGAGGGTCCCGTATTACGGAGAAACGCCCGACATTTGGAATGTCCGTAGGAGGAACAATGATCTGTCCGCCGAGCGCCTCAGCCTTCTTTGCAGCGGCATCCACGTCTCGCACCGTAACATATGCGCCCCAGTGAGGAGGAACACCGGCAGCCTGGGGAGGAGTATTCACAATCCCGCCAATCTCTTCTCCCTTTACCTTGATAATAGTGTAGGTCATGCCTTCCATGGGGATATCTTCCATTTTCCATCCGAACAACTCTCCATAGAATTTTTTTGCCTTGCCTGCATCGGTCGTCATCAGTTCATTCCAGCTGAAGTAGCCCTGCTCAAAAAGCTTTTTGTCCATTATCTTCTCCTTTTCACAGATTTCCGGATTTGCCGGAATTGATTCACTTTCATTAGAGATGACATACGAATCATTCACTGGTTTAAAGGCAAAAAGCAAGACTAATGCCAGATATAATGTATTGATATTACTCGGATTTATTAACTATGCGAAAACCATTGGCGGACAATTTGTCTTTCCGGACGGTATTCTGCCTCTTGCCGTAAAGAGATAGGTTTGCCGTCTAGGGATTCTTCAACTCCCATAATCGAAAATCGGAAAGTCGATCTGTGGAATTTCGACTTCTTTTCTTCAACCTTTTTCTCAGGGCTGATCGGCCCCTCGGAGAAAATAATCTTGTCGAATTTGCGATTGAGGCTCTTACTCTCAAAATTGACCATCTCGATCCCGGGCTTCAGAGACACATTCTGTCCGACAGCCACCTTCATCTGATAAACGGCTACCCATACCTTCTTCTCTTTAGTCTGAAGAAGAATATATGTGTACCTGCCGCTGTCCATTGTCTCGACCACTTTTCCGGTCAGTGACGAGGCTGCCGCTTCTTTCTTCTCAGCTGGTGGAAAGGCAAAAGCGCCTTTCTCAAACGTTGAAAACAGAATGCCTAAAACCATAAATGCTGCTATTACTAATGATTTCACTTTTCTACTCCTTTGACAGTTTATTTGGTTCATTCGCAAAAAAGTTGAAATGCTCATCAGACTAATGGATTCCCGCTTAAGACCTGCGGGCCAACAGTAGGCGCCTTAAGCGAATGACAAACAAGAACAACCATTTAAGATTGTCATCCTCGGGCTTGACCCGGGGATCCATGTTGTTTCAACTTAAATACGAAAGACCCGTTTATTTTAAATGCTCCATTAATTGAGTATAACAAATTTGAATGCAATCTCGGCAGGATATGAATGAATCACTTTCGTGCGGATTTTTGATGAGTAATTCAATTTTATTGTCAGATCCGCCCTTGTTTTGTATACTTCTAAAATACAATCTTTAATGGAGGAGACATAGCCATGATGAAACGGATTGAATTATTCAAAGAAAGTGGATTCAGCGATACAGAGATGAAGAAATTTGTAATCCATGATTCCCCATATTTCAGAGTCATAAATTTCAATTTCGCAGGGGGCCAGGAATTGGGGATCCATTCTCACGACGCGGACGGACAGTTAAGCATAGTGGTGCTCGAAGGAGAGGGAGAATTCCTGGGAAAAGACGGATTCACGCTGCCTGCTAATACCGGTGATGTTTTGATTTCTGATATACGTGAACCCCATGGCATCCTTGCAATAAGTGACATGAGGGTAATAGTAACAATCGCTCCTCCTGTTTAGCCCATATTTTTCACAAATTCTTCTGAACCAATCAGAGCAGATGCTGTATCAGAGCGGCTTTATCCCGAAAGCTTTCGGGATACCTCGGAGGTCTGCGAAGCGGACCGAGAATGTCCGTCTCAGGCGGATTCGCCGGGGAAAAAGCGATAATACTGCATCTGCTCTGCTATTTCATGCATTATGAACAATATGGGCTAAAGCCTACTAATTCGTAACCGCATAGGGCTTTTGCCGTCGAGTATGATTTTGTATCCTTCGATCAAAGCTTTACCGGAATGTACGGTTGTCTGACTTGTGGTCAGGTCCTTTATCTCATAATTATGGTCAGGATCAACCGCAAACCATTCAGGCGGGGCATTCAGTCGCGGGTAATCGAACGGGATGTTCCAGTAAACTTTATGACGGTTGAAGTCGAATTTCAATAAGCCCTGCCAAGGTTTGTCGGCATCGAGATACAAATAATAACTCTTTTCCGATTTATTCAATGCAGCGCCGAAACACAAATCGTCCCGCCACGGGTCTGTCATAATTCCATATGTTTTGTAGAAGGCATACATCAGAGAGGTACGGACAAAATTACCATCCAAATAACTGCCGTCCACATAGCCTGAGGATAACTGCTTGGCAAACATTACTTCGATTTCATCATCGACCCAGAGATGACACTCAGGCACGTCGAATTGAGATAACTGATAGAGCATGGACTCAATAGAATCTGCATACCCGTCCTGATGTTTGCCTTCCCAAGTATAGGACTTCATGGCAGCCGCTGCCTTCATTGCCCGGACTATCTCTCTCGTATAGATATTTGTACCTTCTGCGAGGTCGAATATCCTGTATGCGTTCAGGATGTACCCCCAGTTGTCGGAAATTAGTTGATTCTTCGGCTGGTATGTTTCAGTATAAACGGCCTGATACCATAATCCATCAGGGCTGCGCCCGACAGTCAGAAACGTGTCAAGCAACTTTTTCAAAGGCTCCCGGTAGCGTAATGCCTGAGGACGGTTCAGCAGTCTCTCGACCAAATAGACCTCCGCAAGGCCAGGGATGATTTCGTTCCCGTGATCACGGAATTTGAAGGATTTTGACGAAGCCTTTCCAGTTGAAAAATCCCAGAGCATTGCGGGTATGCCTTTATTTTTCGGCATGATCTCAAACAGGTATGCTTCTGTAATGCGTTCGGCCATAGTGAGGTATTCCTCTTTACGCGTTGCCCAATACAGCCTTGGCAGTACCTGAAGGATATCACCGTTGACCTCACTATCATTTGCAGGGATTAGCCCCGCGGGTGATTTTATGCCGGCTTCAGCGATTATTTTCTGCATTATTTCTTCCATCCGGTCAAACCATGGCCCTTTCCCCAGACTTGCGGCTATATAAACTAAGCCGTCTTTCGCATACTCGGCGCCTCCGAATATCAACTTCGACGGACGCTCATCTACCATTTGAGAGCCGTTAAGGAGCATTGTACGCGGTAACGGACCGCTCAACTGCCGCTCGGAAACAAGGGTATGAAGCCACATAGATTCGCTCTCCTTGTCGAGATAATGACTGGCAAGTAGCATAAAGGGGAAGCAGTCTGCTGCATTATCGTATCCGTTCCAGAATTTTTGTTGAAGAGAGCGGGGAATAAGGCCTGTCTTCGAATCGCGCAATTTTTCCCATGCCTTGAGAGTTCTGTAAGAGCGTTGAAATGCCTCCTGAGCTAAAATGGCATTAAAGTACGCAGCCTGTTCGTAGTTCCCTCTGACTAAAGCACGATGTAAATCATGGATGAGATTTCTCCTGAAACTTATCCGCTCTGCGGGAATCAAGTCTGATTCGTTTACGGAAGTTTTTGCTAAATATAGGCATTTAACCCAGGGCAGTTTGTGCACCACAGCTGATCCAAACATTATGCTCAGGAGAATCAGACATGCCGCTGACAGGGTTAACCATATCGGCAGCTTTTGACAAATACTTCTCATGCAACCCTTCTCTAATTCACATGTTCAGATACATAGAAAATGAATGTTCAAGTTTTACGTTCAAGAATTTCATTCTTTTTGCAAACGAGACAGACTTTATTGCTCCCTTACAACCAAATCTATATATCAATATTCCTCGCCTCCAATGCGTGTGTAGTTATGAATTCCTTGCGGGGTTCGACCTGGTCACCCATTAGTATCGTGAAGATGCTGTCAGCTTCTACGGAATCCTGTACGCTCACCTGAAGAAGCGTCCTCTTCTCATGGTCCATAGTTGTTTCCCACAGCTGCTGCGGGTTCATCTCGCCGAGACCTTTATACCGCTGTATATTAAGTCCTTTTTTCGCTACTGCGAGTATCAGCTCAAGGAGTTCCTTGCTTGAAGCAATTTCCTTTTCGCCGTCTTTCGTCTGGACTTTGTAGGGCAAAGGCCCAAGATCTTTTATGATGGTATAGAAGTTTTCAAGCTCTCTGAACTCAGGAGATGTCAAGAAATTGGTATCAAGATTCAGCTTGTAGGTCTTTCTCCTTATCTCGACCCCGTAAGTCTGGTGTTCTTCATCCAGCCGGATTTCTCCGACACTCATGGTCGGGTCCTTCTCCCTTACCCTGTTCAGAAACTCCCTGAATTTGTCCTCGGCTTTCATGGTATCTTTGTCGATTCCCGCCGACAGAATATGAATGAGCAGGTCCGGGTCTTTCCTTCTCTTCTCGAACCATTCCTTCAGACGCTCAAACCTGTAAAGCCTCTTCAGGTGCGTGATAAGGGCCTTGTTCTTGACCGGCTGTCCCTTGATCGACAGCTCGAGGTCTTCCGAAGCAAGTTCAAAAAGCATATTCAGCATCTCTGTCTCATTCTGGATATATTTTTCCGTCTTGCCTTTCTTGACTTTGAAAAGAGGCGGCTGGGCAATATAAAGATACCCTTTTTCGATGACGAGCGGCATCTGCCGGTAAAAAAATGTCAGCAGCAGGGTCCTGATATGCGCGCCGTCTACATCGGCATCGGTCATGAGAATGACTTTATGATATCTGATCTTCGACACGTCAAAATCCTCTGTGCCTATGCCTGTTCCAAGCGCAGTGATGAGGATCTTTATTTCCTCGGAGCTGAGCATCTTGTCAAACCTTGCCTTCTCGACATTCAATATCTTTCCCCTGAGGGGCAGGATAGCCTGTGTCCTCCTGTCTCTGCCCTGCTTTGCTGATCCGCCTGCAGAGTCCCCTTCCACGATAAAGAGTTCGCTCAGGGCAGGGTCTTTCTCAGAGCAATCGGCAAGTTTGCCCGGCAGTCCGGTGTCTTCAAGCGCGCCTTTTCTTCTCGTCAGCTCCTTTGCCTTGCGTGCTGCCTCACGAGCCCTTGAAGCCTGAAGAGCCTTTTCTATTATCTTCCGCGCAACAGAAGGGTTCTCCTCAAAATAGGTGCCGAGGCCCTCATTCACTATGGATTCAACGATACCTTTGACCTCGCTGTTTCCGAGCTTCATCTTGGTCTGCCCCTCAAACTGCGGGTTCATCAGTTTAATATTGATGATCGCTGTAAGACCTTCGCGGATATCGTCGCCGCTGAGACCTTCCTTTGCGTCTTTCAGAAGACCGGATGATGAGGCATAGCTGTTGACAGTCCGGGTAAGGGCCGACTTGAAGCCTATAAGGTGGGTACCGCCCTCTTTGGTATTGATATTGTTCGCAAATGTATACATATTCTCCGAATAGCCGTCGTTGTACTGCAAAGCTACCTCGGCGATAATGTCCTCTTTTTCCCCTGATATATATATGGTCTTCGGGATGGATGGGCGTCTTGTTCTTGTTCAGATGCTCAACAAAGGATATGATCCCGCCGCTGTAAAGAAAGACCTGGTTTTTTCCGGTCGTTTCGTCTGTGAGGCTAATCTTCAGTCCTCTGTTAAGAAATGCCAGTTCCCTCAGCCTCTGAGAGAGCACATCCCAGCTGAACTCCAGGATCTCAAATACCTCGGGGTCGGGCTTGAAGGTTATCTTTGTGCCTCTCCCTTTTGTCTTGCCTACTAAAGCAAGAGGCGCTGAAGGAACGCCTTTGTCGTAGTGCTGCTGATAAACGCTGCCGTTCTGCTTTATTTCCACATCGAGCCACTCCGACAGCGCGTTTACAACCGATATGCCGACTCCGTGCAGACCTCCGGATATCCTGTATACCTTTGACTCGAACTTGCCGCCCGAATGAAGTTCGGTAAGGACCACCTCCGTTGCAGAACGGCCTTCTTCAGGGTGTATCTGTGTAGGTATGCCCCTGCCGTCGTCTATGACGGTGCAGCTTCCATCGAGGTTTATAGTCACGTCTATATTCTTGCAATAACCCGCAAGACTTTCATCCACACTGTTGTCAACTGTTTCGTAAACCAGGTGGTGAAGCCCCTCTATCCCTGTTGAGCCGATGTACATGGCAGGTCTCTTCCTGACCGCATCAAGGCCCTTGAGTACTTTGATGTCCTCTGCTGAATATGTTTCCTGACTGTTTTTGTTTTCTTCCATCTTGCCTCTCTAAAACTGATCTATTTGCTTTAATGTCATCTATTGAGATGATTATAATGCAGGTCAAAGCCCGCCGCTACCTTCTATCGTTCAAAGACTGAAGTTATCGCTAAATTCTCATCGGCATGATAACGCACTTATAATTATCATTGCCTGACTCTTTTACAAGGACCGGACTCAACGGGTCCTGGAAATTGAAGACTACCTGTTCTGAACTCATTGCTCCGAGGACTTCGAGAACATATTTTGCATTGAAACCGAGGGAGACTTTGTCGCCCTTATAATCTATCGGTACTTCCTCTTTTGCCTCACCAAGTTCAGGGCTCGAGGACAATACAGTGAGTTTGTCCTCTTCGATGTCGAACCTGACAGCGCTTGCCCTTTCTTTCGACATGACCGAAACCCTGCGCAGCACTCTCGCAAAGGAATCCTTCGCAACTGAGATATTCTTTTCATTCGTTGTAGGGATGACATTTTCATAATTGGGATATGACCCGTCTATGAGCCTCGTCAGAAACTGTATCTTTTCTATATTGAACAGCAGGTGTTTTTCACCAATAGTTATCGTCACCTTCTCAGGTTCCTTGCCCTCTTCAGGGACCGTGAGAAACCGCCTCAACTCAGAAACAGCCTTTCGGGGGACTATGATCTTCTTTTCTTCCTTTATGGCACTGCTTAAAGATGCATCGTCCATTTGTTTCAGAATGAGGGCAAGCCTGTGTCCGTCGGTACCCACAACCGTCAATGTCTTTTCCTCGGGTTTGACATGAAAAAGAAGGCCGTTCAGGGTATAACGCGTGTCACTTTCACCTGCGGAATAGATTGATTTTTCAATCATCTCCAGCAAAACATGGGCATCAACGGTTATCTCTTCTACGTCACCCATAGCAGGCCATGCAGGGAAGTCACCGGATGGAAGGGCGGCGAGCCTGAATTCACTTGCGCCTGATTTTACCTTGAGCCATTGTTCGTCAACGGTCTCAAATGAGAGCTCTCCGTCAAGTTCCCTGACGATCTCGAACAATTTGCGGGCCGGTATACAGAGTTTCCCCTCTTTCTCTATGTTCGCCTCAATCGGCTCTTTCAGGGCGGTCTCGATATCTGTTGCAATAATATAAGACTCCTTTTTCCCGGCACTGAGAAAAAAGTGGCTTAATATCGGCATGGTATTTTTCTTTTCGACAATATTCTGGATATTGGCAAGTTTCTGCTGCATCTCGTCTTTTGTTACACTGAGCTTCATAATATCTCCCTCCTCTGTAAGACCCGGCTTTTTAGACCTTGATTTTCCGTGAGAGTATCTCGATCATTCTATTGAATACCTCATCCTTTGACCTTTTATCTTCAATCTGCTTACATGCATATATAACGGTTGCGTGGTCTTTGCCTCCGAAGTTCTTTCCGATGTCGCTCAACGACAGGCTCGTCAATTGCTTGCTGAGATACATGGCAATCTGACGGGGGAGGGCCACTTCCTTTGTCCGTTTCTTTGCCTTCATATCGCTTATCTTCAGTCCGAAATGCTCTGCCACCACCCTCTGGATCTGATCTGTCGTAACAGGCTTTTCGTCATCCTCGATAAGGTCCTGCAGAATACTCTTTGCCATGTCTATATTTATGGGCCTTCCGGTCAGGGACGCCTGAGCGCCGAGACGTATGAGGCAACCTTCAAGCTCACGAATATTCGTCTTCACCTTTGCCGCAAGGTAATTAGCGACTTCCTCAGGCACGGAGATCTTTTCCATATCAGCTTTCTTCTGTAGTATGGCCACCTTGGTCTCGAACTCGGGAGGCTGGATGTCGGCTATAAGCCCCATGGTAAACCGCGACCTGAGCCTGTCCGTAACAGCGCCTATCTCCTTCGGCGGCCTGTCGCTTGAGATCACGATCTGTTTCTGGCGCTCGTAAATAGCATTGAATGTGTGAAAGAATTCCTCCTGCGTCTGGGTCTTATTTGCAATAAAATGAATATCGTCAAGAAGCAGAAGATCCACGTTCCTGTATTTCTCCTTCAGGTCGCTCATCTTTTCATGACGGATAGAGGCCACAACCTCGTTGGTAAATTGCTCCGCAGAGACATATATCACCGACATCTCAGGGTTTTTGTCGATAACCGCGTTGCCGATTGATGTCATGAGGTGCGTTTTTCCGAGCCCAACCCCTCCGTAGATAAACAGAGGATTGTATGTCTTTCCCGGACGCGTCTGCAACTGCTTTCGCAGCAGCCTGTGCAAACTGATTGCTGGGACCGGTCACAAAGCTGTCGAATGTGTATTTCGGATTAAGATATATTCCCCTGCTTGCAAGTTTCTGTCTACGGTTCTCCAGCCGAAGGTCCTTCTTCCTGACATCCGGGTCCATCTTTTCCACTATCCTGTATCGGACTGTAACCGGATATCCAAGGATGCCGCCTAATGTATCAGATACAAGATCCGGATAATTATCCTCTATCCAGTCCTTAAAAAATCTGTTCGGGATATCCAGGGTGACCTGCTGTTCTTTTAATTGAGAGAGCTGTATCGGTCTGAACCATAGATCAATTGCATTATTGCCGACTCTCTCTTCTATCTTGGAGAGACTATTCTTCCATATATCGTCCAGCATCATAGTTATCATATAAACCATTAACAGTTTGCTAACAAATGTTAATAACTTTTCAGGTAGGTGTAACATTATATCCGAATACTAACAGGTAACACAAGAATTTCTGTTATTAACTTGTTTAATGATTGCCCATATTAGTAAACCGTTAAAAATTGTTCAAAACCTCGTCCACCTGTTACACCTCTTCCTAACACTGGTCTTTCCTTTATTCCGTAAGGACAAATCCGGATTACCAACATATAAACACTACCTACTACGGTTACTATTTTTATATTGCAATAAGAAAGTAATAGTAGAATCTTTTATGCCTTTGTTGAAAACCTTTTCTTCTATTAATCATCAATGCAGACCTAATCCGACCTGCACACATTCCTCCACTGAAGATCAAAAGTATTCAAGACGGGCGGCAGATTGCGGAAAAGACTCTCTTCTTTATTTTCTTTTTAAATATGCAGTTATGAAGATATCGATATTACCTTCAAGTACGGCATCGACATTCCCTGTTTCAATATCAGTTCTGTGGTCCTTTACTATCCTGTAAGGCTGAAGGATGTATGACCTGATCTGATTACCCCAGGCAATGCCTTTTTTGTCTCCGACAAAGACTTCAATCTTCTTTTCCTGCTCTTTTAGTTTCATATCGTACAGGCGTGACTTCAGTATCTTCATGGCGATGGCCCTGTTTTTGTGCTGGGACCTTTCATTCTGACAGCTGACGATAATGCCTGACGGAATATGGGTAAGTCTCACGGCAGAAGATGTCTTGTTAACATGCTGTCCGCCGGCGCCGGAGGCCCTGAAGGTATCCATTTTTATGTCATCTTCTTTCAAATCGATATCAATGTCTTCTTCAACCTCAGGATAGACGAGTACGGCTGCAAAGGATGTATGCCTTCTTTTACCCTTGTCGTAAGGAGATATCCTGACGAGCCTGTGTACGCCCATCTCCGCTTTCAGATAGCCATATGCATACGGACCTGAGACCACAATCGTGGCGCTTTTAATACCAGCCTCTTCACCCATCTGCAAGTCAACTATCTGAGCACTGAACTTGTGCTTTTCAGCCCATTTCAGATACATTCTCATCAGCATCTGGGCCCAGTCCTGGCTTTCTGTTCCGCCTGCGCCCGGATGGATGGATAGGATAGCATTGTTTTTGTCCATGTCTCCGGAAAGAAGGTTCAGGATTTCGAGAGATTCTATTTCTTCTTTTAAATCATTAATCTCCCTCCGAAGTTCGGATCAAAAAAAGATCGCCGCTCTCTTCTTCGAGAATTCCTATGGATTCTTCAAGGTAAGATAGTTTACCGGACAGAGACTCAAAGTGGGAGACAATATCCTCAAGCTTGGATTTTCTTTTTAAAAGGTCCTTGTTTTTTCCGGAGAGGACCATGCCTCATCTGTGACAAGTTCCTTTGATATCCTTCCGATTTCCTCTTTTAGCGAAGGTAAATCAAAGATAACCTCTTAAAGATTCGATTTTGTCCCTGAGGTTTGATCAAGTTTTCTTTTAATTCTTCCTGTATAAGCATGTGTTACCCCCTTCACAGAATACTTTTTCTGATTTTACTGAAAATGTTTGTAAGCAAAATAACAGAAAAGACAATCCAGACATAGGTAAAAAGATCACCGTATTTCGAATAAAAACTCCTTGTAGTATCTGTTCTTATCTCTCCTGTTGATATCAACCTTTCGAAAAGTCCGGTTTTTGAAATGATCCTTCCGCTGCTGTCAATAAAACCGGATATACCCGTATTTGCAGCCCTGATCAGCGGTTTCCTGTTTTCAACGGCCCTGAAAACCGCCATGCTGAAATGCTGATAAGGACCTGTAGGTCGTCCCGAACCAGGCATCATTCGTTATATTTACCATGAAATCACCGCCGTTCGTGTAAAACTTCCTTACAAGGCCCGGGAAAATAATTTCATAGCATATCAACGTCGCAAAGTCCCCTGACGAAGTATGAGCTCTTGACATAATCGTTGCCGGGAGTATAATCACCTATTCCTGAAACCAGCTTATTGATGAAAAACAGGATCTTTCTCAAAGGGACATACTCGCCAAAAGGAACCATATGTATTTTATCATATGTGAAAGTCACCTTTCCAGTGTCATCCAGCAATACAGCGCTGTTTGAAAGGAGATACGCGGTCTTTCTTTTTTTCCCTTTATCAGAACACTCCCGAAAAGCAGTGGAGAGCCGAGCTGGTTTTGGAGTTCCATAAGTTCTTCCGTATATATCTTGTCCTGCACCAAAAATAAACGGCACGGCGGATCTCCGGCCAGACAATAAGTGATGGGTTCAGAAGACGCCCTGAGAGACAGATCCCTATAAATATCCATCACCTCGTTCTGATAAGCCGTCTCCCATTTCTTGTCCTGTTCGATATTTCCCTGGATAATGCTTGCCTTAAACGGGATTCCCGGTCTTTCCTCTCCGAGCCGCACCAACCCGTATATGACGCGATAGCAGGATGCACAACGCAAGAGCGGAGGCCCAGATAAGCTGTCTGCGACAACGGGAACAGAGGCATATCTTTGATCCGCCTTTTCATAAGAAAGAAATCTGCTAGCGCACCGTTCACCGCTACCACGAGAAACGATACGCCGTAAATGCCGGTTATGTCGGCAATCTGGATGACGGTAAGAAATTTATACTGTGAATACCCAATGCTTGACCAGGGAAACCGGTGAAGAGGTAAGAACGCAGGAACTCAAGAACTACCCAGAAGACCGGCGCAATCAAAAGGGCCGGGAGTTTTGTGTTCCTGATGGTGATCGAAAACAAAAATGCGAAGACACCGGTATAGAGGCTGAGATAAAGACAGAGCAAAGCAACAAGGGCAATACTGGCACAAGAGAAACGCCTCCATAATGATTTATCGAATGATATATCCAGTAAAGGGTCCCAAAGAAATAGGGGATCCCCAGAAGAATACCGGCGTAAAATGCCTGCTTCGGTGTTTTGTCATAGAGGGACACGAGAAAAGGGACCAGCGCTATCCAGGCGAGTGGGAAAAAGTCCAGGTCGGAAAAGAGAATACAAGAAGGATCCCCGAGATGCAGGCAGGCCCGTATAGATTAATCAAATTTTTAGAATTATCGGAGTTCATATGTATTATCTGTCTTCTTAGTTTACACGTTTTATTCGGTTTTATTTCTCCATGTTAACTATTGCTTTATCACTCAATCAGCGCAGGAGACACAAGAAACAGCATGAAAATAGTCATTTTAGAATTGTCTGGCTTGACACTGTAAAACGTCAAAAGTGTAAAGTTAAAAGTCATGGGCAGTTAGCTCAGTCGGTAGAGCAGAGGCCTGAAAAGCCTCGTGTCCGCAGTTCGATTCTGCGACTGCCCACCACTTTTTTCCGCGTCCGATGCCGACAAGTCTTGTGTTTCCGTTGTGATAAACGTTTTCAGTTTTCTTTTCCCGCACTGCAGGCTTATAAGAGACAGTTTATCTCAAGAATCAAATGCTTGCGATGAAGCAGATTTATGGCACAAGAATATGCTTTCAAGTCAGTTATATTACTTTATTCTTGACAAAACAGACTATTTTAGGCTAAAAATTACAGATATGTGTCAGAATCAGGCTCATTCTGCAGTTTTTCATTATTCTCTCGTTTGTTCTACCTCTTTATGCTATCAGAGAGTCCGCAGGACATTCGGATGAACAGACGGTCATATCTCCTGCCCGAAGAAAAATTAAAGAACGATCTCAAAAGAATGTCCGATTCCGGCTCAAACAAAACTGCCAAGGCGGTAAAGAAAAATGTCACCTTCTTTTCCGAAAAAATAAAGGAGCGGTTCTCTCTCTGGCTCAACAGGTCGGGGAAATACATCGAGCTGATGAAAGAGATACTGAAGGAGAAGAATGTCCCTGAAGAGATGGTCTTTCTGCCGCTTATCGAGAGCGGTTTCAATGCCAATGCCTATTCTACCTGCACGCGCGGCAGGATACTGGCAGTTTATCGCGTCAACGGCAAAAAATTACGGACTTGAGATCAACTGGTGGAAGGATGAGAGGAGGGACCCGGTAAAATCCACTGTGGCTGCGGCAAATTACCTGAAGGACCTTTACCAGATGTTCGGCTCCTGGAACCTTGCGATGGCCGCGTACAATGCAGGCGAAGGAAAGATCCTCAGGGCGCTGAACAAGATCAAAGACAGATGACTACTGGTCACTGCTGAATACACGATATATCAGGAACGAAACGAAAGACTATGTGCCGAAATTCATCGCCGCAAGCCTGATCGCAAACAATCCGGAGGATTTCGGGTTTGATGATCTCGATTATCATCAGCCGCTCAGCTACGACAGAGTGACGATAAAATCCCCTGTTGATATCGATATAGTCGCGAATGTGCCGAAACCTCCGTAGAGATGATCAAGGAGTTAAACCCGGAACTCAGGAGATGGTGCACACCGCCGATGTGTCTGAATATACCGTGAGAATTCCCCAGGGAAAAAAGATGTTTTTTCGAAAACCTCTCTCAGATATCCCGAAGAAAAGCGTTTTACCGTCGATCTTATACCGTCAAAAAAGGTGACACCTTTAAGACGATTTCGAAGAAGACCGGCATCCCCGTGCAGGTTATCCTTGATCTGAATGATATGGAAAAGATTATACCTCTGAAAGCAGGGACAAAAATCTATCTTCCGCCGAAAGAGAAATATGAATTGGACAGGGATGATAAGGCACAGGTCAAAAAAGCATCCTTTAAACAGAAGAAGAAAAGCAAATCAAAAAGCAAAAAGACGAAGCCAAAAAAGCAAAAACAGCAAGACAAGTCTGTAAAGAAGCTTCCCTCAAACATAAAAAAGATAAGGCGTAACAACCTTTGATATAGCGTCACCCCGGTTAGACTAATTATTCCGGATCCGGAATAAACTTACCCTTCCTTTTTTACTCAGAGTTTTGTGTTGCTCTCTTCATTGAAAGGTGAATTCGGGGAATTTTTTTGTAAGCTCTTCATATTTTTTCTTTGCCTCGTCAGGCTTGCCCTCTTTTTCGAGGAGCTTTGCCGATTCCATCAGGGCAAGATCTTTAAAATATCGCCCTGCAGGTTGTAGAGGGTCTCGAGCGTCTTTTTTGCCTCATGCATGTCGCCCTTCATGATATATGCCGTCGCCATTTTTTGATACGCAGAGGGGAATACATTTTTCGCCTGAATATCTGCCGGTAAAATCTTTAAGAGTCTTAAGTGCTTCGTCATAATTGCCGAGTTCATAATAACAGGCCGCTATATAAAAGAGGGAAGACGGCGATTTCTTGGAGTCATATGCTTTCTTGAACATGTCCAGGGCTTTTTTGTACTTGTCGCCTTTGTTTGCTCCCTGGGAAGGCGCGTTGTAGTAAATCTTGTATGCCTCGTATTCGAGACCCCGGGCCTTTTGTTTGGAGTTAGGAATAGATGAAAAAACCGGCAACCGCTGATGATTATCAGAACACCGGCAGCATATTTTACCGCTGTCTTCTGCCGTTCCCTTATGGTATCCTTCAAACTGCTGAGTTTTTCTTTTACCTCTTCTTCCGTATCAGCGGTCTTCTTGGTATTCTTTTCTTGATTGCCTTCGGCATTAATTCCTCCTGAGTGCTTTTTCTATTATAATTTTTGAATTTTCGAAAATCCGGTCCAGGCGGCTTTCTTCTATCCCTGAAGCCAGGAGAATTTTCGATGCAAACTCTTTGGTTATCAAATCCGAAGGGCTGTGGGAGTCCGTATTGATACAAAGCGGCACCCCGAAGCGCATCGCCTCCTTTGCAACATAGCCGTTTGACAGCGAATGCCCTTTCCGCGCGGTTATCTCAAGAGTAACGCCTTTTTCCTTTGCAAAGAGAAGGTCTTCCTCTGAAATAAGTCCCGGATGTGCCAGGATATCGGCATTGGCCTCTATCGCCGCCCTGTTCGTGCCCGGCGCAACCGGTTCAACCAGCGTCTCGCCATGCACAACCACGATTTTTGCACCGAGATGCCTCGCCTCTTTTACAAGATCAGGGATGATCTGCGGCGGGGCATGTGTTATCTCCGCGCCCGGAAAGGCTTCTATAGAAAGGTAATCCCTTATTTTCTTGATTGCCTGTACGATCCTTGGAACAACCAGATCGATATTTGAAGAGTCAACATGATCGGTGATAGCAATGGCCTTATAACCGATAGCTTCCGCCCTCCTGATTAACTCGGAAGGGATAAGCTCACCGTCGCTGAAAAAACTATGTGTATGTAAATCAATCATTGTATAAGGGTGTATTCAAAAGATGTCAGCATATTTTATCAGATTTAATGGATAATAACCACGATTTGACTGAAAAGACAGAGCCTGATGTGGCGATGTTTGTTGGCTCCTCAGTAATTCTTACCTGTATTCAAGACAATAATGTGTCTCCTCACATCGGTCAAAGGCAACTTGCATGTCAAGATCTCAAATGTTACAGCTCTCAAATCTTCCAATTCTTTCTCTGCTTTCGGCCCCTTGCTGAGGATGAGAGTTCCGCCTTCCCTTACAATATGCGACGCTTTTATGATGAAATCCCGGACGTCGAACAAAGCCCTCGTTATTGCCGCATTTGCTGGAACCGGCATATCTTGCTGTGAATCTGTCTCCTCGATTCTTTTTTCAATAACATAAATATTGCTTAAACGGACCAGTTTTGTTAAGTGCCTGAGGAAAACTGCCTTTTTGCCGGTAGGCTCGACAAGATACATCTTGATTTCCGGCCTCACAAGCTTGATAGGTATTCCCGGAAAACCTGCTCCGCTTCCGACATCTACAACACTTATCGGACCGGCTGGGAGGTCTTTAGATAAAGGAGGGAATCAAGGAAATGCTTGATGACGATATCCGCATCTTCTTTCAGACCGGTTAGATTATATGCCTTATTCCATTTCTTGAGTTCAAGGAGATATTTCATAAAAGCGTCAATCTGCCCGCCTGAAAATGAGAGGCCTAATTCTGCAAAGCCTCTTCTTAATAGTTCATCCGGGTATTGATTATGCATGTGTTTATGATATGAATAATAAGAAGTTAAGGCAAGCCGTATTTCCCGATTTTAAGCGGACAGACTGCGAAAGAAAGTGAGACAAGTTTCCTTATATACCGTTTTTTATTTAAATGAATAACCCTGCGGCAAAGACGCCGCAGGGTATCTTAACGCATGGAATTATTTTTTTTTAATATTCGCACTCGCTAAAACCCCGCCAGCAAAAGCCGACTGGGAATACGTTCGCTATCACCGTTTCATAAAATTGACAGGCATGGGATCATGTGCTATAAGTTAGACACGAAGAAGTTCTTATGATGACGCCCCAATGACAACTCAGAACACTTGAAACATATGTAGCATTCAAAACACTACACAACTTACGCGCTTCTTAGTAAATTAAATCAGTAATTACAAAGGGGGATAATATGTTAAAAGAGTTCAAAGAATTCGCCTTACGTGGAAATGTAGTTGATATGGCTGTTGGAATTATCATCGGTGCAGCTTTTGGCACCATCGTCAACTCGCTTGTATCCGACATCCTTATGCCGCCTATCGGTATCCTCTTCGGGAATGTTGATTTTGCGAGTTTCTTTGTTGTCCTCAAGGAAGGTAAAATCCCCGGGCCTTATCTTTCACCCTCTGCCGCGAAGGCTGCCGGGGCAGTTACAATTAATTATGGCCTGTTCGTGAATACGGTTGTGAGCTTTTTGATTGTAGCGTTTGCGGTATTTTTTGTTGTTCGCAATATCAACAACCTCAAAAGACAGGAAGAAGCGCAGCCGGCAGCTGCGACGACCAGGGAGTGCCCTTATTGTCTATCTGTTATCCCTATCAAAGCAGTTCGTTGCGCTCATTGTACCTCCGAGCTAAAGGAATCGTAAAAGTATTTAGATATTAAGAAAACATTGCTGAAAAATCCGTATCAGTATTACCCCCAAAACAAAAGACTATACAGGGCCTTCTGACTGGAAGTGCGTGAGGTCTATGTCTTTTGGAGAACTGCGTCGGCAGATCGGCGACGGAGATCCGGCAGAAATGCAGCAAGGATGCCTAATAGCGGCAGATAGGAGCACACGCGATAAACGAATTCAATGCCATAATAGTCGGCGACTTTGCCGAGCACAGCAGCGCCGATTCCACCCATGCCGAAGGCAAAACCGAAGAAGAGACCTGAGACAGTTCCCACCCTCCCCGGAATGAGTTCCTGAGCAAACACGAGAATTGCCGAGAAGGCAGAAGCAAGGATGAGTCCAATGGTGAAAGCGAGGACCCCTGTCCACGTCAAATTTGCATACGGCAGCGCCAGGGCGAAGGGTGCAGCGCCCAGGATGGAGATCCAGATCACGCGCTTTCTGCCGATGCGGTCGCCGATTGGACCGCCAAAAAATGTGCCCATTGCTACTGCGAACAGGAAAGCAAAAAGATGCACCTGCGCAGACTGCACAGAGAGTTGGAACTTGTGCATCAGGTAGAAGGTGTAATAGCTGCTGAGGCTCGCCAAATAGAAATATTTGGAAAAAATCAGAACCAGCAGAATCAGCATGGACAGAACTACTGTACGCGTAGGCAGAAACAGGCCCGATGCCTGATGAGCCGTCGCATGAGATGTAACGGCCTGACGCCGCCTGTACCAGCCGCCTACCTGCCAAAGCACGAATATGGCGAGCAGAGCAACCAGCGAGAACCATGAGATGCTGCCCTGCCCTTTGGGAATGACAATCCACGCTGCCATCAGGGGACCCATGGATGTACCCATATTGCCGCCTACCTGGAAAATCGATTGTGCCAGTCCGTGCCGTCCGCCCGATGCCATGCGGGCCACACGTGAGGACTCCGGGTGAAAGACCGACGACCCGGTGCCGACGAGAGCAGCAGCGATGAGAAGCATGGAGTAGTTCGGCGCGGTTCCAAGTACCAGAAGGCCGACCAACGTGCATCCCATTCCGAACGCCAATGAGTACGGCTTCGGGTGGCGGTCGGTGTAAAGACCTACCATGGGCTGGAGCAGAGAAGCAGTCAGCTGGTAGCTCAGTGTAATAAGCCCTATCTGTGCGAAGCTGAGATGGAAGTTGCCTTTGAGAAGAGGATAAATCGCAAGGAGCAACGATTGTATCGTATCGTTCAAAAAGTGTGAAAAACTGATCGCGCCCAATACCTTGAAGACAGTGCGGTCCGTGTCCCTGGAGGTACTGGCAGCGATTTTGTCGACTTCGTTCCGGTTCTTTTCCATAATCATTATTGGGAGAAAGCAGGTTCTCTCTCTATTGGATCTGCAGCGTCACCCGAGAACCAAGTTTATTTACTCTTGGAAAATTATAGCAGATAAAATGCGACAACCATCAAAGAGAAAACATGCCCGCAACAAGAACTTTTTTGTGCATGTTCAGTCTGGAACATAGGCAAAGGCCTTTTTTTCTGCTACGATTTTCTTAAGAAGCATAAGGGGATCCTCAGCGGCCGTTTCTTTGCTTTTTCAAATTCAGGAGGTGCGGCCACACTAGTTCATATCAGGAAAGGAGAGAAAAGATGGTTAAAGTAGCGCTATATGTTCGACTTGAAGCAAAACCGGGAAAGGAGGCCGAGGTCGAGAGCTTCCTGCGAGGAGGGCTGTCGATCGTGCAGGAGGAACCGGCTACAACGGCATGGTTTGCAATCCGTATGGGACAATCAACATTCGGGATCTTCGATGCCTTCCCTGACGAAGCAGGCAGAGAGGCACACCTTTCCGGCCGTGTAGCAGCTGCTCTGATGGCAAAGGCGCCGGAGTTGCTGGCGCAGAAACCCATTATCGAGAAGGTCGACGTTCTTGCAGCCAAACTGCCCGGATAGTCGCGCCTGAGTTTTCTTCAGGTATAATAACTCTGAGAATGTCTATCCGGGATTCGGTTGCAGACCTGTGAGCGTCATATGAAAAATACATTATCAGGACAGGAACTCCATCACGAGATTTTCGGTTCGATCCTTGATAGGACCGATATGACGCCCTTTCTTCTGTTGCCTGCAGGAAACTATGAGACCGCCCTCGGACAAGCTACCAAGATGATGGCCAACCGTGGCTTTGATATTTATGACGGCGAGCTATTGGCGAGCGAGCAAGAAAGGGCCCGGCGGTATATTGAGCAGGTGTACAAATATTTCTTTGACTGGATGCTCCCCTTTTTCAAGAACCAACTGGAAGGGCTCAGCGCCCTGCATTCCGCGAACTCCGGTCTGTACAGGGAGTGTCTGCAATCCATAGAAAAAATAGAATCTGTTTTGAAAAGCGAAGATTTCCGGGAGATGGTCTACGAAGACCCGCGACACCTTTTTCTTCTTGCATCATCGAGGAAGTATCCACATGTGCTTTACGGTTATCACGGAAAAAGGTCTGAGGCCCCTTCGGAGTGGCAGCAGGCCGCATGCTCCATTCTGAAGATGGGGCATCTGGTCAAGTCAATAGAAGAGGACAGCCAGGATATCGACGATTATGCCCAGTTGGGCTTCTTTCTCGAAATGCAGGGACAGAGCCTTGACGACTTGTACCATTACGACTGGGAAAACCCGGGCCTTCTCCCTGAAAGCGAATCAGCGCAGCGGGCATTTGTTAAGATTTCCACTTTCTTTCATAAACTGAAAGAGTCGGTGGTGTTCGATAAAGATAAGGGCTGTCTCATCTTCAACAGCGGGGACGGCGTCGAAGTGGATATTGTCGAGATCAAAGCCAGGTTAAAGAGCCCTCAAAGCATGTTTACCAAGTTGGGAAAGAATGTGGAAGGTGAAGCTTATGATATAAGGGACATCCTTGCAATCACCTTTATTCTCAAGAGTATGGATGACACGCTGAAGCTCTTTCATGCCTTGCAGAAAAGAGGCGTTATACTTCAGGAGAACACAGCATCTCATTCAATAACACAGACCCTATTCGATGACCCTGAAAGCATGACAGAGGCAGTGCGAAGATTGATGATCAGCCTTTCTCAAAGCGAGGGAAGTTCCGAAGTGCCGGATGGACAGGAACTGCTGGCCAATGCAAGAAAATTCTATGAAGCCCTTAATGTTAATGCGGCCAAGAACCCGCATTCTTCCCTCGGCCACAGGAAGTTTCAGTTCAAAATCAATTTTTCCCTGCCGATACATCGCACAGCCGAAACAAACAAAATCATTGTTCCGGGGACACCGCTGTATTCTGAGAGAGGTCAGATTGCAAAGAGGACGCAGCAGTACACACTGGGAATAGAGTTGCGCATATCAGACGAACAGAGCTGGCGCTCTTCCGAAAGAAATGGTGATTCCCACCACGATGCCTATAAATTCCGACAGTTGATATCGGTAATGAACAGGATTTTTACGAATACTTTCCATTTTCCCCAGGAGGCTTTTGCCCAGTTGAGGAAAGACCAGGTAATTCTCTTCGGCTGACACAACAGGTTATTACTAACCCAAAAAATGCAAATCAGAGAATCTACAGACAGGCATACGGTCACAAAAACCTTTACAATGCAGGATTTGGCTTCATGCAAATATCAAAATGGTATCACACAAAAACATGAATCGTAAATGGATATCATACGTTTCACTAAGGAGCTGCTGCAAAGCTTTTTCTGCCCATATGCCTGCCTGATCTTTTTATTAAATGCATTTTTTGGGCTAAGACGTTGTTTTGCCCCCGCGCTCTCTTCTCAATCTCTCTATTGCTACCATCACGAGCGAAATCGCTGCGGGTGTGATGCCAGGGATTCTGCTTGCCTGGCCCAGGTTCGCAGGCAACACTTCCTGGAGTTTGCAGAGGACTTCCCTTGAGAGCCCGTTTACGGCTTTGTAGTCAAAGCCCTCGGGTATCTTTTTCCCCTCGATTTTTTTGAGCTTTTCCGCCATCTGCATCTGCTGGCTTATATAACCCTCGTACTTGATATGTATCTCCACCTGCTTCTTGACCTCGGGATTCAATGCCGTTTGGGAAGGCGATTTATCATCAATGAATTTATAGGTCAGCTCCGGCCTTCGTAAAAGCTGCTCAAGGGTCTCGCTCTTGTCCGCTTCAAATTTGATGCGGGTCTTTTTCAGTCGTTCGAGTTCTCCTTCGATGAGTTTCCTCTTTTCAAGGAACCTCTGATAGACTGTCCCGTCGAGCAATCCTAATTCATTCCCTTTATCCATCAGACGAAGGTCAGCATTGTCATGCCTCAAGAGAAGCCTGTACTCTGCCCTTGACGTAAACATGCGGTAAGGCTCCTGAGTCCCTTTTGTGACCAGGTCATCGACCAGCACACCGGTATAGGCTTCGTGCCTGCCAAGGACGAAGGGTTCTTTTCCTCTGAGCTTCAATGCAGCATTGATCCCTGCCATAAGACCCTGCGCCGCAGCTTCTTCATATCCTGATGTCCCATTTATCTGACCTGCGAGATAAAGACCTTCAACAATCTTCGTCTCGAGGCTGTGCCGGATCTGGGTCGGGAATACAAAGTCGTATTCGATCGCATACCCCGGTCTCATGATCTCAGCCTCTTCAAGCCCCGGGATCGTCCTCACAAATTTGATCTGGATGTCATAAGGCAAGCTGGTCGGAATTCCATTCGCATAGTATTCCTTTGTCTCAAGACCCTCAGGCTCAAGAAAGACCTGATGGCGTTCACGCTCGGCAAACCTCACCACCTTATCTTCAATCGACGGGCAGTATCGCGCGCCGATTCCCTTGATCTTGCCGCTGTAAAGCGGCGACCTGTCGAGGTTGCCGAGTATTATCTCATGGGTATTTTTATTTGTATAAGTTATGTAACAGGGCAACTGCGGATTGGTGATGCTTTCAGTAGTGTAGGAAAAAGGAAGAGGCGGACTATCTCCATGCTGAACTTCCGTCTTTGAAAAATCTATTGTCCTTGCATCGAGCCTTGGCGGGGTGCCGGTTTTTAAACGGCCCATCTTCAGTCCCAGCCGCTGCAGACAATCGGAAAGTCCTATTGATGGAAACTCGCCGGCGCGGCCTGCAGAAAAGTTTTCGAGCCCGATATGGATCAATCCTTTGAGAAAAGTTCCCGTTGTTACAACGGCGGCCCTTGATCCATAGAAAATTCCGAGTGTTGTCAGAACACCTTTCACCTTTCCGTCTTCCACTATTATCTCATCGACCAGCGCCTGCTTGATATCAAGATTTTTCTGCGCTTCGATAACCTTCCGCATTTCGAGCCTGTATAAGACCCTGTCTGCCTGGGCCCTCAGAGACCAGACCGCAGGCCCCTTGGACATATTCAGCATCCTGAACTGGATGCCGGCCCTGTCAGTCACCTTTGCCATCTCGCCGCCGAGGGCGTCAATCTCCCTTACCAGGTGCCCTTTGGCAAGGCCTCCGATGGCAGGATTACAGGACATCTGTCCGATGGTATCGAGGTTTATGGTGAAAAGACAGGTCGAAAAACCCATACGCGCCGAAGCGAGCGCAGCCTCGCATCCCGCATGCCCAGCGCCGATAACGACAACGTCATAATCACGGTCCTTGTACATGCTTTACTATAAAGGATTCATCCGGACTTGTTCAATTTACCAGAGCATCTTGAATAAGCACTTATTATGCATTACAATACAGGAAGGAGGTGTATATGAATACAGCAAGATTGAACATTACATTGCCTGAAGATGTGGCTAAAATTTTGTCAGGCGTAAAAAACAAATCGGCTTATATAGCAGACGCCATAAAACAAAAAAAGAAGATGGAAGAAAAAGAGAAGATGAAAAAAACTCTTGAAGCTGCGTATAAGGAGGCTGTGCACGAGGATTATGAAACCTATAAAGAATGGGAAGACACGATAAAGGATGGATTGGAAGATGAATCGCGGTGATGTTTACCTCGTAGATTTTGAACCTTCGATCGGAGCTGAGATCAGGAAGAAAAGACCTGCCATGATAATTTCCTGCAACGAAGCAAATAAACATCTGAGAACCATTATGGTAATTCCCTTCTCATCCAAAACCGAAAAAGTTTATCCTTTTGAAGTCCTTGTCAATAAAGAGCAGAGTGGGCTTAATGTCGACTCAAAATTAAAGATACCTCAAATGCGTTCCGTTGACAAATCAAGACTGACAAAATACATCGGAACACTTAATGACGATCTCCTCTCTGAGGTCGAAAAAGCGATAAAACTGCATCTTGCGATGGAGTAAGAAATCTCCATATATTTTTTGCAGGGTTATGTTCCCGCAATCATCATAGGTGTGCTCTGTTGTTTGCGGTTTTATTTTATCAGAGCCCCATTCCCACTCACATCCTGCATATGTTTTGAGTCGTCATTCCCGCAGTCTTTAAGCGGGAATCCATTGCTTCTTTCTTCTTAGAAATACTGGATTCCCGATTACTACCTCGGGAATGACAATAATTGGCTTCTTTAAACAACTTCAATGTAAACCTATATTATGTCGCACTACACCAGGTATTCGGGATTAAAGAACAAAGAAATCGGGAAACTCTTTGAAGGGGTACATTACAATGCTGTCACAAAGGCGTCAACGCAACTGACAGAGAGAATGGACGAGGATCAATAGTCAAGGAAACGAACGCAGAAGATTTTCTTATATCCAGACCTGACACAAAGATGTCCTATGATTTCTAAAAACTCAACTATAAAATAGTACTCACAGAACAAACACTATAAAGAGCTTTCATAAGATGTTGATCGTAAAATCTTGAGACTGTTAACTAAGCCGGAAGGGAGAGAAACGATGGCCGACAGACGTTATAAATATATACGAGAGGATTTTGGGGAATTGCAGATAAAGCTCCATCACCTGACAATATACCTCAACTTTGTCGGGGAGTATGTGGAGGCGACAAATTGCCTTGAAATGACCGCTTTGCAGAATTGCCGGACACTCCAGCTTGATGCCAACAGCCTCGACATTATGAGTGTTGAATGGTGTACAGGTCCGGCAGACAAGGGGTTTCCTTTGAATTATGAATATATCCGCGAAAAAAACAGGCTTATTGTCAACCTCGCCAGGGACGTAAAAGCCGGGGAGAAGATGTTTCTCAGGACCTTCACACGCTGCCACCCTTCCGACCACATACTTGAGGGGATTTATAAAGACACCACCCCCGATGGCGCCCCCCAGCAGTATATATCCCAGTGCCAGCAGTGGGGCTTTCAGCGGATCATGCCGATCTTCGACGACTGCCGCGCCAAATGCACCATGACCACCACCATTGAGGCGGACAGCGCTTATACCCATCTTATCAGCAACGGCAACATAGACAGGCGTCTGAACCCGGAAGGAAGGCCTGTGCTTAAGCCGGGAGACGCCTCAAGGCAGATAATCACGTATGAAAACCATGTCCCGATGGCCCCATATCTCTTCCTGGTATGCGCCGGTACATGGGAGACGATTGAGGATATGGTGACGTATGAATCCGGCCGGACAGTAAAACTTGAATATCTGGTCCCGCCCGGGTTCAAAAATGACGCCCGCATACCCATGGAGATCCTCAAGGAATCTGTGCTTTGGATAGAAAAGACCCAGGGATATGAGTATACCGGAGACACCTACCGCACCATCTGCATGAACAAATCCAATTTCGGCGGGATGGAAAATGTCGGCAACACAACGATCGTGACCGACGCTGCATTGATTACGGAACATACACTGGATCTGTCGCTTCTCTACGCCCATGCGGTCATTGTCCACGAATTCGAACACAACCAGTGCGGAAGCGAGACCACCATGGAAACGCCGTTTGATGTATGGCTGAACGAGGCATATACGGTTGATGTGGAAAGGCAGTTCATGTCCACCCTCTTCGCCCCGTCATTTATAAGACTGAACCAGGTCGACGGAATACGCAACCCTCTCCTTGGGCCCCTTGCCATAGAAGACACCGGACATGCCGGAAGGATCGTGAGGGAAGGCTTTAATGACCCTGATGAACTCATAGACGGCGTTACGTATGTAAAGGCAGCGGAAGTAATCAGGATGCTGCGGCTCATCCTGGGGACGACACAATTCCTTGCGGGCAAAGACCTCTATTTTTCACGCTACCGAAATGGCAATGCAAATACAGACCAGTTCTTCGAATGCTTTGAAGAGGTCTCCGGAATTTCCCTCGGGCAGTTCAAAAGAGGATGGCTTTACAGAATCGGATATCCGAAGGTGACTGCAACAACCGGATATGACCATAATACGAAGCGCTACAGCATCCATCTGAGACAGGAGGTCGCGGCGGGAGAGCAACCCTTTCATCTGCCTATCGAACTCGCCCTGGTGGACAAAAATGGAAGAGATATCGAGGGGACCCACCAGGTCGTCCAGCTCAAAGAGGCCGATGCGGAACTGGTATTTAATGATATCCCTGAGCCGCCCGCCTTTGCCTCTATGAACCGTGATTACTCTTTTTACGGCACCTTCATCGATAAAAATGCCGACTCCGGTGTCAGAGCCCTTCAGGCCCGCCGGGATCCTAACTTATATAACAGGGTGGACGCTGTAAAACAGCTTACCGATATAGAGCGGATCAAGCTTCTCCGTGACCACGAAGCTCAGATAGATTCAAACTGGCTGGACCTTTACGGAGAGATCCTTATTGACGGAGAGATTTCATATTCTCTGAAATCATATTTCCTCCGCATCGACGAACAGCCCATGGACCGCGATTACAGCACGTGGTACCAGGAGCTTGTGGCCGCAAGGGAAAGCCTGATGCTGGCGGTAAACCGGCGCTGGCGGAGCCGGATTATAGAGCAATTTAACAGGTTGGATACTTATTCTTTATCCGGCCAGCAATCTCAGAGAGACTGCATAGAAGCCCGTATGCTTAAGAACACTCTCCTTGAACTGATCTTAATCGAAGACTCAGACGAAAGCCATAAGATCGCTTTAGATCATTTTTATTCAGCAACCACAGCTACCGACAGGGTGGCCGCATTACTCGTCCTTAACAGGAGCTCGGCGGCATCGCGCCGCAGCGTACTCGAAGAAGCGTACAAGGCATGGCACGGCCATCTTAGCGGCTATGCAAATTATCTGCGGGTTCTGGCAAGCGGAACATGCCCTGACGTCTTTGATATGATAGAGACAGAAAAAAAACGGCCGGGGTTCGATATCAAACAGCCCACATGGTCAAGGGCGCTGTTCCTGCCTATGGCGACCAACAACAAGATGGTATGGACCGATCAGGGCATAAGATGGGTGACGGACACCGTGATAGAGCTCGCGCCCATAAATGCGACAAACGCCGGCCGGCTGTTAAACACCTTCCAGCACGTAAAGAAATTAAAGCCTCCACTTCGGGAGAAAGTCATATCGGCACTTGAACACATAGTGCGAAATGTCTCTGAAGAGTCAAACCCCTCGGTATACGGTCAGGCTCATGGCTATCTAAAGGGGACATAGAGGGAAAAGTCCCTTTCCGAGTTAGCTCCTTTTTGGGACATGATGATATGGATGAAGATGATGGAGGAGTATACGCTTTTTCCTTCTCCCTCCCACGCAGAAAAGTGATCTGACTTCAATGCAGGAGTACGTGTTTTCAAAGGTTTTGACGTACATTGACTTCTCACAGAAGTCCGTAGTAATGATTACCGTGAAAATTCTCAAGAGTACAAATGGAAACCATTGCATTACCTAACATCGAAAGTTAGTCTGCAATAAACAAGACCTGACCCTCTCTTACCCTCTCTTACCGAGTGGCCCTATCTCCAGCTCCCCCTCGTCAAACCGGTAAGCAGAGTCGTCAGTTCTTCAATTTCTGCCTGCTTACGCCAAGCTCCTGTTTGAGCCCGCTTTTCAGATAATATAACAAAAACAGATAAACGAAAATAGGGAAATGGATAATATTAAGAGGCCACTTTTCGGAGTAATCATATTTTCAGTTGAGTATCTTGATATCTCGCTCAGTTCGGACACCTCATTTTTTGAGCAAGGCACTACCCATGGCATCGCAGGACTGATGCGGGGTCAAATCTTGTTTCGTGCATCACTACCATTTCGTCGTATTTACTCCCTCTGTCAGCGTAATATATTTCTACCAGTATTCTTCGATATTTGCAATACATTTTAAGTGCATTTTAAGTGTTGCGTAGCAGGTGAACTTGGAAAGCTGAGGAATTATTAGTGCTGTCCGGAAAACACTTTCTGGCAATCAAAGCAGTATGCTTTTCCATGAAATCGTTTCTTGTTGTCCCAGCAAAATTTCGCTACTTTCTCGGTGATTTTCTTCTTACACTGGAAACAGTAAAATTGCTTGGAAGAATGTGTTTCCAATGGTAATGCATTTCCCGGAGAAAAATTTGCTTCATCCAATCCAAATCGTTTTCGGTAATTCATCTTCATTGGACTGTGGACCGCCGCGAGACGCTCAGACGCCTCCTTAATTGTCTCTCCCGATACGATCTTGCTCGCTGCGGCGAGAACGGACAGCGGATTCATTTTATCGACATCTTTGTCGATCTGAGTTCTGAGTGCGTCGGATTTTATTACCATGCCTGTATCGAAGTCGTCTCTTGAGGGACGTATGACCCGAGATTTTGGTGACATGAGGATATAACTCTTGAAGGTTGGAATTATTGTTATGCCCAGCCGTTTCGGCGTGACGTCATATTGTTTGAAAATTTCCTCAAGAATGATAATATGCCGGTTGTTCTGCTCGATGGGTGATTCGATCGAAACATATCTGTTCTTATAATTCACAAGAAATTCACCGGCGCCGGTAATCTTCACCCCGTAAGAAAAATTCTTACTTTCCAGCACATAGACATGAAAGAAACGGTTGATTAGGAGATGATCTATCTGTGCTACCCTGCCTTGATGCTCAAGGCAAAGATCATGAATCACGGTCCAATTCCTACTATGAGCAAAATGGAAGTCAATGAAATATGCTGCGTCGGTTTCCCCTTGGATGCCGGTTTTGATATATCGCAATTCCCGTTCCACAAGAAACCTCTTATTCTCAGGGATAGGCTCGGTAAGCAGAGTCGTCAGTTCTTCAATTTCTGCCTGCTTGGGATCTCGTTTCTTTATTAACATCTTTGCACTTAATCCGTTATCTCAGCGTACTCTTATACTCTCAGAGGCATAAGCATTGGATATTATATAACAAAAATATAAGGCCTGCATTTTATTGGACGAGTCGAATTGATTCAAATTAAACGTTACGGACGTAAGGAGTAAAGAGGTATCGTTGACTTATAATGCATACTACCGATTATGGACGACCAAAAGTTCAGGGGTCAGGCTAAGATTTGTTTGAATTTATGTGCCTGATTCTGAAACAGGTCTGAAATACCATCCCGTCATTCATCGCCGCCGCGCCATACAGTTGAAAGAACATGATTCCTCTTAGCTAATAGGGTCAGGTCTTGTTTCTTGCAATAATGTCTATTCCGACGTAAGACCAATCTTCCGGAAATTGTTTTGAGAAGCTTTTTTCCTCACGGACTAAGATTTGTTTGAAATTATGTGCCTGATTCTGAAACAGTTCTGAAATACCATCCCGTCATTCATCACCGCCGCTCCACACATTTGAAAGAACATGATTCCTCTGAATTGGAAGGACAATTAAAAATCTATGAAACCATGAAAATCGAAATGCAAATATTCGATATTCATGGTTTAATGAAATGCATGATTGACCGTAAGGACTTAGTGCGCTATGTGCGTTAGGCTCCGGACGGAGTCGTGTGGTAGCGCTTATCGGCCCGCGCCAGTGCGGGAAAACCACTCTCGCACAACAGTTCTTAAGCGCTGATTCTCAAAATTATTTCGACCTTGGGTCAACTGGTGCGGGGTCCGGTCTTGTTTCGTGCATAAGAACCATGTCGTCATCTTGGCTCCCTCTATCAGCGTCATATATTTCTACCAGTATACTTCAACAATTGCGATCACTTGTTAGCGACTTGAAATTTTTCGAGCCAGTCCGTCATCGTTTCGGGAACATCCGGAAGGAGATGACACATGTACACTGGCAAACTGGTATTTTCACAGGTTATGGACTTCATGCCCCTGCAAACAATTTCTCTTCGCTGTTTTCGTAATCTGCACAGCTCTTTCATTCCTTGCCCCTGACAGGCCTGAATCCAATCTGTCCCTTCTTCTTCTCCGGCGGGGTCATAAGCTGCCTGATTGTATCAAAGACGATCTTAAACTGGGCGTCATATTTCTTTTCAAGGGCAGCAAGCTTGCGGGCGAGTTCGGCATTCGAGGAAAGCATTTGGCGAAGCGTTACGAACGCGCGCATGATCTCGATATTGACCTGGACGGCTCGTTTGCTGCGCAGGACACTCGAATGCATGGCAACGCCCTGTTCGGTGAAGGCATAGGGATTAGCACGGCGAATACCGCCCCAACTTGAAGTCACAAATTGTGACTTCAAGTTCACAAACTCCTGATTCGACAGCATAAACTCTAACGTTGCATAAAGTGTGTGTATTTAGGCCGTCATTCCCGCAGTCTTTAAGCGGGAATCCCTTCTTCGGAAAACATGGATGCCCGACTGAGAACCTCGGGCATGACGTAAAAAGGACTATGACCTAGAGGTAACATTCGGTTAACTCCAACATAAGGCTTGTCAGCAGGATCAAAAGCCCGTCAATTACGCTTTTGTGGCTCTTAATTGATAATCTTTATGCAACTGGAAGGTAAACATAAAGTCCGAAGGGAACCGTTCTATATTCCTTTTCACTGCCTGCATCAAGACCTTTGGTTGCACCTCATAAAGTTCAGCAAGGTCTGTGCTCAACATTACTTTATGCCCCCTGATCATGTAGATCTTCCCCTCGATATGCACGATTAAATATACCTGGAGCAAAAAAGCGGCTTGCATGATAAAATAAGCCTATAAAAACAGGGACCACTCAACTACCAGGAGAACCGTTTGGGAAATCAGGGAGATCCTCACTGAACTGAAGGCCCGGTAAAAAGAATAAAAGAAATGCTGAAATATAAAGAGATATTCCTCGGCAGGGACTGCAATAATAAATGCCTCCATTGTTCGTATAATCAAAAAGATTCAGCCGCTACAGAGTTCAGCTCTGTCCTCAACTCCCTTAGGCAGAAAGAAGAAGACAGCGTCCTGTTTTACGGGGGCGAACCTACGCTGAGAAATGATTTTCTGCAGATCGTCCAATCGGCCAAAGATAACGGATACAGGAGAATAAAATTATTAACAAATGGCCGCGCATTCTCCAGCGAAGATTTTCTATACAAGACCATAGAAGCAGGCTGTTATCTTTACGAAATAAAGCTGTTCAGCTTTAACCCCGCTCTTCACGACTATCTCACGCAATCGGCCAACAGCTATTGGGAAACGATCAGGGGTCTCGAAAATCTGGCGGGGCTTCCTCATGACAGGTTTGTCTCTGTCCGGATCCCTCTCGGCAGGGAGAATTTCAAAGATGTAGAGAACACTGTTGCCAATGCATTGAATTTCGGCGTCAATCGCATCATCCTTTCACTGTGCGATTATGGCGTAGATATTGGAAGTGTGCTTCCCCACGTCCGGAATGCTATCAATATAAGCATCTTCAACCGCACGTGGATCCTGACCGAGGGGATGCCTTTCTGTGTCATGCAGGGCATGGAACAGCACATAGGCGAAATTGTCTTTGGCCTTAATACAACATATGAAAAGACATTCCGACAGCACAAGTACTGTAAGGAGTGCATTTACAGAGAACTTTGTTCGGGAATGGAAACAAAATATCTGGAACAATACGGCGACAGAGAATTCCCTCCTGTCATAGCAGACAAATATCATCAGGACATCAGGAGATTGTATGAATAAGAAAAAGGTCGCCCTCATATCTTACAACTGGGCGAACCATTTTTCTCTCGCCCTGGGCTACCTCAAGGCATACGCGCTCAAAGACAGTTTCATCCGTGATAACGCGGACATTGAGATTGTCGACTTTGATGCCGAGATGCTGAACGTTCAGCAGGTTGTCTATTACCTGACTCAAACAAAGCCCGATATCCTCGGTTTTTCCTGTTATTGCTGGAATATCGAAAAGGTCCTGGATACAGCAAGGATAATGAAGACCATTTACCCGCAGATAAAGATCGTCTTCGGCGGACCGGAGGTCGGTCCTGTGGGTCCAAAATATCTGAGGGAAAATTGGTTTATTGATGTGGTCATCAAAGGTGAAGGTGAGATCACATTCGCCGAACTGCTGAAGTCTTTTCTCGGGCGCGGCGAGTTGGGATGCAATAGACGGTATATCTTACAGGATCGGCGAAGAAGTCCTGGAAAACCCTGACAGGCTGCCGATTGAAGACCTGGGCGAAATTCCGTCGCCATATCTCGAAGGTATTCTGACGCCGAGAGACAAGGTGACATACATAGAGACCTACCGGGGCTGCATGTTCCGGTGCCACTACTGTTTTGAAGGCAAGAACCTGCCCAAATTGCGCTTTTTTCCTGAGGACCGGGTGAAGAAAGAGATCGAGATGGTTCTCGGCCGGCCGGAGATAAAGAGTTTCCATTTCGTCGATACGGTCTTTAATTGCAAGAAGGACCGGCTCGAAAGGATTGCTGAGATGATATCCCACGCAAACAGATATGGCGCGGAATTACGCACTGTGGAGATCATAGCGGAATTTATGGATGAAGATACCGTTGCCTTATTCAAGAAGGCGTCTGTGAAGAGTGTAGAGACAGGTCCCCAGACAGTCAATGAAGATACATTGAAGAATGTCAACCGGTTCTATAAAGCCGATAAATTTCGAAACGGAGTGAGACTTCTTGAAGAAAGCGGGATAGAAGTGACGAGCGATCTTATCATCGGCCTGCCCGGCGACAACTTTTTCAAATTCATAAAATCGGCAAAGACGATCATGGACATGAAGCCGTCAAACCTTGTCTTCAGCATCCTGCACGTCCTGCCGGGCACGATCCTTTATGATAAGAGCCGGGAGTTCGGCCTGAAATTCGACGATAAAGCGCCGCACCTTGTATTGGAAGGCCCTGATTTTCCCTTCGAGGACATTGACAAGGCAGTCATCATGGCGTACAGCCTCGATAAGGAATACAACATCAAACGACCCTCTGCCGAATTCCAAAGATGAAGAATTCGACAAAATACCAGGCATAGGAGCAGACAACACAGTTTGCTTCCGCAACATCCCTTTGATAGCGTTCCAGTGCTTTGGCAATTTTCTTGTCAAGAGTCCAGTAAGGCAACATAAATGAAAACTTCTTTGGTAAGATGCTGCATCTGAAGTATTCAGATTGGCCGGAATCATAGACCCGCTTGTTTTGTTCCTGCAGAATAGCGGTTATCGCCGGCGAATTAAAGATGTTGTTATTCTTGTCTACCAATTCATGGATCTGATCCCACTGAGGTTGAACTTGACGAAAAGTGTAATGGGCAATACCGTTATATAAAAAATACCGAGGTTCACTATACCTGCAAAAATAGTTCTTAAATCAATCCGAAGGTTTCTTTGACAGCCGGTTTTCGTGCCAAGTTATTATTTTAAATAGGCCGTGGAAAGGTATTTTCCACAGCGGTATTCCCCATATATTCTGTAAAAATTTCGGGAATACCACAATCTTGTGTAACAAGCTCACAGTTCCTGTCAAACGGGAATGCTGGCACCAAAGGTCCAGCATAGCTGTCCACTGTGTTAGAGGATTGACAGCGATCTTATATTCCAGATGTTCAATTTTGGGAACAGGCATGTCCCGAAGCCTCTTAAGAATTTCCGGCGCAATCGGAGCGTCAAGTACCTCTTTCAAATAATTCAGGGTATCCAGTAACGGTAAGATCAAACGTTGCCTTTCAGCCCGCTCAATAAGTCTGTTCCAGTCAATCCCGGGTTGTGCATTATTCAAAATCATGATTGCATCAGCTACCCAGCGTAATGGCGGTATGAAATTCCAGTGCGCCCCATGAACGCAGACATGAAGGAGTTGATCAGTCGGACTTAAAACATATGTCGGCACATCATGGAATTTAATCAAAACTGCCTCTTCCCAAAAATCGTTATCTGCACTTGCATCCCGGCACTGTGAAAGCACATGCCAGTGCAGGTCAAATTCACGACCAGCGGCATCTTCAAACCCGTGCGAGTAACCGGCGGATATATATTCTTCGTCAGGCTCAAAATACCGGCCTTTCCAACCCAGTTCCCGTAACAGGTGGATAGCAGGCATTGCCTGTCCAGCACGGACAAGAACATCGAAATCATTCATGGGACGAAGGCCATAATCTTTGTAATAAAGCACAGTTAGAGCCGCTCCCTTAAGTGTTAAAGTCTCTATGTTTGCACTTTTGAAAGAACGGAGAAGAGAGGCAATGGCATGGAACAATACCTGGTTTTTGTACCATGTCTGACGATAGACACCTTTATATTTAGCCATAGACGGATCTTTGATCCCTTGGGTCTGCAAATTGTGATAAAGCAGCGGCAACAATCGATGGGAGCCCGAATCAACCTGCTCTACGTCGACACAGGACTTCCATTCTTTCCATGCCTCAATGGCATCGTTGCCCCTTAAGAGTGCAGCGCGCAATAGCAATTCCTGCTGCGCTGAAGGAAAACAGCATCGTTTATGAGCAATCCCTTTATTCATTACATTTGCCAGCTTCCAGTCTCTTTATGATTTCCTGCCTCAAATATCTTCCGGTAAATCGATCAGCCGCATCCGATTTAAGAAATTCCAGCGCTGCTTTTCTAAATGAAACGATATCTTGTTGCGTCATATCCTTGATCATACGGTAGACGCTCGCCGGGTCTTGGTTGCTGCAGTTTATATAACAATTTGAAGGAAAGGTTTCTTCCAAGAACTTTCCGCCGCCCCAATAGAGTGGAACAGTACCCGATTTAAAGGCGTCAATGATTTTCTCCGTGATATATCCGGTAAAATCGCTGTTCTCAAACGCCAGTACAAAATTATACCTTCTAAGTGTCTTATCCTTGTTTTCTGCCTGGCCGTAATAATTTGGAAAAGCTTTCCATTTGTTGGGTTGCCCACTCCAGGGCTCTGCCCCGTAAATATCGATATCATTTCCCATAGCCTTAACAAAATGAATTCTTTGCCGAAGTAAATTTAGCTCCGGATTTTCGGAATACCGATTAATGATGCAACAAAGCCTGGAGCGTCTTTCAGTAAGAGACTCTTCTAAACGGTTGATAATTCTTTCCCTGTGATCGGCAAGGGCAGGATAAAACATTCGCATGTTGATATCGGGCTCGTTATATAAATAGAGGAAAGGTTTCAACGCTTCAGACTGCATATTCAGCCTCGTCTCTTTAGTCATGACCGGAAGGGGTTCCAGCGTAAAAAATACTTTCGGCTTTTGGATAAGCAAGAATTCATCGCGAAGAAAATTCTGAGCAACCAGATAGTCGTGATTCCGCATGTTAAAAAAACACGGGAAATTGCGAAGAAAATGATCAACCGAGGGATAAAAACGGACCTTGCTTTCACAATTTCCTATGCCCGTCATTTTGATGGTTTTTCTGTTTCTGTAATTAGAAAAATAACTTAATCCTTCGCGGCTGAAGTAGAACCTGACCCTTCTCACCAACCCCTTTGCACTGCCGTATACAAAATCCAGTAATTTTCTCATGGTCTGAATAGAATCCATTTACTCACTCATAATTATTGCGGATATATGCGGAAAAATAAATCAATCTTGCTGTCCCGGCAGTCTGCGCCGTCGATCAAGAGAGGCTTTCAGTATTCTGACACGGTCACCACTGAATTCTTGGCGAGTGATTCCTTTATTATTCTTGTGAAGTCGCCGCATATATACAAGGTCAGGCAGCATCACTTCACGGAGACCCTGCTCTCTGGAACGCAATATCCAGCTCACGTCTTGACCCAGACGCCAATTGGTTTCAAATAGACCCACTTTAAAGAATGCGTCCCGTTTTATTAACATTGTGCACGGCAAGAATCCCCGCATTACTTCATCTGTGCAGCGCAGCCTGCTTCTTGTAGCTTCGTCCAATTCCGGGCTATAGAATTGTTTAACATGACCGAAGATAATCTCAGCTTCAGGATTATTGTAGAACGCTGCCATCTGAATCACAAGTTTATCCTGTAACCAGATGTCATCAGCATCCAGGAAGGCAAAGAAACTGCCTTGTGCCAGTTCCATCCCTCTATTTCGTGCGGCTCCGGTCCCGGCATTTGGTTGATAGCAATAGTTCACGGCGGAGGAAAAACGCTGTGCGATTTCTGCGCTTCTGTCTGTTGAGCCATCGTTGACGATAATAATCTCAGTCGGGTGATAAGTCTGGGACAGAATGCTTTCAATAGCTTCAGACAAATACTTTTCCCCGTTGTAAACCGGCACAATTACGCTCACCAAAGGTGAAACCTCTGTCATCGTTGCTCCATCATAACCGACGCGGCGGGTATCGAACGAACGAGTCTGCGGTAGAGTCTGCTATAAGAGTCAGCACAACTATTCAGGCTGAACGTCTGAAGCACTCGTGAACGGGCAGATTGACCCATGAGTATAGCCACATCTGGATGCTCAAGAAGAAAAACAACTGCCTCGGCAATAGCAAGACTGTTTTCATGTTCAACTATCAGACCGGTCTCTTCATGGACAACGGCCTCAGGCAAACCACCTGCCGGAGTTGCAACTACCGGCCTTGCCATCATGGCTGCTTCCAGCGCCCGCATTGGAAAACCCTCTGATCGCGAAGGCATAACCACAACTGAAGCCTGGTTTATGACATCCGGGACCTTTTCCGGCTCAACCCTCCCCAAGAAATCTACCGAGTCTGTGAGACCAAGGGAAGTGGCTTGTTTCTCCAAGTGAGATTGCTGAGGACCTTCGCCGACAATTCTCAAACGCGCCTTGGGGTAGCGATTCAAAATTGTGGCAAAGGCTGTAATCGCAAGGTCAAAGCCTTTGGGGTAGATCAGTCTTCCCAGGCACAGAATTTGGGGTGGATCAAGTGAAAGAGATTCAGGGATTACATCCATGACATTCAATCCATTGTAGATTACGGAAGAACGATTCTTTATCTCTGGAGAGATATTTATAAGGTCGGATAACGTCGCTTTCGAAACGGCAGTAACCCAATCAGCTGTACGAAGTGCATTTCCCAGCAGTGTGTCAGCCCCACCCTTAAGGCCCAAAAACTCCATATCCTGATGAATGGTAACTATTGTGGGGGCAGGACAGGCAGCAACAGTACTAAGATGAAAATAGACACTCGGATCGCTCAGGTGTATGTGTATGAGGTCAGGTTTGAAGGACTGTTTGAGCCTGGAGATCTGTGAACGGATCTCGGCTATCCGGAACAAGTCGCGCTTTCCTATAGCATTCCGGGTATGAAAGCGGAAGACCTGTATACCATTGAATTCTGTACTGTCAGGCACATCATATTTCCCGTGTGAAGTCAGCACGGTGATATCATAGCCCTGCTCCTGCAGTACCGGTAACAATTTGGCGCTTAGTGTTTCAATGCCGCCTATGTCCGGTAGAAAGAAGGGAGTCCAATATAATATTTTTAGTTTCTTGTTCATGGCTCTGAAAATTTCTTGCGCGATACCTTCCTGTCATCGTAGTCAAAAAAATTGGGCAACAACTCGACAGGTCCCTTGTTTTGTCGACGACGACGGTCTAATGATTTCTTAAGTATCTGGACCATGCTCGGATCATTTTTATTCTTTCTGCGGCTCATACTGTACTCATTCCGCCGATTATACAGGGTAACATCTTTCAGGATTGCCATCGAAACGTTCTTCTCCCTGGCACGCAGGAACCAGTCATGATCTTCATAATGGCGCAGCGATTCATCAAACAGGCCGACCTTGTTAAAAACAGATCTTCTGAAAACGCCACTACCCAGACAAATGCTGATCATGGTATTGTCCGGTCCCTCAAAACGGATTTTCCTGTCTGCTTCTGTCAATACGCCCGTACATTGGATGCGCCCCAAAACAACTTCCATTTCCGGATCTCTGTTTATACGCGCCAGTTGGACTCTTAATTTGTTTGCGGGCCAATAATCGTCGGCATCGAGAAAAGCGATCACTTCGCCCATGGCCATTGTGATCCCTCTGTTTCGGGCAGCAGCGGGGCCCATGTTCGATTGATACGCATAGCGGAGATCCTCACCAAGGCTCTTTAAACATGCCGAGGTCCCGTCTGTTGAACCATCGTCGATTATTATAATCTCGAGCGGTTCATAATTTTGTTGCCTCACGCTCTCCACTGCTTCAGCGATGAACCTTTCACAGTTATATGCCGGTATGATAACACTCACAAAAGGCGCTGTTTTTTTAATCGTACGTTTCGCCATGAACTATATGTCTCCCCCAGCATTATGCATCTTGCGACGCCGATCAAGAGAAGCTTTGAGGATTCTCACAAAATCGCTTTGGGATGCGTGCTCACGGATGCCCATATTGTCAGTATGGATACGCCTCAACGTAACGACTTCATCCAGAACAATGCTCTTCAAGCCCTTTTCCACTGCCTTCAAATACCAGTCGACAAAATCCCCGACTTTCCACCTTGTTTCAAATGCTCCTACGCGGAAGAAAGAGTCTCGCTTGATAAGCATGCATCCCTTAAAAAATCCGCGCATAACCTTACCCGGGATCCGGCCCATTTTTCCCTGATTCTGATCGAGTTCAGGGCTGTAAAACTCTTTGATTTGTCCAAACACAATGTCGATATCGGGCTTATCTTCAAAGACTGTCATCTGATGCATTAGTTTATTTTCCTTCCAGAGATCATCAGCATCAAGGAAGGAGAGAAAGCATCCTCTGGATAACTCTATGCCTGTGTTGAGAGCGGCGCCCAGGCCACCGTTTTCCTGGTAGACGTATCGCAGTTGTGAAGCAAGGCCCTTTGCTATCGAGCCGCTATTGTCCGTTGAGCCATCGTCTACCACAATGAGTTCAAACGGCTGGTAGGGCTGGCGGAGGACGCTTTCAATCGCCTCCAGCAGATATTTTTCACCATTAAACACAGGTATGATAACACTTACCAAAGGAAGTTTCTCGGTCATGACACCCCCTGTATTCTGACGCAATAACATCAGGCCCGGCTCTTTCTTAGCCGGCTGAAAAGTTGCTCCTTTCTGTAATGATAAGAGTACAGAAGGTATTTCCTTATGCCTTCATTTTTCAATATCCTGTAATGTGTTTTGATTATCCGTATTAAAATGTGCGGAAGAGTTCGCTTCGGGTTCAGCAAGGACTCAGCCCTCTCTCGAATTACTTTGTTTTCCGCATACATGGCCAGCATCTTGATCTCCTTCTTATCCCACAGTCTGTTTCCGTACTTCTCAAAATTGTCTGTGCTGACCTTCATATCTATCCACTTCAGTGCCTCAATGTTTTCTTCGACCTCCCGCATAGTATTCATTGAGGGCACGACAACGTCACAGCGCGAATTCTGAACGCACCACAATATATTTCGCTGGGCGGGAGTCGGAGATGAACTGTCCTCAATCCGATTTTGGCCGGCTATCGGCTCAAAGACACTGATTCTTCTCTCCCACTGTGACGGATCGCAATCCCAGCAAAAAATTTTCATAACCACAATTCCGACGTCGTGTTCCTCTGCAACTGGAAACAGCCCTTCGTTAGCCTGCTGACACTTCCAATTGAATCGTACCATGATATAGTCAATAACATCAGTCTCTCTAATAAGCTTGCTGATCATTGGGAAGAGACTTGGTGTGTGGCAGCTGAGACCGATGTTCTGAACGAGTTTTTCATCCTTAAGTTTTGTCATTGTTTCGCAGGCTGCAGCTATGTCAGCATAAGTCGCGTCCCCATCCCCCACATTTGAGATGAATAATGGCGCACGTGAATACCCTAAAATATCGAGTCTTGCTTCAATTCCCGGGCGGAGTCTTTCACTCCATTGTGCATCCAGGATGCGGCCTCCATGCAGGGAAACCAACACATTCTGTTTTATGTCTGCACGCCTGAACGAATCAGCTAATACCTCCACTTCCTGTACAGCGGTCGTATCAAAATAATTTACGCCTGAAGAGACGAGACGACTGATAAGCTGAGATCTTGCTTCGGGAGTCAAGAGACAATGAGGGCTGTCGCCGACCTGATAAGTGTGTCCCCCAAGTCCAAGAATATTCACTTCAAACCCCGTCCGCCCCAATCGCCGCTTAAGGCTTACAGATTTCTTATTCATTTTTGCTTTCGGGTGATTCGTCTCCACCCAAAAAGAGTCTGGGCAGAGACACAACCCGGCTACAGTTTTTGCGTCTGCGCCGGTCTAGTGATTTCTTCAGAGCTTTTATAAAATATCTGTTCCGTGTTGCTGAATCAAGGGTCATATTGGTCTCGTGCCAGCGATAAAGAAGGGAAACTTCTTCTATAAGAGCGGTCGAGATCCCCATCTCCCTGATCCTCATAAACCACTCAGTGTCTTCACCGTGATGAAGGGTTTCATCGAAGACCCCGGCTTTCTCAAACACAGATCTTTTAAAGACTGCTGCGCCGAACAAAAAAGCGCAAAAAGGATCATGCCATTTTTTAAATCTCGGTCTGCTTTCCTCGTACGATTCCAACTTCATAAGCTGAGTGAGACCCATAACTATTTCAACTGAAGAATCTTCTGCAAGACGGGCAAGCTGAACTGAAAGTTTATTTCCCGTCCAAAGGTCATCAACATCGAGGAAACCTATAACGTCTCCCGAGGCTGTTTGCAGTCCTTTATTGCGGGCTGCCGCCGGTCCGCGGTTTTCCTGACTGACATAAATGATATCTCTCTTATGGTGCCGGGCGACGGTTTCTGTATTGTCCGTCGAGCCGTCATTTACCACGATTATCTCAATTGGTCGATAGTCCTGGGTAAGTACATTCCCGATTGCCCCGCCCAGATACCGTTCCCCGTTATAAACCGGAATAATTACACTGACCAGATGATTTCCGCTCGTCATAGCACGTTCGCCTTCCTGGGGTTTCGCTGCTGTGTAAGTGTTTCCCTGAGTATTGAAAATACCTCTCTTCTGTTTGTCCTTACGTCAGAAGAAAGGTTATTATCATGAATGCGCTTGTAAAGCAGCACTTCAGGGATAACGGAGGCAGGCGTACTCTGTTCTTTCAGGCGCACAAACCATTCAACATCGCATGCTATCCTGAACCCCGGATGAAACATTCCGATACAATCGAAGAGGGATTTGCGGGCAACCAGCGTTCCGGGTGTACGGGCCATGTGAGCGCGCCCCATAAAGTCCTCCGAATACCGGGACCTCAGATTATGCCCTGGCTCGGCAAACAACTTTACCCATGCGTTTACATACTGAACTCCAGGGTTCTTCAGGAGATAGTGAACCTGAACATTCAATTTGTTTGGTGTCCAAAGGTCATCCTGGTCAATAAAAGCAATAAATGTGCCGTGGGCAGCAGTGATGCCGCTGTTACGGGCAGCAGCTACTCCTTGATTGCGTTGACGGAGAAAGAGAACCTCCTTATAAGACCGTGCGATTAAAGCGCTGCTGTCAACAGAACCGTCATCGACAACAATCAGCTCCGTTGGCAGATAAGTTTGAGACAATACGCTGTCGATTGCCTGGCTCACATAACGTTCGCCATTGTATACCGGCAGGATGATGCTTACAAGAGGTCTATACATACTTCTTATGTTTTTGACCGAGCGCATTGTTTAATAAAGTCGCGTTCTTATCAATGCCCGTGAAGCTCTTTTGTGCCTCTGCTCCCATAGTCGTCCCGCAGAGTGAATCAATCCGCGAGAGAATCCGGAGTACGGAATGCCTCCATGTCCAGCGTTGACGTACCCGTAATGCACCCTGATGTCCCCTCCTCCCGGCCTCTGAAGGAGAATCATACACGGCGCGCATGATTTCCTGAAGGTGATTTACACTCGGTTCAAGCAAGAAAGCCTCTCTGTCAAGCATATGACCATACACCTTCCTGCCGACAGCACGTTTTTCGGCAGCAATCAGCCAACCCACATCTTCATCAACGAAATCATCTGTAGCTCCGCCGCCGGTTACAACAACAGGAAGTCCGCTTGACATCGCCTCGAGAGTGGGCAGGGAAAAACCTTCACCACGATAGGATGACACAAACACATCACAGGCCCGATAGAGTGCTGCCATCTGATCCGAGCTGAAATCGTCATCGATGTAACAAATTTCCGGCATTCCTTTTTGCCCCTCGTATTTCTTGATGAGATCCTTTGAAGTTTGACCTTTATAAAGGGTATTCACTCCGAGATCCTTAATAACCAGGCAGACGTCATCCCCTGTGGCAAAAGCACGGGAGTAACTCTCAAGCAGGATGTCCATGCCTTTACGGTAAATGGTTCCCCCGACAAAGAGGAATTTGAACCGCTTTGTTGTCTGAAGCCTCAACGATTCCCCCACAGGAGAGAAAATCTCAGGGTCCGTACCGTTGGGGACAACGTGGACTTTTGATGGATCAATGCCCGACGATACGAAGGCATCGCGCGAAAAATTTGTCGGAGTCCAGATTTCTTCAGATAAGGAAAAGGTATCAGCATAGAATTTTGGGATGGCAGAATATTCCCAGGGATACATGATAATCCACTTTGCTTTGACAGGAGGATTTGACCGCGGCGGCCATTGATGACGCACCCATACATGAGGACGCTTTGCACGATCAAGAATAGAAAGCCCCTTGATGCGGATATCATGAGCCAGGAGTTTCTCAAATCTTGGATTGCCCTCCACAGAAAACTGGTCCGGCTCATAGGGGACGATTGTAAGTTCCGCAACTCCGGAATCAATAATGCCTGAACACAGTTCCCGATTTATAAGAGAAAAAGAATGTATTGCAAACTGAGTACCTTCCCAGAAGATATGGACCTGTTTTTGCGAATCGAAAGTCTCATTAGCGGTAGTCACCCGATGAATAGCAGGGCGTCTGAATAAGGGTTGATTCATGGGTTTCCAGCCAGCTCAAGAAAGCTACACAGAGTTTTATAAATTTTAAAAGACATAAAAGATCTCTCAGTTGGAGCAGATGAAAACCGTTCAGGGAAGAACATGGTCTTCCTGCCTGCGTGCTCGCATTCTATCCAGCCTCTTCTTGAAAACACGAAGATGATTCAATTCAAGCATATTCCTGGCGGTTGTCATGTTTTTTCCGTGTCTTCGGACGATCAGGGTTACATCTTTCAATCTCTTAATATTTGCTTTCAACTCCTGTGCTCGTGTAAACCAGTCAGTGTCTTCACCATATAGTAATGTCGGATCAAACAGGCCCACCTCTGTAAATACCGATCTTCGGTACAGGGCCGCTCCGATATAATAGGGAAATGATTCCGCTGGATTTCCGCGATATTCATATTCGTGAGTAACGTCGTTATAATGGGCAAGTTGAGCGTATCCATGTACAATATCGATGTCCTTATTCCGTAACAGCTCCTCCACAAGCTTATTGAGGTTATTCTTGGGCCACAGGTCGTCCACATCCAGAAAAGCAATATATTTACCCATGGCTTCATTTATCCCCCTATTTCTTGTAGCTGCAGGGCCAAGGTTTTCTTGACTTAAACAGCGAATCTCGGCAGGCAATTGCTTAATGATATCTTTTGTATTATCAGTAGAGCCGTCATTTATGACAATGATTTCTATAGCAGGGTAATTCTGTGCTAAAATAGCGTCCACCGCTTCCCGGATAAACCGTTCACCATTGAATACCGGAACGATTACACTCACCAATGGTGTGATGTCATAGGCGGCCTGCGGTTCTGGGAAATCACTATACACGGCAGCAGTATCTGCTATGTCTTCATGTTCTAAAGTGTCCAAAAAGCTGGAAATGGCAGTAGGAATATGCGTGAGATCACGACCCAGTTCAAGTGTTGAGCAGGGAAGGCTTGCTGATAATTGATTGAGAAAATCATATGTCTTAATACCGGCACCCGGCAATAGAGTCATGGTCGTGAAGGATGCTGCCCTAAGAATATCTTTCGAAGATGCTTTTGTGACCCGCGATTCGCTGGTTGCTGTTAATCGGGGAACGAGAATCGCTCTGAGGGGCATGGCTGTCGTGAGTTGCTCGCAGAAACCGGGATGAAGAAACATAACCGCTTTTTCATCGTTCAGGGCTTCCGCGTTAGAAACGAACCGTGAAAATTCAGGGAAATTTCTCACATGATCCGCGTTCAATTTTGCTGTGTTATATAAACTGTAAACATATGGCTCGGGCTTCAACTGGGCGACAATGAAATCATCACCCAGATAAAAGAATCCGGATTTCAGACAGGACAGAGCAGTAGTTGACTTCCCGATTCCTCCCTCACCCGTTACGAGGACCGCACCGCTTTTCGTACCGACAGCGGCTGCGTGAATAAGCTGACATTCATTCTCTTCCATCCACCAGTGGAGTAATGTTCTGAGAGGCGAGGCATTTACCCAGAAAGGCAAGCTCTGAGTATTCTCTACCCAAAAAAGTCCTGTGTTTGACTCAAGGTTCAACATGTTCAGGGAGAATTCGATCCAATGAAAGGCGGTTTTTATCCTGCTGCTGTTGTAGCCCCAGATCTCTCCCCGGTATGTGTATCGATCGCGCTTCCAAGGAGGTGAAACCATGCTTGTTTTTGTTGAAACACTGTCCCATAAACAGACGGTTAAATCAGGCATTTCAACTTCCGGGATTACGAGATGGCTCAGGGCAGGCGTTATATGTGGAACTAATGCGTCGCCCGCAAAAGAGAGACAGACTGACGTGTCACATATCTTGTAATAAAAATTAATAACGCCGACAGAAGCCGCAGCTCTCAAAAATCGATTATGGACACTCTGAAAGAAATTTTCCTGTTCTTCTAACGACTCTGTCGTATCCATAATATCTTCTCGACTTTAAGGCTGCCTGAATAAATACTCATGTATTGCCGGCGGGAAGGTCGTTTTTGGCACTCGGCCAGCCTGTTTCATCTACATCATGTATAGGATCCAATAAAAGCAGGTCTTGCATGTCGGTATACTTATGCAGGACAGGAACTTCAAAGTTGCAGCGTTCTTTTGATTGTTCTATTCCGTCCAGGGTTCCGGGACTTTCTTCGTTACGACTTCTCTCGGATTCATCGGTCACAATAAGAGCATCCTGCTGCAACGCATTCATGAACTGGTGAACAGCTTCTTCGATTTCCTTCTGCTCACCTATGTATCGAGAAGCGATATCATCTATGATTCGATGTAATGGGGCATTCGCCCCGATCAATGCCCAGATGTCAACTCCTACTCTATCGAGGCTAAAATAATTACCGCTGTCCAGGTTGACGATTACCGTCTCTCCGTCAATAGTTTCAAAGATAATTTTCGGGCTATTGATTCTAAATCGCGTAAGTTTATCCATCGGTTATTTACTACTCATAGTTCTCGATTTTTAGTAGATCTAATTTTATCAGTTTATTGTTATTTAAGACAAGATAGTAACGGGTAATATTCAGTAGAAGTACTTACTGAAAAGGGATCTTTCAGTTTGTTGCCATTTTATTTATAAAAACGCTGTAATATATAAATAAATAGAAGTAACAAGAAATTATCGCCGATAACATGAGATAAAGAAAGGGTTTCATATGGAAAAAAATGAGGTTTTTAGGCTAGAACATTTCATAGCTCTGGCGAAGGAAGGACAACATATTGAAGCCACAACTGATTTAAAGAGACAGATTGTCACAAAGAAAGTATATTCAGAGGAACCCCAGGGTGTAAAGAGCGAAGCGGAGATGTATCTTCTTTTGGCAGAATTTAACTTCAAGGTTGAAGGAGAGATTAAGAAAGTTTCTAAAGTCTATGTGTATGGAACTTCAGAAGAATCCATGGATTCGACCAATCAAAATTTGCGTTTCGCAGATGAACGCCTGAAGGTTGACTATGCCCGGCTGAGAAATGCTCATATCTCGTTTGAAGAAAGATATTTCTCAATGGATACTAAAAACTTGTATATCTAAATTGAAGTAGTCACGGCTTACGACAAGAGATCCACAGAGATATCTTCACTCTTGTTAAAATTCTTTTTCAAGTGTTATTCTTTTTCTATACGAAAAGCAATTTACTATCGGTTAATGTGACCGATATTGGTCCCTTGTGCGGCGCATGGAGCGATGCTTTAAGGGTCGGGAGATATTGATATGCACCATTTGAAACGACAACTTCCTTATAGGCCTACCGAGAGGATGAATGTCGTAAGTTATCCTATCAGGGACATCGTCATGGAGGCCAAGCGCGAGGAAGCGAAAGGCAAGAGGATGATCTACCTGAACATCGGAGATCCGCCCCAGTACGGCTTCAAGCCTTTCAGCGTCATAGCCGAGAAGGTGAAGAGCGTTCTTGATGAGAACTTTAAGGGCTATGCGCCATCGGAAGGCGACGAGCAACTCAGAAAGACTGTGGCAAAGATTGAAAAGTGCAAGCCCGAGGACGTATTTGCCGTTGCGGGACTGACCGAAGGCATAGATTTCTTCTTCCATTCATTTATTGGGTTCGGAGAGAAAGTGCTCCTCCCTAACCCTGTGTATCCCCTTTACCTGAGCAAGGCAAAACAGTTCGAAGGCGACACTGTATTCTACAGGCACGATGCAGACGGGCAGATTGATATCGGAAACCTCGCCAGGAAGATCGAGGGCGCAAAAGCGATGATTATCATCAACCCCAATAATCCCCTGGGTTCAGTCTATTCAGAAGAGAACCTCTCTGAGGTCGTCGGGCTGTGCGCTGAGCATGACGTCCCGATATTTTACGATGGTTCATATGACCGGATCATATTCGAAGGCAAGCAGATAGACTTCAGGAAGGTTGCCGATAACAAGGTCCCTTTCATATACGGAAGCTCTCTTTCCAAGGACTTCAACTATCCCGGCGCAAGGATAGGGTGGCTGGCGTTCCACGGAGACAGGTGGGAGGAGGTCAAGAATGCCTTTTTCCTGCTCTGCAACCAGCGGCTTTCGGTGAACTGGGAGTATCAGAGGGCGGCGGCAGCAGCCATTGTGGACCCATCATACCCTGCGTATGCAGCTGACCTGAGGAAGAAACTGATGGAGAGGAGAGACGCGTTCATAAAGATCGCCGGTGAGCTTCCTCTCTCTTTCCCTACTCCCAAGGGCGCGTTCTATGCATTTATAAAGATTGAATCCCCAAAATGGAAAAAAGACCTGGCATTTGTCCGCGCTGCCCTTAAAGAAGGAGTTGTATTCGTCCCCGGCTCAGGTTTTGGACGGCAGGAGGACGGGGTTTATTTCAGGACTACATTTCTGCCCGAGCCACACATCATCGAAGAGGCTTTCGACAAGATCAGACGAATATTGTGAGTCAATAATTGATGCGTCTGATACTCTTTGACATAGACGGGACATTGATCGACTCCGGGGGTGCGGGGGTCCGCTCACTTGATCTTGCATTCGAGAAGGTCTTTTCCATTCCCAATGCCTTTCAGGGCATCAGCATGGCAGGAAAGACGGATACGCAGATAATCAAGGAAAGCCTGATGAAACATGGTCTTTCAGCCAACGGCAATTTTACTGCGATAATCGAAGCCTATCTTATGCATCTCAGGCGGGAGATCGGGAACAGTGGAAAACATGCAAAACCCGGGATTTATGAAATACTGGATCAATTGCATGCTATGGAAGAGATCGGTCTGGGACTTCTGACAGGGAACCTGGAGCAGGGGGCCAGGATAAAACTTGAGCCTTTTGACCTCAATAAATATTTTGCGTCAGGGGCATTTGGGAGCGATGACGAAGACAGAAACAGACTGCTTCCTGTTGCAGTAGAGAGGTTCACTGAAATCTCTAATCAAAAGATAGATATTGAGCAGAGTATTGTGATTGGCGATACTCCCCGTGATGTCGAATGCGCCCATATTTATGGGGCTATGTGCATCGGTGTGGCCACGGGACCGTTTTCAGCAGACGACCTGGTTAAGGCGGGAGCGGATCATGTCTTTGAAGACCTCTCAAACGGGTCAGATGTGCTGCAGACGCTCAGTTTGCTTGTCTCCTAATCTTTTCACCCTTTCCCTCAGCTCGTTTACAAAGGATTGATAATAGTCTGCCCCTGCAAGCCTTTTCGATAGATCAGCCTCTGGATAGAGAGGTTTTCCGAAGGTCACTCTTATCTCCCTGAATTTAGGCCATGCTGCTGTCCTCGGCAGGGCCTCGAATGAACCCTTGATATGAACAGGTATCGACAGGAATATTCAGCTCGGTTGAGAGTATGCCCACCCCTTTTTTGAACTCCATAAGTTCCCCGTTAAAAGACCTGCCGCCTTCAGGGAATACCAGGAGCGACTTGCCGTTTCTCAGGACATATGATGACAACTGCAAGGCCTTGTTCAGGTACTTTTCCTGATCAATCGGAATAACATTGGCCAGCCTTGCAAAGGACTCTCCCAATCTCCCTGTAAAGTATTTCTGCATACCGAGGATGTATAAATCATTAAATGATTCCGACCGCATTCCTGAAACAACTGCGAAGGCGTCCAGGTAGCTGACATGATTGGGGGTGATTATATACGGTCCTTTTTCGGGTATATTTTCGAACCCTTCGGTCTTCAGTCTGAAAAAGATCTTTGCCATGATTTTCACAAAGCGTAACACTGTAAACACTATCAAACGTTCAAGGACACTGTGCTGAAATCCAACCTTTTTTCTGTCGTCAAAAGACGGTTCCGTCAACAAGATATCATTCCATGCAGGCATCTTTTTCATCGTGCTGATTCCGCCTGCGCCATATTCCTTAATCCTTGCGATCAATTCCTCAACTGTCTGAGTCTCTGAGGTCAATGTCTCAGGCAGTTTCATCGAGAAAACCTTTTCGAGCATGACGACCAGCTCAATCTTTGCCAATGAATCGAGCCCGAGGTCGAGTTCAAGGTTGTCTTTTGACTGAATAGGGATCTTCTCTTTCAGAAGCTGAGAGATGCATTCAATTACTTTTCTGCCAATTTCATCCTGTGCCGGACCGTTGTCTTCGCCCTCTGCTCTCTTTTCCCTCCTCTCCGCCTTTAAGAGGTCTTTGACCATGAACCTCCTGAGTTTTCCGAGCGGCGTCCTCGGCAGGGGTTCGGGATAGAGGGTATATCCTTTGAGCCTCATATATGACGGCAAATGGCCGGAAGCATTGTTAATCTCCCACTTCAGGGCTTCCTGCATATTGTTGATCTGCGCTGTTTTTGCATATTCGGTATCAGGGACAATGACCGCCTGCAGGGATTCAACCACACCTTTGTCTTCAACACCCATCACACATATCTCTTTAATAAGGGGTATTTTCAGGTACTGTTTTTCGACCTCGTCCGGATAGATGTTCTTCCCCGAACTTAAGACGATGACCTCTTTTATCCGGCCGGTTATAAAGATATAGCCGTCACGATCGATGTATCCGAGATCGCCGCTCTGGAACCATCCGTCTTTCAGAACCTGGGATGTTGCGGCAGGGTTCTTGTAATACCCTTTCATGACCATCGGGCCCTTGATGACAATTTCGCCTTCGGTCATGACATCGAGCTCTTTTCTGCTTTCAGGGTCCAGTATCTTTATCACGGCAGACGGCATGGGTCTTCCCACGGAACCGGGTTTTCTCTTTTCAATCGGATTAAAGGCAACAACCGGCGCTGTCTCTGTAAGGCCATACCCTTCGAGAATTGTAAGGCCGAGGGCCTCGAGGTCCTTCATCACCTGCGGGTCAAGCTTTGCGCCCCCGCATGCTGAGAACCTGAACTTCTCTCCGAGAGACCTGTGGACCGATTTAAAGACAATCTTGCCGAGGTTTATGTCGAAGCGCCGCCTGAGATAACCGGAGGCCTTCAGGACCCCGAACATTATTTTCGGCAACGGTCCGGAGAGTTGTTTTATTTTGCTGAAGATCCCGTTTCTTATCAGTTCAAGAAGTTGCGGGACGCTGACAAGAAGTGTTACGCCATAATCTCTCATTGCAGACATAAGGTCAGGACCTTTCAGGCTCTGCGGATAGGTTACCGGCGTCCCCAGAAATGCAGGGAGCAGACAGTTTCCCAGAAAGGGATAGGTGTGATGCAAAGGAAGAACTGAAATAACACTGTCATCGTGTGAGAGGATCCCCACGCTTATGAGATCTTCTGCATCGGAACAGAAATTCTTATGGGTAAGCATTACACCTTTAGGTATGCCGGTTGTGCCGGACGTATAGATGATGGATGCCAGGTCTTCCTCTGAGATGTCAGGATATTTTCCCGTATCAGGAGTCTGCAATATTCTGCTGAAATCAGGCGAGTCAAAATCTATTTGATCGACCCGCAGCATGCCTGGCTTGTCTTAGTGCCTTTGTGACATTTTCACCTGTTTTCAGACTATGGAATATGATCTTCGCCTCGGAATCGGCAAGAAGATTCTTGATTTCATCAGCGCCAAGCTGTACGTCGATCGGCACGCCTACTGCGCCTGCAAGAGATAATGCAAGATAAGACATACACCACTCCGGCCTGTTTTCAGAATGGATTGCGATTCTGTCGCCTTTTCGGATGCCGGTCCCGATAAGATATGAAGCAATAGCTCTGCAATTTCTTAAATACTCGCTGAACTTTATGCTCTTCCATTCCTTATCAAAATAATTAAAGGCAACATTGTCCTTATATTCTTCTGCAGATTTAAGAAATCGTTCCGGGATGACTTTATTGACCATCATTCATCCTCCAGTAATCCCTTAAATACCGCTTAAGCCCTCTTGTTTTTCATTGCTCAAATATACCTTTCAATTATCTCCAATGCCTTTTCTACTGCGCCTGCATTTTTCTTGTATAACAGCTGCGCCTTTGATCCGGTTTTTTGAGCCTTTTCAGGATCACGGAGAAACTCTTTTATTTTCTCCCGGAGGTCCTCTTCTTTGACTCTTATCGCAGCGCCTTCTTTGTAGAACTCCTCGACAATCGGAAAATTCTCCATGTGAGGTCCGCATATAATGGGCTTTCCCCAGTATGCCGGTTCAAGGGGGTTCTGTCCTCCGCGGCCTCTGAAACTCTTTCCGATAATGGCAATATCAGATATACCGTAGACCGATGACAATTCCCCGACTGTGTCGAGAAGGACGATTGTACCCTTTAATTCCCGGGGCTCGCGGGACGATGAATTTGATATATCCAACCCGGAACGCCTTACAAATATAATTCCCTTTGCCCTGAGCATCTCCTCAACAGGATTAAACCTTTCAGGATGGCGGGGTGCAATAATCAGATTGAGGTCAGGAAAATCTTTCTTCAGCTCAAGATAAACATCAACAATCAATTCTTCCTCCCCGTCGTGTGTGCTTCCGGCCGTGATAACCGGGCCTGACAGCTTTTTTGTCCACACAGGGATGTCTGCCGGAGGTCGTATGTCGAATTTGAAGTTGCCAAGGTCTTTGACCTTGTTGCTGTCTGCGCCCAGCTGTCTTATTCTCTCGGCATATTCTTCTCTCTGCATGCCGAAGAAATCGACACAGGAAAGGACTTTCTTCATGAAGAAAGAGATTTTCATATAACCTTTGAATGACTTTTCAGATATCCTTCCGTTCAGAAGCAAAACGGGAATCCCTTTTTCTCTGAAAATCCTTATCAGGTTCGGCCAGAGTTCTGTTTCAATGACAATCAGGAGTTCGGGTTTCACCTTGCTCAAAACGCTGCTCAGGATGAAAGGCAGATCAAATGGTAGATAGATGACCTTTGTTCCCTCCGGCGCACGTTCCCTTGCAACTTTCTGGCCGGTGTCTGTAATTGTAGATAGTATTATGGTCTTTTCAGGAAAGCGTTCCTTTATTTTTTTCAAAAGGGGCGACGCGGCCATAACTTCACCGACCGATACGGCGTGGACCCAGACAAAGGATGAAGGATGAGGGATGAAAGATGAATCCAAAAGGCCCAGCTTGTCCTTAAGCCATTTTTTCCTGATCTCAGCAGGTCTTTTGAAATATTCAACGGGGGAAAGAATAATAATTGCTATCAGATATAGAAAACTATAAATAAAAAACAATGTATCCCCCTGCTGATAAGCCAGGATTATTCAGTGCAACTATTGTTCATTCGAACAAAGGTGGAATGTTCATCAGACTATATTCCCGCTTTCAACTCTCTCTCGCCGAGGCGAATAGACCTGCGGGTCTAATATGCCCGTAGCGACATGGCAAATAAAAACAACGATCTAAACACTCTACCCTCAGTTGACAGTTACCAATGTTTATTACTAATCCGGGCATATTCATTTTCTCCATATGACCATCTCCAGTATTATATCCGCCACTCTCTGAGATGTCTTCTTGCCGTAAAAAGGTCTTTTTATCTCTTTGAAATGGCTGATCATATTATCCCTGTATTTCTCATCCAATATGATCTTCTTTAGCTCTTTCAAGACTTCTCCGGGATTCGCCTCGGCCTGAAGCAGCTCAACAACAACATCTCTTCCCGCAAGAATATTTGCGAGAGATATGTGTTTTACGTCTATGATCCTCTTTCCGATCTGAAATTCAAGAGGCGAAATTTTATATACCACTACCATCGGCACTTCGAGGAACGCGGTCTGGAGCGTCGCGGTGCCGGATGCAACAACAGCCAGATCAGATGCTGCAAGTACTCTAACGGATTCCCCTTTCCTGATCTGCACGCCTTCCTTTTTAAGTGCATCAAGAAAAATGTCGTATTTCTGTTCATCCGTATTAGGAGCAAGGGGCATGCAGAACTGATACTCCTTGTTTTCTCTTAGTATCTCGGGATCGTTCCTGATCTGTCTTACGACTTCTATCATGAGAGGCAGGAGTTTTCTGAGTTCATGAGGTCTGCTGCCCGGGAGAAGGGAAAGGAGCGGTCGGTCAGGGTCGAGTCCAAGAGCAGATTTTGCAATGGTCCTTAGCCGGGTGAAATAAGTCCGGCCTGATCTGCTGAAGAAGGAACGGTTGATTTCTCCGAAGACTTATGTCCATCGACCAGCACGCTATTTCCGTTCAATCTCTTCCAGTATCGGATGTCCTACGAATTCACATGGCAAGCCGGCGTCTTTATATATCTTTTCTTCAAATGGAAGGAGAACAGCCATTCTGTTTACAAGGCTTGCAATCTTCCTCACCCTGCCCTTGCGCCAGGCCCAAACCTGCGGGCTGACATAATACAGGACTTTTATGCCGAGAGACTTTGCCTCCTTTGCCACTTTCAGATTGAAGTCGGGATAATCGATCAGAACAAGAACATCCGGTCTGAATTTTCTGAGGGCCTCAACAGCATTGTCAAATGCTGTTTTGAGCTTTCTTAATGAGGCAACAGCCTTGAAAATGCCGAAGGCATCCGATATGTGAGAGATGAGTTCGACCCCTGCTTCCGACATCCTCTGCCCGCCGATGCCGATGATATGCACATCGGGCCATTTATTCCTCAATGCCCTTGCAAGGAGTGAACCGTATAATTCCCCGGAACTCTCACCGGAAACGATCATAATAGTAGACATATTTCCAGTCTACCTGATCAGGACAAATAAGTTCGCGAGTTTATTTGGAATACACATGGGCCAAGTTTTAAGCGGTTTCTTTTATGATCCTTGCAATCTTCTTTATTGTTGATTCCTCAAGCTCCGGGTACATCGGTAGAGAAAGGACCTCTTTAGCGGCCTTCTCGGTAACCGGGAAATCGCCTTTGTGATAACCCAGGAATTTCAATGCCTCCTGAAGGTGAAGAGGCACGGGATAGTAAACGACCGAGGAGATGCCTCCTGCCCTGAGTTTGTCCTGAATTCTATCTCTCTTTCTGCTCCTTATAGTATACTGATGATAGACATGGACAGCGCCCTGTTTTTCGACCGGACATTTCACCGTATCGGCAAGGAGTTTGGTGTAAAGGGCCGCCTTCTCTCTCCTTTTGCTGTTGTATTCATCGATATGCCTGAATTTTACAAGCAGGATACCTGCCTGCATCTCATCAAGCCTGCTGTTGAAACCCACCCTTTTGTGTCTGTACGAGCCTTTGGATCCGTGGTTTCTTAACTGTCTTATTATTTCCGCCACCTTTGTGTTATTCAGGGTCATCATACCGCCGTCGCCATAGGCCCCAAGGTTCTTGCTCGGATAAAAACTGAAGCAGCCTGCATCTCCGATGCTTCCGGTCTTTCTGCCGTTGATCTCAGCACCGAAAGACTGTGCGCAGTCTTCAATGACCTTCAATCTGTGTTTTCTGGCTATTTTCAATATGGAGTCCATATCGGCAGGATGGCCGAAGAGATGAACAGGAAGAATCGCCCTGTGTCTTTTTTGTGATATGGCGCTCTATTTCATTCACATCTATATTGAAAGTATCGGGCTCGATATCCACAAATACCGGCAGGGCTCCTGTATAGAGTATTGCCTCAGCAGTTGCAAAAAAAGTAAAAGGTGTTGTAATGACCTCATCTCCCGGGCCTATGTCCATTGCATCAATCGAGAGATGAAGAGCGTCAGTGCCCGACGCGACCCCTATTGCATGCCCGACACCTTGGTATTCCGCTATCTTCTTTTCAAAATCCGAGACTCTTGAACCCAGGACATAATGACTGCTTTCAAGTATCTCCGTGAGCATTTCAAGGACCTCATCTTTTATCTCACTGAACTGCTTTCTTAAATCAACCATCGGAACCATGCTCTGCCTTCTCCTCAATTACTGTTTTTTATCATCTCATTTATTTCAAGAACGACCTTGAGTGCATCTCTTCCTTCAACAGCTGAGACCTTTGGCGCTGCCCTCTCTCTGACGCACCGGATAAAGTCTTTCAATTCCTCTTTAAGGGGTTCCTTTTTTTCAGGTTTTATTACTTCCGAAGATATATTCCCCTCTGTTCTGAAAAAACGCTTTATCTCAGAATTCTGATAATCAATAGATATGAGAGAATCCTTTTGAAATACCTTTAACGTCCGGTGTTTTTCAGGAGACATCCGGCTTACGGTGGCAAGGGCGGCACAGCCGCCCTCGAACTCAAGCCATGCCTTGGCTACATCGATCTTGTCCGTGAGGACCTTACCGCCGACTGCCCTGACAGTCTTGACCGGTCTGGCAATCAGGCTCAGCATAATATCTATATCATGGATCATGAGATCAAGTGTCACATCAACATCGGTCGCCCTTCCGAGAAACGGCGAAAGCCTTTCCGACTCAATAAAGACCGGGGACTTGAAAAAATCAGAAGCCGCAAGGATTGCAGGGTTATACCGTTCAAGATGTCCGACCTGAATAATGCAGTTTCTCTGCCGTGACTCCTTGATCAGTTCGTCGGCTTCTTCGACTGTTACTGTTATGGGCTTTTCTATCAGGATGTCTTTTCCCGCCCGGAGGCAGTCAAGGGCTATCTCATAGTGAAATGTTGTCGGCGTGACAATGCTCAGTGCATCGACTTTATGAAATATTTTCCTGTAATCATCGGTCGCTTCACAATGATATTTCTCGGCAAAGGTCCCGGCCTTTTTGCCGTCGACATCAACAACAGCAACAAGCTCTGACTCTTCAAGCTCGGAATAGATCCGCGCATGGTGCTGACCGAGATATCCGACACCGATAACTCCTACTCTAACAGCCAAGAAACCTCCTCTTCATCCAATTCTGCATAGAAGGTTCATAGTGAATTGCTTACCCTCTTTACCTCTTCGAGTTTCTTTAATGCCATGCCTGAGTCAATTGAATCAGCAGCCATGCTGAATGCCGACTTAAAGTCCTCCGTCTTTCCTGCGGCTATCAGTGCAACAGCCGAATTCATAAGCACAATGTCTCTTTTCGGACCTTTTTCGCCACGGAGGACAGACAGCGTTATTGCAGCGTTCTCCTGCTTGTCTCCGCCCTCGTATAGTATCAACCGTATTTCGCCATATCCCGAAATCCTCGGGCTGTATATGAAAGCTTTTCACATTTCCGTCTCTGAATCGTGCCACTTTTGTTTTCCCGGATAGACTGACTTCGTCAAGACCGTCTTCTCCATGGACAACTATGGCGTCAATGGCCCCGAGGTTTCCCAACACCTGTGCAAGCGTATCAGTCAGTTTGTCGGCAAATACACCGAGTATCTGCCTTTTAGCGCCGGCAGGGTTTGTTATCGGTCCAAGGATATTGAATATTGTCCTGATACCCATTTCCCTGCGGGGTCCGATCGCATATTTCATAGCCGGATGAAACAGCGGCGCAAAGAGGAAACCAAAACCGGTCTCAAAGAGACATTTCTCCACTTTGTCAGGCTGCAGGTCGATTCTTACACCGAGGGCCTCAAGGACATCGGCGCTGCCTGACTGGCTTGATACGGAACGATTGCCATGCTTCGCAACAGGCACTCCGGCGCCTGCAACAACAAAGGCAGTTGTCGTAGAAATATTGAAGGTACGCGACATGTCGCCGCCGGTGCCGCAGGTATCGAGCACTCCCTCGGGCGCCTTGATAGTGATCGCCTTCTGCCTCATGATCCTTGCGGCGCCTGTTATTTCTTCAACAGTCTCACCTTTGATCCTCAGGGCTGTCAGGAGCGCGCCGATCTGGGCGTCAGTAGCCTTCCCTTCCATGATTTCACCCATACACGCAGCCATTTCAGGCTCCATAAGGTTGATATTATTGACGATCATGTTTATTGCTTCTTTAATCATAAAACCTTTCTGACGATGCAAAACTTTTTATGCAACTGATGGGTATACATTATAGTGTAGTGAGCCGTAAATCCCTTTACATAGAATCCCTTAAAAAAATCCATCTGTCGTCATTCGCTTAAGGCACCTACTGTTGGCCCAACGTAGTAATCAACCTTGGATCCCCGGATCAAGCCCGAGGATGACAATATTAAATGGTCGTTTCTGTCGTCATTCCCGAGGTAGTAATCGGGAATCCATTCTCTTTAAGATACAAAGAAACCTGGATTCCCGCCTAAGGACTGCGAGAATGACGACTCAAGACACTCGAAACATATGTAAAGAAGCGTTGGACGCGCTACATTAAGTCTGGTATCTTAATTTTAGAAAATTTCCCAACAAGTCTTTGCCGACAGTAGTAAGTATCGACTCAGGATGGAACTGAACGCCTTCAACAATATGTTCCTTATGCCGCACTCCCATAATTTCTCCCACATCAGTCCATGCCGTGACATAAAGACAATCGGGCAGGGTCTCTCTTTTTATCAACAGTGAATGATATCTCGTTGCCTCAAAGGGATTGGGAAGACCTTTAAATACACCCTCCCCGTCATGGTATATGAGTGATGTCTTGCCGTGCATCAGTCTCGGGGCCCGTATTATTTCTCCGCCAAAGGCAGCGCCTATGGATTGATGTCCGAGACATACGCCAAGGATTGGTATCCTGCCGGCAAAATGTCTGACCACTTCTATAGAAACACCGGCCTCTTTCGGTGTGCAAGGGCCGGGCGAAATTACAATGCGCTCAGGGTTCAGCTTTTCCATCTCCTCAATCGTGATCTTATTATTCCTGAATACCCTTATGTCCTCGCCAAGCTCTCCCAGGTACTGGACGAGGTTATAGGTAAAGGAATCATAATTATCGATCATCAACAACATAGACTCACCCTAATTCCGTTTCGGCCATGTCGACTGCTTTCATCATACCCGTGGCCTTGTTGACTGTTTCTTCATACTCTTTTTCAGGCACCGAGTCCGCGACGATGCCGGCGCCTGCCTGGACATAGACCGTATTGCCTTTTATGATAAGTGTCCTGATAGTTATACAGGTGTCCATATTTCCCGAATAGCTGAGGTACCCGACTGCTCCTGCATAAGGCCCTCTTCTTGTGGGCTCCAGTTCCTCTATAATCTCCATGGCCCTGACCTTTGGAGCGCCGCTTACAGTCCCTGCCGGGAAGCAGGCTTCGAGCACATGAAACGCATCAAGACCGTGTTGAAGAGTCCCTTCCACATTCGAAACAAGATGCATGACATGGCTATACCTCTCAACAGACATCAGTTCAGTGACTTTTACAGAGCCCATTTCAGCAACCCTGCCGACATCGTTCCGACCGAGATCAACGAGCATAATATGTTCGGCTATCTCCTTCGGATCTTTCTTGAGTTCCTCCTCAAGCAGGCTGTCTTCCTCTTCTGTTTCTCCTCTTCTCCTTGTCCCGGCAATAGGCCTCAGTATGATCTTTTTTCCTTCGAGCCTCACGAGTATTTCCGGGGATGATCCGACGAGTTTTGCATCCCCCGTGTCGATATAATACATATAAGGAGACGGGTTGATGACACGCAAGGCCCTGTATATATTGAATGGTTCAACCTCAGACTTGCGGTCGAACCTCTGAGAAAGTACAACCTGAACAATATCACCCGAGAGTATATAGTCCTTGCTCTTTAGTACGGCCTTCTCAAAAGCCTCTCTGGAGGTAAATGAAGATGTAAAACCGGCCGGCTCAGCTTTATTATCGCCGGTCCTTGGTTTTCGTCTGCGTATCCCCGGTTTCTGAAGCTTTTCTATGATGCCCGCTATTTTCTCCCCGGCTTCCCTGTATGCCTCCTCAGGAGATTTTCCGTTAATATGGGCATTTGATACGACCTTTATCTTGCCTTTCAGGTTGTCAAAGATAACAACCGTGTCTGTGACCATGAGAAAGATATCAGGCAGTTTAAGCCCGGGTTTCTTATGGTCGGGAATCTCTTCAAAGAACCTGACCATGTCATATCCTATATATCCGACCAGGCCGCCGTAGAATCTCGGCAGACCCTTGACATCCACCGGTTTGTACGCGGTGAGTTCCTTTTTGATGACATCCATCGGGTTGTCCACCTTGAAACGCCGCGTACCTGTCCGGGAATCTTTTATCTGTATCCTGTTCCCCCAGCCTTTGATAATTCTTGACGGCTTTGAGCCAAGAAATGAATACCTCGCCCACTTTTCACCGCCGACCATACTTTCAAGCAGGAAAGCAGGAGAACCGCCAAGTTTCAGGGTTGCAGACACAGGTGTTTCCGTATCGGCCAAGTATCTCCCGGTAGACCGGGATGAGATTGCCCTTTGACGAAAGAGACTTAAAAGTTTCTAAATCAGGATAAAGCATATTGACAAAAACCGACCTTTCCGTTTACTATTTTTATAGTAACGTTCATTATAGCTTATTACTTGCGTATAAGTTAAGAGCTGTACGCTAAGGGATTCTCCCGGGAATCCTTTTGTATTTCATGTCTGATTCGAGAATGCGGGAATAGCTCAGTTGGTAGAGCACAACCTTGCCAAGGTTGGGGTCGCGGGTTCGAGTCCCGTTTCCCGCTCCATTTCATAAATAACAGGCAGTAAGCAACATCAAGAAGTTAAAAGTCAGGGCATTTCTTACTGTATATGCGGCACTTATTCCGGCGGCGTACCCAAGTGGCAAGGGAGAGGTCTGCAAAACCTTTATGCAGCGGTTCAAATCCGCTCGCCGCCTCCAACCAGCAGGTGTTCAAGCAGCGAAGGGTCCAGATGCCTTTGCTCAAAGTATTCCTTTTCAAGGGTCTCTATATAAAATCTGTCAAGTCCGCTGTTATTCAGAAAATCTTCCCTCAGCGAAACATCTTTGTTTTGTATGACAAGCGGAAGAATATGGTTCAGGTAAAAAGACTCTTTTCTGAGGTCAAGGAAAACCCTTTCAAACAACCTCTTTGTCACCTCGCGGGCAGTCCCTTTTTCCGAAATCTCCCGCGCAATGTCTTCCCGTATCTTGTCCCGTCCTTTTTTTGTATCGAGTCCGGGGAAGAAGCTTCGCATGCGCTCTTTCAGAGCGGTCTGCACCGTGCGATAGAGCTTTTCTTCCTCGGTTGTGACCCTTATCTCCGTAATGACCTCCCTCAACGATGCGTCCCCTTCATGGATCTTTTTTATCCCCTTTGATATGGCCTGTATTTTTTTCCTGCCGTAAGCAGTGATGTACTTGTTGCTGAGCAGCGTCCTGACAAAAATCTCGTCAAAAAGCTTTGTATCCAGCTGATCGAATTCTCTTTTGTTCCCGATAAGACTCCGCAGGGAGTCTTCCGTAAATTCGACATTCTCAAGAAAAGCTATCTTGCTCAGCAGAGTGGAGACATTGTCATACCTGTCAAAATACGTCGCTATTGACGTGAACTCCTCAAAGTAACTGAAGTCATTTGTTTCACGGACAATCTCGTCGCAAGTCCGGACAGTATCAAGAAGTATTTGTTCAAACCCCTTGTCTCCCTTTAATTCCGCAGCATTTTTTGCATTTATCAGCCTGATGATATCTTCGTTATTAATGATATGCCTCTTGAGAGAGGGGTCCTTAAAAAAAAGACTCTGGAGTATGGTCCTTGTCTCCCTGAGATATTCCGGCTCTTCAATCTCCTGTATCTTCCTGCCTTTCATCAGCAGTTCATCAAGCGTCTCGAAAAGCACAGCCAGGTATGTTATTTCTGATGCCGAGGGTCCTGAGACGGTTGAGGCGCGCATATTCCGAAGGCTGCATTGTGTCCTTGAGAATCCCTCCGAGAAGGATGTCCCTGTATTCGTCGACAACGCTCTTGTTGTCAAGATGCCGGTACATAATATCTATCCTCATTCTCTCAAGCTGATAGCGGTCGATATCGTACCTGGCAACAATATCCTCGAGATATAGTTCTTCATTCATTGTCAAAAGGCGTTCCTTCGAATAAAATTCCTTCAGGCCTCTGTAGAATTTCCTGTTTCCCGTGTGCACAAGTTTGAATATGAAAACAGTAGAATTCTTCTCCTTTAAAGCAGACAGAAACCCGTCAAGAAGTTCCGTATCCTGGTCTTCGGCAACCAGGGGGGTCCTCTTAAGAAACTTTCCGACCCCCTTCAGGATATGCTTTTGTCTCTTGACGTAGTCTTCCGGAGAATCCGAAGCGATGAAAAAGTAGTAGTTCTTTACAGCATGCCCCTGAAGGAAAAGGCGATAAAAAGACTCTCTGCCTTCTGTACTATTTGTGAAGACTATATTCTCTTTTTCATTGAGGAAGGCGCCAAACATAATAAGTCTGTTGGCGACTGATTTTTTGATCAAATCCTTGAAGGGTTTTTCCACGCCGAACATGTACTCGCAGAAGCTGCCGCCTGTGCCTTTATAATGGACACCCTGTTCAGATATTGTGAACTCGTTGCCCCTTGAAAAGAACCTTATACCCCAGGGACCTTCTTCATAGAAATAGGTATTGTAAGCGCCTGCGCCTCCCACAAGGGCAAAATACTCGATGGGACCGATGCTCCCATGCAGTCTGAGATCACAGATCATGAAAGAAATATATCACAGGCGCCGGGTTAAAATAAACATATGTCTGTTTTCATTTCCGAGCTCTCTCTTAACATAATCGTTCCAGCGGATGACACGGACCGATATCAGGCTCATTTGTTCCTTCTGAAGTACCAGCTCAACACCTTTTCTATATTAGATGAAATACTGTCTTTTGCGTTTATTATGAAGATCCTGTCCTGTATCTGAAAGAGTTCCTTTTCCATTCTGGTGAACACAGGCGGTTCTTTATGCCTCGTCTTCAGTTCTTCCTCAAACATCGGCACAATTTTGTCCTTCATCCTCAGCTCCGTGTCCATGAAAAAAATGCTTATTTCGGGGTGAAGGTCCAGGACCCGGTCAATAAAAGCCGATATTTCTCCCTGATATATCTGTTTCGGGGGGGAGGATTTTATCTCCATGTATAATATCGAGCCGTCGACTTTTGCTATGAGATCGTAATCTCCCCCGATCTTTGGTCGTTTAGCCCGTACCCCCCATACTGCTTCAGCGCCGAATTCCTCCTTGAATATTTGAGCCACAAACCATTCAAGTGTCTCTCCAAAACTCTTGATGGGACCGGAGGCAAGTCTGAATCCCCCCGGCACGTGTTCAATCATGTCTACACTCCCAATATAGTCAACATAATCGGCGGTCACTTCTGATGTCGCGTAACGCGTAACGTTCTCAACCCTGAAAAAAGTCTGGTGTTTGATCACGTCGCGCAGAAAGAGTCGAAAGGAATATTTCTTCATCATCTCATAGTAACCCACGATGTATTTGTCGTCGGGAAGAAGGAGGTCGTCGGACGGCTCTTTCCTGTAAATTCTGAATCCCCTGCGTTTGAGCAATATGTCTAAGGGGGGGGTGAGTTCCGAAAGGGACTTCCGGAGCCGTCCTATTTCATCCCGGAGGAAGCGTAATTCATCAGAAGAGTTTTGAGACATTGGTTGGTGGTTGTTTTCAGATAAACTTAATCGCTATTCTCCTGTGTCTCGGGCCGTCAAATTCACAGAAAAAGATCGACTGCCAGGTGCCAAGGAGCAGCTTTCCCTCTTCGATTATGACATTAGAAGAGGAACCGATAATGGCAGCCTTTATATGGGCGTCTGCATTGCCCTCGCGATGGGAATAGTTCATTTCATGCGGGACAAGCCTGTTCAGGGCATTGATGATGTCACGCTGTACGCTCGGGTCAGCCCCCTCATTTATAGCGATGCCTGCTGTTGTATGAGGCACGTACAAATAGCATACCCCTTTTGTAATCCCGGCAGCTTTCACCTCTTCCTGTACCATCTCGGTAATATCGACGAGCTCGTTTCTTGATTTGCTCCTCACATTGATATACCTGACCATAGACCCCTCCGATGATTAACTCCAGAATAATGATGTCGATTTTATAAACATATGTAAATTCAATTATGAGATTCTCAGGTTCATAAATCGGCAAATATTGTCTCATAACAGTCATCATCCACATGAAACTCTACAGCCAGCGAAACCAGATTTTCAGGGAGATCGAACCCTCTCAGTCTCATTATATCTTTTTCAGTAGTAACAATCCATCCGCTATGAGCTCCCGCCTCATCAATGATTGCTTCTAAATCCCCTTGACTGTAACGATGATGGTCTCTGAAGGTCTTCAGTCCTGTCAATGTCACACCTGCGGATAACAATGTCTGCCGGAAAGACCCGGGATTCCCTATGCCGCAAAAACCGAAAAATGATTTTCCCTCTCCCCATTCGAGAGGAAAGGCATTCCCATGTGAGTCCATGAATTGGAGCGGTATATGGGCCGAGAAAAATACAGGAGCTTTTTTGTTGTACTCCCTTATTTCTTCGATGAGGCTGTCTTTCGCAGAACTGAGCACACCCTCTTTCTTTGTGATAATGATGATCCCGGCTCTGTTGATTTCGCTTATCGGCTCTCTCAAAGGACCAATGGGCAGTAGCTTCCGGTTGCCGAACGGATTCATGCTATCTATGAGCAGGACATCTTTGTCCCTGAAAAGCCCCCAGTGCTGAAAGCCGTCATCAAGGATAAAGAGATCAGGACGGGATACCTCAGGCAAAGAGTTCAGCGCAAGCATGCCTGCTTCATATCTGTCTTTCCCCTTGACAATCGGAATTCCCTTCATCTTCACTGCCATCAGATATGCTTCATCACCTGCCTGTTTCTCATCCAGCAGAGGACTCTCTCCCCTGCTGACATAACACGGGCCTGATGCCGTCCCCCTGTATCCCCGTGTCAGGATGCAGGGTCTGAAACCCTTTAACCGAGCTTTTTGGGCCAGGGCTATAACCGCAGGCGTCTTGCCGGTCCCTCCAAGTGTTATATTGCCGATGCTGATAACCTTACGGGGAAGCATCTTTTTGTTCTTCAATTTATGTCTTTTTTTTATTGAATATCCGGCAAGATAGAGATGTTCTATAAGATGTCATATGGTTTATTACAATCTTATTTCCCGTTAAAGGGTTCCTTTTTGAGCATTTTATTTTATCACAATTCTCTCATGCATTAAATGCCGGCCACGCAGCCGGGTCAACTTACGATGGGTATTTACTGTATTTCGGACAGTCCCGATACAAAATCTTCACTTTTGTTATAATAAACTCAAAGTGCAAGGTTATTTCGGACATTTGATGATGATGAATTTCATGGTTTGACCCTAAATGCGTCCCTCCTGTTATCAAGATCAATTGGGCCTAACACAAATTTAGCTGCGAAAACAGTTTTGTTATATTTTGTTATATACTGAAAATTAGCAGATTTATCTCAAGGAGTTCTATGGAAAAAGATGACATTTTTGAAGAGATAATAGATATGGGCAGGGCCCGTGGGAGGCTGACATATGATGAGATAAATAATGCTGTTTCATCAGAATATTTCTCCACGGATGAACTGGAAGAACTCATATCCACTCTTCATGATATGGGGATTGAAGTTTCAGATAATCAGGAGACCGAAGCTCCAGAAGAAGACCTGACGTCCGGAGATGAGAGTCAATACGAGGAGACGGCAGACATTGTTCAGTCATATTTCCATTCCCTGGGGAACATCTCGATACTTACAAGGAGTGAGGAAATAGAGTTCGCAAAAAACCTGGAAGAGGGCAAAGAGATAATCAATACGATAATTACAGAGCTCCCGCTGTACAAAAAGGTTGAGGCGCTTATGCACGAGAAGGCCGAAGATTCCCTGAATAATTCCGAGGAAGATACAACAGATGAGGCCTTTGAAGTGAGCTTGAAAGCACTCGACGAACTCATGATAAAAATAGAGAATGCAGAGAGAAAGATTGCAGGATACGGGACTTTGAGCAAGCTCAAGAAGATAATCAGTGAGAAAAAGAAGAAAGGTAATAGCGTATTTACAACTCAAGGCGATTGCAAAAGAAGTCCAGGATGAGTATAAACAGGCTGAATCGGATGTGGGGATCAAGACCGACGAACTGAAAGTCAAATGGGAGAGGATAAAAAGGGCCAGACAACTAATCGATGAAGCAAAGAATGAATTAATAACGCACAACATGAGATTGGTCATTAATATTGCCAAGCACTATGTCGGCAGGGGATTGAGTCTGCTTGATCTTATCCAGGAAGGGAACATCGGCCTCATGAGGGCTGTGGATAAGTTTAAATATGAGAAGGGGTTTCAAATTCAGCACCTATGCAACATGGTGGATAAGGCAGGGTATTACAAGGGCATTGATTGATCAGTCAAAAACCATCAGAGTTCCTGTGCATGCAGCTGACTTTTATAACAAGGTTACCAAAGCGTCGCAGAGAACTGCGCCAACAGCTGGGGAGAGAACCGATCAAAGAAGAGATCGCAGCGAAACTGGAGGTCTCGACGGAAAAAATAGATGAAGTATTGAGGGCGATTCAGGATCCGATAGCGTTGCAAACTCCAATTGGCGATGAAGATACGACCCTTGAGGAGTTTATCAGCGACAAAGATGCTTCTTCTCCATATTCAGATACGGAAAGGAACAATATAACAAGCCATATACGAAAGGTACTTAATACGCTGACTCCCAGGGAAGAGACAATTATAAGAATGAGGTTCGGCATCGGATTTGACAAAGACCATACCCTTGAAGAAGTGGGGGGACACCTTTCAATTACTCGTGAACGGGTCAGACAAATAGAAGCAAAAGCACTTAGAAAACTAAAACACCCTGACAGGCGCAGGGCGTTGAGAGTCCTCACTGACTGATTTCCTGTCTTGCATTGCCGCAAGATAAGCGCATGTGAATCCGGAATTGCACTGAACAGCCTTACAGAACCGATTGATTCTGCAAACAGACGTCCGACACCCCCGAAAATGCATTTCACAAAAACAGGCATCCGCCGGTCTTTTCAACGGTCCGGTGTTCATCTGCAACTCAAAGAACAGCGGAGGGGATTGAGGGAAGGACACATGATGATGGTATAATGGACGAGATTATGCTTTGTTGAATTTATGGGAGATGCCCGTTCATTTTATCCCCGGGGGTTTGGGCATTCATTATCACATATGAGCTATTTCGAAAAACTAAAGAATTATATCATCAACCTTTCAAGAAAAGGACTTACCCCCCATGAGATCGCGGTCGGCATGGCAGTGGGTATACTTATTGCCTTTGTGCCGGTCATAGGCACTCATACGATACTGGCACTGGGACTTGCTTCCCTGCTGCGGCTGAGTCCGCTGGTGGTAATTCTCGGCACCCAGATATCCAATCCTATCACTTATCCTTTCCAGCTCTTTATCAGCGCCGAGGTGGGCAACCTACTGCTCAGAGGACACTTTCTTAAGATCAGTTTTTCCAGAAATATTAATTTATTCTCTCATTACCTATGGCCTATTATTGTGGGAAGCGTTGTCCTGGGAATTCTCTTTTCAGGCGCAGCTTACGTGCTGATAAAGTACTTCATAAAAAGAAGAAGAAAGAAGCAGCCTAAAGACGCAGTTATCTCAAAGGAACCTCCACTCCCTCAGTAATTATCCCAAAGTCGCAAGAAATATATATCCACCCTGTTCGCTACGCGACTGATGAGTTATTTCAGATGTTTTTCCATCTCACGGCGGGCGTGATCAATGCCGTGCAGTTTTTTCACCGTGCTGAGCTTTATATTTAAACGTTTCGTATAAGGTCCGATAAGTTTTGCTGCTTCGTCTTTTCTCACCAGTATTTCCAAAGGGATAATGGACGTATGTTCCAAGCAGTCGAGAAATTTACCGAGAAATTCTCGCTGATATGCCGCAGTAACCGCAAGGTGCATATCAAAAATAAATCTTGTATCGTGGTCCATTACCATGATCGCGTAAGGGAAGACCGGCCTTTCTCCCTGCAATATGGGGGTAGGGGTATGGAAAAAGTCGATCTCCCACACAGCCGTCGCAGGCTTTGCCGTTTTCTTCAGCTTTTGAATCCTGATTTCATTTACAGGTTCATCGAGTATCTCCCCGTTCTTTTCGATCGGAGCAGGCGCCCTCCATTCATCCTCCCAGTCAGACTTACCGTTTTTCGGGTCAAGAGTCCTGACAAGGTACAAGGTTTTTTCTTGGTCCATTCAGTAATTCCGCATCGTGCTTCATACGGATGAAAACATCCATTGCCTGGCGCAGTGCAATCGTCATATATAAAACCTCGTCCCTGTTCAAGAACCATGGAAAATATCCGGGTTTATAGCTTCTGAAGACGGGCCACGCATTGCGGCCCCTGAATGCAAGACCCAGTTCATCGATTATCTCCAGGTCGTCTTCCTGAAGAAGTTTCTTGTTCTCAAAGGACAGCATCAGGCATTTCTGCACATAAAGCGCATCAGGGTTCCCCGGTTTTATCTGCCCTCTCCGTATCTTCAGATAGCCCTGCAGACCTTCAGTTCCCTCATAGACTGCCATTGCAAGCATTTCCCCCAGTTCGCCCATGAGACAGCAATATCCGACTTCACCGGTCTTAGGGTTCCGGACACCAAAGACGTCTGTCTCTTTCACCCACTCCCAGGGGGCGGCTTTCCTGAATTCCGCCGCAGCTTCATAAAGCGCCTTCCATTCTTTCAGAGACGGCTGTAAATCCTTCATGCAATATACCTCCAATATTCATATTGTATCATTAACTCAAAAAATGCAAATCAGAGAATTTACAGTGAGGCATATGGTCATAAAAACCTTTACAATGCAGGATTTGGCTCTGTGCAAATATCAGAATGGCATCACATAAAAACATACAGGGTGAATGGATAACGGACGTCTCACTAAGGGGCTGCTGCAAAGCTTTTTCTGCCCATATGCCTCACTGTTTTTTATCAAATGCATTTTTTGAGTTACTATGCATGACATTTGCATTTTGTCCGGACTGTTTCTTGCAGAACAATCGGAGAAATGTTATAAGTATTACGTGAGCGCGTCGAAGCATGTCCTTGTAATTGATGACGAGACCGATATTGTGGATCTGGTCTCATATAACCTGAAAAAGGAGGGGTTTCTCGTCGACTCAGCCTTGGACGGGGAGACTGCGCTCGCCAAAATCAAGAACGGAAAATACGATTTACTCATCCTTGATCTCATGCTGCCCGGAGTTCAGGGCATGGAAATATGCCGCATTCTCAGGAACGATCCAAAGACCGCGAGAATGCCCATAATTATGCTTACGGCAAAAGGAGAAGAAGTGGACCGCATACTCGGTCTTGAGATGGGGGCGGATGATTATATGACAAAACCCTTCAGTCCGAGAGAGCTCATGGCGCGCGTGAAAGCGGTCTTAAGGAGGTCCGCAGAACAGCCGGCGGACGTCAAGATGCTGAAGGCTAGGCGATCTCGAGATAGACACAGAGCGATATACTGTTACAGTAAAAGGCAAGCCGGTAAGACTGAGCGCTACGGAGTTCAAGCTGCTCCTTTTTCTTGCCGAAAGAAAAGGCAGGGTATTCAGCAGAGATCAACTCCTTGACGCGGTATGGCGTGACGAGGCTTTTGTCGAACCGAGGACTGTCGATGTCCATGTCAGAAGGCTGCGTTCGAATATTGAAGAAGACCCGGCAAACCCTGTATATGTTAAAACCTTGCGCGGGATCGGCTATTTCTTTAACGGAAAGTGATGAAACACGTTCTTTTCCGAAGGATCCTTCTGATCTATGTTATTGCAGCTTCTCTGCTGCTCCTGTCCCTCGAAGTTTATCTGTCAAGCGAAGTCAGAAACAGCTATATTTCAAATCTCAAGAAAAGCCTTGCTATACAGGCGGCGCTGATCGCAGACCGGGTGCCGTCATCTTTTTCAGGCAACCTCGATGATTTCTGCAAAAGGTTCAAGGACCAGACCGGGGCAAGGATAACAATTATCGACAGCTCAGGGAAAGTCCTCGGAGATTCTGATGAGCCGTCCGATACCATGGAAAACCACGCTGACAGGCCTGAGATTAAAGAAGCAGATCTAAGCGGCACCGGCACTTCCGTCAGGTTCAGCAAGACTCTCCGGCACGGACAGTTCTATCTTGCCATGTCGATTGATGCCGAGCACACAAGGTTCCTGAGGCTGTCAATGCCCCTGCGCGAGGTTGATACGGCAGTTAATGAGATCAGGATAAGGATTATAGTCGCATCCCTTTCAGTCTCACTGATAGCTCTCCTCATCGGTCCTCTTCCAGACAAGGAAGGTAACTAAATCCATCGAGGAGATAGCCGACTTCTCAAAAGAGGTGGCAGAGGGGAATCTGAAAATAAGGCTCTTTGTCAAAGAAAAGGGCGAACTGGGTGAACTCGGCAAAAATATAAGTAATATGGCTGAGGAACTGCAGGCAAAGTTAAGACAGAGTGAAAGTGGAAAAACAGAAGATAGCCGCGATTATTTACAGTCTGTCGGACGGTCTTGTCCTGGCTGATACAAAGGGCAGGATTATACTCAGCAATGACGCCGTTGCAGGACTGTTCGGCATTTCCTCAGGTGTGGACGGCAAGACGTTGATGGAGGCATTTCGAAGGGCTGAACTTATGGAACTCATAGATGCGGTTGCCGATAGCAGGGAGAAGGTATCCCGTGAGATGCAGATAGCCTACCCGAAGGAGCTATACCTGATGGTCACTGCTTCGCCTTTCTCGTCCGGCAAGGCTGCAGATGAATTGTCCGGCGTTGTATTGACGTTTCATGATATCACCCGGCTGAAAAAACTTGAGGAGGTGAGAACAGATTTTGTTGCAAATGTCTCGCATGAAATAAGGACCCCTATCACAGCGATAAAAGGCTTTGCCGAAACCCTTCTCGATGGCGCCATTGATGACAGGGAGAATGCCCTCAAATTTCTTTCAACGATCAAGGCCAATAGCGAACGGCTCAACTCCCTTGTCAATGACCTGCTCACCCTCTCGCGCATAGAACTCGGGGACATAAAAATTGAAAAGACGGACATAAATCCCGAGGAAGTGATAGAAACGGTATTTCGCGACGCTGAAAGACAAGAGCAGCGCCAGGGGGCTTTATCTGAAGAAGGAGATATCGCCCGAAGTGAAAAACATAAAGGCAGACAGAGACCGCCTGATCCAGATACTCATTAACCTTGTCGATAACGCAATAAAATTTACGGACAAGGGAGGGGTAACAATCAGAATTCAGAATGGATCTGCCGCTTCATCCGCCGGCAATGCAGGTAGAGATAACAGTTGAGGATACCGGCCCGGGGATTCCGAAGAAACACCTTTCCCGGCTCGGTGAGCGTTTCTACAGGGTTGACAGGGCCCGCTCAAGAGCACTCGGCGGCACAGGCCTGGGGCTGGCAATTGTCAAACACCTCGTAAAGGCACACGGCTGGGACATGCATATCGAAAGCAGCGAGGGAGCAGGAACAAAAATTCGTCTCATCATCCCCCTGGCGTAACAGAAATTTAATCTTTCCTTAATATCCCTGTAACATTCAAACCGCATTATAAATAAGTTCAAGAGACAATCGATTTAACGGATGGGGGTTGTCTGAGCTTTTGAAGTTTTGTCTTTGAATACGCTTTGGTATTCTTATCAATTTAAACAAAAAGGAGGAAAAAGGATGAAGAACAGGTTTTTAATGCTGGTTGTAAGCTTACTCTGCTTGCTTTCGTTGGCGGGGTCTTCTGTAGCATTTGCAGAAGAGGAAAAAGGTATTGATCAGAAGGACATTGACAAGGTGGTCAAGGAGTTGAAGAGTATCAAATTCGGGCTGCTCTGGTATCTCTCTTATATGAGCGGAGAAGGCAAAGACGCAGGAGGAAGTGCCGGTGATGGCGTAGACAGGAACAAATTCGCCGTCAAAAGAGGTTATTTCAGGGTTACCAAGGAATTCATGCCGTGGTTTGAGGGTCACATTACGCTTGATGTGACGCAGGCGTCTATTAAAGACAGCAGTCTGTCGGATTCCGTTCAGGTGAGGCTCAAGTACCTGTACGGAAAATTCAAACTTCCCGACATGGCATTTCTTACCAAGCCCAATATCGAGGTCGGCATGGTCCATATACCCTGGCTTGACTTTGAGGAGAACCTTAATTTCTATCGCCTCCAGGACACAATGTTTGTCGAGAGAAACGGTATCTTTAATTCGGCTGATTTCGGCGTGACCTTCACATCTCTCCTGGGCGGGGAAATGCCTGACGACTATAAAAAGAACGTGAACAGCCATTATGCAGGTCGTTACGGAAGCATGCAGGCAGGTGTATATAACGGCGGAGGATATTCTACCAGCGAAAAGAACAAGAACAAGGTTGTTGAGGGCAGGCTGACAGTCAGACCCTTGCCTGATATCGTACCGGGGCTCCAGTTGACCTACTTCGGGACAACCGGCAAAGGGAACACGGATGCTGATCCGGACTGGACAACCAACCTTGCGTTCGGGAGCTTTGAATCCGAGCCCGTTGTTCTCACCGGGCAGTATTACTGGGGAAAGGGACAGCAGAACGGCGCTAATGAGACCGAGAAAAAGGGTTATTCCTTCTTTACTGAAGTGAAACTCTATAATATGATCAAAGAGTCCATAAACAAATTCAGCGTAATCGGCAGGTACGATCACTTCGACCCCGACAAAGACACTAAGGATGACGAGAATAACAGGTATCATCGCGGGCCTGGCATATTACCTTGACAAGCCGCACAAGAACATGGTCCTGCTTGATTACGATACTGTGAACTACAAGCAGTCCGACAAGAAAGACGACAAAAGAATCCAGCTCACTCTGCAGGTAGCTTTGTAATTGCCAGATTCAAAGCTCTTGTTAACCTTTCGCCCTCCCCTACGGGAGGGCATTTTTTCTTTAACGCCGAAGTATGCGGTCGATTCGATATGAATGAGGGCGGAAGTACGGAACATACCAGTGAGACCGTGATTAAGGGCACATTATCTATAAAATCCCTCCCATCCTCCCTTTGCCAAAGGGAGGCAATATCCCCCTCTTTTCCGCACCCAGGCGAATTCGCAGAGGCGAAGGCAAAGAGGGGGATAGGGGAGATTTTCCGGTCAATGTGATTTTCCCATGAACTCTTTAGTAAAAACCTTTTCCAATGCGGGATTCGGGTATTTGCAACTGTCCTCATGCTGAAACATGACCCTTCCTTCGGTCTCATCAAGGTTGCCTGTAATTTTGCTTCAGAAATCGAGCCATATGCCTTGTTTTCCGGCGATTTGAAATATCTGTTTGGGACAGGTATGATAGACTATAATTTCACCATCAAGGAAAGCATGAAATAAATAAATCAGCTACTTAGGAGGTGCGATGTGAAGACTGTGTTGGTTGCAATCATTGTCATTGCGGTTGCCTTAAGCGCGGGGTACTTTGGCCTTCCAGTTCTTATAGAGAAAAATACCGCCGGCCTAAGGGCGGATCTCCAGACAGTGAAACAAAAAGTTGAGAAAATGGATGAGGAATCAAAGATCGCTCCATTGCAGCCCACTGCCGATACACAGAAGATCACTAAAGTTGTCAACTCTCTTGCTTCAAAGGTGACCGCCATTGATGATTCATTCAAAAAAGGCATGGCTGCAACTGATGAGACGATAAAGAGGCAGAAAACAGCCACTGAAGAAGCCTTAAAAAAACAGATCGCAGCAACTGATAAGATCGCCAAAGACACAGAAGCAAAAATCCATAGGAACATGTTTTACGCATTAATGGAAACTATAAGAGGAAACATACTGAAGGTTAAGCTTGAACTTGTAGCAAAAAATATCGGGACCGCAAGAAATGATCTCGAACTCATATCTGGAACATTTGACAAGGCAAAAACCATGGCTACAGAGGAAAACCGGAAGGTTATCGATGAACTTCAAGGGATACTTAAAAAGGCAAAGGGAGATATAGATACCGACCTGCCGTCAGCGATTAACAGGATTGACCTTCTCTGGAATGAAATGAGCAAGGTGCTGCTGAAGGCGTAGTGTAAACATCATCCGCGCGCAATAAACTTTCAAAAAAATGCAAACAAAAAGGGCGAGATATTTAACCTCGCCCTGTATAAATCTATATCGGCAATTATCTTATCTTTTTGCTTTTCTCTGTCTTCTCAAAAAACCGACAGACCCAAGTCCCGCAAGGACGATAAATATTATCATGCCCCATTCTGTCATCGTGGGAACTTCATGAGCAGGTCGGGTGTCTATCAGCAGCACCGGACCGAAGACTTTGCTGCTGAATAATGTATTCGCCTCGGTTGCCCGGAAAATCCCTTCCGGATCATCTCCTGCTGAGTCGTTGATCCGCCATCCGTGATTGTTAAAACTGAAATGAGCAAAGTCGAGCACGTCAGAGGTAACATCCCAGCGCATTGAATTATTCAGCAGAGGAAGACCCGTATGCGTCTGCTGGGAATCCGAAGGAGCTGCTTGTAACGCCTGGCTGGTTGTTCCAGTTGATGGCATCGACATCCCATGTGCCGGTAACACGATGGATATCATAAGTGCGTGGATTGAACAGAGTGGGAGGAATAAATAGCAGCATGCGAAGCTTTGCCGAGTAGACTTGATCCCGGGAGACTCGGAAGACTGAAGCGCAGGAATGTCGTTCAGTATCGTCGGGATCGCTATTCACATCCAGGTTAAACTGAATAAGGCCGGAGTTTGAATTAAAATTAGGGAGAATCATTTCATTACGTAGGAATCATCAGTCGCGCCGATGAGGACAATCTGGGCCACGTCGAAATATAATGTATCCCGCCGGCTGAACGTCATGCCGCTTGCCGCAAGCATTGTTATTTGACGGCCTATATAGTTCAGCCCTCCAGACCCCGCTTGGACCCAAAGCAGGAACGGTGAAAGGATCATTTCGATTGTTTGTTAACGAGGAATCGAGGTTGTGTGTTTCAATTACGTCATTATTCGGGTCTATCCACCTAATCTGCCAGCACGGACTCGAGTTTAAGTCATCGGCCCTTGCATAGACCGTTGCACCCCAGGCAAAGGCATCACGGGGTATGTTCTGTGAGGAATCCTCAAAAAAATGCAAATGAGCGGCGTCATCAAAGGTCGTCTGAGCTAAACCGGAAGACGGTCCTGTTGCTCTCAGGAGGAACGTTCTTGCCTTCATCTGCCAGTTGTATTGTATACTCAGTATTTATAAAGTTGCCGGAGCGCATCCGCCTGTAGCTAGGTTAATAAACGTGTAATATGGATTCACAAGATCTGCACTATCGAATAATTCTAATGATACAGTCTCGCCCGGTTGCCATCCAACCCCGACAATAGTTCACGACCTCTCCCGGCGCATATGACCGGATAATCCGTAGCTACCCTGGCAGCCTGTGCGATGTATGGCAAAGCAACTGAGATCATTACGGCGATGGCGCACATCAGCACCATGTTGATTTTTTTCCTCTTCATTACCAGCCCCCCTTTACCATTCAATTCAATAAAAAACCGAGCTTACCAAGGACCATCCTTCGGCAGCCCGGCTATCTTCAAAATGCAAGACCCGTTGCGTTCCGTCCCTTTCTCACGAAAGGTTTGGCTTTAGCGAATTGGCATATAGATTACCACTTTGGATATATTTGTCAATAGGAGACATTTAAAACATCAGTACGAATAAGGGTATAACTCGAACAGGGCTATGAAGTTACAGGCGTATACTACGAGGAAGAAATGATGCTTCCACAGATTCTCTATAATACCTTGCGTCTTTCGCCCAGAAGGTAACACGCCTTTTTTCATGCTGCCGGCTACGAAAGAACGTTTCTGGCAGCTTTCAGTAGTGAGGATTATGAGTAATTGCTAATAAGGAGTGGGGGATGTTATCAATGTTGCTGCAAAGCAATTTCAATCCCTTGCTGAAGATCCCTTTGCTGAAATGGTTTCAGAAGATATCCGACAGGTTTTGTTGCCTTTGCTCTCTTCACCATCTTATCATCCGAGTAAGCAGTAAGATAAATAATCGGGATACCTAATTGCTCCTTTATGATCTCAGCAGCTTCTATGCCATCCATTTTTCCCTTTAAAACAATATCCATCAAAACTACATCAGAATTCATTTCTTTCGCCTTTTGAATAGCCTCCTCCCCTGAAACCGCTATCTCGATAGCATCGAACCCAAAGCTCTCTAAGGTCTGTTTGATATATATCGCTACATACCTATCGTCCTCAACGACCAATATTTTTGCTTTTTCTGCCTTCGCCATTGACATTCTCTTCTTTCATGTTTTGCAATTGAAGGAGCATTGTTTGTGGGTTTCTCTGCCCCCTCGCTGATGAGGCAAGGCATATGATGCTCCAACACTACTTATTGTACTCTTTATTTATATATAGTGTAAATCCATACATATTATTTGTACAGTGAATATTTTTCACCCTTTTCATACCCTATTTATATAATGAAAAATGCTCATTTTGGTATCCAGATTTTGCCTTTATCAATGATATGATCGACTTCCCAACCCCTTTGCTGCAATTCCCTTGCAATCCAGCGTCTGTGGCACTTCCAGGGAAATTTTTCAGAGCAGATCAGGACCGAAATCTTCCGGACGGCGATAGACTCAAGCGCGTCAATTCCTTTTCTGAAATCTTCTGTGAGCATATAAGCCTTATATCCGCCCTTTCTGAACCCTCCGAGTTCTCTGCCCAAGAAATGATAGGCGATACCTTCGCGTTCTAAAAGCAGAGCAAGGTTTTCCTTGCAGAAAAGTGATATCTTGCTTTTTGGGTAACTCCGGACATCGACCAATGCCTGGATATTGTACGCGAAGAGAATCTCCATGAAATCCTCTTCACTCCTGAGATCTGTGCCAAGGGTATATATCTTCTTCATAGGTGACGCTGAAGGAAATTATATCACGTATGATCCATGTCCGTACGCCACTGGATGAGTAAATAAAGGGGTATTCAAAAACCTTTGATTTCAGTTAATATAATGACTACCGGTTTTCACATCCTGCATCTTTATTCTGTGGGCGATTAGCTCAGTGGTAGAGCGCTTCCTTCACACGGAAGAGGTCGCTGGTTCGATACCAGCATCGCCTACCAATAAAGTAGGTTCAGCTCTCAAAAATACCGTCTCTAAGTCAATCCGCATGCGATTTTGCTGATAATATTTTTACATTGATTTTGCTTTTGTGAAAGAATTATAGTTAGATTGAGTTAAATAATAGGATTGGAAGAATGAGAAAAGTCTTTACGCTCATAATTGCGCTGATTTTGACTTTAGGTATTGCGACGTTGTGGGCGAGAGAAAGCGGGCAGCCTGGTATTCTGGGTACACCTCATGATGTCGAGGTAATTACCGGTGAATCAGGTCTCGAACCCTGTGCAATGTGTCATACACCGCACTCAGGAACAGGCCAATACCCCTTGTGGAACAGAGACCAGGGTCCCCAGACCTATACCATGTATGATAGCCCGTCTTTTGACATGAACGACTTTAACACAGGTCCACAGGAACCGTCTTCACTCTGTCTGGTTTGCCACAATGGTGTATTCAGCTCACTTGTCAATTATCCCGGTCCGGGCTCACACTCAAATGAGAATTACGACTATAATATGAACCCGACCTTCTGGGCAATGCTCGACACCGACCTTACGAACGACCATCCTGTTAGCTTCACATATGACCCGACAAAGGATAACAGTCAGGATAACAACGGCTTCCCGTCAGCAATTCCTTCTCCAACTTCTCCCTGGAGAAACTGGATTCCGGGCAGCAGCGGTTCCCACTATCCACTTTATGGTACGGGAACTGTGGCTTCACCGACAACCCAGTTCGAGTGTGCAACATGCCATGCCGTACATGATACAGTTGCATATCCTGGCAAGCAGATGACAGGCGGCAAGTCTGTCGGCACTCAGGTCTTCTTCCTGAGACGTGACAATTCAGGATCGGCTATGTGCTCAGACTGCCACATAAACAGGTTGTGATTGAACGGGAAGAGGTTTGCGATAATCTTGAGTTCTCACCAAGTAGTGATCTGGATTGACCCTTGATCTGAATCCCGGACGTGCTCAAAGGCCGGTCAAGCAGAATCCTTCGCTATCAAGAAAATATAGAAGATCACTGGAGATTTACTTTGGTAAAAGAAGAAGGCTGTCTTAAAAGCAGGGTTTTAATTTTTCTTATATCATCTGGTATTTTTTTCGTTTCAAGCACTTTTGTTTATGGCAATTTGAGTTCTGTGCCGCCTCCTCACGTCAGCAAATCCTGGGTGTCTAACAGCGTTCACTTGACCTCATCCAGGGAAGGATGGGCTGCGGGAATTGACTATGAGAATCATAGAGGAGTATTACTTCACTATTCCGGAGCCGTATGGAATTCTGAGTTGCCCCCTTTGGTTAGTTCCGACTGGATCCTCAATAGCGTTCATTTCACTTCATCCGGGGAAGGATGGGCTGTGGGAGGCGACAATGCAAATCGTAAAGGAATTCTGCTTCATTATTCCGGCGGCAAGTGGAGTTCAGTTGCCCCCCCTTCTGTGAGTTCTGATTGGAGACTTAGCAGCGTTCATTTTACCTCACCGAACGAGGGATGGGCTGTGGGTGCTGATGATGCGAATGGATCAGGAGTATTGCTTCACTATTCCGGAGGCGTATGGAATTCTGAGTTGCCCCCTTTGGTCAGTTCCGAGTGGATCTTAATAGCGTTCATTTCACTTCACCCGGGGAAGGATGGGCTGTGGGAGGCGACAATGCAAATCGTAAAGGAATTCTGCTTCATTATTCCGGCGGCAAGTGGAGTTCAGTTGCCCCCCTCCTGTGAGTTCTGATTGGAGACTTAACAGCGTTCATTTTACCTCACCGAATGAGGGGTGGGCTGTGGGTGCTGACAAGGCGAGTGGAATAGGGATATTGTTTCATTATTCCGGAAATTCCTGGAGTTCTGCTATCTCTTCATACGATGGTATTTATTGGCTGCTAAACAGTGTCCACTTCACTTCACCCGGAGAAGGATGGGCTGTGGGATCTGCAGGTAAATCAGGGGATGGGCTGTTGCTTCACTATTCCGAAGGCAAGTGGAGGTCAGTTGCCCCCCCTTCTGTGAGTTCGTATTGGGGGCTAACTAATATCCACTTTACGGCACCAGGCGAAGGTTGGTTTGTAGGATTTGACGGAGTTCATAACAAAGGTGTTTTAATTCACTGAGCACTCTCAATGAAGCGCGGTTTTTGGATTTCAACTTTTACACCCATTGGATGGAACCAGCTATTGCAGGACGTTTCATTGTAATAACTTCTTATCATGCAAATCCTTGACAACAATGGAGACTAATGAACTAATAGAATTTTCAAAAGGGCTAATGAAGGCTGACTCAGTTATTGCAGACCATATCAATTTATCATATTTCGCATCAAAAATCTTCGTTTCGATCATTGCAACATAACCTTCTGAAACTGTAGACTCGCAGCATAGAACATAATAATCGTAAAATCCTGAATTGACATGAGTGGGATATGTATCGTACCTGCCGACGTCCTTCACGTCAACTACTGTTGTCACCAGAACTGAGTCTATTCCGAGTGCATGTATTTTTTTCACAATCATTTTCCTATCGAGTATTTCGTCTTCGCCAAATAAAGTATAACTTGAAATTGCCGGAGTACCTTTGGCTGTCAGCTGGCCGACGAACTTGTCTTCAAGCATTCTTCTGACAGTCTGATTCCTGTCAACCCCTATAACCAGAATCTTTTTGAAAGGACCGCCCCTATATGTGCTGTCATTCCATACAGATTTCAGAGCTGAGGTAACACAAGAACTAGTAATAATTAGGAGAGTTATCACCAAAACACTATAGAGACAAATTTTTCTGTTCATATTTCCTCCAAAGAATCTACAGTATTATTCACAAATTATTTAACCAATCAGAGCAGATGCTGTATCAGAGCGGCTTTATCCCGAAAGCTTTCGGGATTCCTCGGAGGTCCGCAAAGCGGACCGAGAATCTCCGCCTCAGGCGGATTCGCCGGGGAGAAAGCGATGATACTGTATCTGCTCTGTTTTAATACATTATGAATAATATGGGCTAAATAACCTGCAAATCCATCAAACGTGTTGTCTTTTACGCTAATGACAGTCTCTCAGAACATTTTCAAACCGGACGGCGATATTGTCCCATATGAATTGAGAAGCATACTCTCTGCCGCGTTTACCTGAGGCTTCTCTCATTTCGCTTTCTGTCAGCAATAGTCTTATTTTCTCTGACAGGCCGTCAGCCGAGCCGGAGGGGAAGCTGATGCCGAACCCTTCCCGGCACACAAAGGCAAGTTCAGGGATGTCGCTGACAATTACCGGTTTTCCACACGCGGCAGATTCAAGAATACTTATAGGCGAAGACTCGTGCCGGGAGGGAAGTACTGTGAACAATGCCCTTGAAATAGCCTTTGTCTTTTCCTCGCCGGATATCCAACCCGGGAGTTCTATATTCTCTCGAATATCAACAGGAAGGTTGTCCACTTCACTCCTGATTACATCAAAATCCCTTCCCGTTCCAGCAATCGTGAGCCTGACATTCCTGAAAAGCGGGGATATCTGAGAAAATGCCTTGAGCAGAAGATCCAATCCTTTCTTGTAACGATCTATACTGCTGATAAAGAGGATAGAGTTGTCATTTTTCTCATTAGCCTGCAGGAAATTTTCATCTATACCATTGGGCACTATGATACTCCTGGCTGATAAATTGAATCTTTCTTTTGTAATATCAGATACGAACATAATCTGCTTATATAATTTCGGATAGAACTTTTCCACCAAAAACATCGGAAAGGCAAACCTGACCGGATATCTCTTGAATGTATGCCTTCCCCAGAAGTCCTGAATCTGAAGTATGACCGGGGTCTTGGTCAGGTATTGAGAGAGAAAAGGTGTCGGCGGCAGGAAATTCTCTACTATGACGTCAAAACTGTCGCCATTTTCCCTTACAAACTTCCTGGTTCTCAGAGTGTACGCCATAACACTTGATGTAAGACTTCTGCTCTCTGTCCCAAGAAAGATGTGCTTCAGCCCTTCAATCTCCCCGTCTTCAGCACCCGGATATCGCATGCAAAGGAGAGTTATATCATGCCTTTCCTTCAACCTTTTATAAGTCTCGTAGGCCCTTATGCCAGCCCCCCCGAAACCGAATGGGCTGCCAAGGCTTTCATATATAATCTGTAGTATCTTCATCTACTCATTTCTAACGGCCTAAATTCTCTACGACGACCCTAAAGATAGTAGCATTCTCATAATGATATGGACGCTGATTGAAAAATCCCTCCTAACCTCCCTCTACCAAAGAGAGGGATAAAACACCCCTCTTTTGCAAAGGGCAAGGGGAGATTTCTTTATTGATGTCTATTCAATTATGAGAACCTTAATAACCTTATCCTTCCAGGACTTTAAAGAGGAAATTTTCGTATTTTACTGCAATCTTGTCCCACGTGAAATCTTTGGCCCAGCTTCTGCCTGTCTGCCCGATCTTCACCCGTTCGTCCCTGGTGAGTGTCATGCAGTGCCTCATGGCCTCTGCAAGTGACTGAGGATCACCTGTCTTAAAAGATATCCCCGCGTTCTTCTCCGTCACAAAAGCAAACTCTGGTATATCGCTGACTATAACAGGCTTGCCATATGACATGGCCTCAAGAGAAACAATCGACAGAGCTTCATATCTTGAAGGCATGACAACCAGGGAGGCCTTTCTGAAAAGGCCGGCTTTTCTGTCTCCGTCAACCCAGCCCTTCAGTTCTATATTCTGCCGTATATTCGCCGGCAGCTTCTGAAGAAGATCTGAAAAGCTTTGCCTGTCCCGGCCGTCCCCGGCTATAACCAGCCTGATCCCGGGGAACAGATGATAAAAGTCCCTGTAAGCCGTGAGCAGGATATCCAGTCCTTTGTGGTGTATATCGATCCTTCCGAGAAAGAGGATATAGCCGGACTCTTCCGTATCTAAATCTTCTATTGATTCTTCCGCTATCCCATTGGAAATGATCTCCACATTCTTGTTTCCATTAATATGGTAATTGTTTTTTGAACTTTCAGAGACAAAGATGAAATTTTTATAGAACATAGGCAGATATCGTTCAAACAGATATAAAACTACCGCATAAAAGATATTGTACTTTTGAAAATATTTCAGGCCGGTATATCCCTGTATCTGGAGTACGACAGGCTTCTTTGTAAATACATGCAGCGATGTCGGAATGGCCGGTGAGAACTCCTGAATTATGATATCAAAGGATTCGCCGTGCTTTTTCACGAACAACGATGAATGGTGAGCGTATGAAAGCAGGGTTTTTGTAAGGTTTTTGCTTTCTGTTCCAACAAATATATGTTTTAGACCCTCTATTTTCCTATCTCTTGCGCCAGGGTATTTTCTGCACAGGAGAGTTATTTCGTGACGGTCCTTCAAATACTTGTGGATCTCATAGGCGCGTATTCCAACTCCGCCGATACCAAAGGGGTCGCCCTTACTTTCGTAAAGAAGATGAAGGATTCTCATCCCTTTTCCTTCCAAACTGATATGCTTCATACTTTGAAATGACCTCTCTTGTCTCACCGAGCATCTTTGCCTATTCCAAGGTCAAGCCACAAAACCTTATCGCAGAGATTACTTACCTGCGCCATATCGTGCGAGATAAAAAGAATAGTGACTCCGCGCTCTTTGAAGTCCAGGATCCTCTTTTCACACTTCTGCTTAAAATGAGCATCCCCGACAGCCAGGATCTCGTCAATGATCAGAATATCGGGATTGACCTCGGTAGCCACTGAAAAGGCAAGTCTTGCAATCATTCCCGAGGAGTAATTCTTGAGCGGGGTATCGATGAAATCGTTCAGCTCTGAAAAATCCACGATCTTATCGAATCTCTCCTCTATTTCTCTCTTCGAAAAACCAAGAATTGACGCATTTAAGAAAATATTCTCGCTTCCGGTCAGTTCTTCATCAAAGCCCGCGCTTAGCTCTATCAGGGGGGCTGTCCTGCCCGTCACGCGTGCCAGCCCTTCAGAGGGTTTTATGACGCCCGATACAACCTTCAGCAGGGTACTCTTCCCCGCGCCATTGGAGCCTATGATCCCCAATGATTCTCCTGCAACGATATCCAATGAGATATTTCTCAGAGCCCACAGCACATCCTTCGCCGACCTCTTCCCTTTCACATAATTGATTATGTGCGCCTGAAATGATCTCCTGCGTTCAGCAAGTCTGTATTTGACCGATATGCCCTGAAGAGTTACCATAAACAGATTCCCTCCCTAAAGGTAGAACACTATCCTGTCCCTGTTCCTGTTATAGATTCCCCACCCGATCAGAAGCGAGAGCAGGGCATAGGCAGACCCTGCAATGATATGTTCGGCAGTCAGAAAGGAAGTATCATAAAGACTGCCCCTGAAGAGACTGATGAAATCATAGAGAGGGTTGAGAGACATCAGTACCTGAAGCTTTTGGGGAAGAATAGTGACCGGATAGAATATCGCTGAGAGATACATCCAGCCCATCAGGAGGACATCAAAGATAAAGATCACGTCATGAAAAAAAACTGCGAGCGTCGAAACAGTCAGTCCCACACCCAGAGAAAACATAAAGACAATGCATATAACATAGGGAAGCAGGAGAAGATTGAAACCGAGATTTCGTGCCTGTGAACAGGATTATGATAAAGAGAGGAACAAGAGAAAATATGAAATGCATCAGAGATGAGGTGACAATGGAGAGGGGAAATATAGCTTTAGGCAGATAAACCTTGCTTATAAGGGTGCGGTTCCGGACAAATGCCAGCGAGGCAGCCTTTGTCCCCTGTGAAAAAAACTGCCACATGGTGATACCCGACATTACATAGGTTGAATATCCCGCCACTGATTTTCCAAAAAATTGGGAAAAGACCACATAGAAGATAAGCAGCATCAACAGAGGATCGAGCATCACCCAGAGGAAACCGATGGCCGAGCGTTTGTATCTCGTCTTGATGTCTCTCAAGACGAGGTTGCGGAGCAACTCCCGGTACCTGAAAATCTCCCTGGCTTCCTGTAAGATATTTTGCATAGGCTTCTAACCAGCTATGATAACACACTGTTCTGAATGAGATATGACACCTTGGGGCCTTTGAAATAATAATTGAGGATTATGAAGGCCGGCTAAACCTGAACGGTTCTTGCCGACACTGCTCCGTGGATGAGAGCGTCTATTTCCGGGCCGTCCAGGGTCTCTTTTTCCAGGAGAGTCTTTGCAAAGACTTCAAGAAGGTCCCGGTTTTCAGTGAGGAGGTCTCTTGCGCTGTTGTATGCCTCTATGACAATTCTCTTGACCTCTTCATCGATATCAACCGCTGTCTTCTCGCTGTAATCCTTATGTCTTGCTATCTCCCTGCCGAGGAATATCTGTTCTTCTTTCTTCCCGAAGGTGAGAGGACCGAGTCTGTCCGACATGCCCCATTCGGTCACCATCTTCCTTGCAAGGTCAGTTGCGCGCTCAAGGTCATTGCCGGCGCCGGTTGTCATATGATGCAGGGCTATCTCCTCTGCCGCCCTGCCTCCGAGAAGGACGGCAAGCGCTTTCATGAGATAGTCTTTTGAATACGTATATCTGTCGTCTATAGGCAACTGCTGTGTTACTCCGAGAGCCCTTCCCCTTGGTATGATGCTGACTTTATGCAGGGGATCTGTGCCCGGCGTCATCTGAGCTACAAGGGCATGGCCTGCCTCATGATATGCGGTATTCTTCTTCTCTTCATCGCTTATGATCATGCTCTTTCTCTCAACGCCCATAAGCACCTTGTCCTTTGCCGCCTCAAAATCGGATCTCTCGACCTTGGTCTTCCCTTTTCGCGCAGCAAGAAGCGCAGCCTCATTAACGAGGTTTTCAAGATCTGCTCCTGAGAATCCGGGCGTCCCCCGGGCTATTTCATCGAGACTTACCTTTTCATCAATAGGCTTGTTCCTTGAATGTACCTTGAGTATTTCGAGCCTTCCCTTTACATCCGGCTGGGGCACTACAACCTGACGGTCAAACCTTCCGGGTCTCAGCAGCGCAGGGTCAAGGACATCCGGTCTGTTCGTGGCCGCAATGATAATAACCCCGATATTGGCTTCAAACCCGTCCATTTCTACAAGGAGCTGATTCAGGGTCTGTTCACGCTCATCATGACCGCCGCCGAGACCTGCGCCCCTGTGACGGCCTACCGCGTCGATCTCATCAATAAAAATGATACACGGCGAACTCTTCTTTGCCTGCTCAAAAAGGTCCCTGACCCTTGAAGCGCCTACACCGACAAACATCTCCACAAAATCAGAACCTGAAATCGAAAAGAAGGGGACCCCGGCCTCGCCTGCTATTGCCCTGGCCAGAAGGGTCTTGCCTGTTCCGGGCGCGCCGACCAGAAGTACGCCCTTCGGTATTTTACCCCCAAGTTTCTGGAATTTCTGAGGGTCTTTCAGAAAATCGATTATCTCCTGTACCTCTGCCTTTGCCTCGTCTATTCCTGCAACGTCGGCAAAGGTTATCTTGACCGATTTCTCGGAAACCAGTTTTGCCTTGGCCTTCCCGAAGGACAACGCCTTATTGCCGCCTGTCTGCATCTGACGCATAAAGAATATCCAGATGACAACGAGGAAAATGATAGGTCCCCACGAGAAGAACAGGTTCCAGTACCAGGGGTTCTGTTCTTCGGGTTTGACCGTAATCTTCACATTCTCAGCACGCAAATTCTTGACAAGTTCAGGATAATCTGCGGAAAATGTCTTGAATTTCTTGCCGTCTTTCAATTGTCCGCTTATGACGCTGCCTTTTATGGTCACATCATCGATCTGACCAGCCTCGAGCTTTGTCATAAAATCGGAGAAGATAATCTCCTCTTCACCTTTTTTGGGCACATTCAGAAGATTAAAGAGCACTATCATCATGACCCCTATTACCAGCCAGACGATAAGACTTCTGTATGCGTTAAGTTTATTCATAACAGTTTTTATTGTAGCATATTGTAAAGGCTTTAACCGAGTCAGTAACTGGCCAGATCGCCTTCTATCAATTTTTTCTGTATTTCTATCAGATTATTGATGCCTGCTTCGGCGAGATTCATGAGGCTGTCAAGGGTATCTCTTGAAAAAGGCAAGCCCTCGGCTGTTCCCTGTACCTCTACTAATTTGCCGCTCCCGGTCATTACCACATTCATGTCCACTTCTGCGGCGGAATCCTCGGGATAACAGAGGTCTATCATGGGTTCGCCGCGCACAACCCCGACACTTATAGCGGCGAGGTAATCCTTTACAGGGCGTCTTTTCGATAAACCCGTTTCTGAGAGCGTATTTCAATGCGTCAACCATGACAGATAAAAGCGCCGGTTATCGACGCCGTTCTCGTGCCTCCGTCCGCCTGAAGCACATCGCAGTCTATCCATATGGTCCTCTCGCCGAGACTCGTAAGATCTACGACCGACCTGAGGGCCCTTCCGATGAGCCGCTGTATTTCGTGGGTCCTGCCGCTGACCCTTCCTGAAGCGGATTCCCTGACAGTTCTCGTCTGGGTGGCTCTTGGAAGCATTGAGTACTCCGCCGTAATCCATCCCTTCTTCTGGTCCTTCAGGAAAGGTGGAACTCTCTCCTCAATGGTTGCCGCGCATATCACCTTTGTGTTGCCCATTGAAATATAGACAGACCCCTCGGGAGTCTCGAGAAAATTCCTCTGGATTTTTACCTTTCTTACTTCATCGTTCTTTCTTCCGTCCGGTCTCATTTACCCTCCTACCTCTATTTTCCTAATATTTTCAATTTTTTGTCCGAGGAACTTCTCGCTCACCTTCAGGAACCGCTCGGTAGAATCAGTGACAAAGAATTCCCTTGAAGAATCGCCTTTCCCTTCACGGCCAAGTCCCAGTGTCTTAAGGGTCTCCTTTATTTCACAAGCAGTTTCAATCGCAGAGTCTATGAGTCTTACCCCTTCACCCATAACTTCTGCTATGACCTTCTTCAGCAGGGGATAATGGGTGCACCCGAGGACAACCGTATCAATCCCTTTGTCTTTCAACCCTTCAAGATACTTTTCAGCTACCAGGGTCGTAATAGCGCCCTCAGTCCATCCTTCCTCTACCAGCGGGACAAAGAGCGGACAGGCCAGACCGAAGACCTCTATGCTTCCGTCAAGGGCATGAATCGCCTTGGTATACGATGAACTGCTGATTGTGGCTTGAGTGCCTATAACTCCAACCTTCTCGTTCAGCGTGGCCTTTACGGCGGCTTTGGCGCCCGGCTCAATAACACCTATGACCGGAATAGAGACCTTTCTTTTGATTGCATCGAGGCCCACCGATGAAGCCGTATTACAGGCGACAACCATCAGTTTGATCTCCTTCGATACAAGGAATCTCGTGTTTTCAAAGGAATACCTTATTACTGTTTCAGGCGACCTGATACCATAAGGCACCCTTGCCGTGTCTCCGAGATAAATGGTTTTTTCATCGGGAGTAATCCTTATCATCTCCTTGAGGACGGTGAGTCCGCCTATTCCGGAGTCAAAAATACCAATCGGTCTGTCTTTCATCTCCTTGATTTCCTTCTTCATTCTAAAAAAGTTCTCAGGGTCTTTGCGGTTTTTTGGTTATCATGACAAAAAGAGATCTTGAACCGTTCGCGCTTAACACTTGCCTCAAGCTTCTCAACCGTTCAAACTCAGAAACCCTACAGACTCTTATTATAAATTAGTTGAGACAATATCCTTGAGAGGATACATAAGATAGAGGTGGCCGCCAAGAGTTTCCAGCTCTTTTCCTTCTATCAGCACTTTCACATCTACAATGTCTTCCACGTTCGCAATAATGCTTTGATACAACCCCTTCAGCAAAAGAAATTCCGTCAGAGCATCCCCCTGGAAGTTTCTCCTGAAATCATCCGACACGTCCACATACAGAATTCTGTCGGAGCCCTTGTAAATGCCAAGGATCTTTGTGTCCCTGGGAATGCTCGAGGCTTTTGCATCCACAGGTCCCTTCAGATATTGTTCGACTGTTGCCTCTGCAATTGCCATCGGAGCCGTCCTTCTGGGCAGCCTTCGCTCTTCGACCTGCAGATGGTCTCTCACAGGATAATAAATTCTCAGAGAGAAAAGATCCTCGGGCTTCTGAGCCAGGGTTTCGCTTTCCGCCGGCGATTTTTCGTTAATGACAATCCTGGAGAAATAGAAGTACCCGCCTACAACACCTCCCAGGAAAAGACTTGCCAGCAGCACTATGCCGAGAATTTTTCTTGCGTTCATCTGAATATATAGGATGTTCTTCTGTTTTTTTGAATCTTATTGACCATAGAGGACGAGCCCCTTTGCGATTGCATTGACCACTTTTGTCCTCATCTGCTGGTCGTAACCCACTGACCCGGCTGATGGGATTTCAATCAGGACCGCTGCCGAGCTTACTGAGTTGAGGACCGGAATCGGCAAGTCCCTTCTGACTACTTCAGCCTTGAATTCCTCCTTAAACGCCTTGCCGATGCTCTCAGCGAGGGCCTTGCTCTTTTCCAGATACTTCTTTTGTCTCATCGCAAGACTGAATGCGTCAACCATCTCATTGGAGCCCTGTCCTTCAAATTTTGAAACATATATGCCAAAATTGCCTGTGGCTGAACAGTGCAGACTGATGAAGACATCCGGCCTTTTCTGATTTGCAAAATTGATCCTTTCAGCCAGCGACATATGCTGGTCGACCCTGCGCGTGAGAAAGACCTTTTTGCCTTTCTTCGATAGCGAGGCCCCAAGATCTTGTGCCATCTGGAGGTTTATGTCCTTCTCGTTCACATCTTTGATCGTCATGCCGAATTCGTATCCGCCATGGCCTGCATCTATAACGAAAGAACTCGAAAGAATCATCGACGCCTGCTTATCGGCATGTATATCCGGGCTGCGCACATCAAAAACAATTCTTGCGGGCAGCGAGAGCCTGAAAGACTTTATCTCTCCCTTTTCCCTCGGGTTGATCATAATGGACTTTTCTTCCCGAACAGTATCAAACGGCAGGGTTCCGGGGGTGTTCAGATGAAAAATCTCCGGGAAATCAATCTTTATGTGTGCGTCGGATAAAGTCGCTTGCGTTTTACCGATAAACGTTTCCTCCCCCTCAAGAACTATGCGCATGACACCCTCATGCCTGCTGTACTTCAAGAAATATTTCGTTCTTTTTTTGTGCGCCGGCCGGGGAGGAAAAGAATAACGTTAAAGAGATCAATATGACGAATGTTCTATTAAAAAGCACCTATTTTACCGTTGTCTTTATCTCAAATTTCGGGGGATTCATAATAGTCTTTTTCACAGAGAACTGGTCTGCCACCTTTATCAGGGGCGCACGATATCTTTCAGGAAAAGACGGGGGTATGATTATTTCAAGGACAATCTTGTCAAGGTATGATTTATCGTCTTCCGTCTTGAGATATTCAAGACGCTGGATAAGAGAAATGTCCCCGGAGGGGATATTATGTTTCTCGCAGAACTTGAGCACATAGATCCCTGCACAGGTCGCCGATCGAAGCAAGAAAATGATGGTACGGCGGCGGAGCTGAGCCCTCTCCACCGTATTTGACCGGCTGGTCCGTCTGAACGATAAAACCGTTCATCTCCGCGTTTACTTTCTGACCTCCGGGGAATGTAATCCTGATTTCGATGGCGACTTCCTTTTAAGTTATAAAAGATTCTTCTTCAACAAATCTTCGGTGACTTTCCTTGCTTCGGAACATCCCTTGCCTTTAAGCAATTTTAGCATATTTTCCGATGCAACAGCCTTAAGGAACCGGGTCCTCTTCTTCTCGTCGGGAATTGCATCCATTGCCTGTGCGCGTATTCTCTGCAAAGACATGAGGTAGTCGGACATTTCGCGTCCGTAGATCTTCTCCAGGTCCTTTCGCAACGACCGTGCGAAGGCAGGACTGATGCCGCTCTGTCGAAATGGCTATGGTCAAAGGGCCCCGTTGAAGTATTGAAGGCACTATGAAATTGCAAAATTTTGGAGTGTCCACCACATTAACCAGGCACGGCGCGTCCCGCGAGACCTTTTCATTTATGTCTTCGGAATCTGTTGCCGCTATGACGAGGAAGGCATTCTTCAGGTCACCCTTCCTGTATTTCCGGCAGATATGCCGAATTCTGCCCTTCTGCTCTTCCTGCTCCAGGCGTTTCGTAATCACAGGGCTTACAACAGTCACTTCCGCCTGCGCATTGAGAAGCCCCAGGATTTTCCTTTCTGCAACCTTTCCGCCGCCGACAACAACGGTTTTTTTGTCTTCGAGGTTTAGAAATGCGGGATAGTAGATATTATGGGCTTGTGTTTTGACAGTCCTGGAGACCTGTTTCTTATGCTTCACTTTTTGATATTTGTAAGCTCATGCTTTGCATCTTTGACCAGTTTGTCGTTTGGATATTTCTCCACGAGGCGGGAAAAATACTCAGAGGCTTTGTCTTTTTGATTGAGTTTCTCGTAGGACTTTCCCGTGAGGAAAAGGACCATAGCTTCCCCCTTGTATCCAGGGTACTTCTTCAGCACTATTTCGAACCTTCCGACTGCAGCGGCATATGACCCCTTCTTATAGTAAAAATTTCCCACAAGGAATTCGTATTCGGCTATAGTGTTCTTGCATTTCTGTATCTTCAGCTCAATATCTTCCTTGTACGGGTTCCGGGGGTACAACCGCTTCAGCTTCTCGAATTCCTCAAGCGCCTTTGCAGCGCCGCTGTATCCGCGTTCAGGGCCTTCTATCTGATCAAAGTAGACCATGGCTATCTGATACTGGGCATAGGAGGCATACTGATTTTCAGGATATGAGTCCAGGAATTTCTGATATTCGGGGACGGCAAGTTCCGACTCCCCTTCCTTTACATAAGAGTCGGCAATCTTCAACTGTGCCAGAGGAGCAAACTTCTTGGTCAAATCCCTGTTCTTTACCTCAAGAAATAATGCCCGCGCCTCTTCATAACTCTTCTTCTCAAGCAGATCATTGGCCTGTATGAATGTTTTTTCAGGATCGAACCTCTCAGGCGGTTTTACCGCTGATTTGCCGGCGCAGGAGACCGAAAGGAGGAGTAGAAGGACTGAGAGGACAAAAAGCAGGTATGAACTGACTTTCTCCGGTCTTATTGCTGATATAGCGTGTGCATGTTTCATTCCGGAATAGTATAACACAAGGGCGACTCCGAATAGGAGTGTTCATGCAACCCTCGGTGAAGACGGAAGAAGGCCCTTTCCTTGCTAATTAAGCATTTGAGATGGTATGCTTAACTGTGAATCTCTCGTCTTTCCTGAAACCAAGCAGATATATCAACCACGAATTGAATGCCGTCCACAAGGAAGCGCCGGTCAAAGTTGCCCTGGCGTTTCCGGATGTCTACGAAATCGGGATGTCTCATCTCGGGCTCAGGATCCTCTACAAGATCATAAACGACATTTCTTTTGCGTCCGCAGAAAGGGTATTCTCGCCGTGGATAGACCTCGAAGCAGAGATGAAGGCAAAAGGCATCCTTCTTTCGTCTCTGGAGTCCCGCCGTCCCCTCAATGCGTTTGACATTCTGGGTTTCAGTCTGCAGTATGAGCTGTCTTATACAACTGTGCTTAATATGCTTAATTTAGGCGGGGTCCCTGTGAGAACAGAGGACCGAATGAATCGCAAGACTGCTTATCCTCTGGTAATCGCAGGAGGACCCTGCACAGTGAATCCTCTGCCCATGTCTCCGTTCATAGATGCTTTCCTGGTCGGCGACGGAGAAGCAGCTATTGTTGATATCCTCGAGACATATAGAATATGGAAAACGTCCGGAGATGATAAGGAATCTCTTTTTAAGGCTTTATCTCAAATAGAGGGCATCTATGTTCCACTGATCCATGGCCGGGAGTTCGGCGTTGACACAGAACATAAGAAGGTTAAGAGACGTCTCATTCACTCTCTTGACGAAGTGCCTTATCCTGACCAGCCCATCGTTCCCTTTATGTCGATTGTGCATGACAGGATCAATATCGAGGTCTCCCGGGGTTGTTCGATGGGGTGCAGATTCTGCCAGGCCGGGATGATCTACAGGCCCGTGAGGGAGAGAAGTCCCAAAAGAGTGCTGGAGATAGCAGAAAAGGCATTAAGGAGCACCGGCTATGATGAAGTCTCTTTTACCTCGCTGAGCGCAGGGGATTACAGTTGCCTGTTGCAGCTTGCAGGGGAATTCAATAACAGGTTTGCCAAAGATCATATAACCCTTTCACTGCCGTCTCTAAGGGTCGCTGCAGTGAACCAGGATCTGCTGAGGGAGATCCGCACCGTGAGAAAGACCGGTTTTACAATCGCTCCGGAGGCCGGCACCGACAGGCTGAGAAGGGTCATCAATAAAGACTTTACAGAAGATGATTATGAGCATACCCTCAAGACACTCTTTGATGAGGGCTGGCTCAACCTGAAACTCTATTTTATGGTAGGTCTTCCGACAGAAACAGACGATGATATAAATGGAATCATTAACATGGCGCTGAAAGCGCAGAAAACTGCGAGAAAATGTACCAGAAGGTTCGTGAATATCAGCATAGGGGTCTCCCCTTTTGTTCCAAAGGCCCACACTCCTTTTCAGTGGTGCGGGCAAATCCCTGCCGAGGACCTTCAAAGAAGAAAGGACATGGTAAGAAATGCCCTGTCGAGAAAGGGGTTCCATCTTAAGGGACATGATGTGAGAACGAGCCTTCTGGAGGCTGCTTTCTCCCGTGGCGATCAACGTCTTTCCAATCTGGTCGAAAAGGCCTGGGCACTGGGCTGCAGACTGGACGGCTGGTCCGACGTATTTGAGCTCAACAAGTGGGAGAGGGCAATGGAGGCCACCGGCCTGGATGTGAAAGATTTTGCGCAAAAGAATTATGAGCGCTCGGATATGCTCGCGTGGGAGATGATCGATATAGGTGTAACAAAAGATTTTCTGTGGAGGGAGTACGAGAAGGCCATGTCGGGCGAGCGTTCCTCCGACTGCGGAAAGGTCTGCCACAACTGCGGACTTGCCTGCGATAAGGACGCCGCGAAAGGGGAAGACGGAAAAGGAGAACAATCGGCAGCACCATTATCCACCGACATATCCGGAGGTCTCCTCATCTCTGTCTCCCCGGTCCAGTTCGGGAACCGTTTTAAGCCTGTCAGAATCAGGATTGAATTTTCCAAGACAGGCATGCTGAGTTACCTGTCGCACCTTGAACTCATGATTCTGCTGCAAAGAGCGATCAAGAGGGCAGGTTTCCCCATAGAGTATTCAAAGGGGTTTCATCCTGTGCCGGATATTTCCTTCGGACCGCCTCTTGGCGTAGGTATTTCCGGCCTGAGCGAATATTTTGATATGAAGGTGACCCCTCCTTTTGATTTGGTCCGCAACACGGGCCTTCTTGAACAGCCTTCTGCCGGAAGGGGTTGTCGTACAGTGCATGTCGGCTGTACCTGCGAATGCCGAATCCCTGAACAGTTTCATAACATGCTATGAATATGAGGTGAGGGGCGGCGATCCGACCGGTCTTGGAGAGTTCATGTCTGAAAAAGAAGTGCTTGCAAAAAGAGAAAAATATGATATAAATCTTAGAGAGATGGTTGAAGACGGAGAGATTACAGGAGAAGACACAGCCAGGATAGTCTTGGCGGACCGGGGTGATAGAAAAGTGAGGCTTGGCGAAATCCTTCCGGTTGTCTTCAAAGTGCCGGTCGAAGAACTCCGCGTAACAAGGACAGGCCTCTTCGGATGGGAAAACGGATGGGTAAAACCTATAAATACATGCAAAATGCAGCTGATTAATTGTAAAGTATAACGATGGACAGCGAAATACTGATTAATGTAACGAGAGATGAGATCAGGGTCGGTCTTCTCGACGGAGGCCAGGTCGTAGAGTTCTACGTCGAGAGGAAAAGGGATGCGAGTCTCGTCGGCAATATCTATAAAGGCAAAGTCGTCAAGATCCTTCCGGGCATGCAATCCGCTTTTGTTGATGTAGGCCTTGAAAAGGCCGCCTTCCTATATGTTACTGATATACATGCAGGGCTCGATGAGTTTGCGCCTTTCCTTGATGAAGAGGAAAAACTCAATTCCGAGGACCTGGTAACAAAGAGGACCCGGCCCGATTTGACTATTGAAGAACTGATACAGGAGGGGCAGGAGATACTTGTCCAGGTCTCAAAGGACCCTATCGGCAGCAAAGGGGCAAGAGTCACCTCCTATGTGACCATGCCCGGAAGATACCTTGTTCTGATGCCGAACGTCGAGCATATCGGCATATCCAGGAGAATCCCTGACGAGCCTGAGAGGACGCGGCTGAGGACAATTGTCGAGGCCATAAGGCCGAAAGGATATGGACTGATTATAAGGACCGCAAGCGAGGGATCAGGAGAGGAAGACCTGAAAAAAGACCTCGATTTCCTTTTCCTCTTATGGGAGAACGTTCAGAAGAAAAAGGACAAGGTATCCGCCCCGTCCCTGCTTTACAGCGACCTGGACCTTGTCTACAGAAGTGTTCGGGACCTTATGGTGCAGGATGTGAAGAGACTTGTTGTTGACTCTCCGGATGAATATGAACGCATAAGGGATTTTGTCAGAAACTATTTCGAGAAACTGCTCGGCAATATAGAACTCTATGAAGGTACGGAGCCGATCTTCGATGCCTTCGGTATAGAGTTCGACATATCGCGCGCCCTCGGACAGAAAGGTCTGGTTGAAATCAGGCGGCTACATCGTAATCGACCAGACAGAGGCCATGACTGTCATTGACGTCAATACCGGGAAGTTCGTCGGCAAGGAGGAACTCGAAGATACTATCCTCAAGACGAACCTTGAGGCGGTCAAGGAAATAGCCTACCAGATAAGGCTCAGAAACCTCGGCGGCATTATCATCGTGGATTTTATCGATATGGAAAAATATGAGAACAGGGACAGGGTATTCAATGCCTTTGTCGAGGCGATGAAGAAAGACCGGGCAAAAAACACTATCTCCCATATCTCCGAACTCGGGTTGATACAGATGACCAGAAAGCGGGTCAGGGAAAGCCTCGGCAGGACCCTCTGCGAGACATGTCCTTACTGTGAAGGCAAGGGTTTTGTGAAATCTCCCAGGACCCTCTGTTACGAAATATTCAGAAAGACAATAAGGCTTGCAAAACACGGCGCCGAAAGAATTATTGTTACGGCACACCCCTCTGTTGCGGAACTGCTTACCGATGAAGAGCGTGCAAGCGTTGAAGATATCGAAAACCGATATAACGTCAAGATGACCATCCGGGAAAGCCGCAGCTTCCATCAGGAAAACTATGAAGTCGCAGTGCTGTAAAAATCCCCTATTTTGTATTTAACGTTACATTACATTAAAATTCAGTAACCAAAAAAATGCAAATCAGTGAATTTACAGGAAGGCATATGGTCATAAAAACCTTTACAACGCTGGATTTGACTTTATGCAAACACCAAATGGTATCACATAAAAACATACGGAGAATGAATATCAAATGTCTCACTAAGGGGCTGCCGTAAAGCTTTTTCTGCCCATATGCCTTCCTGCTTTTTTTATCAATTGCATTTTTGAGTTAACAGTCATCCCTGTTCTTTGTGTATTCTCCCCGGCGGTCTGATAAAACAGCATGTGTTTGACGTAATTCAGTTTATGAAAGTAACATAAATGTAAACGGGAATAATGGACAAATTCAGCCTTCTTATCAATATCCTTAAAGAGATGAAGAGCGCCTTTCTTTCCTATTCAGGTGGTGTTGACAGCACGCTGCTTTTGAAGGCGCTGCAGCTTTCAGGGATACGGGCGGCTGCCATTACAGCGGTTTCGGAAATAATGCCCCGTCGGGAATTGCTCTCGGCAAAAAAAACAGCCCGCGAGATAGGAATTAAACACGGGATTATTGAGACCGATGAACTCTCAAACGAGGAGTTCGTAAGGAATACCCCGGAAAGATGCTATATTTGTAAGGACAACAGGTTTAAGATACTTAATGAAATTGCGATTTCAGAAGAATTCAGATTTGTCATAGATGGAAGTAATGTTGATGACACAAGAGAGATCAGACCCGGAATGAAGGCTGCAGCCGGGCGCGGCGTCAGAAGTCCCCTCATTGAGGCAGGATTTTCAAAAAACGACATCAGGAGGCATGCAAAGAAACTGGGGCTTGATATATGGAACAAGGCGTCTTCTCCCTGTCTTGCAACAAGGATACCCTATGGCTCGAAGATTACAAGAGAGGCATTAAAGCGGATAGAAAAATCCGAGGCGTTTCTCAGGTCAATCGGGTTCAGAGAGGTACGAGTCAGAGACTATGACTCCGCAGCAAGGATAGAGACAGGTAAAGATGAGATCGGGGACCTCTTGAATGCTGAAAAAAGGAAGATGATTGTCAAGAGGTTGCAGAAATACGGTTATACTGTCGTCTCAGTCGACCTCGAAGGATACAA
>CAVRZG010000010.1:0-138260 GCA_963725545.1 uncultured Nitrospiraceae bacterium | reverse complement strand
GTCCTCTATGAAGTAGGCATACTCGCATCAAGGATATTCGTCAGTCGGGAAAGAGGCTGCGCAGTGATGTCCATCAGGGGCAAGAGCATTAAAGCTATTGCCAACGATGTCGCCGAAGGATATGTAGTTGTGAACCCTCTTTTCCTGAAATCCCTGGACGTGGAATCTCTGAAGGGACTCCATCGGGAGATGATGAAGGTGCAGATAACCATAAGGACGGAGAGATTTCCCATTGGGGATACCCAGGCAATCAGATGGAGAAATACGAGGCTGCAGAGACTCAATTCAGCTGTTATGATCCTCGCCAATTATTCAAGGGAGAGAAGAATAAGCCTCCTTTAGGAATTCTTAAAGTTTGACTGCCTTTGTATCTCTGTGGTAATTTTATGCATGGAGATGTTGGAAGAGATAAAAGAGGCGAAAGAGCTGCTTCAGAATATCATCAAGGCGAAAAAGACGCTGAGGATGTATCCGGAGAATAATCCTGTCTACTCCAAGACGCTGCAAGAGTCTTATCTGAAATTCAAGAACTTCCTTGATTATAAGGATGCCTTCACGTTAAGAATAAAGCAAAACACCATTCTCTATGAAACCGAACAGGTATATTACAGTTCTGAGAAAGAGGACAATCTTGCGCTGTTTTTCTTCAAGGACGGCTTGAGGGAGCTGAGCTTTAAGAAGGGTTTGTCTCTCGAAGAGCTGGAGGAGTTCATCAAGATTATTGCGCTGGATTTCGACAGGGAAGTTGTAGATGAAGATATTGTGACACTCCTGTGGGAGAAGGATTTTCATAACATCCAGTATATAGTTGATGAGGCTTTTCTCATCGATGAAGACGACGAGGACTATGAAGCCATTGCCGAAAAAAGGACAAAGGAGCAGGTTACAGACGTTCATGACTTGATGAAGGCTTACGAAGACGGATTTCAGGAAGAGGAATTCAAGGGGATCGCGATCGTGCCGCTTACCGATAAGGACCTCCAGATGCTCGTCAAGGAACTTGAAAGAGACTCTTCCGACAAGATAGATAAACTGGTCACTATCCTCTTCGAGATCCTGTATCAGGCTGAAGATAAGTCCGACGCGGAAGATGTCTTCGCCTTCCTTAGGGACGCTATCCAGTACTGTATGAGACATGGAGACATCACAATGGTCCTGGACATAATGAAAAGGACAAAGTCATTCATCGAGGACCCTGATGCGGCGGAGAACGAAAAGAAGTATCTGAAGATGCTTTATGGGTACATAGGAACGGAAGAAATAGTGGTTCTGCTGACTGAGTATCTCGACAGCGGGGTGGAAATTGAGGAAGAAGTCTTTGAAAATCTCATCGTGTTTTTTGAAAAAAACGCAATCGGTCCGTTTGTTAAATATCTGGGAGAATTGAAGACGATCCGGGCGCGGAAAAGCGTTATCGACGCTCTTGTGATACTCGGCAGGAAAGATATACAGATGCTCGCTAAGAGTCTTGATGATCAGAGATGGTTTGTTGTCAGAAATATTATCTATATACTAAGAAAGATCGGAGACAGGAGAGCGATCGAATATCTCCTCAAGACCGTCAGGCATGGAGATATCAGGGTCAGGAAAGAGGTCATTAAGGCACTCGGAGAATTAGGGGGCCGCGAGGTGGTGCAGACTCTCAGAGAATGCCTCGATGATGCCGATGTGCAGGTGAGACTCTGCCGCTGTCAAGGCTTTCAGCACTATAGGGTCGGAACCCGCCAAGAGGATCATAATGGATAAGATTTCCGACAAGAATTTCAAGAACAAGAATTTCGAGGAGAAGAAGGAGTTCTTTGAGGCGCTTTCCTGGTGGAAAGACCCCGAGGTATTTAACTATCTCGTGAAGATACTAAAGACAAAATCATTCTTTAACAGGTCGAAAATTGCTGAGAACAAGGCGTGTGCAGCCCATGCACTTGGTCTGTCGGGCAATAAGGACGCCATCCCCGTTCTCGAGAAATTCAAAGACTCAGGAAATAAACTCCTGCGGGAGTTCGCGAACGGGGCCTTAAGGAAGCTGATACATGAGCGATAAGGAAGAGAGAGAAGCCCATCGGGGTTCGCAGGACCTGGTGAACCTGCTTTCCGTCGTACTAAGGACGGCCCAGATCCATGAACAGAACAATATTGCCGTAATCTCGGCAATCGACAGGTTTCTGCTTATGATAAACCCTCTGATAAAAATGGAACCTGGAATATCGCTGGGGCTTGTAGGGGAATTCTTTTACCTGAACGATGTCCGCATCCGGTACTCACTTGAGTATCTTCTGAATTTTGATTTCCTTGTCAGAGAATTCAAGAAGAGGGAACTCGGCGCGATTATTTTCAGGGACGTTCTGAGGCCTGAAGATGTTCAACTCTTCCTGAAGGGATACGTGGCTGCCGGTTTTTCCGATACGCCGTATGATGTAATTGAGAATACGCTCTCAGGTGCCGATAACATCGGCGTCGAAAAACTGAAGAAGGTACTTGACAGTGGAGAGGTTGACGTAAGAAAGGCGATCAAAAAGTCCTACTTTAATGCTGTCTCTTATACAAAAGGTGTGATAAACAAGATCAAGACCGGAGAGAAAGTCAATATCAAGAAGGCGAAAAGGATCATTGAAACCATGGTCGATCAGATAATTGAGGAAGAAAAACTCCTCCTCAGCATGACGGCCATAAAGGATTACGACGAATATACCTATCACCATTCAGTGAATGTCAGCATATTGACTATTGCTCTTGGACAAAGACTCGGCCTGAGCAAGAAGGTGCTTACCGATCTCGGAGTCGTTGCGCTGTTTCATGATATAGGAAAGGTGGAGATCCCGAATGAAGTGCTGAACAAATCCACAAATTTTAACGAAGATGAATGGAAACTCATAAAGAAACATCCTGTCTGGGGTGTCAAGGCGATATTGAGGCTGAGGGGATTGGACATGGTCGCCATACGCTCTGCAATTGTCGCCTTTGAACATCATATGAACTATAACCTTTCAGGTTACCCGAAGGTAAGAAAATATACAGAGCTTGATTTTTATTCGAAGATCGTGAGTCTTGTCGACCAGTACGATGCCATGACCTCGTCCAGGGTGTATTCAAGGATCCCCCTTCCCCCAGACAAGGCACTCAGTGTGATGATGGAACGAGCCGGCACACAGCTTGATCCGCTTCTCTTTAAATTCTTTATCAATATGGTAGGCGTGTTCCCAATAGGCACTCTTGTCATGCTCGATTCAAGGGAACTCGGACTTGTTTATGAGAGCGATGCCGTTTTCGCGGACAGACCGCGCGTGCTTATTATCATTGACAAGAAGGGCGAAAGAGTGAACGGACCGGTCGTAAATCTCACAGAAAGAAATGAGATAGGCAAATACTACCGTTCGATCGTAAAGACGCTTGACCCCAACAAATATAAGATCAACATCGCGGAATATCTTCTGTAAAAGTTCTAACATTGTAACCGGAGAACTTCATTTCTTCATACACATAACACCTATGTAGACAACCTCCGGGCAGGCCTCATCCTTCCCGAATCGCATCTCTTGACGTTATTAAAACGATGCCCTGTCCGGGCTGCAAATCGTAAGAAAAGGGCGCGGGAATATAATCCATGGGATATTCAGGTGAGATATCGACGAGCGGTGCTCCTGCCTGAAGACATTCCTTGAGGTCTTCCTCGTGAAAATGCTGTTTGTTGAGGATGTCCTTATTAAGAATAAGCAGGCATTCATCACTGGTGCGGGATGAAGCTTTCCACATGAAAAGAACCCTGGCTGTTCGGGTTGTGCAGATATTTCCGCCGGAGCATCTTCCTGGAAGATTGCATTTCCCGACTTGATCCTGTTCACAGCAGAAATGAATGACGTGAGGTCGATGCCTGTCTCTTCCCAGTCTTCCGGTCTGGTATTCACAACATGCAGTCTTTTGCGAAATCCGAATTCGAACCCCATGGGCATCATGACGCCGGCTGAGAAGAAAGCCGAAAAGAGATATTTCTGTTTCAACCCGTCGATGTTACCGTTGACCTCCTCGCAAAGCCTTGCAGTATCGTGGCTTTCCGGAAAGCTGATGGAAGGAGACACTTCTCTTGTGAGGTTGTACTGCTGCATGAGCCATTTGCTCTCAAAATCCCACCACTTCGAACTGTTGAAAATATAGTCGAAGCCCGAGGACGCTGTCTTACTGGTCAGGTCCGGTGTGGTACCCAATGTTTCGGCAAAGAACATAAGGTCCGGATATATCTTCTTCGCCTCCCGTATCAGCCTTTCCCATAGGCTTCCGGGGATCTGGTAGGCGGCATCACACCGGAACCCCTTGAAGCCGAGCCCGGCCAGAAATTTTATTACACCAAGGAAAAACCGGAAGATGCCCTCCTTGTCTTTTGTGGTCCTGTGATCGAATTTCGCAAGGTCCTTCCAGACAACCTTCTTCCCGTTTTCATAAGCAAAGGGATGGGAAACCTGGCCGTTAGGTTCGCGGACAAACCATCCGGGATGCGTTTTGAGCAGTTCCGAATCGGCTGCGCAGTGGTTTATGACGAGGTCTACCATCATCTTGAGGCCGAGCCTTTCCGCGGTCTTTGTAATTGCCTTCACCTGTTCCTGCGAAGACTGTCGGCTTTCCTGATCTATAAGGAGAGGGTTAAAACTGAAATAATCTCTTATTGAGTATATGCTTCCCGATGATCCTGGGAGTTGTATCGGATTCACAAAGATCCACGTGAAGCCCATTTCTGCCGCCCTCGAAAGATGCTTTTCCCATTCCGATAATCTTCCCGCGAGGAGAGGAAAAAGGTTATAGATTAGCATCCCGGCGCGAGGGTTCTTATGCGATACAGGCAATTTCATCCGCAAGATCCACATGTTCTTCCCGGACTTCGGAAGAGTCCCCGATCATTTTGATAAGACTCTTGCGGGCATTGTCCAATAATTCCGGGGGCTGAGGCCATTGTTCAAGTATGATATTCCCTGAAAACTCCCTGTCCTTCAGCCGCTTCACAAGTCCCTCTATGCCGGCAGTGTTTCTGGCTGAAGGCCCGGTAAATACAGTGAGGTGACTGTCGAAATCTCCGTAGTTTTCATGCATATGCAGATGGATAATCGGCACATGGGGTTCAAGCAGATCTACATATTTCAGGTAATCATTTCTCGTCTGCCGGCAGAGATTGGCGTGGCCGATATCCAGGCACATCCCAACGGAAGAAATATCAGTGAGAGGCAAATCCCTGATATGCCTGAATAGCGCATTGAAATCTTCCGGGGTGGTTTCAAGCGTATTTTCGAGCGAAAGTCTGAGTTCACTCTGAGACAGGATTTCTATCAGGGGTAAAATCGATTCTGCATAGGCCTTGATTCCACTGCCCAGATCGAAGTGTATGTTAAAGAGTGAGGCGCCGACATCCAGAGCGAATTCCAGGCCTTTTGCAAAGGATTCCTTTGCCGGGGTTTTCAGCGGATTTGAAGGCAAAGGAGCATGCACCGAGAGGGAGATGTCTTTTGCCTGCGCAGTCTCTTTGATTACTCTTCTCGCTTCTTTTGATATCCCGTCTTCAGTCCAGCCTTCACCTGATTTTTTTTTGTCCGGGAACCATTCGAAGGCGTCGAAACCATGAGCTGCCGCATATTCGAAAGGCTGCATCACGAGTGAAGCAGAGGCAGAGGTCTGATTTCCTATGCGGACACGTATCTTCTTAGCCATTGTCCAGGCCTACCTGGGGACGGGTCTGGACCACGAAATAACGGCCCTTCGAATATGCTCCCTCTATATCCTGCGGGGATTGCACGGAGTCTTCGATTACCTCTGCGATATTGCCGATGGAGACGAGCAATTCCTGCCGGAACTCGTCGTCCCATACCAAGGGTTCTGCGGAGTAGTCGAGTGAAACCCTGCGTGGCGCGGGCGTAACAAAACTGTCATAAAGACCTGCGCCTGCATAACCTGCAAGGTCTTCCCCGTTAGAATCGGAACGGAATATCAGGCCGCCTCCGTATATGCCGATACTCTTGCTCGGAAACGAGAGAAGGCGGACTTCTCTTCCTCCCTTACTGAAGGCAAAGCTGAGCGCCCTTCCCGGGTAATTGGCGGCAAGCGTCTCTCCGAGTCCCTAAAACCACTTCGGCGTAGACCTCGTCTTTTGTCCCTGTGAACGGGTTGACAGTATGGATTACAAAACCATATTCCGATTCAACAACCTTCTGAATGAGAACCGACATAAGAAGAGTATTATGAGGAATCCCGTTTGCCTCCCTGCTGAGACATGCCCTTTCGTTCCATTTCGACGCCCATACTTTCTTGATGCACGTCCATGCATCATTCCAGTCCGGAGGCCATTCAAGTCCTTCCCCGGCCATTGCCCTGCGAAGCGCGGTGATAAGTTCATCCGGCGCATTAAGGCGCATAATAGTCTCCCGAATGTCGGAAAGCACCTCTGACTTTTTGTCTTCCGCAACTTTCTCCACCTGCCCGATCAATTCATCATGTTTCTTTGCCACCCCGGCATTATTTTTTTCGGCGAGTGTCTTTTCGAAGACACCAAAAGGCAGAGCAACCGAGGCTGGAAGAACTATCCAGTCCGGTAATTTTCCCCGGAGCTTCCAAAGCTTGTTCGACTTGTATCCGACGTTTTTCTCGGTGAAATCCGTCATGGAGACTGCATAGGCGGAAAAACCGGCAGGAGGTAAAGCAGCCTTAAATCCTATAGGGTGTTTCTGTTCAATCTCTTGCGCAGATGAGCTCTCTTCAAAAATGACACTGCCGGCACTGTCCACTTCCAGTTTTATGAGCCGTCCATTCAAGGCTTTTAATTCCGCAATAGTATCGGGGTCGTAACAGACAGCGAATAGAACTCCGGCATTCCTCGCGCGGATCGCCAGATGGGAGAGGGCGTCTATGTCCGATGGCGTAATGATCGCAGCCACTCCATGAGGTATCTCTTCATCTCCGCTTATCTTTGTCGCGACAATGACAACCGTACGCTCAAAATGTCTCCCCTGAACTGACTTCAGGCTATCGACTGTTTCCAGTTCTCCTGTTCCTTGCCCCCTGCTGATCACCTGCCAGTTGCCGAGGTCGGCGCTCTTACGAAGAACCGGGTCCAGGTAACGCAGAAGTGTTGAAAGCACGAAGGCCGGTCTGCCACGGAGCACTTCTTCACTGAAGAGATTTATCGTCCAGGAATCGGCATGAAATGCGCTTCCGAGAAATTCTGCCTTTGGCTGGATGAGATTCTGAAAACGGTCGATCAACGAGCCTATTGCCCGCCTGATGCGTTCGAGCACGGATTCCGAATGCAAAGACCACTCTCTCTGAAAATGCGGCAGGCCCTCCAAACGTTTCCAATGGGCAAGGCTATGCTGCAACTCTATATCTTTTCCGGAAAGAGAAAGGTTTTGAAGAATGAGATCTATCCAATCCACCAACTGCTCCCCGGTCAATTGCTGTCCGAAACTCCGTTCAATCACAATTCGCAGAAAATCCTCAAGCGCGATGTCGAGAAAGAGGATGTCTCGCACATCGCAGGACGGACCTCCGAAGCGGTTTGCCAGGAGCTGACGTGACTGCGTAATTTTCCTTAAGAGAGGGCCGACATCCCTGTCATTCTGGTGCGACCAGATGAAATCCATGAGGCCGTGCATCTCTCCGTCGAAAAGCCGCCGTGCAGCCTGTATAGATATCCCGAGGTCTGCGCCCGCGTGGACCTCCTTCAGAATGCCAAGAAAATGTTCGAAATCGTGAATCAGTGCATCCTTCAGGTAAGGGACAAAATCCGGATTAGATCTGATAGGACGCTCGAAACTCTCAAGACGCTCCTTTGTTACCCCGCCTTCTTCAAGCTTCTGATAGAACCTGAAGAGATTGCCATTGCTCCTGAGAAATTCCAGATAGGCCCCGCAGATGACCAAGTCATCCGGCGTAGTGTTGTTGTGCAGTTTCTGGTGCCACTCTTCCATGAAATGGCCTGAGACTTCTTTGATATTGTGACGGTGCATAATATTCAGCACCTCATCCCGCACTTTCTGCGCATTGCTTCCCCGCCCGAGGGTAGACATGATCAACCTGATTATTTCGCGTTCACCCTCTGCCTTGGTATATCGGTCGGCCAGCTTCAGCGTAAGCCGGTCTATGGAATGTCCCAGTTCCCTGGGTTGGGTGTTGTAGTTTCTCTGCCAGTCCAGTTGCCGGAGGGCTGAGAAACCGCAACCAGACGAAGATTAACGCCATTCCTTCAATGTCATTCAGTATTCACTTTATCCAGCAGGTCGAAACAGAGATTGAAGCGGTGCATGAGAGTCCATGAATTGCGGCCCATCTCCTTTTCGATGATTTCTTCGGCTAAGCTATCAAGTCCTGCCCCGCCCAAAGTCAGCTGACCCGACATCGGTATTTCTTTCGATGGAATTTCGATCCTGTAATTGCGTCCCTCGGTTATTGTCCCAGTGGTTTTCCTTCGGAAAGAAGAGGACGAATTCAAGAAGAAGAAATTTCATGGAGAGATCAATCTTGAAAATTATTTCTTCGTGGTCGTGCTGAAGCATAAATGGAGTCCGGACAGCAGAATGGTCAAATAGCTTGCTCCCTTCAGGCTGGCTCGCCCGCGGCGGGACCAGCCAGGGCGTGAAGGGACTGGTGCGCAGGCCCCAATGCAGCAGGCAATTCCTGTGGCCATTGACCCTGAGTATTATTTCAGCTATACCGTCAAGGATACTTTTAGCGACGTGGATTTCGAAGCCGCTTTCCGTTGCTATTGTCATAGTATCTTGCATACTGTAGTACCATCCTTTGATTCATAAACAGAAGTTAAAGCTGCCTGACAAGTCTTTCTTTCATGGAGGCTACCCTCATTCCATTATATTATTTTTGCGGAGGCTTGAGAATGATACAGGAGCTTTTCCATGTGTTTGCCAGCCTGTGCAAATCAATATTTCAGATCGCCTGATGAGCGATATGGGTCGATTTCTGAAGCAAAAAAACTGCCTTTCTGCACATGCAAGAGTTTATTTATCATTTCAATGTCATCACATCTATCAGATGTGAGGCTTCCGCTTCGTCTTCAGCCTCATCGAGATTACCCGTGGTTTTTGCTCCAGAAATCGACCCATATCGCTTCATTACCGAAATACTTTGGGACAGCCATGTCTGCGCGTGCAGATTCCATAAGTGCTGAAATCAATTGCGACGGGCCATAATTCGTGATACTCTTTCTTTAAATATCTGCAAAAAAGCTTACTCTTACATTATGGAGGTAAAATAATATGGCAGAAGTTTATCATACCCTTGGACTAAATATACATCAGCCCCCAGGAAACCTTCTGGCCCTTCACAATTCCGATGAACAGTGGTAGCGTGAATCTGACTAAATCTCACTTTACTGAACATTTTGTCCGGCTAAATACTCTCAGCTTCGGCAAATGGGTATTCGAGCCCGGCATGCTGTTTCTCTCAAATAATAAATGGTGGGGAGACAGGGGATTTCGCACGCATCGGCATAACGGGCTTGATTTGCAGAGATATGCTGCAGACGACGGGACGGTCAGGGCTTTGAACGAAGGCACGAAGGTCCCTATAATATTTGACGGTACGGTTGTTAGAAGTATAAAGGATTTTCTCGGATATACTTTTTTTGCGGCCCATGAAATCTATGACAGAGGTTCGCAATTGTTCACAATCTACGGTCATCTTCAGCCTGCTGAGTATTTCTGTGAAGGCAAATTCATACGCGAGGGGACTGTGTTTGCAACTATGGCCGGTACAAGGAGCTCCGTGGTCCCCGCACACATTCATCTGTCAGTAGCTTTCATCCCCAAAACAATACGGAGAGAATCCCTCACGTGGAAGACTATCGACGAAGACGAAAGTATACGTTTTGTCGATCCCGGAGATATTATTTGAAGCCAAAAGCCATATTATTTCTTGCATCAGGTGGCGGCTGTTATTGAAGGTGTAATGGCCTATAAAAAGATTAAGGTTATAGCTTATTCAGGATATCAGGGAGATGAAAGACCGCTTGTCTTTTTTCATCAACGGCGAGAAACTCAATGTCGCTGAAATCCTGGACATGTGGATCGAGGAAGGTCTGTCTGATAAGGCGAGAAAGAGATTCTTTATAGTCAAAGCAGATGATCAAAAGAGATACAGAATCTACTGCGATAAAAAGACCCTTGAATGGTTCTGTGAGACAAGGTGAATTTGTGAAGATACGTGATAGATTGCTTTCGCAGAAAAGGAGGAAAAAATGTCAGATGCTCTTTCTGTTATTCATAACCGCAAAAGTGTGCGCAGTTTTACCGGACAGAGTGTAAGTAAGGATGCGTTGGATAAAATCATAAGGGCAGGTATGGCAGCGCCGACTGCTGTGAACAAGCAGCCCTGGGCATTTGTTGTTGTCACCGATCGGAAAACCCTTGACACCCTTGCTGCAGGATTGCCGTATGCCAAAATGTTAGACAAAGCAGGAGCTGCGATTATTGTTTGTGCCATACCGGAAAAGGCACATGAAAAAAGTCTGGAATTGGCGGTTATTGACAGCACCTGCGCAAGCGAGAATATATTGTTGGCTGCCGAAGCCTTGGGATTAGGTGCGGTTTGGACTGCTGCATATCCGTATAAAGACAGGATGGATGTTGCAAGAAAAGCTCTGAATATCCCGCAAGACATCATTCCGCTGAATGTTATCCCTGTCGGACATCCCACGGGAACAGATAAACCAAAAGACAAATACAAACCTGAAAATATTCACTGGGAGAAATGGTAAATATCAGGGTTAAAAAATGCCTGATAAGAAAGAAGTGAAAACAGCTTAACTGATACTGGAAGGTCATCTGAAACGGATAGCGAGTGCATTCCCCGTCGGCTTGCCGCGAGGTTAGCGAGCGAATATAAAAAAGCAATTCCTTGCGTTAAGATACCCTGCGGTTTCTGCCGCAGGGTTTTTCATTCGGCGGGTCTATACAACTATACTGTCCGATTCCCTGTTTTTATTACTGTTGCGGTCAAATATGTAGACTCTTTGACAACCCGTCATGCCGAATTGTTTGTGACACCTGAAAGCCAACGCCGTAACAACTATCTCAGAAATGAGGAATGCCGGTCGAAACTGTGCGTTGTAGATTTTCTATTGAAGTGCAGAAAGCACGCTGAGATCCAACGTCCCCTATACCGACCGTGCGCAATTCAGGGCGAAGGCGATGTAAAATTGTGATGCTTTCTGCTGCAAATTCTGCTACAGTGAGAGATAAGATGTCCGCATTTTTCGGACCTATGTTCATTGCAAGGAGGGAGGTAGCAAGATGTGGAATAAAAGGTATGTGATGGCAATCATCGCAGTTTGCGTCACGGTATTTATTCAATTTGGACGCGTGTCAGCCGCCGGCGATGACGCTGTGAAAATTCTGGAGAATATCGACAGAGAAGCGTTTAACACCCCTATCGTGCCGGAAAGGTCCATCGAAAATAAAGTGGCGAGACATACCCCCGCCAAACCCACCCCACTGGAGACCTTGGAGACTGCCATCGATGCCTACATCTACGGCTACTCGCTGGTACTGACGGAATTCACGCGCCAGGTAATGCTGGAGTCCGGGCAGCTGGATGGCATGAACCAATTCAAACACACCGCTCGGCTGCTGGGGCCCGACGATACGAGCGTCAAGCGCTCAAACAACGACACGCTTTACTCAGAAGCCTTTCTGGATCTGAGAGCCGAGCCCCTCATCCTGCATGTGCCGGACACGAGCGGTCTTTATTACGTGATGCAGATAATGGACGCCTGGACCAATACGTTTGCCGCCCCCGGCACGCGGACCACCGGCTCGTCCGCCAAGGACTTTGCGATAGTGGGGCCGGACTGGAAGGGGCACCTGCCGCGGCACATCAAGGTAATCAAATCCCCGACCAACTTGGTCTGGATCATCGGCCGCACCCAAGTGAATACGGATGTCCCACCGGGAGGAACTTGTTCACCGATTGACTATTCGGACGTGCATAACATTCAGCAGCAGTACACTCTCACTCCTCTAAGCGAGTGGCTGGCCGGGAAGTCTCCAACTCCTTCCAGCGGAGGATCTCCGTCAAACTCTACGCCGACTCCTCCCGACCTAGTTGCTCAGCTGACGGGAGTTGAGTTTTTCCAGATGCTTTCCGATCTCATGCAGGATAATCCCGCTGCTCATCGGGACATGCCGGCGCTCAAAAAATTCAAGACGATCGGATTTGTGCCAGGCGCTCCATTCAACCCTCCGGCGGACATGGTGGTGAATATCAATACAGCCCCGCAAATCGCAGTCCTTGTGATGAGCGAGCAATTTCAGAATCTGGGAGACATGGTAAATGGGTGGAGGGTGACCGTCTCCGATATCGGCACCTATGGCACAGACTATCTGAGCCGCGCTGCGGTCGCGTGGGGGGCGCCCGGTGCGAACCTTCCAAAAGACGGCTTCTATCCCGCCACGAATTTTGCGATAGTGAACGGGGAGCCGGTCCAACTCAATAGTTCCCAGAAATACGTCATCCATTTCGACCCGGTGCCGCCGGTGAACGCATTCTGGTCGGTCACTGTTTATGACAAGGATGGCTACTTGGTCGATAACCCCATCTGCCGGTACGCCATCCACAGCACGGACCAGGTGATCTACCATCAGACTGCCGTGGACATATTGCTCCAACCGGACGAGCCGGCTGATACCGGAAAGGTAGGATTTTGGCTCCCCACCCCGGTACCGGACACGGCACACCCAGACGCAGCCAATTACAGCATAATGCTGCGGATGTATTGGCCGGACAAAACCGCCTTGAAAGAAAAATGGGTACCGCCCCCCGTCCAGATGCAGGAATAGCGCGAGAGGAGATTGATTCAGTCTTACAGTCTTACACTGAAATGCCGGTGCATAGTGCAATCGGAAATATGGGCCGGAGGTGAGAAAGCAGAAATGAATTTTAAAAGGGAGGCAATTGTAATCGCTGTCATTTTTGTTGCAATGATATTACTCAGTCTTGTAGCCGCCTTAGTCCTTCCTCCTTTTTTGAAACATTGAGGTGTGCTTCCTGAAATACGTACTTCTCAAAATGTTCAAAATAGTGTAAGTTATTATCGCTAATAGCGACTTGAAGGAATAACTATAATCAAAGGCAAGAAGACATGAACAATTTAGAGACCTCATTATTAGATTCAATCAATAGCCATGGGTTCGCCTTTCAATATTCGCTGCTGAAATATGCTGAACAACTTTCCTCCCGTGCTACTTCCCCTTGGATTTTTGAAGTGAGAAAGAAGTGGGGGTCTGCCCTTGACACTGGACAAAGCTGAATGACGTTTCCCAATTCTACTCCTCATCATGTTGAGGATCGTAATTCGTACAGAGTACTGTGAGAACCAAACGGCAAACGAACATTTCATTTCCACAAATTTTTATCTATTTTCTCAAAACCCTCCACTCTTTTCATGAACTCTTTATAATCTCTATCATTCCATGTCCCGGCGAGATGGTCCAAATCGTTATGTATAACAGTCCGTCTTTTCTTTTTGAGCCCCAACTCTTCCTGGATCAGTTTAACTAAAACTGCATTAACGCTTGTGCCTTCCTGTTTAGCTTTTTCTTTCAGAGTCTTTATCGTCAAATCATCAAGTCCTCTAATTGTCATCGTCGACGCGGCCCCGGTGTCTGTTCAACGTGCTTGTCGAGGGTTATGACCTGAAGGTTGTATTCTGCGTCCCGTCCTGAACAAATACACCCTTTCTGTTCGCAAAACCAGCGGCCATGTATGGCGTTGTATGCAATAAAGCGGAGCCGCCTTTGCGGTTCAGGACGATTACCCCGGCTGCACCACCCAAGACCTTAAGCCTTTTCAACGATGAGCGGACTGCCTTCAAGGGAGTCATGGTTTTCAGGTTCATGCATACTTCTTTGGCAAGAGAAAGCCTTATGATGTATTCTCCCATTCCGGTGCATGAAACAGCGCCGAGTGAGTTATCGGCATATACTCCTGCCCCGATTATCGGTGTATCGCCGACCCTTCCGGGGAGCATCTTTGATATGCCGCCTGTCGACGCGCCTGCTGCAACATCCCCGCGTCCGTCGATGGCCACAGCGCCGACAGTTGAGAAATACTGCTCATATATTTTCATGAATTCTTTCTGTTTCTGCATTTTTTTCTTTATCTTCTCTACCAGACGACGGTCAGGCGCAGGGAGAAGGGGTAGACCGTTGCCTATGGCAAGCCGATAAGCGCCTGTATTGGTCAGCATGACATGGGGAGAGTTCATAACAATTCTTGCCGCCAGGACAGGGTTTCGTATCCCCTCAAGTCCGATGACAGAACCGGCCTGCAAATGTTTCCCTTCGATTATGGAGGCGTCAAGACGCCTGACGCCGTCCGCCTGAAGGTTTCCGCCGATGCCCGCATCGAAAAGACCCGAGTCTTCAAGCACCCGGATCGATTCCGTGACGGCATCGAGGGCCGTGCCTTTCGCTTTCAGGATCTCATATCCCGATGAAAGGGCATCTGTGAGCTTCTTCAAAGACTTCCCCGAGGGTTTTCTTGACCCGGCGCCGCCATGAACGATTAATAGCATGGTGATAGAATAGCATACTAATAAGCCCTGGGAAAATGGGGCGCGGAATAATTCAAGTATTTAAATTTTAAGAGAAAAATGTTACATTACAATAAAAACAAAGGAGCGGCCCGATGATAACTGGCAGACCCCTTTTCTCGGAGGAGCAGATACAGGCGAAGGTTAAGCAACTCGCTGCGAGGATATCCGAGGACTACAACGGTAAAGACCTCCTGGCTGTAGGCATTCTTAAAGGTGCCTTTATGTTTTTTTCGGACATTGTAAGGCATGTGGACATCCCCATGACCCTGGATTTTATTATTGCATCAAGTTATGTGAAGACCGAGACGTCAGGTGAGATCAAGATCCATTACGATGTCAAGGGCGATATCTCCGACAGACACGTGCTGCTGATTGAGGATATCGTGGATACCGGCGTTACGCTCAACCAGATCAGGGAGCGCATCCTCTCAAGAACCCCGAAGAGCCTTAAGATTTGCTCGTTTCTGGACAAGAAGGAGAGAAGGTTGACGGACGTTCCGCTGGACTATGTCGGGTTTGTCATTCCCAATGAGTTTGTTGTCGGTTACGGGCTTGACTACGATAATAAATTCAGAAACCTTCCTTATATATCCGTCTTCAAAAAGAAGATGTACTAAGATATGTTTGAATTAATGATAGAGACGAGTTTTGCGTCGGCCCACCAGCTGCGTGGATATAAAGGCGGATGTGAAAAGCTCCACGGGCATAACTGGAAGGTGCAGGTCTATGTGCTTGCAGATAAGCTGAATGAAATTGATATAGGACTGGATTTCAGGGACCTCAAGAAGATGACTGATGAGGTCGTAACGCCCGCTTGATCACAGTTTTCTGAATGATATCTTTCCGTTTACGGAGAAGAACCCGTCGTCGGAGAACATAGCCAAATGGATTTATGATTCCCTGAAGAAGAAGATCACCGACGACAACGTTCATCTCTCGGGCGTAACTGTCTGGGAGTCTGAGACCGCATCTGCCACCTATTTTGAGGAATGAAGATAAGGATTGTCATAGGCTGCCACAGCTATCTTCTGGGCGAGGGAATCAAAAGACTCCTGAAGGATGATGAAGGCGTTGAAATCATCGGCATTTTTGATGAGGGGGGCGATGTTGAGGAAATCCTGAAGCTTGAGCCCGACCTTGTGCTTGTTGATCATAAGATATTCCGTACTTTGCCCGAAACAGCCCTGAACAACAGGGTCAAAATTCTCCTGATCGGGGACAGTTCCTGGACGCCGGAGTCCGAGCGGAAAATACCGGACATGATTATGAAAGGTGTATACGGCATCCTGTCATCAGATGCGGATTCCAAGATATTAAAGGAAGCAATAAGGGTTGCTCATGCAGGAGAACTATGGCTGGACCGCAAGATCATCAAGAACATCCTCTGCCGCATTAACCATGAGGAGAAGGGCATCGACCTTACGAAGAAGAGAAAGAGAGATAGTCGGCCTTATCTGCCACGGTTACAGAAACAAGGAAATCGCCCAGAAGCTTGACATAAGCGAACAGACGGTCAAGTCCCATTGCAATCGTATATACAAGAAAGTGGGCGTTACCGACAGACTTCAGCTTGCCCTCTATACCCACCGGCTGTGGCCGGGGACCTTCTGAAAGTGCAACAAAAGTATTAGATATCTTTAGAACCTTTGATGCTTCGGCTCAAACCTTTAATTAGTTGCAAAATGTTCTGTTATTTAGTATTTATATATATGTGCGAGATATGTTAACAACCCTTAGAATTGTTAAAGTTGGACTTGCGGAGACAAGTTGATGTTGCGGCTCACATGTCCTTCATGCCTGAAGGATTCCTACAGCGCCTCGGCAGAGGCCTTTAAACCATGTCCTTATTGCGGGATTGTCTACAGCGGGAAGCATGGACTCGAAAAGAGGAATGAAGACCGCATAGACAAGACAGTCGAATGTCTCCTTCTCTTATAACGGCACAAACCCTCGATGCAAGCACGCTCAATATTTCCAGAAACGGTCTTACCGTCAAGATAGCCGGCCCTCCTTTCCTGTCGATAGGAGACACCATGGATGTCCAATGGATGGATTCAATGCTGAAGGCCAGGATAATGTGGATAATGAAAGTGCCGGATTCAGCAGTAACAGGGTTAAAGATACTGGATGGTTCAATATCATTGACCGGCTGACGTAGAGAGGCCTTCCTGACGCGCCCATTCACGGGGAATGATTGTTTGTTCTTCGATGCATCTGTAATCACATGCCGATATGCGACAGCAAAGCAATGTTTTTGGTCACAGCATTTTCAAATAGTCTCCTTTTCTGTTAAAATTCACAGTCAGGGTTTTATCATCCACACGTTCGACCTTGCATGCAGGAAATAGATTAAAATTTTGTGATCGGAGGATAGAGAATGGATTATTTTTTGAGCGAAGATCAGGTCATGATAAGAGACCTTGTGAGACAGATAGCCGAAGAGAAGGTTGTTCCTGTGAGGGCGGAACTTGATGAAGGAAGAGAGGTTCCCATGGGAGATCATGGAAGTTCTTGCCCAGTCCGACCTTTTCGGGCTTTTCATCCCGGAGGAATACGGAGGACTTGGAAAGGGGTGCCTTGAACTGTGTCTGGCAGTGGAGGAGCTTTCCCGCGCCTGCCTGGCTGTGGCTACGACCTTTGCTGCAAATGCACTCGGAACCTATCCCGTGCTGCTCTTCGGCACCGATGACCAGAAAAAGAAGTATCTGCCTGACATCACTGCCGGGAAGAGACTTGTTGCTTTCGGCCTGACCGAGGCCAATGCAGGAAGCGATGCCGCCGGCATACAGACAACTGCAAAGCTTGACGGTAATGAGTACGTCCTGAACGGTACGAAGCAGTGGATTACAAACGGCGGTGAAGCCGAGATATATACGATTATCGCCATGACGGATAAGTCAAAAGGCGCCAGGGGCGCATCGGCTTTTGTTGTCGAAAAGGGGACGCCGGGTTTTAGTTTCGGCAAGAAAGAGAAGAAGATGGGAATCAGGGCGTCTTCTACAAGTGAGCTTATTTTCGACAACTGCCGCATTCCGAAAGGAAATATTATCGCGAGGGAAGGCATGGGTTTTATCATCGCGATGAAGACTCTGGACAACGCAAGGGCCGGCGTCGGCGCTCAGGGCGTAGGGGTCGCGCAAGGGGCGTTTGAAGAGGCATTGAAATTTGCACGACAGCGCGTACAGTTCGGACATCCGATAATAAGTTTTCAGGCGGTCCAGCATATGCTTGCAGACATGGCTACCGAGATTGAAGCTGCAAGGGCCCTGGTCTATGCAGTGGCAAGGTTTGCCGACAGCGGAGCAAAGGACTTCACGAAGGAATCGGCTATGGCAAAGGTCTATGCAACAGATGTTGCAATGCGGGTGACCACAAATGCGGTCCAGGTCATGGGTGGTTCCGGATATATGAGGGAATATCCTGTTGAAAAGATGATGCGGGACGCCAAGATCCTTCAGATATATGAAGGCACAAACCAGATCCAGAGGAACGTGATAGGGCAGTCGCTTATCAGAGAAGCCGCAAAAAAATGAAAGATGTCCTTGCTGGGATACGTGAACTCTTATGATTAAAAAAGCGGGTTAAAAACCCGCTTTTTTAATCGATGTTTCAATAAAAGAGACTTATTTTGTTGTTTCTCCTGTCAGTGCCGCCGGGTATATTTCCACTCCTGCATCCTTCGTGGCTTTTTCCATAAATTCGTTGATCCTGGTTTTCGATTTCTCCTGCAAGAGCTTCTGCTGAATCTTCTCACTGACTTCCTGGTATGATTCAGTATGCGCCGGTTTTTTCTCCTCAGTCTTTAGAATGTGATAGCCGTAAGGACTTTCCACAATGCCGCTTATCTCACCTGGTTTTAGAGAAAAAGCAGCGTCCTCAAAGGATTTGACCATCCTGCCCCGGGGGAAAAATCCCAGATCGCCTCCGCTTGCTTTTGTCGAAGGGTCCTCAGTGACTTCAGAGGCCACTTTGGCAAAATCCTCTCCGGAAGTTAATCTGCGGAGAATATCTTCCGCCTTCTGTTTTGCTTTCTTCTTATTGTCCTCTGTGGCATTTTGTTCCGTCCTTATGAGAATATGCCGAACCTTGACCGTCTCGGGAACTTCGAATTCTTCCTTATGAGTGTCGTAATATTTCTTTTTCTCGTCGTCGGAAAGGGCTATTTTACCTGTAACCTCCCTTTTGATGTATTCGTTCGCAAGATAAGTGTCGGTATAGAAATTCAGAGATTCCTTTATTTCAGGTTTCTTGTTAAAGCCTTTTTTCTTGGCAAGGTCTGATACCACTATGCTCTGAACATATTGTCTCAGGACAGCTTCCTTAAACTGGGGATTACTGTTAATCAGCTTCTGCTTTTCCGGATCGGCATAACTGATTACCCTGTCTATGTCGGACAGGGTGAGGGTCTTATTTCCCGATCTTTGCAACGACCTTCCGGTCTTCGGCAATTGATGTGCCTTGGAAAGACAAAGCAAGCAGCAGCAGACCAACTAAGATACTAAAGACACCGCGCATAAAATAACCTCCTAAAGATATTGGATTGGTTTTGATGTACATCCCATTGTTTATAAAATAATACGCTCAGAAATTTTTATCAACTACCACGCCAGGATGATCTGCGCGGCGACAGCAAAATACTCTATCCTCAGTTCAGCCCGGAAAAGATATCCTGGTTATACATGGTTTCTCAGCATTAGCTCAAGTGGATGGGGATTGAGGTAGATTTGATGTTTGAGATACCGGTCATCAAATTTTCGGACATAGTGGTTTATCAGTACTAAAGGCGCGACAAGAGGCACATATCCTTTATGATAGTCTTCTATTATCTCAGAGAGTTCGAGTTTATCATCGTGCCCCAGCCGCCGCTTAAAATATCCCGCGATATGCAGCAGGACATCGGTATTCTTTTTTACAGTTGCCATGAGTTTTAAGCCTTCTGTCAAGACTTCTATATATTCCGGGTACAGTTGCCCCAATGAGTATTTCTTTTCCGCTGCAACAAGTCTTCCCAAGATGCTCAAATGCTTCCGGCTGTGAGACATGATGAGAAGTTTGTGCGCGGTGTGAAAATCCACCAGATCTTTGACAGTTGTTCTCTTTGCAGTTAAAAGTCTCCAACGATTGCAGACAAAGACCCTCTCTACGAAATTCTCTCTCAATGCAGGATCGTGCAGTCTGCCGTCGTCTGTAACAGGCATGAGTGGAAACCTCCTGGCAAATGCCCCGCCAAAAAGTCCTGCGCCTTTTCTGGAAGGCATTCCTTCCGGAGTGTATACAGTCACACCTCCGATCCCCGAACTCGGCGACCTGCTCTTGAAAATAAAGCCGCAAAGGTCGAGATCGCCAAGCTCCGTGAGTTTTGCGGCAACCCATTTTGTCATCCCTTCTGTACGGTCTATGCGGGTTTTCTTTGTGATGAGCCTCGGGGATACGGGATTTCCCTCCAGATGCATGGGTTCTCTCGGAATGGGAAGTCCATATTCGACCTCAGGGCAGACAGAGATCCATTCAAAATACTGTCCGAGTGTATCTGTTATATAACGGTCCCATTTGTGACCGCCGTCGTAGCGGACTCTTTCCCCCAGAAGGCATGAACTGATACCTATCCTGATTTTTTCCATGGCACTTCTGAAATTATACTAAAAGCGGGCTCAAAATTATGATAAACTTCTAAAAAGATGCATTCGAAGATGCGCTAATCTCAGGCCGGTAATAATTAAGCTCCATGATAATTATGGAAGACATATTAATTAACTCTACAAAGGAAAAGGTATGGTCCGCCTTTACGGATCTCACCTGCTGGGTAAACTGGAATACGGTGTTAAGGGGCGTATATTCAAAGGAGAAAAGTCTGACAAAAGGAGAGTCATTGAGCTGCACTCTGCGACCGTTTTTCTTCCCCGTCGAGGTCGAACTGCTGATAGAGGAGATAGTCCCGTATGAACGCATAATTTGGGTTGCGAGAAAGGAGGGGCTGAAAGCCAGACACGAATTCTTTTTTGAAGATAATGATAATGGTGTTCATGTAATAAGCAGGGAGACATTCACAGGTTTCTTATCAAAATGGTCAGGGCTGCTTCTTCCAGTGAAAAGGATGAAGACTCTTACAGAGATTTTTTTATCGGACCTCAAAAAGGCGGCAGAACGGTGAGGCTGCAATAATGAATAGAATCCGGATAACTATCAGGAACATTGTTCTGGAGGCTGAACTCTTCGATACGAAAACAGCAAGGGCGGTGTTTGAAGCCCTTCCCGTTGAGACTGTGCCGGAAGAATGGGGCGATGAGTTCTATTTTGAGATAGCGGTCGAGATGCCACTTGATGAGACAGCTTCAACAAAAGTCAAGGCCGGGGATATAGGCTACTGGCCTCCTGGAAATTCTCTGGCAATATTCTTTGGACCGACTCCGATAAGCAGGGGAGCGGACCCGGTGCCGGCGAGCGAAGTGAATATTGTTGGAAAAATCGCAGGAGACGCAACTGTCTTGAAGCGGGCCAAGGGCGCTGGAAAGATAAGGATCGAACGGGCCTGAAACGGATAGCGAGTGCATTCCCCGTCGGCTTGCCGCGGGGTTAGCGAGCGAATATAGAGAAATAATTCCTTACGTTAAGATACCCTGCGGTCTCTTCCGCAGGGTTCTTCATTCAGCGCTGCTGTAACAGAGACCCTGCCTTTTCGTCGACTATAAAGGTCAGCCGGCCATTGCGGGGGCACACCAAAGAGGCCGGCAACGACAGGTTGGGGCCATCTATGACTCTCTTTAGTATCGAAGCCTTTTCTTCTCCACTTACGAGAAAAAGGACGTTACGGGCATTGTTTATGACAGGCAGGGTAATCGTTATTCTGCTATGAAGAGTGCCGACTGTTACAACAGGGGCGGTAAGATGCGTTTCCTCCCCCAGAACTTTGTCTCCCGGAAAGAGAGAGGCTGTGTGACCGTCCTTGCCTATGCCGAGAATTATGAGATCAAACCGGGGAATCTCGTTGTCTTTAAGCTGAAAGAAATTTCTCATCTCGCGTTCATATATTTCGGAAGAAATAGCAGGCGAGTTTGTCCCGGTTTCGACGGGGTGGATATTGCCATGGTTGATAGGGATCCTTGACAGAAAACTCTCGTAGACAGGAAGATAATTACTGTCCTTGTGATTATGGGGGACGAAACGCTCATCGCCCCAGAAGAAATGCACTTCTTTCCAGCGAATTCTGTCCCGGTACCTGTCCGAGCCGAGAATAGCGTAAAATCTTTGAGGGGTATTGCCGCCGGCGAGTGCAACAACAAATCTGCCGGTGGCGGAGATGCCCTCCTCGGACAGGATCGAAAAGATCCCGGCCGCATGATGACTGATCGCCTCCAAATCGGGAAATTTCCGAATTGTCATCTTTTTGTTCATACTAATCACTATACTAAAATTCTCGTGTTATGGAAAATCATTATATTGGCAGGCCGTTGACTCATTCTGCAAATGCTGAAATATTTAATTTACAAATGAGGTCATTTTTATTTATAATGATGCTGACCTTTTGAAGCGGGTGGCAATCCCAGGTACTTTAAGAGGCACTGGGGTTTCTTATTATTGACAGAAACAGGAGATCGGGAATGGAAAAGAAGATTTATGTGGGCAACTTACCTTTTCAGGCGACAGAGGAAGAGATCAAGAAGCTTTTTTCAGAAAACGGTGAAGTTGAGTCGGTCAAAATAATTACCGATATCAATACCGGAGTTCCCAGAGGTTTCGGCTTTGTCGAGATGGCGACATCTGAAGATGCCCAGAAAGCGATAGAAGCTCTGAACGGGAGTACGTTCATGGAAAGGAAACTTACTGTGAGTGAGGCAAAACCAAGACCGCAGAAGGAAAGACGCGGCGGTCCGGGAGGCAGGCCAGGTGGAGGCGGGGGATTTGGAAAGAAAAAGGATACTGGGAGAGGATGGAGATAGAAGAACTTGGAGATAAGAGTATTTGGAAACGATATAGAAAAAGCATTAAAGACACTTAAGAACAAGCTCCAGAAGGAAGGGCTTTTCAGGGAGATAAAGAAGCGTAGTTATTTTGAGAAGCCTTCTACCAAGGAGAAACGTAAACAGAGAGAAGCCCGCAAGAAGAGGATGAAGTCCTTCAGGACCAAGAGGAAGGAATAGTAATGAGGCAGGCAAAGACCGGTGATACTGTGAAAGTGCATTATACCGGAAGATTAAGTGACGGTTCGGTATTCGATACATCAGAGAACCGTGAGCCCCTCGAATTTACCCTCGGAGGAGGCAGGTTGATCGCGGGATTTGATGAGGCGGTTGTCGGGATGAGCGCCGATGAATCCAAGATCGTCGTGCTGACCGCTGACAAGGCTTACGGACCTTATAACCAGGAGATGGTTATGGTGGTGGACCGGACCCGTATGCCCTCAGATGTGAACCCCGAAGTCGGACAGAATTTTCAGATACCCGGCCCAAACGGGAATACGCTTTTTGTGACCGTGAAAGATGTTTCCGATGCGACTGTTTCGTTCGATGCCAACCACCCTCTGGCCGGCAAAGACCTGACCTTTGATATTCAACTCGTAGAGATAGCGTAGGTTTCTTTAATGATAGCCTCCCCCCCTTGCAAAGGGGGGAATGTCTCTATTTCTTCCCCTGGTTTTCACGTCTCATATCTCATATCTTGTTTGAGAGGCGGAGTCTTCATTAAAAGATACGTCAGTGCGCGCTTGAAAACAATCTCTTATAACGGTTAGGAGGATCATGTCAAGAGACGCAGATATAAAAAACTTTGCTCAGATTACACTTGGGTGCGGATGTCCTGAGGAGGTATTCAAAACCATTGAATGCAGGTCGAATATTATGCTGGACGGCATCCGGATCAATGATCATATCAACATCGGCAACAGGCTTCTGATTTATGTAGTTGAGGTTGGCCGTCCGGATTCTGTAGAGAATATACTTAAGTCACTGGTTATTTACGGCAGAAAGGAAAGGGACAGTTCAGGATTCAACAGGTTCCGTCTGGTACTGACCGCAGATGATATCGGTATCTTCCAAAAAGACGCTGAGAACATTTTTCGGTCTATCAATAGTGATGAGAAAGTCCATTTGCACTCAATTCGTAAGGCGGATATTCATATCTGAGAAGATGAATTCTCTTTTGAGAGTTTAATTAAATAGTATGGAAGGAGCGAGCCATGGCGGATGAACATTCTTTTGATGTCGTGAGCAGAGTGGATATGCAGGAGGTCTCGAATGCTGTCCAGCAGGCCGTGAAGGAGATAGGGCAGAGGTTTGATTTCAAGGGAAGTAAGACCAGTCTTGAACTCGACAAGAACAAGTCGGAGATTATTATTTTGTCCGACGATGAATACAAGCTGAAGAATGTAATTGAGATCCTCAAGAACAAACTGGTAAAACGTAATGTGTCTCTGAAGACATTGGTCTTCGGCAAGATTGAACAGGCTGCAGGCGATACAGTCAGACAGGCTGTCACCCTTCAGCAGGGCATATCAACCGAAAGATCGAAGGAGATTGTAAAAATCATAAAAGATGCAAAGATGAAGGTGCAGGCGGAGATACAGAAGGACCAGGTGAGGGTGAAGGCAAAGAAGATTGACGACCTGCAGTTAGTCATAGCGATGCTCAAGGGGAAAGAATTTGACTATCACATAGAGTTCATTAACTACAGATAGGCAGTTGCGGTAAAATCCTGTTGACCTGCCGGCCTGGTCGGTTCAGTTGTCCCCATCCTCAATTAATTGCCATTCTGCATATCCTTGTTTTCTGTTTTCGAGTCTTCTGCCGCTTAATCTCGCTATCTTCATGGAAGGGTGTGTTTTGACAGTAACATAGGCCCTGAAGATTTGCTATTGTAGCTTCGTGAAATGTGAATTCAGTCCCGTCCTGAAGAATAATGCTGGTCCTGATATGTCTGTGCCCCTCCGGTATCTCCGCGGTCAACTCTTTCACTGCCTCATTGGGTATTATCATGTAAAGACCTCTGTAAGATTGCATTATAGTGATATTTTGCTACTATTTATCTATACAGAGGAGAGAGTGTGGCCCAAAAGAAACCAAAACGTATTATTCCTCCTGTGAACAAGCAATTAAGGTCTAAGAATATCCCGCCGGGGCAACAGTCAGAAACCCGGCACTTGATCGATGAACTGCAAGTTAAGCAAGTCGAGTTGGAAAAGACCGTGTCCCTGTTGCGCGGAACACTCGAATCGACCGCTGACGGTATCCTTGTGGTAAGCAACGAAGGAAACATCGAGAGCTTTAATAAAAGGTTTACAGAACTGTGGGGGATACCCGACTCAATTATAGCCTCAAGCGATGATGATAGAGCAGTAGCATTCGTACTGGATCAACTGAAGAGCCCCGATGAATTTATTAGAAAGGTCAGGGAACTATATTCTGACCCTGATGCTGAAAGTTTCGATGTTTTGGAATTCAAGGACGGAAGATTTTTTGAGAGATATTCAAGACCTCAGAAGATTGGGGAAAAGAGTGTCGGAAGGGTCTGGAGTTTTCGTGACATCACCAAACGTCAGAGGACGGAGGAGGCGCTGAAAAGAACGGCTGATGAACTGGCTCGTTCAAATGCCGACCTTAGACAGTTTGCATATGCAGCCTCGCATGACCTTAGGGAACCTTTGCGCAGTATCGCGGGGTTTGTGAGACTTCTTGAGAAGCGATACAGGGGCAAGATCGATGAAAAGGCCGATGAGTTTATTGATTTCATTATTGATGGCGTCAAAAGAATGGATAGCCTCATTCATGACCTCCTCGAATATTCACGGGTAGACACAAAGTGCAAAGACTTCGGTCCTGTGAATTGCTCTATTGCGCTGCAGGAGGCTGTCAACAATCTTCGTTCGGCAATCGAGGAAAGCGGTGCAGAGCTGACTTACGATCTCTTGCCGACGGTAATTGCGGACTCTTCCCAGTTAAGCCGCATATTCCAGAACTTGATAAGCAACGCTATTAAATTTCGCGGCAATGAGCCTCTGAAAATCAGTATTTCAGTCCAGCAGAAAGGAGATGAATGGATCTTCTCTGTGAAGGACAATGGAATCGGAATAGACCCGCAATTCTTCGAACGAATATTCGTGATCTTCCAGCGCTTGCATACGATAAGTGAATATGAAGGCACGGGGTTAGGGCTGACTATTTGCAAGAAGATTGTGGAGCGTCATGGAGGGCGAATCTGGGTAGAGTCGGAACCCGGAAAAGGCTCAACGTTCTTCTTTACACTTCCAGCAGAACAAGACCTATAGACAATAATTCCAAAAGAAACAGAGGCGTTTTTATTTGCGGTTAACAATTCGCTCTGATTCCTTCTTGTACAGTTGCTACTCCTGCCCTTGCCTTCGGCTCATACTTCTGGTAGCATTCATGGTGAGGGACGCGGGTCCTCGAAAGGCAAGAATATGAGCGGCGACACCAAAGGAGGCTTACAATGGGAGACAAAGGCGGCAAAAAGGACAAAGACAAGGATAGGAAACAGAAGGAAAGCAAGCATGCAAAAGATATAAAAGAGAAGAAGGACAAACAACCCAAAAGCGCACTGAAATAGGGAGCAGGATTTAAGCGTTTGTGTTATTGGTGACGCATCACATTTCCCTGGTTCGAAAGGCAGCATAGCAGGAACGTATCTTCACTGATCTTCGGATCTTTAGGCTATAGCGGCAGATAGTTCCAGCATCGTCTTTATCTCTTTGCTGGTTGCTGGAAGTTTTGTCCAGTTTGCGCTGAGGGGCCGTCTTTCCGACAGCGGCGACAATATTACTTAAGACCTCCCTTTTTTAAGCAAGATACGGTTTCCGATAAAACATTAATGAAAAGAAAATAGCTGGAGGATGCGTCTCCAAAAGGATGGGAAAAAGGTATGAATCATGGCTGAAGATAAAAAAGGCGGGATGAGCACTATTGCAGGTACATATTGGAGATACGCTGCTGTATTTCTTGTTTTTTTTGCATTTTTATATGCATGGAACAGTTTTTTCAACACGGGTGCTCCTGGACGATTTGCGATAAATTACAGTCAGTTCATGGAGCAACTGAACGCGGGCAATATCAAATCCGTTTCAATTAAGAAGCTGCACGTGGGCGGCGAATTTGTTAAAGAAGTGAATATACCGTTACAGAATGTGAAGAAGCCTGTAAATGTGAAATACTTTCAGACCGATCTGCCTTCTTTTCAGGGTGAGGGGCTTCTGTCCCAACTGAGGGAAAAGAATGTGATTATCAGCATCGAGTCTGATGAACAAGGATATTTATGGACGATTCTGATCGGTATCCTGCCGTGGGTGCTGATCATCGGTTTCTGGTTCCTGATCATGAGGAAGAATCAGAAGATCCAGGGTGGTCCGGGAGGGCTCTTTACTTTCGGAGCAAGCAAGGCCAAACTGTTCGATACGAAAAAACCGAGTATAACCTTTAAAGACGTTGCAGGCATGGACAATGTAAAGATGGAATTGAGGGAGACGATAGAGTTTCTGAAAGACCCTTCCCGATTCGCGAAACTCGGGGCAAAAGTTCCCAAGGGAGTGCTTCTGATCGGGCCTCCTGGAACCGGTAAGACCCTATTCGCGCGCGCAACAGCAGGGGAGGCAGCGGTGCCTTTTTACAGCATCAGCGCTTCTGAATTCATCGAGATGTTTGTAGGAGTCGGCGCCTCGCGAGTCAGGGATATGTTCAAAAAGGCGAAGGCGACCCAGCCAAGTATTATTTTTATAGATGAGATCGATGCTGTCGGCCGCACACGCGGTGCTGGTCTTGGAGGCGGAAGTGATGAACGGGAGCAGACGCTGAACCAGCTTTTGAGTGAAATGGACGGATTTGATCCTCATGAGGAAGTAATTGTTATGGCAGCCACCAACAGACCGGATGTGCTGGATCCCGCACTTTTGAGGCCCGGAAGGTTCGACCGGCATGTCGTGATAGACAGGCCCGGCTGGAAAGAACGGAAGGCGATCCTGGAGATCCATGTAAGGGGCAAGAAGCTGGCGCCTGATGTAGATTTCGAAACGCTGGCGAGGGGCACGCCGGGCATGACAGGCGCTGACCTTGAGAATCTTACAAACGAAGCCGCACTGGTCGCTTTGAGGAAGAACAAAGAGATGATTGACCGGCACGACTTTTTAGAGGCCGAGGATAATATCCTGATGGGAGCTGTGAAGGACTTGACCATCAGCGACGTGGAAAAGCGGATAACGGCCTATCATGAGGCAGGTCATACGCTGACCGCGTGGGAATTGCCGGGAGCCGATCCCATATACAAGGTCAGCATTATTCCCCGAGGGATTGCGATGGGTGTTACGCAGCTCCTGCCCGGGGAAGACAGACATTATTATCCGCGCACTTACCTCATGAACAGATTAAGTATCAACCTTGCCGGGCGAGTTGCGGAAAAGATCGTCTTTAACGACGTCAGCAGCGGCGCACAGAACGACCTGAAAGAAGCAACTTCATTGGCCGAGAAGATGGTGGCGCAGTGGGGAATGAGCGACAGGGTCGGCCCGTTAAATCTCGGACGCGGAGAAGAACATCCGTTCCTGGGCAGGGAGCTGTCCCTGCCAAAGCGCTACAGTGAGGAGATGGCCTGGCTCATGGACCAGGAGATCCAGAAAATGATCATCGAGGCTGAATCACGGGCGACTGAAATATTGACAGCGAAAAGGCATACGCTTGATGCGCTTGCGGAGGCCCTGATGAAGGAAGAGACTCTTGAAAGGGCAGATGTGGAAAGGATAATCCAGAATTCGAAAGAATAGACAAATCGTGGCATATCAGTACCTGGTGCAATGTGGATAAATTATCGGTCTTTTGTGTATTTAAGTTGGAAAACACTTGGATCCCCGGGTCAAGCCCGAGGATGACAATCTTGAGTGGTTGTTTTGTTTGTCATTCCCGCAGGTCTTTTCGCCTCGGCGAATCAGACGAGTCTGAAAGCGGGAATCCAATGAGTCTGATGCGCATTTCAACTTTTTCACGAACGAACCTAAACTATGTACAAATCGCCGATGCAAAAGCGGCGAAACGGGAAAGGGGTTTCCAGAAGCCGTCACACGTAGTATACTGAAAATAAATTAGCGTATCTGACTCATATCTAAAGGAGAAATTGATGAAAACAAAAGTGGGATTGTGGATTGACCATAAGAAGGCTATTGTCGTGGCTGTTACGGACAAAGGGGAAGAGATAGGGCTGATAATATCGAAGGCTGAAAAACAGCTCCGCCGTTCCGGTGATTCACCTCTTAAGGGGTCCTATGAATCATCACAAGTACCGGCGAGTGACAGCCGCCAGAGAGCGTTAACGGGACATCTCAACATTTACTACGATGCCGTAATTGCGAGTATTCGCGATGCGGAAGCTATTCTGATATTTGGTCCCGGTGACGCAAAAGACGAACTGAAAAAGCGTCTCAAGAAAAACAACCTCGGCGGACGAATCGCAGGTCTCGAAACAGTTGACAAGATGACCGATCGTCAGATTGCGGTGAAAGTCCGGAAGTACTTTCAGAAGTAGGGGCCGGCGCAGCGATCCCGGTAAAAAAGAATAAGAAGAGGTAAATGATGAATATAAGCTTTCCGGAAACACCGTCACCAGAGGAATGTGCGAACACCATCTTTGAAATTAGCGGCACAAAATTTGATCCTGAAATTGCCACTGACATTTGGGCAAAAATATTGCAGCATAAATGGCTCATGTCTGAAAAACTCGGCCGCGATGTCGGGTTGCGGACTGCGTGCATCGATTTTCTCGAAAATATGGACCAGGCCCTTAAGGAATACACGGACTACGAAAAACAGGATGTCCTGTCTGAGATGGGGGCTCAGATCATCAGCAGAGAAATATGGGACACCATATCGGATTCTCAGCCTCCAAAGCAGATGGTCCAGCGAAGAATTATCCTTCCCCTGACAGAAGAGAGCCTTTCAAAAAAGCATGGAGTAATTCCGCCGAAGACCATCATATTTCTTCGGACCTCCGGGTACCGGCAAGACCCATTTTGTTAAAGCAATAGCAGGTGTCCTGTCTTGGTGGTATATCGAAATATTGCCCAGCATGCTCATGGTAGATGGCGTGGACAGATTGGAGTTAATTTGCACAACGTAATGGAAAAGGCAAGAAACCTTGAAGAAGCAGTCATCTTTATTGACGAGTTTGAAGAAATCGCGTCAAGCCGGGATATCGGATCACGGGTTGACAAGTCCATTACCAATGAATTTCTCAAACAGGTTCCTCTACTTAAAAATCAGGGAAACAAGGTCTTACTCGTGTGTGCCACAAACTATATCCGTCAGTTGGATACCGCGCTGCTTCGTCCGGGACGGTTCGATTGCATCATACCGGTTGGTGGTTTGGACGAAGATGGAAGGAGAACGATTCTGGAACATTACTTGTCCAAGCTCCATACGGAAGACATTGATCTGAATCATAATTGTTAAGATGACATCCCGCTTTACGCCTGCGGATATTGAGTACCTCTTTCAACAAGTTGCTCAATTTGCCTTTGAACAGGAATATGCCAACAAGCAAGATTATCGGGTAACCACAAATACTTTTAATCAAATATTGCCGAAACTTCGACCATCTCTGACGGATGAAATTATTAAAGAATTTCAAAAGGACAGCATCACCTATTCCCGGACATAAAGAATATGCCTGAACTTCGAGGAATTCTTTAGCTTTTAAATATAACTCTGTTAAGGAAGACAACTGAAATTGGACCCTCAACCGGCATTTTGGAGCATCCCAGCTGCTGAACTTCTTCAGCAACTGCAAACAACTCCACAGGGACTGACAAATGATGAAGCACGGCAGCGTCTTATCCGCTATGGCGCTAATCTTCTGAAGCCCAAAAAGAGATCAAACACACTTACTCTTCTGCTTTCTCAATTTAAGAGCCCGCTCATCCTTATCCTCATCTTTGCAGTTGGATTGTCATTTTTCCTGCACGATCATGTCAATGCCGGCATCATCCTGACAATTGTCCTGGTAAGCGGTCTTCTCGGTTTCTGGCAGGAACGCGGAGCGGCAAATGCAGTCGGTAAATTGCTGTCCATCGTGCAAATAAAAGCCGAGGTACTACGCGATGGCGCGATGAAGGAAATCCCTGTTGAGGAGATAGTGCCCGGAGATATCGTCATACTCAATGCCGGAGACGTTATTCCGGGAGACTGCCTGATTATCGAATCCAAAGACCTCTTTGTGGATGAAGCTGCACTTACAGGTGAAACATACCCTGAAGATAAAATGCCGGGGATACTGCCGGAAGAAACTCCGCTCGCTCAGCGGACAAATACTCTTTTTATGGGAACGCATGTAGTCAGCGGCAGTGCAAAAGCGATAGTTGTCCTTACAGGCAAGGGAACCGAATTCGGCAAGGTTTCCGAACGGCTGGCGCTCAGGCCGTCCGAGACGGAATTTGAGCGCGGTGTCAGGAAATTCGGCTACCTCCTCATGGAGGTTACATTGCTGCTGGTAATTATCATTTTTGCGGTCAATGTATACCTGGCGCGCCCGGTCCTGGATTCGTTTCTCTTTTCTTTGGCGCTTGCCGTTGGATTAACCCCGCAACTGCTGCCTGCTATTATCAGCGTCAACCTTGCCCATGGCGCAAAATACATGGCGCTCAAAAAAGTAATCGTTAAACGACTTGCCTCTATCGAAAACTTCGGCAGCATGAATGTCCTCTGCTCTGATAAGACCGGCACTTTAACAGAAGGGGTAGTACATTTGCAGTCTGCTCTTGATGTAAATGGGAATGAGAGCGAAAAAGTCCTGCTCTTTGGTTATCTCAATTCTTTTTACGAGAAGGGATTTACAAACCCGATTGATGAAGCTATACGCTCCTATCGCAAGTTTGACCTTTCAGACTATCAGAAGCTTGATGAAGAACCCTATGACTTTGTTCGTAAGAGATTGAGCATCCTGGTTTCTAAAGGTAACGCACATCTTATGATTACGAAAGGGGCGTTACGAAATGTGCTTGATGCATGCTCAACAGCAGAAGATTCGGGTGGGACAGTTGTGGATATAGCAGGAGTTCGCGAAGAAATACAACACCGCTTTGAGGAACTCAGCAGTCAGGGCCTGCGCACGATAGGCGTTGCGTACCGGGATATAGGATCTGCTTCGCAAATCACAAAAGATCATGAAGCCGGCATGACGTTTTTGGGATTCCTTGTTCTTTTCGATCCGGTCAAACCCGGGATCGTTGAAATCATCACAGAACTCCGCAGCCTCGGAATATCTCTCAAGGTTATCACCGGAGACAACCGTCTGGTTGCCGCCCACCTCAGTCAGCAGGTCGGGTTATCGGATACAAAAATCCTTACAGGACCGGATCTTCGGCAGATGAGCGATGAAGCGCTGATCAAACAGGTGAATAAAGCAGATGTTTTTGCTGAAGTTGAACCTAATCAGAAGGAGCGCATAATCATTGCGCTGAAAAAGGCAAAAAATGTCGTGGGTTACATGGGAGACGGCATAAACGATGCTTCAGCGCTTCATGCAGCCGACGTTGGCATATCTGTGGAGAGCGCCGTTGATGTGGCCAAAGACGCAGCGGATATCGTACTCCTGGAAAAAAACCTTGCTGTTCTGGTGCAGGGCGTGCGGGAAGGAAGAACGACTTTTGCCAATACTCTCAAGTATGTGTTTATGGCGACAAGCGCTAATTTCGGCAATATGTTCAGTATGGCCGGGGCATCTCTGTTTCTCCCCTTTCTCCCGCTCCTTCCAAAACAGATCCTGCTTACCAATTTACTTACGGATTTCCCGGAGATGACAATTGCCACAGATAATGTAGACAAAGAATTGGTTGAAAAACCCCGCCGATGGAACATATCTTTCATACGCAACTTTATGATGACTTTCGGCCTTTTGAGCTCCGTATTTGACTATCTCACCTTTGGAGTACTGTTTTTCATACTGCATGCCTCACCAGAGGAATTCAGGGCCGGCTGGTTTCTGGAGTCTGTCATCTCAGCATCATTGGTTGTGCTTGTTGTGCGCACAAGGATGCCCTTCTTTAAAAGCATCCCCGGGAAATATCTGTTAACAGCAACACTACTGGTCATCAGCGTTACACTTGTTTTGCCTTTCACTTCAGTTGGAAGAAAGCTCTTCGGATTTACAGCCCTGCCGATTTCCTTTCTTGTTTTAATGGCAGTAATCGTGGCTCTATACATCATCTCAGCCGAAGTGGCAAAGAAGATATTTTACAAAAGGGTGAAATTTTGACAATAATCGCATATGATAAGTAGTAATGTTTGTGAAGAAAAAAGTTTATTGATATGGTTATTAGACTGTAATGGATTCGAACGCTAAAAGTCATCGTGATATACTGCAAAGAATTGCCCGCCGGGCAATGATAGGACGCGGCCTGTTTCCTGATTTTTCCCGTGAGGCAATAGCTGAACTCGACAGAATCAATGCTCCTGCGACAAGAACTGAAGAATTTGCACGTGACCTGAGAGACCTCCTCTGGTGTTCAATCGACAATGATGATTCACTTGATCTGGACCAGCTGACTGTTGCCGAGTCAATGTCAAAAGACAAGGTGAAGATCTTTGTTGCCGTGGCTGATGTGGACGCCATTGTCAAGAAGGGTTCGGCCATCGACGAACATGCGCGCCATAATACCACCTCTGTTTATACTGCCGGCAGTATATTCCCGATGCTCCCTGAAAAGCTCTCCACAGACCTCACATCCCTGAATTTCAATGAGGATCGACTGGCAGTTGTCGTCGAAATGGTGATCGGAGCGGACGGCTCTTTAATGGATTCCGATATCTACAGGGCGAGTGTCTGCAATCATGCGAAGCTTGCCTATAACAGCGTGGCTGCATGGCTTGAAGGCAACGGAAGTCTGCCTGAGGCTGTTGCCGCTGTAAAAGGCCTTGAGGAAAATCTGCGCCTGCAGGACAAGGCAGCGCAAAGCATGAAGAACCTCCGTCATGTTCATGGTGCACTGAGTTTTGAAACGGTTGAGGCGAGGCCGGTATTTGACGGAGATGAAATCCGTGATCTTGAAGTCGAAAAAAAGAACAGGGCAAAGGACATTATCGAGGATTTCATGATAGGGGCAAACGGCGTGACCGCCCGGTATCTCTCGTCAAAAAAATTCCCATCTATCCGCCGTGTAGTCCGCACGCCGAAACGATGGGAACGGATCGTCGAGCTTGCTGATGAACATGGGTCCAAGCTCCCTGACGCGCCGGATTCAAAGGCGCTGGAGGATTTCCTGACAAAGACGAAAGCAGCCGATCCGGTCGGATTTCCCGACCTCTCTCTCGCTGTGATCAAACTTATGGGGGCCGGTGAATACATTGCAGAACTTCCGGGAGACACTGCCCCGGGACACTTTGGTCTGGCAGTCAGGGACTATACCCATTCGACAGCCCCTAATCGCAGGTACACCGATCTTATCACTCAACGACTGTTGAAGTCCGCGATAGGAAAAAATTCCTTGCCGTACAGCAATGATGAGCTTGAGGCCCTGGCGAAACATTGCACAGAGGAAGAAGACTCTGCAAACAAAGTCGAACGACTGGTCAGGAAATCAGCGGCGGCAATGCTGCTGGAACACAGAATTGGGGAGCAGTTCGATGCCATCATTACCGGAGCAGCGGAAAAAGGCACCTGGGCCCGGCTTCTTCATCCACCTGTTGAGGGAAGATTAGTACACGGGTTCGAAGGGATGGACGTGGGACGCAGGATTCGCGTACAGCTGATTCATACGGACGTGGAGCAGGGGTTCATCGACTTCAAGAAAGTTGAGTGATAAATTTTCATTGGATGTTAGCTTCCTGCAGATAGGCGGAAGACGTTTTCAGGGATGTATTAACGGCTGTCTTCCCAAAGATTCCGATCGCTGCGTAGTGGAAGTCCAATCTTGCCAGATGTCTGAAGATATACCTCCATGAATAAAACCGTGCCATTGCTTTGAAGGTCTCCATCTGAAGGGTGGCCGGTGACATGAGCCGGGGCTTGAAAACCACATGCTGGACATCATATTTACTCCAGTCCGTATGGAGCAGTCTTCCGCTCTCCATCATATCGTGAAAGAGCGGTGTTCCCGGTAGTGGCGTAAGAATCAGAAACTGTATAGTGTCTATCCCATGGCCTGTTGCAAAATCAGCAGTCCCTCGGATAGTCTCCACATCATCGGTGTCCGCCCCCAGGACGAACATTCCGTGGATGTGAATACCGTGGTCTTTGACTGCCCTGATGCAGGAAATGATATCCTCCAGTCCCTGCTTCTTATTATATGCTTTAAGCGTCCCGGCATTGATGGATTCAAAGCCGATGTACAAAGTATGGCAGCCCGAGTCAGCCATCAGGCGGAGAAGTTCCGGGTCCCTGGCAACATCTGTCCTCACCTGGGCAGACCATCGCGTCTTAATTCCCTCCGCAATCATTCCCCTGAGGATTTCCCTGGTCCTCCTTTTGTCGGCTGTAAAGTTATCGTCAACAATGAACTTGGTAGCCTTTGATACTGACGCCACATATCTCATCTCCTTCAGCGTTGCCTCAACGGATTTAAAACGGTAGCTCCTTCCGAACATCTGGATGACAGAGCAGAACTTACAGTCAAAGGGACATCCCCTCGATGTCGAAACAGGATAGGTATTTGACGGGTCCCATTTATGAACAAGGGAGAAGTCAGGTTCGGGGAGGCTGTCAAGGTCTTTGATAAATTCTCCGGACGGGTTGTGAACATTTTTTCCGTCCCTGTCTCTGTATGAAAGCCCTTTGATAGCCGTTAATGCAGGGGTCCCTTTCTCCATGTACTCAAGCAGTTCGACAAGGGCATACTCTCCTTCCCCGCGTATGACAAAGTCGGCATATTCAAGGGATTCATCGGGCAAAAAAGTGGGATGTGCTCCACCCATAATTACCGGTATACCCAGGGCCTTTAACCGTTTCCCCATTCCGTAAGCTTTTATTGATGTGGACGTTATGGTCGAGATGCAGACGATGTCAGAGCTTTCAATGAATGACCAATCGGGTTCGGCAATGTCCTCAATAAACGCCTTTACTTCGTATCCTCTTTCCCTGAGGATGGTGGAAAGCAGCACGGCGCCAAGTCGCGGTATAGGAAACTTGCTGAAGATATGCAGGCCGGGTGAGCCGGCTTCGATAAATGAAACTCTTCTGATGACCATATTTTTATAAAATTATTAGCTGTCTCAAAATAGAATGAACATCCAATTCTATTGTCTGTCATGCCCGAAGTTCTTAATCGGGCATCCAGGGAGGATTCTAAGACCTCTGGGTACCCGCTTAACACCCCGCGGGAATGATGGCGATGTTGTTACTATTATGAGACCCTTAATAATAAGCGGGGTCCCTGCCATAGGGAACCCCGCCTATATTTCTGCGCTCCTATGCGAGAATTTGTTACTAGAATCTCACGCCGAGGCCGAGTCCGTAAATAAACCGACCGTCGCTTTTAAAGGATCCCGCAACGGGGAAGACATATTGGGCCAGCGCGCGAATGAAGGTGGTTTGATTGATAAAGATTTTCAACCCGGCTTCAGGCCCGGCTCCCCACTCGTCGTCAATCCTGTCGCCATAGCTGTAACCGAAACTCGCCCCGATTAACGGCTGTACGCGGCCTAAATTGAAATGGTAGTCGATGGCAAGAGCTGTTGCGCCGTCCCAGGAGCTGCTCTCACGGCCGTTGATCCCAATATCCTGTCGGAGGGACCCCTCAAAACCATCCGAAAAGAAATACCCGAAACTCAATGACGTTGTAAAATCAGTACGCCTGAGACTATGATCGCTCGATCCGGATCCCGAGAGAGTGAATTCCCGGTCTCCTTTATGGAAACCATAGGTCGTCTGGTCAGCGAATACGAATGCCGGTAATAAAAGTAAAGCGACAACAACGATACACACTTTGGCAATCAGAGACACTTTGTTATTCATCATAATCAATCTCCTTAACTTTTGATTTTCATTTTAATCACATCAGTTTGAAACAAGAGAAATCTTTCGTGTTCTTCTTCCATGCGCGGCGCGGTCTGTCTTCGACACGGTACCAAAAAAAACTTTTGCAGAATAACGCGTTTCACCTCCTCCATTGTTAATTTCCAAAACCATAAAATCATAGGTCCTGCCCGCATAGAGACAAAGCCTCATAAGCGTTATGCTCTCCTCTGTTAGTGATCAAATTCTAACTCCTTCTTCACAGGGATAGCTCTTACGGCGCCATCCCTGCGAAAAAGGAGAGTTAGCAGTTTTAATTATAGCCCAAAAAAAGAATCTGTCAAGGTAGTCTTGTACCGCACGGTTTTCCATCTATTGGCTGCATGCACGGAGGATCAAAAGGAGCCGTTTGAGTTGGAAGCCCCTGCAAATGGTTGTGGATTCCTCAGTCCTTTTAAATAACGTTTACGGGTAGAAAGATTGATCGCGGCGTACACCTGGCAACCGAAGAGAGTCCGTTTCCATGGGCTCATGCCAAAGAACCGTTTTGTTATTGCGCCGAAAGAATAGGCTTGTCTGTTCAAGCGGGCGAAACCGTGAATGAGTTCGTCGGCAGTCATACTCTTTGGTTGAAAAAAGAGCGTATCAGGAGGATATCCACGGAGCCACCAGTCACGCGCGAATAACCTGCCTTCGCTTATGAGACGATCGTATAAACGTGTTCCCGGATAAGGAGTGAGAATCCTTAGCTGGACGGAATCCATACGACTTCTCATTATAAACTCAAGGGTCTGCTCGAACACATCCTTGTTTTCGTAATCAAAGCCAAAAACAAAGCAGCCCAGTATACCGAAACCTTCGTCATGGAAGCGATGCATGGCTTCATAAAAATCGATCTTCAGGTTCTTTATTTTAGTCACCTGATCCTGCGTGCCTTTCTGCACCGATTCGAATCCAATCAAAAGCCCCAGGCACCCCGCACGTTTCATCAATGATAGCAACTCCAAATCCTCAGCCAACGACACTGTTCCTTGTCCCAGCCAAAGCCGGCGAAGAGGTATCATTTCAGTAAAAAGCTTTTTGGCTGCATTCCGGTTCAGTCCAAGGGCGTCATCGACGAAGAAGATGAGACGAGAATCAATAGCCTCTATCTCGGCAATCACCTCCTGGACCGGCCTGACCCGATATTGACGCCCCAATGTCCGGCCGATGGAACAGAATTCGCAATCGTGCGGACAGCCGCGGGATGTCTCGACGCCGATTGGGACCGGAATATAACCTTTGGTTCCGGGAAAGAGATCCCGCCGTGGTTTCGGCAGGCCCTGGAGAGACGTCATTTTATCAGCCCGATATAGCCTTTGCATCTGCCCCGAGGCAGCTTCGGATAGAAGTCGCGGCCAGATACCCTCCGCTTCTCCCACGACTACGGCATCTGCATGCTCTAAAGCTTCCTCAGGCAATACCGTGGGGTGTATTCCTCCCATCACCACCTTCACAGCCTTACGGCGATAGGTGTCAGCGATATCATAGGCTCTTGGCACAACGTCAGTCATGACGGTGATACCCACCAAATCCACATCTTCATTCATGTCATCGGGAGCAAAGGCTTCATCGACAATTGTGACCGTGTGGCCAGGCGGGGTAAGCGCTGCCAAAAGAGGAAGATTTACCCTCTGGAGTTTAAGAGAGCTGGATAAAGTGTCTTCACGTTGTTCACGGGGTGCGATAAGTTTTATTTTCATTATTCAGATTTGGTACTATTGCCGACAGGTCGCGAAACGCCCCGGTCCGCATCCGGTGGTGTCGGTATCATCTTCACCACGTAATCGCCGGATGCATAAAGAGAGCACCTCATATAGTAACGCACTCTGTTGTTGTCGGTCAAAGAGAAAATCGATTTGTTGTGTAATCCTTCAGGCATGGGTTTAATCCCCTCCTTTGCAAGGAGGGGTAGGGGTGGTTTTGATTGTTTTTCATAAACCCCTCCAACCTCCCCTCTACGAGTCGTAGACTTGCAAAGGGTAGGAATTTTGCACCCATAACTGAAGGGATACTTTGTTGTAAGGATCTGGGTGGGTCAGTCATTTTATTCTATTAGGAACGTTTAAGTGGATAGACGCTCCGGGTTAGTTCGGACAGCAGACCGCTTACATGTTATGGTTACCTTGTGGCAGGCAAACAGTGTCAATTAGTCCCCGGCAAAGGAGTAAATGTTTTTTCAGGAACCGAGAATAGCTTTTGTTTTCTCAGAAAATTATCACACAAGTGACCTCTCCGTGGACACGCATATCACCTACAACTAAAGACATCTTAAACAGCCTAAGCAGTGAGAATTGCTGGTAGAAGAAACAAGTAACGAAAGAGGGGGATTTAAATCCCACTCTTTCGTTCATTTAATAGCCAATCGTATTAGTCTGGAAAGAATCTTTGAGGAAATAAGCAGTTAGATTTTAAATTTTTGTATTTCTGTGAGGAGCGTCTTAGCATCTGTACTGAGGGTATTAATACTTTCTTCCATGTCTTCAGAAGATATCATTAATTCTTCTGTTGTTTTTTGAATCTGTTTTATAATACTGACAATGTCATCACTCTTTTGTTTTTGGTTATTTATATCTGATGTTATTTGTTCAGCCTGAACTGATACATTTTCAGAAACAGTCAAAAGTTGTTTGCTGCTCTTGGATTGTTCCTCAGTTGCAAGCATAAGTTGCTCAGATCCTTTCTTAATTTTTTCAGTTACTTCCAATATGAAACTGCTGCCTCCCATTTGTTCTTTTGTTGCATAGGATATATGTTTTATCTTTTCTGCTATCTGCCTAAAAGTATCCGTCATTTCTTTAATATTTATTGTTTGTTCAGTCGTAGCCCTCTGTATCATTCTCGACATTTCAGTTGAAGACTTTGAACTTTCAAATATACTGCTAAGAGCATTCTTTACATCTCGTACAAGCATAACACCTCTTTCAACAGTATTAATCCCTTGAGAAGCTGTCTGGACACTCAAGCGTGTTTCTTCCTGCACGGCTCCAATAATCTCTGTAATTTCCTTTGTTGATGAAGATGCTTTATCTGAAAGGTTTTTGATTTCCTCAGCAATGACTGAAAAGCCGCTTCCATGTTCACCTGCCTGTGCAGCTTGAATAGCTGCATTCAGTGACAATAATGTTGTCTGATCTGTTATTTCCCTCAAAACACTAAGTATAGTTCCTATCTCCCTTGAGCGGTTCTCTAAATGCTTTGTCGTCTTCGAAATAGTGTCCATGCTTTGTTTTATATCTTCCATGCCTTCAATTGCTTTATGTATTGAGACAAGTCCTTTTTCAGATGACTCAATTGAGACCTTGTCTGCCAGAGTAACTGATTTTTCAGCATTTTGATGAATCTCTTTTGTTGCGGATTCGACCTCAACAAGCTTAGAGGCGCTATCCTCAGAAGATTCATATAAAACCTTTATACTCTCAGCTACCTCCTTCATTGAAGTAATCAATTCTTGTATAGATGATGCCGCTTCCTGAGAAGTCGTATTGAATAGATAAGAACTTCCCGCAATATCAGATATTGATGAAGTCATTTCTCCGATAGCAGATGAGGCATTTCTCGCGGATTCACGGAGACTGTCAGCACTCTGGAGGATTGAGGATATTGTAATATTCATTTCTGAAGTATGTTGAGCGCTCTCTTCTATCGCTTTCTTTTGCAGATCAACAATTTTTAAAACACTTTCCGGAGATTCAGTGATATTTTCTGAAACGGAAGATACATTTAGTATTAGGTTTTTTATCTTTAAAAGTACATCTTTCGAATTAAATGCTATGTTATTAATTGATGCTGCTAAGGTTGAGATTTCATCCGTCCCTGTATGCTTCACCCTCACTGTTAAATCCCCTGATGCAAATTGATTTGATACCTTCTCAATCTCCATAATAGGATCTGTTATAAACCGTGAAATAGCATGATATATCATTGTTCCAAACAATAAAGAACCTAAAATAGAAACAATGGCTGCCCAGATAAGAAGTTTATAAAGATGTTTATTAATCGCTTTTTCTATTACTCCTATTCTAAAAACACCAACGGTTTCCTTTTGTGCATCCATAATGGGAGAAGAAATATCATAGAAATCATCCCATTTTTGTATTAGTAATGTTTTTGAAGATAGAGCATTACGAGTTTTAGAATCTTTATATATTCCCAATATATATTCTGCTTGACTATGATAAAGCGCGTTACCTTCTCTATCGAGAACGATTGCATAACCTATTGTTTCGTCTACAGTCAAGTCTTTTAATTGCTTGTTTAATTCGTTGATATTCTTAATATCTACCCCAAACAAAAGTAGATTTTCTATTTGATTAACTACAGCATTCCCCCTTGCGGTAGCGTTCGCTAAAATAGCATCTTTATAATTTTTATATGATATATAGGTCAGAATGGCCGTGTTTATACTGAGAGTAAAGAAAAGGATACAACCAATCATTAAAAGAGATCGTTTCTTCAAGTTCATTTGTAGATCCATTTTCATTTAATCACACATATGGCTGCATTCAATACACTAAAAGGTACCCGAAGTCCTATTTTGGGGCTTCTCTTAATCATAAGGTAGTCCCATTGCACTCCCGGTATGCTTAGCAAAATCTACCCTTAGCGACTTCGCTCTAACTAAAACATACCGTTCTCCTCCAATGGGTATTGTCCCATGTTCTTTGTCCGCTTGATAACTTGGGAAATGGTTTTCTACGTATTCTTCCGCCTTTTCAAATAAAGGCACCATCTGATCAGGTACTTTTACACTCGTTAAAGCTATTTTGCCATCTCTCTTTCGGGAAGAAAAAATTGAGCTGGGAATCTTTTAAGTTGTTCTATGTGCATGTCTTTGCGCTTCCTCAACTAACCAATCCTTTGCTTTTTCAATATCATCAAATGCTAAAAGGTTTCTTCCTGAGAAATGCATAACACTATTGTAAATGGCCTTCTTTAATGAATCTAATCCAACAACAACACCTGCTTTTACAAAGGGCTTGTTGCCTTTTGTAAATTCTATTAATGCCTCGATTACTTCAAGGTTATATTTTGCATCCGTTACATCCGTCAAAGTAAGGACTGAGTTAGGCGGTTCCACTCTTATCAGTTTTTCAGCTTCCTTAATAATGGTTGGGAAGTCTTCAACATTACAGCCCGAAAAATCCAAGGATATAATCTGTCTGCCATTATGATAAATGCATTTAACCCTTTTCATTTCAGTTTTAATACCTTCTATGATCTAAAGAATGTTAGAAGATTGCCATTACTCAAACCAATGCAATTCATAAACTATCTCCCATAGGTCGTTGGATATCTTAGAGGTACCTTTCATTTCCATGGTCAAATTCCTTCCTCCTGCCATTTCCACCGCCTTTTTTGAATATCCCAAGCATGCAGGTTCCAGCCAGTCAAGAAAAATTTCAGGAAGCGAAAACCTCAGCAACGCATGACACTTTTCTGACTCAGGCACTTCTACCTTTCCGGTATTAAAGAATCTGCTCCAGAGCTTCGGATAGTTTTTTATTACGAATGATGGGTTCGCAAAACTAAAGAATATTTTATATAAGCTATTAAGGCTATGATCGGCTATGTATTCATAAATACTGGCAAGCTCGGATTCATGGTCCAGCTTTAATTCTGAAGATAGGATCGATGTTAGTTCCTTAAATGACGAAAAGGGATATTCGACTATTGGCATAAGACAGCCGCCCCAAATTTTGCGGCTATCGTCTGATAGTGACTGTAATATCCCTTCCCATCTTTCATTCCCATATTTATTCACAATAAACTGTTTCGTATAAAGGAAGTTTACACCTCTTGCCAATACCTGTTCCATATCATATACCTCTTTCATTATACCTTTGTCTCAATAAACTTATAGCCAATTTTATTTCATAATTATGAAGTCGTCAATCCCACTTGAGTAGGGGATGATTATTATCGATTACTATTTGTACTGTGCATTATTTCGGGAGAGTTAAGGAATGAGTGCTTCAGGAAGGATGAAAAAATATAATGCAGTGTATCGAAGGTGCCCGTTTTGAATCATATTCTTTAATTTCTATTACATTCCAAGTTTCTTTATTCAGCCAAGCCAATAAACATTGGGGGATATTCATGTCCAACTCGCTCTTCTCGAACGCCTCCCGGCCATTGCGTTTTATGGGTATATCGCAGGCTGAGTGGGCGTGGAAAAGGTAGCGGGATGGATATAAGTGACGTTCTGCCGACAGGTATTGAGACGCCCCAATTTCCAGTTGCCGACGCTAAGCAACTACTTTGCTGTCATTTGGTTTCTTCCCATTTGGTGGCTATGATCCCCAGGATGAAGACCGCGGCTGCAAAAACACCGATGATCGCAGAGTCGCGCAGCGCGGCCATGTTGTCTTCAAATACCATCGCTGCCCGGAGCCCCTCGTTCACGTAATACAGCGGCAGTGTCTTGGCGAACTTCTGCAGGAACCCCGGCATAAGTTCGATAGGGAAGAAGCTCCCCGAGAGGAACATCATCGGGAAACTGATGGCGTTTGCTGCTGCTGCGGCGCTCTGCGCCTCCTTAACGAAGCGGGTGAGTATCATCCCGATTCCTACAAACGCGAAGACATCGAGCAAAATGAACGCAAGGAGCCAGGCGTCTATATGCAGGCTGACATTAAACACGGCGTAGCTCACCAGCAGCATAACAATCGTGGAGATGACCGCGAGTATGAACTGGTACAGGATGTTCGACAGTATCCAGTCGGTACGGGTTATCGGCGTGGTGGACAGTTTCCTGATAATGCCCTTCTGTCGCAGCTCCGTGTCCGAGTCCACCGTGCCGAACAGGCTCAACGTCATCACCGCCATCGCGATGATGCCGGGAACGAAGAACTCAATGAACCTGTATTTCCTGGTGAGTATCGATCTCTCAACCGACCTGATGAACGGCGGCTTCCCGGACATCCTCTGGTTTATCCCGGCAAGCACTCCGTTCAGGATTTCCATCTTCGTGGTCACCGAAGAAGAGCTGGGGTCGTATACATAGGTGATGGTGACGGATGCGTTGACGTTGTTGAGCATCATCCTCTGCATGAGGGACGTTTCATAGCCTTTGGGAATAACGAGGACAAGGTTTACCCTGTTGTCCCTGACGTACTGCGCGGCGTTGACGGCAGGATCGACCCTGGTTATTTTAAATTTCCCGTTGAGCTCGATGGCCTTGACGGACTGTGCGGACGACTTCGTCTGGTCGAGGTCCTGGACGCAAAGGTGGTATCCCACGTTGTCCTCGCTCATGAATATCGTGCCGAAGACGAGTATCAGGATTATCGGGAACGCAAACGTGAACAACACTGCGCTTTTCGCACGGTAGAAGCTCGTGAGCTTCACGACGAGATTTGCACTGATGATGCGCAGGTTCATTTTGCCACCATTTCGAGGGGATCCTCCCGGAGCGCCTCACCGGTGAGCTTCAGGAAGACCTCTTCAAGGTTAAGCTTCCGAACGTCAAGGCCGAGATACAGTGCCCCGGCATCCTTGATGGCATTCAGTATCTTCTGGACGTCGTATGTGTGCCCCAACCTGACCTTGATGTTTTTATGGTTGTCAAGGACCGGATCGAAACCCATCTTCCGGACGATTTCAAAGATTTTGTCATCGACCGGCGTTAGCGTAAGGACCAGATAATTCGCGTTGCTTTCGATAAGTTCTCCGGGCGAGCCCATGGCGATTACCTTCCCCTTCGAGATTATGGCGACCGTATCTGCAAGCAGCTCCGCTTCCTCCATGTAGTGTGTGGTGAGAAATACTGTCTTTCCCTTCTTCTTCAGGCCCAGCAGGACCTCCCATACCTCGCGTCTTGCACGTGGGTCGAGCCCTGTCGTCGGCTCGTCAAGGAACACGACATCGGGGTCGTTTACGAGAGCAATCGCTATTCCCAGCCGCTGTTTTAAGCCTCCGGAGAGGTTCTTGTACTGCTCTTTGGTCTTGTCTCTGAGGTTCACGAGCTCTATCAACCCGTCGATATCGGTGTTCATGGCAGAAAAGCCGCGAGTAGTACTGGATGGTCTCCCTGACCGTTATCCTGTCGAACGAGCTGAACCCCTGCGGGAGGACGCCGATGCGGGGGACGATGTCGTGTTTCTTCTTCGTAACGTCCATTCCAAGAAGGGTCACTTTTCCAGACGTGGGCGTGCGGATCGTCTCGATGACCTCGACGGTAGTGGTTTTGCCGGCGCCGTTCGGTCCCAGGAACGCGAATACCTCACCTTTCCTGACGGTGAACGATATGTCGTTGACCGCCAGCAAATCCCCGTAACTCTTCGTCAGTTTCTCGACTTCGATTGCGTATTCAGTTTCTTTGGTCATGAATCTCCCTTCCGAATACTGGGGGCGGCGTGCTACTGCCGGCTCCGGGCTGGAACCCGATGTATCTGAGGACCCTCCTGATCACCGCCGGTTGCTCGAAAAGAAAACGGTCATACACCGGCCGGCGGTGCCTGAATAAAATAAGGTTTGGGATAAAAGTCGCACCCATATGCGCTTTGGTTTTCTCCGCGCCCTGGCCTGCCTGATAGACAGGGATTTTTTGCTCCACGCAGGTGCGGAGATTTTCAAGCCAGGACAGAACATAAAGGTTGTATTTGCGGCCGAGCTCGTAATCCATGCAGAAATATTTATCCACCATCGCTTCCTGATTTACTACGAGAAGGTTGAAAGCGACGAGTTCATCCTGCACAAAATAGAGCATGTACTCGGCGCCCCGGACTCTCTCACAGATTTTCTCAAGAAATAAACGGTTGTGCACGCCAAACGCCGTTGGGCCCCGCTTTACTGTTTCCAGATAAAGCTTGTAGATCCTGTCCAGAAAAGGAGAAATATTGCGGCTTCGAACCACCCTGACTTCGTGGGAGACACGCATTTTGCGGCGCAGGTCTTTTCTCGCGGCCCTTGAAAGACGGCTTAAGTATTCCTCCAGGCTGTTAAAAGTGATCGGCAGTTGGGCGCAAGGCAGCCATGGCACCCGGTTGAACTTTTTAAGTACTTCATCCGGGAGTTTGCCGTGATGATTAAAGTTGTAAAACGCAACGACGTCGCTTTTACGTTCGGTCGCGAGTATTTGCAAGGCGCCCAAGGCCATTTCCCATGCCGCCTCAAGGGTGCCTGCATCGAGGTTGAGGATCAATCCCGATTTCACTCCATCCCCCCTCTAACAACCCCACGCCTAATACACGGGGATGAAAAATTGAGGGGATGAGACGGGCTGCCGCTTTCAGCGATTTCTTGGTCCATCCCTTCGCAAAAGTGGACAAATCATAAAGGCATTCAAACAAAGGCAATAAGAGAATAGGAACATCATCTTTTGACACCACGATACTCCGCAGGTTAAAACCGTCAATGCCCGATTCCTGCAACAGAGGAAGAAGGGGGGCGGTGATAGAAGGCTCCGGGAAAAGCCGTCCAAGTTCTGCCGCCGACACTCCGTCTAACCGCGGCACGCAATTGCAGGTAAGGTTATTCATGGCCTCGTCGGTCTCCGATTCAAAAGGGCGATGGAAAGCCACATCTTCTCCTGGAAAAGCGAACGTACCAATAGGCATCGGCCGGCCATCATGGGAAACCGCACCAGAGCCTTTCCTGATAAGCGCACTGTAAAGATATACCAGCCGTCCTTTTCTGCAGCCGATGGATAGACGCAGATTTGCCGCGGATCCACAAGATGGAATGCGCATCCCAGTGCCTTGACAGCAGCTTCCTTGACAGACCAGAGCAGGGCGGATGCTTTTTTCAAATCTCCGCCTGTCAACCTCAAGGCATGTTGAAGCTCTTGTGCATGGAAGACCCGGTGAAAAGGATACTCTTTTGGGAATTCATCTGTCCCTGCCGCATCGATACCGATATCTGACGTATCTCCGCAGAGAGCGGCCCATATTTTTCCTCCGCCCTCGCTAAAAGAAATGGCCGGCCCCTCACATTCTCCCAGCAGCAGTTGCGGCCTGCCAAGCGGGTCGTGGACCACCTGAATTGGTAAATCCGCTCTATTGGAGAAACGACAGTCTGTCCGGGGAGAACCTTCCATCCCCGCAAGATGCTCCCGCAGAATAGATACCAAATGAATCTTATCTGCCGTCCGGCTTGCTCTGTGACCTGCGATAGTTTCAGTGTCACATGGCGAGCACGCATATAAGACGGTTCCTCTTTGATGAGGGAAACGTACGGCTTTGACGGTTATTTCCCGGCAATCCTTTATCACATCCGCTCTCATTTTTTCCGAACTGCGCTTTACTCCGAAACTTTTTGCATGCGCATACCATAAACCTGCATGATGGTGCGGCCTTGATCGTCAATTCCTCTGGCGTCCCAGACGAAGCCTTTCTCATCCTCCATCCGCATTCGGGCCTCCAGGGTTATCTGTTCTCCCTCCCGGCATTTTCGCAAAAATCTCATCTCGCCAACCTCTACGGGAATCATTGCCTGTCGCTGCGTTGGGGCCATTGCAGCCCTGTAGAAGCCAACCAACTGCATAAGCGCCTCGAAAAGATAAGGTGAGTATTGGTACTGCGCGTTTTGCAGATGTGCGAAATCACTCATCTGCCGGTAGGTGGTTTGGCCCCGCACCACCCCTGTACCTGCGCCGTCAAGAAAGTCTATCACACGGTACCTGCCTTCGAATCCGCTGCAGTCTGCGTACCATTGAAGTACCTTATTATGATCCATGGGCCGCGTCTGCAATTCGTCCGGCCGGATCGGGAAATCAGAGAACCCCTCCCCTAAATTGCCCTGGCCGCCATCGAGGATTACCTGGCCTGTGTAGTGCGGTGTAAAGCGGTCTGTCAATCTTCCTGTCGGGGACATCTCCTGTGCTGAAAGAGAAACTTCGCACATCGCCTCTCCAGGCAACGCATCGACCCGACGACAGGATATCCTGCAAGGCCGCGAAATCCCCGGAGGACATTGTATCATATCCATAAATCGCATCCGGCGAACCCCTCGCACCTGCAGATGAGGACACACAACCCTTGCGGCTTCCATGAATGTCTCCAGAACCATCGCCGCTGAAACCAGAGGATGCTTGACGAAGTCTGAAAGGCTTGTGGTCCGCGATCCAAAGGTCCTTCTCCAGAGAAAACGACCTCACTGCCTCCAGTTGCCCCTGACGCAGGTCTATGCTTGTGATTGCCTCTATCATGGGTAAATTCTCGCAGCTAAAGGCCACGGTACCTCCACCCAGTTCCCCACCGGGTAAAGGATTGATGGTATCATTGATCCGTGCCGTCTTCACGGCCGGCAGTCTCCTCATAAACATCACCCAATCGTCGTCGGCCGGCGCCACAAAAAGCTCTCTGCAGAAAAGTCCTGCAAGCTCATTTACGTGGATGTACCCCACACCCTTTCGCTTCAACATTTCGCGGACTTCCGGATCCTCGGCCATGCCGGCCCCCTCGATGGGAGGAAGCATCAAAGCCTTGAACCGCACGGCCCTATTTTTGGGGCGCAGGTATCTGATTAACGCAGACATCATCCGATTGGCAGCAGCGTAGTTGGTCTGGCCGGGATTGCCCTGTATTGCGGCCACCGAGGACAGGCCCACGAAAAACTTCAAGCCCGCCTTCTCTGCTGCCGAAAATAAATTCCATGCGCCGAGGAATTTGACATCCGCGACCATGGAGAAATCATCCGGCGTCATTTGGCTCAAGGAAACCATCCCTTAGGACTCCGGCGCCGTGAATGATCCCGTCGATCCTGCCATAACGCTTTGCCACCTCGCCCAAACGATCGCCAACCGCTTTGGGGTCAGTTACATCGCAGGTATAGTATGTTGCCTCGATTCCTGATGAGTGTAAATCCGCCAGTGTCTGAGCAATCTCCGATGCTCTGTGGCCGGAAGTATTCGACTCGGAAAGCAGCGGCCCCGATGCCGTCTTTGCAGAATTGATCGCTGTATCTATAGGAGTCCTTCCCAGGAAAACTATGCGCGGCCTAAAGGGCACAAGGCTGCGAGCCAGGTGAGCGCTGATACCGGATGCGCCCCCGGACATAACTACAACGTCTCCGGGATTAAGATTCAGACTTGAAAGATTTCTGAAGATCGACGGAGCCACATATCCCTCCGAGGTGAAAACCTTTCCATCACGATGAATCATCTCCACCGCGGTGTATCCTCTGTCCAGAGCGCCGCGTAAGGCAGCGCGAAGATCGGCAGCTCTGTCGATTTCCAGAGTGCGAAACTGGACCGATGAGTATTCCTGCGCTGCGCTCAGGAACATTCCGAGCATTCCCTCTGCCGGCAGCCGACCGAGAGTTTCGGCATCATCTCTGCAATGAATAAGCACGACGAACTTCTTAGCCGGTGACTGGAGAAATGCCTTCAGTGGTAAAAATAGTCCCCTCAAAAGCCGCGAAACATCCGCTATGCCTTTTAACTTTCCCGACCAGCCTTTAGGTAAGGTGATAACCATCCCGGCCAGGGACGCCAAACTCGATATTTTCTGTGATACCTTACAAGACCCTTCATCCGTCAAAATATCATAACCTTCTTGTCCGGTACCTTTCGCCTGCATAAATAGCAGTGGAATTGTGTCAACCCCGTAATCCTGCCGGAATATATCTCCGACATTTTTGGCAATCTCGTCATCCCTGTCAGGTGAGAGAAAAAGCACCGACTCGCCCTGGCTCAATTTTATTGGAGACGAGGCCGATAGCTCCATAGGAACGCTCCTGAATACGAGCCGCTTTAAACTCGCCTCATCCTGTAAGGGCTTCAGGGTTTCATCTTGCACTAAGCCGGGTTCAGCCGCCTTGGTGGCCGGCGGTAGGCTGGCGCCTTCTTTCCTGGCGACTATCTCGGAAATCTTCTGCGCGATGTCCCTCACGGTGCGGACCTATGAAATCCTCCAGTTCGATAGTGATTCCGAAATGGCGTTCCGCAGCATCCATGATGATCGGGAGACGGCTGGAGCGGATGGAGAGGTCCCTTCTGAGGTCCATATCGGGTTGGATTTCATCCCTGTTGAATCCTGTAGCGTCCATGATGATTTGAATAAGCGCCTCTATATGGTCCTGATGCTCAGACGTTTCGGCGGGAGCAGGGGAGGCCTGTTCGTTCGGGATGTTGCGGCCGGATGCGGGAGCCTTCCTGAATGCAGAGAGGGAAACAAACCTTGGTTCTCCTTCTGAACTTCAGATGACCTTGAACGAAGAGCTGAGCAAGGGCGGTCTTGTAAGTGATGCACTCTGCAGGGGGTATGCAGGTCTGGATGCATGTTGAGTCAGGGAGCGTGTCGGTGATGAGATTGCTTAATATATCGCCGGGGCCCACCTCCACGAAGAGCCGGATTCCGTAGTCGTTCCAAAGGGTCTGAACATTATTCATCCAATGGACGGTAGATTCCAGGTGGGCCATGAGGATTCGCCTGATCTCATCGGGATCTGATGGATACGGCGCCATGGTCGTGTTGGAGATGACGGGTATCTTTGGAGAATGAAATGGAATGGAGGCAATATACGCCTCGAGTTCGTCATGGATGACCCGCATGATAGGAGAGTGGAAGGCCATGCTCACCCGCAAGAGGGTGCATCGGTATCCCATCTCTTTCAATTTTTTGCCAAGATTCTTGACCGTCTCGGTGTTGCCGCTCAGGATGACCTGGTTCGGTGAATTGATATTGCCGATGTGGATATTCTCCTGTCCCTGCATCATTTCTTTCAGCATTTCCAGGGGGGCATCCACGGCCGCCATGACGCCGGGATCCATATTCATGCCGGCGGCCTTGTCCATGCAGAGGGCTCTCTTGTTCACGATTCGAAACCCGTCTTCCGTGGAATAGACGCCGGCCAGGCACAAGGCGGTCAGTTCGCCCAGACTGTGACCGGCCATGGCCACAGGGTGGATACCAAGAGAAATAAGATATTGAGCCATGGCGTGTTCCATAGCGAACAGGGCAGGCTGCTGCCACCGTGTCTTCTGAAGGTTCTCCTCTTGATCATGGAACAATAAGTGAAGGAGGTCGAAATCCGCTACAGCTGCAGCCCGATCCATCCATTCCCTGATGACGGGAAAGGACTCGTAGAGTTCCCGCCCCATTCCCATATAGTGTGACCCCTGTCCGGGAAATACAAAGGCGAGCGGTGGGACTGGCAAATCCTCGCGGCTTATGAAAATTCCCTGCTGCGCCAGAGACCTCGATACCTTGGGTGAGGCGATTCCGGCTTCGGCAATAAGAGAGGCCGACCTTTCGATGACAGTGATCGCCTCCTCTTCGGATTGTGCCACGACGGCCATCCGGCAGTTACGGCCGTCGATCTCGGTGCGGAAGAAAGAGACGCCATGGAGCGTGGGAGAACCATCCTCTTTCTCTATATCGAGACCGGATTCATGCCAGGTGAGACCAGGATCGTATCCGCCTCATCCATGGCCTGCTCCACCTGCACAACATAGTTGGAACCTCCAAACCCGAAGGCGTTGACCTGAAACCTTCTTGGCTGGCCGTCCCTGCACTTCCAATCAAGCGGCTCCGGGGCGATGAGGAGCCCCGATCCTTCCAGGCCGATTTCCGGGTCTGGATGTGTATAATTGAGGGTGGGAGGAAAAACCCCGGCCTTCATGGCCGTGACTCCTCGAATGAGGCTGTTAATGCCCGAGGCGCCCAGTGTGTGTCCGATCTGGGATTTGAATGAGGTGATCACGGTGCGCCTGGAGGAATTGAAGAAGGTCTTCAGGGCACGGACCTCCTCCACGTCTCCTTGCCGGGTGCTCGTGGCATGGCATTCCACCAGGTCCACTGCATCGGGCCCATAGGGTATCCCTCGGAAAGAGGCGCGGATGGCCATCTGTTGGGTGACACTTGAGGACTCCACCATGCCCAGATGATTGTTGCTCGCTCCCATGCCGGTGATGACGGCGTGGACACGCGCCCCTCTGGCACGGGCCAGACTTTCCCGCTCGATGACGATCATTCCCCCGCCTTCGCCGAGGACCATCCCGTCTCTTTCCGCATCGAAGGGGCGTGAGGCCTCGTGAGCGGGTCTTTCCTTTCCGGATAGCCCGTAAAGTGCGCCCAGCGCGGAGAATTCCAGAAAATGCAAGTGGGTGAGATTCTCTTCACCTCCTCCGACGATGGCTGCATCGATGATGCCGTTCCTGATCATCTGGATGGCGCTGTAAAGTGCGACCAGTGAGGTCGCGCAGGCTGCGGAGACCGCGTAGCTTGGCCCCATAAACCCGTACCGGTTGCAGATGAAGCCTGCCGCTGCGCAGTTGAGTCTGCCCAGGAGTGTGGTGTCATCAGGGGCCATGCGTCCGGACTTCACCTCTCGTTCGATGGCGCTCTTCTGATCCGGCGTAAGGTGAACGACCTTTTGGACAGCGGCAAGGATATCATGAACGTACTCCCTGATGTGCATATCGATGAGGGTCCCCGCCGCCTCTCCCGAGTTCTGGGAGATGAGGACTCCGATTCGTTCGCGCGGGATGTCCGAATCCAGGATACCGGATGCCCGGATGGCTCTGTCCGCCAGCCACATGGTAATCCTTGTCGCCCCGGTCATGGTCCGGAAATCATGGGGAGGAATCCCGAGTTCATTGCGGGAGATATGAAAGTCTAAGAAGGCGCCTACATTGCAGTAGGTCTTGTCCGGAACCTGCGGCCGGGGATCATAAAAAAGCGCGTGGTCCCACCGCGAAGGCGGAACCAATGTAACCCCGCTCTTCATGGCCAGGCTTGCAGCCCAGACTTCCTCCGGACTATTCCCCAGGGCATTGAGTATGCTCATCCCTGTGATGGCAACCCTTTCACGATCGTCTCTGCCGGGGGCGACCCGCTTCAGTCCACTGCCGACCCCGGAGGATGGAGTTTCCGTGGGTTTTCCCGATCGACCCTACAATGGGCTGATGCAGCAAGAGAGGACCCTCGGCCAGTTCGCGGTGAAAGGACTGCAGTTTCCGGACCTCACGGATGAGGCCGGCGCAGGCCCCGCTCATGAATTGCCCGCGTTCCATACAGGCCCGCTCATCCAGAGGCGCCTCGCTTCGCCTGTCCATGCCTCGGGCTGCAGCGCAGAGGCTCCCCGCGGCCATCTCTTCCATTCTTGTCCGGAAGGAAGTCTCGTCCTGGTGACCCGCTGCAAACTCCCTCTCCAGAGATAAAATAGCTTCGACTCTCGGGGTCCTCAAGGACCGCACCCGAAGTCCCGTGTGCTGTCCTGAAATGGCTGTTCCCCCCGGAGGCGATTGCAGAATCATCCGCTGATAGAGCGCTGTCAAGGCGCCCGTTTCAACGATCTCCCGGGTGGCCAGATAGGCGGTGCCCATCTGGATGGCGTCCGCGCCGAGCATGGCGGCCAGGAATGCGGTCTCCCGATTAAAGATTCCCCCTGCAAGGACCACGCGACAGTTTTGGAAAAGGGATGGCGTGCGCCGTTTCAGATCCAGCACCATTTGAGCAAGGGTGAGTGTACTATGCTGCCCCACATGGCCGCCGGCCTCATACCCCTCGCAGACCACGTATCTCACGCCTGCTTCAAGGGCGAGCTTCAACAGCGCCTCATCAGGAGCAATATAAATGACCTCTATGCCGCATTCTATCAATTCTCTTAAGGGGGAGAGATCGCCTCCTGCGATCACGACAAAACGGGGTCTTTGTTTCTTTATCCATGCCAGATGCATCTCCCTGAAAGGGTTCTCTGCCAAAGAGACGACATTCACTGCATAAGGGCGCCCTCTCATGATCTCCGGCAGGCGTCCCAGCTTCCGGTCAAGGGCCTCCGCGTCCATCAGGCCAAGGGCGATGGTAGGCAATCCACCGGCATCGGCAATCCTTGAGGCAAACTCCGGGACATCTGTGATCCAGGACATGGCGCCCTGGATAAAGGGATATTTGGTTCCCATCTCTCTGGCTACAGGGCTGTCTAGAAAGCAATCCTTTTTTGCCTCAGCCAGGTGGCATAAGTTACGAATTTCGTCCATGAAGGCTTTCACGGCCTCCCCGGTTCCGGCCCCAAAACGCTCAACAAACGATTGAGCAAAGGCAGCTTCAACGCCCAGAGGGATGACCTCGTCCTGACCGAAATGGCTCTCCAGAGGGTGGAGGGACCTTGCATGCACCTGGCTTACGAAGGAGCGGCGGCTTTCCTCCGTGATCTCTGCACCGCACAGCGAGTCCTCGAGCGTCTTGATTTCCCTGAACGCGCGCGAGTTTCCCTTGTTGAAAAGTCGACAGGGAACCTGCAGGTCCAGGCCAACCAGTTCGGTAGAATCCAGGCGGAGTCTGGAGAGCTGCCGGCGTTGAACATCATCAATGGCAACCAGATCTGTCAGCCAATGGACGCTCTCGAAAACGATCCCGGTGGCCCCTGTGGACAGGAATGCCGCTGCCGCCTCAGGGGTGGAGACGCCTCCCCAGATGAGGATATCGAGAGGCTTTGAGGATGTGCGCAGCATTTCTTTGACTATCGAATAGAGAGCCATGGTCGTCTCACTGCTTACGAATCCGGAGGCCTCGCATCCTTTCAGGACGATGCGCCCGATGCCCGAGCTATCCTTCAAAATCGCTGCCAGGAGATCCATGTCGCCGATGATTGGAAAGCAACGGTGGTTTTCCGACAATTCCCTCAATCTCTGTAAAAAGATGGAAGGATCTCCTTGAAAAAACTGGGGGTGGCACTCTACCCAGATGTCGTGGACCCCTGTTTCCTTCAATAACTGCCCCAAAGATGGATCCATCAAGGCAGGGACAGAAATCTTGATATCCCTCACGTGGCCGGCAGTGTCAGCCTTTCGTAAGAAAGAACGTAACCCTTCCACCTCCATCATGGAAAAATCGAAGATGGCTCTGCTCCCTGTTCGCTGAGCCATTTGAATCACCGATGGGGTGATCTCTTCAGGACGCCAGACGAAACCGATGATAGAAACCGGATGCTCAGCCACTATGTCAGACCTCTGTTTAACGCCATACGTTCACCTTTTTAACCCAAATAATGCAGACATTGTTCAGACTTTATTTACTCGATAATTATTGAAAGTATCTTTCACTGTCTCTTGATAATAATATTTTTTCAACCATTTATGAAAGGCACATTAGGTATCGAAAAATGTCTACATCATCTGATATTATTCAATTGATTTTTAGTTAAAGATAATTCCAGTTGGATCAATCCCACCGATACGTCCAAGTATTAGCGCGATCGTCACCGCTTCAAAGCCAGGTACCACTTCGTGACATCACTCCCGATTCCTAAACGGGCGAGATGACGCAGGTCCGCATCCAGAACTTCGGGAGTGCTGTAGTCCAGTATGCGGTATTGGGGATCCGTCCAGACACGCCGCTTCCGACCCCAAACCTTCGATTCCGGCGGCAAGGTGAGCCGAATGCGGTGGACCAGGTTGATGCCGGCCAGCGCCGCTGTTTCTGCCACCATATCGGTGCAGTTGTTAGACCTTACGCCGAACTGGTCGTACTTCCGCTTCATCACGTATTCATAAATCAATTGATACCGCTCGTTTTGTAATCGGCATTCGCCAGACGAACGTGGGTGGGCGATTGGGCTTGCCGATCTGGAATTGGCCATCGGACATTGTCTGCCACAAGTAAGCGATAGGATTGGAATCCCCTTCCCGAATTTTCTGAAACACGCCATCATGGTAACGCGGTCTCGTCAGCCCGAAGTCACCGGTGTGACCGCATTCCAGACGATCCTGTGGACTTTCCAGGATGAGCCAACTATGCGCCCACGGACGCTGCCAAATTGAGAAGAGAATCGACTTCGGAGTGCTGTGGTCCCAGTTGGCAGATTCGTTCAGGATATAGAGGTAATATCCCTCGTCCCCCACTGGTATTCCTGTGGCAGGGTCCAGGTCGGCATCAGCAGCAAAGCGGCATTTGATCGCGAAGGGCTGGACACCCCAGCCGTCGGGTCGCATCGGAGCGTAGAGCCTGGGTGTTATTCCTGTGCATCTGACCGCAACCCCTGCCAGTCCATCTCATCACCGCGAGGAGACGCGATTGATATTCTCGTTCGGCTGTTTTTCTCTTCATAAGGACTTTCTGAATATTCGATATCTCTTGTATCTTTTTGCGCCCACTTCCTCTATCAAAGAGTTGATCGACTCGTTGTCCTCGAGGGTCCAGCCCATCTCCAGATTCTGATATTTCTTTTCTTCCCGCGCAATCTTATAGATGTGGTGGAAGGCCAGCATGGGAAGCCCCAGTTGCCGGTACTTCTCCTTGATGCCCGAACATCAGCAACCGCAGTCCCTTGATCTTTCGCCAACGGATGAGCGCCTTGAGCAGACCGAGCGGGCTGATACGGCCGTTAAGGCACTTGAGCAAAGGGTTGACGTCAGGAAAGATGACGCAGACCGCCGCCGGGTTCATCATCGTAATACATGAAGAACACCAAACCCGGATCTGCAAAGGGCTTCACACTTTTTTGAATGTCCCGCATCTCATTAGTAGTCAGGGGGACAAAACCCCAGTTGCCGGACCAGGAGTCATTATAGATCTCCCTGATCAGGTCGAACTCAGCATCCATTTTCTTCGGATCAACGTGCCTGATGCGGACACCTTTTTTTTGAGCGGTCCGTTCAGCAAGGCGCTCCATCCAATCGGGCAGCCGGTACTCGCCGCCCTCTAACAGGAAAGCCAGCAGGTCCTTCTCTTTGGTGAAGCCGCACGATTCGATTAGCCTCAGGTAATAAGGCGGGTTATAAGTCATACCCACAGCAGGCATATAATCGAAGCCCTCTATGAGCAGCCCCGACTCGTAATTCATCGACGGGCTGAGCGGGCCTCTCAGGAAAGTCATACCCTTCTGAAGAGCCCACGTCTCAACAGAGGAGAAGAGAACTCGCGCAGCCTCCTGATCATCAGCGCATTCGAAAAATCCCCAGACACCCATCTTTTCGTTGTGGCACTGGTTGTAATTACGATCTACAATGCCGGCGATCCTTCCCACCGTCTTCGAACCGCGGCGTGCCAGAAAGAGTATGCGCTCGGAGAACTCCCAGAAAGGGTGCTTGCGAGGGTCCAGCAACCGGCGAACCTCTGCCTTGAGGGGGGGGACCCAGTTGGGGTAATCAGCATAGATCCTCCATGGCAGGTCAATGAAGTCCTTTAATTCCGAACGCCCTTCAACAGTAATAATCTCTATGCCGGTCATAATCGTTCCCTTCGAGAGGTTATCACCAATAATGAAACTCTTTTGATAACCATTCTTTTATCAAATTATATTTTAAATAAACTCTTCCATGCAACAGGGTAATGTCACGACATAACGTAATGAGAGAAGTATGCTCACTCTGTAACGTACTTACGCCCGTCGGCGTAATGATGCGCATGGGCACACTATACGGGTTCTCTTATGCCCGGTTTTCTCCGTAACCAGCGCTTCCAGAAATGGTTCATCCGTATATCGCGCCAGGGACTCGGGCAGGCGACTGAACAGTTCAATCGTGCTAACCAATAATGTGCCGGAACAAACTTCTTTCTGGTGGTTTCGAATGTTGTGAAAACAGCCAGAAAGTGGTAAAGTTCTCATGCATATGGATTCAACGGCCAAACTTGAAACCCTGAGAAAGAAGGTAGGCAAGGCTTAAGTAGTTCATAAAAAAACAAGTAAAATAGTGCTTATGAAGAAAACTGATTTTCCTGGAATTGAAGACATAGTCGAAACGGTCCGCGAACCGCTTTTAGTTCTGGATGCGAACCTGAATATTCTCTCTGCCAACCGGAGCTTCTATAACATCTTCAAGGTAGAGCAGGGAGAAACCATCGGACATCTCATCTTCGATGTCGGCAACAAACAGTGGGACATCCCTGCGCTTCGGACATTGCTTGAGGACACTCTCCCAACACACAAACGGTTTGATAACTACGAAGTTGAGCATGATTTCCCCACCATCGGCCACAAAACAATGCTCCTAAATGGCCGCCAGGTCTATCGGAAAGATGTCGGCACGCAGATGATACTGCTTGCCATTGAAGATATAACCGAGCGCAAAAAGGTTGAAAAAGCGCTTGAGGCAAATGAGGCAAAATATCGGGAGCTTGTCCAGAATGCAAACAGCATTATCTTAAGAATGGATCCGAAGGGAAAGGTCACTTTTTTCAACGAGTTTGCACAGATGTTCTTTGGTTATACCGAGGAAGAGATGCTCGGCTGTAGTGTTGTAGGCACTATCGTCCCGGAAACAGAGTCTTCGGGTCGTGACCTTGATTTCATGATTAAAGATATCGGAATACATCCGGAGAAATATATCAACAACGAAAATGAAAACATGCGCCGGAATGGTGAACGGGTATGGGTAGCCTGGACGAACAAGGCCATTCGCGATGGGAAGCGGTAAGGTTATAGAGATCCTTTGCATTGGGAACGACATTACTGAACACAGGCAACTGGAAAGCTTATTAGAGGAGTCTGAAGAGCGCTACAGACGTCTTTTTGAGACCGCAAACGACGGGATATTGCTTCTCGAAAAACACGAAGGGAAGATAACCCATGCTAATACAGCCGCGACGGAGATGTTGGGCTATTCCAAAGAGGAGTGCATCGGGAAAAAGCTTCAGAATATCGGTGTCTCGCTTGATATGGGTGATTTTCAAAAGATAATGCAAACATTGGACAAGAGCGGCATTATTTATTACGATGATGTTCCGGTAAAAACCAAGTCCGGGCAATATATTGATACGGATATATATATGGTTGACAGGGCAAGATTGGTTCAATGTAATATTCGCGACATCACCGAACGCAAGCGGGCTGCGGAGGTAATAAAGAAAAATGAAGAACAGTTGCGAAATCTGACAGCATATATACAGAAGGCAACAGAGATGGAAAGAACCAATATAGCTCGTGAAATTCACGATGAACTTGGACAGGCATTGACTATATTAAAGATGGACTTGTCCTTGTTCCGAAAGATGTTTTCTGAGGATCAAACATCAATGCTTGAAAAAACAGATGCGATGTCAAGACTGATTGATAAAACGATCCAGACGGTTAAAAGGATTTCCACTGACTTAAGACCCGGACTCTTGGATGACTTGGGTCTATCGGCAGCTATTGAGTGGCAGTTAGGAGAATTTCAGAAACGAACAGGCATCACATGTAAGATAATAATAGATCCCAAGGATGTCACATTTGACAGAGATCGTAATACTGCTCTTTTCCGTATCTTTCAGGAGACCCTGACGAATATTGCCCGACATGCAGAGGCGACAGAAGTCAGCGTAAGCTTAAAGCAGAAGGACGGGCAGATAGAACTGAAGGTTCAAGACAACGGCAGAGGAATTACAGAAGAAGAGCTTACTCATCCGAAATCATTTGGTCTCATCGGGATCAGAGAACGGGCTATAATTTTTGGCGGAGATAGCAACGTTAAAGGTTTTCCCGGTAAAGGAACAACCGTGACCGTGAAAATCCCGGCTAAGAATATTCAAGAAAGTTGATGATAAGAATTCTCATTGCAGATGATCATCCCATGTTTCGTGAAGGACTGAGACGCATCCTCGCAGGATGTCCTGATATTAATGTTGCCGATGAAGCAAGTAACGGACAGGAAGTCTTTGAGAAAGTGTGGAATAATGAGTACGATATGGTTTTGCTGGACATTGCAATGCCTGGAACACCGGGACTTGAAGTCTTGAAACGACTGAAAAATGAAAAGCCAAAACTCCCCGTTCTTGTTTTGAGCATGTATCCTGAAGAGCAGTATGCAGTCCGGGTTATAAAGGCCGGTGCTTCCGGATATCTTACCAAAGAAAGTGCGTCAGAAGAGTTAATAACAGCAATACGAAGAATATCAGGAGGGAGAAAATATATCACTTCGTCCATTGCCGAGAGATTAGCTGACGATGTGGAGCCCACTGCTGAAAAGCCGCTTCATGATACGCTCTCGGACCGTGAATTTGAAGTGTTTCGTATGATCGCAGCAGGAAAGACGACAACACAAATGGCTGAGGAACTTTTTTTGAGCGTCAAGACTATCAGCACCTATCGATCCCGCATTCTGGAAAAGATGCAAATGAAAACAAATGCGGAATTGATACACTATGCCATTAAGCACAATATGTTTGACTGATTTAATCTCACTTTTATTTAGTAATCCTTCAAAGTCTTCATCATTTCTTTTTCATATGTCTGCCTGATGTAGGACGACTCCTACAAAAAATAGTCATCAAATCCGACCAAATAAATAGACAATCACCGATATTTTTATCATTTCCATTTTGATAAATGTAAATCATGGGTTCGCAAAAAGGCGTATGCCTGGAGAAAATCAATAGTCAATGATTTATTGGGTGATCATTCAGAAAGGTGAGGCAGGATGAAAGTTTTTATTGCTGATGACTCAAGTGAAATTCGAAAAAGGATTATAGCTATGCTTTCTGATTTAGCAGAAATAATTGAGATGATAGGAGAGGCAGAAAACGTTCAAGATGCAATAAACAGCATCCATGAATTTGAGCCGGATGTGGTAATTCTTGACATCAGGATGCCGGGAGGAAGCGGTATCGATGTGCTGAAAAAAATCAAGAAAAAAAATGAGGTGCCGGTAATCATAATACTGACAAATTACCCGCATTCCCAGTACCGGAAAAAATGTATGGAGGCTGGTGCAGATTTCTTTTTTGATAAGTCGGGGGATTTTGAAGAAATTGTTAAGGTTGTGAGCGGTATATCAGGAAGAAGGATTTTATAATGGCAACAGAAACAGTAAAAATTTCAGGTATTGAAACTTCTCAAAAGGTAAAGACTAAAGGAGAGGCTCCTGCTGCAAAATCATGTAAATCAAATAAATGTAAAGTATGCGGCATAAAGACATACCAAAAAGACGGTATGTGTGTCCTGTGCAAAACCGGTATCACACAGCTATATGAAATGATTGAATCATTAAAAACCGCTAAAGAGCAAGAATGGGAATAAGTTATATGCGGACAGAGGTACCGAATACAATGAGAGAAGATGATATTTTTACAGAGATTATAGATTCAGGCAAGATGCGTGGAATGCTCACCTATAGTGAAATAAATGATGCATTCCTGCCAGGCTCTCTTGGCAACGATGAATTAGAAGACCTTCTGGATCTTCTCCATGATATTGGAGTCAAAGTTGTAGACAGTCAGGAAACCCTGACTTTGAAGAGGAAGAACTGGTAGAGCAGGAGAAACAGGATGAAGATGAACATGAGAAGACAGAAGACCTTATTCAGGCATATTTCCACTCTATGGGTGATATTACAATACTTACAAAAGATGAGGAAATAGAGCTTGCAAAAAAACTGGAAGAAGGAAAAGAGGTTCTAAAAGCAATGGTAATGGCAATGCCCCTGTACGTGAAAATCGAAGCAGGCTTAGATCACAGAGAGCAAGAGGATTCAGATAATACAGAAGAAGAAAACCAGGATATAGCCTTAAGCAAGACCCTGGAAATGCTCGATGATCTTATGATGAGCAGGGGAGATAATAAGGGAAAGATGTCTGGATATGAGATGTTACAGGATTGGACCGGTTTAACAGATGGGAAAGAGAAGATAGATCTCACTATTAAAGACGGTCAGGCTGAAAATAAGAATCTTGAATCAGAGACAGGAATGACATTGATATATTAAAAAAGGACTATGAAAGAATCACAAAAGCAATGGAGCTTGTTACGAAAACGAAGCATGAATTAATAATCCATAACCTGAGACTCGTTGTGTATATCGCTAAATACTATATAGGAAGAGGCCTTTCTCTCCTTGACCTCATTCAGGAAGGCAATATCGGTCTTATAAAAGCTATAGATAAGTTTGATTACAAAAGAGGGTTCAAATTCAGTACCTATGCGACATGGTGGATAAGGCAGAAAATTTTAAGGGCCCTTATGGATCAGGTAAAAACGATCAGACTCCCTGTCCATATAACAGAACTATATGGCAAGATTGTCAAAGTTTCCAGCGAACTGGTATCGAATCTCGGCAGGGAACCAAGAACAGAAGAAATTGCGGAAAGATTAGGAGTCCCTGTAAAGAAAGTCGATGATATTTTAGGGGCGATTCAGGAGCCGATAACCCTTCAAACCCCGATAGGGGATGAGGATTCGACCCTTGAGGATATTATTGGTGAGATAACAGTCTCTTCTCCCTATGCAGATGCTGAAAGAAACAAGATTACCGAGCAGATACTCAAGGTGCTGCACACCCTGACACCAAGGGAGGAGGAGGTAATCCGGATGAGGTTTGGGATCGGAAGTCGATAGAGACCACACGCTTGAAGAAGTTGGAAGACATCTCTCTATTTCGCGTGAAAGGGTGCGGCAAATAGAGGCTATTGCAATAAGAAAACTCAAACATCCCAAAAGACTCAAGACATTAAAGATTTTAGATACGGCCTGATGCTTCTGATATATCAGAAGCCGACGCCTTTCAAAGTATCATCCCCTCATCGTAGCTCTCGCTGAAATATCAATGTTTTCAGCATCACACCTCCACTTCAATCCTAAGGCAAATCCGGAACGAGCAACAAAACAAAGCCCATCACAAGAAGAGAATCATTTTGGAGGTTGCTGCACAGAGCCGTTATAAAAGACCTCGCATTTGCCGCCCTGAACAAAGCGTTTTGCCTTCCTGTAAAGATTGAAGATTGGGCCGGCAAGGGACTCGACCGCGCTCACCGCGCCGATCTGGGGACTGCCGAAGGGACCGCTGATGCCTTGTTTGAATTTTGCGCATCCCTTGTCATCGAGAAGCGCCACTATTACATTATCATATCGTTCGCTGACAAGATCGAGCTTGCCTTTAAGGGCAACCCGATTATGGTGCGTCGCAAGGGCGCAGTCCGTAGCGTCTGCCACACCGTCCTTGATCTTCCAGTGGGAGATGAACTGTGTGATGGCGCCCTGCCCTCCCCGGGTCTGGTTGTAAACGTCCCCATAACGGTACCCCTTGAGCGCAACGGTACTGAGAGGGCCGGCGATGAAGAAAGCGCCGAGGTCGACGAGGTTGAACTTCTGGCTCGTTTCATACGATGAGAGGACCTTGTCGAGGTCCATAGTATAAATGACGAGATTATCACCCCGGAGAGAAAAAGTACCGTCCATGCTGCTCATCAGATTGCGGCTTCCTTTTTCTTTCATCGTCAGGGAAGCATAAAGATCACCCTTCCCGCCGATCACCTTTTTTGTGCCGAAGGACTCCTCAAGTTTTTCGAAGTCCAGCTTCGATACCTTCAAATTGATTTTATACACAGCATCGACTTCCGACTTGTCTGCCGTGGCATCTCCCTCAGCCTTCGCGCCGAAGATATCCATGGTAAGGGGTGTGAGGTAGATTACTCCCTTCTCCACTTTTACAGGACTCTTGACGTTGTCGATCCTGAGGTCCTTTTTCCGTATCTCCTTGCAGTCCATGTTTCCTGTGAATGAGATGTCCTTTATAATAGTCCCTGAGGTATCCACTACCGAAAGATCCTTGATAGCCAGATTGATTTCTTTCAACTCGGTCTTTTCACCCGCCTTCTTGTCAAAGTAGACGAGAGCCCCGATGGTAAGAGGTTCGAAATTGTATATCCCCTTGACCGCCTTCACCGGGGCCTTGAGATTCTCGATTCTGAAGTCCTTTTGCAGCACCTCCTTGCAGTCGAAGCTTCCTGTGAACGAGGCGTTCTTTATGATGTCCCCTGCTATCGAGAGAGTCCTTGATAGCCAGATTGAAATCCTTAAACTCCGTCTTTTCCCCCGTCTTCTTGTCGAGATAGACAAGTACCCCTTTGGACAGCTTGAGATCATTCAAACTGAAGGCTGCTCCCGGCTGTCCTTTAGTCGATTTCTTTTCAGTGCTTTCAAAATTATATTTCCCATCGGCGTCCTTCACGATGGTGACGGCAGGTTTGACAAGCTCGCAACTGGTGACTTTGAGTTGCTTCTTCAGCAGGGGCATCAACTCCGCCCCCAGCTTGAGGTTTTCGAGGGAAATGATTTCGCCTCCCTTGTTGGCGACGTGGATATCCTTAGCCGATATGCCAAAGGGAAAGAAAGAGAGCCCCATCTTCCCATTGATCCTGACCTCCAGGCCGGTCGCCCCGGAGGCAGCGGCCTCGATGCGGGGCCTGTAGGAATTTATGTCGAAGGTGAGGGCGAAAACGACTACTGCCAGAACAAGGGCTGCGGCAACGCCGCCAAGGACAAAAAAGACTTTTTTCTTCTTCGCATTCATTAGAGGAAAGGGTACCACACAATGGTGTAGACTTCAAATGACCGGAATTTATCAGAAGATTACCTTTGATGTATAATTCCGTGCGTAGACTGGGCATCAAAAGGAATTACAGAATGTCTGATATATCAGGAGCCTCCTGATATATCAGAAGCCGGTGCGCTTCACAGTATCATTCCCGCATCGCAGCTTTCGTTGAAAAAGCAATGTTATCAACATCATAGAACCTCCTGTACTGTCAACAACAGTCCTGGTACAGATTATGCTATTAAATATAATAATGTGGGAGATTAGGTGTTAATCCAGGAAGACTGTTTCAAGAACATATTTAACGCAGTCCATGAAGGCATTATCATACTGGATGAAAACCTGAGGGTTCTCTCCGCCAACCGAAGTTTCTATGATTCCTTCAAGGTCACGCCGCAGGAAACTATAGGTAATCTTATCTATGACCTTGGAAACCGACAGTGGCATATCCCCAAGCTGCGGGAACTGCTGGAAACGAATCCTTGAGGCGTTCAAAGATACGCATAAACAGTTTGAGGAGATATATGAAATGCACAGGGATTAATTTTTAGAGAGGAGATCATTCATCCCAGTGGTCAGGAACGTGGGTCAATAAACAACGAAATGCACTCCTTCGAATTTGACATCACCTTGAAATGAGAGTATCATCTCGTTATAAAATAAATAAGTTTTTATTATTGCCTGAGAAGTGTATAGAATGGTTCTGACGGTATATTTAAGAAAGTTAAAACCTTATCGAATGAAAGGAGAAAAAAGAATGTTTCATGCAAAGAAAATCCTTAAGGGAAAAATGGCATGCTTGAGTCTCTTGGCAAGCCTGGGATTCGTTGCGCTTCTTTGCGTGGCGCATCCGCCGAGCATTGGCCGCGGACGCCCCTGACCTTGGAATGGCTGCCACATTTGGTATTCTTTCCGGTACTTACACCAACACCGTGTCGGGAACCACTATCAATGGAGATCTTGGATATACTACCGGACCTGCTGTAGTGCCCACGGTGAATGGCACGACACATGTGGCCGATCCCACATATAACCAAGCAGGTATAGATCAGAACACTGCCTTGGCGGATCTGATTTTACAAGCCGGTCTTATAACCTGTACAAATATCGGCGGTGGTGCGGTTAATCTAGACGCGGTAAATGTTGGGAGTGGCCCGGGAGTCTTCCCTCCCGGTTGTTATTCCAACGGTGGCGCAATGAATATAACCGTAAACCAGACAGTGACCCTCAATGGCGTCGGCGTTTACATCTTCAGGCCAGGTGGGGCGCTTACTACAGAAGCTAATACCAGCTTTGTCTTGGCAGGAGGCGCCTGCGAATCCGATGTATATTGGGCTCCCGTCGGTGCCACGACAATTGGAGCAAACACCGCGTTTGTGGGAAATATCTTTGATGCTGCTGCTATCACGATAGGACATTTTACAACCTTGACAGGAAGAGCCCTGGCATTTGGCGGAGTAGTCACAACAGATGCAAATACAATTACTGTCCCTGTTTGCGCCCCTTTGCCACCTCCTGGCGGGGTGACGCTCGGCAAGGTTTTCAACCCGTCCACTATCACTCAGGGCGGTGTCTCGACTCTTACAATTACGTTGAGCAACAACAACGCTGGTGTTGCCACTCTGAACGCGGACTTCACCGATAATTTACCCGGTGGGATGGTGATCGCGAACCCGACTAATGCCAGCACGACCTGTAGCGGCGGAACCGCCACGGTGACCGCCATCGCCGGCGGAACCGCGGTGACCTTGTTGTCGGGGGCCACGATCCCGGGCGGCACCCCCGGCACCTGCACGGTGACGGTGAACGTGATCGCGACAGGTGTCGGCAGCCTCATCAACACGCTCGACGCGGGTGACTTGTCGGTGGACATCACCGGCGGCGACGAAGACGTCACCAACACCGCCCCGGTCAGCGTGCCATTGAAAGCCAACGCCAATAAGCCCATCCCCACGCTTAACGGGTGGGGCGTGATAATCTTTATGGTGCTTGCAGGGCTCGGGTCTGTTTATTATCTGAGGAAATATAGAAGAGTTTAATTGGAATTGGTAATAAAAAAGGGCAGGGCTTTATTTTATCCCCTGCCCTTTTTATTTGAAAGGGAGTGAGATGTTTGAAGATATTGTAGAGACAGTACGCGAACCCCTTATTGTACTGGATTCGGACTTGAGGATCCTTTCGGCAAACCGCAGCTTTTATAATTCATTCAAGGTAACGCCTGAGGAGACAATAGGTAATCTTATCTATGACCTCGGAAACCGGCAGTGGGATATTCCCAAACTCCGGACGTTGCTTGAAGATATTCTTCCCAAAAACAACAAGTTCGATGATTATGAAGTTGAGCATGTATTTTCAAACATAGGGCACAAAATAATGCTTCTCAATGCCCGCCGTATCACTCACAAAGAAATAGGTTCTCAGACGATCCTCCTTGCGATTGAAGACATTACAAGATTCAGAAAACTGGAAAGAGAGCGAAAGAATATCCTTTCCATGTTTGCACATGATATGAAAAACCCCGCGCTGATATCGGAAGGTTTTCTGTCGAGACTCATCTCAGGCAAGACAGGGGCGCTGACGGAAGAGCAACAAGACTACCTTGAAATTATCCATAGTGAGCTTAACAAATTATCACAATTAATATCAGATTTTCTGCAGTTTTCGAGATTTGAAGCAATAGAATATAAGCCTGTTCCCGCTCCATTTAATATAGAGGAGGAAATCCGGAAGAATATTGAAGCGCAAAAAGTGGAGGCTGAAAAGAAAAAAATCATTATAGGTCTTGAACACCTGGAGGATACAATAACTCCTGTAGTCAATGCAGATGCTGCTATGGTAAACCGCGTGATCGGAAATCTTCTTGTCAACGCAATAAAATATACCGACACGGGAGGAACTGTTACAATCAAAATATCAGACAGAGGCAATGAAATACTTGTCTCTGTAAAAGATACAGGCATGGGAATATCGGAAGATAATCTGCCATATATATTTGATACGTTCTACCGTGCGGGAAAGTCAAAGGGTTCGGGGCTGGGATTGTCCATTGCCAAAACAATAATTGAAGGCCATGGAGGCAGGATATGGGCTGAAAGCTTACTCTCCAGTGGCAGTACCTTTAGCTTCACCTTGCCTAAATAGCAAAATAATAGTGGGCGTGCAACCGGCACGGACGGTTCTGCAGATTTTTTGGGTCTCAATTCAACAACAACCGAATCGAGGATGCAAGGATGTGGCATCCACAAAAGAATACCTGATATATCAGCAGACTCCTGATATATCAGTAAACAGCGCCTTTCACAGTATCATTCCCCCATCGTAGCTTTCGCCAATATTTCAATGTTTTCAAACTGTTAGAGAATCCTTTCTTGCAACACAAGTCGTGGCACAACTTATGCTCTTAATAAAGAGGTAGCAAACGTTCAAAGGGAAAGGAGGGGGGACGATGAATGAAGATTCCGAGACATATAAAGGATGTGAGAAACTGTAGAAGATTTTTGTCCGGTTATGGAGAGTTTGTGAAAACAACAAAAATTACCTGGGAGGTGTAGAGATGCAAACAATTACTGCCAAGAGAGGGCTTATGGTCCTCATTGCCGTGTTTGCCCTGAGTTTAATGATAGGATGCGCGGGCAGGGAGTACGCACACAAAGATCCCTATCCATATATATACTATCACAAGGAATTGCCGGAGGCGGATCGGGCTGTAGAAGCAGCGCGTCAAGCCGGCAAGGATAGGGAATGTCCTGCGGAATTCAAAGCCGCCGAAGATTTAATGAATAGAGCCTATGAAGAATATGTGATCTGCCATACCGAGCAGGCAATTGGTATGGCTATGGAGGCAACTGCGAAAGCAAAGGCCCTTTGTACGCCTCCTCCAACATGTTCGTTGACAGCATCTCCAAAGGAGATTGAAAAGTGTGATTCCGCAACACTCAAAGTGACAACATCGGGTAAGGTAGTGTCTGCTTTTCTGGAAGGAGTAGAGATAGCATCGACAGGTGGAACGAAAACTGTAAGTCCTGCTTCAACAACCTCATACACTGCAAAGGTGTTCGGCATTGGAGGCTCGAACGTTTGTAGTGTTACTGTTACAGTCACGGAGCCGCCGCCACCGATATGTCCGGCGCCGCCGATATGTCCAGCGCCACCACCGCCTGCGGCAAGAGTCATCGACCGTCTGACAATCCATGTCAACTTTGATTTTGACAAATCGGATATAACAAAAGCCGACGTGGCAGAGTTGGAGAAGGCCATTGACTTTGTCAGGAAATACCCCGACTCCAAGGTGGAAGTGGAAGGGCATACTGACAGCAAGGGAACCGAAGCAATACAATCAGAAACTTTCAGAAAGAAGGGCTGAAGCAGTAAGGCAGTACCTCGTTAAGGAAGGTGCTGTTGAAAAAGCAATGATTTCAGCCAGGGGTTACGGTGAGTTAAGACCGATTGCTCCAAACAAGACAAAGGACGGCAGAGACAATCCTGAAGGAAGGGCCGAAAACAGGAGAGTAGAAATTCTTATCGTCTCTGAATAGGAGCGTCACTTGTAATGAAAAACGGATTCCCGACTCCCGAAGGCCTTCGGGAGTCGGGAATGAGATACTTTTTAGCATTAGTGGTACTTATAAACAGACACCCGGAAAAATCAAAAGGAGACTAGAGATGAAAAAGTTGGCGGTAATAGTGGCAGCAGTTTCGATCGTCGTGTTTACAGCTTTTGCCTATGGCGACATGGACGGTAACGGCATGGGATCAGGAATGATGGGATCAGGAATGATGGGATCAGGAATGATGGGATCAGGAATGATGGGTGGGTGTGGTATGGATGGGCAGATGATGGACGCTGGACATCACATGTCGAAATATCTGATGGGCCTTAACCTGGATGATCAGCAGAAACCTTTGATAGGCGAGATCAAGAGCAGAATGATGAAAGAGACGATCAGGAGGACGGCGGAAATGCGTATTATCCGGATTGAACTCAAGGATCTTCTCAGCAAGGACCCTGTGGATATGACGGCAGTTGAGGCAAAAGTGAAACAGTTGGAGATGCTGCGGACCGACATGTGTCTTTCTCACATAAGGGCCATTGAAGAAATCAAAACAAAGTTGACACCTGAGCAGCGGAAGAAGTTGAGAGAGATGATTGAGGCCGGGCCGATGATGGAAGGGATGGGGATGAGGCATGGACAGGAAGGTATGGGAATGAGGCATGACCACGAGCGCGGCATGATGGAGAAATAAGTCTGCAAGCAAACGCTATATGTGTATAGGAGGCGACAAAATGAAAAAGCTGTTTTTTGGAACATTGCTTTTGGCGTTGGCAATTGCAGTTCCTATTCCAACGATTGCAGGGATAAATGTAAACGTTAGTATTGGTCTGCCACCGCCCATCGTATTTTCAGCGCCGCCGGATGTGATAGTAATTCCTGATTCGGGCGATGTTTACGTTGATCCGGACATTGATGTAGACCTCTTTTTCTGGAATGGCTGGTGGTGGCGTCCAGTGGGAAGGCCGCTGGTATCGTTCACATTATTATGACCGGGGCTGGGGTTATTATAGGAATGTTCCCAGTTTTTATTATGATGTAGATCCGGGTTGGAGAGGATACTACAGAGAACATAATTGGTACGGGCACCAATGGAACTATGAACGGATTCCTCACCAACGACTTCAACAAAACTGGAAGAGTTGGAAAAATGATAGACATTGGGAAAGACAGGGAACCTGGGGCGTCCAGAGCTATCAGCCTCGACCGCAAAAACAGAGACAGGAACTAAGACAACAAAGGCAACAGCAATATCAACAGAGACCTGAGGTTCAGAAACAAAGACAACCCCAGGTTCAACAGCAACAACAGCAGAAGGTTCAGAAGCAACAGCAGCAGCAACAGCAGAAGGTTCAGAAGCAACAGCAGCAGCAACAGCAGAGGGTTCAGAAACAACAGCAGCAGCAACAGCAGAGGGTTCAGAAACAACAGCAGCAGCAACAGCAGAAGGTTCAGAAGCAACAGCAGCAGCAACAGCAGAAGGTTCAGAAACAACAGCAGCAGCAACAGCAGAAGGTTCAGAAACAACAGCAGCAGCAACAGCAGAAGGTTCAGAAACAACAGCAGCAGCAACAGCAGAAGGTTCAGAAACAACAGAGACAATCTCAGCCTCAAGGAAAACCTGAAAGAGGGGACGAAGAAAAACAGGATAGAAGGTAGGGTGACAAAAGGTTTGTAGCCTCGGGACCGTTGCCGGCTTAAGCGAGGTGCGCAAAGCCGCAACGGTCCTAAAGCAAGCCCGCCGTATTGCTGTTAGCTTAGTGTCCTGCGGTAGGTTATCGACCCAAGCAGGTTGACAATATAAAGGAGGAGCGAAATAAAAACATACACGTTGATAGGCATCATCCTTATCGTAATTGGAATCGTCGCGCTCGCGTATCAGGGCATCACCTACACGACCAGGGAGAAGGTCGTCGACATCGGTCCTATCCAGATGACTGCCGAGAAGACTAAAACGCTTCCCCTGCCACCGCTTGTGGGAGCTGTTGCGCTCGTGGGCGGCATTGGATTGTTGATTGTGGGAAGCAGGAAGGGCTGAGAATAAGCAGAACGTTTCAATCACGGGGAGAGGTCAGAATAGCCTTCCACATAGCAGCCTCAAAGTTCAAATGAGCGGGGACGACTGGACCCATCGGGCTATAACGTTTGACGTCCATTATTTATGTCAAAAATAACGGAGGATGAAATGACCATGCTGATGCGTATCACCACCTGTCTCAATGTTGCCGGTTCCTGTGCGTCGTCGCTCTCTGTCTCATGTTCTTTTCCGCATCTTCCCCTGCGTTGGCTGCGGACGGGCCGGCGATGAATTTCTGACCGGTTATATTGCCTCCATCCTGGAGCGGGACCTTCACTGGGAGAGAAACAGCTATCGTCTGAAGGTTGATAAAGGGGTTGCCACGATTACCCTGTTTAAAGATGACCCGGGGCGCCGGGAGGCGGCCGAAAAGCAGTTGCGAACTATCGACGGACTACAGGAGGTAGCGATTGTGGTGTTGAGCCTGCAGACAGAGGCAAACCTGGAGCGGTAAGCAGGGTTATGGCTCTCACCGGCGAAGGGAAAGTTTTTCCGGTGGGCGACCTGTTCCGGCCGCTCCTTGCCGACCCGAAGCAGCCGCAGTTCTTTTCCAGCATCAACCGCTTCAAATCATCGGGTGTCCGATACACCGTGGCGTCAGTCGGCTTCGGAGAGACATTCGGCATGTACAGGTTCTTCGGTAGCCGTGAGGGGGATGGCCTGCAGCTCAGCGTGGAGGGCGCTATATTCGCCCAATTCAACCTGGACACCCCTTCACACGACCTTATCAACGCGGATTACACTATCGGCATTCCCGCTACCTACCGGTACGGCGACAATTCACTCCGCTTCCGCATTTATCACCAGAGCTCGCACTTGGGGGATGAATTCCTCCAGAGTGTTAATCCTCCGGAACGGGTTAACCTCAGCTACGAAGCCGTTGAACTCATCTATTCCCGCGAATGGCGCGGCTGGCGAGTGTATGGCGGCGGTGAGTACCTGATCCACAAGGAACCGGCAGATCTTAAGCCGATGAGCGCCCACTGGGGGATTGAGTATCGCGGCAGCAAGCCGCTTGTGTGGAACGGCAGGCCGGTTGGCGGGGTGGACATGAAGAGCTTCGAGGAGCATAACTGGTCCATCGATACCAGCGTCAAGGCCGGCCTCGAGTTCGGTCAGCCCAACCCGGGGCAGCGGCGACTGCGCCTCATGGCCGAGTGGTACAAGGGGTATGATCCACGCGGCCAGTTTTACAACAATAAGGTTGAATACTATGGCATGGGAATGTCTCTTGGATTCTGATATTGGGCGTTGTCTTTAATGTGTGGAAAGAAAGGGAAAGTCATGCAACGCGCAAGAAAAACATTTAAGGCGATTCTTGTGGTGTTCCACATAGGTATGATAATCGCTGTTAGTAGCTGCTGGGCCTTTGCCCAGGAAGGCAGCATCTCAGGTTCCGTAAAGCTAAACAACCAGGGTATTCAAGGGGTAATCATAACAGTAAAAGATGTAAGCACCGGTAAGTTGGCAGGAACAGGGACTACTGATGCGTTGGGTAACTATTCAGTGGGTATTCCAGCCCCCGGGAAGTACACCCTCGAAGCGTCAAAACCCGGATATGACAATATGAGGGCACCTGATGTGATTGAGCTTTCCGATATGACCCCGAACCGGACCGTAAGCATATCTATGGGCAGAGAAGCATGGTTGAAGGAAAAGCCCGTGCAGACAACACAGGCCCTGTCTATGGAGACGGTTACCGGCAAGAGCTACCTCATCCCGGCCCTCGAAATCCCGGCATTTATCCTTCTCCTCAACGGGTACGACCGGCTCGCGTACCCCAACGATATAGAGGGAGGGAAGAAAGTCTACGAGACGAACCTGTCAACCTTCCGGGACCACGTCCTCCACGGGCACTGGGGAGTCGACCAGGACGCCTTTGCCATGAACCAGTTCGGGCATCCGTATCAGGGATCCGTATATCATGGATTCGCGCGATCGGCAGGCCTCAACTACTGGGAGTCGCTCCTCTACACCAATGTGGGCAGCTTTCTCTGGGAAACGGGCGGGGAGACCACGCACCCATCCATTAATGACCAGATCGCCAGCGGCATTGGCGGGAGCTTCTTCGGGGAGGTGCTCTTCCGGATGGCCAGCCTGGTGCTCGAGAGCGATGGCGGCAAACCCGGGTTCTGGCGTGAGCTGGGCGCGGCGATACTCTCACCACCCACTGGTTTCAATCGCCTTGCCTTTGGAACCCGGTTCAAGCCAGTGTTTCCGCAGCCATAATCCGGCCACCTTCTGGCGCCTGCGACTCGGCGTAAGTCTGAATTCGCACCTGAACAACCAGGGCGCCTCCAGCACCAGTAAAAAGACCGAGGCGACCGCAGACTTCTCCATGGCCTACGGGCTCCCCGGGAAGCCCGGCTATACCTACAAGCGTCCTTTCGACTACTTCCATTTTGAATTCACCAGCCTCGGCAATGCACATAACCCTTTTGATGACATCATGATCCGGGGTCTCCTCCTCGGAAAGGACTACGAGGCCGGCAATTCCTATCGCGGGATATGGGGCCTCTATGGCGGCTATGACTATATATCGCCGCAGATCTTCCGCGTCTCAAGCACCTCCGTATCCTCTCGGTACTACGTATCAATGGTGGCTCTCGCAAGGAGTAGCGCTCCAGGGCTCGGTCCTCGGGGGTATCGGTTACGCTGCGGCCGGTAATGTCACGCAAGTGGGTGAACGCGACTACCACTACGGTGCCGCCCCTCAGGGGCTCCTTGGACTCCGCCTCATCCTTGGCGACAGGGCCATGCTCGACTTGACGGGACGCGCATATTATTTGACTGGCGTGGGTGGCGCGGACCCAGGGGGAAGGGAGACCATCGAACGTCTGAACACGGGTCTCACCGTTCGCATTTACGGCCGTCACGCCCTTGGGATCCAATACATCGCGTCCGTCAGGGATGCGCGGTATCCCGACCGGGCTGATAGTCACCAAACGACGGGAACCGTCAGCCTCGTTTATACTTTGCTTGGGGACGCCCGGTTCGGCGCTGTTGAGTGGCGCGACACCGACCGTCGCTGACCGGGATAGATGGACTCGCTCTCTGGTGTTGAAGAGATACAGAAATGAGTAAAATCAGAGTTCTTCATCTCCCGCCACAGTTAGGCATACCAGAGGATCGACTTCCCATATCTTCTTGTGCATTCTCTTCACGTCTTCAATGCAGGACCGGGCCGTTATAGGGAATCACCACGCGATCGTCTCCTCCGCCCGCGACGCTCGCCATCGTCGACAGCTGCTGGCGCGCGGTCGGATTCCCCCGAACCTCCGCGTCGAGGAACGTGAGCGACCAGGTGAAGATGTCATTAATCGACGCCTCGTCCAATCCGTGCTTCACGCCGACCAGCTCGACGAGCTCCCGCGTCCCCGTGAGCCGCGCGATACCTTGTTCCGTGACGACCAGCGGAGCCGTCGTGTCCGCCGTGCCGCTGATGGCGAGATACGGCAGCGTGACGCCGTCCAGCCCGTGCTGGTCGCGCCCGAACGCCGGCAGGAACGGCTCCCCGAAGAATGGCACATAGCCCACCGCCGCCTTAAGGCGCCGATCGACGGTAACCTGGGTCCAATCGAACCCGAGCGATGTCGTCAGTCCGGCGCCGCCCATCAGCATCAGTGTTTCGCCACCCATGCTCGCCCCGAAGCCTCCGATCTGCGTTGCATCGACGTGGTCGCGCCATTGCGGATGCGCGAGCACGAGGTCGAGCGCGGCCGACATCGACAACGGTCGCAATGCCTGCAGCGCGACGAAGTCGCCGAGATGCGACAGGACTGCCTCAGCGTCCGCGAGGTCGTCGATCTTGAGGTTCGAAAAGCGTGGATCGCCATGGAACGGGCCCACCACGACAAAGCCGTAGCTCGCGAACCAGGACAGCGCGGCTATGTAGTCGTTCGAGATCGGGCTCCCGCCATAGCCGTGCGAAAACGCGAGCACCGGATACCGGGCCGTGGCGTCGGCGAACAGCGGCACTTCCGCGCCGGTCTGCATGTGCGGTACGACCCTGCCCGTTGGGAGCGGGTAATCGGCACGGGGATTGTTTGCGACGGTCGGATAGCAGGCGATCACGACAAACTGGATCGGCTTTCCGGCAAAGGAACCGTAGAGGTTCGAGTCGTTCGGCGCGGTCACGGTGACCGAGAGGGCATTCACGGGATCCGCGAGCAGATCGGTCACGTATCGTGGCGCGCCGCTTGCCGAGGGAAAGCCTTCCCAGTACTTCGTCTCGTCCTCGCCGGGAGCCACTCGGCTGAAGTCCTGCGCGACGTTGCTGCACGCCACCGTGTAAGGCCCCGGGAGCGCCAGCGGCGGCACGATGGTCGTCGGGGCCGGCGAGGCATGCGAATTGCCGCCGCCCCCGCCGCCACAGGCAGAGATAAAAAACCCACAAATCAGGACTGCGAAAAGAAAACACTTTTTCATCATACACCTCTTCTGATGAGTACGTTCTGTAGTATCCTCTCCAACCCGGGTCTACATCAAAAGGAAGTGCAGGAGAGGATCTATCTTCTTAAAGATCATTCCTCAATAAGTCCGTTGAGGGTAGCCTCAGCCGGCCTTCTCTATATAAAGTTTATCACTTTTACGTTGTTTGTAAAGTCGGTGTACAATCGGCTGTTGAATTATTCATTTCAAGGAAAAAGATATATGCCTGATATATCAGGAGTCTCCTGATATATCAGAAGTCAGCCCCTTTCATGGTATCATCCTCCCATCATAGTTTTCACTAATATCTCAATGCTTTCAAAGTCTTAGATAAGCCTTTCTTTCAGCACAATTATTGGCACCACTTATGCTTATAACCAGTATATAGAATTCGTTCAAAGAGAAAGGACAAAAGTCATGGAAACCATAGGCGGCTAACTAAAGTGCAATCAGTCAAGTCGAAATCCCAAAGGAGGAATAGCATGAAATCCAGCATGAAGGACAAAGTGAAAGGCACGTTTCACGAAGCAAAGGGCAAGGCCAAGGAAATAGCCGGGAAAATCACCGACAATCCCACATTGGAGGTCAAAGGCAAAGCCGAAAATATGGCGGGCAAGGCTCAGGAAAAGATCGGCCAGGTCAAGAAGGTTCTGGGGAATTAGGAGAGCGGTAATACGAGGGCAGATCAAGTAATTTTGAATATTGCAATGTTTCGGGGGGGCATTCTCGCGGCCCCTCCTCAAATTATTTAAGGAGGAGGTCATAATGTACCTGTTCAAAGTTGTGTTCGGTGTTTCCATACTTATATTACTCGCGGTGATTCAGGCATATGCAGTAGATCAATCAATCTGCGATTCAGGATCGAATGTGGTACTTTATCCAAACGGTTCCCTTAGAACATGCGTTCTGAAAGACTCTTTTCGTTCAGAAGGCATCAAATGCACTGAGCACCGGGCAATTCGCTTCTATAACGATGGCCGGCTTGAAACGTGTGATCTTGCTGAGTCAACCACAGTAAGCGGTCAAAAGTGCAAAGAGTTTGCGCCAATCAACTTCTACCCGGATGGTAAATTTAAATCGTGTGTGAAAACCGACTGAATGGCGCGTGAGGATGTTTAAGAAACAATCTGAAATTTCCTCGGTCAATGAAAACCGGTATGTACAGGGAGACAGAATGAGAGAAAAGACTGGGATCTAATATCCATTCAAATGATGGACGCCCTGCGGTCTCTGCCGCATGGTTCTTTACCTTGCGATGAAGGATGATCATGAAAATAAAAAAAATGTCTGAAAAGAAAATAGTTAAAGAAGTTAGAGAAGGTTTCGAAGAGAACATTGCTGCCAAAACGAAAAAGATGGATGCAAGGGACAAACCGCTATCTCAGGAACTTTTGCAGAAGATGAACGCTTATTGGCGCGCTGCCAACTATCTTTCGGTCGGGCAGATTTATTTGTACGACAATCCATTGTTAAAGAAACCATTGAAACTGGGAGATGTGAAGCCTCGGTTGCTGGGTCATTTTGGCACGACATCCGGGCTTAATTTTATCTATGTGCACCTTAATCACATCATCAAGAAGTACGACCTGGATATGATATATGTTGCCGGTCCGGGTCACGGCGCACCCGGAATAGTAGCCAATACCTACCTGGAAGGAACTTACAGCGAGTTCTACCCGAAAATCACTCAGGACGAAGAAGGTATGAAAAAGCTGTTTACCCAGTTTTCCTTTCCGGGCGGCATTCCCAGTCATACTGCCCCGGAAACGCCGGGTTCTATTCACGAGGGTGGCGAACTCGGCTACTCTCTGTCTCACGCCTATGGCGCAGCGTTCGACAATCCCGGATTGATCGTTGCCTGCGTTGTCGGTGACGGCGAGGCGGAAACCGGTCCGCTGGCGACCAGTTGGCACTCTAACAAATTCCTCAATCCGGTCCATGACGGCGCCGTACTGCCCATCCTGCATTTGAATGGCTACAAGATAGCCGGGCCTACCGTGATGGGGCGCATCAGTCACGAAGAATTGGACCAGCTCTTCCGCGGTTACGGTTACAAACCATATTTTGTTGAGGGAGACGATCCCGACAAACTTCACCAGCTTATGGCAGCCACTCTCGATACGGTAGTCGCCGAGATTAAGGACATTCAGGCTAAAGCGCGAAACAAGGGTTTTAAGACAAGGCCGCAGTGGCCTATGATTATATTTCGTACTCTTAAAGGATGGACATGCCCGAAGGTAGTGGATGGTCTGCCTGTCGAAGGCACGTTCCGCGCTCACCAGGTACCGGTCACGGATTTTGTGACGAAACCTCGACATTTGAAAGTTCTTGAACAGTGGATGAAAAGTTACAAAGCTGAAGAGTTATTTGATAAGAGGGGCAGGCTCATCCCCGAACTTGGCGAGTTGGCGCCAAAGGGTGAGCGGCGAATGGGATGCAACCCGCATGCCAATGGAGGGCTTCTTCTTAAAGAATTGAAGATGCCGGATTTCCGCGATTACGCCTTAAAGGTAATGGCCCCCGGTACTGTTGAAGGAGAATCAACCCGCATTCAGGGTGAATTCATCCGCGACGTGCTGAAACTTAACCCCACCAACTTCCGTGTCTTCAGCCCGGACGAAACCGCATCGAACCGCTGGGGCGGCGTGTTCGAAACGACAAACCGTTGCTCTACCGCTGAAATCATTCCAATCGACGACCATGTCGCACCTGATGGTCGTGTGATGGAAATGCTGAGCGAGCACCAATGTGAGGGCTGGCTCGAAGGTTATTTGCTCACAGGCAGGCACGGCTTCTTCTCATGCTACGAAGCGTTCATCCACATCATTGATTCGATGTTCAACCAGCACGCCAAGTGGCTTAAGGTGGCTCATCAAATTCCCATGGCGAAGTCCAATTGCCTCGTTGAACTATCTGCTTTCGTCTCATGTATGGCGGCAGGACCACAATGGCTTTAGTCATCAAGACCCTGGTTTCATTGACCATGTGGTTAATAAGAAGGCGGAAATCATCCGGGTTTATCTGCCACCGGATGCCAACACACTGTTGTCGGTGACGGACCACTGCTTGCGCAGCCGCGATTACGTTAATATCATCGTTGCAGGCAAACAGCCGGAGCTGCAATGGCTGGACATGGAAGCAGCCATCAAGCATTGTACCGCCGGACTCGGCATCTGGGAATGGGCGAGCAACGATCAGGGCGGCGACCCCGATGTGGTCATGGCCTGCTGTGGTGACGTGCCTACACTGGAGACGCTGGCCGCTGTTAAGATTCTGCGGCAGCACTTTCCGGAGCTGAAGATTCGTGTCATCAACGTAGTGGATTTAATGACTTTGCAGCCGCAGAGCGAACACCCTCACGGTCTGAGCGACAAAGATTTTGACGTGCTCTTCACGACTGACAAGCCGATTATATTCGCCTACCACGGTTATCCCTGGCTGATTCATCGGCTCGCTTATCGCCGCACCAACCATAAAAATCTGCACGTGCGCGGGTACAAGGAAAACGGGACCACTACCACCCCCTTCGATATGGTCGTACTGAATGATCTCGACCGTTTCCACCTGGTCGGCGATGTGATTGATCGTACACCAGGGTTAGGTTCACGGGCAGCTTACGTTAAACAGTTACTCCGCGACAAGCTGCTGGATCACAAGAACTATATAGACAAATACGGCCAGGACATGCCGGAAATCCGGAACTGGAAATGGAGCAGCACCAGATGAATGCGCACGAGTGTAGTGCCACAAATAGCTTTATATTGAAGTTATTTAAGAAAGCCTCTTTATTGTCATTCCCGAGGTAGTAATCGGGAATCCATTGTCCTTAAGAAACAAAGAAACCCTGGATTCCCGTTTTCAGACTCGTCTGATTCGCCGAGGCGAAAAGGACTGCGGGAATGACGACTCAAACACTCGAAACATATGTAAACAAGCGTTGGACGGACTACACGAGCTTGTAGACACCGCACTGTGACAAGGAGGAAGAAGATGAAAAGATTGGTGATTGTTTTAACGGTTTTATTTATTGTTAGCATTTCATTATTTGTCCAGATGAGTACCGGTCAAGACCGCGGCATGATGGGCAATGATCACGGTGGCGGCATGATGGGTAATAATTGGGGGTGGGGAATGGGATTCGGCTTCGGATGGGTCTTCATAGTCATTCTTGTGATTCTCGCTATTTTCGGTATCGTTTATATGATGAAACGAAAGTGAAAATCTGAAAGGCATGCACCTGTTACGCAAAGTAATAAACCATAGACCGTATGATGGATGCTGAAAATTATAACTTTGTCCAGACGGGCCAGACTACATGCCATGATACGCGGGGGGAAGAAATCCCCTGCGCTGGAAGCGGCCAGGACGCTGAATTCAAAAGAGGCGTCCCCTGGCCCGAGCCGAGATTTGAGGGACGGGGCAATATTGTCCTGGACCTTCTCACGGGGCTGTTCTGGACACGTAATGCCAGTATTGCTGAATATCCTCTGACATGGCAAGAATCGCTTGATTACATTTCTGACATGAACGGAAAGACAGCATTGGGCTACTCTGACTGGCGTCTTCCCAACCGGCGGGAACTCCGCAGTCTTATGAGCCATCAGACAAGAAAACCCGCCTTGCCGCAGGAGCACCCTTTTATTAATATTTTCCTCGGATGGTATTGGACGTCCACGACTGCTGCTATAAATACTGCTTATGCATGGTATATACATTTTGAGGGTGCACGAATGTTTTATGGGAGGAAAGAGCAGTTCTTTCTATTATGGCCATGCCGTGGTGAAGGATACAAAATGTTGCCCTCCACCGGACAGACACAATGTTATGACGCAAGCGGACGTATTATCCCGTGCGTCGGAACTGGTCAAGACGGAGAGTTCCATTTCGGACAGGAGTGGCCTGACCCGCGTTTCAAAGTTTCTGATGAGTTCGTTATTGACCACGTTACAGGTTTATGCTGGGTTAAAAAAGCAGACCTTACAGGTATGCCGGTGACATGGAACGAAGCCTTTAACGCTGTAGCAGCATTAAATTTAAATTCCAGGGAAAACGGTTTTGTGGCGCCTTCCCAATATTAATGAACTGGAATCTCTGGTGGATTGCAGCACACATAGTCCTGCACTGCCTGCGGGGCATCCATTCAAGGACGTTCAAGAGGGCTACTGGTCGTCGACAACAAGCATGTTTGAAACTGACTGGGCATGGGCTTTATACCTCACTAAAGGAGCCATAGGTGTCGGACAGAAAAGGGGTGCACATTTCTCCGTATGGGCGGTGTGCGACGCCAATAAGATTAAGGGTTAACAATATCTCCGTGTGAAGTTGGTTAGTACGGTCTTTTTTATTCAGGGACGTATTCTGGTTTCGTAAGAATATTTAAGTGTAAAGGATAATACACTAAGTAGAGTCTGTGTATAAACTGCGATTCCGATAAATTTTCGTCATTCTCGCGGAGGCGGGAATCCAGTGTTTTCAATGCCTTGGATCCCCCGGTCAAGCCAGAGGATGACGAACCATGAGTTTATACACAGACACTAAGTAAGCCCCGTCTATCCATTCGGGCAACCTACCGTGGCAATGAGGCATCCTGCCTGCAGATTTATTGTGTGAATTGTTAAATAATATGAAATATCAATAAGTTGCGTCCTGGCACCCCTCTTGCTTTATATTCAGCAAAAAAAAGGAGGTGATCGCTTTAGAGGGGTAAAGATCGCGAGCGAATCTAATTTGTTTAATTAAAAGGAGGAGGTTTCTGATGAAAAAGGTATTTTTAATGGTTATGTTGGTTTTGGCGCTTAGTCGTTAATTATAGTTTTGCTCAGATGGGTGGCGGCATGATGGGCGGGCAAGAGGATACGAAGGGCCATACGCAGAAGACGAAGGCACAAAAAGGGATGATGACCCCGGAACGGACGCAGACGCAGAAGGAAATGGCGGAAATGACGGACCAGATGTCTGAGATGATGCAGGAGATGGCGGGAAAGATGAAGGACATGAAGACGGACGAAATGAAGGATATGTCGAAATTGATACAGGATATGTCCAAACAGATGCAGGACATGTCGACGGCAATGGGAGAAGGCTGGGGCAAAAAACACGATATGGAAAAAATGAAGAAACAGATGATGCGCCTGCGGAAGAGAATGGATGAGATGGAAGGAAAATAGTAAAGACTAAAATAATTATAGATGATGAAGCCCTGCCATTTGAGGTAGGGCTTCATCATCTATTCAGAATGTAGAATCCGCTAATAATGGAGTTGTGAAATGAATCGTTTCAGGACATTGAAAATTTACTTGCTTTTGATTTCAAGTTTTATCGTTTTTCTCCCGCATATATCAAACGCGGTTCATCTCCATAGCTGGGAAGAGAGATTCCCTATGCCGTCAGGCAAAATGATCCACGCTGCTTACGGTAATAACACCTTTGTGGTAGTAGGAGGTTATTTTCACACTTCGACTATACTTACCTCTCCTGACGGCGTGAGCTGGACATGGAGATCTCCGGGAACTGATTCCCATCTCCGTGGCGCAGCCTTCGGCAATAATATTTTTGTAATCGTCGGTTCCGAGGGCACAATACTCACATCGCCCGACGCTGTCAACTGGACGCCGGTATCTTCAGGAACTAATTCCGATCTGGACGGAGTGACTTTCGGCAATAACATTTTTGTTGCAGTGGGCGTCAGCGGTACGGTCCTTACTTCATCCGACGGAATTAACTGGACAAAAAGGTCATCGGAGACGGGTGCTCATCTTCACGGAGTGACATACGGCAACGGTTCTTTCGTAATGGTTGGAGGCAACGGAGGAATCTTCTCTTCAGCCGACGGAATAAAGTGGACTTTCAGGCAATCGGGAACATCGAATCCTCTCCATGGAGTTGCATACGGTGAAAACCTCTTTATTGTTGTTGGAGGAAATGGTGCAATACTCTCTTCTCAGGATGGAATTTCGTGGACAGTTAAGACATACAAAATTTCCGAGTGGTGGGGAGTAGCATACGGCAACGGGAGCTTTGTGACCGTTGGATATGGGGGAGATATCCTTGTCTCTCCGGACGGTAAGAACTGGACCGAAAAATCCTCGGGAGTTCCCTATGACCTCGCAGGTATCGCCTATGGGAACAATACATTTGTTGCGGTGGGACTTTACAGCACCGTCCTTACATCCAAAGACGGACTATCATGGATTTTAAGGTCTTCGGAGATTGCCGATTGGGGAAGGATAACTTTTGGCAACGGTATCTTCGTCGCGGCTGTCGGTCTCGGCTCGCTGTATACGTCTCCGGATGGTCATGTATGGACGCCAAAGATAACCGGAATAGGTTATGACCTCCATGGAATATCCTATTGTGGAGACACCTTTGTGGCAGTCGGCAGAAACGGTGCGGTACTCACTTCGTCTGATGGTCAGTCCTGGACATCGAGACTGTCCGGAGTTCCTTCAAGCCTTGATTCTGTCACTTATGCGAAAAATATATTTGTTGCGGTTGGTTCCGGCGGCACGATAATTACTTCTCCTGACGGCGTGACGTGGACTGCACGAGTATCAGGCACGACAGCTGATATACACGGAATAGTTTATGAAAAGGACTTATTTGTTGCAGCAGGTTCCGGCGGCACTATCCTTACTTCACCGGATGGTATATTATGGACCCGGAGGTCCGATCTCAGATGATTGTAGAATCATGTTTCACACATTGGTGCATTGCGGACGCGTTACGTTGTAAATTCAGGAGCAGGAGTCGGGGCCGCATTTTTTAGAGAAGCGACAGAAGCAAAAGCGGCTGAAACTCGAATGCAGAAGGAGGAGTATCTCATGACGAAAATTCTTGCATGTGTTGTGTTTGTTATGTTTCTGGGAGCAGCCCCTTTATTGGCGCAGAGTTCCGAGGGGAACGAATACGACAAAGGAAAAACACTTTACAAGAACAAATGCCAGTTTTGTCATGGCATTAGGGGAGACGGGAAAGGGCCCGCGGCTGAACCTCTCCTGGGGCACCCTGTCGATTTCACCAATCCCAAGTTTTGGCATAAAGATGTTGAGAAAGAAATCGAATATACAATCAAAAAAGGCAAGGAAATGATGCCGGCCTTTGACCTGGAGCCCGATGAGATAAAGGCTATCATTTTGTATATGTCTCACACCTTCAAAAAAGAAACTCAAAAGAATAATTGACGGGGGGATGAAAAATGATCGGGGAAAAACTCAGAAAAGTGTTCTTTCTTCTCATTGTGCCTGTGCTATTGCAACTTTTGCCGGTAAACACTGCCCAGGCAGTACCGAGTTTTGCGCGGCAAACCGGTATGCAGTGTAATGAATGTCATACCGTATTCCCGGAGTTGACGCCATTCGGACGGATCTTCAAACTTGGCGGTTATGTAATGAGCAAGACCGGCAAGCCATATGAGTTTCCTCCGCCGTTGTCGGGTATGGTGCAGGCATCTTATACAGACTCCAAGGGACTGACTTCCGGGGTTGCTCCTTTTGACTCCACCAACAGGACAACCGATAGAATAAACCTGCCGCAGCAGGTCAGCTTATTTTACGGAGGCCGAATTTACGATAAGGTAGGCGCCTTTGTGCAGGGCACCTACGATGGTGTCAGCAATAAGATTTTTCTGGACATAACAGACATACGTTATTCAAACAACGCCATTATGTGGGGCAAGAACCTGATTTACGGACTTACTCTCAATAATAGTCCAACAGCGCAAGATGTCTGGAATAGCACTCCAGCGTGGGGATTCCCCTTCGCTTCTTCAGGGGTTGCCTCAACTCCCGCCGCTGGAACGATAATCGACGGGGCTTTAGACCAGCAGGTGGGCGGCATCGGCGCCTATGTCTTCTGGAACAATTTAATTTATCTGGAAGGGACTGTCTACCGCACAGCCGGTAACGGCATTACCAAACCATTGGGCGCCGGCACCCCGACTGAGCAGGTAGTGGACGGTGCAGCCCCTTACTGGCGACTGGCATTGGAACAACGGTTGGGAAACCACTTCTTTACTTTAGGCACTTACGGCATGCAGGCTGATATCTTCCCCTCCGGCAATAAGAGTGGACCGGCAGACCGCTTTACAGACATCGCCTTTGACGCTCAATATCAGTACATGGGGACTATTGAACCGGAAGATATGCAGGAGCATACGAAAGCGGACGGCGAACATAAGGCTAAAGCGGGAAAACATATCATAACGGCACACGCCACATGGATTCATGAGCATCAGGACTGGAAGGCAAGCTTTCGCCTAGGGAATACGGCTAACTCCTCTGACTTCCTGAATACATTCAGAATGAACCTGAACTATTACTATAGGAGCCATTTGGGAGATATTGGTGGATCGACAGGCTATTTTTCCACAACCGGTAAAACAGACCAGCTGCTCTATTCTTCAATCCCGGTTGACGGAAGCAGAACTGGCAGTCCCGACAGCAACGGTTTTATTCTTGAGGCGGATTACCGACCGTGGGAAAAGGTTAAGTGTTCTCTGCAGTACATAATCTATAACAAATTTAACGGCGCCGGTTCAAACTATGACGGATTCGGACGGGACGCCTCGGATAACAATACGCTGTATGCAGTTGTTTGGCTCATGTTTTAATCCATGCATTTTGTGAAGAACCCTGCGGCAGAGACCGCAGGGTGTATCAATTATCAATAAAAATAGGAGCATTATTCTCACAATTCAATTCGGTCAAGACTCCCTTTCCGTGAGACAAATTTCCTGATTTGATTAGCCTTATTATTTCTAACTTATCATTAAATTCAATAGGTTACATGTTGGTGTACATCTTGCTTGTATAGCCTGTTACAAAGTAGGCACTTTGTTGCCGGAAAGGAGGAAAGACATGGGCACAATACTGATCATCATTTTGGTCCTCGTGTTTATCGGAGCACTGCCCACCTGGCCTCACAGCAGGAGTTGGGGATACTATCCCAGCGGCGGACTCGGATTGGTCCTTCTGATTCTGATCATCCTGTTGCTCCTTGGGAGGATCTGAGGAGATTGATAGAGTACGAGAAATCACTATAATTCGTCTGAAAGGAGAGATAAAGATATGAGTAAAGACATGATGCAAGACAAGTTGAAACAATTAAGAGATGAAGTAAAACGGCGATGGGGAGCTCTTACCGACAAAGACCTTGATTCAATCGATGTGAATCTGGTTCAGCTGCCGGGTCTGCTGCAGGCGAGATACAAGTACACAAGAGAACAAGCTGAAAAGGAGATAGCTCTATTCCTCAGCAACATGAAGCCAGAGGGAGATAATCCGGTTGAAGTAGTACTTGAAACCTTGACAAACTCTACTCCTGAAGAAGAGGCCCATGTTGCGAAAAGAGTCTGACAAATAATAGAGGCGCAAAAGAAGGGAAGAGGCACCCACACAGGTAATGCACTGACACTGTGAAGAGGGCAGGAGTGCTGCATGGCTGGGAAAGAAGCCGGCACATAGCGCAACAACATAAAGGAGAAGGGGCAATGAAAATGAAAGCAATGTATTCTGTGGCGCTGATGGTGGCTGCGGTCGTTCTGTTGGTGACCAGCCTGCCAGTGCATGCGGCCACGATGGATGATCAGATCCAGGCAGCCGCCGAGAAATCGTATGTATTTAAGACCTACCTTAAGGATGATGATATTAAAATCCAGTCTAAGGATGGCGCTGTCTCCCTGACGGGGACCGTCTCAGAAGAATCCCATAAATCATTGGCCCAGGAGACCGTGGCGGGCCTCCCCGGGGTGAAAAGCGTGGACAACAGGCTGGAAGTCAAAAGTGGCAACCCCGCCGAGAAGTCTGATGCGTGGCTAAGTTCGAAAGTGAAAACCACACTCCTGCTTCATCAAAACGTGGGTGCCGTAACGGAGGTTAGCACCAAGGATGGAATCGTGACTCTGAAAGGCGATGCCACCAGCCAGGCACAAAAGGATCTGACTACTGAATACGCCAGGGATGTCGAGGGGGTCAAAGACGTAAAGAATGAGATGACCGTGTCGAATACCGGGGAAAATACACCCCGCTCAATAGTTGAATGGATTGATGACGCTTCCATCACCGCCCAGGTCAACATGGCCTTGCTGTTTCATCGCTCTACCAGTTACCTCCACACTACTGTCACGACGAAACGCGGCGTGGTAACCGTGGGTGGCAAAGCCAAAAATAGGGCCGAAATAGACCTGGTTAGCAAACTCGTCAACGATATAAAAGGTGTGAAGAGCGTAAACAACCAGATGACCGTCGAGGAATCCAGATAGACTCGGGATCGCTGACGGCTGGCCGGTTAAAAGTGTAAAGAGTTTGCGCCAATAAACTTCTACCCGGATGGTAAATTTAAAATCTGCGGCGTTGAGCAGTTCCGACTGCTCGCGTATCGAATTTTAATCCCGCCAAAGCAGAGGTGAAAGAATCTGAAAGAAATGATTAAATTTTGGAGGATAAAATGGCAGAAAAAACTCGTACAATAGCAAAACAATCGGGCATGGGGGCCATTTCCATTGCAAAAGGTGTGACCTTTCGGGTATGGGCGCCTCATGCTGAAAAGGTCTACGTGATCGGCTCCTTCAATGACTGGAACGAAACTTCTAACCCTCTGGTCAGTGAGAAGAATGGTTACTGGTCGATTGACGTGCAAGGGGCAAAGGCAGGAGATGAGTACAGATATGTGATTCACGCCCCTGCTGATTGGAATCTCCCTCCTCTCTCTCGTATCGACCCTTATGCCAGAAAAGTGACAAATGCAGCGGGCAACGGAATTATCTATGAGCCTCAAGCCTTTGATTGGGGTGATAACACCTTTCATATGGCCACGGGGAATGAGCTTGTCATTTACGAGATGCACATCGGCACCTTTAACGTTAAAGAAGAAGGGACAGCCGGGCACGTTTGAAAGTGCCATAGAAAAATTACCCTTATCTTCAAAAACTGGGTATCAATGCCATCGAAGTGATGCCGATCGTGGAGTTTGCAGGCGATTTTTCGTGGGGGTACAATCCGGCTCATCCCTTTGCTGTCGAAAGCATTTATGGTGGACCGGATGCCTTTAAGCGATTTGTTAAAGCGGCCCACGCGCAAGGTATCGCTGTCATCGTTGATGTCGTTTACAACCACTTTGGTCCGGGCGATCTTGATTTGTGGCAGTTTGACGGTTGGAGCGAAAATGGAGAAGGGGGGAATTTACTTTTACAATGATTGCCGCTCGGCAACACCCTGGGGCGAGACGCGACCTGATTATGGCCGGGATGAAGTGCGCCAATATCTGCGCAATAACGCCCTGATGTGGCTCGAGGAGTACCACGTCGACGGCCTGCGCTGGGACATGATAATCTATATCAAAAGCGTTGACGGTAATGAGGAAATCCGGCTAATGACATTCCCGAAGGCTGGAAATTGATGCAGTGGATCAATGTGGAAATCCAGCAACTGTTTCCCGGCAAGATCAGCATCGGCGAAAGCATGCGGAATAACCCCTGGGTTACCAAAGATGTAGGAGCGGGCGGCGCAGGCTTCAATGCGCAGTGGGATGCCGAATTTGTTCATCCCGTCCGCCAGGCCGTCATCGTCCGCGATGATGCATCACGTGATGTAGGCGAGGTCGGCAAGGCTATCGATCACCGCTACGATTCAGACGCCTTCAAGCGGGTCATTTATACTGAGTCGCACGATGAGATTGCTAATGGCCGGGCACGCGTGCCGGAGGAAATCTGGCCGGGTAAGGTGGACAGCTGGTTCTCCAAGAAGCGCTCTACGTTGGGGGCTGCTATTGTTCTTACGTCGCCCGGTATCCCGATGCTTTTTCAAGGACAGGAGTTACTGGAAGACCGGTGGTTCCAGGATAAAGACCCGATCGATTGGTCCCGTACCGAGGGGGAAAACGGCATTCTCAGCATGTATCGGGACCTGATCGCCCTGCGGCGCAACTTCTCAGGCGTCACGCGGGGATTGTGCGGTCAGAACATCCAAACCTATCATGTTGACCATGAGGCCAAGGTCATCGCTTTCCATCGTTGGGACAAACAAGGCCCAAAAGATAGCGTCGTTGTGGTGGTGAATATGACGAATCAAAACCGCGATGGTTATGTCATCGGTTTTCCACGGGCCGGATTGTGGAAAACGCGCTTCAATAGTGACTCTTACAACTACGGCCCAAATTTCGCCAATCATCCCACCCCTGACGTAGAAACCCGTGCGGAGGAAAACCATGGACTGCCCTGCTCCGGGGAAATCGGCATTGGGCCATACACAGTGGTAATTTTTTCACAGGATGAATAGGAGGACGTTTGCCAATAATGATCTGCGGTGATGTGAACTGTTGGATACTTGAGACCTGACGCAGGAGATTATTTTTTGATAAAATAAATATATGACAATCATCAGGTATTTCTTTTTCTTCTTTCTGGTGCTTTCGTTCTTGCCCCTCAGTGGTGGTTGTGCGACCCTGCCGGACGTCTCTGAAGTGATTGATGAGACGCCGAATGCACAGAAACCACGTCAAATCGTTTCGGCCAAAGGACTGTTATCTCCCGAAAAAAGCAAGGCCATTATGGAACGGCTGAAGCGGTCGGTCGACCCGACGGACATTCTGGGACGCCACACTGCCGTGGTAGAGTCGGTCACCGAAAGCCCTTTGACGAAGGGAAACAAAGTCACTCTGCTCGCCGATGGCCAGGCTGCCTATGCCGCAATGTTCAAAGCAATACAGAATGCCAAAGACCATATCAACCTTGAAAGCTATATCATTGAAGATGATGAAACAGGCCGCAAATTTGCCGACCTGCTGCTGCAAAAACAGGCGGAAGGCGTTCAGGTAAATCTCATTTATGACAGCGTGGGCAGTTTCAGCACTCCCGCTCCCTTTTTTCAGCGCCTGCGCGACGGCGGAATTCAGGTTGTCGGATTCAATCCAATAAATCCACTGAAGGCCCGGGGGGATTGGGGACTGACACACCGGGACCACCGCAAGATTTTGATAGTCGACGGCAAAGTCGCCATTATCGGGGGCATCAACATCAGCAAGGTTTATTCGAGCAGTCCTTTCAAACGGAAAAAAAACAAAAATGCGCCAATTCACTGGCGTGACACCGACGTTCAAATTGAAGGCCCTGCAGTGGCTGAATTCCAGAAGCTCTTTCTTGACACCTGGCTGAAGCAGAAGGGACCGAAACTTTCCGAACGGAACTATTTCCCTGACCTGAAAGAAGAGGGTAATGCCCTGGTGCGGGTGGTCGGCAACACCCCGGGAGAGGACAACCGAATCACTTTTATTGTATATGTGTCGGCCATAACTTTTGCAGAGCATTCGATTCACATTACGAATTCCTATTTTATACCTGACGACCAGATAGTAAAGGCGCTTACTGATGCTGCCGAGCGCGGTGTAGACGTTAAGATTATTCTCCCCGGGATCACCGATTCTAAGTTGGCATTATATGCACAGAGGTATTATTATTCCGGGCTTTTGAAAGCAGGAGTGAAGATATACGAGCGCAACACTTACCTGCTGCACGCGAAAACCGCGGTGGTTGACAAGGTATGGTCAACAGTCGGCTCAACCAACATGGACTTCCTGAGCTTATTGAACAATGACGAGGTGAATGCGGTTATCCTGAGCCGCGAGTTTGCCGTAGAAATGGAGAAGATGTTTGTCATGGACCTTGCGGATTCCAGGCAGATTCAATGGGATGAGTGGAAAAAAAGACCATTGTTGCCCAGGGTCAGGGAGTGGTTTGTGAATTTATTCGTCCGATGGTTGTAAGATTTTGTCAATGTAAATTCTATTACAGAAAAGTGGATCATGTGAATCAGATGTATAAGATCATAAACCTTACGAAATTCTTCCTGTTCATGGTCGCAGCTGCGGTTCTTTTTTCTGCCGGTTCCGCTTTAGCTGTCGAAAAGTCCCGGCAGGGCGCAGACATCCTGCGCGAGACCTATCGCAGGAACATGGCCAAACTGGAGACAAACAGCTTCGGCCTTCCTCTATTTCTGGAGTCTTTTGAGCGAGATGACAGAGTGCATGTGGATGTCTACGGGATCTTCGATTATCCCTTCAGCAGCGTTGTCAATGTGCTCAAGGTCCCGGCAAACTGGTGCGATATCGTATCCCTCCATCCTAATGTCAAGGCCTGCACCTACAGGGAACTGCCGGGCGCCTGGCTGCTGACCTTTTACATCGGCCGCAAAGTCTATCAACCTCCGGAAGACACGCGTCAGGTCATTTATTATTACCGGAAAGTTGACCAGCAGCAGGGGTATCTGGATATTACTCTCAATGCCGAGGCAGGTCCTTTCGGCACGAAGGACCACAGGATGAGGTTCGAGGCGATGCCCCTTGATGGAGGAAAGACTTTTGTCCATGTCAGTTATTCCTACAGCGACAGTGTTGCGCTTCGCTTCGCGGAAAGGGCCTATTTTGCGACACTCGGTTGGGGCAAGATAGGGTTCACGGTGACCGGAAAAGACAGAAACGGCAAACCCGTCTATATCGGCGGGCCCCGCGGCGCGCTTGAGCGCAACGCTGTCCGGTACTATTTGGCGATCCAGTCGTTCATGAATACGTTACGCTATCCCGAAGAAGATAGTTTCAGTATGAGGATTAGCGAGTGGTATGATCTCACGACCCTCTACAGGAAGCAGCTCTTCGATCTGGACAAGAAGGACTACCTCATATTCAAGACAAAGGAGCATATGAACCAGTTGCTTCTCCAGCGGTTAATCTCGACGGGTCCTCAGTAGAGTTGTCCGGACATCTCCCGACCCAATGGCACGAATGCGGACGTCCCGTTGAAAATTGCCGGGCAGGAAGGTCCTTATAGCCTCTATTGACAGGCGGCGAATTTTTTGATAAAAAGTAAACATGAAATATGAAGACAAAACAAAAGAGCAGCCAATAATGAACAAACTCGTAAAAAGTGTCATTGCGAATTTGCGAAGCGTGGAATGCAACCCATAAACAAAAAAGAATAGGACAATGATAAATGAGACAAGGGATGAAAAATAACCCCATCAGTATCCTGCTCGTAGAAGACAATCCCGCAGACGTAACTTTGTTCAAGGAAATGCTTGGCGAGGACAAATACGGTTCAGTTTGAATTGACCCACTGTAATATGCTGAGCAGTGCATTGACATTGCTGAGCGAAGGGAGCTTTGGAGTCATTTTACTGGACCTTTCACTTCCGGATGGCAAAGGGCTTGATACGGTCATACGCACGCATGCTGCTGTGCCCGATGCCCCTATTGTGGTGATGAGCGGTTTGGGTGATGAAGAGCTTGCAGTCCGGGCATTACATGAAGGTGCACAGGACTACTTAGTGAAAGGCCAGGTTGACGGCAACCTTTTGATCAGGGCAATGAGATACGCTATCGAGCGCAAGCAGGCGGAAGATGCCCTGCGAAAAGCACACGATAAGCTTGAGTTACGTGTTCAGGAACGGACTGCAGAGTTGATGAGTGCAAACGAGCAGCTCTTGCAGGAAATAGAGGAACGCAAGAAGGCAGAGGAGTCACTGCGGGAAGCGCTCAAAGAAGTCGAGGCAGTTAAAAGACCAATTGCATGAGGAGAATCTCTACCTTAAGGAAGAAATTAATCTGATACACTCACATAAGGATATCGTGGGCAACAGTGAAGCGATCAGGACCGTTTTGAAGCAGATAGAACAAGTGGCGCCGACAGACTCGACGGTTTTGATCCAGGGGGAGACAGGCACGGGAAAGGAACTGCTCGCTCATGCGATCCATAACCTGAGCGCCCGCAAGGGGCGGCTCATGATTAAAGTCAACTGTGCCGCCCTGCCGCCGACCCTCATCGAAAGTGAACTGTTCGGCCGCGAGAAGGGCGCTTTTACCGGCGCGCTGTCGAAGCAAATAGGCCGTTTTGAGCTTGCGGACGCTTCAACTATTTTTCTGGATGAGATCGACGCCCTGCCGCTGGAACTCCAGGCCAAGCTGCTTCGGGTACTGGAGAGCGGCGAGTTTGAGCGCCTGGGCAGCCCCCGGACCGTGAAGGTCGACGTCAGAATCATTTCCGCGACGAACCGCGATCTTGCCAGGTTGGTCAGCGAGGGCGGGTTCCGGGAAGACCTTTACTACCGTTTGAACGTTTTTCAGATTACCGTGCCGCCTCTTCGTGAGCGTCGGGAGGACATATTGCCGCTCGTATGGTCTTTTGTACAGGAGTTCAGCAAGAGGATGGGCAAGCGGATCGAATCAATACCGCAGAAGGACGTTGAAGCCCTGCAAGCCTATCCCTGGCCGGGCAACGTAAGGGAACTGAGGAATGTTACCGAGCGTGCGATGATCATCACCACCGGACCTGTGCTGCATTTGGATGTACCAAAGATTGCGCAGTCAGGTGCAGACCAGTCCGGGACTCTCGAAGAGGCAGAGAAACGGCACATTATCGAGGCGCTGAACAGCCACGGGTGGCGGGTAAGCGGCAAGGACGGTGCAGCAGAGATTTTAGGCATCAATCCAAAGACGCTTGACATCTGATGATGCAAAGACTGGGTATCCAAAGAAGAAGAAGAATGCCTGATATATCAGGAGACTCCTGATATATCAGAAGCCGGCGCCTTTCAAAGTATCATTCCCTCATCGTAGTCTTCGCTGAAATTTCAATGTTTTCAACATCATAGAGACTTCCTGTCCTGTCAACAACAGTCCTGGCATACATTCTGCTCTTTAATACAATAGCAAACACCAAATCATGTTCCTTTTTGATGCGATAGGCGCATCAAAAAGAGTATTAACATTTTAGACAGGAGAGAGAAATGAGAGAAAATGAGAAGATCACTTATTCAATATTAGCCTTTATCCTGCTTATCGCGTGTTCCGGCTGTATTTGGGGATGGGACCGCGGCCGCGGAGGGCACGGTGATCAAGGCCATGGAGGGTATGATGACCGGACCGCGGAGGCCACGACGGAGATGGCAGACGACCATAGAGACAGTGACGGTCATCATTAGGGCATGACGAATGTGGAATCCGACATAGAATGTTAGGAGGGCGGGTGGACACGAAGATACTTGTCACATTAAGAATGATTGTCCATCCCGAAAGGCGTAGAGATCTTTTAGAAACGATGAGGGGAATGCTCGAACCCGTACGGGTCGAAAGGGGCTGCCTGAGTTACCGTCTCTATGAAGACGTAGAAAACAGAAATGCCTTTGTCCTTCTGGAGGAATGGGCGACACAGGAAGATCTTGAGAGACACATCTCTAAAGACAATCAGCGGCGGCTCCTCGCGCTCATGGATCTCCTGAGCGAGCAACCTGAATTGCGGTTCAACACTGTGTCACACACGGCGGGAATGGAGCTCATAGAAAATGTCCTCAAGACAGCTGGACCAGGATGAGAGGAAGGTTAGTGCCCCACCCTCCGGGGAAGGATATGCTGTAGGGTTCGATGTTCGCACGTGAAGCATACTGTCATATAACAGAACAGAAGGAGGCATGAATGCTTTGGACGATCTTTGTAATACTTGTGGTGCTTTGGCTGTTGGGACTAATCAGCGGTTACACGATTGGAGGATTCATTCATATTTTGCTTGTCATCGCAATCGTTGTGGTTTTGATCAGGGTCATTCAGGGGCGAAGACCTCTGTAAGTGACTTACACACGCTAATTTGCCTTGGTTACATTTATTAACATTGCAATCGGATGATTGCACATCAAAAGACAGGAGGAGAGAAATGACTAACAGTAGTGGCTTAAGCCGTAAGTTTATTCTTATGACGGTGTTAATGGTGCTTGGATTAGCCTTGTTTTCAGGCTGCGCCACAATGCAGACATGGCCGGATTATGAAAGGAATGCCGAGAACAAGATGGTTGTAATCCAGGAGAAGATTGGAGACGGGCTGAAGACCGGCGCTCTCAGCCCTGATCAGTCCCAGATGTTTCTGACGACACTGAAGGGCATTCGAACAGACTACAAGGAACTGAGAGACAGAAGGGTCTACCGGGACGAATGGGACAGGCTTCTTGGACGACTTGATGCGCTTGGAGATGAGATCAACAGAGCGCTTGCACGACCTCTAACAATTGAAGAACCAAGGAATGGGGACAGGATTGTCTCACTCCAGAGGAGAATCGATGACGGCAGAATCAGCGGGCGGTTGCCTATGACAGAGGGGAGAGACTTTCAATCCAGACTGGACTCCATTCGGCGTGAGTATATGCGGATGACGGACGAAGGCAGATACTCCACACATGAGGAAAGAACAGACATCTCCCGCAGGCTTGACTCATTGGAAACGGATATGAATCGGTTCCGGTAGATTTTTTCATGAAATCTTCATCCGGGGTTGCCGTGGTTGATATATCAACGTTGCAATCGTATGATTGCAAATCAAAAGACAGGAGGAGTGAAATGACCAACAGTAGAAGCTTAGGGCGGAAGGTAATTTTTATGACGGTGTTACTGGTGTTTGGATTAGCCCTGTTTTCGGGCTGTGCCACAATGACAGGGGAAACAGCAGGTGAGAATATCGACGACTCAACGATTCATACGAAAGCTACGGCGGCAGTAATTAAAGACCCGGATGCTCAGTATTTCAAGATCGATGTGTCGGTTACGAAAGGAGAGGTCGTGCTCACAGGTTTTGTGAATAGCAGGCAGGCCGAAGATAGGCTCGTGGCAAAGATCAGGGAAATCAGAGGCGTAACATCCGTGAAGAGTCTTTTGAAGTTGGAAGAGAAAAAGTAGATTGCCAAGGTGGGTCCCGTGAAAGCACTCCTCATTTATCCTGAATTTCCGGGATGACCGTTTAACTGTGCTTATGACCTCACGCCGCATTAATGGAGAGGGAAAACATACCCTCTCCATTAATGCGGAGATAAAAGGAGAAATACTATGCCGTTGATTCAATTAGTGATCGTTTTGGTTGTCGTTGGTGTGGTTCTATGGGTGATTAACAGCTACATACCGATGCAATCTACCATTAAGAAAATTTTAAATGTAGTAGTGGTTGTTGGAGTGATCATCTGGCTATTGAGTGTCTTCGGACTCATAGGGAACCTCTCAACAATTCGTATTGGGAAGTGAAGCTTCGAAAGGGGAAAGTGAGATGGCAACTATGGTTATCCACTGGAAAGATAAGGACATCCCGAACATGGAAATCAAGAATGCAACCTATGAAGGGGGAGATGGTTCAATCATCAAAATATCATCGGGGGACAAAGAGTATTGGTTTAATTGGCAGGAATGCTGGTTCCTGGAATCCATTCCATTACAATCGAAGTCATAGTCGCCCTCTCTATGGATTTATATTGGGAGGTGAAGAGGCCGGGCCAATAATGGAAGGAATGGGAATGAAGCACGAACAGGAATGCGGCATGAAGTGGAAATAAGTTGGCACAAAACGTAACAACATAGAGGAGAAAGTAAAATGAAAATGAAAGCAATGTATTCTGTGGCGCTGATGGTGGCTGCTGTTGTTCTGTTGGTGACCGGCGTGCCTGTGCACGCGTCCACGATGGATGACCGTATCCAGGCATCCGCCGAGAAATCGTATGTATTCAAGACCTATCTTAAGGATGATGATATTAAAATTGAATCCAAGGACGGCGTTGTTACGTTGACGGGGATTGTAGCGAATGAATTGCACAAATCATTGGCCCAGGAGACCTTGGCGGGCCTGCCCGGGGTAAAAAGTGTGGACAACAGGCTGGAACTCAAAGGAGCGCCCCCCACTGCAAACTCGGATGCATGGCTCAGGGACAAAGTGAAAGCGACCCTTTTGTTCCATCGGAGCGTGAGCGCCGGCAATACAGAGGTTGACGTCAAAGACGGCATCGTGACCCTGCGCGGCAATGCCACCAGCCAGCTACAAAAGGATTTGACGACCGAATACACGAAGGATGTCGACGGGGTCAAAGACGTAAGGAATGATATGACGGTGTCAAAGACCTCGAAAAAAACACACCGAACAGCGGGTACAAAGATCGATGATGTTTCTATCACCGCCCAGGTAAAAATGGCGTTGCTGCTCCATCGTTCGACCAGTGCACTCCATACCAGTGTCGTGACGAAGTACGGCGTGGTCACGTTGAGAGGCAAGGCCGGAAATGCAGCCGAGAAGAACATGGTGACCAAACTCGTCAATGACGTAAATGGTGTGAAGAGCGTAAAGAACCGGATGACCCTCGAGCTGTCCAAATAGACTCTGGATTTCCCCCCCGCCACGGCGGGGCAGTGGACCTAAAGCACACTGTGATGGGAGGCTGAGTGGTACAAGGGGTTTGATCCACGCGGCCAGTTTTACAACAATAAGGTTGAATACTATAGGCATGGGAGTGTCTCTTGGATTCTAACGTAATAAGGACCTGTCGAAGGGATGTTTATCCATGACCGAAAAGATCAGTTCTCATAGCGGAACGCGCTTACTCGTCATCGCGGCTGCGCTCGTGATCATCATCTGGGGCATCAATCAGGCGCAGTCGGTCCTGGTGTCGTTCCTTGTAGCCGTTTTTTTCGCTATCATCGGGACGCCGCCTGTACTCTGGCTTGAGCGGAAACGCATTCCCTCAATTGCCGCGGTGCTGCTCGTTGTGGCCGGCATGATAACCATACTACTGATTCTCGGCGCAATCGTCGGCGCTTCCATCAGCAGCTTCTATACTGAGTTGCCTGTCTATCAGACTCGTTTACAGGAGCAAGTCTCGGCTTTCCAGTCGTTTCTCGCGACCAAAGGCATCCGTCACATGGACAAGGTTCTACTCGGATATATCAATCCGGCAGCAGTGATGAGCTTGACCGCACGCTTGCTTGCGGGGTTGGGCTCGGCATTGTCAAACATTGTCCTGATTTTACTCACCGTAACATTCATCCTGATCGAGGCCTCAAGCTTTCCAGTCAAGCTCCGAGCTGTTCTCGGTGATCCTCGGCAGGCATTCCCCCAGTTCACGAGGTTCGTTGGCGATATTGAACGCTATATGGTCATCAAGACGCTCATCAGTCTGGCCACGGGTGTTCTGATAGGGATATGGCTGTCTATCCTCGGCGTGGATTTTCCCATTCTCTGGGGCTTCCTGGCTTTTCTGCTCAACTATGTGCCAAATGTCGGCTCCACGGTCGCCGCTATCCCAGCGGTTCTCCTTGCACTTATCCAATTAGGGATAGGCAGCGCCGTGATGGCAACAGCAGGATATTTGGTTGTTAACTTTATACTCGACAATGTGATTGAAATGAGGCTCATGGGGCAGAGGCTTGGACTGTCCACGCTGGTTGTCTTTCTATCGTTGATTTTTTGGGGAAGCCTGCTTGGTCCTGTCGGCATGGTTTTGTGTATACCGCTTACCATGACACTGAAGTTTGCGTGCGAGAACAACAAGGGCACACTATGGATAGCGGTATTGCTCGGTCATGAGCTGCCCGCTAAAGACATTCCACCGGTGTCCAAGAAAGCAGTATTTAAGACAAAGAAGTTTGAGAAGGATTGATAGAGAAAATTGCATATGGGTAGTACAGGCTGCTGTTATAAACTCAGCCTGTGCCATTTGATAAGAAAAATGTCGGTAATGCGGCCTACAGCCGCCAAGGAGGCAAGATATGTCAGTTTTAAAGAGGATTATTTTTGTTTTTTTCAGCTGCATAATTATCGTTTCTTTTACCGCCTGTAAAAAAGAAGGGCCTGCCGAGCGTGCAGGAAAGAAAATGGACGAGACTGTAGAAAAAACCGGAGACAAGATAAAAGAATCGGCTCATAAAGCAGGTGATAAAATTGAGGAAGCAGGGGAAAAAGTGAAGGAAGCCACTAAAAAATGACAGAGATGACACGAAGAGGTGGCCCTAAAGAAACGTCACATTAAATTCTAAATCAGGAGGTTTTATGGATAAATCGACTCCCTATATCAAAATGTGTGAAAGTGCAAACGTAATACAAAAGAAGTGGAACCCTGAGTTTGGAGACTTCTTTGTCTCGATGTCATTAGGCCTGACTTCACAATGTCAGCCAATTACAAGTGATCTGGAGAAAAAGGTATCCTATTTAAAGACAATAAAGGCTGTCTGGATTCCAAGGCAAGACCAGCTACAGGAGATGATAATCGAAAAACATGCAACGCCCTGGGATTTGGCCATAGCATTCAGTAATGTTTTGATGGGCGACAATTCATCATACTTCGATAAATTTGATAGTATGGAAAAACTATGGCTTGCTTTTATCATGCTTGAAAAATACAAGAGGAAATGGAATGAAGGAGAGTGGGTTTAATTATGCTCGATATATTTAGAGGCCTCGGTACTTCTGCGGAAGGTGAAAAGAGCGTATTCAATTTTCTGAGTGATGATGATCTCAAGAATCTGTCCGCTTTTTTTGAAAGCAAGAATGTACCGGAGGGTGAGGCACTGTGGAAAGAAGAGGACCCTTTCGATTATATAGCATTTATTATTTCAGGCAGGGTGGAAATAAAAAAAGAGACAGAGTTCGGGGACATGAATGTGATCATGGGCATATACAGCAAGGGCGCATTATGCATTCTTGACGACAGTCTCAGGAAAGTTACGGCAGTATCGCTTGAAGATGTCTCCCTTGCGATTATTACACAGAAAAACCTTGATAAACTGATTGCAGCAAATCCTGCATTGGGAGCCAAACTCCTGAAGGGGATGCTGCTTACCGTATCAGATCGCTTGAGAAAGTCCTTTGATCGTCTTACAGTGTTCTTTTAGAAATTGCTAATGAATAAGTTTTTTTTGTAAACTATTGCGACAAAAAGGGGAGATTTTTGGTTAAAAAGAAATCTGTAAGTCGATCAAAATCCAAACCTTCTGCTGACTGTTCTGCCAAAGAAAGAAAACCTTCTTCAGGGTTTCCGATCGTCGGCATAGGCGCTTCAGCCGGCGGGTTGGAGGCGCTGGAACTTTTTTTTACCCACATGCCCCCTGATGAGGGGATAGCCTTCGTCATTATCCAGCATTTAGACCCGAAGCACAAAAGCATAATGGATGAACTTCTGAAGAGGCGTACCATGATGAGGGTCTTGCAGGCAGAGGACGGGCTAACGCTTGAACCTAACTCTGTATATCTCAACCCTCCGGGTAAGGATGTCGGAATTTTCAACGGCAATTTCCAGTTGACAGACCCGGCTGAGAGTCACAGTGTCAGACTGCCGATTAATTACTTTTTCCGCTCTCTGGCTGAAGATCAGGGTGAAAATTCAATCTGTATTATCCTTTCCGGAAGCGGGTCAGACGGAACTATGGGACTGAAAGATATCAAAGAGTTCAGGCGGCTTGGTAATGGTTCAGAATCCGGAACAGGCGCAATACGACAGTATGCCAAGGAGTGCTATAGAAACAGGTCTTGTTGACTATGTTTTGCCGGTAGAAAAGATGCCGAAGGAACTCACTGGATATATAAAGCAACCCTATGTGAGAGAATACAAGATCGGTATCGGAACTGAACACCTTGACGCCATCCAGAAGATATTGATGCTGATGCGCTCCAGAACCGGCCATGATTTCAGCCACTACAAGCAAAATACGATATACCGCCGAGTTGAACGCCGCATGGCGCTCCACAAAATTATTGATATGCGGACTTATGTCCAATATCTTAAAGAATACCCCGGCTGAAGTGGATAGCCCTGTTCAAAGACCTTCATTATCGAAGTAACCAGTTTTTTCAGAGACCCCGAGGCCTTTGAACTTCTCGGCAACAAAATTATCCCAGCCATAGTAGACCGCAAAAAACCTGATTCCGCTGTGCGTGTCTGGGTCCCGGGCTGTGCCAGCGGTGAAGAAGCCTTCTCCCTGGCCATGCTTTTTCAGGAAGCCATGGATCGATTGAATAAACATCTGATTGTCCAAATATATGCCACTGACATAAACAAAGATACTATCGAGCAAGCCCGCACAGCCCAATTCCCCGAGGACATTTCAGCGGACATAACGGCAGAGCGGTTAGGCACGATTCTTCATAAAAGAAGGCAAGGTATACAGGGTCAAGAAAGTGATTCGCGACATGGTTGTCTTTGCTGTCCAGAACCTCATCTCAGACCCTCCTTTTTCAAAACTTGACCTGGTCAGTTGCAGAAATTTACTTATCTACATGGATTCAGTACTGCAAAAGAAGGTAATCCCCTTATTCCATTACACTTTAAACCATAACGGTTATCTCTTTCTTGGCTCCTCGGAGACCATCGGAGAGTTCAGCGGGCTTTTTTCACCGGTTGATACAAAATGGAAAATATTCCAGCGCAAAGGCATTATTGCCGGGAAGGAGCCGCATTATCTTTATGCTCCGCTTGATGAGGCCCATCCGGCATACCTGAAAACACTGGAACGGCCTGTTCTCAAAGAAATTAATATCCGGGAAATAGCAGAAAGGCTTATCCTTGACGAATATGCTCCTCCCTGTGTTTTCATTGATGAGAAATATAACATCCTCTATTTTCACGGTTCAACTGACCGGTACCTGACACAACCGCCCGGTGAGCCAAGCTTTAACCTTATAACAATGGCGCGCGAAGACCTTCGCTATCAGCTCAGTGCAGTACTCAATAAAGCCGTTAAACAGAAGAAAGGCTGTTGTCCGCGAAACGCTCCAGCTAAAACAGAAAGAAGGGATCAGGACTGTTGACGTGGTGGTAAAGCCCATCGCAGTCCGACTTCTAAACAGAAAGTAATGATGGTCACATTTGAGGAGAAACCATCTCCTGATGGAACAGTGATGATGATGAAGAAGAAAAAGACTGCCGGGACTCCAAGAATGGACCTGAGAGTATCAAGCCTTGAGAAAGAGCTTCAGTCAACAAAAGAGTATCTTCAGACAACCATTGAACAAATGCAGACAACCAACGAAGAACTGAGATCGGCAAATGAGGAGTTGCAGTCAACCAATGAGGAATTACAGAGCACCAATGAAGAACTGGCAACATCAAAGGAGGAACTGCAATCTACCAACGAGGAACTGGTTACCGTAAACTCAGAGCTACAGGACAAGATAGAGGCGTTGATGCAGGCCAACAGCGATATCAACAACCTTCTCGCCAGGCACAGACATCGGGACCATCTTCCTGGACAATGGTCTCAAGATCAAGCGGTTCACTCCGGCCATGACGAACTTCTTTAACCTTATCCAGACAGATATAGGCCGTCCGATCAGTGACATCACTTCAAGATTCCCATTGGTCAATATCTCTCAGGAAGTCCGGACAGTGCTGAAGGATTTACAAAAAAGAGAGTTCGAGATGCAGACCGAAAACGGCAACTGGTACTCCATGCGCATCCTGCCCTACCGGACAATTGAAAATACCATTGACGGGGTTGTTATCACGTTCATGGATATAACCCAGCTTAAAAAGGCAGAGCAAATGGGAGAAGCCGCAAGGACCTATGCCGAGCATATCGTGGATACCGTGCGGGAGCCCCTTGTGATCCTTGATGAGCGTCTGAAAGTAGTATCAGCCAACAGGTCTTTTTACAAGACCTTCAAGACCTTTCCGGAAAAGACTGAAAATATGCTTATCTACGATCTGGGAAACGGTCAATGGAACATACCAAAACTCCGTGAACTCCTGGAGGAGATTGTTCCCGGGAATAATTCATTTGATGACTTCAAAGTCAGTCACAATTTTCCGGTCATTGGGCAAAAGACGATGATTCTGAATGCCCGCGTAATCGAGCAGCCGGAGCAGCACAGCTTAATTCTCCTTGCCATAGAGGATATTACCGGGAGGGAGCAGACCCAGGCAGGCGGATAGCAACGGGAAAGAATACACTGGATGAAATCAAAGAAACCGGAACAGAAAACCTCTTCTGAGCTTCGTAAAAAAGCGGAAGGGAAATTAAAGTCTAAAATAACCTCACCCAAGGTCATGTCTGACAAGGAGACACAGCAGTTGATCCACGAACTGCAGGTCCATCAGATAGAGTTGGAGATGCAGAATGATGAACTTCGTAAGGCGCAGACAGAACTTGAAACATCAAGAACCAAATATTCCGACCTCTATCGACTTCGCCCCTGTCGGCTATTTTACATTTGATAAGGACGGACTGACGCTTGAGGCAAACCTGACTGCTGTGGGGGAGTTGGGTGTCGAGAGGGCGACTATCGTCAATAAACCATTCAGGGCCTATATCGTTGCTGAAGACAGGGAGATATTTGATCAGCACCTCCGGGATGTTTTGAAAAGTAGGGACCGGAAGAGTTGTGAATTGAGATTGAAGAGAAAAAACAATATCGAGTTTTTCGCGCAGTTAAAAAGCATAGCGGTGAGGGACTCCGGAGGCGCGGAGGTATGCAGGACTTCAGTCAGTGACATCACCGAAAGCAAGAAGATCGAAAATGCCCTAACATTTCTTTCGCAGTGCGGCGCGAAACCGGGCGAGGATTTTTTCCAAGCCCTTGCGAGATACCTTGCCGAGAACCTGGTTATGGACTATGTCTGCATTGACCGGCTTGAGAGTGACAATTTGACTGCCCGGACAGTGGCTGTCTACTTTGACGGCAAGTTCGAGGATAACCTGTCGTATACTCTGCATGATACGCCCTGTGGCGAAGTGGTAGGAAAAACTGTTTGTTGCTATCCCTCAGGTGTACGCCATTTATTTCCCCGGGACGTGGTGCTCCAGGAGATGATGGCGGAAAGTTATGTTGGTGTTACCCTCTGGGGACATTCAGGGCAATCCATCGGCCTGATTGCCGTCGTCGGACGGCATCCGCTGGAGAATCCGAAATTGGCAGAATCCATATTGAGACTGGTGGCTGTGCGCGCAGCTGATGAACTGGAGCGCAAGCAGGCAGAAGAGGCGTTAAGACGCAGTGAAGAATATTTTCGTCTGTTAACTGAAAACGCCCCGGACATTATCAGCATTCTTGAAGCAGACGGGACAATTCTGTATGCAAGCCATTCAATCGAACAAGTGCTCGGATATAAGCAGGAAGATGTAATTGGAAAAAATTATTCTGATTTTATTCACCCTGATGATCTGCCCTACGTAATGAAAACTTTCGATCGGCTGATCAAAGAACCCGGCTTCATTTTGTTCTTGCAGACGCGTCGCCGACATAAAGACGGCTCATGGCGTATTCTTGAAATGATGGCAAATAACCTTATTGATAATCCGGCGGTAAAAGGTGTTGTAGTCAATTCCCGTGACATTACCGAGCGGAAAAAGACAGAGTTGGAATTGAAACGCTCCAATGAAGACTTGAAGCAATTTGCCTCTGCAGCATCGCATGACCTGCAGGAGCCTTTGCGTGGAATTGAAGGTTTCATAAGACTCTTGGAGAAGCGGTACAAGGGCAAACTTGATGAAAAGGCTGATGAGTATATTGATTATGTTGTTGATGACGTCAAGAGGATGCAGATGCTCATTAATGACCTGCTGGAATATTCACGGGTAAGTACAACGGAAAAAGTTTTCAGCACTGCAAATTGTTCAGTGGTCCTGGAACAGGCGCTGAACAATCTTCGTTCGGCCATTGAGGAAAGCGGGGCCGAAGTGACCTATGATTTACTGCCGGTTGTAATGGGTGATGAGGCACAACTGAGCAGGTTGTTCCAGAACTTAATCGGCAATGCGATCAAGTTCCGGAGCCGAGCAGCCGCTCAAGGTCCACATCTCAGCCAGGAGAGAAAGAGGGGAATGGCTATTTTCTATTCGGGACACCGGTATAGGAATTGATCCAAAGCAGGCTGAGCGGATATTTGTTATCTTTCAGCGTCTGCACACGAGGCAGGAGTATCCCGGGTACAGGAGTTGGGCTTGCAATCTGCAAGAGGATTGTCGAACGGCATGGAGGACGCATCTGGGTCGAGTCGGAAACCGGGAAAGGCACGACATTTTACTTTACGATCCCTGATCGACAGGGAAATCTCTTAAAAGGGCAGGAAGAAGAGAGCAGTGATAAAAGTTCTCATAGCTGATGACCATCTGCTATTGCGCGAAGGGCTGAAACTCATACTTGATGAGACAGAGGACATTCAAGTAGTTGAGGAAGCCTTGCACGGTCAGGAAGTTCTCGATAAGGCGGAAGAGAATATTGACGTCATAGTGATGGATATCAATATGCCGAAGAAGAACGGGTTCGAGGTTTTGGCGGAATTAAAAGCCATGGGGAGTAAAATACCTGTTCTATTATTAAGCTCATATTCTACGGAAGAATACAGAGATGACGTCATCAAGGAAGGTGCAGCCGGTTATCTCATGAAAGAGCATGCCTCGGCACATCTCATTGATGCTATCAGGAAAGTGTTTCAGGATTCCCGAATGACGGCATAAGTGCCTCAGCGAGTGTGTCGTCAGCCGGATAGCAAAGACTGTGGTATAATTTCATATGGAACGGTTGGTATCTCAAATATCCTGGCCCGTCGTAATTTTACTATGTCTGACACTCGGTCTGGCGCCTTTTAATCCTCCGCATATTTATGAAAAAATCCAGATGCTGATAAAGGGGCGGCTCGTAAGACCTATCGACTGGTTTGATCTCTTGCTGCACGGCATACCCTGGCTGCTGCTTATCCTGAAGGGAATCTTTTCGATTAAGAACAGATAGGACAAGAAGATGTGTGAATTCTGCTCAAAACATGGCGAAGGAAAAATATGGTATAAGAATGCTTCGAATTATGCCCAGGACCTTCTTTCTGATTTGACTCGGCGCAAGTATATCAAGAACTTCCTGTCTTCCGCCTTTAGCGAGGGGTTCCAGACACTCGGGAGGCTTGAAACCATATTTAGAAAGAAAGGACGACTGCCGCGAGCTGTAAAAGCTGCTATGCTAAACAAGGCAAAAGAGGAGCATTTCGGGCAGGTCCTCCCGATAGAGGAAATCAGCGAATTGGTGAAAAAGGCCCGGACAATTGTGCGGATGCCGTGCGCTTGCAGGTGGAATATTCAGAAGGAAGACGTCCGCTGCTGCTACGCTATCAGTTACGGACCTGAAGCCTGGTATAAAGATATAGACATGGGATATTTCGGAAAAACATCTGATGAGGGCCTTGAAACCCTGGACCCCGGCGTTGCCATAAAGCAGATGGAGGATATGGAGGAGAACGGTTCGATCCATACTATATGGACGATGATGACTCCGTTTATCGGCGCAATATGCAACTGTTCTCCGGATGAGTGTCTTGCCATGAGGACTCTGACACGAATTGACGTAGAGACTATGGAAAGGGCTGAGTATGTTGCGAGAGTCGATGAAGCAATATGTGATGGCTGCGGACTCTGTGACATGCAGCTGCCATTTTGGAGCAATAGGAAGTATCACAGAGAGTGGGAGATCGGTGGCGCACATCGATCCTGACAAAGTGCTTTGGCTGCGGACTATGTCGCAGGGCATGCGGCGCAGGTGCGATATCACTGGTATCGAGGTAAAAGCCCTTACGCTTAGTCCTCTGAGGAACCCTATCAAGTTCGACTCCTCTGTTTCCCTTTAGATAATCTCCGAGAAGCCCCCTGCTGTGCTCATCGTCATGACAATAAATGCAAAGGTTCTCCCAGTTTGAACCATCAGAAGGGTTGTTTCTGTGGTTTCCGTCTTTGTGGTGAACGGTAATGAGATTGCGATTTTTGAGGTCAAACTCTCTCCCGCATTTCGCACAGATCAGACCATGAATTCTCAGGGACTGTTCCCTGTAATCAGAAGCGCCGGCGGATATTTCCCCTCTTAATTCCCTTACGATCTCGTCCACGGTTTTGCCTTGTTCAGGCTTCTTCGGCTGAGCTTTCCTGAATTTTATGCGCTGCCTGTTTCCCAAAGACTCATCTCCTCAAATTCTGTTATTTCAATTTGGTACGGCAGTGTCTGCATACAAGTCTGTTGATATCGCTTCCAAGATATTTGCGGCACGAAGGGCATCTCCAGTTGAGGCTGCTGAACACAATAAATGCAAATATACAAATAATCTGGGCAGAAACATATAATACTTCTTGAGATTTCTCCGAAAATATCAGGACGTTTATAAACCAGAACCGCAACTAACAGAAGAAACAGGGTAATGGATATGGCAAAGAGTTGCCGGTTGTAACGCATACGAAAATCTTGTTTTATCTGATTATTATCTCTGGATCGTAACTTCATGGATTTTGCTTTACAGTTGACAAAATGCCCATAATTGTACTGTCTATTATACCTTCAATGCGCCAACTTTTTCAAAATCGATTCGTCCTGCTATCTGTCACTAATTTGTGATCATCTTCGCCGTCCGGGTAGTATACTAATTCTATTTGATAATGTTTTAAAATAGTTGTGTAGCAAGGCGTGTTTGTAATGACAACCCGGAGGTCTTAAGATGGATATGGTTTTAGACAACACGGAAGTCCGCATTCTCGGTTGCCTTATCGAAAAGGAAATGACGACGCCCGAGTATTATCCTTTGTCGCTCAATGCCCTGATTAATGCCTGCAACCAGAAATCGAGTCGCAACCCGGTCGTATCATACGATGAAACTACTATTACTCAGGGAATTGACAGTCTCCACGGAAAGAAGCTTGTTCAAAGAACACTTACAGCAGGAAGTCGTGTGCAGAAATACCTTCATGCCTTCCTCGACATGTTTGACCTTTCAAGGCAGGAACTTGCCGTCCTCTGCGATCTTATGCTGCGCGGTCCCCAGACCATCGGAGAGATCCGTTCTCATACTGAAAGGATGGCGGCATTTGAGAGTCTTGAAGAGGTCGAGCAGACCCTCCGGGGACTGATGGAACATGATCCAGCGCTGGTGATGATTCTTCCAAGGGAACCCGGCAGAAAAGAGAGCAGGTATATTCATTTCCTTTCCGCAGGCTCTTATGCAGAAAGCAGAACTTCTGAACTGCCCAATGAACAGACTGTCCGGCTGAGCGAACGAATCACGAGCCTGGAAGAAGAAGTGACGCGCCTCAGAATAGAGATCGACGGGCTGAAGCAGGCTTTCTCCGAATTCAAATCACAAGAGTCGGCTCAATAGCGGATGGAAATGATTACAAAAGCGGCTGTGCCGTTCGGTCTGTTAACAACGATTTCATCGCCCTCTGCCTTGCGTAACAAAGCCTTTGCCATAGGCGAATCAACACTGATATAGTTCTTTTCGGAATCTGTTTCATCAGGGCCGACAATGCGATACCGGTACACATTTCCATCTGCGTCTTCAAGTTCTACCCATGCGCCAAAATATATTTTTGAAGCATCATCAGGCGACCTGTCGACGATAATCAGCTCCTGCATCCTCTTTGCCAGGAAACGTATACGGGAATCGATCTGCCGTAACTGTTTTTTGCCGTAGATATACTCAGCGTTTTCAGAACGGTCTCCCATGGCGGCAGCTTCGGCGACTGCCTGAGTGACCTGGGGCCGCTTGACCTTCCACAGATACGACAACTCATCACCAAGAAGCTTATGCCCTTGAGGGGTTATGTAGGGAGACGCAACAGTCTTTCCGGGAGATCGTCTCAACGCAGTCATCAAGTCAAACAGTGGAAACGTCAGTTAATGCGCGGAGGGTAGCCCTGGAATTCTCCACATTATCTATCAATTGCAGCATCCCGCCGGGGCTTTCAGCATGGAATGCACTGCGTTTCAATTCTTTGACAGCCATTCCCCTCGTATACCATGAGAAGAATTTGCGGAAGAGTATGACAGCTGTCTTCTCACCGTGATATTCGACAAGCATGCAGAGATGCTTTCGCATGATATTTGCGACTTCACAGACCCCCGGACTGCAAGGAATTGTTCCATCCAGCAGATATGCTGATGTCTCACGAAAGATCCACGGGTTTCCGAGAGCCCCTCTGGCGATGGCAACGCCGTCACACCCTGTCTCACTGAACATCCTTTCTATGAGGCCCGGAGTCAATGCATCGCCGTTTGCAATAACAGGGATTCCGATAGATGACTTTACATGTCTTATGATGTTGTAATCAACAGTTCCGCTGTACCCCTGCATTCTCGTTCTGCCATGTATGAAAAGCGCGCTTACGCCTGCATCCTGGGCACGGAGGGCAATCTCCACGGCATTGACGGAGGTTTCATCCCAGCCGGAGCGTATTTTCACTGTGACGGGCAGGCTGGTATTCTGGACAATTATCTCCAGAAGGCCCTGTAATTTAGCCGGCTCTCTCAGAAGACCGGCCCCTTCCACTTTCGAGACAACCTTATTTACAGGACAGGCTGCATTAAAATCTATGAGATCGAAGGGATATTTCGACACAAAATCCATGGCCCTTTTAATTGTCTCAGGATCGTACCCCAGTATTTGCAGGCCCAAAGGTCTGTCATCCGGTGTTGGAGAAATCATGCGCAGTGTTTTCTTGCTGTTGTTGATCAGGGATTTGGCGCTTATCATCTCAGTGAACGCGAGTCCGCAGCCGAACAACCTGTTTATCATCCGGAAGGGCAGGTCGCTTATTCCGGCCATGGGAGCAAGCACAAGCGAAGAATCAACCTTAATGTGTCCGATTGAGAGCATTACTGTTTATTATACTCCAGCGCTGCGGATAAGTGCCCCGCACATAAACCGTGACATGAAACTTGTCCAGGAGATATATTTCAAAGCACCGAAGCACAAGGTATGTGGGTCGATTTCTGAAGCAAAATCACGGGCAACCTTGAAGAGACCGAAGACGAAGCGGAGGTCTCAGCCTCGAACTCTGCAGTAACATTGAAGTCAGACAAAGGTTTGAACAAAAAAACAGGTAGTTTTTTGATTCGGAAATTGAGTCATATACCCTTCCACAACATTTTGGTCAGCGATGCTGTGACATATTAACGGCGGAACGATTTTCATTTTGCCTTGACAAACTCGTCAATTTGCTTGACTATGTGAGATAGGCGTGGTAAACTATATTGAATTTTAGAAGTTTTTGCGATTACCAAGGCTACAAAGACTTTTGACTTTGTGGCCTTTTTTTCTTGTGGCCTTCTGAGATTTAGATTAAGGATAAGGAGGTAACGAAATGGCACAAGGAACTGTGAAGTGGTTTAATGAGAGCAAAGGTTTTGGCTTTATAACTGCTGAAGACGGCAGTGAGGCTTTTGTACATCATACGTCTATTCAGGGCAGCGGATTCAAGACCCTTGCCGAAGGTGACAAAGTCAGCTTCGACACTGAAAAGGGCCCAAAAGGTCCTAAAGCAGTCAATGTTGTTAAACTGTAATTAGGTGAAAAGGCTCCTTCCCTAAAGGTAAGGGGCCTTTTCTTTTTCTGGGGGGGAGATGAATAACAGCATTAACAGCAAAAAGAATGCTGCACGAACGGAAAGGCTGCAAAAAAGACTTGATTCAGGCATTATGGCTGCTGAATTCCCTCATGTTGCAAGCATTGTCATCAGCATGATATATAGTCAGAAGGGAATGAAGGAGTCACTGCCCCGCGTCGTAAATTTCTTTCCGGCCAGTCACGCCTTTTTCAGGGTCAACTGTTTAAGCAAGGACTGCGTTGACGGCGGTTTTGATTTTACGCAGGTCATTGAAAGCATGGTTGGACATAAGAAGAAAGTAGGCAAAGGGCAACTCTCCTGTGGAGGAGATGGGTCCTGTGACGACAACCACTCAACAATTGTCTACGAAATTGTCATTCGGTACGCTTAGCTTACGGGGTATTTTTCACGACGCAGGACCCGGGATTCAGTCTCCGGAAATTTCTTTCTTCCTCTTGAGCCAGTTTTCAACAAATGAAGCGATCTGCAGTTCAACAGATGTTGAAGGATCGACGAACCTTACCCCATATTCAAACAAACCGTTTTCCTTGTTCTGACGCCTCATGACCTGTCCTTCAGTAACAATGCGGATGGAGTTCGGAAGAAAAAAAGAGCATGTCAGCTTTTCTCCGATGTTGAAAACATGGTCTGTTTCGAGCAATACGCCTGATGAGCTTATGTTCTTTGAAGAGCAGAAAATGTGCGCAGCATTGGGAGTATCGTTTGCCGTCACCTTGACTACTACCCTGTAACTTGTCCTTTCGGATACATTCAGAAGTCGGGTTACCTTCCACAAAAAAACGGCCGGAGCCAGTGGCTGCGTCAGATAGTCGCTGGCCCCGCATTGAACGCATCTTTCGATATCCGACTGCTTTTCTGAACAGACAAGAAGTATCGAAACTCCTTTTGAGAACGTCATCTCCCCTGATAATATGGCACAAACTCTTCGCAGGTCATGTCCGGGAAATCAGGCGCCATTATCAAAAGGTCCGCTCTCTCCTTTCTGTGTATTTCCAGTGCCTCATGCCCTGATTCTATGTAGAATATTTTGTTATCGTATCCCGCGATCAGGCCGGCATGCTGCATCAATGAAGTCTCTCAAAGAATCAATTATAATTATTTTTTTCATATGAATATCCTTGCTTGAAAGTTATAGTTTGTGCGCCTGGTTTCTAAGTTTAAAACCCGTCAGGTCAGGATCGGCGCTACCCTTGTACTGAACAAGGACGCTATGGGTCTCTCCCAGCGTCCCAGGAAAGATCAGCCTCTTGATCTTTGCAACTTCGAAAAGATAGTCTTTTGAATTACGGTAAAGCTCCGCGATGATAACATCGATTCCAAGAGAAACAAGATATGTGCCCTGGGGACAAAAACCAAGGGTCTTAAGGCCATGCGCTTCTCCCCATTTCTTTACCGAAGAGAAATTCACATGTGCGGTCAGGTCCTGCTCGCCGATATGCTGATAAGGGTCTTCATTAAATTGATGCCTGTGATAGCAGAGAAGGGTGCCCCTGTTTCTTTCATCGCTATAGAACTCATCGGTCGAGTATCCGTAATCTATTGTAAGAACAAAGCCTTCTGAAAGCACATCGCCTGCTTCCTGAAGCCAGTCCTTGATCCTGAGATTGATCTCGGTCCTGTAGCCTCGCGGGAGTTGAATCGAAAACTCATCGAGATAGTCGCCTATCGCCTGTGTGCTTATCGGTCCCCCGACTTCTGAAAAACCGGTTTCAGATTCAACAGTAACGTACACCTCTTTCAGTGCATCTTCCATTTCCACCACATGCACGGGAAAGGCGTCGAGGAGTTCATTGGACAGAATGCAGCCGGCTACCGAATTGAGTCCCTTCAAAGAAGGCAGCCACTGCACGGTGTCACCGAATGCCTTAAGGCGCTCCTGCTGCTTTGACTTCAGGAAAGAATGCGGTTCAATAATTACATATTTCAAAGACGAAACAATATCTCTGTCTTTAAGAAAAGTGAGGATATCATGGCACATGTATCCCTCGCCTGCACCCGGCTCAATCGCATAAAAAACACGAGGTTTGCCCATGATGTCCCACATCTCTTCAAGCTGCTTTCCGAGCATTGCCCCAAAAACAGGATGGAGGTGCTGGCTTGTATAGTAATCTCCTGCCTTTCCTATTTCTATTCTGTCGGAAGAATAATAGCCGAGATCGGGTTCATATAGAGCCATCTCCATGAAAGTCTCAAAGGTAATCGGTCCTTCTTTCATAATCTTCCCGGCAATCTTTTGTTCCAGAGGGTTCATATCCTCACTTGATCCCCATCTTATCAAGGTCTTCATTCAAGCCTATCAGTACCAGTACATCACCCTCTTCAATTATGTCGGAAGGCAATGGGTTTACATTCCATGAATCCTTTATAATGCCCTTTTCCGTAGTGACCTTTCTTTTTATTGCGATAAGGTTGACGCCATATCTGGTCCGCAACTGGCTCTCCTTAAGGGTTTTCCCACTAAGGTTGGACGGCGAAGGCAGTTCAACGATGCTGTACTCATTGGAGAGTTCAAGTTGTTCAAGAACCCTTGGCCGTATCAGGCTATGGGCTACACGGATTGCCATGTCACGCTCAGGAAAGATGATTCTGTGCACGCCCAGGTTTTCGAGTACTTTGCCGTGAAGAGTTGTAACAGCCTTTGCAATAATGCTTTTTATACCCATCTCCTTCAAAAGCATAACCACAAGGATGCTGGCTTCTATATTCTCTCCGATGCTCACGATTGCGGTGTCCACATTCTGAACCCCGACGGAGCGCAAAGCCTTTTCATCCATGGCATCGAGCTGCACGGCATAGGTGACAAAGTCTGCTACCTTCTTTACCCGCTCTTCTTCACTGTCAATAGCTATTACCTCCGCGTCAAACTTCGCCAGTGTCTTGGCCACGGAGAAACCGAACCTTCCCAATCCGATTACTGCATAATGTTTCTTCATCCTATTAACACGCTCCCTTCGGCGTATCTGAAACGTTCGTCCGCCTTTCTGCTGATTGCAACAGCAAGGGTCAGCGGTCCAAGTCGCCCTAAAAACATCGTAACACTTACAGCAAATTTGCCGATGGGAGTAAAAAGAGCCGACAGGCTACTGACTGCACCGTCCCCAACAGAAAGGCCCACAGTACCAAAGGCAGAGGTGATCTCAAACATGGCAGAGAGATATGGCGTATGCTGTGTTGTGATGATGAAATGCGTACCGAGTGTGCAGAGAATTGCGGCTGCGGTGATGAGCAGAAATGATTTTGCAACAGTGTCTGCCGGAACCCTTCTCTTAAACAGCACTGCGTTGCGCATCCCTCTGACTGTGGCATACAGACTAGCCATTACAACTGCAAAAGTAGATGTCTTCACGCCTCCGCCCGTACTCCCGGGGGACGCTCCTATGAACATCAGGACTATTGTCAAAAAAAGTGTTTCCGGCCTCAACAGTGAATAATCTATGGTATTAAAACCCGCTGTCCGACTAGTAACAGAGGCAAAATAGGAGGCGAGTATTTGCTCCCCGAACGGCATGGCAGCAAATGTCTTCGGATTTGAAAGCTCCAGAAGATATATAGCGGCCATCCCTCCGATAATGAGAATCGCCGTTGTAGAAAGCACTATTTTACTATGTTGCGAAAGTCTTTTTATCTCTTTTCTGGAAAAACTGAATATCTCCCCTACCACGATGAATCCTATGCCGCCGACAATAATCAGGCTCGTAATAACAAGGTTTATTATAACATCGCCCCTGAATTGTATAAGGTTATCAGAGAAGAGGCTGAAGCCGGCGTTATTGAAAGACGAGACAGAGTGGAAGATACCGAACAGAAGGGCATCCTTGAAGGGATAATCGATAAAGGAAGCGGAGCATCAATATAAGAGCGCCGCAAACCTCGAATATCAGTGTAAACATGAGGACCCTCTTCGCAAATCTCACTATGCCGCCGACACTCTCAAAATTGAGTCCTTCTTTTATGGCAAGTCTCTCGGTGATGCCTATTCTTTTTCCTAAGATCAGGGAAATTATGGTGGCGGACGTCATATAGCCGAGCCCTCCGATCTGTATGAGGAGCAAAATAACGACTTGACCGAAAAGAGTAAAGTCATGAGGGGTGTCTTTGACTATAAGTCCTGTCACGCACACGGCAGATGTGGATGTGAACAATGCATCGACAAAAGAACATCCTCCAACGTTTGATATTGGCAGCATAAGAAGCAATGCGCCTGTCAGGATAACGGATAGAAATCCGATAGCCAGTATCCGCGGCGGAGACAGTTTTAGTTTCATGAGCAATTATTTTAAGAAGTTTGTCAGGATTTCACAATATCTGTTAGCAATCTGTGACCCGAGGTGTGCTATACCGGATATCGGGAGGCAACACGGTTGATCCTCCGAGACGGATTCCAAAACCTATCTGCTCTCCCTGAACAGACGAATATTTTCTCACCGTCTGCTAATTCGCCATCCAGTCCTATTTCATTCCCCCAGGCATCGAATATTTTCTGTACTGCAATATCATCCTTGGTGAGTCCCGAACCGATCAGGGCGTGCCGGACAGTCATGCCGGGCAGAATTTCGACCGGTATATCATTAACATAGACCTTCATGTTCAGTCCGTCCTGACGATCCTCTCATCAGCCGACGGCGAGATCTCATTTTTCTCTTTTATGTATCCGATAACTACATCCCTCAGCCATCTTCCCGCATCGCTGAAGACAAGCTTTTCCCCTTTCATCATACCTCCGGTGACTGCAAAGTCGCGGGACGATTTTACAGCATCCCCAAAAGCCTTGTAGCCGTCCCCTCCGGCAGCAAGAAAATCATTAGTGGCAACAACATATTCCTTCTGAAATTCCAGTGCTTTCCCATTGATCATAACCTCCGTAATCCTTTTTCCCGGGGGTGACGACATGCGATACTTAAGTGTCAATCCCGAGACCTGAGGGAACCTGCCTTCTCCCTTTTCGACGGCTGATACCCCGTGCTCGAGAGCCTCGTATATCTGCTGCCCCGTCAGTTTGACGGCAACGATATAGTTGTCAAAGGGTAGGACCGAATAGACATCTTTCACCTTGATCTCACCCTTCCTTATGCTTGTTCTGATGGTGCCTCCATTAATGAGTGCGATGTCGGAGCCCGCAGTAGTCTTCATGATATCGGCAATAAAATCGCCAAGGTTTGTCTCGTTCAGCCTCACATTTTCTCCGTCAAGGTCAACACCGGTCCTCCCGATAGTTTCGTTCAAAACACGGTCTACATTTTTGCGATATTTCTCGACGATCGCCGCAATATCTTTGTCTTCGCTGCCTTGTGCAGGATTTATCTCCTCCAGATGACCTGTGAAGTGCTTTATTTTGCCGTCTTCCAGTGTCAGATCGAGGACGCCGAGCGCCTTTGCATGCTCCCATGCCTGGACTATTATTGTGTTGCCGACCACTGCCGGGCTAAGGAGCCTGGTATGAGAATGTCCTCCGACAATAACATCGATATGAGCTGTTTCTTCTGCAAGGACCCTGTCGTTGGCATATCCGATATGAGAAAGGACAATAATAATGTCGGTTTTCTCCCGCAGCTCATCCACATATTTCCGGATCGTATCAGATACTTTGTCAAATTTGAGTCCTGCAATGTTCTTGGGATGCGTTGAGACGGGTGCATCTTCTGTCACGACACCGATGATGCCGACTTTAATTCCCGAGACTTCCCTTATAATGTATGGTCTCAGTCCGGCAAGGCCTTCGACATTTGCTCCCAGCACCGGGAAAGTCGCCTCAGAAATCCTTTTCTTTCAATATGTCCTGTCCGAAATCGAATTCGTGGTTGCCCACGACCATGGCATCAAACTTCATTGCGTTCATCGCCTCAATTACAGACTGCCCCTGGGACAGGTTGGCCCAGTTATTTCCCTGTATCATGTCTCCCGAAGCCAGAAACAGTGAAGGCTTCTCTTTTCTCATGATCTCTGCCTTTGCAGCGAGGAACGCGATACCGCCAAGCATTTCCTGAGAGCCCAAAGGCTTATACGGCTCAGCAAAACCGTGAAAGTCGTTGATATAGAGGATACGTATCTCTTTCTGCGCCGCGCAAACGCAGGTAACAGAAAGTACGAATAAAACAAAAATCGTGCACAAAGCTCTGCAGGCTCTTCTCATTTCATCCTCCAATTGGTTATCTCTCTATCTTTCAGAAGATAATGTAACATGTCCGACATATTTCGCATAGACCCTTTTGAGGATTTGGAAAAGGTAATGAACATTTATTGCAAATGCTTGCTAATATTGGACAATTGGAAATTACTTGACAAAACGGAAAGCAAGTGCTATATTTTCAACAGGTGGGTCAAACACCTCATATTCTCTGGGTGAACGGGTCCAACTCAGAGGGCAATCAAATAAAAGGGCAGAGGCAACTCTGTCCTTTCTTTTATGTTATTGCTCAAAAAATCAGGGGAAACCCTTGCTAATAACATTAAATATCCTGCCAGGCAGTAAAAGCCTCGCATATGCAATAAAAACACCTTCTTCTGAACATGTTTCGAGACTCTCTTTTTTCAGATGCCGGGACTGTATCCGAAGAATGAATAGATAGATTTTAAAATTGTTGATATTATTCGGAGTATATGGGATAATAGAAGCGTACTGAGAATCTGTTGTTGTCGATATTCCAGATGAGGCCTCAAAGATTTTTGGCTTTGTGGCCTTTTTTATTGTGATCATTTCTGAAACATACCTTGCAAACCAGGGGATTGAGTAAACAAGATGAAGAAAATTACAAGCAGAGAAAAGAACCTTGCACAGATGGAGAAAAGGAAGCTCAAGCTGGAATCGGGCCTGATTTCTGAGCACTTCCCTGAAATCAGCTGTATCTCCATAAAGATAAGAAATTCTTACGGGAAGAAGAATCCCATCACCATTGCGCGCAATTTCAGATTCTTACCCGAGAGTCAGGCATATTTTAATCTTGAGTGTCTCAACAAGAACTGCCTCAACGGCGGGTTTGACCTGGCCGGGGTCATTGATGCTATGATTCAAAGTCATACGAATTCCGGGGAAGGCGAACTTTCTTGCACGGGAAATACCCTGCCCGCCGACCATTCGCATATTTCTTATGAAATACTTATCGACTATCACAGTTCTTAGCGTTACAGACTTTCTGCAGGTTTAGCGCCACTCGTGCCGAACCTCCGAAATGAATGATGCATGTTGCATGTTAATTGATTGAAATGATACGCAGCTCAATTCTTATAGAGAGGTAAGGGACAATGTCTGACAAAGATATCGAAAATAAAGCCCCGGATTCTGAGCGGGGAGCTGTAATTAGTCAAGAGGAAGAGAGTTTTGCCTCGATGCTCGATAAGAGCGTCATGGGGAAAAGGCTCCATCCCGGACAAAGGGTTAGGGCAAGAGTTGTGAGTATCTCAGGAGACCTGGTCTTCATTGATCTTGGCGTTAAGAGCGAAGGAATAGTGGACCTTCATGAATTCATCGACAAAGAGGGTATAACCAGGGTCCGTGAAGGCGACGAAATAGAGGCTTTTTTTGTGAGTGTTCAGGATGGCCTGATGAAACTGACAACCCTTGTGGGAGGATACTCTGCATTGACATTGAACTCTATCCGGGACGCTTACGAGGCCGGAGTGCCGGTCAACGGTGAGGTCAAGCGGGAGATAAAGGGAGGATTCGACATATCTGTGGGAGGAGTTAGATGCTTCTGCCCGTTTTCCCAGGTTGACCTGAAAAACGGACGAGAAGAAGGGGGATATGTCGGCAAAACATTCCCATTTAAGATATTGGAATATGAGGAAGGCGGTAAGAGAATAGTCCTCTCCAGGAGGGTCCTTCTCGAAGAGGAGAAACTGGTAAAGATCGAGCAACTCAAACAGACCCTTGCGACGGGGATGGAAGTGACTGCCGAGGTGAAATCGATACGCAACTTCGGGGCGTTTGTGGATCTGGGCGGCATCGACGGACTGATTCCTGCGAGTGAGTTGTCATGGGACAGGAGTATGCCCGCCTCCGACGTTCTTTCCATCGGCCAGAGAGTGACGGCAAAAATCATATCTTTAGACTGGGAAAACAGCCGTTTGACACTGAGTCTTAAATCGATGGAGCCTGACCCGTGGACCTCGGTCGCTGAAAAATATCCGGTAGACAGCAAGGTAACAGGGACGATCGTCCGCCTCGTTCAATTCGGAGCGTTTGTAAGGCTGGAGCCAGGTATTGAGGGGCTTATCCACATATCCAATCTGGGCGCGGGCAGAAAGATCAACCATCCGAAAGAAGTTGTTGAGACAGGGCAGACTGTTGAGGTGTATGTCATTTCCGTTGATCAGCAGAGCAGGAAGATTTCACTGTCTATGAATCAGAAGATTGAGCCTGTCAAGGCAGTTCTTCCGTCCGTAGGTGAAATACTCGAAGGCACTGTTGAAAAGATAATGCCCTACGGTATCTTTTTAAAGACTGACAATGGAATCACAGGTATGATTCCGACTGCCGAGATCGGACGGGCGTCAGGCACTGACCAGAAGCGAATGTTCCCTGTCGGCTCAAAGATGCAAGTTGTCGTGATTAACGTGGATCCCGCAGACAATAAGGTCCGTCTGAGCCATAAGGCCATTTCCGAAAAAAACGCGGAAGACGAGTTTAATGAATACAAAGAATCCATGAAGAGCTCTGCCGTGTCCTCGGGAAGTCTATCAAGTCTGGGAGATATTTTGAAGGCAAAACTGGCTGAGAAAGAAACCGGGTCCGACTTGACTCAGTAACTGGAGCCTTGTTGGAGGCTGCCTTCAGAGAAACAGCCGCGACTTATCTGCCTGATGATAATCCGCGCGCTTTGCAGGTCAAGAGCTTTCGATATTTCTTATTTGCCTTGCTTTTCTGATCAAACTGCAGTACCCTTTTTAGTTAATACATTTGGATTCGCAGCAGATGCAATTATAAAGAAGGGCAGAATCTAAAGAACAATCAATGACTATCTCCGGAAAGACAATAATCACAGGTATTTTCGGTTTCCCTGTTGAGCATACATTGTCCCCTGCCATGCAGAATGCTGCTTTTGAGGCAATGGAGCTGGACTATTGCTATGTTCCTTTCCTTGTGCATCCCGACAAACTTGAGAATGCCGTAAGTGCGATAAGAGCAATCAATTTAAGGGGAATCAACATAACCGTGCCCCACAAAGAAAAAGTCATGGAGTTTCTCGATGAAATACATGAAGAGGCGCTCTTTATAGGCGCGGTTAATACCATAGTGAATAATGCACGGGAAACTCGTTGGCTTTAACACGGACGGCCGGGGTTTCATGAGATCGCTCGGTGAAGCCGGCATTTCTGCGCGTGATAAGGACGTCTTGATTGTAGGAGCAGGAGGAGCTGCAAGGGCTGTCGGGTATTATCTCTGCCGTGAGGCGCATTCCCTGACGATATACGGACGAACACAGTCCAGGGCCGAAGGCCTTGCAGAAGACCTGAGAAAGGTCGGAGATGTTGTTTCAGTAAGCAACAACTTTTCAGATATCGAACGGTTTCACATGATCATAAATGCGACCCCGCTTGGCCTGAAACACGATGATCTCTTGCCATTCGACACAAAGAACCTGCGTAAAGAGCAAATTGTGTATGACCTTATTTATAAAAATACCCGACTTCTGGAAGAGGCGCGAGCAAAAGGATGCACTGTTTTAAACGGGTCAGGCATGCTGTTGTGGCAGGGCGCGCTTGCCTTTGAATTATGGACCGGTGAAATTACCGCCGGTTGAGATTATGCGCAGAGCGTTGCTGAAAGCTATTCATTGAACGTATCGGACAATATTCCCTCCCAATAATGCATAATGCCTGTGGCTTGCAGGAAAATGTCATTCAAAATCCCAATAATAACAAAGTCTTACGGTGTGGCACCTAATTTGCTTTAATGACAAATGGTATCTATATACCTATATATGACAAATTGCTAAAGTAAGAGAGTTTTGGTATGTATAAGCTGTTATAGAGATCTTCATATAGTAGATGAAGATGCAACTCCTGAAGGAGGTGATGGTAAGGGGCTACGGTATTGTAAACAACAGGCTTTTCAAAGACAATTGAAAAAGCATTTCTTATCAGGAGGTGAATAATGAATAAACCTGTTTTAAGTAAAAGCCTTGAGACTGAATTAGAGTTAAAAGGCGTCAGCAGAAGGGATTTTCTGAAGTATTGTGCTGCAACTGCTGCAATATTGGGACTTTCTGAATTTGATTTTACTTCCAGGGTTGCAGAAGCGATGGAATCTGCGTCAAAAAAGCCTGCGGTCATCTGGCTTGAGGGACAGGATTGCGCAGGGTGCACTATCTCATTCCTCGGCATAAGCTATCCGCCGGTCGCTTCAATAATCCTCGATAAGATTTCACTCAGGTATCATGAAACAGCAATGGCGGCGTCCGGCTATTCAGCGGAGCAAGCGCTGCGCGATACCATAAAGGAGGGCGGCTATGTCTTGATTGTGGAGGGGTCTGTCCCCTCAGCTGATAAGCGCTATTGCATGATAGGCGGCCGTCCATTTGTAGAAACACTTGAGGAGGCTGCGAAAAATGCAGGCGCTATCATTGCTGTAGGCGCATGTGCGACATATGGCGGCATTCCCGGCGCTACTCCGACCAAAGGAATCGGGCTTAACAAGGCCCTTCCGGGGAAGACGGTCATAAATATTCCAACCTGCCCGGCTCACCCCGACCACATGATAGGAACGATACTTTATTTCCTGACAACTGGCAAAGCTCCCGAACTGGATAGCATCGGACGTCCCAAGATGTATTTCAGAGAGACAATACATGACAATTGCCGGCGCCGGGCACACTTTGATGCAGGCAAGTTTCTTACCGATTGGAACGATCCTAAACAGAAAGACTGGTGTATGTTCCAAAAGGGATGTAAAGGACCTCTGACCACATCGGATTGCCCTGTGCGCAGATGGAACAATGGCATCAGCTTCTGTATAGACTGTGGAGGCGTCTGCATGGGCTGCGCTGAGCCGGGATTTTATGCGGAAATGACACCGCTTTATACGGCTGACAGCGATACTTCGAAGAAGATATATGCAATGAGAGAAGCAGGTCATTTCAAAAAGAAAGATACATAAAGGGAGGTGATAATACATGGCAGAAAGAATAAAAATTGATCCTATTACAAGGATTGAAGGGCACCTCGCTATTGAGGTCGAAGTAGAAAACGGAAAAGTCAAGGACGCGTGGAGCAGCGGCACCATGGCCCGAGGGTTTGAGGCGTTGTTGACCGGAAAAGATCCCCGCGATGCCTCGTATGTCACAAGCAGATTCTGCGGAGTATGTTACAGCGTTCACCAGATGGCGTCTGCGAGAGCGCTTGACGCTGCCTTTGGAGCTAAAGTGCCGTGGGGTGGGGGGTTGATCAGAAACCTTGTAATGGCCGCAGAGTTTATTTACGACCATCCATTGCATTTCTATCAGCTGAGTGCGCTGGATTATATCGATATCATGGCCATTGCGGAATACAAGGGCAAAGATAAAGACCTTCTTGCAGTTAAAGACAAGATCATGTATCTGGTAAAAAGCAAGGATACCTATCCATTAACACCGAGATATGAACCGGACGAATTCTGCGTGAAAGACCCTGATATCGTCATAACCGCCGTCAAGCACTATCTTGATGCCCTTAAGATGCATGCCAACGCCAGAAACATGGGAGCCATCTGGGGAGGAAGGACGCCTCATTACCAGAACATAGTGGTCGGCGGTGTCACCTCCTATCCTGATCTGAATCAACTTTCACGTTTCCGGACCATGCTTGATCAACAGGCCAAGTTCGTCAATGATGTTTATATCCCTGATGTACTGCTCTTCGGAACCGGACCTTTATTGCCGCTTGCCAAAGCAGGAGTCGGAGGCGGTCACCTCAACTATATGGCATACGGCGGGTTTGAAAAGGACGCCTCAGGGAAAGACCTTGTCTTTCCGCCAGGCGTAATCATTGGACTGGATCCTGCCAATATAAAGGTTCAGTCCTTTGATCCGATGAAGATAACAGAGTCTGTAAAATACGGCTGGTATAAGCAAAACAAGCCTGTTCATCCATATGACGGCGAGCAGATATTTGACCTCGACAAAAAAGATGCTTACTCCTTTGTCAAGGCCCCCCGCTACGACGGTAACCCGATGGAAGTCGGTCCTCTGGCAAGAATGATCATTGCAAAAAACCCGACCCTTCTTGATCTCGTGAAACAAGGGGTAATGCCCGGCGCAGTTGCGCGTCATGCTGCACGTGCCATCGAGACAAAACTGGTCGTGGACGCAGCTTACAATTGGCTTGATCAGTTACAGTCGGAGATGACAAAGCCCGGGTTCAAGATCCACGACACCGAACATTGGGACCCGCCTGCAAGCGGCATGGGCGTGGGTTTCTTCGAACCGCCCAGAGGCGCCCTTGGTCACTGGATAAAGATCAAGGACAAGAAGATTGAGAATTATCAGGCTGTTGTGCCTTCCACCTGGAATGCATCTCCAAGGTGTGAAAATGGCGTACGCGGTCAGTATGAGGAGTCTTTGATCGGCGCGCCTGTTCCCGATACGAAGAACCCCATTAATGTGGTAAGAATTATCCGTTCCTTTGATCCGTGCCTTGCGTGTGCAGTTCATATCATCGATCCGCAGAACAACAGAATCAGGAAGTTTGTCATCGAATGACGGAAGTCTCTGCAAACATTGAGATTGGTCCATTTCCTCTCCCCCCCGTGAAGGGGGGGGAAGAGGAGGGTTAAATGGGCAACGATTACCTGTCCCGTCCGGATGCGCTCGAAGTGGAAGGAGATCCATCTGCTCAAAAGAGGGTTCTGATCCTCGGCGTCGGAAATGTGTTGCTGTCCGACGAAGGGGTAGGGGTGCACGTGGCCAATGAACTTATGAAGAGAGAGCTGCCTTCCAATGTCTCTGTTGTTGAGGGTGGTACCGATGGTTTCAGGCTTTTGAACTATATTACAGAAGCTGACCGATTAATTGTTGTGGATGCGGTAAAAGGCGGAGGAGAGCCGGCCACAATATACCAGTTTGATATTGATGATGTGAGAAATACCCCTTCAGGGTTTAAGACGTCTGTCCACCAGATCGGCATCCTCGAGGTCATCGACCTTTCCGGCCTGATCTGCAAAACTCCCCACACGACCGTTATCGGAGTCGAACCCAAATCCCTTGAAATGGGCCTGGAACTGTCACCGGAGATAAAGGCTAAGATCCCCCGGGTAATAGAATTGATATTGGAAGCGTTGGAAACCTAAGACCAGCCTCGATATAGTCTCCTTATAAGAATTTCCCTTCTTACATTCAACCAATCTGTGGAAAGTTTTGCTACCTGTGCTGTGCCCGAAATAGTTATAATTAAATAGATGTCCAAAAAGTTGCTCATAATATTTGTAGTTTCTTCACTGCTGATAGGCTTCATGGGAGGATTCCTCTACTGGACCCTGTCGGACCTTCCAAATATCAAGCTCCTGGAAGAGTATGCGCCTCTTGAATCCTCAAGAGTCTATTCGAGCGATGACAAGGTCCTTGCAGAGCTGTATGTCGAGAGAAGGACGTTTGTCCCGTGCTATCAGATACCCGACTATGTAAAGAAGGCTTTTGTTTCTGTCGAAGATGTGAGGTTCTATAACCATCCCGGAGTGGATGTCATAGGGACGCTTCGTGCTCTCTGGCATGACATAAAGGCAGGCGGTGTTGTGGAAGGCGGAAGCACCATCACCCAGCAGCTTGCGAGAATGCTGTTCCTGAAGCCTGACAAAAGCATACAAAGGAAGATTAAGGAAGCGGCTCTGTCCATAAAAATTGAACAGCGCTATACAAAAGATGAAATACTCGGCATGTATCTTAATCAGGCGTATTTCGGGACGAGGGCATACGGGATAGAAGCTGCGTCAGAAACATATTTCGGAAAATCGGCAAAGGACCTTACAATAGCTGAAGCAGCGCTTCTTGCATCAATGCCGAAAGCTCCTTCTGTATATTCCCCGTTCAAGAATCCTGATCAAGGCAAGGGACAGGAGGTCAATAGTTCTGCAGCAGATGTTTGATAACAAGTTCATCACCGAAGCACAATACAGGGAAGCAGTAAATGTGCCGATGCCTTCAGTGCCTCACCTGAGAAAATATGAAGCGCCTTATTTTATTGAAATTCTCAGGCAGCAGCTTGAAGCCAAGTTGGGGAATGAGCTTTATACCTCGGGATATAAAATAATGTCAACCATAGACTCAAGAATGCAGCAGATTGCAGAAGAAGAGGTCAGAAGGCGGCATAGCCGCAGTCGAGAAGAGGACTTCTCCCGGGGTGGAAGCAGCTCTGGTTGCAATTGACATCAGAACAGGCCAAATCAAGGCACTGGTCGGAGGGTCCGATTTCTGGAAGAAACAGTATAACAGGGCGACCCAGGCTCTCAGACAGCCCGGCTCCGCATTCAAGCCGTTTGTATATGTTGCCGCAATCGAAAACGGTATGACGGCAGATGCCTACATAAACGATTCACCCATATCATTCCCCGGCGCCAGGGCCGGTCAAAGATGGGCGCCGCATAACTATGACGGCAAATACTATGGAAGTGTTTCCCTGAAGACAGCCCTGGCCAAATCCCTGAATTGTGCAACCATAAGGCTTGCTGCAAACGTTGGAGTCGACAGTATTATCGATGATGGCTCAGCGACTCGGGATCAGAAGCAAACTTCAGCCTTATCTGCCTATAGCCATCGGGGCTTCCGACGTGACTCTGATGGACATGGTTTCAGCATACTCGGCGTTTTCTACCGGTTCACGTCCTAAACCGATTTTCTATGACAAGATCTTGAACAGAGACGGCATTGTCGTCGAAGAGATACACCCGGTTCTCGAAGAAATGCTTTCACACGAAGATGCAGAGCAAATGAAGGTGCTTCTCAAGGCCGTTGTTGATCAAGGCACTGCCACAAAAGCACAAGAATTGAAACGGCCTGTTTATGGAAAAACAGGCACGACGAATGACTATACAGACGCCTGGTTTATCGGGTTTGACGACAGGCTTGTAGTCGGCGTATGGGTGGGAAGGGACAACCACAAGCCGATAGGACGGAAAGAGACAGGGGCCCAGGCTGCCTTGCCGATATGGATTGAGTTTATGAAAAGAGTGCCTCTACAAACTCTTTTGGATGAAAATCCCTGAGGTCTTCTATACCTTCACCGACGCCAATAAGTTTTACCGGTATGCCCAAGTCCTTTTTTATGGCGAATATAATTCCGCCTTTTGCCGTCCCGTCGAGCTTTGTTAATGCAATTCCTGTAACGCCGATAGTTTTATCGAATATTTCCGCCTGACGAAGAGCGTTCTGACCCGTTGTGGCATCCACAACCAAAAGGATTTCCTGAGGAGCTTCGGGCATTGCTTTCTGGATCGACCTCTTCACTTTCTTCAGCTCTTCCATAAGATTGGTTTTCGTATGCAGCCGTCCTGCAGTGTCTATGATAACGACATCGATATTCCTGCTCTTTGCAGCAACGATTGCGTCATATGCAACCGCCGCTGGATCTGACCCGGGCTGATGCTTGACGAATTGTGTATCTGCACGCTTTGCCCATATTTCAAGCTGCTCGATTGCCGCAGCCCTGAAAGTATCGCCTGCGGCCAGCAGCACCGAAAGACCCTGAGAGCGGAACCTGCTTGCGAGCTTGCCGATGGTGGTCGTCTTGCCTACGCCGTTTACCCCTATAGCAAGGATCACAAAGGGATGCGCGGAAGATACCGCCACAGGCTCCGGATCACCCAATAAGGCAGACATTTCATTCTTCAAGAGCTCTTTCACAGAGTCCAAGCCATTCTCGCCCTTTTTGGCTTTTTCACGTAAGGCTGTGATGATCACCGATGAAGCCTTCGCCCCGACATCTGAACTGATCAGCGTCTCTTCAAGCTCTTCCAGAGTCGCATTATCTATTTTCCTTCCTGTAAAGATCGTCTCAACTTTTTCAATAAAACCCTGTCTCGTCTTTACGAGCTTATCCTTAAGCTTGTCAAGAAACCCCATCTGTCCTCCTGAAATAACTAATTGATATTTTTAGTGAAGTCTAAAAAGAACAACACTGCTGCAGAGAATGCAGAGAGTCATATCCCTGAAATATGGTTCCTCTCAGAGTCCTCCGTGAAAAAGACTTCTAACCTGTCATTTTAATTATTTTAAGCGGGAATAATCAAATACTATTGTTAAAACCAATGCATGAAGAGAACCCGATTGAGAGGTCTGAAAACTGCTTGGCTATGGCATACCGGCAGTTTAATAAAAAGTGAGAGGTGTCAGATCACGTTTTTACAAGTACGATTAAAACTCCCCCTGCCATTCTCTGGCCCCGTGAAGCACGCCTAAGATTTCGATCACGTTTCCTTTAATTCTGTAGGGAGCGATGTAGGGGAGACCGGGGATTAACAACTCCCACGTGCCTGCAATTCGTCCTGTTCTACCTATCCCAAGATTTGACCCTATCTCTTTCATCTATTATAATGCTTCATTCCCAACTCATCTGCCCAGTTCTCAGGATATCCGTTATAATAGTTCGCCCATTTTGTTTTGTTTAGCCTGTAATAAATAGAACTATAAACGACTCTTGAAATTGATGGGATTCCAACAAGGATCAAATATAACGGACCAAAAATCAATGATTGAATCGTGTGTCCATATTCGTGTTCTTTATTTTTGGGAGCTATTGGCACGATTGAATCGTTTAAATTCGACCAAAAAACAAAACTACCAAGACTAATGCCGAAATTATTTGTCTGGAAAAATAATCTTTTATGTATAATTTCTACTTTTGTAATTTCATGTCGTATAATCAACCATAAGATGATACCAACAATGTTTTGCGGTAACTCCCAAATACATCTCATAATAAGTAGTATTGAATTCATAATTATACCTTAAAAAAATCCGAACATTTATTTTTAAGCGTATTCTATTATTTGCATTAAAGATTATTATTTCTTAGGATGATTGTCAATAAATTATGCCGAACAAAAATGTGGATAGGGACTGATAGTTGAGGAAGATTTTCGTGGTCAATTCAGTGTGCCAAAGGCTTGTGCTGCAAAATGTTGCATAAGGTCTTGATCATTATCTTCAGTGCATGTGTCTGTTGTAGGGAAGATTCTCTAACGATTTCAATTGCCCTTACCGTTTTTTCTCTCGCTGTTATCTGTCCCTTTTCATCTTCGCGAATTTTCACAATAAATTCGATCCATTGACAATCACTATATTTGATGATATAAGTTAAGGAAAAAGCGTTGATGGGAAATAGCAGCCTTTAATTCGTTCCTGTCACGAAGGGGGGAAGCATATGCAGAAAAGAAGAAAGAAGTCTTCGCAGTTCCGGTGGTTGTTCCTCTTTGTCATTGCTCTTTTAGTGCTCAGCCTGAGTGTTACAGGAGCATTTGCAAAGGACGTAAAAGCGCTTGTAGATCTTAATACCGCGTCACAGAAGGACCTCGAAGGACTTAAGGGTGTCGGGTCAGCGACAGCGAAAAAGATCATTCAGAATCGTCCATACAAATCTGTGGATGAACTCTCAAAAGCGGGAATCTCCGCTAAAAAGATAGAGGTATTGAAACCTTTTGTTACAGTCGGTCCAGCAGGAGCGCCTCAGCCTGCAAAGGCAGTGACAAAGCATTTACAGGTTCCTACAAATACCTTGAATGCAGCAAAGGCTGCACAAGAGCAAGGCTCCGGCTGGGCTCGTCGACCTCAACAGTGCTGATAAGAAGACTCTCGAATCATTGCCTGGAGTTGGTCCTAAGACGGCAGAGGAGATCATTAAGGGAAGACCGTACAAGACTGTCGACGACCTAAGCAAAGTCAAAGGAATCAGCAAGGGGAAAATGGATGCCCTCAAGGGCATGGTAACGGTGAGCGCACCAAAAGGTACTCAGCCATTAACCCCTTCAGCAGCACCAGCAACTCCTACTCCAAAGGTTCCATCTGGAATCGAGAAGCGGACAGCTCCGATCAAGCAGCTTACCCTTGGAGAGAAGATTAACATCAATACTGCCAGCAAGGAGCAACTTGAGGCCCTTCCTGGAATAGGACCTGTGAAAGCCCAGGCCATTATTGATGGGAGACCCTATAATACTCCTGAAGATATCATGAAGGTGAAAGGTATAAAACAGGGAAACTTTAGCAAGATCAAGGAATTAATCACCGTAAAGTAAATAGGAACTTTGAGTTGATGTGCTCCTATGAGCACTTAGAAATAAGGAATAAGGAGGAACAACTAATGAAACGCATCACAGTCCTTTTTTTAGCTTTTCTTTTGTTTGCTTCATTCTCATTTGCCGGCACAACAACCTACCAGGTCACCGGCCCTGTTCTCGAAGTAAAGAATGATTCCATTACCGTCCAGAAAGGAAAGGAGAAATGGGAGATCGCCCGTGACAAGGACACCAAGATAAACGGTGACCTCAAAGTAGGTTCCAAGGTCACAATTCACTACACGATGAAGGCAACCAGTGTTGAGGTAAAGGGAGAAAAGAAGAAATAACCCTATTTGTCGGTCCAAATGTGGAGGTAGTTCCGTAAATTTGGAACTACCTCCGATACACCAGTCAACAGTAATCGAAATAATGACTCAGAACTGAGGAGGGAGATATGGGATTATTTGATGAACTTACAGGTGGATTGGCAGGAAAACTATTTGGCGGAGGAGACAAGAGTAAGTTGTTAGAGAGCGTGATGGGGCTGATCAACAATCCCCAGACAGGTGGACTCTCTGGCCTCGCGCAAATATTTAAAGATAAGGGGCTCGGTGATACCATATCATCATGGATCAGCACAGGGAAAAACTTGCCTGTCTCAGCAGAGCAGATCCAGCAGGTCCTTGGTGCAGATCAGGTTCAGGAGATCTCGAATAATGCTGGAGTATCAAAGGAAGAGGCATCCTCGGGATTAGCCGCTTTACTCCCGGAGATTATTGACAAACTGACGCCTGATGGAAAAGTGCCGGAGAGCGATATGCTCGCGCAGGGGTTGAACAAGCTGAAGAGCAAATTATTCGGGCGGTTAGTTAAGTTACACCACCATAGGAGGATCACTATGTTTAAGGAATTTAAAGAATTTGCGATGAAAGGTAATATGATTGATATGGCTGTCGGAATCGTTATCGGCGCAGCATTCGGTGCGATCATAACCTCCTTGGTAGCTGATGTGATCATGCCTCCTATCGGGGTTCTCTTAGGAAATGTAGATTTTTCAAATCTTTTCGTTCTACTCAACGAAGGTAAGATTCCCGGCCCTTATCTTTCACCCGCTGCTGCCAAGGCTGCCGGGGCAGTTACGATTAACTACGGCATATTCGTGAATACTATCATCAGCTTCTTGATTGTGGCCTTTGCAGTATTTCTTGTTGTTCGCAATATCAACAGACTGAGAAGACAGGCAGAAGCCCCGCCGGTGGTTAGCTCAACGAAGGAATGCCCTTATTGTCTTTCTGCTATCCCTATTAAGGCTATTCGCTGCGCTCATTGCACCTCTGACCTAAAGGGGTCATAGAATTATTTGGATACCAAGAAGAGACGAATGAATCAATCTGCCCTGAAAAGGAAAAAATCATGAGGAAGACATTTTATTTCATTCTGGCAGTTTTTCTATGCTCAACGACCTTGGCTCATGCCGGTTTATTGGATGACCTGATGAAGGCAGCAGGTCCTTCATCCGAGGGAGAGACTGATGACAGCAAGATAGCATCAGGTCTTAAGGAAGCCTTATCCATAGGGACTGAAAATGCAGTAAATAATGTCTCCCGCGTAAATGGCTACTTCGACAATCAGATGATCAAAATTCTTCTGCCTGAAAAAATTCAGCAAGTCGGAGAGGTTCTCAGCAGGATTGGGTATCAGAAAGAGGTTGATGATTTTGTTCTCAGCATGAATCGGGCAGCAGAAAAGGCAGCGCCCAAGGCGATATCCTTCTTTGGGGATGCAATCAGGGAAATGACCTTTGAGGATGCGAGAGGTATCCTTAACGGGGGCAATACATCCGCAACAGAATTTTTCAAGAGGAAAACTCATGACATGATCTATAACGCATTCAAGCCGATTATAGCCTCAAGCGTGGACGAAGTCGGGGTAACGCGTTCGTATAAAGAAATGATGGGAAAATATGAAACCATTCCTTTTATGAGTAAGGAATCGTTAGACCTCGACCACTATGTAACAACCAAAGCAATGGATGGACTTTTTTATATGGTTGGCCAGGAGGAAAAGAAGATCAGAACTGATCCTGCGGCGCGGGTGACCGACTTATTGAAAAGCGTGTTCGGAAAATAGCGGCCTTCAACTTCAAACCATCGCGATTTTTCACACATTGCAGGTGTTATTGATAATCGGCACAATTCTGATTCAATTTTGAGTGGCATCGACAAGCCGCGTAGTTCGGATTGAAACATTTGCTATTGCTGGATTTGTTTCTCAGTCCATTTATTTCCGCATAAAGTAGACATGTGTACTCAGATTGCCGCTATTTCTTTCCATTCGAATAACTCCCACTGCGAAAGACCTGATAAGACTTAGTACAGAACGAACTCTTCAAGAGATTTGATTTTTGCCCGGTCTTTCTTAGCAGGTGTTAGAAACTTTCTTGTCTTTTGCGAAGCCCAAACTGATTCTTCCCAAGTACTTCCCGTTATACGCACCTTTTAAACCTGATATAATTGACCATAGTACAACCAATAATTAATGAATGAGGTAATAGGGTTGTGACAATAGGCAGGGATGGTGGCGCTGTGAGACGAAGAAGTCAGCGTTATGAGAAGAGGTTTCGGATAGCATTAGAATATGAAGGTAAAACCTATGAAGTTTCTTCTCTTTTCAGTAAAGAATATTGGAATAGAAATGCCTGTTTAGGGGGAAAACGTTTCATGGACAAAGAACTCCGCATACTTATCCTCGAAGATATTCCTGCTGACGCTGAATTAGAAGAGCATGAATTAAGAAAATCCGGATTGGTATTCACCTTAAAGGTTGTAGATACGAAAGAAGCCTTTCTGAAAGAACTTGATGAGTTTTCCCCCGATACTTATCCTGTCAGATTATGATCTTCCTACTTTTGATGGTCTTGCAGCATTAAGAATTGCAAAGGAAAAGTGCCCTGATGTGCCTTTTATCCTGGTTACCGGAAAACTCGGAGAAGAATTTGCAATTGAAAAACTCAAGGAAGGTGCAACAGATTATGTGTTAAAGAACAATTTAAAGCGTCTTGTTCCCTCGGTAAAAAGGGCAATAGAAGAAGCTAAGCTGATAGCCGAGCGCAAGCGGGCGGCGGAAGCGTTAAAAGAATCGGACATGAAATTAAGGAGTATTATTGAAAATTCAAGTGACCAGATATTCATGTTAGATAAGAGCCTCAAATATTTATTAGTAAATAAGTCCTTGGCAAACACTTTGGGAAAGGTTCCTGAAGAGATTATTGGCAAGTCAATAAATGAAGTGTATCGCTCCGGAAATCGCAGTTCAATTCTCAAACAACATTAACAAAATATTTGAAACTGCCAAAAGCATGTTTATTGAGGAAAAAATGACTGCTCAAGGTCAGGAATTGTTTATCAGCACCAGTCTAAATCCTGTCCTAGATGATATGAGACGCGTAAGAGCAGTTACCGGGATTGTTAGAGACATCACTGAGCGCAAGCGGATCGAGCATCAGGTCAGGGAACGTATGAAAGAGCTGAATGCGTTTTACGGCTTGGCCGAGATAGTTGAAAGGGAAGGCATCAGCCTGGATAAACTGTATAAGGAACTTGCGAACATCTTGCCGAAAAGCTGGCGATACCCGGATATCGCGTGCTGCAGGATAGTGATCGGTGACAGCGAGTTCTGCACGGAAAACTTCAAGGAGTCCGCATGGATGCAATCCGCGCCAGTCAAGGTGTATGAAGCAGCAGTGGGGAAGATCGATGTTGGCTACCTTGAGGAGAGGCCAGAAGAGGACGAGGGTCCATTCCTGAAGGATGAGAGGCTTCTCATAGATGCCATCGCCAAGCGGTTAGGACACATCACAGAGCGCAAGCGGTCAGAGGAGGCGCTGCGGGAGAGCGAAAATAAGTTCCGTAGCCTCTACGAGAGCTCCCGCGACGCTTTGATGACTTTGGAGCCACCTTCCTGGGCATTCACTTCCGGGAACCCGGCAACAGTTGACATGTTCAGGGCGAAGAACGAGGAGGATTTCATTTCCCACGCGCCCTGGCAGCTATCGCCGGAGCGACAGCCTGACGGGCGTGCTTCGGACGAAAAGGCCAAGGAAATGATTGAAACAGCCCTGCGTGAAGGTTCCCATTTTTTCGAGTGGACACATAAGCGTATTGACGGAGAGGAGTTCCCCGCCACCGTATTACTGACACGAATGGAGTTGGCAGGAAGGCGGTTCCTCCAAGCGACTGTCAGGGACATCACCGTGTACAGGCAGGCGGAGGCGTCGGTTGAAAGGCTTCATCATGAAAATGAACTTATTCTGAATGCAGCCGGCGAGGGTATTTTTGGTCTGGACATTCAGGGAAAACACACATTTATGAATCCATCCGCAGCTCAAATGCTTGGCTATACTGTTGATGAACTCATAGGCAGAGGTAGTCATGCAACATGCCATTATAAGAAAGCAGATGGAAGCCCATATTCTGAAGAGGAGTGTCCTATATACACAGCATATAAGGATGGCAAAGTTCATCATGTAACTGACGAAGTTTTCTGGAGGAAGGATGGCACGAGTTACCCTGTTGAGTATACCAGTACCCCTATTATAGAAGATGGAAAAATAAGTGGAGCGGTTGTAACTTTCATGGATATCACTAAACGCAGGCAGGCTGAAAAAGCACTTTTTGACAGCGAAGCGTATCTCAAGACAATAATGGCTGCCATACAGGCAGGAGTTATTGTCATCGATGTCGAAAAACATACAATCACTGATATCAATATGGCAGCAGAGAATCTTATAGGTGACAAACGAGAAGCAATAATTGGCAAAGAATGTCATAAATATGTCTGTCCTGCTGAAAAAGGGAAATGCCCTATTACAGACCTCAATCAGATAGTGGACAGGTCTGAGCGTATATTAATAAACGCTCAGGGTGAACAGATACCCATTCTAAAAACAGTTGTTCCACTAACAATCAAGGGACGAAAGTATCTTATTGAAAGCTTCATAGACATTAGCGAGCGAAAGCGAATGGAGGAAGAATTAAAGAGGCTTTCGATTACAGACAACCTGACACAAGCCCATAATAGGACAAAGTATGAAGAGGTAATAAAAATAGAAATAGAGAGAACAAAAAGAAGCAGCAGTCCATTGTCCGTAGCCATGTTTGATATCGACCACTTCAAGGAAGTGAATGATACCTACGGGCATGCTGTTGGCGATTATGTGTTAAAGACATTAGCACAAATAGCCAAAAAGAATATTAGAGACATAGACTACCTCATAAGATGGGGAGGAGAAGAGTTTATTGTAATCGCCCTTGATACAGATTTAAGAGGTGCGGAAGTGATGGCGGAAAAAATCAGAAAAGCGATAGAAAATTATAACTTTGATAAAGTCGGTCGGGTAACGGTAAGTTTTGGAGTAACACAGTTCAAACAAGATGACACAGAAGACTCCCTTATGAAAAGGGTGGACGATGCCTTGTATCAAGCGAAAGGAAAAGGGAGGAACCGAGTTGAAGTAGCTGCCTGAATCTCCAAAATCCTCAATTATTCATTTCTATTGGAAATTTTCAGTTTTCAATACGTTTAAATTCCACGCACTTGTAGGTGCAACCATCGAAAAGACCATGTACCTTCGGAACGAAAGTAACACAGCAATCAAGAGAGACCTGAGAGGCAAGCATCCTTCCTGAAAGCAACGCAGCAGGAAGTCGCAGTGGAGCACCCATATAAGCCCTAACGGGGAAATCTAAAATGGTTCATTTAAATTTTGGCAATAAGTGGACATTTGAAATTCGCTTGACACTTATTGAAACACTTGAACTTCTCGCGGTATTCATTTATTTGCAGTCTTTCTTGTAGATGGTATAATTAAAATCAGCTCAATGCTTATTTAGGCATCAATGGGGGCAATAGTGGTTTCAGCAAGATTTGTACTCAGTCACATATCTCACCTGATAGAATGACTCGTTCACTATTTCTACTTGAAAATTTACAGGAACTTTAGATGAAAGACCAATCAAAGACAAAAAAGCACCTTATCGAAGAATTGGAGGATCTGCGCAGGCGGGCAGCTAAACTTAAAAAAGAACATTCTTTCAATTTATCTCTTGTTAGCAATGCAGCCGAAGGTATTTCTGTTTGTCACAATGTTCCTGAATATCCCTATGTGAAATTCACTGTGTGGAATGGCCGAATGACCTACATTACTGGATATACCTTGGAAGAGATCAACAAAAACGGCTGGTACCAGACAGTATATCCAGACCCTGAGACACAGGCACGAGCAGAAGAGAGCGCATGGGACGCATGAGGCACGGAGATGACCATGCCGAACCATGGGAGATAACAAGGAAAGATGGAGAAAAGCGTATTCTGAGCATTACCACTTCAATCATTGAATCTGAAGATGGCACCATACATACAATGGCTATTATGGATGACATTACCGATCAGAAAAGGGCTTCGGACGCGATTCTGCAGGTCCGTCGGGACTGGGAGAATATCTTTCAGGCAATAGGTCATCCAACAATAATACTCGGCGCACAACACAATATTCTTTCAGCGAACAGGGCTACGGAAAAGCGGTAGGAGCACATTCCATGGAAGAGCTGATAGGCAGGAAATGCTATGAAATATTTCATAATTCCAGTGGACCACCTGAACGTTGCCCAATGGTGAAGATGTTAAACTCAACAAAACTCGAGGAGAGTGAAATGGAGGTAGAAGCCCTTGGGTATCTTCCTCGTCTCATGCACTCCCGTATTTGATGAAAAAGGCAATATCCAAAAAATAATTCATATAGCAACAGACATCACCGAGCGCAAGCGGACTGAGGAGGCACTGCAGGATAGTGAGAAGCGGTTCAAGACACTTTTTGAAAAATCTGCGGAAGCCCAACTCCTATGAACCACGAGGGAAAGGTTGTCGACTGTAATGATGCGTTCCTTGATCTTTTTGCCTTGGAAGACAAAGCGGAGATTATTGGGCATACTCTTGAAGATTTTGCGCCTGAGTTTCAGCCGAATGGCACACTATCCAGGGAGAAGGGGGATGAAATTCTCAAAACAGTTTTGAAGAGAGGCTCAGCACGATATGAATGGTCACACTTCAAACACGATGCGAGCCGGACCCCAGTTCTCACTGAGCTGATCTGTACTCTTATATTCATTGCTGGCCAACCAATGCTCCATTCAGCAATCCGGGACATTACCGAGCGCAAGAAGGCAGAGGAAGCTTTACACATATCCGAAGAAAAATATCGTCTGCTTTTCGAGAATGCGTCAGATGCTATTTTCGTTACTCAGGACGAAATGATAAAATTTCCTAATCCCCAATTGTCCCTACTTACAGGATACTCATCTAAGGAATTGACCAGCAAACCCTTCAAAGCATTTCATTCATCCCGAAGACAGCGACACGGTAGTAGAAATGCACAGGAGAAGACTTACAGGGGCATAGATGTGCCAGACACCTATTCCTTCAGAGCTATTAAAGAAATCAGGTGAGACATTGTGGGTTGAGGCGAGTAAAGTATTAGTAACGTGGGAAGAAATTCCGGCCACACTCACTTTTATCAGAGACATAACCCATCCAGAAAAAAACTTGAGGCACAGCTTCTTCAGGCGCAGAAGATGGAGGCCATAGGTCAGCTTGCAGGAGGGGTAGCCCATGATTTCAACAATCTCCTGACAGCGATCATAGGTTATGGGCACCTTTGAAAAATGAAGCAAGTCATGATGACCGCATGAGCACTTATGTGGGACAAATCTTAAGCGCAGCCGAAAGAGCCGCTATTTTAACGAATGATCTCCTGACCTTCAGCAGAAAACAGATAATCAATCCTAAGCCGGTAAATCTGAACAAGATAATCAAAAATATGGAAAACCTTTTATCGAGGGTGATAGGCGAGGATATAGAACTTTCTACCGTTCTGACGGATACTGATTTGACTGATCAATGGCTGACAGCACCCAGATAGATCAAATACTCATGAACCTCGCCACAAACGCGCAGGATGCAATGCCAAAGGAGGGAGTTTAATCATCAGTACAGACCGGGTGGAGTAAATGGCGAGTATATCAGGACATATGGTTATGGCAAACCCGGCTCTTATGCCGTCTTGTCAGTTGAGGACACCGGGACGGGCATGGATGAGAAGATCAGAGGGAGAGAATCTTTGAGCCGTTCTTTACAACCAAGGAAGTCGGAAAAGGCACAGGTCTAGGACTTTCCATGGTCTACGGCATCGTCAAGCAGCATGATGGATATATCAATGTATATAGTGAGCCCGGCAGGGGAACAACATTCAAGATTTTATTGCCGTTCATTCAATCGGAGGTTCAAGAAATTAAACCTGAGGACGTACAGAAGGTAGAGGAGGCACTGAAACAATCCTCATAGTGGAGGATGATAAGCAAGTTAGGGATACTTCTGAAAGAAGGTACTCTCGAACTGCAGGATATCAGCATTATTGAGGCAGTTGACGGAGATGACGCCATAGAATTATTTCAAAAAAATAGAGATAATGTCCGTCTCCTTATCCTTGATGTCATCATGCCGAAGAAGAACGGAAAAGAGGTCTATGAAGAGATAAAAAAGCTAAAGTCTGATATGAAGGTGATTTTTGTCAGTGGATATAGTGCGGATCTCATTAACAAGAAAGGGATTCTTGAAGTCGGGATGAACTTTATTTCAAAACCTGTTTCACCCGATGAACTCTTAATAAAGGTCAGAGATGTTCTCGAGATAATGAAACATGAAAGTTGCAATAGCGTATTATGATGAATTTTAGATAATACACTGCGCATCTATTAAAAAATATCCAGCGCGCAGACTTGATGAAGGAAGGTTGCGAAAGGCATCCTTTTTTCGTGAACGAGTATTGCGTCCCGTACTCTGCTCAAGAAAGAGCTCTTGGAAGTGCCGGATGACTTTTTTTGTTTCATCAAACAAACACGGCAGCAGATTCTATATGGGTGCGACTTTCTCTTACTAACGGACAGGCTCAAGGCCGCAGCGCCTACTCAAAACTCTCGCAACTAATTTATGCTGCTTTCCATTGTATCGATAGTTTCCTGCCTGCAGCAGCACAAAATCCTCAGTTATGACAAATCGACCTTTTTGCGCATTACTGTGATTATGTGGAGTTGCCCGTAATGTGAAGTAAACGTTGCAAACATATGAATGACAATGGTCCTCGCTCAATCTACTTCACATAATAAGGGGGACTTCATCGCGCTCAAGATCAAAGGAACTGGTATCTTCTTGGCAGAGCACCGATTAATCCCGTCAAGAGTCAGATGCCCAGTGTGAAGCCTGGATAGACACGATGTTTGCAGTTCCAGCCGCATGTTTTTGAGACGAATACCGCGCTACCGACTACCTAATTTAGGCATTTCAACAAGAAGCGCATCCATGCGCTGCGCACTATTATGTGCAGTAAATCTTTACAGAATACTTATCCAGTAAGGATTCAGAGTGACTACTCCACATAACGGGGAACTCCACATAATCACAGTTATGTGCAGCTCCACATAACTGTGAGAAGAACTTAACTCCCATAGCCCGATAATCACCGCTTTGATTTCAGAAGGATGCTTGCCTATCGGGACTCTCTTGGAATGTTTCGTCTTTTTTCGCTTCGAAAGGCGTACCTTTTTTCTCAAAGGTACCTATCACGCAAGATATTTTTTATTTGGTAGTAGATACAACAGGTTGTCACCCCGATGTCTCTACCCCTTAAGATATTTGGTTAGCCACTCCACGCAGCGATGCCATGCGTCCCTGGCCGCAGCGGATCTGTAGCTTGGCCGATAGTCAGCAAAAAAGGCATGGGGCGCGCCCGGATAGAGAACAAATTCAGCTGTCTTTCCTGCAGTCTTGAGGGCAGCTTCCATTTCCTTAACATCGGCTGCCGGAATGCCCAAGTCGGCTTCACCGTAAAGACCGAGGATAGGCGCATTAATCCTTGACACAACATCGAGGGGTCCAACCTGTCGGATGCCCGTTCTGATCTCCGGCTGGAGCTGTCCGTACCATGCCACAGCAGCCTTAAGCTCTTGATTGTGGGCGGTATAAAGGAGAGTATACATTCCGCCTCGGCAGAACCCGGTGACCCCGATCCTGTCGGCTTGCGCAGCCGGATGCCTCTTCGCATAACCTACTATAGCGTCCAAATCGGCCATGACCTGCTCGTCGGGAACCGAGTCGGCGACTTTCCTTACCGCCGCCATGTCCGGCAGTTGCAGGACACCTCCCTCCTCGCATAAGGCTCGAAAGTGAGACTTAGAAACCCCTCCTTGGCAAAACGACGAGTAACATCCCTAATATGCTCGTGCATACCGGCATCCGGGATGACTAAAAGAATCGGATATTTTCTTGCTTCTGGAGGATGCACCTCATATATCGGAACGGGGAAGTCTCCGGAAAGGACCTTACCATCAGTCCTGCAATAAGTCCGGATGCAGGGGTTGTTATTACCTCCCCATCGACGGAGTTTGAGGCGAATGCGAATCCCGTCAGACCAAGACCAGTTGCACTCATACGGGCCAGAAACTGCCTCCTGGACATTCCTTCGTACGCATTTGCTATCCAGCTTTGATTATGTCAATTCATACCTCCCCGATGAATCCATTATATCAAAAAGCAAGCAGAGTACTTGAACGGGTAACTGAACAGTCAATTTCGTCATTAGCTTCACTTCTCATTGAAACATGCGCCTGTGATGTACTGTTGATCAAAACGGGTACCAATGGAAATGGGTCGTCAAGATTGAGGAGATGGATAAAGATAAGTGGTCTGCCCGTAGGAATTACGCGCTATGCATCTTTGACGAAATGGTGAATCCTCAAGCTTCTCTTCTTTTCATGCTTTTAACTTGGAAATCCATGAACAACTGGTTATGTTATATTGCAAATCTATCTTTTCGTTGGAAGTTCGACGCTTTGCGTAAATAAAAGCGAAAAATCGTACCATGGGATCAAATTTTGTGAGTATTTTAATTATCTCCTACGGTAATATTCTTAAGGTATCATGAAATATTTAACTGACGAAGAAAAAGTTGTTACGATTCCTTTTCTTAAAGAAAGCTACAGCTACACATATTTTGTACGCGGTTATGCTTCTTGTTGTTGGGACGCTTATCTACTCAGTTCGGCCTTACCCTGTAGATGATT
>CAVRZG010000009.1:0-116347 GCA_963725545.1 uncultured Nitrospiraceae bacterium | reverse complement strand
GTGATTCAAGCTGAAAACAGCCGGAAGGCTCTGGCATGCATAGCGAACAATTTTTATGAGAGGCCGTCGGAGCACCTGATGCTTACCGGCATAACCGGGACAAACGGCAAGACTACAACAACATACATACTGAAGTCCGTCCTGGAACAGTGGGGACGTACAGTGGGTTTAATCGGTACGATACAATACATGATAAAAGACGAAGTCTTTTCAGCCGTTCATACAACGCCGGAAGCCCCTGAATTCCAGCATCTTTTGAGAGATATGCTTGAATCCGGGTGCACGGATGTGATTTCAGAGGTATCATCCCATGCCCTTGAACAATACAGGGTGGACGGAGCTGTCTTCCATTCAGCTGTATTTACCAATCTCACCAGGGACCACCTGGATTTTCACAAAACCATGGATGGCTACTTCCTTGCCAAGAAGAGATTGTTTACCGACCTGGTTGCCTGTGGCGGCGCTGCTGTGATAAACACGGATGACGCCTTTGGGAGGGCTCTTTATAATGATCTTCTTCCCCTCTCGCAACCTCCGCTAAGACTGAATGTCCTGTCCTATGGTCTTCAGCCTGAAGCCGACATCATGGCATGTGATATCGACAATTCGTTTCAGGGTTTGAGATTCCGTGCGGTCTGTCAGGGAAAAAGTCTTGATATCTCATCGCCCCTTATAGGAATGACAAATGTCTACAACATCCTGGCTGCCATTGGCGCTGCTGTCTCTTTGAATGTTCCTGACGAGTTCATCATCAAAGGTATTCGAATCTTAAAGCCTGTCCCGGGAAGGTTTGAAAAAATAGACCTCGGACAGACATTTCTCTGCGTGGTTGATTATGCCCACACGGAAGATGCCCTTGAGCGGTTAATCAGCACAGCAAGAGAACTTCTGCAAAAGTCGCCGGTCAATGGAAAAATAATAACTGTTTTCGGCTGCGGAGGAGACAGGGACAGAGGGAAGAGGCCCTCAATGGGAGCTGTGGCAACAGGATATAGTGATTTTGTCTTCATAACTTCCGACAATCCGAGGTCCGAGGAACCTGGCGACATCATCAGAGACATCGAAGCCGGGACAGTCAGAAAGAACTATCTCGTTGTTCCGGACAGGCGGGACGCCATCCTTAAAGCTATTGGCATGGCAGAGGCCGGAGATATTGTGCTGATCGCAGGAAAAGGCCATGAAGATTACCAGGAGATCAGAGGAGCAAGGCTTCCTTTCAGCGACAGGGAAGTCGCAACTGAAGCAATCAGAAAGAGGATGCAGAACGCATCAACCGATTTGTAATAAATGAGTATATCAATGTGTTCAGAGAAAGCAATGACTGGAAGAATGACGCTTGACGAAATACTTCAGGCCACTGGCGGCATGCTCATTGGAACCGGCGAAAACTCTTTTTCGGGTCTCTCCATTGATTCCAGGAAGATAGAGAAAGGCGACCTGTTTGTTGCGCTGAAGGGCGACAGGTTTGACGGGCACGATTTTCTTGGACCGGCTCTGGAAAGGGGAAGCGGTGCCATAATAAGTAAAAAGCCGCAAGAGTCTAATTCAGGGTAAAACAATTATTTACGTGAGAGATACCCTCCAGGCGCTCCAGGCCATTGCACGGCACAGACGCCTGCAAAAAGATATGCCGGTTGTTGCTGTGACCGGGTCAAACGGAAAGACTACCACAAAAGAGTTGACCGCTGCCATTCTGAATACCGGGTACAGGGTGCTGAAAAATGCGGGCAACCTGAATAACCACATCGGCCTCCCTTTGAGCCTTGCGAAATTAACGGATGAGGACGAGGCTGTTGTGCTGGAAATGGGCGCAAGCGGACCTGGAGAGATAAAACAGCTTTGCGACATTGCGCTGCCTGACTACGGAGTCCTGACAAATATAGGCCGCGCACACCTTGAAGGTTTCCGCGATGTTGCAACGATCAGGAGGACAAAGCTGGAACTCCTCGATTATGTAAAGGTTGCCGTAGTGAATGCAGATGACGCATTTTTGATGGAAGGAGTTTACGGGTCGGATTTTCAGGGGAAGATAATTCGGTACGGAATAAATAATCCTGCCGACATATATGCAACTGACATCAGACTCCATGAACGGGGATCAACTTTTTCTCTGCATACAGCAGATACCTCTGCAGAGATACATACCGGAATATCAGGGATGTTCAATATCTACAATATACTCGCAGCCTCTGCTGTCGGCGTCCTTCTTCGTATCAAGGTCGGGGACATCAGTAAGGCTGTCGGCGCCGTTCAATGGTGTGCCGATGAGGCTTGAGATCAGGGACGTCAACGGCATTTCCGTCATCAGCGATGTGTATAATGCAAACCCCGGGTCAATGGAAGCGGCTGTCAGAGAACTTGCCCGGATCAACAAAGGCAGGGCTATCGCTGTTCTGGGTGATATGCTCGAACTCGGTTCATATTCTGAAGAGGCGCACTCAAGGACCGTGGGGCTTCTTAACGATCTGCACATCGACATATTTATTGCAGTGGGCCCGTTGATGGCCATCGCAGCATCAGAGTTCCGTGGAGAACTCTATTCGGTAAAATCATCCGAAGATGCACGGAATCTGCTGAAAGGCATCTGGCGGCAGGGAGACTTTGTTCTGATAAAGGGTTCGAGGGGGATGAATATGGAAAAGGTGCTGGAGGGATAATGCTCTACAGCCTGATCTATAGTTTTCATGACTTGTTTTCTCCCCTGAATGTATTCAGATACATAACCTTCAGAACATCCCTTGCCATATTGACAGCGTTGTTTTTATCTCTGGCTCTCGGACCGTGGATCATAGGTCGACTGAAGAAATTAAGCTTTACCCAGCAGATAAGAGATGTCGGTCCAAAGGCGCATCTGGTCAAGGCAGGCACTCCCACGATGGGAGGGCTTCTGATTTTGCTCTGCATACTCGTCTCTGTCCTTATGTGGGGAGACCTCAGGAATATCTACATCTGGACTATGATAGTCTCACTCATAGGGTTCAGCGCTATAGGTTTTGCAGATGACTATTTGAAAATATACAGACAGAACCACAAAGGACTCAGGGCATATCAGAAATTCGGACTTCAGATATTGCTGGGCCTTCTGATCGGTGTTTTTCTCTACATGAATCCCAAAGACCCCTATACTGATGTTCTGAGTGTGCCCTTTTTTAAAAGATGGCTTTTTGATCTGGGGTGGGTTTACATACCATTTTCTCTTATAGTCATCGTGGGGTCGTCTAACGCCGTCAACCTGACAGACGGCATTGACGGACTTGCAATAGGTCTTGTTGCAGTTGCTGTCCTGGCCAATGGTGTGCTTGTCTATCTATCGGGTCACAAGGGGCTGGCACAGTACCTTCAGGTTCTATATCTTCCCGGTACCGGGGAGTTGACTGTATTCTGCGGCGCCATGTTCGGTGCGGCCCTCGGCTTCCTGTGGTTCAATTCTTATCCTGCGGATGTATTCATGGGGGATGTAGGCTCGTTGGGACTCGGAGGGACCCTTGGCACCCTTGCTATAATAACAAAGCATGAAATTGTTCTTGCTATTGTAGGGGGCATCTTCGTTGTTGAGACGATCTCGGTCATGATGCAGGTGGCATCCTTTAAACTGACCGGCAAACGTATTTTCAGGATGGCGCCTATCCACCATCATTTTGAACTGAAAGGCTGGCCTGAACCGAAGGTCATTGTGAGATTCTGGATAGTTGGAATAATTCTTGCTTTGTTGAGTCTGGCAACTTTGAAAGTGAGGTAGGACTATGAAAAAGATCAGGCGCAAATTATCGGACAAATCGCAAATATTCAATATATTCAAAGTGATACACCTTATTTTTATGCTGGGTGTGTGGTGTTTCTCTTCTGCCGTATCCCATGCGCAGGACCTTCAATCCCGTGCTGTCGCTGTCATAGATGCGACATCAGGCAAGATTCTCTACGCAAAAAACCCTGATTTGAGATGTCCTCCTGCAAGCACCACAAAGTTGATGACGGCTATCGTTGCGCTTGACAAGGCAGACCTGAAGGATATCGTCACAATAAGCAGGAATGCTGCCCGGGTCCCTCCCCATAAAGCCGGGTTTAAGGAAGGAGAGAGGGTGACTGTCGAGGAACTTCTGAATGCGGCATTGATCGGGTCTGCGAATGATGCGGCTGTGGCACTGGCAGAATCAGTAGCAGGCTCTGAAGACGTGTTTGTTGAACTCATGAACAAAAAGGCCCTCGCTATCGGCGCAACTAATACACGGTTTATAAATCCGAACGGCCTTCCAGGACAGGGACAATACATTACGGCACATGATCTGGCCAAGATCATGGATTATGCCTTGCTGTATCCAAAAATACGCGAGATCATAGGGACGCGGGTTGCCCAGGTGTCAACGACGGCCGGCAACACAAAGATGATCAGGAATACCAACAGGCTCTTATGGTCTGAAGATGACCTCGTAGGAGGTAAGACCGGATTTACCAATAAGGCGCGCCACTGCTTTGTGTGTGCAGCAGAACGCAGGAACGAGAAAATTGTTGTTGCTCTCTTGGGCAGCCCCAGCAGGAGCGACCTGTGGAAGGAGACTGAAATCCTGATTGACAAGGGGTTTGACGTTATGGGCAATAGAGAGACCCCATTGGTTTATATGACAAAGGTGGATTTGGACGAACCTGTCAAGTACAAGAAATCCCATAGAAAATATTCAAAAAAGAAACTCACCAAGTTGAAGAATAAGAATAGGAATAGAGGAAGCTACATAGCTAAAAAAGTTCATAAAGGCAAGAAGGCAAGCCTGTATGCAAAGAAACATGGAAAAACAAAAAGGATAGCACAGCGGAAAAATAAGAGGTCTATCGGGCTTGTGAAAAGAGGCAGCATTGAAAGAAATAAAGGGTAAGAATGTAACTGTTGTCGGATTGGCAAGGAGCGGCGCAGGAGCTGCAAATCTGCTTGCCGGTCTCGGGGCGCAGGTTACCGTTACCGATTTAAAAGCGGAAGACGGGCTCCGGCCCTTTCTCTCAGGACTTGCTCCGGGAGTTAAACGTATTTTTGGAGCACACCCGGATCAGTTGTTTTCTTCTGCGGACATGATAGTCATAAGTCCGGGCGTACCTTTGTCGATCAAACCTTTAGAGCTGGCGCGATCAAGGAGCATACCGATAATAAGTGAACTCGAACTCGCATATCAGGCGGCAGTTGTCGGGTTTGAAGATCGGCCTTTCACGAATTTGGCAAAAGAAGGGTTTCTCGCCGTGACAGGCACAAACGGCAAATCGACTACAACGGCATTGCTTGACTTCATGATGAAAAAGGGCGGATTTACGACAATACTCGGCGGAAACATCGGGAACGCGCTTACAGAGGAAATATATAAGCTGACGGCAGAGAACAAAGGACGGACTGCCGACTGGATTGTGGCTGAAATTTCGAGTTTCCAACTCGAAGCCATACAGGACTTCAGGCCAAAGGGGGCGGCAATACTGAATGTTACGCCTGATCATCTTGACAGATATCATTCAATGGAAGAATACGGCGCCGCTAAAGCCAGGATTTTCGAAAACCAGAGCGGAAATGATTTCCTTGTCCTCAACGGAGATGATCCCGAGGCTGTCAAACTCTACAGCTCAAAATGCGAGGGGCGGGACATAAAGCTGCCAAGAGTCTATTTCTTCAGCCGCAGACAGGAGGTTGAAGGACTTTATCTCAGGGACGGCAAGATCTGCTGCGATATCCCTGCCTTGTCAGACATTCCGCGACATTCGGCTCTCATTGCAGCTGAGGATATCAGAATAAAGGGTATACATAACCTGGAGAATGCCATGGCCGCATCTGCCATGGCTCTCCTTGCAGGCTGTCCGGCTGAGGCGGTCATAGATTCACTGCGACAGTTCAAGGGTCTCGAACACAGGCTCGAACCGGTAAGGGAACTGGATGGGGTCAGATACATTAACGACTCAAAGGGCACCAATGTCGGAGCAGTCCTGAAGTCCCTCGAAAGTTTTTCGGAGCCGGTTATCCTGATAGCCGGCGGCAGGGACAAGGCAGGAGAATTTTCCCTGTTAAAAGACCTCGTGAAGGAAAGAGTCAAGATGCTCGTCTTAATCGGAGAGGCGAGTGAAAAAATAAAAAAGGCGCTCGTAGATGTCTCCAAACCTGTTATGGCAAAGAGTCTTAAAGAGGCTGTTGAAGTATCAAGGCAGCTTGCGCAAAAGGGCGATGTTGTTTTACTCTCTCCCGCTTGCGCCAGTTTTGATATGTTTACTGATTTCGAAGACAGGGGAAGACAGTTTAAGAAGATTGTTACGGAGCTGGATTGATGGAACGATATGATAAATGGCTGCTTTTTCGTTGCTGTCCTCCTGACGGGATTCGGGGCCCTGATGATATACAGTTCGACCTCGGTTGTTACACCTGCGCTTGCAAAAAAGGGGGCTACGGAGTTTTCCTATTTTAGGAGGCATATTTTCACCATTATCATCGGAGTTGTTTTCATGGCGGCCGCATATATGATCAAGCCTTCATTTATCAAGAAGATATCATTGCCGCTGCTTGGTTTTGTCATTTGTTCTGCTGGTCCTCGTATTTATGCCTGTAATCGGTGTAACTGCCGGAGGGGCAAGGAGATGGATAAGGCTGTGGCCTTCGACTTTTCAGCCCTCGGAACTGGTAAAACTTGCCATGGTCATATTCCTTGCGAGGTATATGTCCATGCCTGATTTCAAAACCGACAGTTTTGTCTCTTTCATAAAACCTGTGCTGGTTATGCTGCTATTTCAGGCGGCAATTCTCAAACAGCCTGATTTTGGAGCAGCCATGAGTCTCACATTCCTTACTTTCTCAATGCTTTTCCTCTCAGGGGTGAAGCTCAGGTATATCGGATTGCTGGCGGCTCTGGCTTCGCCTGTAATTATGAAACTTGCGATGGAACCTTACCGCTTTCGAAGGATAACCTCTTTTCTGAACCCATGGGCGGACCCGCAGGGCAGTGGATTTCAGCTTGTACAGTCTTTCATTGCCCTTGGAAGCGGCGGACTGACAGGTGTAGGTATCGGCAGTTCCAAACAGAAGCTTTCGTATCTCCCTGAATCCCATACGGATTTCATATTCTCAATTATCGGTGAAGAATTCGGTTTGATCGGTGTTATGCTGGTCATTGCGTTGTTTATGGTTCTCTTTGTCAAGGGCATCACAATCGCAAACAGGGTGAAAAAAGACAGGTTCTCATATTATCTTGCTACAGGGTTGTCCCTGATGATTGCGTTGCAGGCCCTCGTGAATTTTGCCGTTGCCACAGGCATGGTGCCTACAAAAGGTCTGCCATTGCCGTTTATCAGCTACGGGGGGTCATCTCTCCTTGTGAATATGGCTGCCATAGGGATGCTCCTGAGGCTTTCGAAAGGTGAAGAAAAGGAACCCGTGCAGAGCAACCGGGACCTGCTTGCAAGAAGAATTGCAAAAAGGAAGATTGAAGCCGGGAGACGGAGAACTGCCGGATACATCCGGAGCGGGGTCTCTAATTGTTCCGCCGATTCGCCGATTAGTTTTTCGAGATGAGGGTGATCATTGCAGGGGGCGGGACCGGCGGACATCTCTTTCCCGGACTTGCAGTTGCCGAGGAGTTCAAAAGAAGAGACGCCTCAACTGAAGTGGTTTTTGTAGGCACTGAGCACGGCCTTGAAGCGCGGGTGGTGCCCAGAGAAGGATACCCGATAAAGTTTATAAGGGCCGAGGGACTGATCGGGGTCTCTTTAAGTAAAAAGGTGAAGGCAGTGGTGAATATGTTTTTTGCAGCTCTTGATTCATACAAGATAATTAAAAACGTCAATCCGGATATCATTATCGGCGTGGGCGGTTATGCCTCAGGTATTATTGTGCTGCTTTCTTTTTTCATGTCTGTCCCAACCATGATTATGGAGCAAAACTCGGTGCCGGGATTCACTAACAGGCACCTGGGGAAGTTTGTGGATTCCATATGCATAACCTATCAGGAGAGTATTTCATCTTTCCCAAGGGAGAAGACGTTCCTTACAGGCAACCCTGTCCGAATGCAGATCCATAAGGGCAGCATTGAATCTGCCTATAAGCTTTTCCCCCTGGAAAGCGGTTTGTTCACAGTACTGATTTTTGGCGGGAGTTCAGGGGCGAGAAGCATAAACCGTGCAATGGTGGATGCCCTGAGCTATCTTCAGGACCTGAAAGAACATGTACAGTTGCTTCATCAGACGGGCACGGCAGACTTTGAATGTATCAGGGACGCGTACCGACGGGCAGGATTCAAGGGGATAGTGACCCCTTTCATATACCAGATGGGAGAGGCATACGCAGTTTCTGATATTGTCGTATCCAGGGCCGGAGCAACGACCCTTGCAGAATTGACTGCGCTTGGCAAACCGGCGGTACTGGTTCCTTATCCCTATGCCGCAGGCAATCACCAGGAGTTGAACGCGAGAAAACTGCTTGAGATGGGAGCTGCAAAGATGATCCTCGACAGCGAACTGACCGGAGAAGTCCTCGCAGGGAGCATAAGAGAATTATATTCAAGTGAAAAGCTGAGGATAGAAATGCATAGAAACAGTGAGTCTGTCGGGAGACCGGAGGCATGTGGAAGAGTAGTTGATATCGCGATGAGCCTCCTGAGAAATACATAAAGGGCAACCATGTTTGAGAGATACAGGATAATACACTTTGTGGGCATAGGTGGAATCGGCATGTCCGGAATAGCCGAGGTGCTTCACAACCTCGGGTACGACGTTACCGGCTCTGATCTGAAGGATTCCCAGACCACGAGACGGCTGAGAGATCTCGGTATAAAAGTGTACATCGGACATAATGCTGAAAATGTGGATGATGCCCATGTGCTGGTCATATCGTCAGCTGTATCGGATGAGAACCCTGAGGTTGTAGAGGCAAAGGTCAGGTCTATCCCTGTAATCCCTCGGGCAGAAATGCTGGCGGAGCTGGGAAGGCTGAAATACGGGATACTGATAGCAGGGGCGCACGGAAAGACAACAACGACCTCCCTGATCTCCACGGTCCTGACCCACGGCAAGCTCGATCCGACTGTTGTAATAGGCGGCAGGCTGAAGGCGACGGGGAGTAATGCAATTCTCGGACAGGGGGATTTCCTTGTGGCCGAAGCCGATGAGAGTGACGGCTCATTCCTGAAACTCACTCCGACCATAGCAGTCGTTACAAATATCGACAGGGAACATATGGATTTCTTCAGGAACATGGATTCACTGAAAGGGGCGTTCCTTTCCTTTATTAACAAGGTCCCGTTTTACGGCGCCTCGGTGGTCTGTATCGAAAACGAGCACCTTCGCGAGCTTTTGCCGTCTATTCACAGACGATGCATAACATACGGATTTGAAAAGAATGCGGTACTCCGTGCGGAAAATATCAGAAGAGCATTTATGTCAGTCACTTTTGACGCGGTGTATAAAGGAAAGCATATCGGGGAATTCACCTTGCCTCTGCCCGGCATGCACAATGTCCTTAACGGGCTTGCCGCAATCGGATGCTCGCTCGTGCTTAAGATGGACATCTCAGTCGTCAGGGAAGCTCTGAAAGGTTTCAGCGGGATACAGAGGAGACTCGAGTTCAAAGGCGAGGCCCGGGGGGTAAAGGTATTTGACGACTATGGTCATCACCCCACAGAGATTAGAGCCACGTTGAGGGCCATGAAAGACGGGTTGCTGAAAGATAGAGTCTGAATCCCCTGCGTCTATTGAGGGGGTGCAGCCCTGCCGGTCGCAAAAAGGGGAGGCTGATTGTTCTTTTCCAGCCTCACAGATATTCGAGGACCAGGGACCTTATAGAAGAGTTTTCAGGGTCTTTCGATGACGCGGATATGCTCATGCTGCTTGATATTTATCCTGCAGGTGAAAAACCGATAGAAGGGGTGTCTTCGGATGGCCTATATGAAAAGATACTGCAGAGCGGTTACAAAAATGCAGTTCGCGCGCAGAGCAAGGATGAAGCCGCTACGCGGGTGCTCTCGCAGGCTCAGGGAGAGAGACGTCGTTCTCACCCTGGGCGCGGGCGATGTTTGGAAGACCGGGGAAGAGATTCTGAAAAGGCTGAAAGAGGCATAACCAGGAAAAATGAAGATCCAGGAGATAAAAGATATATTGTCCGGTAGTCTTTTCGAGGGAGAGGTAAGGTTCATGGAGCCGATGAGCAGCCATACTTCCCTGAAGATAGGGGGCCCTGCTGAGATATATGCTGTGCCCCAGGACCTGCCTTCGCTCATTAACCTCTATCTCAATCTGAGCAAAGACCATATTCCAATCTGTCCCCTTGGAAGCGGGACAAACGTATTAGTCAGGGACGGCGGTATCGAGGGCTGTGTTGTTTCACTCAGGTCTTTCAAAAAGATCGTGCCCATAAAGGAAGAAAATGACCGGGTGCTGATCTCTGCAGATGCGGGGGTCCTGTTGCAGAAGTTTCTTCAATATGCAAAAGAAAACGGATACTCCGGAATCGAAGGTCTTGCAGGCATACCCGGCACAATCGGAGGCGCAATCTTCGGGAATGCAGGAGCCTTCGGGTATGAGATGAAAGACGTTATCCATTCTGTTGATGTTCTGGATGATAAAGGAAATATGTCAAGGGTCCCTTCAAACGAGATTTCATTTGATTACAGGAGATCAGGCATTCTGCCGGGTCATCTCATCATAGGTTCAGAGTTAATGCTGAAAAAAGACAAAGTCGAAGACGTTTCAGAAAGGGCCGCTGATTTCCTGAAGGCAAAAAAAGAAAGACAGCCGCTCTGGGAACCCTCTGCCGGTTGTGTGTTCAAGAACCCTGAAGGCCTTGCCGCAGGAAAGCTTATTGATGAAGCGGCATGCAAAGGTCTCAGGGTAGGTGATGTTGAAGTAAGCAATATACATGCGAATTTTTTTGTTAACAGGGGTAAGGCAAAGGCAGCTGATTTCATAAAGCTTATGGAAGTAGTCTCTTACAGGGTAAAGAAAAAATCCGGAGTTGTCCTTGAACCCGAGATATGGATTATAGGGAGAGATGAAAGTAGTGACTCATAAAAAAATAGGTGTTCTGCTCGGAGGCGCGTCAGCAGAGAGAGAGGTATCTCTCAGGAGCGGCAGAGCAGTTTATAACGCTTTAAAAGGACTGGGCTATAACGTGCTTTCGATAGATGCGGGCGCTGATATATGCGGCGTGCTGCAAAAAGAAAGCTATTGAGATAGCATTCCTTGTCCTTCACGGAGGCTGGGGAGAAGACGGATCTATTCAGGGCATGCTGGAGGTGTTGGGCATTCCCTATACGGGTTCAGGAGTCCTTGCATCAGCCCTGGCCATGGACAAGGAAGCATCCAAAAAGACATTCCTGTCCAGCAAGGTCCCTGTCCCTCCTTTTGCAGTGGTGAGTAAGTCTGAGACTGGAAAGCAGGCACGGTAAAGTAGCGATGCCTGAAAACAGCCGTATTGAGAAGATCGTTACAGAGTTTGAATTGCCCTGGGTTGTCAAACCCGCGACAGAGGGGTCGAGCATAGGGGTGACTATCGTAAAGAAGAAGGATGACTTTGAGCAGGCACTGGATAAGGCATTCTCATTCGGGACAAGGGTGATGGTTGAGAAATACATAAAAGGTCGGGAAGTCCAGATAGGGATACTGAACGATAGAGTCTTGGGAGGTGTGGAAGTGAAGCCGTCTCTTGAGTTCTACAGTTACGAGGCAAAGTATACGGCAGGACTCACCGAATATATTCTTCCTCCTGCATTAGACCCCGTGGTTTATGAAAAAGCTGCTTCAGCAGCGCTTGCAGCTCATGGCGCCCTTGGCTGCAAAGGAGCAACCCGGGTTGATCTCATGATAGACAGCGAAGGAGAGCCTTTTGTCCTTGAGGTCAATACCATTCCAGGCATGACAGAGACCAGTCTTCTTCCAAAAATTGCAGGCCATGCAGGGCTCGACTTCCCTGCTTTGGTCGTGGAAATACTAAAAGGTGTTGCGAATGAAGGCCAATAGGACCAAGAAGAGCAGCAGGAGATTGAATATCCTGAGCACGTTGAGGAACATCAGCTGTTTTAATACTGATTTTTGGAGGAGCCATTGTTGTATATCTGGTTGTTCACTATAGCCCTGTAAAATCAGTGTTTCCGGTGAGGAATATCGACATTTCCGGTAACAGGCACCTGACGGACGATGAACTGAAGACCCTGACCGGCATCCGCAGGGAAGAAAGCCTTTTGACTCTTTCCAATGATCGCATCGGCAGGCAGATGCTGAAGTCACCGTGGATAAAGTCCGTCAATATCCGGAAAGACCTGCCTGATACCCTGGCGATAACAATAAAGGAATCTGAACCGTTTGCGCTGCTTGAAATGAATGAGCACCTTTTTCTAGTGGATGAAAAGGGGACACTCCTTGAAGAACTCCGGGACGGCTCTGTGCCGTTTCTTCCGGTGATAACAGGAGACCCCTACAGGGAAAAAGACGGATTTTCAGAGGCACTGGACCTGGCAAAGACAATGAACGAAAAAGGGTTTTCTTCAGAACGGGACCACATCGAGATTGTCGCCCATAAGCCCCATGAAGTAACTGTAACGATAGACGGACTTGTTGTGAAAATGGGGGCAGGAGGATACGAGGAGAAACTCGGACGTCTTCTTCAGATAGAAGAAGATATAAATCAGATGGCGATGCCGGTTGATTATATAGATTTAAGATTCGCCGGCAGGGCTATAGTAAAGCCGGCTGCTGATAAGGTGATAAAGTAATGCACAGCAACAGCAGGACAAACCCCGGAGATATTATTGTCGGACTTGATGTAGGCACCACGAAGATCTGCGCCGTTGTCGGGGAAATCGTAAACGGCAGGATAGAGATCAAGGGTGTCAGCACATCGCCGTCGATGGGTCTCAGAAAAGGCGTGGTCGTAAATATTGAGTCTGCTGTAGAGTCGATAAAAAATGCATTGAAGAATGCGGAGTCTTCCACAGGTGTTGAGATTAATTCGGTATACGTCGGGATTTCCGGAGGACATATAAAGGGATTCAACAGTCATGGCGCTGTCGGCATAAGGGGCAAAGAAGTCACATTTGCCGACGTAGACAGGGTCATAGATTCCGCCAAAGCAGTGTATGTGCCCCTGGACAGAGAGGTGCTGCACATCATACCGACAGGATATACACTGGACGGACAGAACAGCATCAAGGACCCGGAGGGAATGTTCGGGGACCGGCTTGAGGCAAAGGTCTATATCCTGACAGGCGCCATTACTTCTGTGCAGAATCTCCTCAAGTGCTGTGAAAAAGCAGGTGTTGAGGTCATTGACATTGTGTTTGAGCCCCTTGCATCTGCAGAGGCGATACTGACAGAAGATGAAAAAGAACTTGGAGTGGCCATCGTTGACATCGGCGGCGGCACAACCGATATTATCCTTTACAAGGACGGATGGCTGCGGCATACATCTGTCCTGGCCATAGGCGGCAACCATTTTACCAATGATATCGCCGTTGGACTCAGGATGTCGGTTGCCGAGGCAGAGCGGGTCAAGAAGCGCTATGGCCACGCAGTATCGGACCTTGTCGATGTTTCGGAAGAAGTGGAGATTAGTCCAGCCGGGACAGGAGAGAAAGATATTGCGCAGGCATCTGTCTGAGATCATACAACCAAGGACAGAGGAACTGCTGGACCTTATAAAGAGTGAGATGAAAAACTGCTCCGGATTCGATATAGCATCTACAGGGGTTGTTTTTACCGGCGGCGGCTCATTGCTTGCGGGCCTTGACAGACTTGCAGAGTCCATTCTGGATATACCCGTGAGAATAGGGTCCCCTGTCGGGTTACGCGGGGCGTCCGAAATATTGGGAAACCCCATGTATGCTACCGGGACGGGCCTTGTCCTGCACGGGTTTCATACGAAGGTACGCACAGACTTCAACCCTGCAACATATACAGGGATATTCGGAAAGATGAAAGATTGGGTTAAGGGAATATTCAGATAAAAATCAGATAAAAGGAGGAGGGAGAATTATGTTTGAGATTGAAGAAGTGAGAGGACATGGCGCCAAGATCAAGGTCGTAGGAGTCGGAGGCGCGGGAAGCAACGCCATCAACAATATGATAGCGTCAAACCTGCACGGTGTCGAATTCATTTGCGTGAACACAGATATGCAGTCTCTCGAAACATCTCTGGCTTCTACAAAGGTACAGATAGGGGCCAATCTGACGAGAGGGCTGGGCGCAGGATCGAATCCTCAGATAGGCAGGGAAGCGGCCCTTGAAGACAGCGCGCTGATCAGCGAATGCCTCGAAGGGGCTGATATGGTCTTTATCACGGCAGGAATGGGAGGCGGCACAGGCACCGGAGCAGGTCCTGTCATCGCCGGGATCGCGCGCGAACTCGGCGCAATAACTGTTGCAGTCATTACCAAGCCGTTCTTCTACGAAGGGAAGATCAGATATACAAACGCAGAAGAAGGTATCAAAGAACTCAGAAAGAATGTGGATACCCTGATTCTGATACCGAATGACAAGATAGGCCTTGTCGTTGAAAAAGGCACGCCCCTGCTGAAATCGTTTGCAGTGGCCAACGATGTTCTGAAACAGGCTGTACAGGGCATATCCGATATCATCCTGATACCGGGACTCATTAATGTAGATTTTGCGGACGTAAAGACAATTATACAGAACCAGGGCAGAGGTGTGATGGGCTCAGGAGTTGGGCGAGGAGATGCCGGAGCTCTTGACGCCGCGAAAAAGGCGATATCAAATCCTCTTCTTGAGGAGTCTTCGATAGAAGGCGCCAAGGGCATCCTGGTCAATATTACCGGCGGCCTCGAACTTGCCTTAAACGATGTTCAGGACGCAGTCTCCTACGTCTATGATTCTGCGCATGAGGAAGTGCATCTGATATTCGGAGCAGTGATAGACCCTGACGTGGCAGATGAAGTAAGGGTAACGGTAATCGCAACCGGATTCAGCGATCAGAAGGAGAAGGTGGAACTTCCGCAGGTCAAGAAATGGACGCCTGTTAAACAGACGGTCAATCTGCGTGGCTCCGAGAGGGTCCTGTCAAAAAATCTGAAGTCCGAATACGGCATAGATCTGGTGACAACGGACATAATGTCATCGTATGATGACCATATTGACGTTCCGACGTTCTTAAGAAAAGCACCCCAACCCCAAAAAGAGGTTTAATTTTTCCCTCCAACGAGGGGCCTTCCCCCCCGAAGGCCCCTCCCCCTCCCCTTTGTCAATTTGAGGCGATTGTTATAAGATAAAAGTCATGAAAAACCAGCTTAAGTATCTGCAGAATCTCTTCTACGACCTCCTGAATGATTATGGAAAGGTTTATGTAGTGGTCAGATATTCGGACAAGACAGTTATCGGGAAGAGAGGGTTTACGGACGAAGAAAAGAAAAACGGCATCATCCTGATCTTCAACCGGAACAATTTCAAGGACCTGCAGTGGAATGAGGACGGCAGTGTCAGCGCCGCCCTCGGGTTTGGGGCTGCGAACAGACCTGAAAAATGTTATCTGCATTCCGAAGATATTGTATCGGTGTTTTCTCCGGATGCGCGGGTGAAGTATGACAGGCTGGATATCTGGGACTTTCAGGATGCTTCCGGGAAGCCGGAGGGTCGGACAAGCGTTGAAGAACCGAAATCTGAGGAAGAAAACATAGTCTCCCTGGACAGTTTCAGAAAGACAAAAAAATAGTCATTTAGCTCTTCGCCCTAATGTCAACCCGCGAGGAATAAAGAAGATTCTTTCAGCAAACATCAGCAAGTGCCGGCAGAATGAGAAACCTCTTTGCACACAGACGGATACTTTTGCATGTAGTCATCAAGGGTTTTCAATATTGAGATAAGAACTGCCTTGAAAACCGGCATAACAGAAAGATCGTTGAAATATGAAAAGACATGATACTCTGTTTTCGAAGCAATGCCGACCAGTGCCCATTCGCTAAAACCATATCTCGCCGCTATCTCACTGATTGTCTCAATATCATCCGGCTCCATCTGATTACCTCCTGAAAAAAGTGAAGCATGTACCGTGCCAGATTTAAGTAATATGTGGTGCAGGTCGGCATATTTTTAAGCTATTGATTTAAATGAAGAAAAGATTTTTGGGCCGGGCTGGGTTTGAAAATCATGTCAATATTTGGGACATGGGCATTGGCATTTTGCCTGTTTTCTCCAATCCTGTCCTGGTTCTCAGTCTATCAGTGAACTTTGGTGAATTCTCGCTCTGAATCAGCGACTTCTCAGTGCCTACACGCATCATGACTCATGTATCTTGATCTCGTAGCACTCTATGCGCAAGTTCAACCAGCTGGTTAGTGCCCCATGTCTTCCGGTCCGTCAGGTATTTCGTAAAATGTGATGGAATGGCGTTGATTCCAAGATAAGCGCCGCTGATTGCCCCTGCCATTGCCGCCGTTGTATCCGTATCACCGCCTGCAGATATGGCTGTGCATACAGTCTCCAGGTAATTATCAGGAGATCTCAGAAACGCATAGAGACTCCAGAGCACGCTGCTGACAACAAACCCGGACATACCCTTCCACTCATCGTCATCAACATATTCGGGGTCAAACCCCGCCCCGGAGATGACTCCTGCAGCCTCTTCAGGCGGCATGGACAACCAGTCAGGCAGCTTTCTCAGTTCTGAAGAGAAGACAGGCGACAGCTCTCCTGTCCAGTCCGCAAGGCTTGAAATAAATCGACCCGTATCGATTTTCGTCCCCTGAAGCGCTATAGCAACTGCTCCGCTTATAGCAACTGAGCCTGCAGAGCTGCGGGGATCCCTGTGGGTGATCCTGCCCTGATCATGAGCCGCCCGGACGAGAAGTTTCGTGTTGTCGAAAAAAAAGAGTCCGACAGGCGCCGCACGCATTGCGCTTCCATTGCCTGCAGCAGGCGGAGGAGCGCCGGATTCTTCCCAGGACGAGCCTTGGCACAAACGCTTGACCGCTTCTTTTGTGGCATAGCCGAATGCAACGATCCTCTTCTCGACAAAAGTCATCTTGATCCTGTCCGCGTAATCAGCGGGATCAAATCGTTCTCGATCAGCATAACTCTGCATCAGTTCCCTGGCAAGCTGTGAGTCATCCGAGTACTGTCCAAAGGGGAACGGAAACCGTCCAAACTCATCAACTCTGTCGGTTTTGACAAAATCCTCGATGTACCTTTTGCAAGCTGCCGGGGAATAACCTTCCACGACAAAGCCTAATGCATCACCCAGACATTGGCCGATCAAACAGCCGCTGAAATTATCTTTATCCGGAACCATTTCTCCAAACCCTTCCTTATGTATGTTTATAGCCTGTGATATTTTAGCATTCCTGAGCACTATTACGAAAAGGCTGATCTGAAAAAATGACGACTGTTGCGATGCAGCGTTCCTCTTATTGACAGATTCATAATAATGACAACATTATTCATAAAATCCCACCTGTCCTCCCTTTAACCAAAGGTAGGATTTATACCCCTCTTTAGAGAAGAGGGGCAAAGGGAGATTGTTGATTTGTGTGAATTCATTTTGAGTCCTTTACACCCCTGACGGATTACTCATTGAAATCAGTATCGGGGTTTCCGTAAAATAAGATAACAAACAACAGGAGGTGATTATTATGTGCAAGAAATGCAGTTGTGGAAAAGGCGGCAAGAAGAAGTAAGTTAAAGAACTGAGTTTCGCAGAAGAAACTCTCCGCGGATGGATATTGTGAGAAGCGACCGGTCATCTGATTATTAGTCCTGGCCGGAAACTCAGAGATATTATTTGCTATACGTACTTCAAGTCATGAAGGTGTTGTGCCGTCAGGCGCGGCATTTTCATGACTTTCTTGTTTTTGGAGGATTGCCGCTCTCCGGTCACAGAGTAAAGATTTCCGAGGCCATGTGACGGCCTGGCAGTGTGAAATGTGATCCTGCTGCCTGAGATGTCGAGATGAGTTCTCAAGGCGACCTGGGGGGAATTATTGCATTCGGAAAGATGTGCCAGACATGCCCACTTCAGTTTAGAGCCTGCCTGAAGCAATTCGGCGGACTCTCTGTTGGATAGATGTCCCTTCGGACCCTGAATGCGCTTCTTAAGAAAAGCGGGATAAGGTCCGCTTGAAAGCATTGCCGGATCATAATTGCTTTCTATAAATACCGCGTCAAGGGAGGAGACTATATCCGACAGTTCGTTAAAGACATGCCCGAGGTCGGTCAGGATACCAAGTCTCTTGCCCCCTGAAGAGATAACGAACGCTGATCCATCAACGCCGTCGTGTGGCGTGGGAATGGTCTGAACAGAGACATCGCCGAATTGCAGTTGATCTCCCGACTGAAAACAGGTGACATTGTGTAATTTGCCAAGTTTCCCACCTTTTTGCGCTTCCTGCAGAGTCAGCTGTGTAATAAATATCGGCAGCCCGTATTTCCTTTGATATATGCCTGCACAGCTTACGTGGTCGGCGTGATCATGTGAGATTATCAGGGCGTCGACATCCCGGATATCACGACCGTACGCGCTGAGTCTCGACGCCGCCCTGCTGCCGCAGATGCCTGCGTCAAAGAGCAGTTTTGTCCCGTTTGTTTCAACGTAAAAACAATTTCCGTTACTTCCCGACTGAAGTGAAATTGCAAGCACAGATGTATAGTTGCATATTGAAGAAATAGAATACAAGCGAGAAATGCTACAATTTATTCATGTCCGACAAAAAATCAAACTTGGTCTATTCCACGGATAAGATTGTTTCCCGCAAGGAGGGGCCGGCACAAAAATCTTCCCGGGCAGCAAGTCCTGCTTCGCAGGAGAGTATACGTGTCTGCCTTGAAAGAAAGGGACGGGGCGGGAAGACAGTCACTCTGATAGAAGGGATCCGGATGTCGGCAGAGGAGAGCATGTTGAGCTTCTGAAACAATTAAAGACCAGGCTCGGCACCGGCGGCTCTCTAAAAAACGATCTTCTCGAAATCCAGGGAGACCACCGGGATGTGATCATGGCTCTGCTTCAGGATATGGGGTACAAGGCGAAACGCGCCGGCGGATAGCCCTTCTTAAAGAAATGCGACGATACATTGCTGTCCAAAATATTGTGGTAAGAGTATATGGCTCAATTTCTGAATCAAAAAACTGCCTATGTTCCTGATCAAACCTTTATCTGACTTTAATGTTAATGCAAAATTCAGAGCTAAGACCTCCGCTTCGTCTTCGGTCTCATCAATGTTGCCCGTGATTTTGCTCCAGAAATCGAACCATATATCTCAGGGTTGAACAGTTCTGAAATTGTGGTACCATCTATCTGAAAAGAAATAAAGCGGGAGGAATGTATCATGAAAATCGAACTTGAGGGAATGCTGATCCGGATGATTCCGGAAAACGACAGAGAAAAGACCGAGATGAACCAACTCTGGACCATCATAATCGGCTGTGTGAATGAGGGCAAGAAACTTGTGCCGGTCGGGGAATATCAGCCCGGAATCAAGGAAGTGGCAACTTTTCATATTGAGTAAGAAATAGCAGATCTTAACCCACACCCGTTTTGCTCCGGTCCAGGGAGTCATCTGTCTGAAAACGGCAATTCCGGCCGCTGAGGCGAAGGGATGAAGAGAAAGCAACGGGCTGTCGATCTATCTTCCTGCACTACCGGAGTGACTCATGCCTGCCGGTCTTTTCCCGCTTCCCGACACTGTGCTTCAGTGCTCCCTGCATCGTTCCGCTCCGGAGAAGGCTTTGCTGCCTTTTGATCAAGACCTCCTCCCCGGCGCGGTTATAGTATGTTCCCCGGGCCTTCTTCCACAGGGCAAAATTCCATTGACGAAGACATTTTGCTGTTACTCTCACGGCTGATAATTTCAAAAAGCCCGATAAATCAACTAACTATGCTGTGGCATGTCAATTGCAGACACACCTTTGCTGATAACAGGTCAGCAGACACTCGGCGAATAGAGATTCAATTGATGATTTCGTTTTGATGTATAGCAGTGCAGATCCTGCGGATTGAGTGTCAGTTGCACGTGTTAAAGACGCAGAAAGGCAGTTTCAACAGGCTGGTCGCTGTCAATACTTAACAGAGGAGGATTTATGATTACCAGGAATTTCATCAGCAAGAGGGGCATAAAGTTGTTTTCGATCATCTTCATGTTTGTAATGTGCGCGGCATTAGGAAACATAGGGGATGCTTACGCAGCCAAACAGCCGACTATCAGCAATGCTGTCTGGAATGCAAAGACGCATCTTCTCACGATCCAGGGAAGATCTTGGGGCAAGAAGCAGCCGGTCGTTGTCAGCAATGCAAATACAGGATCCTTGATTTCTTCTTTGAACAGCAGCAAGGCAGGTTCCTGGACTGTCAAGATTAAAAATCCTTCCTCAGTACCCTGCGCTGTCAGGGCGGAATCAGGCATAAGGTTCTCCGAGAGGGCGGTAAAGAATGCTGCGGTTGCCTGCAGTCAGGACCCGTTCACTAACGTTTTTGCTTTTAACGACCTTGGCATGCACTGCATGGATAAGGACTACTCGGTATTTTCGGTGCTGCCGCCTTTCAATGTGCTCCATGCCCAGGTTGTAAGAAAAGGTGTAGCAGGCAGCCGTCCGCAGATCCTGGATAATACCCAGGCCGGTGTGTTTTACTCCGCAGTCGCCGACAATGCCGGTTCCATAAATACAACCAGCATTTCCAAAACGAATTTTTGGGATTTTGTTCAGCCGCTCTTTGGAGTCTCGCTTCCCCCGGACACAGGGTTCTTCGGATTCAAGATGCCGGGCGCATCCAATACTCCCCAGTTCTTCAGCGAATTCGATCCGGCGTCCAGATGGTTTGCCGCCGTCGGCATTCCAATAACTCCGCTGGACGACAATCATAACGTGAACCCATACCCCCTGATGCGGATACAGCCTTTCGATTCCGCCAGCAGTTCGACTCTTCCCCCGATCTTTGCTGTGGCGCCTGTCTCGGATGAAATGCACTGCAGCGCCTGTCATTCCACCGGCGGCGTGGCCGCCAACAGTGCCACAATGTCAAAATACGGCATATCCGCCTGGAGTACATCCACAAATCCCGAGATACAATACAGAGAGAACGTACTGATCCTGCATGGAAGCATCATCGGCGTAAATCTCATGGCAAGAAAACCCGTTCTGTGTTCTTCATGTCATTATATGCTTCCGCTCGATCTTGCAGGCACGGGACCCCAGGGTGACCAGGTAGGAAAGCCGCGTCTCTCCGCTGCAATCCATGGCCGCCATGGCAGGACACTGAACAATGAAGTGCCGAGTGCCGGCAACCCGGCCATTATTCCCGATGCCGGGTTATCGACCTGCTATAACTGCCATCCCGGTACCCAGACAAAGTGTCTGAGGGGAGCGATGGGAGACGCGGGGATCGTCTGCCAGCAGTGCCACGGAGGGATGCTTGCTTTAAGCGGACAATTCAAACCGCGCACGCCCTGGGTTGACCTGCCCAAGTGTCAGTCCTGTCATACGGGTGACGCCGTCAGTCATCTGGGGAGCGCAATAAGGGCGACAACAGCTTATGATCCGACTGACCCTTCAGCCACTCCAATAATCGCCACAAACCAGCGGTTTGCCGAAAATTCGGGCAAACTCTACAGGTTCAGTTTCGGCCACAGCGGCATGGCCTGCGAGGCATGTCATGGAAGCACGCACGCCGAGTGGCCCGTGAGTTCTACTGTTAACGACAACATAGCAGCGATCCAGCTTCAGGGCCATACCGGCCCAATAATTGAATGTACCACTTGCCATGCTGACGGCCCCCCGCTTTCGCTGGACGGACCGCATGGCATGCACAATGTAAACGATTCGGCTTGGAACAGAAACCACGAAGAGTTTTTCGAGCGTAACAGGCAGGCGTGCCAGGCATGCCACGGCTTGAATCTGGAAGGGACCGTGCTCTCCCGTGCAGCAGCGGACAGGACCCTTTCAGCTGAAGGCAGGACCAGGTCCGTAACAAAGGGTACACCGATCTCCTGTACGCTCTGCCATGGAAATCCGCTATTTGGTGATTGATCGCATGTATTAACCCGAATTTAGCGAAGCGACCGGGGTTTTATCCGGGGGAGGGTGGCAGAAACCGCCTTCCCTTTTTCATTTGCCGCTGCAGTGCGGCAGAGTTATGCTCCGAAGTACTCGACGAATATGCCACCGCCGGCACTTTACAGCCGCTGCTGATGATAATATTATTCGGGTAAGCAGGAGGTAGAAATGAAGGAAATAAAAAGGGCGGGATCTGCCCGCCCTCAGTCCAAGCTATTTCATATGTTTCATGCCGCCCGGCATACCGGGCATGCCGGATACGCCCGGGAACTGAGGCATCGGCATCTTCTGATAGCCTGCGGGAAGTTCAAAGAGACTATCGGACTGGTGACCCATCTTCACGTTTCTGAATTCCTGGCTCCACGAACCGTCAACCGCCGAGGTTTTTACAGGGAATTTTATGTCGGTCGCCATCCACTGGTAGACCTGACTTTTGTCGTTATCGATCTTATATGTTATGAGATATTTTATTGTGGGATGGCCGTCTATGGTCTCCCGGCCAACCTCTTTTCTGTCAATCTCTCCTTCATATTTGTCCTCTACCTTGGGTTTATGTTTCAGGTCGAACGGGATCTCCATATACATCTTGCTATCGGGCATCACGTTCCAGGCAACTTTCTTGTCGATCCGTGTAATCATTATCATGGTCATATCGCCGTGGGGTTTCATTTCCATCCGGAACTTGTCCGTGTTGAAAAAAATCTTCCCTTTTGCCTGTTGCTCTCCCTTAAAGGTTGAGATAGTGTCGGCCGAGAATTCAATCGCAAAGGCTGAAGATGCGGCAAAAAGTACTGCAATAAAAACAGCAAACATTTTTTTCAGCATGAAAATCCTCCAATTTTTAGTTTATTTATTATACAACTTTCACAAATTGTAATGGATAAGTATCGAGTTTACAGACATGTAGATGGTCAGAAGTTTATTCAATCTTCCTTTGAAACTAATAAGGCCTGCACCAGGCAGAGAGCGCCGAAAAATTGACTGTACATATCATTTCTATTATTATACAGATAATAGAGGAGGAAATAATGAAGACCGCTGTTAAAAGAAAGAATTATTATTTGGATGAAGTCAAAATTAAAAAGGTCCAGAAAATACTCGGCACAAAAACCCAAACCGAAACGCTGGATAAGGCATTGGAAATGATAATGTTCCGTACAGATTTATTGGAATCCTTAAAAAAGGTGTCCGGCAAGGGCGGGGTCCAAAAGGTATAACTCATTGATAAAGTATATTATAGATTCCGATCTTTATATTGAACTTCTACGTACAGGGCAATATCACGATATTATTGCCGAAATTTATACGCGGGAAACTCCAAATATCTATTTCAGTTCTGTTGTTGCCCAGGAACTGCTAAGCGGGGTCATCAGCGAAATCGGAAGGAAGAATGTTGAGGCTGTTGTAACTCCTTTTGAAAAGACCGGAAGGATTGTTACGCCGGGATATGCCGTCTGGAAAGAAACCGGCAACATTCTGTCGAAGTTGCGTGCTGAAAGGCCGGAGCTCAAATCAAAAGTTTCTCAAATGATTAATGACACACTGATTGCTATGAGCGCGAAATCAATAGGGGCAACCGTTGTCACCCTCAACTCATCGGATTTTGAGGCGATCAAATCTGTCAGGAACTTTTCTTATATAACGTTGCCAACTTAAACAACATGAGTGGGATGTGAGGAGATGTTGTTTTATGCTGACTAATTCTTGAGAATGAATTAAGATGGTTCTATTTTTAAAGGACTCAGCTTTCAAGGAAGAACAAAGAAGGATAATATGAAGGGCATTGAGTATTGATAGGAACGGTTCAATTTGGGATATTGCAGAGGGAATGGATATCAGATTGCATCTGGGGGGACACGCTGCAAATAGGCATAAAGAAGAGCAACAAATCCTTGCCGGAGCGGCAAGGATAACCTCACAATATCAAATGAGTGGTGGCGGCGCAGGGAATTGAACCCCGGACACTGCGGATATGAGCCGCATGCTCTAACCATCTGAGCTACGCCGCCTTAGAAGTAAAAAGCCGAGAACCTGAAAATTCAGATGAATTTAAATTATAGCAAAAACCGGCAACTTAGTGGAAGAGCTCAAATCTGCGGGTCCTGATGTTGATGAGAATCCCTATGGCGATGAGATTTGAGAGCAGCGCGGTGCCGCCGTAGCTCATGAAGGGCATGGGTATTCCGACAACGGGCATGAGCCCAAGTGTCATGCCGACATTGACAACGAAGTATATGAAGAACATGAAGGTTATGCCCAGGGCAAGAAGACGCCCGAAATCATCCTTTGCCTTTCCTGCGGTTTCGAGCCCCCGCAGTATCAGGACAAGATAGAGAAACAGCAGGAAGAAGCTTCCGAGAAATCCCCACTCCTCGGCGAAAACAGCGAATATGAAGTCCGTATGCTTCTCAGGCAAAAACCTGAAGGGTCCCTGTGTGCCCTGCAGATATCCTTTTCCCACGACCTTGCCGGACCCCACCGTGATCTTCGACTGGTTCAGATGATATCCGATACCCGTATGGTCGGCCTCCGGTTCCATAAATGCGATGAGCCTGCTCTTCTGGTAATCTTTGAGCCCTCCCCAGAATATATTCCCGAAAAAGGGCAGTGATATCAGACCTATTATAACAAACAGTATGGCGAGTTTTTTCTGGAGGCCCTTGGCGATTATCAGGCACATAAAGATGATCAGGATCATCAGGGCAGTGCCGAGATCCGGCTGCTTAACGAGAAGAACGAACGGGAAAAAGGTGATGAAGAAAAATACCCGCATCAATGAGACGGTGTTCAGGGAGCCTTTTATCAGACTCAGATACTGGGCGAGCATAATGATGTAGAAAAGCTTGAAGAATTCGGACGGCTGAAAGGAGAGCGGTCCGATACTGAGCCATCTCTGCGCCCCCATGCCTATCCTGCCGGCAATAAAGACTACTATCAGAAGAACAATGCCGACGACATACATGACAGGCGCATATCTGCTCAGCCAGATGTAATCGAAACTTACCATGAAGAAGAGAACTGAAAGGCCGAGTATCAGCCAGGTGACCTGCTTGAGGTAAAAAGTCGGATGGTCATCGATGCCGAGAGGACGTGTGGCGCTGTAGATAGTCAGAATGCCGATCAGAGATATCAATATTGTAACGGCAAGCATGATCCAGTCAAAATTCTGGATTAATCTGCGGTCGACGTTAAACATATTCAAGAAAGAACAGGAGCAGGCACTTTATGGCGGACATTTGGCACATACCGAGGTGAAGAGCGAAGTGGAAAGATACCGGTCTCCCCTGTCGGGCAATATAACGACGATAACGCCTTCCTTCAGTTCGCTGGATTTTCTCAGGGCCACATGCATTGCAGCGCCGCTGGACATACCGACGAAAAGCCCTTCTTTAATTGCCAGCATCCTCGTAGTATCAAATGCCTCTTCATCGTTTACATAATAATGTTCATCTATCATGGCCGGATCAAAAATCTTCGGTCTGATGGATTCCGTCATGTTCTTCAGCCCCTGTATCCTGTGGTTCTTTACAGGTTCAACTCCTATTATCTTTATATCTCTGTTGAATTCCTTCAGCCTTCTGCTGACTCCCATGAGAGTTCCGGTCGTACCCATTCCGGCAACAAAATGGGTAATGCCGCCATGGGTCTGTTCTATAATCTCCTTGCCCGTGGTCTCATAGTGGGCCAGAGTGTTTGCCACATTATCGAACTGGTTAGGCATGAAATATTTGTCCGGGTCTTCATCAAGGACCTTGTGGGCCAGGCGTATGGCGCCGTCAGTCCCTTCTTTGGACGGGGTGATGATCAGTTCTGCGCCGAAGGCCTCGAGAATTCTTCTTCTTTCGATGCTGACACAGGCAGGCATGGTAAGCTTCAACCTGTATCTCTTTGCCGTTGCGACCATGGCAAGCCCTATTCCGGTGTTGCCCGAGGTCGCCTCAAGAATGATCTTGTCCCTTGTCAGTTGGCCGCTCTTTTCAGCTGCCTCAACCATGTACAGGGCGATCCGGTCTTTTACCGAGCCGCCGGGGTTATTGCCTTCGAGTTTTGCAAAGAGCTTTACCCCGGGATTCGGATTCAGATCTATACTCGCAATCGGTGTATTTCCAATGCACTGAAGTATTCCCATAATTAATTATAATGGATAGCCATGTTTAATGGTCAAGGAAACTCTTTTGCATGTCTCCTGTTTGCAAGGCGCCGGCATTATTCGGGTTTGTCCGCGGAGACAGGAGCGTCAGATGGTTTCGCTAGTTTCAGGCTGCCACAGCGGTTGCTTTTGGCGGCGCGTGAGTCAGCTTCATATAGTTGTCGATCGCCGCTCTTGCTATCGGTGCGGCGGCGCCTCCTCCGTGGCCGCCGTGTTCAACCAGGACCGCCATAGCTATTTCCGGTTTTTCAAGCGGCGCAAAGGCCACGAACCATGCGTGGTCCTGATACTTCTCCAGATAAGAGCGCTGGTTGTTCTTCATGGCAATGACTTGAGCAGTGCCTGTTTTTCCGCTGACGGTTGTCAGATAGGATTTCGCAGGCCAGCCCGTGCCTGACGGTTCATTCACAACTCCCCAAAGGCCGCGCCTGACCACTTCGAAAGTTCTCGGGTTTCATCTTGACCTTTCCGGAGATGACGGGTTGTGCGCCCTTAATGAGCAGGGGTTTGTAAAGAGTGCCGCCGTTGGCGAATGTGCTTGTCATGAGCGCCATCTGCAAAGGTGTTGCGGCCACATATCCCTGCCCTATTGCTGCGTTAAAAGTCTCTCCGAGATACCACGGCTGTTTCTTCTTTTCCAGTTTCCATTTCGTATTCGGAATCAGACCCTGTCCGCTCTTTCCCGAGTTCGAGGCCTGTTCTTTCACCCAGCCCGAACTGTGTTGCATATGCATAGATTTTATCTATGCCCAGATGTTTTCCGACTTCATAAAAGAAGACGTCACAGGATTCAACAATTGCCCTGTGCAGAGAGAGTATTCCGTGGCCGGACTTTTGCCAGCAGCCGAAACGCCTTGACCCGTAATTAATCTCGCCCTTGCATTGCACTTTAGTGTCCGGCGTGATGACGCCCTCTTCGAGTCCTGCGACAGCAGTGATGATCTTGAAGGTCGAGCCCGGCGGATACTGGCTCTGAATCGACTTGTTCAGGAGCGGATTCTTCTTGTCGTTCACAATTGCCAGCCATTTCTCGGAACTGATACCCTTTGTGAAGAGGTTCGGATCGAAAGAGGGTTTGCTGACCATCCCGAGTATTTCGCCTGTATCCGGCTGTATTGCAACCAGCGAGCCTGCTTTTTCGCCGAAGGCCTTTTCCGCTTCCTTCTGGAAATTGATATCGATGCTCAGTCTGATGTCCTGCCCCTTCACAGGCGGCATCTCCTGGAGAAGCCTGACTTCTCTGCCGAGGGCGTTCACCTCGATAATCCTTTTCCCGGGCACTCCTCTGAGGGTATGGTCGAAATACTTCTCCACTCCCCACTGGCCGATGAACGTATCAGGAGGGACGTCTCTGTACGCGGGGTCTTTTACCTGTGCGGGGGTCAACTTGCCGAGATATCCGATGACGTGTGATCCGACGTTGCCGTGAATGTATTCCCGGCTTATCTCCACCTCGATGATGAGTCCCGGCAGATCAGAGCGCCTTGCCTCCAGAAAGGCTATCTCATTAAAAGTCAGGTTCGGCTTCAGCCGAACAGGGATGAAAGGGCTCAGGTCCGGTTTGTCCAGTTTGTCCATAATCTCTGCTTCGGGGATATTGAGGACCTTTGACAGAAGCTGGATATTGCTCTTATCGAATTCATCAGGAATTACGGATGCAAAGAAATATGGAGTGTTTTTTACCAGGGGGATATCGTTTCTGTCCAGGATGATCCCGCGTGGGGAGGGAATAGAGACGATCCTGAGCATGTTTGCCTCGGACAGCCGTCTGTATTCATCACCCTGCAGGATCTGCAGCTGCCAGAGTCTCAGTGCAAGGAAGACAAAGACTACGGCGATGAAATAGCTGATGAGAACGATTTTTTCTTTATCACTCTTGCCGTTCAATTACACCTCAAACCTGACGCAGGAATTCTTCATCCCTCATCCTTCATGATTGTTTTCTTGGTTTCAGGAAGAGGCCGAAGGGGGCATTGAGAAGGGACTGCACAACGATTATCAGAAGTGCCGCCCCGGCGCTCACCGGCATCCGGTCAAATATGCTCCTGAGAAAAAAGACCGTAAGGCTGTCGGCAAAAGTAAACATGGCGACACTTATTGTTCCCAGCAGCGGGCTCCACACAAAGAATTTCTGATACAGAAAGGAAGACATATAGCCGACCAAGCCTTTGCTAAGAAGATTGGGTCCGATGAATGCTCCGGAAAGACTGTCCTCGACAATACCCATGACAGCGCCAATAGCCAGTCCCCTGATATCACCATACTTTATCCCCGCATAGAAGGCCAGCAGAACAGTGAAATTCGGCATTATGTCAAACAGTGAAAGACTCCCCTGCATGATAAGAGCAAGAAAGAAAATGAATGCCCAGAGAAGGTAAATCATTCTTTGTGGATTATTGCAACGATCTCGATTTTTGAAGTGTCGACAAAGGGCAGCACTTCGATGTCCTGAAAGAAGCCGATATCTTTTTTGTTTACCCGCGAAACAAATCCGACTGGTATGCCGCTGGGGAAGAGCATGTCAAGTCCTGATGTTATGACAATATCATCTTTTTTGACTTCTTCTTCATAGGGGATGTACTTCAACTGGCATTTTCTGAACCCTGTGCCCGAGACAACTCCCTCGGCACGGTTTTCCTGGAGCCGGACTGCAACGGAGAAATTTATGTCTCCGACAAGAAGGAGATACGAGTATGAATCTGTGACCCCGGAGATCTTTCCCGCCAGACCTTTTTCCGTTACTGCAATCATATCTTTGGCTATGCCGGATGACGTGCCTTTGTCGAGGATCAGAGTATTTGACCATTGGTCGGAGCTTCTTCCGATTACGCGTGCGGAAGTGACATACCTGCGCTCTTTTTCCTTCAGGGAGAGGATTTCCCTGAGACGTTTGTTCTCAAGGAATACTTCCCTGCAGGCATATTGTTCCTCAAGCATTTTTCCCGCTTCGGTTTTTAACCTGATGTTTTCTTCTTCCCTGAGCATCATCCTGTGAAAGGGCGCATTAATGGTGTTCAACAGAGAAGTCTTGATCTCATGGAACCGGTTAAGAGCGGAACTCAGGAAATGAAACGGCAGCAGGTGCTGCCTGTTGCTCTGGTACGTCATCAAACTTAAGGTTACAATGATAAACAGTAAAAGCAGAAGCCACTTCTTAGGCATTATACATTTATCGCCACTCTTCTCAGCAGGTCTATCTCGTCAAGCATCTTGCCGACTCCGCGCACCACCGCTGTAAGGGGATCTTCCGCAACAAAGACGGGAAGGCCGGTTTCTTCTCTTATCAGGAGATCGAGACCCTTGAGCAAAGCACCGCCCCCTGCAAGGATGATGCCCCTGTCAACAATGTCCGAGGCGAGCTCCGGCGGAGTGTTCTCAAGAATAACCTTTATTGTTTCGAGTATGATGTTGACGGGCTCGGTGAGCGCCTCCCGGATCTCATCTTCATTGATCGTGAGGGTCTTCGGAATCCCCGAGATGAGGTCCCGTCCCTTGATCTCCATTGTGCGTTTGTCGCTGCCTTCCGTACGGTAGGCAGAACCCGTGTGTATCTTTATCTGTTCAGCCGTCATGTCTCCTATCATCAGGTTATACCTGCGCTTAATAAAGGCCATGATAGCCTCATCCATCTTGTCCCCGCCGACCCTGACGGCCCTGCTGTAAACAACACCGTCGAGAGAGATGACGGCAACATCCGTAGTGCCGCCTCCGATATCGACGATCATGTTCCCTGACGGCTCCCCGACAGGCAGGCCCACACCGATAGCCGCTGCCATGGGTTCGCCGATGAGGTAGACTTCCCGTGCTCCCGATACCTGGGCAGCGTCCTTTACAGCGCGCTGTTCGACCTGCGTGATGCCTGAAGGAACTCCGATTATGACCCTCGGAGAAACGAAACTCCTCCTGTTATGGACCTTTGTAATAAAATATTTTAGCATTTCTCCGGTGGCGTCAAAATCCGCTATAACTCCATCCTTCATGGGCCTTATTGCAGTTATGTTGGCAGGCGTTTTGCCGAGCATTCTCTTTGCTTCAGTCCCGACGGCTACGGGCTTCTTGTCGTCTTTTCTGATGACGACGACCGAGGGCTCGTTGCATACTATGCCTTTCCCCTTTACAAAGACAAGGGTGTTTGCAGTCCCGAGATCTATGGCAAGATCATTTGAAAACATTCCGAGAATTTTATGGAAAAACATCATGCCTCCTGTTTCAACTGAGGGCTCTCTATCACTATGGTTTTTGCTAATTCATCTCCGAGGCGCATCCGGTTCTTGCTGCCGAGCAAGATGATAAATTCAAATGCAGAAACAATAGCTATGAATATCCAACCCAGCCAGAATATTTTATAAAATAGGAACCCGATACCGAAGATAGAGTTTCTCAGTATCGAATCTCTAAAAGTACAGGGTTTAAATGAATCCGACGAAACTACTCTGAGCCCAATAAGCTTTTTCCCCAGACTTCTGCCGTCAAACAGACCGTCCCCTATCAAAAGATATGCAAGTCCTGCATAAAATCCGGCCTTTGGGACAAGTTCCACTGCAGCAGCAATTACGATGAAGTCGAGGATTTTGGCAATAGTCCTGACGAGCAACCCTGCCTTTTTTTGTTCCTCAGACATTCGGAAATCTTAACAAACTACTCCTTAATATTGCAAGTGCTGAAGTTTGTACGGACATTATATTTACAGCGCGCTTCGCTGACTATTGTTGCTTGACGTTTTCAGTGGGTCTTATGTTATAAAACCCCGCATGATTTTTAGCAGGATTTTTGACTCGCCATGCCCGATAGACAGTCTGAAAGGGACAATCTGAACTGAGATGGATATAGTGCTTGCAACAAGAAACAGGAAGAAGGCTGAAGAATTGAAGAGGATAACAGCGGACATGCCGGTTTCCGTATTGACCCTCGATGATTTTCCGGGATGTCCGGAGACGGAAGAAGACGGGGCGACATTTGAAGCAAATGCTGTAAAAAAGGCCGTGGAGGTCGCCCGATATACCGGAAAGCCGGCCCTGGCCGATGATTCAGGTCTGGAGGTTTATGCGTTGGGCGGAGCACCCGGCATCTTTTCGGCGCGATATTCCGGCGCAGGCGCAACAGACAGACAAGAATTCGGAGAAACTTCTCTGCGAGATGCGGTCTGTGGCAAAGGAAAAGAGGGGCGCAAGGTTTGTCTGTTGTATAGCATTAGCTTTTCCCGACGGCAGCATACAGACATTCTGCGGCTATGCCGAAGGTACGTATAGGGACAGAGCCGCAGAGGAGTGAACGGCTTTGGTTATGATCCGTTGTTTTATCCCGTGGGCTCATAACAGGACCTTTGCCGAGATGAGTGAAGAGGAAAAAGATGCCGTCAGCCACAGGGGGAAGGCACTAAGGTCCCTGCATGATTATCTTAAGCGTTGATTAATAAATGAATCGCTCATCCAGATATTTTGACGATAAGTAATTTTTATCAACTTATGAGAAATATGAATTTGACTTAAAACATGCCGGATAATATAGTTATATGTCTCATTTTTCTTTTTATATTAAGCTCTGCCACACAATTATTGATTTTTTACTAAGCAAATTTATTCATTTAAGTTGCTGATATTGTTTTTTGAGCTGTTTGTTTAAGAAGCAATAGGCGAATTTTTTATAAATTTGTCATCTAAAAATCAATATGGGGGTTTAACTATGAGAATTAGTGTTGCTTGGCGCACCGGGTGCTGGCAAAGGAACTCAGGCAAAGAAACTTATCGAGAAATATGGTATGCCGCAGATTTCAACAGGAGACCTTTTAAGGGCGGCTGTAGGTGCGGGCACTGCTTTGGTAAAGAGGCAAAATCCTATATGGATAAAGGCGAGCTTGTTCCTGACAGCGTAGTCCTGGGTATGGTCGGAAGAAAGACTGAAACAGGATGATTGCAAAAAAGGTTACATACTCGATGGATTTCCGAGAAATACCGCCCAGGCAGAAGCCTTGGATAAAATGCTCGACGCCACTGGGTATGTCCTTGAGCGCGGCACTAAGCGTGGATGTGCCTTTTGAAGATCTGATGAAAAGACTGACCGGCAGAAGGACATGCAAGTCATGTGGTCAGATGTACAATATTTATTTTAAAGCCCCTGCGAAAGAAGGTGTTTGCGACAAATGCAACGGCGAATTGTTCCAGAGGGATGACGATAAAGAGGCAACCATCAAGAAAAGGCTGGAAGTCTACAATGCGCAGACTGCACCTCTCATCGGCTATTACGGGAAAAAGGGCATTGTGAAATCGGTCACCGGCACAGGCAACATCGATGATATATTCAAGAAAGTCTGCGAGACTTTGGGTCTTAAATAAGAGAATTCAAGCTTGGTCTTGAAAATATAAATAAGGAGGAAGTATTATGGCTTTAGTAAATCCACTTGGAAAAGAAAAGAAACTGAAACCCCTCTTACTTGACAGGGGCAGACCTCGAAGCAGAAAAGAAAAAAGCAGCAGGGCTGAAGAAGATCAACATCAGCTCACGCGAAACCGGTGACCTCATCATGCTGGGTATCGGTGGCTTTACACCGCTTACCGGCTTTATGACAAAGGCAGACTGGAAGGGCGTCTGCGCAGAGATGAAGATGGCCGACGGCCAGTTCTGGCCGATCCCGGTTACTGTCTCCGCATCAAAGGCTGATGCTGACGGCATTAAGGAAGGCGAAGAGATTGCGCTCTTCTCAACAGAATTCAACGAGATCATGGCGACCATGAAAGTCACCGAGAAATACACCATCGACAAGGCATATGAGTGCCAGCAGGTCTATCAAGACCACCGAGGTTGAGCACCCCGGCGTCAAGATGGTCATGGATCAGCCTGAAGTCAACCTCGCCGGTCCTGTTAAGGTCCTGAGCGAAGGCACCTTCCCGACTGAATATCCCGGTCTTTATCAGCGCCCTGCCGAGACCAGGAAATCGTTCGAGGAAAAAGGCTGGAGCCGTGTTGCCGCATTCCAGACCAGAAACCCGATGCACCGTTCACACGAGTTCCTCGCCAAGATCGCAATCGAAGTATGCGACGGCGTTTACATTCACATGCTGCTTGGCAAACTGAAACCGGGAGACATACCGTCGGATGTAAGACAGAAATGTATTGATGTGCTTGTTGAGAAATACTTCGTCAAGAATACCGTCCAGGTTGGCGGCTATCCGCTTGACATGAGATATGCAGGCCCGAGAGAGGCCCTTCTGCATGCAGTATTCAGACAGAACTATGGCTGCAGCCATCTTATCGTAGGCCGCGACCATGCAGGCGTCGGCGAGTACTATGGTCCTTTTGATGCCCAGAAGATCTTTGAAGAGATCCCGACAGGTTCATTGGAGACCAAGCCGCTGAAGATCGACTGGACCTTCTACTGCAACGCATGTGAAGGCATGGCCTCAATGAAGACCTGCCCGCACGGCAAAGACGACAGGATTCTCCTCAGCGGTACAAAGCTGAGGAAGATGCTCTCCGAGGGTGAAGCGGTCACAACGAAGTTCAGCCGACAGGAAGTCCTCGATATCCTTAAAGCCTACTACGCCGGTCTTACCGAAAAGGTCGAGATCAAACTGCATAAATATGCAGAAGGCGAAAAGAAATAAGTTTTTCCGGTTGAGTTAAAGCATCCCTGTAATTTATAGAGGGCTCAAAAGTTTGACATTGAGTAATGGCAGACAGCATTGAGGGAAACCTCATTGCTGCCTGCTTAGCAGATTAACGGAAAGGAGGTGGAAAGAGTCAGTAACGTTTCTTTTAACTCTTTTTAATTTACAATTTAAACCAATATTAAAGGAGGTGTATTTAAATGCCAAGTTTTGTAATTACTGAAAAGTGTGACGGCTGCAAGGCAGGGGACAAGACTGCATGTCAGTACATCTGTCCTCACGATCTCATGATCCTCGACAGAGAGACAGATGAAAGCTTACAATCAGGAGCCTGAGCAGTGCTGGGAATGCTTTAACTGCGTAAAGATCTGCCCTCAGCAGGCAATCGAGGTGAGAGGCTATTCAGACTTTGTTCCCCTCGGATCACAGACCATTCCTTTGAGAAGTTCTGATACCATCATGTGGACAATCAAATTCAGAAGCGGTCTGACCAAGAGATTCAAATTCCCCATCAGGACCACTGTTGAAGGTACCGTTGATCCCTATGCAGGCAAACCAGAACCTGATTTTGCAACTATTAAAAAGCCCGGCTTGTTTAACAGCCCGGCAAGAACTGAATAATTAAGGAGGTGAATATATAAATGGAAAAAGAAACTTGTACATTTTCATATTGTAAGAAGCCGGAAGTAACCGAAGTCGAATGCGATCTTCTGATCATGGGCGGTGGTATGGCCGGTTGCGGTGCAGCTTTTGAGGCATGCCGCTGGGCAAACGCAAAAGGACTGAAGGTCGTATTGGTCGACAAGGCCGCAACAGACAGAAGCGGCGCTGTTGCAATGGGTCTCTCCGCTATCAATACATACGTTGGTGAAAATAAAGTCGCTGATTATGTCAAGTATGTCAGAAACGACCTTATGGGCATCATCAGGGAAGACCTTGTATTTGACCTCGGAAGACACGTTGACGATTCAGTCCAGTGTTTTGAAGAATGGGGACTCCCCATCTGGAAAAAAGGCGATGACGGATTCTCAATGGACGGCCATCAGGCTATTGCAGCCGGCAAGAAATCCCTGAAAGAGGGCGGCACACCGGTAAGGACCGGTAAATGGCAGATCATGATCAACGGTGAGTCCTACAAGGTTGTCGTTGCAGAGGCTGCAAAGAAGGCCCTTGAGACCAACAGAGCTGCAACCGGCATGGCACAGAACCATTTTGAAAGAGTATTCATCGTGAAGGCTGTCATGGATACAAACGGTAAGAACGTAGCCGCAGCCATCGGATTCAGCACCAGAGAAAACAAGATCTATTCCTTCAAAGCAAAGGCAATGCTCTGCGCAACTGCCGGAGCGGTCAACTGCTTCAGACCGAGGTCGGTCGGTGAAGGTTTGGGCAGAACCTGGTACCCGGTGTTTTGCGCCGGTTCAGGTTATGCATTCGGAATGCAGGCTGGTGCAGAGCTGACCCTTATGGAAAACAGGTTCGTACCTGCAAGATTTAAGGACGGTTATGGTCCGGTCGGCGCATGGTTCCTGTTCTTTAAGGCAAAAGCAACAGACAGCTATGGCGAAGACTATTGCGCCAATAAAGAGTACTTCGACGATGCAGTCGCAAGATACGGCGATTATGCAAAGAACATGGGCACCGCCATCAGAAACCACCTGATGATGAGGGCTATGAGGGACGGCAAAGGCCCGATCCTTATGCAGACCCCTGCAGCGCTGGAAACAATCTCCAAGAACATGAAAGAGAAGCTCGGTGAAAAAGAAGGCGCCAAGCAGGTCAAGCACCTTGAGGCAGAGGCATGGGAAGACTTTCTCGACATGGCTATCGGACAGGCATCTCTCTGGGCGGCAAGAAATATTGAGCCGGACAAGGTTCCTTCCGAGATCATGCCGACAGAGCCGTATCTCCTCGGTTCACATGCCGGCTGCGCAGGCTTCTGGGTCAGCGGCCCTGGCGATCTTCCGGGCACACCGGAACACTACTCCTGGGGATATAACAGAATGTCAACCGTCCCCGGTCTCTTCATGGCAGGCGACGTTGTCGGCGCATCAGGCCATAAATTCTCCTCAGGTTCTCATGCAGAAGGCAGAATGGCAGCCAAGGCTGCAATAGCATACATCCTCGACAACGCAGGCTACAAGCCGGCGCCGAAATTGTCCCTTGACGAGATTGCGGCTGAACTCTATCTGCCGTTCGAGATCTATGAGAAATACAAAGTCTACACGACCGATCCCGTTATCAACCCCAACTACATCGGACCAAAAGCGCTTCAGGCAAGACTGATGAAGATCTCCGATGAGTACTTCGGCGGTTGTCTCTACCTGGTATATGACTTCAAAGACCATGCTTGAAGAAGGTCTCAGGCAGCTTGATATGCTCAAAGAGGACGCCAACAAAATGGCGGCAAAAGACCTCCATGAGCTCCTCAGATGCTTTGAGAATTACCACAGAATTCTCTCTGTTGAGGCACATGCAAGACACATCCTCTTCAGGGAAGAGTCCAGATATCCCGGCTACTACTACAGAGGCGACTTCAACAAGATTGATGACGCCAACTGGAAGTGCTTCACAAACTCCAAGTACAATGCAGAAAACAATACTTGGGAGTTCAAGAAAGTACCGTACGTACAGATGTATCCATAGTTGATACCGTATGGGGAGGGCTAGGCCCTCCCCATTTTTTTAGGTGTCCAGACAGGATTTTTCTTGACAGGGTATGCTATAATACTCCCCGTTTATTAAGTAAGTTAAAAAGAGATGGTTATATTATTGAGTATAACCACCTCTTTATGGCTTACTGCCTTGAAGGAGGTAAATATGGCAGAAAATAAGAAAGTTCTTGTAGTTGGAGGCGGTATGAGCGGGCTCACTGCTGCGATTGAAGCGGCGGAGGCGGGACTTGAAGCTTATATCGTGGAGAAAAACCCGTATCTTGGCGGCAGGGTATCACAGATCAAGTAAATACTTCTGGAAACTCTGTCCACCTAACTGCGGCCTTGAGATACAGTTCAAGAGGATCAAGAACAGTCCGAATGTTACATTTTATACCCTTGCAGAGGTAGAAGACATCAAGGGTGAGGAAGGCAACTTCGATGTGACTGTCAAACTGAATCCGAGATATGTGAACGACAAATGCGTGGGCTGCGATGCATGCGCGCAGGCCTGCCCGTCTTACCGGGACAATGATTTCAATTTCGGGATGAACAAGTCAAAGGCAGCGTACCTTCCGCACGCACAGGCATTTCCTTTTCAGTATGTTATTGACGCAAATGCCTGTCCGAAAGATTGCATGAAACCATGTCTTGATGCATGCAAGTATAATGCAATCGATCTCGACATGAAACAGGAGACGATAACCCTTAAAGTCGGCGCAGTTGTTCTTGCCGCAGGCTGGAACCCTTATGATACGGGTAAACTTGACATTCTGGGATCCGGCAAAATTAAGAATGTAATAACAAACATGATGATGGAAAGGCTGGCTTCGCCCGATGGTCCGACAGGCGGCAAGATTGTTCGCCCCTCAGACGGGAAAGAAGTCAAGAACATTGCCTTTGTCCAGTGTGCGGGCTCAAGAGACGAAAACCACCTTCAATACTGTTCCTATATTTGCTGCCTTGCAACACTTAAACATGCCATGTACATCAGAGAACAATATCCCGATGCAAAGATCCAGATTTTCTACATAGATATAAGAACACCGGGTCTCTATGAAAACAGGTTCTACTGGAAGATCAAGGACGATCCGAATGTCGTCTTTACCAAGGGAAAAGTGGCAGGCATAACCGAAGAAGCCGGTTCCAATGATGCAGTAGTTGAAGTTGAAGACACCCTCGGCGGATCAAAATTCAAGGCAAAATTCGATATGGTAGTCCTGGCAACAGGAATGGATCTGGCCACAAGGGACTCAAAGGTTGGAACGAGCATATCATATACTCCCGACGGGCTTGTTGATGATGCCGCGCTTAAGAAAGGGATATATGCAGTGGGAACATTGAGAAGCCCTGCTGATGTTGCAAGATCAGTCCAGGATGCAACTGGCGTTGTAATCAAGTGCATCCAGAGCGTGAATAGGAGGTAGGGATGGAAAAAAAGTACGGCGTATATATATGTAAAGGATGTGGAATCGGAGATTCCGTTGATATAGAGAAACTTGTAAAATCTTCAAAGTCAGGGCCGATCAAGGAAGAGAACGTAAAAACCCACGATATCCTCTGCAGCCCTGAAGGAATTCAGCTGATCAAGAATGACATTAAGAAAGACGGAGTAAACACTATTGTCATTGCCGCATGCTCTCCGAGGGTCAAATTTGAAGAGTTTGATTTTCCGGGTTCCATTGTGGAGAGGGTCAATATACGTGAGTTTGTCGCATGGACGCATCCCCCGAAAACCGATGACACGCAGAGTCTTGCCGAGGATTACATTTTGATGAGCCTGATAAAGGTCCAGAAAGCCGACCTTCCCGCCCCTGCTATTCTTGAAAATCTGAGCAACAATATTTTAGTGGTCGGCGGCGGCATTACCGGTATGACTGCCGCTCTCGAATCTGCAAAGGCCGGATATAAAGTTGTTCTGGTTGAGAAAGAGCCTCAGCTTGGCGGTTTTGCAAATAAGTTGTATAAAAAGATACCGACGAGAAATTACACGAACCCCGTGATTGTCGATACGGAGATAGACAAGGTCATTAAAGAAGTAGAAGGCCATCCGAATATTAAGGTGTATAAATCTGCAAAGATCGAGAAGACAGCAGGACAGCCCGGTCTCTACGATGTAACAATCGCTTCAAGCAGCGGGACCGCCGAAGAAAAAATAGGCGCCATTGTGATGGCGACAGGCTGGGTCCCGTATGATGCAACAAAACTCGGTCATCTCGGTTACGGACAGTCTAAGAATGTGGTGACGAATATCGAGTTTGAACAGATTGCAAAGAGCGGGTCCATTACAAGACCCTCGGACGGCAAAGAAGCGAAGAAGGTTGCCTTCATACAGTGTGCAGGACAGCGGGACCCCAACCATCTTCCGTATTGCTCAGCCATGTGTTGCGCCACTTCATTGAAGCAGGCGCGGTATGTCAGAGAAAAGTCCGATGCCCTTGCAATGATACTTTATAAAGATATCAGGACGCCCGGCAGACTTGAGGCTTTTTACAAGGAAGCCCAGAACGACCCCGGTATTATGCTGACAAAGGGAGAAGTAACGGGAGTTGCAGATGCCGGCAACGGGAATCTCTTTGTAATGATGGAGAATACCCTGTTGGGCCAAAAGGTGAAGGTTGAGGCTGATCTTGTTGTTCTCGCAACCGGAATGGTCCCGACCACAAGGGCTCCGCAGGAATATCTCGATGGGATCACCCTGGCAGCTGCAAAGGGCGATGAAGCCAAAAAAGCTTATCTCGATTCTACTCCAAAGCCGGAATTTATCCTGAACCTTGCATACAGACAGGGGCCTGAACTGCCTTCTCTTGAAGGGGCGCTCGGGTTCGCGGATTCGAACTTTGTCTGTTTTCAGTATGAAACAAGAAGAACAGGCATCTACGCCGCAGGTCCGGTCAGGCAGCCGATGAATATGATCGGACGCACAGGAAGATGCAGCGGGAGCCGCATTTAAGGCGATACAGTGTATCGATCATGTTGCAAGGGGTGTTGCAGTCCATCCAAGGGCATGGGATCTGACGTTCCCCGACCCACAACTGATAAGGTGTACCGCGTGTAAGAGATGTACTGAGGAGTGCCCGTTTGGCGCCATCGAAGAAGATGCGAAAGGGATTCCTACATATAACCTGAACCGGTGCAGACGGTGCGGAACCTGTATGGGAGCCTGCCCTGAGAGGATCGTTTCGTTTAAGGATTACAGCATCGATATCATAGGTTCAATGATAAAATCTATCGATGTGCCTGAAGAAGAGTTCAGGATTATCTGTCTTGTATGTGAAAACGATGCATATCCTGCCCTTGATACTTTGGCGATGCACAGGAAATCTATCGACCCGAGCGTCCGTTTTATCCCGCTGAGATGCCTCGGTGGAATGCACCTTGTCTGGATTGCCGACGCCTTTTCAAAAGGGATTGACGGTTTTCTGCTTATCGGATGCAAGTTTGGTGAGAATTATCAATGTCACTTCGTCAAGGGGAGTGAACTCGCAAATACCAGGTTCAGCAAGGTCGGTGAAACGCTGAATAAACTTCAACTTGAAGCTGAACGTGTCAAGATGCTGCAGGTTGGTATTGATGAATATCACATGCTGCCCGATATGATTAATGAGTTTGCGGAAAAGGTCAAGGAAATAGGGCATAATCCGTTCAAGGAATTTTAGAATAGGATTTGGAGGATATACATGGAACAAAAAGTCGAAACACCGGAAACAAAGATTGAAGAGGCAACTGTTGAGGCGGCTGTCCCCCAAAAGGACGACTCAACAGTCATATCTCCGGATTTGGAGTTTGTGAATGAGATTATCAAGGGCAGGAGGAGAGTCTTTAAAAAAGTGTTACCAGTGCGCGACATGCTCTGTCGTCTGCAACCTGACACCTGCCGACAATCCTTTCCCGAGAAAAGAGATGATACATGCCCAATGGGGATTGAAGGAAAAACTCATCGCGTAATCCTGATATATGGCTCTGCCATCAGTGCAGCGACTGCACTGCTTATTGTCCGAGAGGGGCAAAACCGGGAGAAGTCCTGAATGCAATCAGAAAACTGTCTATCGAAAACTATTCCGTCCCCAGATTTTTAGGGAAACTGGTCGGAAATCCCGGTGCTCTTGTTCTTCTGCTTGCTATTCCAGCTGTTATCTTTCTGATTATCCTTGCAGGACTGGGACATCTGAATCTGGAGAGTATAAGGAATGAAGCAGGGAAAATCGCATACTCATCATTATTGAAGTCGTATTTCATCGATGGAGTATTTGTCCCGGTTTTCATGTTTGCCGTTGTTTCTCTGGCCATAGGTGTAACCCGTTACTGGAAGGACATGATCAAGGTTACCGGCGCTAAGCCTAAAGTCAGTATCGCAAGCGCAATAACGGAAACTATCGGTGAGATACTGGCACACAAGCGTTTCGAACAATGCAATGTGGCCAAAGACAGAAAGATGGCCCATATGCTCGTATTTTTCAGTTTCATCGGACTTGCAATAACAACTGCATGGGCGGTCCTCTATTTATATGGATACGAGATAATGGAGGCGATGGGGAAAACGCCTTACCCGTGGCTGCTCGGCCCGTCACCATATCCATTGACCGATCCTGTCAAGTGGCTTGGAAATGCCAGTGCGATAATGCTTTTGATAGGCATTGTCATGGTGATCAACAACAGGAAAAAGAACGAAGAAAAGGCCGGCAAAGGCGGATATTATGACTGGCTTTTCATATATATCGTCTTTGCAATTATGGCCACCGGCATACTGTCTGAACTGGCACGATCTAGCAGATATTGCGATCCTTGCATATCTTATCTATTTTTCTCACCTTGTTGTTGTCTTTTTCCTTTTTGCCTATGCACCGTTTTCAAAGATGGCGCATATGGTGTACAGGGCAACGGCAATGGTTTTTGCAAAGGCTACAGAAAGGGATGTCGAGGTTAAATAGTATATTTCGATAATAAAAAATAGGAAGGGAGGTGGAAGGTAAAAAACAATTTGTCATTTTTTCACTTTTCACTTAACTAAGAAAGATTAAAAAGGAGGGATAGTATGAGTTCAACGATACTTTTTGCATTAGGTTGCGGAGTGTTAGGCGTTATATACGCTGCTATGACCGCAATGTGGGTGTCAAAGCAGGACGCAGGGAATGAGAAGATGCAGGGGATCTCGAATGCGGTAAAAGAGGGCGCAATGGCGTTCCTCGCACGCGAGTACAAAACCGTCGCTATTGTTGCTGTAATTTTGACGGTGCTTCTGTCTTTCCTCGGGATCTGGACAGCAATAGGGTTCGTCATCGGCACGGTCGGTTCGGCGCTCGCCGGATACATCGGCATGATGGTATCGGTGCGGGCCAACGTGCGCACGGCTCAGGCAGCCCACAAGGGCCTCCAGGCTGCACTCGGCCTTGCTTTTAAGGGCGGCTCGGTGACCGGCGTTATGGTTGTTGGTCTTGGAATTATAGGACTTGCGGGTTTTTATTTTATAGCAAAGTCGGCAGCCCCTGAGATGGCATTCCATGCACTGGTAGGTCTCGGATTCGGGTGCTCACTCATGAGCGTGTTTGCCCGTATCGCAGGTGGTATTTATACAAAGGCAGCTGACGTAGGCGCTGACCTTGTTGGAAAAGTTGAAGCAGGAATTCCTGAAGATGATCCAAGAAACCCTGCAGTTATCGCAGACAACGTTGGAGACAACGTTGGTGACTGCGCAGGCATGGCAGCCGACCTTTATGAGACATACACAGTTACGCTCGTTGCAGCAATGCTTCTTGCAAAGACGGTTTTTGGCGCTGAGAGCCCATGGGTGGAATTCCCGATGCTCCTCGGCGGAATATCGATCATCGCTTCCATTATAGGAACATTTGCAGTAAGGATGGGCAAAAGCGGATATATCATGGGCGCCCTCTATAAGGGGCTGGCTGTTGCCGGCGTTCTTGCAGCAGTAACATTTTATATCGTGACAGGTGAATTTCTGAAAGGCGTAGATCCGGCTTCAATGGCCTCTCACCCTTCATTTACACAGATGAACGTTTTCCTTATGGCGCTTATCGGCCTTGCATTGACCGGAATTATCGTGGTTATAACTGAGTACTTCACTGCTTCGCAGTATCCCCCGGTGAAACACATTGCACAAGCCAGCTTGACCGGTCACGGCACAAACGTGATCGCCGGCCTCGCGGTCAGCATGAAGGCAACCGCAGCGCCTGTTATCGTTATCGTTGCCTCAATACTTGGCGCCTATTCATTAGGCGGCGGATTTGCCGGCGATAAATCCGGCGGTCTTTTTGCTATTGCATTATCAGCGGTTTCGATGCTTTCAATGACAGGCATCGTGGTGGCCATTGACACCTACGGCCCGATCACGGACAACGCAGGCGGTATCGCAGAAATGGCAGGAATGCCTGAAGAGATCCGTAACATCACAGACCCATTGGATGCAGTCGGCAACACCACAAAGGCTGTTACCAAGGGTTATGCTATCGGTTCGGCAGCCCTCGCGGCTCTGGTCCTTTTTGCAGAGTATTCAAGATCATTCAGCACAGAGCTTTATTTTGATCTTTCGAACCCCATGGTTCTGGCCGGCCTTTTCATCGGCGGTCTGCTCCCTTATTATTACGGATCGCTCCTGATGGAGGCCGTTGCTAAGGCTGCCGGCGGCATCGTTGTTGAAGTGCGCAGGCAGTTCCGTGAGATCCCCGGCATCATGGAAGGCACGGGAAAGCCGGAGTACGGCAAGTGCGTTGACATAGTGACCAAGGGCGCCATCCAGCAGATGATGGTCCCTGCGCTTATCCCCGTTGTTGTTCCTGTTGTTGTAGGTTTTCTGCTTGGCAGAGAGGCACTCGGAGGCGTACTCATGGGAAGTATCCTTACCGGACTCTTCCAGGCGATCGCCATGACAAGCGGCGGCGGCGCATGGGACAACGCCAAGAAATCCTTTGAAGACGGCGTTACTGATTCCAAAGGTGTCGTTCATAAGAAGGGCAGCGACGGACATAAAGCCTCTGTCACAGGCGACACTGTCGGCGACCCGTATAAAGACACAGCAGGACCGGCAATCAACCCGATGATCAAGGTCATCAATATCGTTGCATTGCTGATCGTTCCGCTTATATAAGCATCAAGCTACAAAATGAAAGGCCGACAGTAAAACTGTCGGCCTTTTTTATTCATATTGTAGTAAAATCTTCATATGATGAGATTATTCTTCATAACTCATCGGCCCCGCTTGATAGCGGGGAGGTTGCCTGTCAAAATTATTCGGAAAGGATTGAACTGAAATGCCGTTACCAAGTATGAAAGACATTGAACCAGCGCAGCTTACCCTGAAATCGCCGTTGAAATTCAGATGCCACAAAGGGGTGAAGTGCTTTACTAAATGCTGCCGCAATATCAATATATTTTTGACCCCATATGATATTGTGAGGATGAAGAAAAGACTCAATATGACATCGTCGGAATTTCTGGACAAGCACACCAGGTTGGACCTGGATCCGAAGACATCACATCCCTTTGCTATACTGAAGCTGCTCGACGATAAAGAAAAGAGTTGTCCTTTTGTTACACCTGAGGGATGTACTATTTACACTGACCGCCCTGCAAATTGCCGCTATTACCCTGTCGGCCAGGGGACGGTGAGAAAAGGAACTGACAATGAGCCGGTAAACGAAGACTTTTATTTTTTGATCAGGGAACCGCATTGCCTTGGCTTCGAAGAAGATGCCGAATGGACTATTGAATCCTGGAAAGCCGACCAGGGGGTCGACGTGTATGATGAGATGAACAAGGAGTGGAAAGAGGTCCAGCTCCGCAAACCTCACTTCGGTAAGCCCCTTGAGCCTGCACAACAAACCCAGATTTTTATGGCCAGTTATGACCTGGATTCGTTCAAAAAGTATGTATTTGAAAGCAAGTTCCTTGAGGTCTTTGATATTCCTGCAGAAGAGATAGAAAAGGTGAGGACTGACGAAATCGCCCTGATGAAACTGGCGTTTAAGTACATAAAATTCATCTTAATGCTCGAAGAGACGCTGAAGATCAGGGAACAGTATAAAAAAGCAAAAAGCTGAAATGATCAATTATCAGTGACGGATTGTCACCGGTAAATCTGACAATCTCTTTGCTGAAACATTATTTCTTTACTATCTGTCATGTCTGTTGACCGGATTTAATGACTTTTCTGCAGAAAAGATCAAGCCGAAATGACAACAATAGCCGGCTGCCGGATACTATTTTGACTTGATGACTTATAGGAGGGTTTTATGTCAGATATAAAAAAGATGTACCGCACGATTATGGCTGACCATTTCCCTGATGAGATGATTATCAAGTTCGGTGATCAGACCCTGGTTTATAAAAAGAGGACCTGGAAGATACCTGATGAGAAGACCGGTGAACTGATCGAAAAGGGACTCCGCTACGGGGAGAATCCCGAGCAGGAAGCAGCCCTTTATGAACTGATTAACGGGAATCTTGTGCTCGGAGGCTGCCAGTTCATACAGCCGGGAAACGGCCTTGGTAAGCAGCATTACTGAAGAAGACATGATCCAGGCGGGAAAGCATCCCGGCAAGACAAATCTGACCGACCTTGACAATGGACTGAATATTATTAAATTTCTCATGGACAGGCCTGCTGCGGCCATACTGAAACACAATAATCCATGCGGCGCGGCATACGGCAAGACATTGTCTGAGGCATATGACAGGGCGAATACGGCGGACCGCATTGCAGCCTTCGGCGGTTGTCTCGTCGTCAACAGGGCGATGGACAAAGATACCGCCGATATGGTGAGCAAGAATTATCTGGAAGTTGTTGCAGCTCCTGAATTTGAAGAAGGGACCGTCAGTATACTCGCAAAGAGAAAGAACCTCAGGATAATCAGAGTAAGCAAAATCGGTGAGCTGGAAAAATACAGGGACACCACGGTTTGTTGATTTCAAATCATCTAATTGACGGCGGAATCATCCTGCAGCAGTCGCCGGTCAATAAGATCAAGACAAAAGAGGATTTTCTGCCTGCAAAAACCGTATATCAGGGCAAGGAATATTTTATAGAAAGACAGCCGACCGAACAGGAGTATCGCGGACATGCTCTTCGGATGGAATGTAGAGCAGGGTGATTACGTCTAACTCTGTCATTTATGTGAAGGACGGGGCAACGGTAGGTATCGGAACCGGCGAGCAGGACAGGGTGGGTGTCGCCGAGATCGCCATCTATAAGGCATATACAAAATATGCCGATGCACTCTGCTTCAGAAAGTACGGCGTGCCTTATAAGACGTTTGAACTCGATGTCAACAATGGAAAGAGAGACAAGAGCGCACTTATTGAAATTGACAGAGAGACGAAAGAGAATAAAGGCGGACTGATCGGTTCCGTAATGGTCTCCGATGCTTTCTTCCCTTTCAGAGACGGCGTAGATGTCGGCATTAAAGAAGGAATAAGGGCTATTGTGCAGCCCGGAGGCTCTGAGCGGGACTTTGAATCGATTACGGCCTGCAACGAAGCGGATCCAAAGGTGACTATGGTCTTCACAGGTCAGAGGGCGTTCAAGCATTAATCCAAAGATGTTGCTAAGGTGGTAAGGGATAATCCGGGGTCAGGTGGTAAGCCTGAATCCGCAAAAGGGCCTTTTAAGATTCTGCGGAAAAAGCATCCATGTCCTGACTGTCAATTCTGTCAGTTCTGCAGCGAGTCGAAATGCGCGATGTGCCGCTCTGCGGCTGCCTCCAAAAAGAAGAAGGAGAAGAAGTCAAAAGAGCATAAACCCCTATTTCTCAAATTCTGATCTATGCAGATTTCTTCAATTCCTCAACAAGCTGCGATATCTTCTGGGTGTCAGGGGCATTTGGAGACGAGTCTGAGATATTCTTCAAATTCCGTAATGGCTCCCTGTTTGTTTTTAAGATCAAAGGCAAGTACAATACCGAGGTTTCTGTGGGCATTAGGGTGGCTCGGGTTTATGGAGATGGCCTTCCGGTACTCTTCAGCGGCCTTTTCGGGTTGTCCCGACGACCTGTAGCATGTGCCCATATCAACCCTGACATCCACATTCTTAGGGGCTATCTCAAGGGCCTTCTGATATGCATTGACAGCTTCAGGAAAACGGCTGGTGTCCATGTATGAGTTGCCGAGTTCGATCCACGTGTTCAGGTTTTTAGGGTCCTGCTTTGCCAATTCCTCAAGTTGGAGGTATCTTGCTCTGAAGTGCCATTGTATTATCTGGGAATGGCGTAAGGACTTTTGGTTCTTCTTTTTTCTGGCAATTGGAGAGAAGAAATAAGGCTGCCAAACAAACTAAAATTAGTCTTTTCATAGTCACCTCGCTTTAAAGATAAATTTGTCTATTTTAACAGATTTGATTCAGAGAAACTTGTCTTTTGATTCGATATGTTTTCAATTAGAAGCTATTTTAAATTGACAAACAGCCGGACTTCTGGTAAATGAAGCCGGTCTGGAGTTCATCTAAATTATCAGGCCTCTATTTCAGCAACGACCTCGCGGGTGAAGGTGAGTTTGCCGTCCTGATAATCAACCTCAACAGTATCGCCTTCCGTAAATGTCTTGTCCAGGATACTCAGGGCGAGAGGGTTCAGGATTTCCCGTTGCAGTGCCCTCTTTAAAGGCCGCGCTCCATAAACGGGGTCAAACCCGATCTCGGCAAAATACTCCTTTGCGCTATCAGTCAGTCTCACGTCCACGTTCTTTTCTTTTATGTATCTCTTCATCCTGTTTACCTGTATCTCTACGATCTGCTTGAGGAGTTCTTTTGTCAGCGGGTTGAATATGATGATCTCATCGACACGGTTCAGGAATTCCGGTCTGAAGAATTCCTTGAGATCCGCCATGATCTTTTCCTTTAATTCTTCATTGGAGCTTACCCAGTAGGCAGCCGGCCTCTTTGCCCTCTCAGCAAGCATATCCTGAATGTGAACACCTCCGATATTTGATGTCATAATGACGACTGCGTTTCTGAAATCTACTGTGCGTCCGTGGCTGTCTGTCAATCTTCCGTCATCAAGGAGCTGGAGGAGAAGGTTGAATACCTCGGGATGGGCCTTTTCCACCTCATCGAATAGGATGACAGAGTACGGCTTCCGCCTTACCGCTTCAGTGAGTTGTCCTCCTTCTTCATATCCCACATATCCGGGAGGCGCTCCTATCAGTCTTGAAACCGTATGACGCTCCTGATATTCAGACATATCGATCCGGATCATCGCGTTTTCGTCATCGAACAGAAACTCAGCCAGGGCGCGCGCAAGCTCTGTTTTGCCGACGCCTGTGGGCCCCAGAAAGATAAAAGAACCGATAGGTCTGTTCGGGTCCTGTATGCCTGCACGTGCGCGTCTCACCGCATTGGCAACGGCTTCGATGGCCTCATCCTGTCCCACAACCCTCAGCCTCAGTCGCTCATCCATATGGATCAGTTTCTGTATTTCTCCTTCAAGCATCCTGCTTACAGGGATGCCTGTCCATTTGGAAACCACTTCTGCAATGTCCTCTTCATCGACCTCTTCCTTCAGCATCTTCCTTCTTTGCTGGACCTCGAGGAGTCTATTGTTTTCGGTCTCGAGCGACCTTTGCAGTTCAAGCAGTCTTCCGTACCTCAGTTCCGATGCCTTTGTGAGGTCACCCTCACGTTCCGCCCTTTCGGACTCCATCTTGGTCTTCTCTATCTGCTCCTTATATCCTCTGATCTTTGCTATGATCTCTTTTTCACTCAGCCACTGTGCCCTTAATTCATCCCGTTTGCTCTTGAGTTCAGCCATCTCCCGGATGATCTTGTCAAGCTTTTCCTTTGAGTCTTTGGTATCTTCCCTCATCACTCCCTGTTTTTCTATCTCAAGCTGCCGCAGTTTGCGTTCGATCTCGTCAAGCTCCAAAGGCATGCTGTCGATCTCCATCCTCAGCTTAGAGGCAGATTCGTCTATGAGATCGATCGCCTTGTCAGGCAGGAACCTGTCTGTTATGTATCTGTTGGAAAGCACAGCAGCAGAAATGAGGGCCGCATCCTTTATCTTGACGCCGTGATGCACCTCATACCGTTCTTTCAGTCCTCTCAGGATGGAGATAGTATCTTCAACGCTTGGCTCTTTGATCAATGATGGGCTGAAACCTTCTCTCAAGAGCGGGATCTTTTTCGATATGTTTTCTGTATTCATCGATGGTTGTCGCCCCAACACACCTCAGGTCTCCCCTTGCAAGAGCAGGCTTCAGCATGTTCGATGCATCAATAGCGCCTTCTGCGGCGCCCGCGCCGACAAGGGTGTGAAGCTCATCTATGAATACGATGACTTTACCCTCGGACTGTTCTATGTCCTTCAGGACTGCCTTGAGCCTTTCTTCAAACTCACCCCTGAATTTTGAGCCTGCTACAAGCGATCCCATATCCAGGGCCACGACTTTCTTGTCCTTCAATGTCTCGGGGACATCTCCCTCAATGATCCTCTGGGCCAGACCTTCTGCGATGGCTGTCTTTCCGACACCAGGCTCGCCGATGAGCACAGGGTTGTTCTTTGTCCTCCTCGAAAGGACCTGAATTATCCTCCTTATCTCATCATCCCTGCCTATTACAGGGTCGAGTTTGCCTTTCCTGGCAAGCTCCGTGAGGTCGCGGCTGAATTTCTTCAACGCCTGATATTTGTCCTCGGGGTTAGGGTCTGTCACGCTCTGTCCTCCCCTGATTTCTCTCATGGCAGAGAGGATCTTGTCTGACGCCGGCGCCATACCTGTTCAGTAAATCAGAGCAGTGACCTCCCACGGATGTCAAGTGCCATGAGCAGGTGTTCGACACTTGTGTAATCGTCTTTCAGGTGCTGTGCATTCTTTTCAGCAGTCTCCATCACCTGCTTCAGTCTCGGGGACACATATATCTGGCCCAACGGCGTAGCGCCGATGACCTTCGGGAATTTATCGATTACCCCCTCAACGTCTTTCCGGAGAGATTGAGTATTTACTCCTATCTTCTTCAGAATCTGAGAGGCAACGCCGTCTTCGTCTTCAAGCAACGCCCAGAGCAGATGTTCCGCGTCCAGCTGCTGATTGCCCTTTTTTTCAGCCAGTTTCTGGGCATCCTGCAGCGCCTCCTGGCTCTTCATTGTCAATTTATCCATTCAAGTCCTCCTTAATCTTCATGAAAGATTCTCTTAAACCTTTCCACAAAATCTCTCTTTATGTCGTCATCCAGGACATTCATCATCTCTTCCATCTCTTGCTGAAAGGCCTCAAGTTTGTCCCTGAGCCTGAGAATTATTTCGACCCCCGACCTGTTGACTCCGAGTTCCCTGGTCAGGCGGAGGATCATAGACAGCCGTTCCACGTCTTCTTCGGAATACAGCCGTGACCTCTTCGACCTGCAGGGAGAGATCAGGCCCTCGCGTTCATATAGCCGCAATGTCTGGGGATGAACATTCAGCATCTTGGCAACGATGCTGATCATAAAAACCGGCTGATTCTCTGTCTTTTGATTTTCTCATGGCCTCACCAACCCCTTCCGAGGATTCTCTTTATACAACGCCTCTATCTCTTTAACACGTTCTTTTGCCCTGCCGTCCAGATTCTTCGGCACAACAATCTCGATGTCAACATACTGATTGCCCCTTGTCCCGCTCTTTGGAGAAGGCATGCCCTTGCCCGAGAGCTTTAAGCGCTGTCCCCCCTGTGTTCCAGGCGGCAGTGTCATGGCTGATATCCCGTCAAGGGTTGGGACCTCTATCTTTGCTCCGAGAGCCGCTTCTCCAAAGGTGACCGGCAGATCAAGATAGATATCGTCCCCTTTTCTTTTGAAAATAGAATGCGGCTTGACCGTTATGTCAATGAGCAGGTCGCCTGCGGGCCCTCCCCCAGTTCCGGCGCCCCCCATCCCCCGGAGTTTGACCCTGGAACCGGTGTCAGCGCCGGCAGGTATTTTCACCTTCACAGATTCAGTGGCAATGGTTTTCCCCCGGCCTCCGCATGCCGGACATGCCTTTGTGATCTTTCTGCCTGTGCCTCTGCAGACAGGGCAGACCTGTGACATTTTGAAAAAACCTTTTGACGTCTTCACGCTGCCGGTTCCGTTGCAGGTCTCACACGGCTGGGACATTGCAGCCCCTGTGCCGTTACAAGACCTGCAGGGGACTTCTCTGTTAAAAGATATCGGCATGGTAACACCTGCAAAAGCCTCTTCAAGGGTAAGCTGGATGCCCATGACAAGGTCAGGCCCCTTGGCATAAGAGGTTTCAGGCCTTGCACCGGCTCCGAAGAGGTCGGAAAAAATATCGGCAAACCCGCCATGATCAAAACTCTCCCGGTAGTCACGGCCCTGAAAGCCTTCATACCCCGGGCCTCCCGGACCAAAGGGTGAGCTGCCGAACTGGTCATACTGGGTCCTTTTCTTTGGGATCGCTCAATATGCCGTATGCTTCATTCAGTTCCTTGAATTTCTGTTCAGACCCTTTGTCGCCGGGATTCAGGTCGGGATGATATTTTCTCGCAAGTTTTCTGAAAGCCTTCTTGACTTCGTCCTGAGAGGCCTTCTTGTCTACGCCCAGAATCTTATAGTAGTCCTTTACTTCGTTTGCCATCTTCTTATCCTTTTTAATCTTATCATATTATTTGAGTAAGTCTTTGTCAATATATATGCTATGATCGATAACAGCATTTAAAAAATAAAGGGTATTCTGTTATCCTAAAATTGAAAGCAGACTTTATAAACATTATAGAAGAATATATTCTGTTCCCCAATCAATACGGTCTGTGTCTGAAGGGGTATTTTCCGCATAAGCCCTTCATTTTTTGAGACTGCTGGGTTCGTGGACAAAACTGAATATTCAGGGGAAAGCGGATATTTCCATACGGATGAAGATTATGGGCCCGAAACATTAAGTCACGCCTCCTTCAAACGCCTTTTCGGTTGTTGATAATCACGGCTTTTTCCTTCCTTGTAGCCGAGGCTTTTGTCATGTATATCATTCATCTTCTGCTCAGACCGCTTCCTTTTTTCGCTGAAGTCATTCTCGATGCATCGATTTTGACAACGCTCGGATTTCTCATCCTCTATTTGTTCCTGTTCAGGCCTATGATAATGCACATAAACGAGCGCAAGCAGGCGGAAGAAGCAACGACACGGGCCTACCTTGAACTGAATCAGGTCTTTCAGACGGCTGCAGACGGTATGCGACTGATAGACAAGGATTTCAATACTCTGAAAGCCAATCAGACCTTTGCTCACATGACAGGCGTTGACAAAGATTCAATGATAGGCAAAAAATGCTACGATATCTTTCCCGGATCCAAGTGCCATACTGCCGACTGTTCCCTGACGAGGATTCTGAGAGGCGAGGACCGCATCGAGATCGAATCGATAAAGCAGCGGCAAGACGGTGCAAGCATTTCCTGCCTTGTTACGGCGACCCCTTTTAAAACACTTTCCGGAGAACTTATAGGCATTATAGAGGACTTCAGAGACATAACCGAACGCAAGAAAACTGAAGAGGCTCTCAGAGAAAGCGAAGAACGCTCAAAGGCAAAATATAAAGGGGTGCCGATACCCACCTATGTCTGGCAAAAAACAGGCGATGACTTTGTCTTAACAGACTTCAATTATGCGGCTGATGATATGACGGAGGGAAAAGTGTCTCAACTCCTTGGCATGAAATTGAGTGAGATGTATAAAGACATGCCGGACATAATTGACAACGTATGGAAGTAGTTTCAACGGGAAAACAATCATAAAAACCGAAATGATGTATAAGTTCAGAGTTGTAAACAAGGAAAGGTATTTTTACGTCCATTACGCATATGCGCCTCCTGACTTCGTGCTGGTACATACCCAGGATATTACAGACCGCAAACGAGCGGAAGACGAGGTCAGGGGACTCAAGCAGCAGATAGAATTTGTTCTTGGAGCAACAAAGACCGGGCTCGATATCATTGATTCGGCATACAACATAAGATATATTGATCCTGAATGGCAGAAGTCTTATGGCAGGCCGATGGGAAGAAGTGTTATGAATATTTTATGGACGGAGAACGAAGTCTGTTCTGATTGCAGCGTTGCAAAGGCCCTGAAGACAAAGACTACTATTGTTTCGGAGACTGTTTTGGCTAAACGAAGGCAACCGTCCTGTCCAGGTCACTTCCATGCCTTTCCAGGGAAGGAACGAAGAATGGCTTGTTGCACAGGTCTACGTCGATATTTCTGAGCGCAAAAAGACGGAGGAAGAACATCTGAAGGTTGCAAAGCTTGAATCTCTTGGAATCCTTGCCGGAGGAATAGCACACGATTTCAACAATATCCTGACCGCTATTGTCGGCAGCATAAGTTTTGCAAAGCTATGTCTGACGCAGGGAAGATGATGTCTACGAGGCTCTGATTGTGGCTGAACAGGCATCGCTTCGAGCAAAGGACCTGACCCGCAGGTTGCTCACTTTTTCCAAAGGTGGCGATCCGATCAGACGAATCGTTTCTATCCCGAAACTGCTGAAAAATACATCCGGGTTTGTCCTGAGCGGCTCATCTTCTCGGTGTGTATACTCGTTCAGGGATGATCTGAGTCATGTGGAGGCTGACGAGGGCCAGATAACACAGGTCTTCAACAATCTTCTTCTTAATGCAATACAGGCGATGCCCGAAGGGGGGACTATAAAGGTTGAGGCGGAAAATATAGCAGTTGACAAAGATGATACGTTACCTTTGGTAATGGGCAAGTATGTCAAGGTGTCGATCTCGGACCATGGACAGGGCATTCCGCAGGAGATTATTGAAAAGGTATTTGATCCATATTTTACAACCAAACCGCAAGCAAGCGGGCTGGGGCTGACGACGGCGTATTCCATCGTCGGAAAGCATCAAGGTCATTTACACGTTGAATCCGCACCCGGAAACGGGACGATCTTTTCCGTCTATCTGCCGGCAAGTGAATCCCGTGTGGTGATTGAAGAAGAGGAGGAGACATTTTTCCACTCCGGCAAAGGCAGGGTGCTTGTAATGGACGACGAGGAGATTCTAAGGAATTTTGCAGGCAGAATGCTGAAGAAAGCAGGCTACGAGGTGTCTGTTGCAACGGAGGGGATTGAGGCGGTTGAAATATTTCAGAAGGCGAAAGAGTCAGGGAGACCTTTTGACGTTGTAGTCCTGGACCTGACTGTGCCGGGAGGGGCAGGCGGCGAAGAGACTATTCAGAGGCTCCTTCAGATAGAACCCGGTGTCAGGGCCATTGTCTCAAGCGGGTACTCCAATGATCCGGTCATGGCGAACTATCAACAATTTGGGTTTAAGGCAGTAGTTGAGAAGCCGTATTCAATCAATGAATTGACCAGGACCATCGAAGATGTAATTTCAGGGAATGACAATAATCCTGGAAAAAGCGCTTGAAGTAATGTGGACCCGACCAAGATTATCAGAAAGTATTACCGGCCCGATTCAAGGGCATTCTATTTACTTATTCACCATAGCAGGATTGTTGCTCAAAAGGCCCTCACTATTGCTCAGAGGGCGGGACACCTCAAAGCCGATATCAGATTTATTGAAGAGGCGGCAACGCTTCACGATATCGGGATATTGGCCGCCAATGAACCGAAGCTCGGCTGTTATGGCGACAAACCCTATATTTGTCATGGCTACATGGGAAGGGAGATCCTTGAGAGAGAAGGCCTGCCGGAACATGCCCTTGTGTGCGAGAGGCACGTTGGAGTGGGCATTTCGCTCAAGGACATAAGGGAGAAAAACCTGCCTCTTCCTGAAAGAGATATGATCCCAATCTCTGTGGAAGAGCAGATTATCTGCTTTGCAGATAAATTCTTTTCGAAGGACGAAGAATTTCTGCTGACGGAAAAACCCCTGGAAAAGGTGCGAAAGGGTATTGAGAAATTCGGCGCTGAAAAGTTGAAGGTTTTTGACGAGTGGGTCAGGCTCTTCGGTTATTAACAGGCATACTCATCAGTTGCACCAAGAGCTTTTAAATCGTATCTGCCCTTCCGGCGAGAGAATGGTTTGCAACGGTTAATATACCCGTCGTTAATATCGTAAGGTTTGTCGATGTTCAGGCGTCCCTATTACTCCGGACACTACTTCGCTCATCTCGTCAATCCTGTACGGTTTGATGATCGCTCCGTAAAACCCGTATTCAATGAAGCCTGATATAACAGGGTCATCGGAATAGCCGCTTGAAGCAATAGCTTTAACTTTGGCGTCGATCTCGTATAATTTCTTCAGGGCTTCCTCACCGCCTATCCCGCCATGGATTGTAAGATCCAGGAAGCGGAGCTTCACCTGTTGATTTCTTTTGCACATGCCCTCCTTGAAATCAGGCAGATAATATACTCTATCACAGTCCATTGGGCCCCAATACCGGATGCTTAAATTCTTAGCGGTATTTTGCGCGATGAGAACTACTGCAGATACTCCCGATGCTTAGTAAATGATCCTTTCCAGAAAGAGACCGTTTGCAGGGGCTGTCTGTCCTGCGAGTCTCCTGTCTCTCGCTTCGAGTATCTCACCCATTCTCTCCGGTAAAATCCTTCTCCGACCGATCTCAACCAGGGTCCCCACAATATTCCTGACCATATGCCTGAGAAATCCCCTGGCCTCTATACGTATTCTGATGAAATCTCCCTTGATATTCGCAGTCATGAAATCGATCTCGCCGATTTTATCCACGTTCAACGCAAATATTTCCCTTACAGCATTCTTTATACCGCTGCCGGCGCCCATGAAAGAGGTAAAATCATGCCTTCCGATGAGGTCCTTCGATGCCTGCAACATCGGTGAGAGATGAAGATGCTGGGGGACTGTCCAGGCATATCGGTGGAGAAAGACAGATGATCTCCTCTCGTTTGAGATGATGTAGAAGTAGCTTTTCCCCACTGCATCGTTTCTCGGGTTAAAAGAATCATGAACTTCTGCCGCGTCGATTACGCGGATATCCTGCGGGAGTGTTGCATTCAGTGCCTTTTTTATGACGGAAATGTCATGATTTGATTCTGTTCTGAAAGCCGCCACCTGTCCCAGGGCATGCACACCTGCATCTGTCCTGCCTGCGCCGATTATTTTGACCGGCTCTTCAGTGAGTTTTTGCACCCTGTCTTCAAGAATTCCCTGAACCGTCAGCCCCTTATCCTGTATCTGCCAGCCGTGATAATCAGTCCCGTCATATTCCAGAATAAGCTTTATTTTTCTCATGGTTCACACTATAACACTATGTCAAATTGCCGCGCAATGGATTGAGAAGCATCGGACAAGTGGAAGTCGCAACAAAATCTATTATTTTATTAATATTATTAATTTGACAATAGATAAAAATAATTTATTATATAGTCTATTAGTATATACAGGATTCTTCTGCATAACCTTTAATATAAAAGAGCAGAAGTGAGGGGGTCCTACTGTCTACGGTGAATGCGCAATGTCCCGGAACGGGAATATTTCTATCCTGCTTTTTCTACATTCAAAATCATAAAACCACAGGTTTACATAAACCTGAAATTATCATCCATGAGGAGGCATTAAACAGATAAGAGATATGAAAACCAAAAAAATTGCTATCTTTTTGTTCTTTCTTACATTAGTTTTTTCATACCGTCCGGATGTGCTTCGTGCTTCGGAGGATTTTCTTGAAGAGGGGATTCAACAGTACAAAAGTGAAGACTATGAAGAAGCCCTCGATACCCTTATCAAGGCGCGAAAACAGCAGCCGGATTCTTCTGTAGCTGCGTTTTATATCGGGATGACTTACAAACAGCTCAAAGACTACAGGCTTGCGGAGAAGAACCTGAGGGAGGCGATACAACTGAAGCCTCCGGTCAAAGACGCCTATCTCGAACTGGCTGATGTGCTGTATGCCCTGGATCAGCTCAATGAGGCTGAGGGGTGGGCCTTAAAATCCGAACAGGAGGGAGTGAAACCCGCCAACTCGGTTTTTCTGAGAGGATTGATCCTTATGAAACGGGGTCATACGAACGAGGCCATAGAGAACTTCAAAAGGGCAAAGGAACTTGACAGCTCACTTGCCCAGTCGGCAACTCTTCAGATCGCCCTTGCACAGGTGGAAAAACAGGACTATGACGAAGCTCAGCAGAGTCTCCGGACCATTGAAAAGATTGACCCGACCTCGGAATTCTCAGCTTTTGCAAGGGAATATGATAAGTCGCTGACAAGAACCCTTGAAACGTACAGGCCATGGCATCTAAATGTCGGCGTCGCATATCAGTATGATGACAATGTTGTATTGAAGCCGATTGCCGACATCCCCGGCGTGGACATAACAGGAGAACGGGACAGCAGTATCCTTGCTACACTGGGAGTGCTATATAGTCCCAGGCTGAAAGCGCCGTTCTTCATCAACTGCCAGTATAATCTTTATACCGATACATATTTTCACACAAATAGCCACAACCTGTTTATCCAGACGCTCTCTGTGAATCCCGGGGTCAATTTCAGGAACGGGTTCGTGTCCGTCCCGCTCTCCTATTCATATGTACTTGTCCACGAAAGAGGATACATGGGAGTGTTCGACGTCAAACCCGCTGTTCAGATAGCGCTTCATCCTTCTCATATCCTGAGGTTCTCCGTGGGATATGAAAAGAGAGATTTATTTGAAGGCGGCACTGAACAAAGATGAAGATCGCGACGGGAATGTATTCAGCGCCTCGGCCGGTTACATTCATCCCTTTGCCAAAGGCCGGGGGGTCTTCAATCTGATATATGAATTCACGGATGACAACACAGATGGAAGGAACTGGGACAACAGGGGCAACCGCATCAGTCTTGGCCTCCTGCTGCCTGCCATTGTAAAGAAGACGAATTTCATCCTTTCCGGAGAAGCGTTTTTGCAGGACTACAAAAACACCAATACCTTCTACGAGAAGAAGAGAAGAGACAAGACTTATACAATATCGGCAAATCTGGAGAGGGAGATTCTCAGGGGGCTATACCTGAACCTCCAGTATTCTTACGTGAGGGCGGATTCCAACATCGAAATTTATGATTATGACCGCAATATTTATACTGCGGGCTTTGAGTACAGATTCTAAGGAGAAAGGTCATGATAATACTCGAAAGACAGAATAAAGTGCCCGGACCAGGGGTTTTAAGTGTCTCGCACACGCTCTTAATCGGCTTTGTAGTTCTTATTTCATATCTGCTTTTTCTGAATTCTTCCGCCTCGGCAGCGGAAGCAGTGGGCAGGTTCACTCATGTCGAGGGCAAGGTAGATATCCTTCATGAAGGCGCTTTTCCGGCTGTCCCTGCAAAAGTCCAGGACCAGCTCTATCCGAAAGATATTGTCAGGACCAAGAGCAGTTCAAAGGCCGAGATCCTGTTTAAAGACAATACTGTCCTCAGGATCGGCCAGAGGAGCAGAATTGATGTCAGCGAATATGTTGCCGATGGGACCAGTAAGGGAGTTATAAGACTCTCCAGGGGCCAGGTGAAGGCAATTGTCGACAAGAACGTTGCCAAACGTATCTCTCTTGCGCCTGACGCGAACCGGTTTGAGATACAGACGCCAAATGCTGTTGCGGGCGTAAGAGGCACGGAATTCTTTGTTGCGTATGACAGGAATATAACGACAGTCCTCCTGAGAGATGGTAATGTCTGCGTCTTTAATATGAAGGAGCCCAAGGCGGCTGTGTGTATGCCACCCGGTTACATAGTCTCGGTAACAGCGGGACTTGTTCCACAACAGCCGAGAAAGGCTACGGAGACGGAGATGAATATATTTGAAAAGGAGACTTCCCCCGGAGCGTCGGTATCAAAGACGTATCCGGAGACGGCTACCGAACTCCTGGTTGGCGCAGGAGCGGCCCCCACGCGCACCTCACCGGATGTGGAGGCTGCTGAGACGCTGACAGAGGCCTGGAGTCTGACGGAAACACCTGCGACTATTAATGATATACCGATATCGCAGCCGATTACCGAAGTGTACCATGACCTGCTCGAACCTATTTCTCCTGGACCGGAACCGGAGAAGTTTATAAGTAATTTCGGCTCCGGCATCTGGAGCAGGTATCCCGAAGTCAGTGACGGGACATTGAATGCCGTCATGCAGGGCACATCTACACTATGGACTGCGACAGAGGCGGCTCAGGCGGCTGCGCGGATCAACGGCACATATTCCGCACGCAACTCTCTTCCGCATATCTGGTTCGAAGACGACATTCACAGCTTCAACAGCGCCAATGGGACGAACACCACATCCGACGGCGGCGCTTACCGGGGATTCATCGGCGGCAGGGAGATAAACAGCACGGTCGATGCCAAGTTCAACGGACTGTATCTGGACCCGTACGGGAATATCGGGTTTTTGAGGGGGGATTTCGGCGGCTTGGTCAGCGGCGGCAATCTTTCGATGAACGGAAATCTGCATGTTATTCAGATGGGGTCGGGGGCTATCAGCCCTTCAGATTTCTATAACAGCATCCTGACAAGTTCCTTTACTGCGTCCGGAGAGGGAAGCGCTGTGGCCTCAGGAACATATAATTCAATGAACATCGCCGGTCATTCTGACTGGGGGATCTCCCAGATGGTCCTCGGCGGGACTTATTCAGATACCGTAAATAATGCATGGACCTTTACGGTTGGCGGCTCATATGGCGAGGGACATCTCTTCGATGCGGATTTGACGGGAAGTCAATGGTCATCAAACAGGGTAAGTGCGACGGCAGCGGGATACTGGGTCGATGCCAGGACCTCTGCGCCCACGACCGGAATCTATATCGGCGAGACCTCCGGCACTTTCAACCCGGCTGACCACACATGGCAGTCATTAACGGACGGGACATGGATGGAGACCAACAAGTTCCTTCAGATGGCGGGAACCGCAGAAGGAAGAAGTAAGCTCCGGCAGGTAAACATCCCTGCCTTTGAGGTCGGGAGGACAGACCTGTCGGGTTCTCTCATCGCAGGGTCAGACAGTTCCCTCGACTATGTCAGCGTCATAATGAACGATGTTACTTTTTTTGCTCCTTCAACCGGTGAAAAGCCGGGCGTCTGGGCAACGAATAACGTGACCGGTCAATATGACTTCAGTCATGGATTTCTCGGAGCCGGCAGCATTACCAATGCTGATAATGTAATTCCTGTCAGCAACGGAGACGGCATAAACGCCGACTTCCAGTTCACAAGGTGGAATACATCGAACAATACCTGGACAGCGGGCATCAAGAACGGCTCGGGAACTATGAGCGGCGGGTCATATAACGGCCCGGTGACCTTCAGGGGAGGCGCAGCAGGCTCTCTCACAGGAACAACCTCCGGCAGCCTGTCGGGAACTGCATCGGGCATTGTGAAGTGATAAGAGTCCGGACACTCGAAAACAGAGATGATTGTTAACCCTTCAGTGGGATCTGTGATCCCTTCCTTTACAGGGATGGACAGGGAGGTTTTAATTCCCTCCATCTTCCCCTTGGAAAGGGAGGATTCTTTACCCTCTTCTGAAGTGTTACAGATGATTTAAGAAGAAGACCGAATTAAGAGGAGTGATAATATTATGAAGAAGAGCCTTGCAACTATTTTTTTTGTTTGTCTTTTCCTTGCCCTTGGCGTTATGTCCTTGCCGCATCTTGCTGAAGCCTCTTCAGGAAAGAGTCCGGGCCCGGGACTGAAACCCAAGGCGAATAGAATTCAACTTCCCTTTATTGCCAATGAAGGGCAGACTGACGACAAGGTTAAATACTATGCCCGCACTTTTAACGGCTCTTTCTTTGTTACACAAAACGGAGAACTTGTGTACTCGATTGAAAAACGCTCAAAGAGCGGTAGCTCTGAAAAGTCAGAGCATTCGATTATAAAAGAGACATTTACCGGAGATGTCAAAGCGCCTTCGTTCAAAGGTGAAGGAGAAGGCACTAAGATCAGTATATACAAAGGGAAGGACCCTGCAAAATGGAGAAGGAATATCCCGTCTTATGAGCAGATAAGTATGGGAGATATTTATCAGGGGATAGAGATTAAACTAAAGGCTTACGGGGACACTATTGAAAAGATATTCTCGGTAAAACCCGGGGCTGACCCAAAAGCCATCCGGTCCAGGCTGGAAAGCGCCAAAAACATTCAGGTGAATGAACAAGGGGAACTCGAGATTCAGACGGATATCGGAACAGTATTCTTCAGCAAGCCTGTTGCATATCAGGCAAAAGGCAAGGGAGAAAAGGGCAAAGAGCAAAGGGAATATGTCCAGGTTTCGTATTGTGCTGAGGGAGACCATTACGGCTTCAGGGTTGGAGATTATGACAAGACCCGTGAACTGGTGATCGATCCGTACGTAGGATTAAAGATTCAGGGCTCTTTAGAAGACAGGGCATATGCAATCCTGCCATATTTTGATGGAGATGTAGACAGAGTCTTTGTGGCCGGTTATTCATATTCATCCAATTTTCCCGTCACTTATGCATTCGGTCCTTCCGGGACAAGTGATTCAGATGCCTTTGTCGGAAAACTGTCTTATTATGCTGATGACTACGTAACAGTTGACCAGCTTGTCTTTATTTCCGGGACAGGCGATGATTTCGGCTATTCACTTGCAATGGACAACTTCCAAAATATCTATCTTGCAGGCACAACCACTTCATCGGATCTGCCTATCCATATCGACGGCTATACACCGTATGATGAGTTTTATAATGGTGGGACAGATGTCTTTGTCGCAAAGCTTTCCTATGACCTCAATTCATTAATCGCCTTAACATATCTCGGAGGAAGCTCGCTGGATGCGGTGAATGCGGATTCTCTCGCTATTGATGGAATGAACAACAATGTTGTAGTGGCGGGTTATACAACTTCAACCGATTTCCCTACACCCGACACTTATGCATATGACACATTCCATAATGGCGGAGAGGATGTTTTCATAGCAATCTTTAATACAGGGCTTGAGGGATATCCGGACCCAATACCCGGCCTGGAGAGTCTGAAAAGTACGACCTTTATCGGCGGTTCCGGCAATGAGCGTCCCTATGCCATGGCTCTTAGGACGGAATACTCAACAGAGATTTATGTGGCCGGATATACAACGTCATCGATCTCGACTCACCACTATCCCGTTACTACAGCAGGAGCTTATAATACAACCTATAACGGTGGAGACAGAAGATGCCTTTATATCGAGGATAATGCCCTCACTGGTTACGCCCATGAGCCCTCTCAGGGATTCTTGCTTCATCAACATTTGTCGGTGGCAGTGTAACCGGACAGTCGATGAAATTCACGGACTTGCGATTAGCGGCTCTCCCGATTATTATGTCTATGTTGCCGGTAATACAGATTCATCTGATTTTCCGGGCTCATGTATACCGAGTGGCTGTGCGGGAATGGATGTGTTCATTGCCCAATTCGGAACGTTTTTAACAGGCAGCCCAACTCCGGTATTTGTCAAACTCGGGGGGGAGAGTTCCGACTATGGCAAGTCCTTAATCCTGAGCGGGGGGGTGGTTTATGTATCAGGTGTAACCTATTCCCAGAATTTCCCAACGACCGCTTTTGATACAACATTTGGCGGAACACAGGGAGTCAATTCAGATGGTTTTATCTTAAGCATGTATTCCCCCCTTGTCAGTCTTTACGCGTCAACCTATCTTGGAGGTTCAGCAGATGATTTTGCCCCTGCCATTGCAGCATCTACAAGCGGAACCGGTGATATTTATGTAGCAGGCAGCACAAATTCGACAGACTTCCCGACTACTATGACTTCATATGGCGGCAGCAGCGGTGGCTTTGAGGCATACGTTGCAAAACTTGATTATATGCTTCAAGGCACTTCATGCATATACACGTTTAATCCGGAGAACACCACTGTTTCTTCTGCCGGCGGCAATTCCAGCCTTAGCGTAACTACATCAGCAGGTTGCACATGGGGTGCGTCAACCGAAGACTCATGGATAACAACAAACATCGTAGGCGGGACTGTCAATTACACTGTATCTCCCAATACAGGCCGGGTGCGACAGGGAAGGATAGATATTGCGGGCAAGTTCTTTACTATTACGCAAAACGGTCCCGGTTCATCACGTATTACTGACCCGCTGACCGGTCATCAGTATCAGAGGTTTGACGAGTTGCTGGATAGAAACGCTGCGCAATCGGGCTGTCAGGGACTTGGTGGGCATCTCGTGACTATCACCTCTTCATTAGAGCAAACTTTCGTATACGGCAATCTGGTTTCAGGAGGCACTCCCGGATTGCATGATTGCTGGATAGGCGCCTACCAGATTTCATGCATACCGGAACCCGAATGTGGGTGGCAGTGGCTATCCGGTGAAACATGGGGATACGATAACTGGGGCACATTTGAACCAAATAATGCATTCGTAAACGAGAACTCAATCGTTTTGCTTACCTATGACGGAACCTGGAATGACTTTCCTGAAACAGCTCTGCAGAGCTTTGTCTGCGAATGGGAAGGCCCATCCACATACACCCTTTCAGTTTCCAAGACAGGCACGGGAACGGGCACAGTGACAAGCAACGAGACAACTGCTCCGAAAATAAACTGTGGCAGCACGTGCAGTGCGACGTACATTGCAGCGGAGTATGTAACCCTTAATGCAGTTGCTGACTCCAATTCTGTGTTTGCAGGATGGTCAGGCGCGGGATGCGGCGGGACAGGATACTGTTCATTTGCGATGAACACAAATAATGCGGTTGTGGCTGCATTCACCAGGGCCAAATTCACGGTGACGCCTGTTTTTGATCAGCATGGGACCATGAATCCGTCAACCCCGCAGGCGGTTAATTCAGGAGAGACAATATCTTTCACCATAACGCCCAATAGTGGGTACAGGATATCATCCGTCAGCGGGTCATGCGGGGGCACGCTTTCAGAAAATGTCTATAAAACCAATCCTGTGACAGCGGATTGTGATGTGAGGGTCGTCTTTGCGAGCAATACATTCAGGGTCACTGCAAGCGCGGGACAGGGCGGGGGTATAAGTCCGACCTCTGCTACAGTGAATTATGGAGAAACATTGCAGCTCACTGTAACGCCGGATGACGGTTATCACATTGCGTCAGTGACAGGCTGCGGGGTAACGAAATACGAAGGCGGGGTTATTGCCGCAAAAAAGAAGAAGAAAGTAAAAAGTTCAGCAGCCGGTGAGGTATATATAACCGGGCCTGTAACTGCGGATTGCAATGTATCTGCGACATTTGCGATAGATACTTTCTCTGTGACGCCGATTGCAGGGGAGCACGGCAGCATGAATCCGTCGACACCCCAGACGGTAAACTACAATGGTACGGCTTCGTTCGATATAGCGGCGGAAGAGGGGTATCATATTGAGTCCGTCTCCGGATGCGGCGGCACGGCATATGCCGCAACCGCGAAGAAAAAGAAGAAAAAGAAACTGGCTACGCTCTCGGGGATGACCTATACGACAGGGAAGGTGACAGGGGATTGCTCGGTCACAGCGTCCTTTGCCATAGACAGGTTTACTGTCACTGCAAAGGCAGGAGATCACGGGAGTATCGATCCTTCGGGTGCGCAGACGGTGAACTACCATGATACGGTTTCATTTACGGTGACACCCGATAAAGGATATTACGTTGCATCTGTTAGCGGGTGCGGGGTACAACTGAGTGAAGGCAATATATATACGACGGGGCCTGTTACGGGCGACTGCACTGTGGAGGCTGCGTTTGCAAAGGAGACTTTTACTGCAACAGTAATGAAGTCCGGAAATGGGAACGGTACTGTTGCGGGAAGCGGTATGACCTGTGACGGTGAGACGTGCACGGGCAGCTATGAAACAGGCTCGAAATTGACACTCAGGATCAAACCTGACAGCGGCTCCAGGATAATAGATGTCAAGATTAACGGGAAGTCCATAGGCGCTGTGCAGACGATTACTCTAAAGGAGATCATCAGCAACTTTACCATAGAGATAATTTTCGGACCGGCTTAGGACAAGAAAGATACGACGGAGAATAGTCGGTAATGCAGTGAACTACCGATTCTCGTAGAACCCAGGGGAAAATAAAGGAAGAAGAAACAAAAGGTGAAGATGAAAAGTTCCCTGCTCTGGGTTCTATTGCTTGCTTTATGGATTCTTTCAGGACTGCAGGTTCAGGCAGGCGCTGAGAGCGTCCCTGTCCAGGGACAAACAGATGCAACTGGATCCTCAACGACTGCTGAGCCTTTCACGCAGTTGGAGAATAAAGGCCCCGGGAATGATAGCGGCGGCACGCTTCTGCTGAGCAAATTGCCCGAGATCAATGCCTCGGCAGGACCTCACGGCAGTATATCTCCGGCAGGCATCGTGACTGTAAAAGACTCTGCGGACCAGACATTTACCATAACTCCGGAAGCGAATTACTATGTGGCGGATGTTCTGGTTGACGGCTCGCCTGCAGGCGCTGTGACAACCTACAAATTCTCCGGCGTTACCGGCAATCATACGATAAGCGCAACATTTCTCCCATGCATCTACAGTCTCGTCCGAAAAAAGCAGGAAGTCGGGGCATCCGGCGGGAGTTTCAGCGTTGACATAACGGTCTCCGATATCTCATGCGGCTGGTCTGCGGGGAGCGACAACCAGCCGTGGATATCGACGGCAAGCAGCGGCAGGAGCAATGGTGCTGTGGTTTATACTGTCCAGGCCAATGCGGGACCTGCACGGACCGGTTACATTATGGTTGGGGGAAGACGCTTTACTATTGATCAGGAATCGGGCTGCACCTACAAGCTTGATCCGGTGATGGAAAATGTCGGCGCCTCCGGCGGGAGTTACGGCTTCAGAGTCACATCGTCAGACAGTGCTTGTGTCTGGTCAGCGTCGAGCAATAATCCTTCGTGGATATCGACTGCGGTCAGCGGCGCCGGAAATGGCATAGCGAGTTTCACGGTTTCAGTAAATGCAGGACCTGCCAGATCGGGTTCTCTTTCAATCGGCGGACAAACCTTTGCAGTCAATCAGGAATCGGGCTGCAGTTTTGAGCTGAGTCCGACAAGAGGTCTTGTTACGGCAAGGACAGGAGACTACAGTTTTACCATAGCAGCCTCTGACAGCGGGTGTGCCTGGAAAGCAATAAGCAATAATCCTTCATGGATAGCTACTTCGGGAAGCGGTACCGGAAGCGGCACAGTCGGTTACTCTGTCCGGGAAAACACAGGCCCGGAGAGGTCGAGTTCCATTTCAGTCGGCGGGCGGACCTTCTCGGTGAATCAGGGCAATGGCTGTATCTTTACCTTTGATCCCGCGAGTTCGGATGCCGAAGTCGAAGCCGGCTTCTACGGCTTTGCCGTAAGCGCGACCGACAGTTCATGCACCTGGACAGCGATAAGCGACAGTCCTTCGTGGATCTCGACCTCAAGCAAAGGAACTGCGAACGGAACAGTAGGATACAGCGTTTCTGCGAACGTCGGACCGGAAAGGACAGGATCAATATTCATAGGAGAGCAGGGATTCACTGTCCGTCAGGAATCGGGCTGCAGTTTTTCACTGACCCCGGCAGGCGATTCCATTCCTTCAACAGGCGGAGACTTCAGCTTCACCATAAATACCTCTGATAAAGGATGTGCATGGTCTGCGAAGAGCAATGAAACTGCGTGGATAGCTACGACAAGCAGCGGCACGGGCAATGGAACAGTGAATTATGCTGTCGCTGCAAATCCGGGTCTGACAAGGATAGGCTCCCTGACTGCAGGCGGACAGAGCTTCATATTGTCTCAGGGGAATGGCTGCCGCTATAAGTTGAATCAGACCATTTCCGATGTCGGGCCTTCTGCGGGAAGCTACAGCGTTGCCATAGGTACATCCGACAGCGCATGTCCATGGGCAGCGACCAGCAATAATCCATCATGGATAACTGTGTCAGGCAGCGGAACGGGCGACGGAGCAGCCGGCTATATGATTCAGGCATACGAAGGGCCTGAACGTACGGGGTCCATCACGGTCGGCGGACAGATCCTTACCATCAGGCAAGCCTCAGGCTGCCGTTATAAGCTGAGTAAGACCAGCTCCGATGTCGGGCCTTCGGCAGGAAGCTACACTGTTGCTATAAGTACTTCCGACGGAGCATGTCCGTGGACAGCGACGAGCAATAATCCAGCGTGGATAACTTCATCAAGCAGTGGCAGCGGAAACGGAACAGTCACCTACACAATTCAGTCAAATGCCGGACCTGAAAGGACCGGCTCTCTTGTGGTCGGCGGACAGACCTTTAAAGTGACTCAGGGAAACGGCTGCAGTTTTATCCTGAACCCGGCCGGGGATTCGATTTCTCAGTCTGACGGCAGTCATAGCTTCAATATCGTTGCATCCGCGCCGGATTGTCCCTGGGCTGCAACAAGCGATAATACCGGATGGTTGGCAACTGAGAGCGCGGGCGCAGGAGATGGTATGATCAAGTATACTGTGAATGCCAACCATCAAGCCGCTCGAAAGGGTCTGATCTCGGTCGGCGGACAAAGCTTCGCCGTATATCAGGCCTCGGGCATCAATTATTACCTGACTGTCAATAAATCAGGGAGTGGCGCGGGCACTGTGTCAAGCTCTGAGACTCCGGACCCATTCATATTTTGTGACGGCGGCTGCTCTTCGGCAAGCGCTCCGTATGTTGACGGCACTGTAGTCAGACTGAAGGCCACCCCGGATGAAAGTTCATTCTTTAACGGATGGTCGGACTCATGTTCAGGCAGTAACGACTGTTCAGTAAAAGTGGATAAGAACAAATCGGTTGTCGCAGCTTTCATAAGGAAGGTGAGAATGGTGCACGCTCACGCGGGAGAGGGCGGAAGCATCAGCCCCTTTACTCAGGCTGCCAGACATGGTGAGACAATGCAGTTTACAGTAACTCCAAACGCGGGCCGCCACATCAGCAGTGTCAGCGGCTGTGGAATTACCCATTACAGGAGTTCCTCTGTGACTGAGGTAAAGAAAAAAGAGAAAGCCGGCGGTCCGGATTTGCTTGCGGCAGAGGTTTACATAACCGCGCCGATAACTGCAGACTGTTCCGTTAAAGCCGAGTTTGCTCCCGACAGCTTTACGGTTACCCCTTCTGCCGGCGAACATGGAAGCGTCAGCACGTCAATTCCACAGACAGTCGGATACAACGGCACGGTCCGGTTCACAGTAAAAGCGGACGCCGAATATCACATAGAATCGGTATCAGGCTGCGGAGGCAATGAATACGCAGATGCCGGAAAATCACAGACAGGCAAGAAAGTGAACGCATTGGCAGAATACTCTTACACGACCGGAAAGATAACACATAATTGCACTGTGATTGCCAAATTTGCGATCAATACATATACTGTTACTCCAAAGGCAGAAAGGCATGGAAGCCTGGAACCGTCAACTCCGCAGTCGGTCAACCGTCTTGATATGATTTCCTTCACCATAACCCCTGACCCAGGTTACCATACTGCCTCAGTGTCAGGCTGCGGCGGCGAATTCATCTCTGAGGATGAATATGTCACAGGGTACATTACGGAGGATTGCGCGGTAAGTGCTGCTTTTAGATTGGATGTGCACTCATTGACAGTGAGGCTCTCAGGGACCGGGAGAGGAACCATATCTGCCGGAGGATTGACCTGTGACGGCCGCACATGCAAGGGATCATTTCAACACGGGAAAAAGGTGGTCTTGAGAATCAAGCCTGATGCGGGCTTCCGGGTAGCAGACGTAAAAATCGACGGTTCCACGATCGGCGCGCAAAAGACCGTAGTTATTACAGAAGTGGAAAGTGATTCCACTATTGACGTTATCTTTGCTCCGCTCCAGAAGAAATAACCCGAAATTATCTGAAATGCATTTTTCAGGTTAACCACCTACTTTTCTTTGAAACGCACCGCCTCTCCTTCTTTATATTCGGTTACTACGGTTTTGGAGCTGTGGTCCAGGATTTTGATCTCAAAGATACCGACTGCGTTCTCTTTCCCTTTTACGATGACTTTCTCAAGCCCGGTTGCTTCTATGTGCCCGATCCTTCCTTCTTCAATGGCTTTGGCTATTGCGTGCATTGTGAATTCCGTAACGAGGATGCTGGCATTATATTTCCTTGTGAGCGCCTCGACTCTTGAGGCCAGGTTTACGTGATCTCCAATGACCGTGTAATCCATCTTCCTTCCCTCCGCGCCGATGTTGCCTACGATGACGTCTCCGGTATTAATGCCTATGCCTGCGTCAAGGGGTGGCTTGCCCTCCGACTTCCACTTCTCCTGGAGTTCCCTCAGCCTGCCGAGCATGTGCAGAGAACACTTGACGGCCAATTCAGGATGGTTTTCCTGCCTCATGGGAGCGCCCCAGAATGCGAGGATTGCATCTCCCATGAACTTATCGACAGTTCCCTCCCATTTGAAAATTATATCGGTCATGGCTCCCAGGTATTCATTTAGTATAGGGACGACCTCTTCAGGTGAGTGGCTCTCCGAAAATGATGTAAATCCCCTCACGTCCGCAAAAAGGATCGTCACATTTTTTCTTTCACCTCCGAGTTTGGCCATTCCCGGATTCCTGATTAATTCGTTCACGACCCGTTCGGTAACATAGCTTGAGAACATCGCCTTGATCTTTCGCGCGTAGGTCTCCTCAACAGCGTGGCTGTAAGCTGTTCCGTTTGCAAAGATGAGCAGGATGGTTATGGAAGGATAAGCAACATATATCCAGACGCCCTTGTATGCAAAAAGGTAATAGCTGAGGGATATCAGCAATATTACGATGCAGGACGTGAAGAGGAGAGAAATGCTCGCCTTGAACCTGCCGACGAAAAACGAGATAAAAAGCCCTGACAGAACAAGAATGATAATATTAGTGTGCAGAGGCGCTTTTTGCAGAAACCTGTTTTCGAGTATGGATGCGATCACATTCGCGTGCTTTTCAACACCGGGCATGGCCGGTGAAAAAGGGGTCACCCTGAGGTCATAAATACCCATAGCTGTGGCGCCGACCAAAACGATCTTGCCCCGCAGTTGTTCCGCCCCGACTTTTCCTTCTATGATGTCGGATATGGAGTAGGCTTTGAACGTGAAGGAAGGACCGTAGTAGTAGATCAGACTCCTGCCGTGGTCATCCGTCGGGATATATCTTTTTTGGCTTAGCCGGATTCCTTGAGTCGCATCTACCGTGACCTTTTCAAATGGTATGCCAAGATAAACAGCAGCTGTCAGGGCATCCAGGGAAGGATAAAGATATCCCTGATATTCAATGGCCATCATCTCCCAGCGCAGGGTGCCGTCGTTATCGTCCGGTTTCATATTGATGTGCCCGATTGCCATGGATTCCTGCATGAGGACGAGCACGGGCGCCAAAACCCCTGATGCGCTGATCGGAGCATACTTATTGAATTTTTCGGGGTTTATGATCTCCTGCACAGCAGCATACGAAATATGTTCATTCTGCCTTGTGGTCTGAGATGTATCAAAAGAGAAGACCAGGGGCAGCAAAACATTCCCGGCGTCTTTCACCGCCTTGGCGAGCATGAGATCATGCGACTCGGATTCAGGCATAAAAATATCGAATACGACAAGTTCCGCCTCGGCCTGTGTAAGTCTGTTCAGCAATTCTGCAACCCTGTCTCTTCCCCATGGCCACCTCCCGAGTTTCTCTATGCTCTTTTCATCTATAGCTGCGATCACAATATTGTCAGGAGCTTTTGTAGGACCCATGATCTTGAACCGGAGGTCGTACATCTTGTCTTCGAGTATCTCAAGGGCGGACAATTTGATCGACATAAGTACAGCGAATAACAGGGTGATGAAAAGGCCGATGAGAAATATGACCGTGGCTTTTTTTGACCTGTTAACAGACATCAAAGGCATGGAATCGGTTCCTTACTGTCAGGGACTGACAAGTGTTTTTTAGTTATCATAGCATGATTCAAAAATCATATTCTATAAACCATCTGTTAGAATATCATAAGGCATGCAGGCAATAGATATTCAGAAAATATGTTTGCAGATCAAAACAAACTGCAACATTTCCGACGCTAAATACTGGGGTTCGTATTCACTGTGCGGTCTTCTCCTGAGACTGCGCGAATTGTATCGTGCTGAAAAGGGATTAAAGCCGTGGGAAGGGCTACTGCAAAAAGACGTCGGAGACTGGATAACAGAAAGAGAAACACTCTGGAGAGAGATTGAGAGCAGAGCCCTTGAAGATATTTCCGTAAATGGTGATGTCTACAGACCATTTGAGGTAGAAAAAATAAACGCAGTCCTGAACGGAGCGGGCCTGCTTTACGGCGCCGGTTTCGGCCTCTATATGAAGCCGGTCTTCTTTGTGACGGACATTATATCTCATAAAAAAGTAGATGGGTTCGATGTGTATGTCGCCGGTACTGAGTATGCCAGGGACCTCTCGGATTATCCTGCCATGCTGCAGGGCAATGTGATCATCGCGCGGGTCGATCTGACCCGGCTCCTGCTCTGGAACAGATTTGAAGAGCTGAGACACAAAAAGACGAAATGTAAACTCTCCTTTGCATTCTCGCAATACGGAATTTCACAAAAGGACGAGATAGGCGATGGCACGTATGAGAAAATCACTCAGATTGCCCTCTCCGAAGCAGAGACCTATATCCATCACGAACTTGGCGAGGCATATGAGGGAAGAAGACTCGGCGAAATCTGGAAGACCTTTCTGACAAGCCTTCCGCACAGCCAGTCCGAAGTCTTTGCCCGTGCGGTCAAAGATATCCTTTCAGATACCGCTGAAAAAGGTATGCTGAAGCATATTATTGAAAAGAGGAACGCAGGTTCGTTGGGCTTTTACAACGTATTTCTGAGCGGCTTCAGGAAAATCATATTCCCCGAGATGGTCGGGGCATTTCAGAGATTTTCCGAGACCGGTGAATGGGAGGAGATTGACAGAACCAGGCTCTCAGGGTACAGGACTGCCGAGGACTATGCTGAGAGGCTGCTTGCTATTTATCGGAAGAATCAATCGGAACCGGAACTGGCTGCAAAGCAGATAGAGGAAGAAATCATGGGGAAAATTATGTAATCCGATAAGGGACATGGCTCTTCAGTGAATCGGAGTGTGGGTATCTGGCAGGTATGGACGGTTCCTTTATCAGCTTCTTCGGTTTTCTATTATCCCCATCAGTTCGTCGTAAGAGATAGTCTTTATCCCGAGCTTCATCGCCTTCCCGAGCTTGGAGCCCGGTTCTGTTCCAACGACAACATAACTCGTGCTTTTGGATACGGATGAGGCAGCACGGCCGCCGAGGTTCTCAAGCAACTCTTCGACTTCATCTCTTGACTTCGGCAATGTCCCGGTGATAACAAACGTAAGGCCCTCAAGCGATTTCTCGGATTTGCTATTTTCTGAAAAATCAGGATTTGTCAGATGCAGACCTAATGATTTCAGAGTATCGAGCGTGCGTAAATTTTCGGGGTCATTAAAAAATTCAGAAAGAGACTGGGCTATCTTATCCCCAATCTGTTTGATCTGCATGACCCGCTCTGCCTTTACTTGATAGAGGTCATCAAGAGTTTTGAAATTCTTTGCGAGTAGTCTTGATGCGTATTCACCCACATGCAGGATGCCGAGCGCAAAGATGAATCTTGCAAGAGTGGCATCCTTTGCCTTTTCGATGGCATCTATGAGATTCAGCGCCGATTTCTCCGCGAACCTGGGAAGACCGAGCAGGTCTTCTTTTTTTAGTCGGAATATATCTACAAAATTATGCACGAGCCCCCGGGAATAAAGCAGTTCAATACTCTTTTCGCCAAGACCGTCTATATCCAGTGCGCCCCTTGAAGCAAAATGGAATATCTTCTCCTGAACCTGGGCCGGACAATTCAGGCCGATGCACCGGACAGCTACTTCTCCTTCTTCCCTGACAACCCTGGACCCGCATACAGGACAGTGCTCAGGAACAGGAAAGGGTTTCTCTGCGCCGGTCCTTTGGTCCTTGATGACAGCAATGACATGGGGTATGACGTCACCCGCCCTCTCAACAACAACGGTATCGCCTATCCGGATATCCTTTCTTTCCATCTCATCCCAGTTATGGAGTGTGGAACGGGACACTGTAACGCCCCCGATCCTGACAGGATCGAATAACGGCAAATGGAGTTATGACGCCTGTTCTTCCGACACTGCCCTGAATATCCTTTATCTTAGTAATGCCCTGATGCGCGGCGAATTTGTAAGCCATAGCCCATCGGGGTTCCCTCGTCTTCATGCCCAGCAGTTTCTGCAGTCCGAAGTCATTTACCTTTACAACGGCGCCATCCGTCTCAAAAGAGTACTTTTTGCGCTGCTCTTCAATCTCCCTGATAACTTCTGTAACCTTATCGATGCCCTTAACGATTTTTACAGCAGCGGGTATAGGGAACCGGGCCTTCTCAAGCCACTTGATAAAATCGGACTGGCTTTTAAAATCTATCCCTTTCACCGAACCCAACCCGTAGCAGGAAAGGTGGAGCCTGCGAGATGCGGTGATATTCGAATCAAGCTGCCTCACAGAACCGGCAGCAGCGTTCCTTGGATTGGCAAACGAAGGTTCGCCGTTTCTCTCCCTCTCGTTGTTCAGTTTCTCAAAGTCTGCGATATCCATATATACTTCGCCCCGGATGTCGATTTCGTCCGGCAGGCTCGCCTCGCTGATCTTTATAGGCACTGATTTGATCGTCCTGATATTCGTGGTGACATCCTCTCCCTCATAGCCGTCGCCTCTTGTTGACGCCTTGAAAAGCAGCCCGTCTCTGTAAGTCAGTTCTATTGCAAGGCCGTCGTACTTAGGCTCAACTGTATATTCAATATCATCATCTGATTTGAGAAGTCTCCTGATCCTCTTATCAAACTCTGCAAGATCTTCAGAAGAAAAGGCATTGTCAAGGGAGAGCATGGGTTCCGTGTGCTTTACTTTCTCAAACTTGTCGAGGGGAGGTGCGCCGACCCTTTGTGTGGGGGAATCGGGGAGAACATAATGAGACTCTTCTTCAAGCTTTTTCAGGTGGAAATACATCCGGTCGTAATCTTCATCAGAGATGACAGGTGAATCAAGGACATAGTAGCGGTAACTATGGTAATTCAGATCCTTAACAAGTTTTTCTATTTCGTCCTTAATTTCCCTGTTAACCATAATCGTTATATTAATAATTTCAGGCCGGATAAAGCAGCAATTTAATACGTCCTAGTTTATCACAAAAACATATTTACTCTCATTGCTGTTCCAAATATTATTGGAAAGGTATATGACTCAATTTCTGAATCAAAAAACGAACTGAGTTTTTTGATGTCTCATAGGAGACGCAATTTATGATATACTGTGAACAGCAGTTCTAATCTATTTTAGAAAGAAGGGGGAAAGTGAAATGGAAAAGAAGGCAAAGTGTGCTGCAAAAACCAAAGAAGGAAAAGCATGTAAGAATTCTGCAACCGGGAAGTCGAAATTCTGTGCGACTCATAAGAAAAAATAGTTTGTAGACTATAGGATAATTTCGAATAAGCGTCATTCCGCTGCGAAGTTGTGGAATGACGCTTATTCGCACTCAGCAACATCCTGAAACTCAGGAATTAAGACCATAGACACGTAAACATAAGGAGAAGAATAATGGCAGAAAAGAAGACAAAAGCTGTAAAGGAAGGAACCTCCAACTCAGCATTTATGAAGCCTATGAAACCCAGCGAGGCGCTGGCCAAGATAGTGGGGAATGAACCTCTTCCAAGGTCGGAAATGACCAAGAAGCTATGGGAATACATAAAGAAGAATAATCTCCAGGATGCGGCGAACAAGAGGAATATCAATGCGGATGAGAACCTTCTGGCGGTATTCGACGGGAAGAAGCAGGTCTCAATGTTCGAGATGACTAAACTAGTCAATAAACATCTCAGCTAATAGTCATATGTTGAATCTTCAAAGCGTTATGTTTTCAGTATTCACGGAATGAAGCGGTACTGAAAGCGGTAATTATCTGTCTATCAGTCCGAGACATGAGCGACCAACAACCCAACAATCCTCTTCACGGTATTACCCTGGAAATGATTCTTGCTCAACTGGTCGGGCATTATGGCTGGGATGAAATGGGAAGAATCATCAACATCAGGTGTTTTAATAACGACCCAAGCATAAAGTCCAGTTTGCAGTTTCTGAGAAAAACCCCCTGGGCCAGAAATAAGGTTGAAGCGTTGTATCTGAAATTCAAGAAAAAGACCCTGCAATAAATTGCATCTTGTCTGAAATCTGAATGGTTGTGGAATTATCTTTCGCGACTGTCTCATCTGTTATGTAATATTTCCGCAGGGCGATATGCCGCAACATGAGGCATATTTTCCTGTGTGAATATTCCTATCGATCAAAAGCGGCAATAAAAACAATGAATTGCAATGTGGTATCCTGTTTGCTAATAATATGGAATCCATGTGTCGAGGAAGCAACTTGAAACAGGATATACATTAGAAAACCTCATTTTCGCAAAGAGACAGAGAAGACAGCAGTATTCATAGGAGACGTTAAGATATGAACGGAGGACATATGATGCATGACTACTATGGGTGGGGAATGGGCTATGGGTTCGGATGGATTTTTACAATTCTCTTCTGGGTGCTCATTATCCTTGGGGTTGTTTACCTCGTTAAAGTAATTGCGGCAGGCTCAAAAAAGGATGGGAAGGAAGAGACAGCTCTCGATATTCTGAACAAGAGATATGCAAGAGGAGAGATTACCAAAGAAGAATTCGAGAGAATGAAGGGCGATATCTCAGGGAAGTATTAGAACAGCGCTCCCGGATGACAGAGAGATCTGAAAAACCACTCTATATCCACTTAACCGCTGGTTCTTTCTTGGCGGGTCGCTCAGTCTTCCCCTTTGGATAGCCAAGAAGTATAGGACCAAATATCATTTCATCCCCCTTTAGCGCAAGGATGCTTCTAACTTCCGGATCATCTGTCACCATGGCGCCAAAACCGACCCAGCAGCTTCCAAGACCTAAAGAATGAGCCGCGAGCATCATATTCTCACAGGCAAGAGGACACGAATGGCGGGCGTAACGGCCGGACCCAATGACAAAAATAATAGCGGGAGCAGAGTAGTAAACAGGGTCCTTCAGTTCTTTATACCTCTTGCTGATCGAGTCATATCTAACCGGATCTGCCTCTTTAACCATCTCAAGGATCTTCCTCGCATTCGGCAAAGCAGCTCGCAGGAGTTTTCTTTTTGCCTCTTGATCCTCAACAATAACAAACCTCCAGGGCTGACTGTTCATTGCGGACGGGGCTTCATTTCCTGCCTCTATTACTTTATTAATCAAATCCCGTGGAACCGGCCTGGCGTCATAAGATCTCACGGACCTTCTGTTCTTTATTGCCTCGATCACGTCATTCACATTGCCCTCCTGTGATTAAGGCGATTACCGCAATGGACAAAATAAATACTCTTTTCATTTGATCCTCCTTGTGGTTAACGTGCTAATCCGCCGTGTTCACCTATATTTTATACCCGTATTGTATATTTAAAATGTGAGTACTTTATCTGCTTCAATAACTAACTCATAAAGATCATTCATAAACCCAATTGGACAAACCTTTGCTCCCACAAGACCGTGGGATTTCATGCACACCCCTCAAACATACATATTGCCCTTGTACTGATCGACTTGTTCCTGGACATTGAACTGCTCGTTCCCGCTTTGCTCAAACAGCACTCCCTTGCCAAGCATGAATACACTGACTTCATCGCCTTTGCTAACAGCTACGTTGGCAAGTCTCATTGCATTGAAAATCGTTTCAGCATCACTTGTGGAAATAATGAAAAGAATATTCATAGCATACCTCCTTTTTCAATTCATAAAAAATATTTTGCTGAAATGTTTTTAGACACAATATTCAGCTCTTCAGTTTGTTGGCATCTGATAATTCCTATCTTCATACTCGTAGTTACACCCTATCTTTACCTCATGCTTATCTCTTCCTTTTGCCAGGATACACGCCCTTCTTTGTAACAGGACAACATGCTGGTGGGGGGATCGTTTCACGGTAATCTTTTTTGAGGAGTTCTAAGAGGTCAGGAATGAACGGGTTTACAAGGAAATAACATCTCAGCCTTCCATCAACGTAGTAATCAACAATGCCAGATTGTCTGAGAAGGGACAAATGCTGGGATATATTCGGCTGTCTCAGTTCAAGAAAGTCCTCAAAATCACTTACGCACTTGACTCCTTTTGCCAACTCCTCAAGTATACGGATTCTGACAGGGTGGGCAATAACCTTTAAAAGCTCAACTTTCTGACCCAATGAAATCATATTCCTACTCCTTTAATATATTCATATTACTAAATATATTAGCTTTTGAATATATTGTCAAGGAAATAATTTCTTGTTTTTATTGCGAATAAATTTATTGGTTAATTTTTTTTATTTCCTGTGGTGTTATAACACTGTTACGTGAAATATTCAGTATTATATCAAGGGAAGCTTGAGAATTTATCCCACTGCAATTTCAATCAGAAAACTTAAAGCCTCCAGCGCAGCCTCTTCTTTATTTTGTTCCCTGTTTCCCTTCAATCTCAACTCTTTCGCAAAGGTCCGGCCTTCCTTGCCGACCGCTATATAAACAAGCCCTTTTTCCTTTTCCTTCAAGGACATCCGGGCCGAGATTCCCCGTAGTCGAAACAGAAAAATCAGTGGCTGTTAAAACCCTGACCTTCTCAGCCATTTCTCTTGCAGTCTGCTCGCTGACAACACCGTATGATGAAATGACATCGGAAGAGACACCCAGGATCTTCTTTTTCATGTCTTCCGAATAAGATACAACTCCGGCCCTGAAAAAGGCGCTTGCGCCGGGGAGCAGCGTCAAAAAATGGCTGATCAGTCCGCCGGTGCAGGACTCTGCAACAGACAGGGTCAGGCCCCTTTCAATGAAAAGGTCATGTGCTCTGTGAACTACCTCAAGAGTTCTGTTGTCTAGATTTGTCATTGCTATTCATATCCTGATTCCTGCGTAACAAGTGTGCCCTTACCAGGCGCGCCTCTTCATAGCCTACGGCATCGGATTTTTCTACCACAGGAGCAAGCGTCCATTGCCCCAGCTCAAGGAAAAGCCTCTCAATCTCCATCCGCTTCATAAGGATCTACAAACCTGTCTATGTCAATATCGTAGCCGTTTTGAATCAGCTGTTCAAGATGCACGGCAATTGTCGACCGGGCGAGGTTGCGCTGTTTTGAAATCTCTCCCATCGAAAGCCCTTTTTGATACAGTTCATAGGTCTTTTCGACGGACTCGCCCTTTTTCTCCTTATTTTCCAGTTTGCCCCCGGTAGGCCTGGTTTGTCTTCCGGTGGATGAAACATCGGGATTTTCATCCAGATGGTTTTGTATTTCACGGATGAAGAATTCACCGTACCTGTCGAGTTTCGCATCTCCCACACCGCTGATATTTCTCATATCAAATGAAGTGACAGGGCGAAATCTGCACATCTCGTGGAGAGTTTTGTCGGAAAATACCACGTAGGGCGGCACTTGCTGTTCTTCAGCCAGATTCTTTCGCACAGTACGAAGTCTTTCAAAAAGCGTCTCGTCATATCCATGCGCTGATGCCGTATCCGTTGATAAAGCCTTTCTTTGGTTTCACAGTCTCTTTCTTCAGCGCGAGAATCTGCGCCTTGCCGAAGAGAATCTCCAGACCCTTTTGAGTCAACTTCAAGACAGGATACTTTTCACCATCCTGATGCAATGCCTCCTGTGCAAGAAGTTCATCGATGATGAAACGCCAGTGTTTCTTGTCCTTGTCCCGGCCTGCTCCGTAGGTCTTGATTTCATTGTGCCGGAGTTCGCGGATACGTTTTGTATCAGCGCCTGTCACAATATCAACAATATGACCGGCGCCGAATCTCTGCTGGGTCCTCGACACTGCCGACATCGCTATTTGAGCGTCGACAGTAACGTCTATCTGTTCTACAGTACCGGAACAGATATCGCACGTCCCGCAGTTTTCCGAAAGATATTCTTCACCGAAGAAATTCAGGAGCTGTTTTCGTCTGCAGACATTGTGAGACGCGAACCCCGCCATCTGGTTCAGTTTCTCCAGGGCAACAGAACGCTCGTCGTCGTCAGTTATCTGGTCAATAAAGTAGCGGATTTTCGGGATGTCCCCCCTGCTGAAGAGTAAAAGACAATGGGCAGGCTCGCCGTCACGGCCGGCGCGCCCGGTCTCCTGATAATAACCCTCGATGTTTTTGGGCAGATCTGCATGCACGACAAAGCGGACGTTGGATTTATCAATACCCATCCCAAAGGCGATAGTTGCCACAATTACGGAAATCTCGTCCCTGTTAAAGGCATCCTGGTTCCTTGTCCTCTCGTCGCCGCCTAACCCTGCATGATACGGCAGTGCCTTTATCCCCTTGGATGTCAGGAATTCGGCAGTGTCCGTCACTGAATCGCGGGTTGTCCGGTAGACGATGCCGGATTCGCCGGAATGTTCTTTGAGAAATTCGAGTATCTGCTGGTCCGCTCGTGATTTGCTTTTTACTTCGTAAAAGAGGTTGGGACGGTTAAATGATGCCCTGATGACGTTTGGAGACCTCAGGCCGAGCCTGCTGATTATATCCTCCTGCACCCTTCGCGTGGCTGTTGCAGTAAAGGCCGCAACCGGAGCACCGGGAAACATTTTTGGTATGATGGACAGGGCCAGATAATCCGGACGGAAATCGTGCCCCCATTCTGAGACACAGTGCGCCTCGTCTATTGCAAAAAAAGAGACCGGCAGGTTTTTCAGGGTCTCAAGAAAATGCTGCATCGCAAACCTTTCAGGGGCTATGTAAAGCAGTTTTATTTTATTGTATTTCATTTTCTGGTATACGCCGGAAATTTCCTCCGAGCTGAGAGAGCTGTTCATGAAAGCGGCTGGTATGCCGTTTTCCAGTGCAGCGTCAACCTGGTCTTTCATAAGTGAGATCAAGGGGCTGATAACGATGGTGGTCCCATTCATCATCAGTGCAGGCAGCTGGTAGCAGAGAGACTTTCCGCCGCCCGTGGGCATTACAGCAAAGACGTCCTGCTTATCCAGGATGCTTCCGATGATGCCTTCCTGATTAGGACGGAATGTCTGAAACCCGAAGACAGTCCGCAGGGTCTTGAGGATCTCATATTTGTTGTTCAGGGGGTTATACATGACAGGTGGATATTTTAGCATATGTGAAAATATGTAGACAAAGAATTCGATTCGGAGAGTTTCCGGTTAGATTTCCGGCAGTAATATGGATTTTCAAAACCTTTACAATGCAGGATTTAGTTATCATGGAAATCAAGCCGCAATACAAAGAGAATATATCTGGCAAAACAGATATCAGGCGTCTCACCAAGGAGCTGCGTAAAGATTTTTGAAAATCCATATTACTGCCTGCTTGGATGGAATAACGAAGGCAGATTCGTCTTCGGTCTCATCAAGTTACCCGTGATTTTGCTTCAGAAGTCGAGCCATTATCTCCCCTTTCCGGCGATTTGGAATCTGTTGAGGAAAGGGATGGTAAAAACCTTTGGCCTATCCTGTTATAATAATTCAGAATTATGCTTCGATAACGTTAAAAGGAGTTCTGAATGATAATAGGGATCCCGAAGGAAATCAAAGAAATGCGAATACAGGGTCGGCATAACACCTTACGGCGTTGAGGAAATCAAGGCGGATAATCACATTATTCTCGTTGAAAGAGGAGCAGGGCGAAGGCAGCGATTTCCCGGATGAGAAATATCTTGATGCGGGCGCTGTGATAGTCGATAAGATTGAACTCTTTGATAGATCAGATCTTATTGTCAAGGTCAAGGAGCCTTTGCCTGAAGAGTATGAACTGTTCAGAGAAGGACAGGCCATCTTCACTTTTCTGCATCTCGCAGCGGTACGCGAGCTTGTTGATCTGCTCCTGAAAAAGAAAATCACCGCACTCGGGTATGAGACTCTGCAGAAGGACGGCGGCTTCCTCTCCTTGCGCCTATGAGCGAGATTGCAGGGAGAATGGCTCCCTTGATGGGCGCCTACTATCTTCAGAGGATTCACGGCGGAGAAGGGCTTTTGCCGACAGGTATTCTTGGGGTCGAACCCGCCAATGTCCTGTTACTGGGTGCCGGCGTTGTCGGTACGAATGCTGCGCGTGACTGTGTCGGACTCGGGATGGATACGGTTGTCATGGACCAAAGGATGGATAAACTCCGGAAGATAGATGAAATGTTCATGGGCAGGGTCAAGACGCTGCCCGTCACCGTGCATAATATAAAAGAAGAGATAAAGAGAGCGGACATTATCATCGGAGCTGTGCTGATACCCGGCGGAAAGACGCCGTTGCTGATAAAGAGGGAGATGCTGAAGACTATGAAAAAGGGCGCAGTGATCATAGATGTATCTGTTGACCAGGGAGGGTGTTTTGAGACCTCAAGGCCCACTACCCATGACAATCCTATTTATGAAGTCGATGGGATTGTGCACTATATGGTTGCCAATATGCCCGGAGCATATCCAAAGACTTCAACTATAGCCCTGACAAATGTTACAACCGCCTATATAAAGACACTGGCCGACAGAGGTATTGAACCCGCTGTACGTGAAGACGCGGCAATAAAGAGTTCCCTGAATACTTTCAAAGGGCATATCGTACACAAGGCACTGGCTGAATCAATGGGGTATGAGTATAAGAACGTGGATGAGATTGTATCAACATAGCAGTTTACAGAAGAGACTTTATTTGTGCTCAAAGAGGGTCTTTACTTCATTCATCAGCTCATTGATGTCCTTGAACTGGCGGTAGACTGAGGCGAATCTGACGTAGGCAACTTTGTCGAGTTCCCTCAGAGAGCCCACTACCTCTTCTCCGATCCATGTGCTCTGAATTTCCTTGACTCCAAGACCGATCAGCTTCTTTTCGATGGAATCTGTAATGCCTTCAAGGGTTTCCATGCCGATCGGTCTTTTCTCGCAAGCCTTTTTCAGGCCGGTAAGGACTTTCATCCGGTCAAAGGGCTCACGCCTGCCGTCTTTCTTGACCACCATGGGGATAATGTCATCTACCCGTTCGTATGACGTGAAACGCTTGCCGCATTTCAGACATTCGCGCCTGCGGCGGATGGCGTCGCCTTCCCTGCTGGTGCGGGAATCAATGACCTTGTCTTCAAGATTGCTGCAGAATGGACACTTCATAATTAAATTCTAAATCCTAAATTCTAAATCCTAAACAAAAAACTCTTTTATTCTTGCAGCCGGACAATTTTTGCGACATCAAATCGTGAGATTAGAATTTAGAGTTTAGGATTTCGAGATTTTCCTGGTATATCGGGAACCTTTTACAAAGGGTTTCAACCCTGTTTCTCAGCACGCAGATTGCATCTGTGTCCGTAGTGTTCTGCAGGACTGAAGACATTATTTCGGCAATCTCGACCATATCGGTCTCAATCATTCCCCTTGTGGTGACAGATGGTGTGCCAAGTCTGACCCCGCTTGTTACCGTAGGAGGTCTTTCGTCATAGGGGATTACGTTCTTATTGACTGTTATTCTGGCTTTCCCGAGGGCTTCTTCTGCCTCCCTGCCGGTAATCCCCTTGTTATTCAAATCTACAAGCATAAGATGGTTGTCCGTGCCGCCCGAGATTATCCTGAAATCCTTTTTCGCGAGTTCATCGGCCAGTTTCCGGGCATTTTTTATTACCATCGCCTGATAGTCTTTGAACTCCTGGGTTAGGGCCTCTTTCAGGGCCACAGCCTTTGCAGCTATGACATGAACGAGCGGGCCGCCCTGTATTCCAGGGAAAATGGTCTTGTCTATCGCTTTAGCGAATTCGGATCTGCACATGATCATACCGCCCCTCGGTCCTCTCAGGGTCTTGTGGGTAGTTGTGGTCACAAAATCCGCATGAGGGATGGGGGAGGGATGCAGTCCTGCCGCAACAAGGCCGGCGATATGGGCTATATCCGCCATGAGGTAAGAGCCTGCCTCTTTCGCAATATCGGAAAAGACCTTGAAATCAATCGTCCGCGAATAAGCGCTCGCTCCGACCAGTATGATTTTCGGTTTGTTTTCGAGGGCAAGACGTCTTACTTCTTCATAGTCGATGTAGCCGGTCTCCCTGTTGACCCCGTAAAAAACTATCTTGTAAAAGATCCCTGAAAAGTTGACAGACGCGCCATGGGACAGATGGCCTCCATGACTCAGGCTCATGCTCAGTATCGTGTCCCCGGGTTTCAGCACGGAGAACAGGACCGCCATATTCGCCTGCGAGCCTGAATGCGGCTGCACATTGACATGGTCTGCGCCGAAGAGCTGCTTGGCCCTGCCGACAGCCAGAGTCTCTATGACATCTGCGTATTCGCATCCGCCGTAGTATCTCCTGCCGGGATAACCCTCAGCATATTTATTGGTAAAGACGGAACCCTGCACTTCAAGAACGGCAGGGCTCGCATAGTTTTCAGAGGCTATGAGAACAATGTTTTTCTGCTCCCGTTCAAGCTCTTTTGCAACGGCTTCAAATACTTCAGGGTCTGATTTTTTTAGATTTTCAAATGCCATGATTCTTTAAACGTTCCTCTATCCTTGATATTTTATCGAGTCTCCTCTGGTGCCGATCTCCTTCAAAAGGGGTGCTGACCCATGTCCTGACGATCTCTTTGGCAAGGTCCTTGCCGACAACGCGTCCGCCGATGACAAGGATATTGGCATCGTTGTGCATCCTGCTCATCTTTGCAGTAAACAGGTCATTGCATAAAGATGCCCTCACTCCGGGAAACTTGTTCGCGACGATGGACATCCCAATGCCTGTGCCGCAGATCAGAAGACCTCTTTCCATTTTGCCTGAAGATACCGCTTCCGATACCTTTTCGCCAAAATCAGGATAGTCTACCGATTCAGGGCTGTCTGTCCCAAAGTCAACAAATTGAATCTGGAGTTTATTAAACAGCGAGAGAAGCTCTTTCTTGAGTTCCACCCCTGCATGATCAGAGCCTATTGCAATTGTCATATTGGTGTATCGAATATTTTAGATACCTTAATATTATCCGAGAGATTCTTTTGAAGTCAAGAACAGTTCTATGTTCTATAGGGCTCATTGCTGACCAAAATATTGTTGGACAGGTATATGCCCCAATTTCCGAATCAAAAAACTACCTGTGTTTGTGTTCAAATCTTTATCTGACATCAATGTTAATGCAAAATTCGGAACTGAGACCTCCGCTTCGTCTTCGGTCTCCTCAAGGTTGCCCGTGATTTGCTTCAGAAATCAAGCCATATGCCTTGTTCTCCCCGCGATTTAGAATATCTGGCATGATAGGAGCTATTGTTTCTTTTTCTCTATACGGGGGAACAGGCCCTGTCCTTTATTGATACGGCCTCCGGGTTTCAGCCCGCCCCATTTTGAGTCACTGATGATGTCGGCCCCTGACAACTCTCCTTCGAGATTGAGCTGTTGGAAGATTTTTTCGGCTGTCGAAGGCATAAATGGATAGAGGAAGAGAGATACAAGTCTCAGGGATTCCGCAAGGGTGTAAAGGGTATTCGAAAGCGTGTCCTGATCGGTTTCTTTCCATGGAACGGCGTGCTGAATGTATTCATTTAGTTGATTGATAAAAGTCCAAAGATGTGCCAGAGCTATATGAAGCTCAAGATAATTCAGGTGTTTGTCGAAGCTTGCCAGGAGTCCCGCTTCCGGATCTGTAAACCAGGCCTTGATCTTATTCTCAAGGCCCTCCCTGTCTTTGCCCGCAACCGGTCCAGGCACTATGCCATCCCGGTATTTTTCGATCATCGTAAGAGCGCGGCTCACAAGGTTCCCGAGATCGTTGGCAAGGTCCGTGTTGAAACGCTGCGTCAATGCCTGCACCGAAAAATCTCCGTCAAGTCCGAAGCTCACTTCCCTGAACAGAAAATATCTGAAGGCATCAACCCCGAACTGGTCCGCCATCTGGTTTGGGTCGACAACATTGCCGAGAGATTTTGACATCTTCTTGCCTTGGACTGTCCACCAGCCGTGCGCAAAGATGTTTCGGGGAAGCTGCAACCCAAGGGCCATGAGCATGGCAGACCAGTAAATGGCATGGGTTGTCAGTATGTCCTTGCCGATAAGATGGTGGTCAGCCGGCCACCAGTCCCCGTGAGAGAGATTCCCGGGCGCCAGATATTTTGTGGCAGAGTAATAATTGGTAAGGGCATCGAACCACACGTAGGTCACGAAATTGTCATCGAAAGGCAACGGAATGCCCCAAGAGAGCCGCTGCTTCGGACGTGAGATACAGAGGTCGCCGAGAGGGTTATTCCTGAGAAAGCCGAGGACCTCGTTCCTTCTTGTCTCAGGCAAGATGTAATAAGGATTCTCTTCGATATAGCGGATGAGCCTTTCCTGGTATTTCGACATCAGGAAAAAGTAGTTCTCTTCGGTTATCTCTTCAACAGGCCTTTTGCAATCCGGACATTTGCCTTCGACAACTTCTTTCTCCGTCCAGAAACGTTCATCCGGGACACAGTACCACCCTGAATACAGCCTCTTTTCGATCTCGCCCCTATTGTAAAGGTCCTGCAGAATGTCCTGCACTACCTTCTTGTGACCATCGTCCGTCGTCCGGATGAAGGCGTCATATCGTATGTCCAGTTTTGCCCACAGGGTCTTATAATTCTCAACCATACGGTCGGCATGCTCTTTTGGGCTCAGGCCTTTTTCTTTTGCCGCCTTTTCGACCTTTTGCCCATGCTCGTCAGTGCCTGTAAGGAAAAAAACCTCTTTGCCTTTGAGCCTGTTATACCTGGAGAGGATGTCGGCTGCGACTGTTGTATAAGCATGCCCGATATGAGGGACATCATTCACATAATAGATCGGCGTTGTTATATAGAACTTATTCATCTACGGTGTGTTCTTCTTTTGATTGAATTTGCGCCTTCTTCGTTTCGGGTGCCATTTGCGGTTCTTATCTTTTTTTGCCTGGGTTCCGGGCAGCTGTTTCTTGTCTGTTTCCTGTGGTCCCTCCGGCATAGGGCCGTCATCCCTCATCGTCAGTTCCGCCTCTTCAGGAATGTCGGCTGATGCCACAACAACTTCCTCCATCTGTTCTTCTTCTGCAACTGATATGGTCTCTTCTTCGGGAAGGGTCTTGTCCCCGGCATGGTGCTCGGAATATTCATAGCCCAGACAGCACATAAGCCTTCCGCAGACTCCTGACAGCTTACCTGTATTAAGAACGAGTTCCTGCTTTTTGGCCATCTTGATGGAGATGGGTTCAAAGGCTATGAGAAACTTTGCGCAGCAGAGTTCCCTCCCGCAGACGCCTAAACTGCCGATTATCCTGGCGCCGTCCCTTACCCCTATCTGGCGCATCTCTATCCGTGTCTTGAAACGTGAGGCCAAGATCCTTTACCAGTTCCCTGAAGTCGATCCTTTTCTCAGCGGTAAAATAGAAAATAATGCGCTTTTTGTCGAGAGTAGCCTCGGTGCTGATGAGCTTCATGGGCAGGCCCCGCGCCATTATCCTCTCGAGGCAATAGACCTTTGCTTCCTGTTCAAGCTTTTTATTCTCTTCCTGCTGCTTAAGGTCTTCCTCACTGACCTTGCGTATAATTTTCTTCAGTTTCCTGTCGGATTCTTCGACTGTCCGGCGTTTCATGAACAACGGTGCCGATGTTCAGTCCGAGTTCGGATTCCACTACGACAAGATCTCCCTTGCGCAGACCGGCTTCATTCGTCTCGAAGTCATAGATCTTTCCGCAGGGTTTGAACCTTATTCCTACAATATCAGGCATTCGCGATATCCATCCTTGCCCTCAATAGCGAACCTGCATAGTTCCATGTAAGGGATTTATTTAGATTAAAATTGGAATAACCCCGTAAGGCATTCAGTTTCATATAAATTTCTATTATAACCTTTAAGTCCATAGAACTGCTCAATTTATTTATGTATTCTTTCATGTCTCTGTTGATCAATGAGGATTCGTCATCCGTGATCTTTAAGACAGTCATGTCCCGGAGCAGAAGGAGCATGAAGTCAAACCAGCGCTCCATCTCTTCTCTTGAACTCCAGCTGTCCTTTTCAGTATGAAGCATTCCTTTGAGGAGTCCGAAAAACCATTCTCTCTCCTCAAGCAGGCCTTCTGATACGGCATATCCGGGCCGACCCATCGAAAGCCGGACAAGCAATGAAACAGTCCGCGGGTCCGGGAGGCCGGAAGCCTTTGATGCATCATCTTTTTTCTTCTTGCTCTGCGAACTTATGGACAACTGCCGGGCGATGACTTTTTCTATGACTTTTGCGCAGGATTCATCAGAGAGAGGAGTAAAGTTTACGCGGGAACACCGGGACTTTATGGTATCAGGCAGATGATCCGGGTTTGACGATATCAGGACAATCAGGCTGTCTTCAGGCGGCTCTTCAAGTGTTTTAAGAAACGCATTTGCGGCATACTGGTTCATGGTGTCCGCGTCATCCACAATTACAACCTTATACCGTCCCTCAAATGCCTTAAGGGACAGAGCATCATCTATTGCACGTATCTCTTCAATCCGGATCTGACCGCTTTCAGGGGCAATCATGAGGAAATCAGGATGAATACCCTTGTCTATTTTCAGGCACGAGGAACACTCATCGCAGGCGTCAATCTCAGAATCCGGCCCGCCGGAAGGAGAGACGGCATTGTCGAGCAATCCCATGTTTTCTGCTGAGGGCTCTTTGCCGACGCAGTTCAGAGCTTTAGCAAGGTTGAGGGCGGCAAGTCTTTTCCCTATCCCTGATTCTCCTGCAAAGATATAAGATGACGGCACCCTCCCTCTCTGTATGGTTCTGAGAAGGATGCCTACTGCCTTGTCCTGTCCGATGACGTCTTTAAATGACATGATTTACTTTAACATGAAATTCCCGGGATGAAAAATTATACCCTTGTGCGCTCTTGCTTGACAAGGTGAAGGTAATAAGCGCTGCGATTGCAACTTTGCGAACCTCAGTTATGAAAGACCCTTGCTTTGTTGCCCTACCTGCGTAGGATTGATTATTTCGCAAATTGAGCTATTCTTTAGTAAGAAAGATTTTTTTAAGAGACAAGAAACGTTCAGGAGAGTGCAAGATGATTCAATTATCCAAAGTTGACGAGCAGAGCGCTAAAAACCGAGCTTTTGAGGAAAGCGCTGGAGAGAGCGGACTAATGAGCGCTGATATTGGAGGAAAGATTCTTGTTGTTGATGATGACACCGATGTTCGTGAATCTACTTCCTCAGTGATCAGCGCTCACGGATTTTCTGTTATCTCTTGCGAAAACGCGGAAGAGGCTCTTGCTCAATTGCAAGCGAGCGGAATTCTCGTTGTTTTGACAGATATCAACATGCCCGGCATTTCAGGAATCGAGCTTCTCGATAAAATCCGTCAGGCTTATCCTCAAGTCCCCGTAATTTTAATGACCGCATATGCCGAACTTGATATTGCTATTGAGGCGATAAAAACGGGTGCCTTTGATTTTGTAACAAAACCGTATAAAGCATCTCATCTTATCCAGGTGATAAAGAAAGCAGTTGAATATTACAGGCTCAGAGAGATCGAACAAAATTATCACATCATGCTCGAAGATACCGTTATGCGTAGGACAAAAGAATTAGCTGATACTGTTGCTGCAGTCAAGAATATGAACGTGGAGATAATACGGCGATTATCGGCAGCGGCTGAATTCAGGGATACCGATACAGGTGCACACATTTCCCGGATAGGATACTATTCAAATGAAATTGCGAAGGCACTGGAGGCAAATAACGATTTTGTTGAAGCAATAACCCTTGCAAGCTCATTGCACGATATTGGAAAAATTGGGATACCTGACAATATACTTTTAAAGCCAGGCAGTCTGACAGCGGAAGAGTTTGAGACAATGAAAACACATACCATCCTTGGCAGTCAGATACTGGCGGATTCGTCGAATCCCACAATACAGTTAGCAGCGTCTATTGCGCTGAATCATCACGAAAGATGGTGTGGTGGAGGGTATCCAAGAGGGTTAAGGGGGGAAGAGATACCTCTTGAAGGCAGGATAGTTATGCTCGTAGACCAGTATGATGCTCTCAGAAGTGAACGACCTTACAAGTCGGCTTTGACTCATGAAGAAGCTTCAGAATTATCACAGAGGGATGATGGAAGGACAATGCCGGAACACTTCGACCCTGCCGTTTTGAGTGCATTCACCAAAATAGCCTTCCTTTTTGATGAAATATTCAATTCACATCAAGGCTGATCAATCAGGGAAGTTCTGGATGTCTGAATCCTGCAGATAAGGGCGCTGAAATAGTCGCGGGATTTCTGCTTCATGCACTAAAAGCCCTCTGCGCTCCGTACTCATAATTAAAGCAATTGATGTATTGTCCGGCGCCGACATCTCTTTTCTTTATCCCGCACAATCTTGTAGAATTAATTGCATTAGGCCTTGTGGAAACATCTTTTAAAAGGCGGCATGATTGACATTTCCTCACTGCTGACCGATATATTGTGGGAAGGTATATGGCTCAATTTCTGAATCCAAATAAACTACCTGTGATTATGTTTAAATACCTATCTGACTTCAATGTCGTTGCAAAGTTCAAAGCTGAGACCTCCGCTTCGTCTTCACTCTCATCAAGGTTGCCCGTGATTTTGCTTCAGAAATCGATCTATATCCTGCAGTGTTGCACAGTTCTGAATATTTATTTTGGACAAATTGTCCTGTCACAACGATATTGTTCGTATTGATGAGGATGGGATTCCTGTGTCTATAAGAATAAAACTTACTATTATTTTTATCGCGATTGCATTTATCCCCGTACTCTTCGTCAGCGTATTGACCTTCACTAATTATAAGAATTCCCTGGAAGCTGCTCGCCTTGAGAATTTGCAGGAGATCGCTGCCTTCAAGGCAGATAAGATAGAGACATACTTCGCCGGACTAAAAGCTGATATAGAATTAGCCCAGGGCTATTACAACATCAAGACGAACCTTCCTGTACTCAACAGTCTTGCAAACGATCCGAAGAATCCACAATTCCTTGCCTCCAAGAAAAATCTCGATGATCAATTACAGAGGATGCAATCAGTTTTGGGCCTGTCTGACATCATGCTGGTTGATCCCAAAGGCAGGATTGTCTATTCAAGTAACACTGAACGTAATGCCAAAGATTTTCTTGAATCCACTTCCTGACCCTCAACAAAAGGCTTTTGATGAAGGGAAAAATGGAGTCTATTTTTCTGATGTCTTTTCAAGCAAAACGGACGGCAACAAATTCAGAATGCTGGTTACTGCACCTGCCTTTGATTCTAACAGTCTTCTTATAGGGCGTCATCGCTTTTGAAGTGGAGATGGCACCGATTTATAAACTTATTCAGGAGACTGTGGGCTTGGGTAAGACAGGGGAAACCCTTGTGGGAAAGAAAATAGGCAATGAGATCCTGTTTTTGAATCCATTAAGGCATGACCCGAACACAGCTCTCATGAGAAGAATACCTGTGGGATCAGAATTTGGCAGGCCTGTTCAAAAGGCTGTTGAAGGCAGAAACGGCGCAGGCAGGTTGTTGGACTACCGGGGAAAGCCTGTAATCGCGGCCTGGCATTATGTACCTTCCGTAGACTGGGGAATAGTGGCTAAAATTGATGTCGAAGAAGCATTCGCCGATGTGACAAAGCTGAGAAATCTGGTAGCGATAATCCTAACGATTGTTCTTGCTCTGTGCGTCATTATAGCATTTTCGATTGCGCGGTCTATTTCAGCGCCTATTGAAGCTCTCTCTAAAGGAGCTGAGATAGTAGGAAGCGGGAATTTGGACTATAAGATCGGAAGCAATCGGAAGGATGAAATCGGGCAGCTTTCAAGAACGTTTGACAAAATGACCCGGGATTTGAAGCTTATCACTGCTTCGCGTGATGAATTAGACATTGAGATAAGCGAACGCAAGCGTGCAGAAGGTGTTTTGCAGGCGCAACTGCGGATTCTGGCCGCAACCAATGCAAGTGCACTGTCTGTTGATGAAGTGCTTCAGTTGGCTCTGGATGAAATCGAAGCTCAGACAAACAGCGTAATAGGCTTTTATCATTTTATGGAGGCCGATAACGAAACGCTTTCCTTGCAGAGCTGGTCGACCAATACTATCAAGAACATGTGCAAAGCAGAAGGCAAAGGCAGTCACTACCCTGTTGCTCAAGCCGGGGTTTGGACGGACTGCGTGCATGAGCGCCGTCCGATAATCCATAACGACTATGCTTCCCTGCCTCATAGAAAGGGCATGCCTCCAGGCCACGCGCCGGTCATCCGCGAAATGGTTGTCCCAATTCTGAGAAACAATCGGATAGTGGCTATCATCGGTGTTGGGAATAAGCCGGATGACTATGATGAAACCGATATTGCAATTGCTTCGTTACTTGGGGACATATCATGGGAAATAGTCGAGCGCAAGCGGGTGGAAGAGGAAATAAAGAGATCAGCCGGAGAGCTGAAGCGCTCCAATGCAGATTTGAAGCAGTTCGCCTATTCAGTCTCTCATGACTTGCAGGAACCTCTGAACGGCATGGCAATGTTTCTGAAGCTGTTCGAGAAGCGCTACAGGGGAAGATTTGATAATAAGCGCGGATGAGCTTCTCGATTTCATGGTGGATGGGATGGAGAGAATGAAGATGCTCATTAAAGACCTGCTGGCATATTCACAGGTAGATACAAAAGGCAGAACGTTTGAACTTACAAACTTCTCAGTAGCCCTGGAGGAAGCAGTATTTAATCTTAGGGCAGCGCTTGAAGAGAGCGGCACAGAACTGACGTATGATCTTTTGCCCTCGGTCGTCGCCGACGCTTCCCAGATTTCCAGACTGTTCCAGAACCTGATTGGAAATGCAATTAAGTACCGTGGGAAAGAAATACCGAGAATTCATGTTTCCTTTGAAAAGAAAGGGGATGAGTGGGTATTTTCAGTCAGGGACAACGGGATCGGAATTGAGGCTCAATACTTTGAGAAGATATTTGATGTTTTCCGGCGTCTTCATTCAAGAGACGAGTATGAAGGCACAGGCATAGGGCTGGCAATCTGCAAGAAAATCGTAGAGAGACACGGAGGAAAACTCTGGGTTGAATCGGAACCCGGCAAAGGCTCAACATTTTACTTTACGATGCCTGGTCTACAGGGAGATGTATTGACGGGGCGAGGATAAGAGGGTCGTGATAAAAGTTCTTATGGCTGATGACTATCCACTGTTATGCCAAGGACTGAAGATAATGCCTGAGGAACCGGAGGATATATGAGGTGAAAGGTCTCATTTTCTATATTATTATACTTCCGCTTCCGGCAAGTTCAATTTAATGTATAACTCCCGCAATTGTTTTGGTTCTACCGTTGAAGGGGTGCCGCTCATGAGGCAGAATGCCTTTTGTGTCTTCGGGAAATGCGATTACGTCCCTTATTGACGACGCTCCCACCATAATCATAACCAGTCTGTCGAGGCCGAGTGCTATGCCTCCATGCGGAGGAGCGCCGTATTCGAGCGCATCCAGGAGAAAGCCGAATTTCATTCGCGCATCTTCTTCTGATATCCCGAGCATCTCGAACATCTTTCTCTGAACATCGCGCCTGTGGATACGGATGCTGCCGCCCCCGATCTCATAGCCGTTCAGGACAATATCGTATGCCTTGGCCTTCAGGGAAGAGATGATGTCTCTGTTATTGATATCACCTGTGAGCATCTTTTCAACATCTTCATCCATCGGTGAAGTGAAAGGATGGTGCATCGCCTCGAACCTGCCTTCCTCGTCATTCCATTCAAGAAGCGGGAAATCCGTAATCCATACAAATTCATACCCCGGCTTAATCAGGTTCAAGCGCTTGCCGAGTTCGAGCCTCATCCTGCTCAATACGTCATGTACAACTTTCTCCTCTATCTGCAACAAACATCATGAGGTCCCCATCCTCTGCCTCAAGCCTTGCGGCCATCTGTTTCAGGATCTCCTCAGGGAAAAACTTTGCTATCGGGGACTCGAATCCATTCTTTACCTTTATCCATGCAAGCCCTTTTGCTCCAAAAGAAACAGCTTCTTCCGTCAGCATGTCTATCTCTTTCCTTGAAAGGGATGCCATGCCTTTACCATTGATTGCCTTTACCCTGCCGCCTGATTTCAGGGCATCAAGAAAGACCTTGAATGTGCCTTTCTCAGCCAGGTCAGCCATTTCTTTCAGTTCAAGGCCGAACCTCAGATCAGGCTTGTCATTGCCGAACCTTTCCATGGATTCACTGAAACTCAGCCGTTTGAAGGGTTTAGCAAGATCTATATCAAGCACATCCTTGAAAATACTTGCAGATCATGCCCTCGATCATGCCGATAATATCTTCTCGTCGACAAATGACATCTCCATATCGACCTGGGTGAATTCAGGCTGCCTGTCTGCGCGCAGGTCTTCGTCCCTGAAGCACTTCACAATCTGAAAATATTTTTCCAGCCCGGAGACCATCAGAATCTGCTTGAATATCTGAGGAGACTGGGGCAGCGCATAGAAAGTGCCCGGGATTCAGACGGCTCGGCACAAGATAGTCTCTTGCGCCTTCAGGAGTGGATTTTGTAAGCATGGGCGTCTCGATTTCGAGAAATCCCTTTCATCAAGATAGTCCCTCATTACCTTTCGAGACCTTATGCCTTATGATCAAGTTTCTCTGCATCTCAGGTCTTCTCAGATCAAGATATCTGTGTTTGAGCCTGAGAATACTCCGATGCATCGGCAGCGTCTTCGATCATGAACGGCAATGCAGAAGATTCATTCAATACTTCAAGTTTGTTTACATACATCTCAACTGCGCCTGTAGGCATCGAAGGATTTTCTGTGCCTTCAGGCCTCTTCCTTATCTCGCCGGCCACGGAAATGACATATTCACTCCTCAGGTCATGTGCAGCTTCGTGGGCAGTAGCCGAAACATCCGGGCTGAAGACCACCTGAAATACCCCGCTCCTGTCCCGCAGATCTATAAAGATAAGGCCGCCGTGGTCTCTCCGCCTGAAGACCCAGCCGCACAGGGTGAAGTGTCTTTCCAATATCAGATTCCGTTATATCTCCACAACCTTTGTCGCGAACCATGTGTCCTCCGAATATTCTTCAGTTTTACCGAGCTTTGAGAATTTCTTTTTTGATCTTGGTTCACTCATCAGGCGTCAGATATCTGTATCTTCCCGGTTTGAGGTCTCCGATATCAATGCCTTTGATTCGTATCCTCTTGAGCTTGAGCACAGAATGACCTACCTGATCGAACATCCTTCTGAGCTGTCTATTCCTGCCTTCATAAATAGTGACCTCAAGCCAGGAATTATTCTCGGTAGTCTTTAAACCCTTTGACCTTTGCAGGAGCTGTCAAGCCGTCTTCAAGATGTATCCCTTTTTTCAGTTTGTCCATTTCTTTCTGTTCGGGCATGCCCTTTACCTTTACCTGATATGTCTTTGGGATCTTCTTTGACGGATGCATGACTGCATTGGCAAAGTCGCCGTCATTTGTCAAAAGAAGCAGCCCTTCGGAATCGTAATCGAGTCTTCCGACGGGATAAACCCTGTATTTTATATCCTTCAGAAAATCTTTGACAGTCGGTCTTCCTTCCGGGTCTTTCAGGGTAGTCACGACATTCCTCGGTTTATTAAACATGAGATAAACCTTCGGCTCCCTTTTTGTGAGGAGTTTGCCGTCGACCTTGATATGGTCTCTGTTCGGGTCCGCCTTCATGCCGAGTTCGGCAATCCGTCCGTTGACCGTTATCCTTCCTTCAAGTATCAGTCTCCTCCGCTTCTCTTCTTGATGCAATGCCCATCTCCGACAGTATCTTCTGAAGTCTTTTTTCCATAAGAATTTATGATAACATAAAATCATGTACTTATATTGAGCTGATAATTCTACCGGTACTTATTTCTGATGTTCGTGGTATAATACAAAGGCTTTTAGAGTATGAAGTTAAGAGGACCTCAGCGGCTTTGAAAGCCCTGGGGTTTTTCATTTTTAAGGAGAAAGAATGAATTTTGAAGATTTGAATTTGAGCAAAGAGACAATGAAATCCATATCCGAAATCGGGTTTGAGGAGCCGACCCCGATCCAGATTTCCGCCATCCCGCTTATCATGAACGGACATGATATTATGGGCCAGGCCCAGACAGGTACCGGCAAGACAGCCGCTTTCGGCATCCCGATTGTAGAAAAATGTAAAAGGGGAAAGAACCCGTTTGCAATAATACTTGAACCCACGAGAGAACTGGCAGTCCAGGTGGCGCAGGAAATTCACAAGATTGGAAAACACAAAAAGATCAAAGTCCTGCCGGTCTATGGCGGCTCGTCTCTTGAAAGGCAGTTCAAGGCCCTGAAGCGCGGAGTAGACGTTGTTGTCGGAACTCCCGGCCGGCTGATAGACCATCTTGCAAAGAAAGACACTGTCCCTGTCGGATGTCAGGATTGTCGTCCTCGATGAAGCTGATGAGATGCTCGATATGGGGTTTCTTGAAGATATGGAGACCATACTCAAGGTGACACCCGCTGATAGGCAGACCCTTTTATTTTCAGCGACTATCCCTCAGCCCATTATGAACATTGCCAAGAGATATATGAAAACCCCTCAGAAGATAAGGGTGAATACCAAAGAAGTCATCATCCCGAAGATAAAACAGATATTTTATGAGGTGAGAGAGGGAGACAAGATAAATGCCCTTTCAAGACTCTTGATGTGGAAGACCCTCAGCTTGCCATTGTTTTCTGCCATACAAAACGAGACGTTGACAACGTTTCTACGGAACTTGACCAGATGGGATACAATGCAGGCGCGTTGCACGGCGACTTCACACAGGCAAAGAGGGATGAGGTGATGGGCAAATTCAAGTCCGGTATGCTTGAGATCCTTGTTGCGACTGACGTGGCTGCAAGGGGACTTGATATAAAAGACGTGACCCATGTCATCAATTACAGTATCCCGCAGAACCCCGACAGCTATGTCCACAGGATAGGCAGGACCGGAAGGGCCGGGAAATCAGGTATAGCAATAACCTTTGTGACTCCAAGGGAATACAGGCATCTGCGTCTGATAGAAAAGACTGCCATGACAAAGATCGACAAGAAAAGACTGCCTTCTCAGGAAGATGTTGTAAAGGCGAGAGAGAAGAATATTTTCAGGGACATTTCCCAGATCATTGAAGAGGGCAGCCACTCGGGCTATCTCCGTGCGGTCCAGGAATTATCAGACACACATCAGCCGGCAGATATTGCCGCCGCAGCCCTCTTTGCCGCCTTCGGCGAACTGCAGGAAAGGCCCGTTGCGGAACCACAGTACGAAAACAGGGGAAATGTCCGGTTATTTATGACAGTCGGCAGGAAGGACCAGATCAATGCCGCTGATATTGTGAAGTCCATCGCTTCCGAAGCAAAAATACCTTTTCATAAAATCGGTAAGATAGATGTCTTTGACAAGTTCACTTTTGTCGAAATCCCTGCGGAGTTTTCAGACAAGGTCATACGGTCTGTAAACGATATCGTGATGAAAGGCAAGAGGGTCAAAATCCAGCACGCAAAAGAAAGGATGAGTCAGTAAGGGCGTACAGTTGTACGCCCCTGCATTTTCTTACGGATTTCTATTTTTGTTTTAGTAAGCGCAGCTAAACCCTTTTTTTCAGCCATTTGGCGGGGTCGATGACAAGGAACCCATTGTTCGCGTCTGAGTAGACAACCTTGGCTATCCTTGCGTTCAGGATCATCCTCTTGCACATCATACAGGGCTCCGAGAGACATTCACTGTATTCATCGTCGCTGCCTGATATGTAAATAGTCGCTCCCTGCAATTCATCGACAGAGGCGCGAATAATCGCATTTGCCTCTGCATGCACACTGTGGCAGAGTTCATATCTTTCACCGTGAGGTATCTGGAGCTCTTTCCTTGTGCATTTTCCGACCTCAAGGCAGTCCTTCATCCCCGCCGGAGCGCCATTGTATCCGGTGCTGACAATAATATTGTCCTTTGTGATGACCGCTCCGTACTTTCTTCTGAGGCAGGTGGCCCTTGTTGCGACTGCCTTGGCAATGCCTATGAAATATTCATCCCATCCGGGCCGGAGTTTTTTCTTCTTTTTCATATTATGGATAATAGCCTATAGACTGGGAAGCTTGCAAGTATCGAGCGACTTTCATTGAGATATTATAGCTTTCTCCTGAACGAAAAATTCAACGTAAAATCCGGCGCTCCGGAGGTATTCGGGTCTTCCGTGAAAGAGAATTCAAAGCTGTGATCTCCCGAATGATACCTTCCGCCAAGTGAAAGAAGAACTGCCGTGCTGTCTATCTCTGAAATACCGGTTTCCGGCAAAGGTGAGCCCTGAACGAATACCTGACCGATAAGACTGAGGTTTTTCGTTACATTCGCCTCAACCGCTGTCCCGGCATAGAGGAATTCCCTGAGATTTATCCGGTCATGCCCTCTGAATTTGCCGGGAAAAACAACTCCGGCGTTCACATAAGACATGAAATATCCGCTGAGTCTTTTGTTGATCAGCAGGGCAACCCCCGTGTCAATGCTGCCGTTGCCGTAACCGGTTTCAGCGTCTCCCGTGGGAAGTTCAATATCTGCCTTTGCGCTGACAGCCGGGTCGCCTCTCAGCAGGGGAGTTTTCAACGTAAGCCTGACATCTCCAATCCCGATGTCGCCGCCCTGTCCTTTGACTATATCTTTGCCTTTTCTCTTTACATGAAACAGAAACTTGTTGTCCGGCCTGTTGCTTCTTCCGTAATCAGGAAACCCAAATGCATCATGATAGCTGTTTATAAAACCATCCAGGAATCCTGAATTGATTGAAAGGACCGGTAATTCAGCTCCGACTTCAATGAGATCCTTTATATTTTTCCTGAACCGGAGACTGAGTTCTGCTATCTCTAAATCAATGCCTGTCGTCCCAATCAGCCGATTTCCTGACAAGATAGACACTCGAATAGGAGAGACCGGCGGAAAAGGAATCATCAAGGGACGCCGTATCCAGATATGGAGCGTCTGCCGGCAGGAACAAGGGAAACTGGTTTCGAACCTGCAGGGGCCCATCAAATGCCGATGCCGCTGATGAAAACAGGGCAAGAGCAAAGATCATTGCAAAACATGTCTTTATTCTATTCACGTGCATACCTGTCCAACCCCGACATTTCGAACCGCCGGAGAATAATGTATATGGCTCGATTTCTGAAGCAAAATCACGGGTAACCTTGATGAGACCGAAGACGAAGCGGAGGTCTCACCTCTGAATTTTGCATTAACATTGATGTCAGATAGGGGTTGAACAAATACACAGGTAGTTTTTTGATTCAGAAATTGAGTCATATACCTCTCCAATAATATTTTGGACAGCAATCATTCATGAGTAGTGATAAATTAACAAAGGCAGACACTGAAGTCAATCACTCGAGACTTTTTTGCGAAACACCTATTTGTAATTGAAAAAATTTGTTATGATCTGTACATAAAGTTAAGAATGCGGGCTGGTCGGCAGGACTGAGAAAGGATGATATGACGGAGAGCAGACAATACAAGAGGTTTCCCGTCGACATTTTAGAAATCAGCGGTAAAATGGTCCTTGCGACATACGTAAAGGTCTTTGATATCAGCGTAGGCGGAGTTGCATTTAAGGCGGACAGGAGACTGAACATGGGCAGTGAATATACCCTCAAGATGGAGAGCCAGGGCAAGGAACTGTTGGTGAAAGGTGTGATTGTCCGGTCTTCTCTCAGTGAAAGCATCAAAGACTCGCGCGGGAATATTGTCCCGATTTATTCGGCGGGCATGAAATTTTCAGACACTTCGGAGCAGAAGCTTAAGGAAATTGAGGCATTCATTGGGAATAATCTCAGAGATGAGGACAAAGAGGTTGATTTGTCCTGCGCCAGCGGCAAGAGGCTACATCTGCGAGTAATTATCAAGGATCCTGAAAAGTCTGTGCTGAAGGCAGAGGAGAGTTGCAAGGTAAAGAACATCAGTCTCGGAGGGATGTGTATCGAAAGCGAACACGCTCTGGAGATTGGAAGCCTGGTGCCCATAGAGATTTTGTTCGATGAAGGCAGATCTGTCCGTGTAACAGCGAGGATTGCCTCATGTATCCTGAATGCCGGCGATGAATGGGCGCACTATGATGTAGGAGCGGCGTTCATCGTGATGGCCGAGAAAGACAGAGAGATATTGAATAAATTCATTAGTTCCCTTGACATCCCGGCTGAGTGAAAAGAGCCAGAGTTACTTCAACAATATAATTCCGAGATTTTTGTGATTGAACTGAGGATAGAGTATTTGAGCTCATTCTCGGTCGTTCCTCCCTCCGAGGCTTTTGCCTCTTTATTTTCACACGAGGCGCTTGACTATCGGCAAAAAAATCCGCTCAAATACTCTGTCCTCAGTTGCTGACACCAGTTTTATGAAATGATCTGATCCTCGGGCTTGACCATTTAATCCCTCTCATGTATTGTTTCTGTCATGAACGGTGCAACCCCTCTTTTGCTCAAATGGCTTGATAAGTCAATCGGATCGTCTCCGGTGTATCTCGTAGGCGGCACTGTCCGCGACCTGCTCATGTATGGTCTTCCAAAGGACCTTGACCTTGTTTGCAGGAATGCCAGAGGAGCTTGCTCTCAGCATTGCCAGGCAAAAAAATGCCGCATTTGTGCCGATGGAAAAGAAGCCCGATGAACCTTGTTACAGGATTGTAAACAGAGAGGAAAAGGAGATATTTCTCGATATCGCGGAGATGAAGGGTGAGTCGATAGATGAGGACCTTAGGCGGAGGGACTTTACCATAAATTCACTTGCCATGGAAATCAATCGTGACGGTTCACTGGGTGAACTGATAGACCCGCTTAAAGGAGCAGAGGATATTAAGAGAAAGCTTGTGCGGAGAACCAGCGAGAGTTCTCTTGTATCAGATCCTCTGCGCATACTTCGCGCCATCCGGTTTTCCGCTGTGCTCAGCTTCACCATAGAGCAGTCAACAATGGATGATATGCGGAAATCTGCTCCTTTGCTCGGAGGGATATCAGCCGAACGCATTATGGCTGAAATATTGCTCATCCTGAAAAGCTCCGGAAGTTTTCACTTTTTCCGGGAGATGGATGCCCTCGGCATATTGGAGGTCATTTCCCCTGAGATCATTCCGATGAAGGGATGTCCCCAGAACGGTTATCATCATAAAGATGTATGGGAACATTCAATGCTGGTTCTGGAAAGATGCGAGCATATTCTCAATAACCTTTCAGAATACTTCGGAGATGTCGGCGGTGATGTGGAAGCCAATCTGAATGGAGACAATCGCCTTCAGTTCCTGAAACTCACCGCATTACTTCATGATATCGGCAAACCGGCAACGAGGAGCATTGATGCTGATACAGGCAGGATCACTTTTTACAGGCACGATGAAGAAGGGGCAAAACGCGTCTGCAATGATTGCAGAGAGATTGAAGATGTCAGGTGTGAATAAGGATTTTATGGTGAGGCTGACGGCAGAGCACCTTAACATCCTTCATCTGGTATCGGGAAAAGTCAAGCCCTCGACACTTATGAAGTGGTTCCGTAAGATGGGGGATGATGCAGTCCCCGCCATTATTCTGAGCATGGCTGACGTCATGGCCATTTTGGGTCCGGACGCAACGGAAGCATATCGGCAGCGCCATATGGACTGGTCGGTGAGGAAGATAATCGACTACTACAAAAGGATAAAAGAAAAGATCGAAAGTCCGAACCTGATAAGCGGTGACGACCTGATTGCGTTAGGGATGAAGCCTGGACCGCGGATTGGGAAAATTCTGTCCCAGATCAGGGCTTCCCAGGATGCCGGCGAGATCCCCAGCCGGGAAGGGGCCTTAAAGATGGCGGAGAAATTGATAAATGGAAAAGATGCAGTGTAAACACAGCAGCAATATTGATCTGTTCATATGGTAAATCCGGAATCAAAACAACTTTTCAACAAAGGTATAGCTGCATTGTCTGCGGGTAAGATCCTCGCGGCTCTTTCATGCTTCGAGAACGCATTTGCAATAGAAGAAGACCCGTTAATCAGTTCTTTCATCGCCTTTTGCATTGCGAAAGAACGGGGAGAGGTTCAAAAAGCAATTTCCCTCTGTAATGCCGCCATAAGAAAGGAACCGGAAAATTCATTCCATTATCTAAACCTCGGGAAGATATACCTGCTAAAAAAAGATACTAAGGAAGCAATAAATGTTTTCAGACAGGGGTTAACTTATGAAGAGAACCAACAGATTGTTGATGAGTTGAATAAGCTTGGAACAAGAAAGCCGCCCGTTATCCCCTTTTTGAAAAGAAGTAATATTATCAATAAATATCTTGGCATGATACTGAGCCGATTAAAACTAAGATAATTTTTAAAATATTATGGACATTTTGTTAAACATAGGAATAAAGGAGACAGATCAATATAATCATCTATTCGTTTGCGATTCGAATATCACGTTGACACACAAGTTTTTCCTTGATAGTCTTTAGCTAAAGCACTTCTTATTCTTGTAAATGATACATCTGTTACTTGTAAAATACACAATATCAACGGAGGAACTATGAAAAAAGCGGAATTGACGTTACCGGAAATTGCCCTTATAGCCGGCACACGCGGAATGATTGGAGCAGGAGCCGGCCTGTTATTGGCGGATAAACTCAATGATGATCAGAGAAAGATCATGGGGTGGACACTGTTGATCATTGGAGCGATTAGCACAATCCCATTGGCGATAGAGGTTATGAGCAAAAGACAATAATCTTTAGACCATAAAGTCTTCTGAGCTTGGAATATCATGTCTTTACCTCATAACCGATACCTGATCGGGAAGAGCCTGTGAGCAGTGCGAGGCAAAGGACATAACAGGAATACGATGGTTCCACGCAAGTACTTGCTTCCTGTTATCCGCAGATGTTAAATTTGCTAAAATAATATATATTTCTATTGACAATCAATAGCCCTTCGTTGAGTTATTTGTAAGATTTATCATTTGTGATAGAAGCATGCTGATACGCATTGCACTGATGAGGTGATGATGGAAGAATATCCAATCCACACTATAGATAACCTGATTGTGGCGACCATAAAAGAAAGGAGAGTGCTGATCGATACGGGTTCGCCTTATAGTCTCGGAAACGGTCGCGCCTTTTTCTTTCTCAATAAACAATACAATTTCCCAACGAGTTTTATGGGATTGGATGTTTCTCAATTAAACCAGTTTCTCAGTACTAAGGTCGATATCCTTCTGGGTGGAGATGTTTTGAGCAAAATAGTCTTTATGATTGACTGGGATAAAAGCATAATACAAGTTTCATCGACGAGACTTGAATTTGAAGGAGTGAGTGTCCCCGTTGCTTTATTTATGGATATCCCAATAATAGATCTCAGAGTTGGTAATGAAAATATCAAGGCGTTCTTGGATACAGGTTCGAGATTATCCTACTTGGATTCTGAAATAATCAGAAATTATAATAGTATTGGAAATGCCTCAGATTTCTACCCGGGAGTTGGTCAATTTTCAACTTCTCTTTATGAAATCCCTGTTGTGTTTGGTGATAATACTCGTAAAATGACCTTTGGAAAGCTGCCCGAACTTTTACAAAAAAAAGTGATGGAGGCGGGCACAAAATCAATCTTGGGAAACGAAGTCTTCAAATATTACAAAATCTATTTTTGCTTTCAAAATAAGAAGATTATTCTCAAGAGAGTCAAAGATAATCACGTTTGACATCAGACGGTCGACTTCTCACGAGATATCATAATCTTTGAGGTGCTTACGGGCGTAGTCTATAGATCAAGAAAACACAAGGAATCTATTAAAGATTATGAAAGGAGGGGAAATGGTATCAGAAAAAAGATGGATCGGAATCATGGTGGCTCTTCTAACGTTGAGCCTATTCCTGGTCAATGCCTGTAGCGAGAAAAGTTCCCAAGAAAAGATGACTGAGAAAGCTCTTAAGCAGGCCACCGGTAAAGACGTGGATGTGAAAATGCAGGGGGGCAAGATTCAAATTGAAGAGAAGGGTTCCAAGACAGAGATGACAGAAACGACAACCTGGCCTCCAGAGGTGATCAAGGATGTACCAAAATTCACCGCAGGAAAAATCAAGCGCGTAGTCAAGACTCATGCGGCGGGAGATGTATGGACGTTTAATATCTATATAGATAGTATTAATGGTGATGATATCAAGGTCTATGCACGCGCCTTGAAGGAAAAAGGCTGGAAGACCGACATCATGCAAATGGGAGACAAGGGTGGTTCCCTGAACGGGGAGAAGGGAACTATGGGAATTACCTTTATGTACAATTTGGAAAGGAAGGACGGCATGCTGGCGGTATTTAACAGGCCATAAGAAGGGATAATCAGGACAGCCACTGGTATACCTGAACTGGTAAAGATAACTGACAACGAATAATAACTTTGGTATAACAACAGCATCAACTTGACCGCAGGGGCTGTGCGATTTTTCAAGTTTTGTTGTCCACATGATGTTTTTTGGTTTATGAAAGTCTGTACCCCGCAACCTGCAGCAAGTTATGCTGACCGTTCATTTCTTTGCATGATCGTTAATTATCATCATCATTCATTTTTCACTCTTTGATAGGTGTTGCAAACACCCATTCCTGCCAGACTATAGCGATGGCAGAAAAAGATATCAAACAGTAGGCAGGTAGCTGCAGCGAGTTTATCTTAAAAATCTCGCCTATAACTCCGAGAAGGTAATCCCATTACAAAGAGAATTCAGCATCGTCGTCTGCTCTAAGCAGACATTATACAGTTTTTCCGGCGACCTCGACTCACTATCCCGTGATCTTGTATTTCATTATATAATCATCCATTACAAAGCCGTTGCCTATATCCGTGACAACCGAATTGGAAATGACAAACCCATTCTTTTTGTATGCGCGAATCGCCATTTTGTTGTTCTTGTTGACAGTCAGGAAAACATGGTCTCTGCCTTTTTGTGCCGCATACTCTATGACCCGCCTGAGAGCATCCGCTGCGATTGATTTTCCTCTAAAATCCTTCTTTATATAAATTTTAGAGAGTTTAACCGCTCTGTCGTCAGAGCATGAGTAGGACAAATACCCGCACGACGTGCCTTCGCAAACGATGAGATCCCATACAATGCCGCTCAGGATTTCAGCTGTTATGACCTCTTCTGAATACATCATGTCCAGCATATAGTCTATTTGTTCTTTTGACAATATTGAGCTGTAAGCCTCATACCAGATGCTGCGGGCAAGTCTGCGTATCTCAGCTATGTCCTCTACATTCGCCTGTCTGAAAATCATGCGACATAGTTATTGCATTACCTTTCTCATATGGGTACACATTTATTGGAACGGTATATGACTCAATTTCTGAATCAAAAAACTACCTGTGTTTTTGTTAAAACCTTTATCTGACTTCAATGTTGATGCAGAGTTCGAAGCCGAGACCTCCGCTTCGTCTTCGGTCTCAATCAAGGTTGCCCGTGATTTTGCTTCAGAAATCGAGCCATATACCTTGGTTTTCCGACGAATTGAAATATTTAGTGTATATTCTAACTTTCAATGGGGCACTTTGTCCTGCCGGTGGGGTAAATTGCTCAAGCGGATGACTCCATAGCCTGGATTCTCCAATGAAATTAGGAAGTTATGTTTTGGCATTTCTTTTGCTTTTTAGCAGGAGCGCAAAACAACCCGTCAGGCAGGGATTAGCACAAATCCGGGGCCAGGAATTCAACAAGCATTTAAAAGGTGCTATAGTTATTAAAAGTCTCATTATGTTCATGAAAAAGATCTCTGAAATCGAGGTTGAAAAATGAAAATAGCAATAGGCGCGGACCACGGCGGTTTTTCTTTGAAAAATATTCTTGCAGATTTCTTGAAAGGACTCAGGCACGAGGTGCATGATCTCGGCACTCACTCCTCAGATCCGGTTGACTATCCCGATTTTGCCATGACCGTGTCCCAGGAGATATTGGTCCGGAAGGCAGAGAGGGGAATCCTTATCTGTGGAAGCGGCGTCGGGGCATGTGTCGCGGCAAACAAATTTCCGGGCATACGGGCTGCAACCTGCCATGATTCCTTTTCTGCTCACCAGGGGGTTGAGGACGACAATATAAATATCCTGTGCCTGGGCGCCAGGGTCATAGGACCCGAGCTTGCGAAAGACATAGTAAAAATATGGCTTGGCGCTTCATTTTCAGGCGCGGAGAGGCATAAGCGGAGGTTGTCCAAGATAGAGAATTTTGAGAGAGACTACTAAAGGAAAGTCTCTGTACAAACTATTGTTCACCCTCACCCTTGCCCTCTCCCCTCAAGGGAGAGGGTAGTAGAATCGCCCCTCCCTTGAGGGGAGGGGTTGGGGAGGGTGTTAAAACATCGACTTTATATATAGACTCTAAGTAAGAATTGGAACCTTTCGGAGAAAGGAATATAAAAGATGGAACTCGGATATATCGGTTTAGGTAAAATGGGATTCAATATGGTGGAGCGTCTTCTTGAAAAGGGGCACTCCGTTGTGGTTTTTGATATGAACGAAGAAGCAGTAAAAGATATCTCAAAGCACGGTGCGCATGCAGTTGGGTCCCTGCGGGCAATGATAGCGGCACTGGCTCCGCCCCGGCTCGTGTGGCTCATGGTTCCTTATCAGGCGGTTGACGCGGTGCTGCGGGAACTTGCTCCCCTCCTGCAAAAAGGCGATACGATTATCGACGGAGGCAATTCGCCTTATAAGGAATCGATGAGAAGGGCCCATGAGTTGGACTGCAAAGGGATAGAGTTTTTGGATGTCGGCGTCAGCGGAGGTCCTGCCGGCGCCAGAAACGGCGCATGTCTGATGATAGGGGGCAGCAAAAACCGCTTCGATCGTCTTGAGGGCCTCTTTAGGGATATTTCTGCCGACCAGGGCTATGGCTACATGGGCGGATCAGGAGCAGGGCATTTTGTGAAGATGGTACATAACGGCATTGAATACGGTATGATGCAATCCATCGCAGAAGGGTTTGCGGTCATGAAGGCCTCAAACTTTGACTTGAATTTGGTCAGTATAGCAGGAGTTTATAACCGAAGGAGCGTCATCGAATCACGCCTTGTCGGATGGCTCAAGAGCGCCTTTGAAGAGCATGGAGAAAACCTGGATGACATATCCGGTTCTGTATCACAGAGCGGAGAAGGACTCTGGACTGTTGAGGCCGCAAAAGAACTGGGCGTAGCGGCGCCGATTATTGAAGGGTCCTTTCAATTCAGGGTGCAGTCGCAGGAAAGACCGAGTTATACCGGACAGATTGTTTCAGCTTTAAGGAATCAGTTCGGAGGGCATGAAGTATTAAAAAGGGAAGGTGGAAAATAATGGCTGAGATAGATAAGACAAAGACATTAGAAAAGCTCGCGAGGTTGATCCGATATTTTATCCTTGCCTGTACCACAGAGGCAGGGTCTGGACATCCAACATCATCTCTATCCGCAACGGATTTGATGACCGCACTGCTGTTCGGTGGTTTCTTCCGCTTTGACGCGGAACGACCGGAGCTTCCCAATAACGACCGCCTGATTTTTTCGAAGGGACATGCCTCGCCTCTTTTCTATGCGCTGTGGACAGCAGCCGGAAAAGTGACCGAACAGGAACTGCTCACAATGAGAAAATTCGGAAGCAGGCTCGAAGGCCATCCCACAGTCATATTCCCTTATGTCGAAGCCTCTACAGGTTCCCTCGGGCAGGGACTTCCTATCGGGCTCGGCATGGCTCTGAATGCAAAGTATATCGATAAGCTTCCGTATAAAGTGTTTGTCCTTTTAGGAGACAGCGAGATGGCGGAAGGGTCCCAGTGGGAAGCTATGCAGGTTGCCGCACATTATAAACTGGACAACCTCATCGGTATCCTCGATGTTAATCGCCTCGGTCAGCGCGGCGAGACCATGTACGGCTGCGACCTCGATGCATATAAGAAGAGAATCGCATCCTTTGGATGGAAGACAGAGGTCATCGACGGACATGATTTTGAGCAGATTCTCCCCGCATTCAAGAGGGCTTTGAAATCCAAGGATAAGCCGGTAATGATTATTGCCGGGACCATTAAAGGCAAGGGGGTATCATTTATTGAGGACAAAAACGGATGGCATGGAAAGGCCCTTAACAGGGAACAATATGAACAGGCCCTTAAGGAACTTGGAGAGATCGACAAAAGCCTGAGAGGGAAGATAACTCTTCCCAGGGACCTTAAGCCTGATAATGTGATACCTCAAAAAGCTTCTGAGATCAGCTATCCCCCTGACAAGCCGGTTGCTACGAGGAAAGCTTACGGAAATGCCCTCAGGAGGATCTATCCGGAATTCCCTGATATAGTGGTCCTGGATGCGGAAGTCAGCAATTCAACCTATTCCGAGATCTTCCAGGAGAAATATCCTGAACGCTTTTTCGAGATGTATATCGCTGAGCAGAACATGGTCGGAGCGGCAACAGGTCTCCAGCGCAGAGGTAAAATCCCGTTCGTCTCTACATTTGCCGCGTTCTTTACCAGGGCGTTTGACCAGATCAGGATGAGCCAGTATTCGAAGGCCAACATCAAATTCTCAGGGTCGCATGCCGGGGTGTCGATTGGTGAAGACGGCCCTTCACAGATGGGACTTGAAGACATCGCAATGTTCAGGGCAGTCTTAGATAGTGTTGTTATATATCCGTCGGATGCTGTATCCACTGAAAAACTTGTTGAAGAGGTTGCACGACATAAGGGGATCGCGTATATCCGGACCACAAGGAAAGAAACTCCTGTTCTTTATACCGCAGGCGAGAAGTTTGTCATCGGAGGAAGCAAGGTGCTCAGAAGGTCCGAAAAGGACAGGATTACCTTGGTCTCAGCGGGCATCACACTTCATGAAGCCCTGGCTGCGTGGGAGGACCTGAAAAATGAAGGGATCTTTGTCCGCGTGATCGACCTCTATAGTATAAAGCCGATAGATAAGGCAACTCTTTCAGAGGCGGCACGAGATACAAAAGCGATTATCACCGTTGAAGACCACTTTGCGGAGGGAGGACTTGGGGAGGCGGTGAAAAGCGCCTTTGATGCTGCCGCAATCCCGATTCATTTGCTCGCTGTAAGAAAGATGCCGGCAAGCGGAAAACCCGCAGAGCTTCTGGAATATGAAGGAATATCCAAGCATGCAATTATACAAAAGGTAAAGGAGTTGCTATGAGACCGAAGGACCTGAAGTCAAGAATATTCCTGGATGGAGGAGATCCCGGCGAGACCAGGGAGGTAATCAGCGCCCTCGGATTTCTTGACGGCCAGACAACAAACCCTACTCTCATATCCAAGAATCCTCAAGCCGCCGAGAGGCTGAAACAGGGGGACAGGTTTACCGAGAAAGAGATAATCGATTTTTACAAGAATGTGGTCAATGAAATATCATCTCTCATCCCTCAGGGTTCCGTATCCATTGAGGTCTATGCGGACCTTTCCACACGTGCAGAAGAAATGCTGAAGCAGGGGAAAGAGATGTTCTCGTGGATTCCAAATGCCCATATAAAATTCCCGACATCAAAGGAGGGCTTAAAAGCGGCAGAACAGGCTGTGAAAGCCGGCTTGAGAGTAAACATGACCTTGTGCTTCACACAGGAGCAGGCAGCAGCAGTCTATGCTGCAACCAGAGGAGCAAAGAAGGGTGACGTGTTTGTCTCTCCTTTTATAGGCCGGCTTGACGACAAGGGAGAAAATGGCATGGACCTGATATCCAATATCCTCAGGATGTATAAGCTGGGGGATGGACATGTGGAAGTATTGACAGCGAGTGTGAGGACTCTCGATCATCTGTTGTATGCGATCAGTCTCGGTTCGGACATTATCACTGTCCCTTTCAAGATTCTGAAGGAATGGGGAGAGAAAGGTCTGCCCGTGCCGGGAGATGATTATATATATAGCCCGAAGGGATTAAGGGCGATTAAGTATAAGGATCTCGAACTCTCAAAAAAATGGCAGGAGTATGATATCTCTCATGAGCTTACGGTAAAGGGCATGGAGAGATTCTCTGCAGACTGGAACGCACTGATCAAGTGAACGACACAGAATGAAGGACAGGCACGATAATAAAGCTTTTTACGGGACAATAATTAGTCCATATGCGTCTCGACGGCACTAAGTACGCCGATCATTCAGGACAAGTGGATGATACTTTTCGGAGCATAATCTAGAATTACATCTCACCCTCACCCTTGCCCTCTCTCCTCAAGGGAGAGGGGACTTAAGTATCGCCCCTCCCTTGAGCAACTGTGATACTTGTCAAGGGATTTGTAGTGGTGGGCAAGTTGAATAATCAGCTTGCCATGGAATTCGGTTTTTCATTATTGCATTGAGAATGACCTAATAACTTTCGCATACAGGCTGTCAGCGCGACCTTTGGCTTTTTCCCGGCCTCTACGAGGCGTCGATAGAAACGGCTGATGGCCGGGTTGAAACGGGAGGCACTGAGAGTCGCCATGTACAAGACAGCACGTATATATGACCTGCCACCCCAGACAGTTCGTTTGCCGCGAAACAGACCACTGTCGCGGTTCAATGGTGCAACACCGACCAAGGCTGCAATCTGGCGACGGGACAGCGTTCCGAGTTCCGGCAGACCTGTGATCAGGCTTACGGATAGCACTTGGCCGACACCCGGCACACTGCGAAGCAAGTCGTCTTTTTCTCGCCATACAGGGCTCTTGCGAATAGCTGAATCAAGGTGTGCGATCGATATCCTCCAGCCGTGTCTGTAGCCAATCAATGTGCTTGCTGGATGTCCTTGTGTACGACCTTGGGAGAGATTCCCAAGACGGTTCTTCTCCGCTGTGAGCATCTCAATGACTTGCCGCCGCCTTGTTACTAATGCGGTTAGCATTTGGGTATCCTCGTCCTTTAACAAGCGCACTTCCGGCTTTACTGCTTCCCCAAAGTGGGCGAGTATCTCGGCGTCGATACGATCGGTCTTGGCCATACGGCCTACTGCCTTGGCAAAATTCACGAACCTGCCGAGGATTGACAACTACAACCGGCAGGCGTGCTTGGCTCAAAGCCGCTACCAACGGCACTTCCATGCCTCCGGTAGCCTCGATCACAATGACTTGCGGGGACAGTGCTCCTATCAGTTCTCAACAACCTCGCCGATATCCCCCTCGGCGTTAACTGCGGACCATCTCTTATTGCCGGGGCGTTCAGCAATGTCCAACTGCATCTTCGATACGTCAATGAGGGGCTCGGGATGAGTGTATACGTGACGAGAAACCGGCGAAAGGAGTTGCAGATATGGTGATGCAGAATGACGATATGATCGACAGCCGGTTTCTGAAGACGTGCGATATAACTGTCGAGGAACGAGGGCTTGAGCCTTTTACCATGGTTATCTTCGGAGGCGCCGGTGACCTGAGCAAGAGGAAGCTTCTCCCGTCTATCTTCCACCTTTACAAAAAAGATGAACTCCTGAAAGAATTCTCCATACTCGGCTTTGACAGGATCAAGATGAGCGAAGAAGAATACCGGAATATGATGCGGGAAGCAATCGCAGACTTCACCGATGAACCTGTGGAAGAGGACAAATGGACTGAATTCAGCAAACATCTCTATTATTTCCCCGGCGCTTTTGAAGATGATGAGAATTTCGAAAAGCTTATCAAAAAAATCATGCAGGTCTCGGCGTCCGAAACAGGACAAGAAAAGAAGGGTCGTTTATTATATGGCAGTGCCTCCTGTGGTGACGCCGGTTGTCATTGACAAGCTGGAGCGTCACAACCTTTGCAAGGGGAAATTCCATACGAATATTATCGTCGAAAAACCTTTCGGCAGTGACCGCAGATCAGCAGCAGAATTAAATAATACGTTGAGAAAGGCTTTTGATGAAAGCCAGATCTTCCGCATCGATCATTATCTGAGCAAGGAACCTGTGCAGAATATCATCTTCTTCCGTTTTTCAAACACAATGTTCGAGCACCTCTGGAACCGGCAATATGTCGACAACATACAGATAACAGTTGCGGAGGATATAGGCATCGAGCACAGAGGCGGGTTCTATGAAAGCGCCGGTGTGGTCAGGGATATTGTGCAAAACCATCTGCTCCAGCTCGTCGGATTGATCGCTGCGGAACCGCCTGTCGGCTTTAAAGCTGAATTGATCAGGGACGAAAAAATAAAGATCTTCAGGTCGATCAGGCCGATGGATGAAAAACATATTGACCAATTTACAGTGAGGGGTCAGTACGGCCCGGGGAAAATCGGAGGAGATGATGCGCCTGCCTACAGGGAGGAACCGCATGTCTCTCCTTCTTCAGTTACCCCGACTTTTTTCGCGGCCAAGATGTTTATTGATAACTGGCGTTGGGCCGGTGTCCCATTTTATCTGCGAACCGGCAAGCGCATGGCTAAGCGGGTCACGGAAATCTGCATCCAGCTCAGACAGGTCCCGCTCAGACTCTTCGGACGGAGCTGTGATGTGCCTGAGCCGAACTATCTTATACTCACCATACAGCCGGACGAAAAGATCGCGGTCCGTTTTGGTGTAAAGTACCCGTACTCCGAGAACCAGATCTACCCGGTAAACATGGTCTTCAGCTACCCTGAGACTTTTAAAATAAAACCTCATTTGCCTTATGAGAGGTTGTTGCTTGACTGCCTGAAAGGCGACCTGACACTCTTTGTCAGAGAGGATGAGGTTGAGGCCATGTGGGAAGTGGTAGACCCTATCATCGCGCGGTGGGAAAGCATATCCCCTCCTGATTTCCCGAATTATTCTGCAGGGACCTGGGGACCACATGAGTCCCGATTATTGCTCGAACAAGAAGGCCGACACTGGATAACTGAATGAGTCAGATAACGACACTATTTCTGGACATTGGCGGGTGTATTGCTGACGAACGGCTGGGACCGTGTGATGCGCAAACATGCAGCCGAAACCTTTAACCTGGATTTGGAAGAAATGAATGAGCGCCATCATCTGACATTCGATACGTATGAAGAAGGCAAACTTACACTGGACGAGTATTTGGACAGGGTGGTGTTCTATGAGGAACGGACTTTTTCCCGTGAGGATTTCAAGTCGTTCATGTTCGATCAGTCCCGGCCTTTTCAGGAAATGATAGAACTCGTCAGAGGGATAAAGAAGCGTTATGGCCTCGGAGTAGCAGCGGTCAGCAATGAGGGCCGGGAACTCACAGTCCATCGCATAAAGGAATTCAGGCTGACGGAGATAATAGATTTCTTTGTCTCCTCGTGTTTTGTTCATTACAGGAAGCCGGATGAGGACATTTACCGCATCGCCCTCGACATGAGTCAGGCAGACCCTGAGCAGGTTGTTTATATCGACGACAGGGCCTTGTTCGTTGAAGTGGCGAAAGGACTGGGAATACACGGAATTCAGCATAGAGGTTATGAGTCGACCAGGGAAAATCTTGCGATGCAAGGGTTAGTTTTGTAGAAAATTAATACTCTTATTCCCTGAGCATATGAAAAAGGAAAGGAGAAGTGCAATGAAACTGAGGATAATTCTCATGGGATTGCTTTTGGTGATTTTAGTATTGTCTTTCGGATGTATTGTGGGAAGACCATATAATCATGACTATTACCCCGGGTACTATGACAGCTATTATGATCCTCTGCATCCCTATTATGTTCCTTATGAGGGCAGAGAAGGGCATCGGGAGGGTTTTCGAGGCGAACACGGGGAAGGGCATGAAGAATTCAGAGAATCTCCCCGGGAGGGTTTCCATGAGGACTTTAATGGGGGTCGCGGCGGGGAACGAGACGGTGGCATGGGTGGTGAAGGTGGAGGAGAACGAGGCGGTGGTGAAGGTGGCGAAGGTCGCGACGGAGGTGGAAGACATTGATTAGGTGTTGCCGAATAGTATAGTGATATGAATACGATGAAGAACTTGAAACTAATCGTATTTCTTCTTGCGATTGCCGCAATTATGGTGAATGCGGCAATCGCGGAGGACCTTCAAAAAAGACCGATACCCGAATACAAGCTCTCGGTTTCATTCGATCTCAACGAGCATTCCCTTAAAGGAGTTGCTGAAATTGTTTTTCCGGAATCAACCGAGATACTTGTCTCTTCAGGAAACTTGCGGGTCCTGTCTGCCAGTCTGGATGGAAAGCGGCTTGAGTATACGAAAAAGGAAGGAATCATAAAGGCATACGGAAAAGGTCCGCTCAGAATAGAATATGAAGGCACGTTTGCGGGAGCACGTGGTAGTTCTGAGAACCGGCAGAATGCGGGAGTCGTTCGGGAGGGCGTTGTGGGAGCTGACGGCATCTCCGTAACCGGCAACTGGTACCCTTCAATAAAGGGCCTTGCGCACTACAGGCTTTCTGCTCTCGTTCCGTCGGGATTTACCGCGATATCCGAGGCTGATGAAATCACTTTCAGTGAAACGCCTGCGGGCAGGGAGTATTCATTTCTTTTCCCGCATCCGCTCAACGGAATAGATTTCGTAGCAGGCAATTATAAGGAAGTCAAAGGCAGTGTCAACGGAATAGACATCTATGCATATTTCTTCCCTGAAGACATCTCCCTCGCAGAAACCTACATTGAACATGCCAAAGACTTTTTCAATATGTACAATGCCCTCCTGGTTCCTTATCCGTATAAAAGGTTTTCGATTGTTGAAAACATCCAGACCACTGGATATTCAATGCCGACCTTTACCCTGCTTGGACAGGAAGTCGTCCGGCTCCCTTTTATTGTGAAGACGTCCCTGGGGCATGAGATAACTCATCAGTGGTTCGGCAACTACGTCTATGCGGACTTTGGGAAGGGCAACTGGCTCGAGGCGATAACCACGTATCTTTCCGACCACCTCTATGAAGAGCAGAAGGGAAAAGGCTGGGAATACAGGAAGAAGATCCTCACCGATTACCAGAGCTATGTGACGCCCGGAAAGGAATTCCCGCTGAGGGCTTTTTTTGAGAGAACTGATTTTGCATCTGCGGCCATAGGGTATGGGAAAGGGGCAATGCTGTTTCATATGCTCCGGAACCTGGTCGGAGATGAAGCATTCTACCGGTCGTTGAGACATCTTATCGAAAACAACAAGTTCAGGAATGCAACGTGGGAAGACATCCGGACCTCTTTTGAGACTGTTTCCGGCAAAGAACTGGGGTGGTTTTTCAGCCAGTGGCTGGACCGAAAAGGCGTCCCCTCCATTACAGTGAGAGACCCTGGGACAACGATGCTTAAAGGTGCTCCTGCTGTATCATTCAGACTTCTGCAGGGGAGAGAACCCTACAAACTCACCCTGCCTCTTGATATTGTTACGCGGAAGGGAGCGCAAAGAGAGAAGCTGGACTTTGAAAAGGATAAACAATACTCTTGAAATTATAGCTGACGGCAATCCGCGCATGCTTGTCATTGATGAGAACTATGACATTATGAGAAGACTCTCGGATGACGAATTTCCTCCTGTCGTATCGAGACTCCTCGGAGACGAAAAGAGGATGATCGTGTACAGCGATAAGGAAAAGGACACTTACAAGGACCTGATTGAGATTTTCAGAAAAGAAGGCTTTCTTCCGAAGGAAGCCGCTGACTTAAAGGACGAGGATATCAGGACATCTTCACTCCTGGTCCTTGGTTATCAAAGTCCTGTCCTGAAAAGGCTTTTCGGATACGTGAAGGACCCCGGACCAGGGTTTGCGATGACTGTGAGAAATAATCCCCTGAACAAAGCGAAGGTGGTGGCTTATGCAAATGCCCCTTCCGGCGAAGAGGTCAGCCTTGCTGCTTCCAAGATATTCCACTATGGAAAATATTCGACTATAAGATTTGAGAGGGGCAGGAATACGTCAAAGGAGACTGCGGAAACCGAGCGCGGGATGGTGTTTGATTTTGCCAAGTGAGGTTACCGGCGTTGTCCCTAAAAAAACACTGGCTCTTGATCAGATCGTTGACAGCGTCGCTGAAAAACCCGTCATATTTATCGGGGAGAGACACACGAATTATGAGGACCACAAAGTTGAACTTGAGGTCATAATGAATCTGCACAAGAAGGGGAAGAAAATCGCTGTCGGAATGGAGATGTTACAGAGACCTTTCCAGAAGGCGATTGACGATTATATGTCCGGCGCAATCGATGAAAGAGAGTTTCTGGGAAAGTCCGAATACTTCAAGAGATGGAGGTTCGACTACAACCTGTACAGGGAAATTATTGAGTACGCGAAAGCAAATAACATCCCGATCGTGGCCCTCAACATCAGACAAGAGATTGTAGATAAAGTTGCAAAGGGTGGGCTGGATGCCCTCTCTGCGGAAGAGCGAAAAGAGATACCCAAGGATATGGATATGTCCGACGATGCATACGAGACGAGATTGAGAGATATATTCGAAATGCATCCACGAGGAACGCAATTTGATAATTTCTACCAGGCCCAGATACTGTGGGATGAGACAATGGCTCACTCTGCTGCGGATTTTCTGCGGGAACATCCTGATTCCCAGCTTGTCATATTGGCCGGAGCTGAACACGTGATGTACGATTCGGGTATACCTCAGAGATTGCAGAGGCTGACCGGAAAAGAATTCGCCACTCTTATAAACGGGAATTATGATGTTGACATCGGGAGCTATGTGATCTTTGCCGAACCCATTAGTCCACCTTTCAGCGCAAAGCTGGGGGTTGTATTACAGAAGAAGAATGGCAGGGTCATTGTGCAGGACCTTCCGCCTGACAGCCCGGCCCTCAGGGCAGGTATGAAGAAGGGGGATGCTATTTTGGCGGTAGATGGCTGGAAGATTGAGGAGATTGAAGATGTGCGTATAGCTATTTTTGACAAGAGGCCATATGAATCAGTGAGGGTAAAAGTTGTGAGGAAAAGGCTGCTTTTAGGAGAGAAAGAGCTTGAATTCGAGCTTCAGCTGTAAGCCTATGCTCGTGATCGCCTTCTGATGTGCAGGACTTCCCTCAGAGAATATATGAAAGCCGGGATGGCCACGCCTATCATAAACAGACCTATCAGCATGTTCCCTTTTTCGACAGGTAAATAGCGGTCCAGTCCCAAAAGAGTGCTTACTCCAGCTGCTCCGAAGAGCAGTCCGCCGAAGAAGAGCGTCCGCCCGCCTGTCTGTGCCCCGAGCCTCTTGATCTCCATGGGCAGTCAGAAAACTCGAATGCTGAAGGAATGTGCCGAACAAACCTCCTATGAGCGCAAGCACGATCATCGTACCGAGCCCGAACAAAAGCCCCGGCAGGAAACCAAGCCATGGTCCGGGCATGGCCGGCGCTGCAACTGTATTGACAAATAAAGAGAACCCGCCGAAGCCGAAGCCCGCAATGAACCCGTGGACAAGAGTCCATCTTGCGGGCGGAGCAGATGCTAAAACCGCTGTCTCCTGATTATCCACTTTCTTCCGGTCTTCTGCCGCCGGCATTTCGTGCCAGTGGACGCCGACGTGGATATGGGGATAACGATTCTTGCGGAGGACAATCGCGCCTGCGGCTGACATGGCAAGTCCGACAACGAAATAGACGATGCCGTTTATTGAAGGCGACATAAGAAATGGGGCCAGAGCCAGATAGGAGAGTTCTGAAATCAGCATCCGCTGGATTGTGAAGGCGGAAGAGAAATAGAGTCCCGCCTTTATCCCCTCCTTTCCGCTCGCGCCGCCGATTGCATAACTGAAGGTGATGGGCCATGTATGCTCATCCGGAAGAATACCATGCAGCAGCCCAAAGAGAAATGAGTACAAAAGAGCTTCAAGCGGACTCATCGGGTCTCGTTCATCTCAAAGGCATCTGCAAATTCAGCAGCTTCTATCAGCATTCTTTTAACCTTCCAGATATTCTTTCAAACTTGAAAACATCGCAAAAAGTCCTTTTCATGGCTGTCATTCCCGAAGTCCGTAATTCGGGAATCCATTCTTTTCAAGAAGTTGCACGCACCTGGATTCCCGCCTTCGCCAACAGTAGGTGCATTAAGCACGGGAATGACGACTTTTTACGAATTCATCAAACTTAAATCCTTATGCCGGGAAATTCCTTAAGTTTCAGCATTTCTTCATCTCCTGCGACTATCGCGTCAGTCTTGCCGTGTATGCGCATTTAAGCACTCTGTTATCCGGATCATCCTTAAGAATTTGAATCCTCTTTGATTTCCTCAGCCAGATCCAGCAAAATGTGGTC
>CAVRZG010000008.1:335000-446125 GCA_963725545.1 uncultured Nitrospiraceae bacterium | reverse complement strand
CAGAGGAGCTTTCGCAAATATTTTCTTCTGAAGATCAAGGATTTCTCTCTCAAATTTCACTATTGTTTCAGGAGTGGTCTTCGGGTTCCGGTACGCTTCGGAATATTCAAATCTCTTGTCATGAAGTTCTTTTCTCAATCCTGCTGTCTCATCAAGAAACTTCTGGCATTCCTCGCTCTGATTGTAGCCGCGCATCATACCTCGGCCCATCATGCCCTGTCCCATGCCGTAACCGCCCATCATGTTGCCACCGCCCATCATGCCCTGTCCCATGCCGTAACCACCCATCATATTGCCACCACCCATCATACCCTGTCCCATGCCGTAACCACCCGTCGCACCGCCACCGATCTTGCCGCCGGCACCGGCAGATGTAATATACTGGTAAAGCCTTCTTGCTGCCCGGTCAGAGAGTTGTGTCTGGGAAAAGGCAGGCATAACACCTTCGGAGCCGTCGGGCATCTTTGGGTCACGTATAAAGGAAAGAAACGTTTTAAAATCCGCCAACTTCGATGAGCCTCTCAACGGCAGGATCGGAACGACAACATTTCCTCCGTCAGGATGACATCTGCTGCAATTAGCATTGAATATCTTCGCACCTCCAGTTTCTGATGGCTTATGGAATTGTTTGCCTTTGCCGGAGCCCGTCATGCCAGGGTCCTGGGCATAAAGAATGCCACTAATACCCAAGACTAACGCAACAGCCAGTAATGTTTTGAACGCTTTCATCCTGTTCCTCCTCGAAAAAATGTATTTGTTCATTAGGATTGAAAGCAATAATTATGCCTTTCCTAATTGTATGATTTAATTGAATATCAGTAAATACAGCGCACTGCAACAGGGCATTTTTCCCACTGAGAGGACATTTTTTCTTACATTTGACTTGACAGAGTAACTCTTTAATTATAATAATATAACTACATTTAAATGAGAAAGAGTTACTATAATGATCACTGCCGGAATTAGAGAGCTTAAGGCAAAGTTAAGTAGTTACATAGACACTGTTAATGAGGGTGAACAGGTTGTTATTACTGAACATGGCAGGGAAGTGGCAATCATCATTCCCATATCAAAAGAAAGAAGAGCAATCAGTGCCCTTGTAGATGAAGGTATGGCTCACTGGGCAGGAGGAAAACCGAAAGGATTGGTAGGGATAAAAATCAAAGGCAGGCCATTGTCGGAGACCATCCTGGAAGAGCGAGGATGATTCTATATCTTGGCACGAGCAGTCTCGTTAAGTTATATGTAGATGAAAGATATTCTGATATAGTCAGGGATTGGGTAGAACAGGCTGAAATAGTTGCAACATGTAGAGTGGCATACACGGAAATGATCTCCGCACTTGAATTAAGAGTTAAACAGAATGATTTGTCGAAAAACGAATATGACCTTATTATTAAGAAATTTTCACACGATTGGCTTAACTTTGCCATAGTCGATTTTGATGAACGTGAAGCAGGAGGTCTTGTGAAAAAGTATGGATTAACCCGTTTTGCTGCAATTCACCTGTCTGCTGCAAAACTTATAAAAAAAGGTCATCACGATATCTCAATTTCATTCTCCTCAGTTGATGAAAAACTTCGTAAGGCCGCATTAACAGAGGGGTTGAAAGTCTTAAATTTTTAGAGAAGATTAAGGATGAGGCATGGGACCAGGAATGGGAAGAGTCGATGTGATGCATCGCGATTGATGGATAATTTGACGTATAAATGTAAGTTTTTATAGGGTCCAGAAATATCCCAATATTTCTGGAGGTATATAAAGTAATAGATAGTCGGGCCGCTATCTGAAAGCTGAAGTTCAGATAGCGGCTTTTTTATTGGTGTAAAGAAAAAGAATAGAAATATATATTGGTGTTGTGGCTAAAAGAGGTGATATGAAGGCAAAAGATCTGATGGTTCCTTACTGGAGATTTAATATGAAAATTACAATCCGTCTTATAGTTTCCCTTCTTTTTGTGGTGGCTCTGGTCGCAGTTGTTTCTTCATTTTACCAGGTCCGGGCTGAAAGAATTCGCCTTTCAGCTGAGATGGAACGACGGGCCATTATCTTAGCGGAGAGCTTGCAGGAAGCTGTAATGCCATTGGTGCAAAGCAACTCGCTATCCAGATTAACACGCCTTGTAGAACGATTTGGCAACCGCGAAAGGCTTAAGGGAATTGCCGTGCTTGACAGCCAGGGGAATATTATGGCGTCCACTCCTGATCTTAAACCCTATATACAACAGCCATTACCCCAGGCAGTGAGTTCCATCACGGAAGAAAGACCGGTTGACGGCTTTATAGATGTCAACGGCAAAAAAACATATATCTATACCCTCCCTATTTCCGCAGAAGATAGACTTATGGGATCTTTGGCACTCTTTTATGATGCCTCTTACATTGACGTCAGACTTGCGGGGATATGGAAGCATAATCTCCTTCGCTTTATCTCACTATCAATACTTATCGTTTTGATAACACTTCTGATAGTTAAATGGAGCATTACGGGACCGATAGCTAATTTTGCAGAATGGATGAGGGAATTGCGAATAGGGAAAGGCAAACTCAGCCCGCCGGTCACAACAATAAGAGGTGATGTGCTGGCTCCGTTAGTTTCGGAGGTGACCCAGTTGGCAAAAAGCCTGGCTATAGCCCGGACGCGCGCAGAGGAAGAGGCTCGGCTACGTATTCAGGGAGAATCCCTCTGGACAGCCAACCGTCTTAAAGAGCATATGCGCGTTGAACTCAAAGAGAAAAAACTGTTTTTGGTTTCGAACAGGGAACCTTATATGCATACAAAAGACGGGCGCAATATCAAATGTATTACACCTGCCGGAGGATTAGTCACTGCACTGGATCCTGTCATGCGTATATGTGATGGCGTATGGATTGCGCATGGAAGCGGAGAAGCGGACAGGGAATTCACGGATGCTAATGACAGACTTCGCGTTCCACCTGAAGAGCCTGCTTATACGCTTAAGAGGGTATGGCTCACTAAAGAAGAAGAAGATGGTTATTATTATGGTTTTTCCAATGAAGGCCTCTGGCCATTATGCCATATCACGCATACACGTCCGATTTTCCGCCTGGAAGACTGGATTTGTTACCAACGGGTGAATGAAAAGTTCGCAGATGCATTACTGAGTGAGATTGCGGAAGAAGAGTCTCCTCTGGTCCTTATCCAGGATTACCATCTTGCATTGCTTCCTCTATTGATAAAAGAAAAGCGCCCTGATGCAAAGGTTGCGATTTTCTGGCACATCCCATGGCCCAATCCTGAAGCCTATGGCATCTGTCCATGGCATCAGGAGATTCTAATGGGGATGCTGGGAGCGGACATTATCGGCTTTCACATACAATTTCACTGCAATAATTATCTTGATACAGTTGACAGATTCCTGGAGTCAAAGATCGACTGGGAACGGTTCTCTATTAACCGCGGAGGTCATTCAACATTGGTAAAACCTTTTCCCATAAGTGTCAGTTTTGAAGGTATTTCGGAGAAGGCTTCTGATTTACAGGAAAAAGCATTATTGAGAGAAAACATCCTTAAGGAAACCGATGTTCATGCAGAATACTTGGGTGTAGGGGTCGACCGCATAGACTATACCAAGGGCATCCCTGAACGTTTCAGGGCGGTTGAAAGATTTCTGGAGAAATATCCTGAATTTGTCGGCAAGTTCACATTTATAGAACTGGGCGCACCAAGTCGTACACATATTAAGCGATACAGGGAGCTGACAACAGAGGTAGAAGAAATGGTGGATAAGATAAACTGGAGATTTCGGATGAAAGGGTGGAAGCCGATTGTTTTCCTCAAGGCTCATCACAGTCATGAAGATATCAATCGCTTTTACAGGGCATCCGACATATGTATGGTTACTTCGCTGCACGATGGCATGAACCTGGTTGCAAAAGAATATGTCGCCGCACGTGATGATGAGGATGGTGTATTGATTCTCAGTAAATTTGCAGGTGCATCACGTGAATTAAGAGATGCAATAGTGATAAACCCTTACGATATAGAGGAAATGGCTGATGCCATACATCTTTCACTGACCATGGAGTCTTCAGAAAGAACCGAACGGATGACAAGGATGCGAACAGTGGTCAAGGAACATAACATCTATCGCTGGGCAGGAACACTGATCACAACGCTGGCGCGCCTGCGGTCTTCTGATCTTTCAAATGGTAAAGATGGATAAAGTGCAGTATTTTTTTGAAAAAGACAATGATATCTTAAAAAGCAAATCTGGGCGCAAGATTGCATTATTTCTTGATTTTGATGGCACATTAGTACCCATACAAAAGGATCCTCGACAATGTTTCTTATCCGATAAAATCAAAAGCCAATTGCTCTTGCTGGCCGGCTCTCAATGCTGCTATTTAATAGTATTAAGCGGCAGGTCATTATCTGACATTAAAAAAAGAATCGGCATACGCAACATATATTATGGCGGCAATCATGGATTGGATATCTCGGGACCCAATTTGAGGTATACACATCCAAAGGCGTTGACTTCAAAATTGGCTGTTGAACATATAACACAACAGCTCAAAAAAGAGATTACAAATATCGAGGGTGCATGGCTTGAGAACAAAAAATATAGTGTGAGCCTCCACTTCCGTTCTGTGAGGAAAGAGGATATCCCGCTTATCAAAAAAGTCTTCCATACAGTTGCCAATAAGTTTATACAGGAAAGAAGATTAAGTGTAATCAAAGGGAAAAAGGTCATTGAACTGACACCTAATGCATCATGGGACAAAGGCAGCGCTGCGCTCTGGATTTTAAAGCAATTAAAAGATAAATGTGTGCCCATATATATAGGTGATGATCAGACAGACGAGACAGCATTTAAGGCCCTCAATAAAAAGGGGATCACTATTCGAGTAGGAAAGTCAAAAAAGACTGCTGCAAATTACTATCTCAAAGGTCATTGGGAGCTTACACGATTATTAAGGGAGATTTTTGGGCATAACATTTTAGAAGCAAAACATATGTTCGAGGGTAATCAGCTATAGGATGAATATTATTGTTAAAGATCAAAAAAGTCGGATCATTATGGGCGTTGTTGCTGCAGTGATAAGTTGTGCTGCAGTGTTTGCTACATTTTTCGCTTCAGAAATCAATATCGGGACAAATATTTTACTTAGGTTTTTTCTCAGTATAAGTTGCACATTAGCGGCGTCGGCTTTTTGCTTCGGCCTTCTAAAATTTTCCAGACTCTTCCCATTGAGAATCAGCTCAACATTCTTTGGAGCAGGAATAATTGTTACATGGTGTATCTATGATATTGTGACAGCCTTTCCCATCCTCCCCTTTAGCACAAGCTGGCCATTGACAATTGGTGTAAGTGTTCTAATATGCGCGATAATTTTACTTTTTGCAATGTTGATCGGCGCAACAATAGTTTCACAAAGCAGACATTTAATAGTGTTGCTTCTGCTAACTATAGTTCTATTTGCAGCAAGTTCAGCATGGCTTGTCAGACCAGCCATAGATGATGACTCTGCCATATATAAAGTGTCACCCCCTGGAGGATCAGAACAGATCAGTATCCCGTATCCGGCTGCGAATGGGAATTACAGAGTAAAAAAACTGTTCTATGGAAGTGGAACAGACAAACACAGATCCGCATACGGAGATGATGTAAACCTGAAAACAGAGTCTGTTGATGCCTCGCCTTTTATTCCAAAAGGTTGGTCATATGCCAGAACAGCATATTGGGGTTTTGATTATACACAATTACCCATCAATGGACGTGTTTGCTTTCCCGAGGGGAACGGCCCCTTCCCATTAGTGTTGATTGTTCATGGAGCCCATAAAATGACCAAATCTTCTGAGGCAGGTTTTGCCTACCTTGCTGAATTGCTGGCAAGCCGTGGCTATATAGTCGTATCTATAGATGAAAACTTTTTCAATTATGGCTGGTACAAGTACGGGGACTTTGAAGAGTCAGACATTGATGCAAGAGGCTGGCTCATTCTGCAACACCTTTGTATATGGGAAAAATGGAATAAGAGCCGAATGAATCCTTTTTTTGGTAAGGTTGATTTAAGCCGTATTGCATTAATAGGGCATTCACGAGGCGGTGAAGCAATAGCTGCTGCCGCATCTTTTAATCGAATGGGACGTTTCCCTAAGAATGGCAACATTATATTTAACTTTAACTTCAACATAAAAACGCTTATTGCCTTATCTCCCAGTGATATATATCAGCCTCCCTATGAGCGTACAACTCCGACTGTCATTAAGAACATCAACTACCTGCTTATTCAAGGCACTCATGATAGAGATGTTCCAACTATTGTTGGAAGTCGGGTCTACCAAAGAGTAGTGTTCACTAACAATAAAGAGAAGAGCAATAATGCTTTAAAAAATAATAAGGTCACTGACTCTTATATAAAGGCCGCTCTGTATATTTACCGGGCCAATCACAGTCAATTTAATACTGCTTGGGGAATATATGATTTTCCCTGGCCGTATCGTATCTTCGAAAATATCGCAACACAGCTCAGTGGAGATGAACAGCGTCAGATAGTTAAAATATATGTCTCAGCATTTCTCGATGCCACACTGCGCAGTGAGCATCGCTATATTCCTATTTTTCGTGATTATCGTTTTGCCGGAAGCTGGTTGCCCAAAACTGCGTATATAAGTCGATTCCAGGATTCAACTTTCCACATTATTAGCAATTTTGATGAAGATATAGACCCGGAAACAACTACTATAACAAGAGGAAGAATTACAGGCCTGCATTTTTCACAATGGCATGAACAGGATATTGACCCCCATTACTATCTACCTTATGGTTCCCGCTGTAACAGGGTGGTATCCCTCAGTTGGGAGGCAACCGGAAGTACGCCTGTCTATAAGTTCAAGCTCCCTATAACGATGGCAGAAGCATGGAGACTGAAGCCGAATGATATGTTTGTGTTTTCTATTGCCCTCCCCTATCAGCAGCCATTGCCTGCTTTGAACATCGAACTAACTGATATTGATGGCATATCTGCCAAATTACCGTTAAATCAGGTCTTTTCATTACAAATGCCGCTGCGGTCGCACCTTACAAAACTGAACTTGCTCGAAGAACCATCGCCTCAGATTGTATTGCAGACTATTTCGATTCCACTCTCGCGGTTTGTGGATCTTAATCCTTCATTTGATCCCGGAAAGTTACAGACAATTAGCTTTCTGTTTGACCCCGGCAGAGCAGGGACAGTATTTCTAGATGATGTCGGCTTAGACCAAGAATAAGTAAATTATGATAAGTGAAAAATGAAAAACGCTTCAACTATAATAATGTTGTTCACTCTTAACTTGCTCTTTTTTTTAAGCTTGTCAGAAGGGGTTAATTGGATACTTGTTGAAAAAAATAAGGATTGTTCTAAATGAAAAGAAGAGTTATAGAAGGTTCAATACTTTTTATCAGCGTCACCAAATGGGTGGTCCTGGCGTCGTGTATAGGGGTTATTGTCGGCTTATCAACAGCAATATTCCTGAAACTATTGGGTCTTGGTATCACCTTCACGGGCGGCTATAAATATTACTTTTTTTTGCTCCCTGGAGCGCTGTTCCTAAGCAATCTAATTGTAAAATATCTCGCTCCGGAAGCAGAAGGACACGGCACAGAAAAAGTAATCGAAGCGGTGCATAAACGTTCCGGAAAAATAAATCCTCTGGTTGTACCGATAAAGCTTATCGCGACGATTATAACAATTGCACTTGGCGGGTCCGCGGGGAAAGAAGGTCCCTGTGCACAAATAGGCGCCGGGCTTTCATCAGCGTTTGCCGACCTGCTCAGGTTTGGGAACAGAGACCGCAAAAAGCTGGTCATATGCGGCATCAGTGCCGGTTTTGCAACTGTATTCGGCACACCTATTGCGGGTGCTATCTTCGGAGTTGAAGTCCTCTTCGTAGGCGGCCTGATTTATGACGTGCTTCTCCCGGCATTTGTTGCCGGTATTGTGGGTTATCATGTATCTTCCGGTCTGGGAATAACATATTTTTACCACCAGTTAAACTTTGTACCTGTTTTTAGCAGCCTCTTTTTTATCAAGGTGTGCTTTAGCGGTGTATTTTTTCGGACTCTGTTCTTTCCTGTTCATTGAAATTTTGAAGTATTTTATGAATCTGAGCAAGAGAATAAAAATATGGTCGCCGTATAAGGGAATATTGGGGGGTGTTGTTCTTGTGTTGCTGACCTTTCTTTTGTCTCCTCAATACCTGGGTCTTGGACTTGATACAATTAATAATGCCCTTGAAGGCAGAGGCGTTCCTGCGTTAGCTTTTTTCTATAAAATGGTGTTTACTGCCATTACCCTTAATTTTGGTGGAAGCGGCGGCATAGTGACTCCTATCTTTTTTGTAGGATCAACTTCAGGCGACTTCTTTGCGAGGATTTTCGGGCTTGATCCAAATATGTTCTCTGCAATAGGAATGGTCAGTCTCCTCGCAGGCGCGGCGAATACTCCAATTTCTGCAAGCCTGATGGCCGTAGAGCTTTTCGGCCCTCAGGTGGCCCCTTACGCCGCTATAGCTTGCGTCATCAGTTTTCTGATGACAGGACATAGAAGTGTTTATCCCAGCCAGGTGCTGTCCATTTCCAAGTCATCTTCTCTCGCTGTGGACAAGGGGAGCGTCATGGAAGATATCGGCAAGAGCAATCTAAGACTCAGGCCGAAGAGCGTTACCGGTCTGATAGTCAAGCTGATAAACAGAATGAGAGGGAAATGAAGCCTGCGTCACTTGAAAGTCTGTTGAACTTCTCGAACCCTTTTGGAACAGACAAAAATTCGCACAAAGTCTTCTTGACTTAGTTCTATGAAAGAGATGTTTTCTATCAGATAACAAAGACAACGTCGGATGAACACTTACAGCATAAAGGATCAATCTGTTATATTGTTTATATGCCTAAGGTAATCGTAGGAATGAGCGGAGGTGTGGATTCGTCGGTTACAGCATATCTCCTGAAAGAGCAGGGATACGATGTCGAGGGCGTGTCATTTCGTTTATATGAGCCTGAAGCACCTGAAGCCTGCGCGTCATGCTGCTCTCAGCAGTCAGTGGAAGAGGCGTCCAAAACCGCGCAGCATTTAGGGGTGCCTCACAGCACTGTCGATGCCCGGAAGGATTTTGTCGGGAAGGTAATCGGGCCCTTTGTCGATGCCTATCTGAACGGCGCCACGCCGAACCCCTGCATCTTGTGTAACAGACATATCAAGTTCCCCTATCTCATAAAAGAAGCCGAGAGCAGAGGGGCTGAATTTATCTCAACAGGTCACTATGCAAGAGTCGAGAAAATGCACAGTGAAAATAATATCGCGTGGTCACTTAAGAAGGGAGTTGATCAAAAGAAGGACCAGTCATACTTTTTATATGTTCTGAAACAGGAACAGCTCTCAAGACTCATCCTGCCGCTTGGGCGTTATACAAAAAATGATGTGAGAAAGATGGCAGGTCTCCTGAAACTTCCTTCTGCCGACAAGAATGAAAGTCAGGAGATATGTTTTGTCGAGGACGGAAAATATCTCAGGTTTATAGAGGAACGATCTCCCGGCGCAGCAGTTCCCGGACCGATCGTGGATGCCGTGGGCAGGGTTATAGGAACTCATAGCGGCATTTACAGCTATACTATCGGCCAGAGAAAAGGCATGGGGATATCATCTCCCGAACCGCTGTACGTTATAAAGATAGACGCTGAGCAGAATACGATTTACGCGGGTCCCCGCGAGGCAGCAGTAAAACACGAGTTTCTTGTCGGGGATCTGAACTGGACAGACCCGTCTTTTGCAAATCGTGCGGGCGTAACAGGAGATACATTCAGGGCCAACGTGAAAGTCCGGTCCACTATGAAGGACCAACCGGCGACCATTCATTTGTCTTCCGTCTCTTCACCCTCATCCCCTGATCCTTCTCCTTCATCCTTTAATTCCGTTCGCGTTCTTTTTGATGAGCCCCAGTGGGCTCCTGCGCCGGGTCAGAGTGCTGTCTTTTACAATGGAGATATAGTAATCGGAGGCGGGATTATACTATAATTCCTTGTAATAATTTTACTCCGGTAATTAAAGGGGAGCGGAAATTGTGACTACTGATTTCAAAAGTTGCGGTCGGTGAGTAAAGATGGCATCTGAAAACAGCCTGTACTCTCGCAGCATCTTCGAACAAATAAGGGCAGTTCATAAGCAGAATTACGGGGATGTTGATTTAGGAGTAATAGAAACCCTATTCAAGGATGTAGACGAGCTTTTTTCGGGAAAAAGAAAGGGGTTTCAAAAATGTGACACCAAGTACCATGACCTTCGCCATACGCTGCAGGTTGTCCCGCCTTTTATCGGCATAATTGACGGTTGGAACAAGGGCGGGAACTCACCCCGGATTACCCGCGAGTATTTTGAGATAGGGATTGCAGCAGTCTTGTTGCACGACACCGGCTACATCAAAATATCCGGAGATACCGGCGGCACAGGCGGCAAGTATACTTTTGTGCATATCCACAGGAGCGCTGATTTCGCAGAACACTATCTTTCCCATATCGGATTTGAGAAGAATAAAATACAGAGCGTCAGGAACATAATTATGTGCACCGGCGTTAAAGTCGATATCGATGGACTTCCCTTTGAGTCTGTAGAGGAAAGGATCATCGGGTATGCTCTCGGCACTGCAGATCTCCTGGGACAGATGTCAGCGCCTGACTATCTTGAAAAACTGTACGCTCTCTTTCACGAGTTCAACGAAGCCTATCACTACGAAGGGAAAGAGAAGCTTAAAGAGGCCGGCATAACCATTTTTGAAAGTGCTGAGGACTTGATAAGAAATACCCCGGCCTTTTACGAGGTTATTGTTAAAGAGCGCTTCGAGAGCATGGGATCCGTTTATACCTGCCTTTCGCGGCCTCCCGGCAATTCACGGAACCCTTATACAGAAGCAGTCGAAGAGAACATCGATAAGATAAAGAAGGCTTTTTCAGTCCGACCCACAACCTAACCCCACAGAGCAAAAGCGAACTACTTCATTTAAGCTTCATATCTGGCCCCAATAAATATGTTAGATCGCCGGAGGACAAGGTATATGGCTTAATTTCTGAAGCAAAATCACGGGTAACCTTGAGGAGACCGAAGACGAAGCGGAGGTCTCAGTTCTGTATTTTACATTAACGTTGATGTCAGATAAAGGTTTGAGCAGAAACACAGGTAGTTTTTTGATTCAGAGATTAAGTCATATCCCTTTCCAATAATATTTTGGACAACTAATGACTAAGCTTAATAAATCAGATTTAAAGCGTCCCTTTTAACTTCCACCCTTGCAGGAGTCATTCCCAGGTAATCACCGTCAATCTGTATATGGGCATTCCCCTGTATGTCTATCTGCTCCGCCCTCAGATATTCAACATCCTTAAAGGTCAGATGTTTTTTAGCAGCCACGCCCGCAACATACCGAAGAATGTCCAGGCGTGACTTGCCTTGAAAAATACAGACATCAAGAGACGGGACAGAAATATCCGCTTCAGGGGTGACCCTGAAATTTCCACCATACCTTGCTGCATTTCCGATGATTGCAGAATAACCATGAAATGCCTTCCCGTTTGCCCGAAAGGTCAACACGTCAGGGTCGAACCCGAACAGTGTCTTCATGCCGCTCAATATGTAGGCGCCTTTGCCCGAATATTTTTTCAGTGTCTTGTTCACGGCAAATACTGTTTCTCCGTCATAACCGATGCCGGCCATCAGAACAAAGAACCGGGCGATGGGACAAGGACGGGTAATAGTTATTCTTCCGATGGAAACACTCCGTGGACTTCTGCGCAGGGCCGTCTCGATCGCGCCTTGCACATTCTCAGGGATTCCTGTCTCCTTTGCAAGAACATTCGTCGTGCCAAGCGGAACAATAGCCAGAGGTATCCGCGAACCCGCAATGCCATTTATCACCTCATTAATGGTGCCGTCACCCCCGGCTGCAATAATCATGGAAGGAGATTTCACCACAGACTCTCTCGCAATATTTTCCGCATCACCCCTCTGGCTTGTGGACAGCCATTCAACCTCATAGCCTCTTGCTTCGAGCATCTGACAAGCCCTTTTGATTCTTCCCCCGGATGTTCCCTTGGCCGCGGGATTACTGATGAGCACTATCAATGATTTCATCGAGCGTCTTAATACCTCCACACTGAGAAATGCGGTCTATGATAACGGGGGTCTTTTCCAGATATGCAGTCACCCCGCCTGCATCCGAGGCATCTTTTACGAAGAAGGCCCTTCCGCCTGTCTTGCTGCCTATAGGTTTGATATCCGGAATCCTGACGTAGCCATACCTTCTGCGACGCCACATACCCTGTCGTATAATCAGGGTCATCGGATATGCATAATTCAGCTACCACCTCTTTGGATGAAGCAACTTTTGATGCGAGGATAATCGCCTCTTTAACAGTCTCAGTATTGATCCTGCAGCCTGAAAGGACAGCTTCGAGCCTCTTCAGCGACGATTTGGTTATACCGAGTCTTGATGCCCTGACCCCTCGTTCCATGTCATGCTCAACACGCTTCCCGCTCTCTGCGGCTATGAGCGACGCCCCACGCATCTCTCCTTTGCCGAGAGTTGTCAGCGCAGTGTTTATAGCCTTAACCGATATTCCGAGTGAACGAAGGATCTTCCTGACTAATCGTTTTCCTTCCAAAGGTGTCCTCGAAGTGACCGTTGTCACAGGCAGGGAAGAAATACGTTTGGGCCTGTCCGAGATGCGTTCAATTGTGATTACAATCCTGTCAGGCCTTCCCCTCGGATGCTCCAACGCCCTTTCGATATATTCTTTTGCTACACCCAGAGTATCGGACGATTCATAAAGCCCTTCAGCGCCCGAGATATGGACTTCTTCAGGTTTGGCATTTCGCTTCCTGCATTTTTTTGAGGCCCTCATCCTGATGCTGACAAGCGTTTTCATACAGAAATGATTATATAAAGACAGAGGCAATATTGACAACAAATATGAGAGGTTGATAAATCCAGCCTGTATTCTTGCAAATTAAAATACTGAAACACATTGCTGTTCAAAATGTTAGTGGCAAGGAATATGACTCGATTTCTGAATCAAAATCACGGGCAACCTTGATGAGACCGAAGACGAAGCGGAGGTCTCAGCTTTGAATTTTCTTTAACATTGAAGTCAGATAAAGGTTTCAGCAAAAAAACAGGTAGTTTTTTGATTCAGAAATCGAGTCATATTCCTTGCTCTCCGGTGCTTTGAAATATCTGTTTTGGACAGGTATGATTGAAACACGGAGGATGGAGTATTTTCGCTCATTCTCGGCCCGATGAAAACCGGGCCTCCGAGGAAAATTCTGTTCCGCTGAATCTCCACAGAATTTAAAACCGCGAAAATACTCCATCCTCCGTGTTACCGATGAAGACATGATCACAGATTTAGAGAGATTAATCGAACAGCGAGGCCAGTGTAGTGGCCTTTTCCTCGATATTTTTTGCCATCTCTTCCTGCTGGTTTCTTGTCTTAAATAGCTCGTCTGCAATATCGAGGGCAGCCAGGATTGACGCCTTGACAGGTGTTATATTGGGAGAGGCCTTGTAAACCTCCTGCAGCTTTGCATCAACAAAAGATGCAAGTTCCCTGATATACTCCTCAGGCGCCTCACCTTTGATCGTATATTTCTGACCAAGAATGTAGACTTCGGTGCTACCCATCGCTTTACTCTGATTCGAGGGTCTCAATCTCGCTCAGGAGAGCTTCGAGCTGGCCTTTAATCAGATTCTTCTCCGCCCGGAGCATCTCTACCTCCTGGTTCTTATCATCAAGGAGCCGCTCCAGATCCTTTATTCTCTTATCGGTAAGGCCCTTTTCTTCCTTAAGGGTCTTTACCCGCTCAATCGCAACTGATATCTTGTCCTCAAAATTCTTGAGTTTTTCCAATGGCTTAACCTCCTTTGTTGCTTCATTAGGTTCTTCCATACGTTGATCGTCATCAAAGAGGGACCTCATGAAAATCATCGTACCTAAAATACCAAAATTCACCCAAACTTTGCAAAACTTTTTTTCATCGATAGGGACATCTTGATGTCTACAACTTTTCGATAGGGATATCTGTTGTCACATCATCCGAAGAAAAGAGACGTCTGTATTCAGAAAAGGTGGTCAGTACCCTCTTGACATAGTTTCTTGTTTCAAGATAGGGAATGTCCTCAATAAACTCATCGGCGGATTTATAGTGTCCTGCCTTCAACCATTTTTTCACAATATCCTCTCCTGCATTATAGGAGGCGATTGCAGGCGCATAAGAACCGAATTCCCTGACAAGATTGCCGAGATAGAGGATGCCGACATTCAGATTATTCCTCACATCAAGGATATCCCGGGTGCCCTTAATGCCCAGCTTGAGTTTCTTGTCGAAACGATAAGCAGTGCGGGGGCATAAGCTGCATAAGGCCCATCGCCCCTGCTGAGGAGCGTGCCCCTGAATCAAACCTGCTCTCTTCCCTCACAACTGCAAGCACCAGGAAGGGGTCTATGCCGTATTTCTTGGAAAACCCCTCCACAATATCCCAATGCGCCAGAGGGTACAGGAACTGAGAGAGTTCCTGAGAGCCCGGCACTCTTGCCGCAAGCCTGACCGAATACTGATATTGACCGAGTTCCTGCAACTTGGAGCAGATATATACCATATCGTCCAGGGAGCTTGTTTTCTTGGCGTCAAATATAATCTCTGAAACAGCCTCCTTCACAAAGCCGATTTCAACGAGACTATCTATCCGGTCAATTCTCTTTTTCACGAAGCTCCTGACAGGTGTCATTCTCTTATTTTCGTCAAGGGAGGAATGTCCGGCAGCATCAGCGGATTTCTCATGAGCCGCTCTCTTGTAAGAAATGGTACTGTAAAAATCGCGTTTCTTCCGGACTATCCTGGAGAAGATCTCTGATGCATCTTCCCCGGCTGCGTCGAGACTGCGGCCTTTCCAGTATAAATATTGGGTGTCTTCATACTGTATCATAGAGTTTTGTAAATACTTCCGACGCCTTTTTGTATTCCCCGGATTGAAAGTATGTCCAGGCAATTCCCCAGAGGGCGTCTTCTTTTTCCGACGGATAATTCTCTATGACCTTTTGAAGCAGCTCTATTGCCTTTTCCGTGTTTCCGCCTCTTCTCCAGTCGGAAGCAACAGCCACAAGGATGGATGCCATCCTTCGGTCTTCAGTCTTCAGAAGATCATCTATGGAAGTCTCAAATATGTCTTTTTCCTTTGCCCTGTATCGTGACCGCATTTCCCAGTACTTGTCATCTGCCTGCTTAAAGGTTTCCGCAGCCTCGGGGTATCTCTTCTGTTTGAAGAGAGCATTCCCAAGTCCTGTAAGGATGCGCCTTCTCATGGTCCCGTCATCCTGTGCAAGAGCAGTTCTGAGGGTATTCTCAGCGCCTTTGTAATCCATTCCGCTTAACAAGTTTGAGGCACGTTTTATCAAATCTTCCACAGAGATATCCGACGGGTCCACTTCACCACCTGCAAGGCCTGAAAACGAATTGCCGTTGACGTATATCTCCTTGAAGATTTTCCCGGCCTGTTCCTTCTCACCATTTTTCTTAAGCCACCCGCCATAAAGATACTTCATCTCCATATCACCCGGGTAGTCTTTCAAGTAGGACTTAAACAGGCGGCACGTGTCATCCTCAGATACCTCTCCAGCCTCCTTGATTTCCCTTATGCGCGCCTTTCTTTCGAGGGCCGATCCGGAATATTGCTTTATCAGGCTTCGGATCGTTTTCAGGGACTCATCATGATTTCCGGTTTCATGGTAGGCATCAGAGAGCCAAAGCAGGGCATAGTCGCCAAGCAGGGGAAATTCCTTTGCAGCTTTGGACAGGCTCGCAATGGCTTCTTCGTACTTCCTGTTTTCAAACTGTTCTTTTCCTCTCTTCAGATATTCGCTGGCCGTCTGTTTCCCCTGCCCAGACCGGCAGGCAGAAGGAAAGGATGAGAATGAAAGAGACGAGAAGTTTCATACAAGTATCTTAGCTCAAAGGGGATTTATCCGGCAACAAAAAGATTAGGAGAAAAACATCAATGTAAAGAATAGTGTTCCGAGGCAAAAAAAAGGCGGGTCCGAAGACCCGCCTTTTTGTAATTCTAAATTAGAACGTAAGGGAGAGACCGTGAACTGCCTGTTTTACGGTCTTCTTGTCTGCTCCGAAAGCGTCCTTATAGAAATCGCCGGCTTTAAAGATACCTGCCTCGATGTAATAGGTGAGGTTCTTAGCGATCTTGTAGGAAATCCTTGAATCAATTTCCCAGCCGAGCTTCTTTGAAACGCTTACATCTTCACCTGCTTCTTCACTTAACACATCTTCCCATGCTCCGACCTTGGTAGCCCTGAGGATGAAGCCGTCGAGTGATATGGCGAGTTCCTTCATCGGATTTACATCAAAGCCGAGGTTGTAATATGTGGTATTGGCGATACCGGTGTTGGTGGTATTTCCGCCAGGTGATGTTGTGAGAGCTGCTGCAGCTGCTGCTGTGCGGACTGTGCGCTCATAAATCTGGGTGTAATGTACGAGCCTTGCTGTTGCATTGTAGTCCGGGCCCTGGAGGGTCTGGAACTCTTTGCAGTCGCCATCAAAAGCGTCGTCGTCACCGCTGCCCATTGCAAAGGCGGCTCTGATACCAACTGGATCGAGCTGGTAGCCGAGTTTTGCCATAAATGCCCAGCCCTTAGCCTTAAGATCGCTGGTCGGGAAAAGTATGGGGAATTCCTTTGCGTCCAATGCATCCTGCGAAAGGGCCTCAAGCTTGCCGAACTGGAAATCTGCTTCCGCCGCGTAGCTCAGGCCTGCAACTTTACCGTTTGCGTGTAAGCCAACATTGTAGATATTGAGTTTGTCGATATTCGGAGAGGCGGAAGAAATTAGTATCGTATTTCCGTCGTCATCTGTCTCACCTGAATCGGCTACAGAAGACGGGCAATTGCCGTCACTGTGTACCCATAATAAGTTAGCGCCGAGGGTGTTGTCCTTGTCGAGCATGAATGTGCCTATCAAAACGTAGCCGTCAAGGTCATCGGTGTGGGAGAATGCATCGCCTTCATTCAGCTTGACTGTTCCGGCTGCAAGATGGAATTCCTTTGTGGGATCGATCCAGACGAGTATTGCATCATCGCCGAATCTCTCGTTATTGAGGAACAGTTTCTCACCAAGGGTAATCGGCATATGACCGATCTTGATACCTGTCGGCATGCCGAGGCCTGCGCCTGTGTACTGTATCCACGCCTGCCTGACTAATATGTCAGCATTCGGCTTTGAATCATAGCCACGGGCTGCATCGCCCCAGAAGAATAACCCGCTGTTTGCGCTTCCACCTTTTGCTGTTTCAAGTTCTACCAAACCGCGGATATTATCTGCAACTTTTGCATCTACTGTAAGATTTACGTTTGTGCTATAAAGAGCTGCTGATTCGCCGTCAACTGGCAATACATTCCTTCCGGAAATGCCTGTAACATTGTCCCAGTACCAACCTCTTACAAGAATCTTGCCGCCGATTGTTATTTCAGGCTTATCATCAGCAAAAGCGGTTACTGCAAAACTAAGTATTAAAAGAACGCCTAATAAAACTGCCAGATATTTTTTCACTTGCTAACCCTCCTTTTAGTATTTTCGAATTGTTATGAACTCCCAATTCTATCCGCCGAAGGCGGCTCTACCAAACTATGTTGAACTCCTGCATCTCTCTCTTGTAGTGATCACCTCCTCCACAAAAAATATGGCCTCCCATGAAGGCCCTTTACCATTTAGAAGCTCTTCTGAGCAGACTCTTATCCTGATTTTCCGAAACAAATATGCCAAATTTATAGCATTACTCAGCTTACTTTGTCAAGAAATTTATGCAACCTCAGACGTCTATGCAAAGATCCGTAAAAGATAAAAGCAAGAAAGGGGCCAGATTTCGCTAAATAAACGATTTAATGTCTTTTTTCGGTGCAACTTGTTGAAACAATTAGAAAACTTTGAGGCTGTGCTTATACACCCCAAATATGTCTCTCCCCGGATAGTTGCATAGTCCCCAGCGTCTGTCTTTTTTTTACAACATAACTGTAGATTCTGCGTTGCAGCACACAGCAGAATCATCAGTGTATGCATATGCTACAATGGTTAATGGCTGATGCGCTTAAAATTACCCTGGTATTTATATTCATATTGCTCCTGCTCAGAAGGAAACTGAATATCGGTCTTGTAATGCTTCTTGCGGGGGGGCTGCTTATCCTCCTCTATCAAATGGGGTTGACTTCAGTTGTCTCGACCGTGAAGAGTTCCATCATAAATGAAGTCACAGTTAAGCTGATAGTCTCCCTCTCTCTTATCAGGATGTTCGAACTCATACTGAGGGAGCATGACGTCCTGACCGGTATGATGAATTCACTTAAGGCCCTCCTGAAAAACAGGAAGATCGTCACCATATCCATGCCTCTTCTGATAGGTCTCATCCCATCTATCGGAGGGGCCTATTTTTCTGCGCCGATGGTGGCGGAGACAACGCGCGATATCGAAATGAGCCCTGAAGAAAAGGGGTTTATCAATTACTGGTTCAGGCATCCATGGGAATATGTCCTGCCTTTATATCCCGGTATTCTCCTGGCTTCCGCAGTCTCTAAGATCGAACTGCATACCCTCATCAGCGCCAATTTTTCGTACGCGGTCCTCATAGTTGTCACAGGTTTCATCTTTGCAATGCACACTGTTCACGGTTCCGTCAAACCGGCAGGACCTCTCTCAAGAAGGGCGCTCTGGACATTCTTCCCTATCGCAGCAGTCCTGCTACTTGTGGTCATGTTCCATATGGAATTGCATTATGCATTACTTGCTGCGGTCATTTTCCTGTTGTTGTTTTTCCATTATAAACCGCTCCCGATAATAAAAGTCGTGAAACACGGCCTCTCTCCCGACGTAATCCTCCTGATACTTGGCATAATGTTCTTCAAGGAAGCCATGGATAATTCAGGAGCAGTGCGGGGTCTGAGCCTCTTCTTTCTTAGAGAGGGCGTCCCCGTTTTCCCCGTCCTTTTTCTCCTCCCATTTATCACCGGGATCATGACAGGGCTGACAGTCGGGTTTGTGGGAAGCACATTCCCCCTGATCGCGAGTTTCGCCGGAACATCGGTCACCGCCATATCCTTTGCTTTTGCCTCAGGTTTTTTGGGAGTGCTCTTATCACCTGTCCACATATGCCTCGTGTTGACCAAAGAGTATTTCAAGGCGGACTTCTGGGGAATTTACAAGCTTATGATCCCCGGATGTATCGTGATATTCATAGCAGCAGTCATTCAATATCTGATATTCAAATAAGAACTTATATTTGTCCAGAATAAAAGGTGTTTCGTATTTACTAAGGAGTTCATAATAATGACAACATTAGTTTTATAAAATCCCTCCTATCCTCCCTTTACCAAAGGGAGGGATATACCCCTCTTTGGCAAAGAGGGGACGGGGAGATTTTTTGATAAATGTGCATTCAATTATGAGACTGTTAGTGAGCTGAAACAACGTGGATCCCCGGGTCAAGCCCGAGGATGACAATTTTAAACGGTTGTTTTTGTTTGTCATTCGCTTAAGGCGCCTACTGTTGGCCCGCAGGTCTTAACCAGAAGTAGGTGCATTAAGCAGCGTGAATCCATTCTTTTCAAGAAGTTGTGCGCACCTGGATTCTCGCCTCGGCGAGTAGCTGAGGTGACCCGCCTTCGCGGGAATGACGACTTTTTACGAAGGCATCTTATTTTGATTCAGAAATTGAGTCATATACCTTATTTTGGCCAGTACACAAAAAACCTTTTTTATCCTTTTATCACGCCCATGGGCCTGAGTCGCGCCACTTTTCTTGATATCCCTGCGCGGTGGACCACCTCCACAACATCAGATATATCCTTGTATGCCTCGGACATCTCCTCTGCAAGGGTCTCTCTTCCGGCTGACCTTACAATGATTCCCCTGTCTTCCAGCTCTTTCCATATCTTCCGGCCCCTTGCCTTTTTGATAGCCTGGTGCCTTGACATGATTCTTCCGGCACCGTGACACGTCGATCCAAAAGTCTCCATCATCGCTTTTTCAGTGCCGAGAAGCACAAATGATGCCCGTCCCATATCTCCGGGAATCAGCACGGGCTGACCGATTGCCCTGTAGATCTCAGGCAACTCAGGGTGGCCTGGAGGGAATGCCCTTGTGGCGCCTTTTCTGTGGACGATCAGTTTCACCTTTTTTCCATTGACTTCATGGGTTTCCACCTTTGCGATATTGTGGGCCACATCATAAACAAGAGACATCCCGAGTTCCCTTGGCGACAAACCAAAAACCTTCATAAACGCCTCTCTCGACCAATGCATGATGCACTGCCTGTTGGCCCACGCATAATTGGCAGCTGCCCTCATTGCCGCCAGATAATCCTGTGCTTCTGAACTTTCAAAAGGCGCACATGCAAGCTCCTTATCAAAAAGAGTTATTTTATATTTGTCGGCGGCCCTCTCCATGACCTCAAGAAAATCAGTGCATACCTGGTGCCCGAATCCCCGTGAGCCCGTGTGGATCATAACAGTGACCTGATTCCTGAACAGCCCGAGACTGTTTGCGGCCTTCTCATCATAGATTTCATCGACATACTGCACTTCGAGGAAATGGTTCCCTGAACCGAGTGTGCCCTGCTGTGCCCTTCCGCGCTCATAGGCCTTATTGCTTATCAGTGAAGGGTCAGCTCCTTCAATGCTGCCACCGGACTCTATTTTTTCGAGATCTCCCGCATCACCAAAACCCTGTTCAACCGCCCAGCGCGCCCCCCTCAGCAGGATATTTTTTTCATCAGCGGGTCCGAGACGGATCTTTCCTTTTGAACCAACTCCCGAAGGCACTTCAGAAAAAAGGACACTGACAAGGTCCTTTATTTTTGCAGAGATATCTTCCCTCGTGAGATTGCTCCTCAAGAGTCTCACCCCGCAATTAATGTCATATCCGACGCCGCCGGGTGAGACAATCCCGTTCTTGAGATCAAAGGCAGCGACCCCGCCGATCGCAAAAGCCGTATCCTGTATGCACATCAGGCATTGCCATGGATGCCTTGACAATTCCGGGCAGGGAAGCCACATTCGCAACCTGATCTATCGCCTGTGTTTCAAGCTCCTTTTCAAGCCCCTCATCCACATAAATAATACCTTTGACCCTCATCCCGGGTTTATAATCCGTGGGGATTTCTATCCTTTCAGCATCAATCCTTCTGATTTTTTCTAAGTCCATAGCTTAGCCTTTCATTAAAATATTTCTGAATAGAGTCTGTGCATAAAGTCGATATCTTAACACCCTCCCCCAACCCCTCCCCTCAAGGGAGGGGCGATTTTACTACCCTCTCCCTTGAGGGGAGAGGGCAAGGGTGAGGGTGTTTAATGGTTTATACATAGACTCTAAAATAGCAATTTATAAACGGAATCAACGCATATTTGACACCTTCGTAAAAAGTCCGGGAAACCGTCATTGCGAGGAATGGAGTGACAAAGCAATCTTTTGTTTTCAGTAGGCTGCAACAACAAGATTACCACGCTTCGCTCGCAATGACACTTTTTACGATGTTGTCATATTTACAATTTTATATGTTTTATTATATAAGTTACTCATGAGGGATTTAGCTGTATTTTAAAAAGATTATACAATGAAAGAATTGAAAAAAACTAAACTTCAACCCGCAGGCAAAAAATCCGTAAAGATGAAATGCTGGGAGACGTTTCAATGTAACGAGACTTCCTGTCCTGCCTATAAGTCCAGGGACCTCAAATGCTGGCTGTTTTCAGGCACCCATTGCCATAAGAATATCCAGGGCAAGTTCATAGAAAAGATGGAGATGTGCAGCAATTGCGATGTCTATAAGGCAAACATGGATTACAATGCAATGCACAAGACCTGTAAGATTATCAACAAGCAATTCAAAGAATTCGCTAACCTTGTTAAAGAAAGAGACAAAGAACTTGAAAACACCGGACTGGAGTTGGCACTTAGCATATCTGAAATCCTTGATGCTTTGAAAAGGATTTCCGCCGGAGACCCTGACGTAAGAATACCGGAGACTTCCACTATTGAGTTGATCAGGAAATTAAAACGAATGGTTAATGTAACCGCCGAAAATATAGGGGAGATTGTCGACCAATCACATGAATTTGCCATGGGTCTTGCCGAACATTTTGATGTATTGCACAGGGTGACTGAAGGAGACCTCAATGCCAGAATCTCCGGAAGCTCTCCTGTGGAACTGATAGAAGCACTGAAGGAAGTCTCCAACAAGATGATAGCGAGTGTGGATGAAGAAATCACCGAGCGTAAAAAAGCGGAACACGAATTAAAAGAGAGCGAGACGCGTTTTAAAGATATTTCTTATAGTATGGCGGATTGGATTTGGGAAGTTGATGAGCATGGCGACTATACGTTCTGTTCGGAAAATGTTAAAAACGTCCTGGGGTATTCTCAGGATGAAGTCATCGGGAAGAACCCTTTTGATTTTATGCCGGCAGATGAAGTTGAGAAAATACAGGGGATCTTTTCCGAAACGGTAAAAAATAAAAGTACAATAAAAAACTGGGAGAACTGGAACATTAGAAAGGACGGCAAAAGAATTTGTTTATTGACAAACGGCGTTCCTATCATCGATGAGCAAGGCAACCTCAAAGGGTACCGGGGTGTTGACAAAGACATCACCGGAATCAAAGAGGCAGAGACTGAACATAATAAATTTGAAACAGCCTTGCAGGAGAGCGAAGAGAAATTCCGGACTATCAGCACTTCGGCAAGAGACGCCATTATCATGACAGATGATAATGGAAAGGTTTTATTCTGGAACAAGGCGGCAGAGACGATATTCGGCTACTCTGTACTGGAAATTATAGGGGAGAAAATACATTCTTTTATTGTTCCCCTGAGATACCGCGAGATTTCAGAAAAAGGTCTTCACGGATTCGGATTGACGGGTCAGGGTCCGATGATCGGGAAAACACTGGAATACACCGCGCTGCGGAAAGACGGGACTGAATTTCCGGTATCACTCTCTATTTCAGCGGTGAAGGTAAAGGACAATTGGAACGCAATCGGAATAGTAAGGGATATCACCGAGCGCAAAAAAACGGAAGCGGCGCTGCGGGAAAGCGAAAAAAGATACCGGGATTTATTCGAAAACACCACGGATCTGATTCAAATTATCGCGCCCGACGGGCGCTTTCTTTTTGTTAATGCCGCCTGGATGGTTTCGCTCGGCTATTTTGAAGAAGATATACTCCGCCTTAAACTATGGGACATCATCCATCCGGATAACCTTTTACATTGCAGGGAAACTTTTCAGCAGGTGCTGTCCGGCAGGAACATGCAAAATATCGAGGTTACTTTTGTTGCAAAAACCGGCAAATTTATTTTGGTAGAAGGCAATATAAACTGTTTTTTCCGGAACAGCGAACCGGAATACATCCGGTGCATCTTCCACGACATCACCGAGCGTAAACGCATGGAAGAGGATCTGAGGACCAGGTCGCTCCATGATGAATTGACGGGCCTTTATAACAGGCGTGGCCTTATAGCCCTTGCCGAACAACAGTTGAAGATCGCCGACCGCATGAAGAGAGGCCTCTTGATTCTTTTTGCGGATTTAGACGGGATGAAGTTTATTAATGACACATTCGGTCATCAGGAAGGCGACCGTGCATTGATTGATACGACAAATATACTCAAAGACACATTTCGCAGATCGGACATTCTTGCCCGTGTTGGAGGCGATGAGTTTGTAGCTCTTGCGTTGGAAACAAATAATACCTATTGTGATCTTTTTGCCAATCGTCTTAAAGCAAATTTTGACGCTTTCAATAAAAAAGGGGACCGCAGCTACAAGCTGACATTAAGCGTAGGCATTGCCCATTATGATCCTGAAAATCCCTGTTCAATAGATGATATCCTGAAACGCGCCGATAATTTGATGTATAAGGAGAAAAAGAAGAAACGGGAATAGCATGGGTTCATTCATATGTCAAATATTACGTCTATTTCCCACAGATTATTTTTCTTTTCGATTCTCAGTCTGTGATAGGTCGCAGCCTTAATAAGAAGATTTCCTTCATGATGTCCGGGATCAAAATCCTCTCCCGAAACCTTCGCAATCATCTTATTCTCTGAAAAGAAACCGATGTCAATTTTCTTACCGATAAACCCGTAGGCGTCGAAATGGAATATCAGTTCATTCAGCCATGAAACAAGAAGACCTTCACGCGACCGGTTTTCAACAGAGATATCTAAGGCCTTCTTTTCATGAATCGCACCGGGGTCTGTGATGAGGCTGTACATCCCTATCGCAGCATTAACGAAAGCCTCTTCTTCACTCCTTCCATAAGCCGTCAATCCCACGTCTCCGGATATATCAAGAATTTTGAAAGGCTTCATGAAAACAGAATATCACCTGAGACTATAGGAGTCAATATAGTCAGTGCTTCCATGTCGATATTTAAACACCCTCCCCTTAATCCCCTCCCCTCAAGGGAGGGGCGAATTTGCTACCCTCTCCCTTGAGGGGAGAGGGCAAGGGTGAGGGTGTTTAACAATTTATACACAGGCTCTAATCAAATAAAAAAAGCCCCCCTTTGGAAAGGGGGGCCTGCAGGAATTCTATATTTGTACTGTACTAATCCTTTTTCCCTGATGTTCCCTGTTTCGGAGCTTCCTTCTGTTCAACCGAAGGCTGAGGATTCACTGGTTCTGCTTGATTCTCTGCGCCCGGTGAAAGCTTTTCAAGCGCCTCTTTATTGATCTCTACCTTGGCGCTTTTCTTCAGGTTTTCGATATACGAATCAAAGACGTCTTTCTGCTTTTCAGCAGTAATACGCTGCATTATCGCATTCTTGACCTTCTCGAATTCCACGGGTTTTCCGAATTTCTTGTCCGTCACCTTGATTATTTCATACCCGGCCTTTGTCTTTATCGGTTCGCTGATTTCGCCGGGTTTCAACTTTATTGCCGCTGCCTCTATCTCAGGGAGCACCTGTCCTGCTGAAAAATAGCCGAGGTCTCCGCCATTTTTTGCGGAAGCCGCATCAATCGAACTCTTCTTTGCAATCGCTGCAAAATCTTCGCCTTTCTTCAATCCTGCTGATATCTTATTCGCCTCACCCTCTGTCTTGACCAGGATATGGCTTGCCCTGATCTGGCTGACTGACGACAATTCATTCTTGTGTTTTTCATAGTAGGCTTTTGCGTCCTGATCTGTAACCTTTGACTTTGTCTCGATCTCCTTTTCCAGGAGCTGGGTTATGAGGGTGATCTTCTTGAAATCTTCAACTTTTTTCTTGAATTCCGGGTCCTTATCAAGGCCTTTCTTCACTGCCTCCTGATAAAGGAGTTCTTTCTTGACCAGCTCATCGAGGAACTTCTCTTTTCCGCCCGGACCTGCAAAAAACTTCTGGGCAAAGTCGGGCAGGCTTTTCATTTCTCTGTCAAAGTCCGCCTGGGTTATTGTCACATTGCCGACTTTCGCAAGATATGGTCCCGCTTTCTGTTCTCCTTTTTGCGCGCACGCAGTTAATACAAAAAAGAGAGCCGTAATTATCATTAGAACTGTAAACCTTTTCATCAAATCCTCCTGTCTAAAATTGAATTTTATTGTTATAGCATAAGAGACGTTATTTTTGACACATATTTCTTTTTGTGATAGAGTATCAAAATTAGTATTCTTAAGGTTTTTTAAATTAATACAAGGCTTATTCCGGTATGATAGCAAGGGATTCAAATAACTCCTTAGATAGAAAATGATCCATAAGAAATCACATAAATTATATCACAAAGCCTGCGAACTCATCCCTGGCGGGGTCAACAGTCCTGTTCGGGCCTTCAAGGCAGTTGGAGGGAACCCCGTATTTATTGACAGGGGCAAGGGGTCAAAGATTTTCGATGTCGACGGCAACAGTTACATCGATTACGTTCTTTCCTGGGGGCCGCTCATCCTCGGTCATGCCCATCCGAGAATTGTCAAAGGACTTAAGAAGGCCGCAGAGAGAGGAACGAGTTTCGGCGCGCCTACCGCCCTGGAGATTCAGCTTGCGGAACTTGTCCTGAGTGCGTATCCGTCCATGGACAAAGTGAGGATGGTGAATTCAGGGACCGAGGCGACGATGAGCGCCATAAGGCTTGCGCGCGGATTTACCAGGCGCGACAAGATTATTAAATTTGAGGGGTGCTACCATGGTCACGCAGACGGACTCCTCGTCAAGGCCGGCTCAGGTGCGGCGACATTCGGGTTACCTGACAGCCCCGGCGTACCAAAGGCCTATGCGAAGAACACCATAACACTTCCGTTCAATGACTTGGTAGCGGTGAAGAAGGTGATCGGGCAGGAGTGGAAGAACATTGCCTGTGTTATTACTCGAACCGGTTGTGGGGAATATCGGATGCGTTCTGCCGAAACCCGGGTTTCTGGAGGCCTTGCGGAAGATGACAAAGGCACATGGCATCGTCCTGATATTTGACGAGGTCATGACAGGATTCAGAGTTGCCCATGGAGGGGCACAGGAAAAATACGGGATTGTCCCTGATATGACCTGTCTTGGAAAGGTCATAGGCGGCGGTCTTCCTGTCGGCGCTTACGGCGGGAAAAAGGAAATCATGGACATGCTTTCTCCCCAGGGCCCGGTCTATCAGGCAGGCACTCTGTCGGGAAATCCTTTGGCAATGACAGCCGGAATTGAAACCTTGAAAATGCTCAACAAAAAAGGTGCCTACGAGACTCTTGAAAAAACCATGTCGATGTTAGAGGCCGGTCTTGCGGATGCCGCAAAAACAGCAGGGGTGAAGACAAAATTTTACAGGGCAGGCGCCATGTTCTGCACATACTTTACAGATACGGATGTTATAGACTATCCTTCTGCGAAGAAATCCGATGTGGAAAGATTCTCCCGTTTCTTCTGCTCTATGCTGGAGAAAGGTGTATACATTGCTCCCTCTCAGTTCGAGGCGGGGTTTATTTCGCTTGCACATTCTGAAAAAGATATAGAGAAGACCGTGCGGGCAGCATACGAATCATTCCTGAAAATTAAATAGCAACTGCACAACTGTCCAAAACAGATATTCTAAAGCACCGAAGAACAAGGCATACGGCTCGATTTCTGAAGCAAAATCACGGGCTACCTTGAGGAAGCGGAGGTCTCAGTTCTGAATTTTACATTAACATTGATGTCAGATAAAGGTTTGAACAGAAACACAGGTAGTTTTTTGATTCAGAAATTGAGTCATATGCCTTTCCAACAATATTTTGACAGCAATATAGCACCTGAGGAAGAGAATAACTGATCACCATGCGCCCAAATTGCTGATAAAGCCCGATAACCAAACTCCCCGGGACAGTTATTTTCATTTCTGTCTGTGTTAAAATTTAACGGAGGTCACTAAATGCCGGAGAAATCTGTTTTCAGACAGCTCCTTGAAGCAAGCACAGTTGGGATGAATCTTGTACTCTCTACGTTCATCGGTCTTGCAATGGGTTACGGCATAGACTATCTCCTGAAGAGATGGTTTGGCTGGCATACTTCACCCTGGTTCACTGTAGTGTTCCTTTTTGTGGGTATTGTCGCGGGGTTCAAAGACCTTTATATGATGGCCAAAAAAACAAATGATCAATCTGATAAAAAGACTCCATAGACAGGCGCTCATATTTCTTATTATTGCGGCGGCACTGACGACTGTCATTGCTGCTATGACAGGAGTGGCTGACTGGAGGAAGATGCCTCACAGTGTTCTTATCGGCGGCCTCCTCGGACTTGCCAACTTCAAGGGCCTTGCATGGGGGCTTAAGGACTTTGCCGTATTGCACCGGCCAAGCGGCAAACTGATCTTCTGGAGTATGGTCAGGTTCTTCATCCTTGCAGCTATCCTGATTGTGCTGGCCCTCATGCATTTGATAAATTTTGTCGGGATCCTCATCGGGTTGACCGTTGTCTTTGCGCTGATACTGAAAGAAGGCCTGCGGGAGTTCAGACAGGCATCGACTACCAGAGAGTAAATTACTACCGGGCCGAACGTATCTTCTGAAATGTGCTCTTCTTTAGTATGTCTTCAATTTCAGTCCTCACGCGGATCCATATGGGATGGATTTTACATGTTCTGCTCAGACTGCAATTCTTCTTGCTGACAGTACATTTATTCATGGCAACAGGGCCTTCTATGGCAGTGATGACGTCATAAAGGCTTATCTCACGCGGCTTTTTCGATAACCTGAAACCTCCCTGCATACCGACAAATGACTCGACAATGCCGGCCCGCGAGAGCTTCTGGACGATCTTTGCAAGAAAACTCTTTGGGACACTCATCTCTCTCGCGATTTCGTCCACCATTATTACATCTGCATGACTGCATGAAAGATAATAGACACACCTTATCGCGTAATCAGTCTCCCGTCTAATCTGTAACATATGCCTCCGTTCATACTGCTCGCCTAAGAATTCCCAGTCCCCTTATCGTCATTCGCTTAAGGCGCCTACTGATTGGCCCGAGGTAGTACTCGGGAATCCATTGTCTTTCAAGAACATTAACGAAGTTCTGGATTCTCGCCTCCGAGCTTTCGTCTCCTGCACTCAGGCGGGTGTCGCTGACTTCGAGAAGAGAGACCCGCTCAAGGACTGCTGGAATGACGACTCAGTTCACTTGATAACAATATCGTAAAGAAGTCGTTGGCCGTACTACACTAATACAACTCCTTCTCGTTCATTACCTCTTCCATCGTCACCTTGTGCCTGAAGACCCGGTACGTCCATATCTGATAAAGGATCACTATCGGCACAAATATCAGCGCTACAATTGTCATTATCTTCAGAGTATAAGGACTCGAAGAGGAATTGAAAATTGTCAGACTGTAAGCCTGATCAATGCTTGACGGTATCAGATTGGGATAAAGACCTATTACCCCTGTGAAGGTCACAGCCAGAATTGTGAGAGACGACGAAATGAATGCCGCAAGAATATGTCCTTTTGCGGCAAATATTTTGATGCCGAGCAGAGAAAGGACTGCAATTGCCGGAGCAATAAACAGTACGACATTGTCAAGATAATTGTCATAGAGTTTAGTGGCAAACCATGTATATGCCAGGAAGGCAACTGCGATTAACAGGAGCGGATACCAGGCTGAATTAGCCACTCTGGACGCCCTGTCGCTGAGTTCATTCTCTGACTTCAGGGCGACCCACACTGCGCCGTGCACAACAAACAGCAATACAAAAAACACTCCCGTAAGAAGTCCGTACGGGTTTAGGAGTGAAAGAAGTGTGCCGTGATAACCCCCGGCATCCATCGGCAAACCCTGAAATATATTCCCGAAGGCAACTCCGAACAACAATGCAGGGACAAAGCTGCCTGTAAAAATCGCCGCGTCCCAGACCCCTTTCCATGCGGGACTGTCTCCCTTTCCCCTGAACTCAAGTGCAACTCCTCTGAATATAAGCGCAAAGAGGATGAGAAGCAGCGCCGAATAGAGATAACTGAACATCAGGGCATAGGTTGTCGGAAATGCCGCGAAAGTCGCTCCTCCCGCGGTTATGAGCCAGACTTCATTGCCGTCCCAGACAGGGCCTATGGTCCTGACGATTGCCGCCTTCTCGGCCTCGTTCCTTCCCATGAACGGCTGCAGTATACCGGCGCCGAAATCAAATCCATCGAGCATAAAATACACTGCCCATAAAACTCCCCAGAGAATAAACCATATTATTTGAAATTCCATTGTATGCCTCCTGTTATCTGGATGGTTTTATAATTGCGGAAAGGTCTGAGTCGGGCCCTTTCTTCGCGTTCTTTGTCAGCAGATAAATGTCTGCAAGAGCCAATAACCCGTAAACCAGGGTAAAACCTATCAGAGAGGTCACGACCTGCGCAGAGGAAATGGCTTTTGAAACACCTTCCGACGTGCGGAACAATCCATAAACAAGCCAGGGCTGCCTGCCTACTTCCGCGACGATCCAGCCTAACTGTGCGGCCAAATAAGGCAGTGGGATTGAGTACAAGATGACCTTCAGGAAAAAGTTTCTTGATTCCAGTCTGTCCTTTCTGGACCAGATCCATCCAAGAAACGAAAGAAGCATGAAGAGAGTGCCCATACCGACCATGGCCCTGAAACTGATAAATGTCGGCATTACAGGCGGACGGTCTTCTTTTGGAAAATCCTTCAACCCTTTTACCTCTGCATCCCCGTTATGGAAGGCGAGCATGCTGAGACCTTTGGGAATCCCGATGGCTTCAATTGCGTTCCGCTCTTTTTCAGGATCAGGAACTACGATCAGATAGTAAGGGGCCGCCTTTTGAGTCTCCCAAACGGATTCCATGGCTGCAAGTTTTGTGGGCTGGTTCTTTGAAACCTCTACGGCGTGGAAATCGCCGGTCGCAAAAACAAGTAGGGAACTTACAAAACCAAATGCCGCCGCCATCTTGAAAGATCTCTTGAAAAACTCGAGTTGGCTCTTCTTCAGTATATGATATGCCGATACTCCCATTACAAAAAAGGCGGCAACAACGTAACCTGACAGAACTGTGTGAAAGAACTTTGACCATCCATAGGAGTTTGTCACCAGGGCGGTGAAATCAACCATTTCAGCCCTGCCGTTTCTCAGGACATAACCTACCGGCTTCTGCATCCATCCGTTGGCAAGCAGAATCCATAAGGCTGAAAGGTTCGATGCAATGGCAACAAGCCAGATGGAAAGGGCGTGGACCTTCTTGTTAACCTTGTTCCATCCGAATATCCACAACCCGATAAAGGTCGATTCAAGGAAAAAGGCAACTGTCGCTTCAATTGCAAGGGGCGCTCCAAAGATATCGCCTACATACTTTGAGTATTCAGCCCAGTTCATCCCGAATTGAAATTCCATTGTGATACCGGTGACAATGCCGAGCGCAAAATTAATGAGAAACAGCTTCCCCCAGAACTTGGTCATTCTAAGATATAGTTCGTTCCCTGTGCCGACATATCTGCTCTCCATGTATGCAACCAGGACAGAGAGCCCGAGAGTAAGGGGTACAAATATGAAATGATATGCTGCTGTAACCGCAAACTGCAACCTGCTTAATGCCAACGCATCCATAACCTCCTCCTTTGTTCGAATCTAATTAAGACTAATTTAATCCTAATTAAATCAAATGTCAAGTACTGCAAGTATTCTGTCGTTAATCTCCCTCTAATCGCAATTATAGTAAAAAAATCAGGGATCGGGAAATATCGTGAAGTCAGTCACTCAAGGGGCGATGCTATACGGGCAGGAATTATCATCGGAGACAGGCAGATGCATGAGCATAGGCAGTAATTTCAAATGAAACCTACTTACTTCGTCATTCCCGCAGTCCTTAGTGGGAATCCAGCAGTGTTATAGGATCTGGATGAATAAAGTCCTTGGAAACATGACAGACTTTTTAAATGCACGAGTCTCACTAAGGGACTGCGTAAAGGTTCTTAAAACCATGCATCTGCCTGCTATTTATCAAGGCAAATTAAGGATTAGTCTTCACAGAGGAAGTCCCAACGCTTTCCTCTTTCCCATAATATGATTCGTGATGAGTCCGGCAGCCTTGACTGGGTCCGGTTCCACTGCGAAGCAGGCGCCGAATACATCATTCAGTCCCGACGTTGCAAGTTGGGTAACGTTCTTGCTTCCCAGGATAGGCGGCATCACCCCGAGGACAGTGAATATCCCGCTGGCCATCGCATAAAAAGCTATAGTTGCAGCCTTTTCAGAGTACCATTCAGGGGCTGCCGCTGCCAGAGGGAGTTTATCGATGTCAACACCTATGGCATTGGCCAATGCACAGGCAATAGCCATGATCCTTGAATTGTCCACACATGAGCCGACATGCAGGGAAGGAGGGATATTCAGAAGGCCGCAGATCTCCCTGAGCCCCGGGCCTGCCAGTTCTTTTGCCTCAGGCACCTGGAGCCCTGCTTTACCGGCGGCGACATTTACACACCCGGTAGTAAGCACAAGGATGTCATTGGCGATGAGTCCCTTAATGAGTCCCACATGACCGGAATCCTGCTTTATCTTTGGGTTGTTGCAACCGACAACACCAACTGCGCCTTTTATTTTTCCCGCTTTTATCGCGTCTATCAACGGGTCCAGGCTTCCGCCAAGAGCTTCCACAATAGCTTCAACTGAAAAACCCGTCATGTTCTTTACCGGTGTTACGGGGATATATACCTTGCTCCTGTCTCTCCTGGCGAAATTTTCCACTGCCTCCCTGACTATTTTGAACGCCTGCTTCCTTGGCATTTTCAGGGGTGAATTCGACGTGTTCCATATTCGGAAACTTTGCCTTGTCGGAAGTCGAATACAGTTTGGTGTGATAACACTGGGCAACCTGCCCCAGAGAAGGCATGATGCATTGGTAATCAACAATAATCGCTTCAACCGCGCCGGTGACCATAGTCAATTCAGTCATGAGATGGTTGCCGGCCATCGGGATCTTCTTCCGCATCATAAGCTCGTTTCCGGTGCAGCAGAGTCCGGCAAGATTAATGCCTTTAGCCCCTTTCTCCTTAGCGAGTTGCAGCATCCCTTTGTCTTCAACCGCCAGTCCTATCATTTCTGAAACAATGGGGCTGTGGCCGTGGACGAGTATATTAACGTGATCTTCTTTCAATACACCGAGATTGACCTCAGACATACCCGGCTTTGGCGTCCCGAAGATAATGTCCGACAGTTCAGTGCCGATCATTGAGCCGCCATAGCCGTCGGACAGGCTGTTTCTCACCGCATGAAGAAGTATGGACACATAGTTATTGTCCACGCCCATATGCGTGCGGTGCATGGTTTCAGAGGTCTCCCTGTCCACACCACGGGGAGTGACTCTGAATTTGTCCCAGAGTTCGACCCTCTGTTTCGGGACCCTGTTGATGAAAGTAATCCTGTCTTTCTTCATGCCGTAGTCTTCCATCATAGCTTCAGCGAGTCTTTTTGCGAGCTCTTTGTCGTCAAGATTCGCCGGATCTACTCCATATTCCTTCGCGATCCGTCTGAGTTTGTCGGGATCTTTTATGGTATATCCGGGCGCTTTGTCATGACCTATCTTATGCAGGACCTCAAGAAGGTCGCGGCCATGGTCGGAATGAGAGGCCGCTCCCGAAGCGATCATTCGCGCCAGATTCCTTGCAACGATTATATCGGCATCAGCGCCGCAGACCCCGCGCTGCGGACCTTCTCCAAAGGGATCGATCCTGCATGGTCCCATGACACAGATGCGGCACGAAACTCCAAGCTCACAATATCCGCACTGAGGTTCCTGTTTCTTCAGTCTGTCCCAGGCAGTCTCAACACCGTCTTCATGGGCTTTTTTTAATGTAAGCTGAGCATCTTTGCATATGGAATATTCTTCGTATTCACTCATGATTATCTCCTCTTCAGTTCCTTTAATAGCTGTTTATAAGACATCAGTGAAGAATAGGGACCTTGTTCATGTTTTTGTCCCCTGATTCCAAGGTAAACCAGAGAAGCCATCTCATCGGTTTTTCTATCCATATTCACATTGTAATCCTCAAAGAGAAGCGCGCCCACTTTGCACACTTCGACACATGCCGGGATCTTCCCCTCTCTCTGCCTCGCGATGCACTGGTCACATTTGTGCGCAGATGTTTTCTTGTCGACATAAACGTGATACCTTATAACACCGAAAGGGCAGGCCATTGCGCACATGCCGCAGTTTATGCAGCGTTCCGGATTGATGAGCACCGTGCCGGTGGCTGCTTCCCTGTAAATCGCCTTGGTGATGCAGGACATTTCGCAGGGCGCAGGGTCACAGTGCCTGCACTTGTTCGGAAACGGTTCCTTACCGGCTGTCACTCCTATATGGATCCTCGGTTTTGAGAGGATCTCTTCATAAGGCGCAGAAAACGGCGAAAGGGTTTTGGAATGTACGACTGAGCAGGCAAACCTGCATTGAAGACATCCGACACACCTCTCCGGTTTCACAACAACAACTTTCATAATGACCTCCGTTCATTGCTGTACAAAATATTGTTGGAAAGGCATATGACTCAATTTCTGAATCAAAAAACTACCTGTGTTCTTGTTCAAACCTTTATCTGACTGCAATGTTATTGCAGAGTTCGAAGCTGAGACCTCCGCTTCGTCTTCGGTCTCATCAAGGTTGCCCGTGATTTTGCTTCAGAAATCGAGCCATATACCTTGCTCCCCGGTGCTTTGAAATATTTGCTTTGGACAGGTATGACCTCCTTCACAAAGGCTTCAGGATATCCATGACGCTCACTTCCCTGTTTACAATTTCTTCCGGGTGAACGGTCAGAGGCATACCCCTTTTAATCAGATTTATCACAACCCCGGCGTCCTCTGGGCTGTTGTAGAAAGCCATGCCGACAGGCACGTTGTCCCTTACAGCCAGTTTCCTCAGTTGGTTTGTAGAAGGCATATACTTTTCAAATATGGTGATCCCGTCTTTTTCTTTCAGGATCCCTCCTGAGATGAGATGGAATGAATGAGTCTTTAGGCTGTTGACTCCGATGCTGCCCGGATAAGCTGAGGGAATGCCTGCCATATTCAGTCCGGCAAAATATCCCTGTTCGACAGCAACAGGCCATACAGCGTTTATCCAGGGCTTTTTCCTTGCGACATCCATTGTTTCACAACAGTCCCCTGCCGCATAAATATCTTCTGCCGAGGTTTCCAGGAATTCATTAACAGTAATACCCAGATCAATTCTGATGCCTGATTTCTTCGCAAGGCCGACTCTCGGCGTTACTCCTTTTCCCACGACAACAAGATCGGTCTCCAGTTCCCCGCCCGATTTTAATGATACCCGGACAGAATCGTTGTTCTGCCCTATTCCTGAAATGTCCTCATTTGTGCGTATTTCAATCCCCATTTCTTTCAGGTCTTTTTCAATGAACCTTCCCGTGCCTTCATCCAGCACCATGGAAAGGGGATAGGCAGAAGATATGATCATCCCCACCCTGGTCTTGCGCTCAAGAAGGCCAAGGGCTGTTTTTAATCCGACGAATCCTCCACCCAGGACTATTGCCTTTTCTTTAATAAACGGGGCAATCTTCCTGGCATCATCAATGTCCCTGAGGGTAAATGCCCTCTTTTGTTCATCGAGATATTCAGGCTTCACTGCAGAGGCGCCTGTAGATATGAGTAGTTTATCGTAATTGATCTCTTTGCCGGAGGAGAGAATAATCGTCTTTTTTGCGGTGGCAATATCTGTGACATTTTCACCGGAGAGAAGGCGGACATTCGGGGGCAGAGATGAGGGGTCCCTGATAGTCATCTGTTCCTCCCGCATCTTTCCGCCCAGATAATAAGTTAGAAGGCATCTGCAGTATGGCGAATATTTCTCGCCTGATATAACGGTAATATCCGCGCCGGGAGACACTCTGAGCAGAGTGTCCAGGCAGGACAATCCTGCAGCGCTCATGCCTATAATAACCGTTTTCATTACGCGCCTCTATTAATGAGTAGCACAGAAATGATAATATGTCAATACAAACTGCAGACAGGCACGAATATTCAAATGCCCGCATACAGTCAAACAGGGAGGTTCCCATGGATACAAAAGAACTCTTAAAGGAAGCGCAATTGCTTTTAGTAAACGGCAAGGACGCGGAAAGTGTCGAAGCGTTCACAAAAGCCATAGAGGCGGGCGCTGATCGGTATATCTCTCATCTCAGCAGAGGTGTTGTTTATGTAAAATTGAAAGAAGTCGACAAGGCTCTGGACGATTTCAACAAAGCAATAAATGCAAATGGTCAGAGTGCAAGGGGCTATTTTTACAGGGGTTTGGTGCAGATGATGAAAGCAAACTTCGCAAATGCCGTTAAAGATTTCAGTCGCGCCATAGAGCTTAAACCCATTTATCATATGGCCATATTTGCCAGGGGTGTTTCTCATGCGCGTCTTGGAAATTTTGAAGAAGCATCAAAAGATATATTAAAGGTAACTCCCCAGATGGAGCAGAGCCTCCAGAGTTTTTCCGATTCTTACGGAATCCTGAGGACAGAGATGGGGAAAGTAATGTCCCAGTTTTCAGGAGAAAGCAACTACCCTGAAATGCAACTTAGCGAAAAGGACTTTAATACCCTGAAAAAATGGCTTGAACTCAAGGAAGCCACATAAAACCTGAATTGAGCGGTTCTCAAAAACAATTCAAAGACAGGCCTGGGGGATGATCTCGCTGACAAATAACAAATGAGCGGGGATATAGATAAGCAACTGTAGTGTGCAATAAATAGCTTTACATTGAAGTTGTTTAAAAAGCCACTTATTGTCATTCCCGAAGTAGTAAGCGGGAATCCATTGTCTTTAAGAAACAAAGAAACCCTGGATTCCCGCTTAAGGACTGCGGGAATGACGCCTCAAACACTCGAAACATACGTAAAGAAGCGTTGAACGCAATACACCATGGAGATGTTTCCGAGAGCTTAAAAGATATGTCCGAATTTGTCAAAAAATGGCGGTTTGCAATCGACAGGGGCGGCACATTTACAGATATAGTAGCCCTTGATCCTGAAGACCATTTTCATTCGTTAAAGCTCTTGTCTCAATCCCCATTCTATAAGGATGCATCCATTGCGGGGATAAGGAGAATCCTCGGGACATCTCCGGATCTGGCTTTACCCGAAGACAGGGTAGAGGGTATCCGTTTCGGAACTACAGTGGCAACCAACGCCCTGCTCGAAAGAAAAGGCGGGAAGGTAGCCCTGCTGATAACGAAAGGTTTTGCGGACCTCCTTGAAATCGGATATCAGAACAGGCCTGACATCTTCAAGCTCTGCATCAAAAAGCCTTCCCCTCTCTACTCCTCAGTCACCGAAATCGATGAGAGAATTGACTCTTCCGGCTCGGTTATCAGCGCTGTCGATACGCATGGAGTCTTGAATTCACTTAAAAAACTAAACCCCTCTGAGACGGATTCAGTTGCAGTCGTGCTCATGCATTCCTGGAAAAACCCTTCGCATGAACTGCTGTGTGAAAGTATTTTGAGAGAGTCCGGCTTTTCTAATATCTCGCTTTCCCACAGAACGATGAACCTTATAAAAATTGTAGGCCGAGGCCAGAGCACGCTCATAGATGCGTATCTGAGCCCTATACTTTCATCCTATCAGAATGAAATCAGAAAAGAGACAGGTGGTATACCTATAACATTCATGCAGAGCAATGGGGTGTTAAGTCGGCCGGAGAGTCTTACGGGCAAAAACGCCCTGCTTTCAGGCCCTGCGGGAGGAGTCTGCGCTTCAGCTTCGATTGCAGAAGAAACAGGTTTTGGCAAGGTCATCGGGTTTGACATGGGAGGCACATCAACTGATGTGTCGAGATTTGATGGGGAGTTCGAAAGGACATTTGAGAAGGTTATCGAAGGAATGCCCGTTCAAATTGAGATGCTGAATATAAATACCGTTGCAGCAGGAGGCGGTTCCAAACTTCAGTTCGATGGGCAGAAGATGACAGTCGGCCCCGAGTCAGCGGGTTCTGCCCCGGGCCCTGCGTGTTATGGATTAGGGGGGCCGCTTACAATAACCGACGCAAATCTCCTGACCGGAAGGCTGATTCCAATGTATTTTCCTGCTTTATTCGGCCCTGACGGAAACTCACCTCTCGATCTCAATATTGTGGAAGAAAAGTTTCAAAAGCTTTCAGAAGAGATTAATGCTGCATTGGGGTCCTCCTTTACAGTTCAGGAAGTTGCCGGCGGTTTCCTCAGAATAGCTAATGAAAAAATGGCCCTGGCAATCAAAGAGATATCTGTTTCAAAAGGTTTTGATGTAAGAGAATATTGCCTGGTCTGTTTCGGCGGCGCAGGCGGCCAGCACGCCTGTTCAATAGCGGGCCTCCTGGATATCAAGACGATTATTATCCATCCTCTCGGGAGTTTGATGTCTGCTTACGGTATCGGGCTTTCACAGCCTGCCCACAAGGCTGCTCAAACTGTTTTAACGCATTACAACAGCGAAACCCATGCGCTTCTCGAAAAAAGATTCGCTGAGATGGAGCAAGGGCTCCTGTCGGACAAGGGTACAGGTATCGCTATTCCCTCCCTGGATAGAGGAAGTGCAAAAACTTATTCCGTAAAGAAAGAAGTGGATTTAAGGCCTGAGGGCACTGATACATTTCTTACAATACAGTATAAGACATATGAGGAAACACTCGAAACGTATAAACAACAATATCGGAGGTTATACGGATTCAGACCTGAAATCACCCTTATAGAAGCAGTGAACCTCAGATTGGAATTGCGGGAATCAGCAGGATTCTTTATCCCTTACATGGAAAAACCAAAATCTTTTGGTAAGATGCCGCCTCCTGCATCATTCCGTAAAATCTGTCATGAAGGTGTCTTTTTGGAGGCACCGGTATATATCAGAGACGAATTGCCTCCTTTTGCAGAAATCAAAGGTCCTGCTTTTATTGTCGATGGCAATACTACTGTTGTAATTGATGCCGGTTTTGAGGCTGGCAGTAATGAATCGGGATTCATATTCATAACTAACGTCTCGGCAGAAAGGACCTGTGTCATCGGCAATACAGACAAACCCGACCCTGTGCTTCTCGAGGTCTTCAACAATCTTTTTATGGGCATTGCGACAGAGATGGGCATCGTTCTGAAGAATACTGCCAGGTCGGTGAATATCAAGGAACGTCTTGATTTCTCCTGCGCTGTCTTTGATTGCCGGGGAGACCTTGTTGCAAACGCCCCCCACATTCCGGTGCACCTCGGCGCAATGGCAGATACTGTGAAGGCGATCCTTCAGGATAATCATGCCGCCATGAAACAGGGCGATGTCTATCTGACTAACAATCCGTACCGTGGAGGTTCGCACCTGCCCGACATGACTGTTGTATGTCCTGTATTCTCCGAACGGGGCAACCTTCTCTTCTTTACCGCTTCACGCGGACATCATGCAGATGTCGGAGGGGTCACCCCGGGCTCGATGCCCGCAGACGCCTCGCATATCGATGAAGAAGGAGTCTTGATCGACAACTTTCTACTTGTACGGGACGGCATATTCAGAGAAGATGCGCTGAGAAGGCTTCTGACCGGTCACATATTCCCCGCGAGAAATCCCGACGAGAATATTTCCGATCTCCGCGCGCAGATAGCGTCCTGCCAAAAAGGTACGGGAGAACTCCTGCAGACCATTGAGAGATACGAGACCGACACAGTTCTTGATTATATGAGTCACATCCAGAAGAATGCAGGGTTTTCAGTCAGGGAAGCCCTCTGCCGGTTTCTGGAGGGAAACTCCGGCTTTTATTCAACGTTTGAAGATCACATGGATGACGGCACCCTGATAAAGGTCGCCGTTACTATAGATGGCGGACCTAATCCTCGTGAGACAGTGCGGGTTCTCATGGATTTTTCAGGCACGGGAGAACAGCATTCAATGGATAACCTGAATGCGCCTTTTTCCGTAACGCGTTCTGCTGTCATGTACGTGCTCAGGGCGCTGATTGATTCTGATCTCCCCTTGAACAGCGGGTGTCTTGACCCTGTCGATATCATCATTCCTGAAGGCTCTCTGCTCAATCCGGGTTACCCCGCACCCGTCGCATCGGGGAATGTGGAGACATCCCAGAGGGTTGTCGATGTGCTGCTTGGAGCATTCAATATTGTCGCGGCGTCTCAGGGCACGATGAACAACCTGCTTTTTGAAGTTGAAGGAGAAACGCCATATTATGAAACCATCGCAGGCGGCGCCGGAGCAATGGATGGGTGTCATGGCGCGTCGGGAGTCCAGGTCCATATGACCAATACGCGAATAACCGACCCGGAGGTCCTCGAATTCAGACATCCGGGCATACGTCTTGAAAGGTTTGCCCTGCGAAAAAAGTCAGGGGGCAAGGGGACCTTTTGCGGAGGAGACGGCGTCATAAGGGAGATAACATTTCTTAAGCCTGCCACAGTCTCTATCCTGTCTGAAAGGAGGGTCTTTGAACCTTACGGTATTAAAGGCGGCGGACCGGGACAAAAGGGTATAAACCTCCGCAAGAAACCCGATGGCAGCAGAGAAATTTTGGGCCACCGGGAAGTGCTGAGGATGGACGAGAATGACTCGGTCGTCATAGAAACTCCCGGCGGCGGAGGATATGGAAAGTATGAGTAAAGAATAATTTTTGTCAGGCGATCATGGTATTGACATAAGTATACCGCATGAGTATACTCAAAGTATGAAAACAGCGATATCTGTTCCAGATGATATTTTCGAAGAAGTTGACAGGTTGGCAAAGGACCATAATTGGTCCAGAAGTGAAGTTTTTGTTATTGCCATAAAGCATTACCTGGAAAATGTGAAGTCTCAGAAACTCCTGGCTGCGCTTAATACGGCATACTCCGAACAAGAGTCTTTGGAGGAAAGAGCATTCAGGCAGAAAAGCAAGAGACACTTCGCGAAAAGAATTTTGAAGGAAACTTAGTTGAATTTAAAGCAAGGAGACATCTTCTGGATTGATTTTGGTGAACCTAAAGGATCGGCGCCAGGTTACAGACATCCCTGCGTTATTATCCAAAATAACGTGTTCAATGAGAGCAAGATAGCTTCTGTGGTAGTGTGCGCTTTAACATCAAATCTGAAGCGGATAAGGGCGCCGGGAAATGTGTTGATCAGGAAGGGGGAAGGCAATCTGACAAAAGACAGCGTTGTTAATATATCTCAGATTGCGACAGTAGATAAAACAGACCTCGTCGAGAAAATTGGATCATTATCCAAATTGAAGATTGCAGATATCATAGACGGAGTCAAGCTATTAATAGAACCTCGCGAAGTATTTTGATTTGAATACGGCGAGGCTTCCTTCCTGAAGTCCACTCCGCATGAAGTCTCTACGGACATCAACATTTGATATCGGAATTAACACAACCATAGACGGTTACTTTATCGATTATGAAGTAAAAGTGACGCCGTTAGTGCTTCGATAGCGTTGCTCATCTCAGCACCAGATGCTCATTTGTGTGACTTAGCCAATGACCCTCGATTCAAGGCAGTAGAACTCTTTGCGTGCAGCCCATATTTGTACGATATTTTAAAAGAGTCTGTGAAACAATATAATTAAAATCACATCTACTCAGAGGTTGTAGCGAGGATGGTGCTTTATGGCAGAAATGAGATCAGGGCAGGTGCAAAATTGTTCACAAATGAAATCCTTTAAAGCGGGAATTCAAGGAGCATCTCAGAGCCATGTTCATCTTAAACCGAGACTTTTTGACAGAATGATTACTCCGATCGAAGACGTAATTGTCGAAAGGGACACAGTAAGACTACCTGCTTTTAATATTGCATTGTCAAAAAAAGATGAGACTCTCAGAACAACTATCCTTGAAATCCTCGGGAATGCCGGATTCCAGCCTTTGACGGTAGAAGAATTATGTCAAGCCCTGCGAGTGGATCAAAAATACCTCTCTGAAATATTGAAGCTTATGGTTAAAGAAGGCAGTATCATAAGAATAAACGATTCATTATATATAACATCATCCGTCTACAAAAGGATGATTGACCTTTTGAAAGACTTTTCCAGTAGAAAAACCGAAATACTTGTATCAGAATTCAGGGAGATACTGGGAACTTCGAGAAAATATGCTCTTCCTTTTTCGAAATTGTGAGCCCTGCGGCAAAAGCAGTATCAACGAGCTATTCGCTCGCTAACCCCGCGCAAGCGACGGGGATGCATCGCTATCCTTCAAACTATGAGAACCGATGATAACCGATTTGTATCGTCACGAATTATCCGCAATATTCAGATTTAACATATTTCAAGAATGTATCGTATGCCCGGGGAAGTGTTATATGCTTGTGGGTCACGATGTAAAACACTCGCTTCATCTGAATATCGGTGAGTTTTATTTCTTTGAGTATCTTGTGCTTTATGTCATCGGCTACGGAAAACTTTGACATGATAGAAATGCCAAGTCCTACCTTCACAGCCTGTTTCACCGCACCCATAGAACCAAAAATACCGTTAACCTTGAGGCCGCTGGGAGACACTCCTTTTGCGTTCAATATGTTTTCGGTTTCCCTTCTTGTACCGGAACCTTCTTCTCGTAAAACCATCGGCAATTTTGTTACCTCGCTCAATGTCATGGCTCCATTTATTGACAAAGAAGGTGAAGCTACTACTATTAATTCATCTTCAACAAGGGGCATATAATCAATCTGTTCATTCTCAAATTTAGTTCCTACGATTCCCAGGATCAATTCATACCTTGAGATGCTATCAACAATTCCTCTGGAATCTGATGCGCATACCTGAAAGAAAATAGAGGGGTATATTTTCCGGAATTCCGTCACGTAGTGAGGTATTAAAAAGGCTTCAGGGACGCTGCTTGCTCCAATAACTATCTTGCTATTTATGTCCATCGTCCCTATAGCTTCTCTAATAGTACTGGCTTTCTCAATGATGCCGCCTGCATGACCATATAGTATCTCTGCCTCTTTTGTATGAATAATGGTCTTGCCCATGCGGTCAAATAGCTTACAGTCAAACTCGTCTTCGAGTGCTTTGATATGAGTACTAATCGTTGGCTGTGTGAGTCCAAGCTCTCTACATGCAGTCGAAAAACTCTTGTTTTTGAAAACCGAAACAAAAATTACAAGTTGATGAATGGTCATTTAAGGCAATATATTCCTTTCATTTCGCAGATATCAGATGAATTCCTAATCAGAACTGGATACTTGACTCTGGAAGTAAATAAAGCTTTGATCGAATTTAAAAAACCTATAAGCCATTTTTGCAAGACATTATTTAGTTCTCCACCCCCTATTTGTGCATGTCCATCTTAATATTATGATATGGAGAAATTGCATAAGTACAATAGTAACTATCTATATATTCTCAGGCAAGGATAGATTAGATCTCCAGGAGAGGAATATTGACAGCATCGCTCTAAAATTTGTTGTCCCGCAAATGCAAGTATTCGTCAAGATTTCATAGTTGTCGCAGTCGCGCATAAGCAGGTGTCTTTGAGAAAAATGGTATGCGACCTTCGGGACAAAAGTTGCAAGATTCCCTATCCAGGAAAGTCAACCAATCCTTCCTGATGAAAGAACGATCAAATTTGATATAATTGTGCAACTGGAACGACAAATCATTTATTAGTTATGTTTCCAAAACTTTAGATAAGATAGGGAGGATAAACGCATGAAATACGGCGCAAGAAACAAAATCGTTGGAAAAGTGAAATCAGTAAAGAAAGGTGATGTTATGTCGCTCGTTAAGTTCGATGTAACGACCCCGACTGAAATGGCATCTGTTCTGACTACTGAATCTGTCAAGGAGCTTGGCTTGAAAAAGGGCGATACTGTCCAGTTGATTATTAAAGCTATACATGTTTTACCGATTAAAGAATAGTGTGATCCAAATGTAATTAAACGTGTTTAGAATATTTCTTTAGCGGTCAGTTTATCAACGACAAAATTACCCTTGTCAGGCGATCTGATGTTCCATCATCGCCTTTTTCCTGTTACAAATACCACGTAAGGCTCCAATATAGGGCAAGCGTTCACATAGTAATAAATATGAAAACTTCTATCAACTGTTTATTACACAGGAAAGAGACTCTAATGGAATTATTAGCTGTGTGTCATTTTCCGCGAAACCATAGATTTGATATAAGCTATGAATCAATGATTACCTTCATTTTATGAAATTATCAATGCTATAATAATTTCCTATAAATCAGATTGATATTTCGAGGAGGTCAGTGCATTGGTTAGAGACATTATCAGCAAATCATTAGATGGAATAGTGCTCACGAAAGAAGAGATCATTACATTATTTAATATCCCTCTATTTTCCGAAGAATCAGCAATCATTCTTGCAGCATCCAGGAGAAAGAGTGAAACGGCGAGCAACGGCTTGGCAGAAGTTCACGCGCAGGTAGGATTGAATATAGCTCCATGTCCTAAAAACTGCGCCTTCTGTGCTTTTGCAGCAAAAAATAGAGTCTTTCATGAAAAGGTTGAAATTCCGGTTGATGAAGCTGTTCAGAAAGCGCAACAGTTTGAGACCGATGGGGCAAATGCTGTATTTGTCATGAGCACAGCGGATTATCCATTTGAAAAATTTATAGATATCTCACAGGAAATCAGAAGATCACTTCGTCCTGAAACAATCCTCGTTGCCAACGTCGGGGATTTTTCATCGGAGCAAGCCAAAAAACTAAAAGCTGCAGGCTTTTCCGGCATTTATCATGCAGTGCGATTAGGTGAGGGAAGAGATACCACTATTCAAGTTGAAACGAGGATGGAAACATTCATGAATGCAAGAGAAGCAGGCTTGTCGTTGGGAACCTGTGTCGAGCCGGTCGGAAATGAACACAGCATTGAAGAATTAGTAGAAAAAACAATTATTACCCGTGATGCGAAACCTGTATATAGTGGATCAGCAAGAAGAATACCCATACCGGATACCGTATTAGCGGAACACGGCCTTGTCAGTGAGGCGAAAATGGCCCATATCCTCGCTGTTGTGAGGTTGGCTCTCGGCTATGATGTTCCCGGGAATTGCACACATGAACCCAACGTGATAGGAGCAGCAGCAGGAGCTAATCTATTATGGGCGGAAACCGGGTCTAATCCTCGTGATACAGAGGAAGAAACAGAAGGCAAACGAGGGATGACAGTAGGAGATTGCAGGAGAGTATTAGAAGAAGCTGAATGGAAGGTGCTGCAAGGCCCGTCAAAATTTTATAGAACTTAGACTCGTTATCTCGGTTTCGACCGCTAAACACCAGGCTCTCTTTATTCGAGAGCCCGGCGTTTAATGTAGCCTCTCTCCTTTGCTACATAGTCAAGATACAGTGTTGCCAGGTCCTCAACGGGAAGCATCTCAGGTGGCGTAGGCGCGAAGGTGTCGATGACTTTGATATAACCATGGCACTTGTCGCATATTTCCACCCTCACCTTTTCATTCCCGGCATCTGCCTGAATGTAACCAAGTGAGTTATGGTCTTCATTTCCGCAATATATGCATTGCAAACGATGGACCCGCCAGTCGGCCCCGCATTGTCCGCAGCGCAAATGCCTGGCCTGAACATCGCCCTGTAGCTCTCCCAGTGTTGCCGCAGCGCCGCAGATGAAACAGTAGCCTCTGTCCCACTGTATTTCTGCCGTCATGGGGGCCAGTTGCCCGCGCCATGCGTGCAAAGCCGGCCTGATCGCATTCATTAAAAGCGCCCATACGAGATCAGAATCAAGATGAAGTTTTTCCGCAGCAGCCGTGACAGGGCCTCTTTCGCCTGAAGCCGCATGGACCAGAAGCCCGTTGATATCCAGTATGTTCTCTTCAATGGCTGTTCGTATCTGCCGTGCTGCTGTCATGCGAGGTACGACGCCGCTTTTCTCGCTTGCACTCTCGATCGCGCCTGCAAGCCGCACCATCAGATCTGATATCGATCGTCCGTCCAGATCAAGGTCAATATCATTTAGTATATGGACCCCTTTCTCCATCTTTGCCCGGACGTCATCAGCTGTGATCGAAACAGGCCCCACCTTTAGATCTGCATCGCGGATGAGAGGCAGAATCATTTCGTATATCTGTGCTGCATCTTTCAGGTCCGGAGAATCCTGAGCCAGAAGCCTCAACCGTTCTATGACAGGATCAACGTTCAGCACAGTATCAATTGGCACCGTTATCCCTTACCGGCTGCGCGCTCGCGTAAACTGATCAGCGCTGACACACCCGTGATCAACCTATCGAGTCCGGAGGAACCGGAGGGCAGAGGCTTCGGCTGCTGCTGAACCACAGGATTTTCCGGCAGACCATACACAGCCGGCTTGTCCATCAGGAGATAAAAAACATTCAGCCCCTTGGCTTCATGGTAGCCGTAAATGTTCGCCCTGGTCTCGCCTGATGCCTTAAGTTGAGCAAGACGCGCATCAGCCATGGCCTTGAGTTCAGGGACGTCACCAAAGCGGATGGAGCCGGTCGGACAGGCCTTTGAGCATGCGGTTCCAAGGCCGTTATGGATACGGTCGTTGCAGAGGGTGCATTTGTGAGATTTGTGAGTCTTCTCGCTGTACTTGATCACACCGTAAGGACACGCGAAATTGCAGGCTTTGGTCCCGATGCATTTATCGAGACGCACAATTACATTTCCCATATCTGTTCGCTCTATGGCGCGCACAGGACAAACGTTCAGGCAGGCAGCGTCAGTGCAATGCTTGCAGGAATCGCTTGAAAAGAGCCATCTCGATCCGGTACGCTGCTCGTTGAACTGTTCGATGAAGCTTACATGCCGCCAGTCAGTAGCGCTCAGTTTTTCCGTGTTGTCATATGAGTCGCCTGTGAAATGGTTCGCAAGCAGATGCGTATCGGGATCACTTGCAAAATGGCTCGGTTCAGGATCGAGCTGATTCCATTCCTTGCATGCCACCTGGCACGCCTTGCAGCCGATGCATACTGAAGTGTCTACAAACATTCCTTTTCCCATATTATGCCGCACCTCCTCTTCTTCCCGCACGGATGTTGCAGGTAAACACCTTGCCTTCGTGGATAGTAACATTCGGGTCCGCCACCAGAGAACTGAGGTTGTTTACGACATCGCCCCTCGCAACGGCCTGCCAGCCCCAGTGCCACGGCAGCCCGATTTCGTGTATTGTACTGCCTTCAATTGTGAATGGCCTCATTCTTCGCGTCACCAATGCCCGCGCCTCGATTTCTCCCCGTGCAGTGGAGATTGTCACGTATCCACTGTTCTTGATGCCTTTTTCAGCGGCAAGTTCAGGTGATATTTCACAGAACAGTTCCGGCATTAGTTCAGCCAGCCATGGCAGCCAGCGGCTCATCGACCCGCTCAGGTAATGCTCTGTCAAACGATATGTTGAAACAACAATAGGATAAGACGGGTCGGCAATCTTGTGATATGGGTTGCCTTCCACGTTCCACACTTTTACCACAGGATTAGCCTGCTGCTTGTAGACGATATTGTGCACCGGTGATTCGTAAGGCTCATAATGGGTCGGCAGGGGGCCGTCGACCAGGCCAAAAGGCGCAAAGAGCCATGCCTTTCCATCTGGCCGCATTATAAAAGGATCGTCGCCCCCGAGCCAGTCGAAAGATATGCCGTTGTCTTTTCCACGGGAATCAGGAGCTTTTGTGGGCAAAAAGTCAATGCCGTCTCCAAAAGGAGAAACCCACTGCCTGGTATTCTGGTCCCAATAGACAAACTTCTTCTTCTCAGACCAGGGTCTTCCCGAAAGGTCCGCAGATGCGCGATTGTACATGATGTGCCGGTTTGCGGGCCAGGCAAATCCCCAGTTGGGAGAGATCCAGTTGTCGCCCTTGCGCCTTGCAGCGTTATTCTTGCCATCCGCTGATAAGACACCTGTATATATCCACGCGCCGCAGGCTGTTGAGCCGTCCTCTTTCAGAACGGCAAATGTGGGTAACGGCTCCTTGCTGTTCCACACATATCCGTTGATCTCTTTCAGTACTTTGTAGGCTGAAGGCTCATCCTTGATGCGCCAGCCCGCCACTTCTGAGGCATCAGGCTCATAATCCCAGAGCAGGTTCTTTATCGCCCAGTCACGGTCATTTGTGGAGTCCTTGTAAAGCTCTTTTAGCTTCTTCCCAAAATGGTACGTAAACCAAAGATTGCTTCGAGCCTCGTCCGGAGGATCAACAGCCTTTTCGTGGTATTGCAGCAGTCTCTGCGTATTCGTAAATGAGCCCTCCATCTCAGGGACGGACGCAGAGGGCAGAAAAAACACCTCCGTCTTGATATCCGCAGTCTTCAGCTCACCTGACTTAATTTCAGGAGAGTTTCGCCAAAAGGCTGCTGTCTCGGTCTCGAAGAAGTCCCGGACCAGCATCCAGTCCAGTTTTGCAAGGGCCTTCCGTTCGAAGCGGGCATTCAGACCGCCGACAGCCGGGTTCTGCCCCATGCATAAAAAGCCCTTGATCTTGCCTGCCGCCATGTCAACAAACATTGGAAGGTGAGAGTGATCGCCTGTGATCTTGGGGTGATAGTTGTAACCGTAGTCGTTCTCTTTGGTAGCTGCGTCTCCATACTGCGCCTTAAAATATGACACAGCGAATTTCGGGTAATTGCCCCAGTAGCTAGTGGACAGGGGCACAGCTTCAGTGAGGATAAAATCCTTGAGAGTGTCATGATTCAGTTGGGCATTCGGCATGTTCAGATAGCCTGGCAACGAATGGTAAAGTGTAGCGATGTCGGTCGAACCCTGAATAGTTGAATGGCCCCGTAATGCCAGAACTCCACCGCCTGGCCGGCCGATGTTCCCGAGCAACGCCTGCAGCATCCCGGCGGTGCGTATTATCTGAACGCCGACTGTATGCTGGGTCCAGCCGACAGCATATGTAATATTGGAAGTCTTGTCCCGTCCTGAATTATTCAGAAGCGTCTCAGCGACCTTCAAGAACATCTCTTTTGAACAGCCACAGACGCGCTCTACCATTTCCGGAGTGTAGCGTGAATAATGTTTTTTGACTATCTGAAATACGGTCCGCGGGTCCTGAAGATTTTTATCTGTCTTCGGCCTGCCCGGAATTCTCTGTAGGAGCAGATCGGTGAAAGTCTTTGCCTCGGCAACAGACGGTTCAGCCGCGGGATGCCGCTGGTATGACCAGGTTTCGCGATCATAGCGTTTCCCATCTGCAGAGAGTCCGGAAAATACACCGTTGAGGTCTTCCGCATCTTTATATCCGGTACTGACCAGAGTTGCTGCATTCGTATAATTGATGACGTACTCTTTGAAAAACGGATCGTTGTTCCATCGCTCGCTGTTGATTACATAAGTAATGAGCGCGCCGAGGAAAAGAATATCTGTGCCTGCACGGATCTGCACGTGGATATCGCTCAACGCAGAGGTACGAGTAAAGCGCGGATCCACATGCATCAGGACCGCCCCATGCTCAGTCTTGGCCCTGAGAGGCCAGCGGAATGCTACGGGATGGCACTCAGCCATATTTGATCCCATGATCATTACAGCGTCAGAGTTGACAAGATCTCGCGGGAAAGTCGTCGAGCCTCCGCGACCGAAACTGACCCCCAGACCGGGGACAGTAGAGGAATGTCATATGCGGGCCTGATTTTCTACATACACAACACCCAGGGCATGCATCAGTTTCTGCTGGGCATAGTTCCATTCGTTGCTAATCGTTGCGCCGCCGAGCGAGGCAAGCGCATAAGTGTTCATCACGCGCTTCCTTGACACGCCTCCTTTTCCATCAGGCATGTCCTGGAATTCATTGAAGTTCTTATCGCGTGTTTCCTTAACGAGTCGGGCAATGCGGTCCATCGCCCAATCCAGGGGTTTGTATTCCCAGTGATCACTGCCTGGCGCCCTGTATTTGACCTTTGTCCAGCGAAGGTCGTTCACAACAAACTGATAGGCGGCAGCCCCCTTCGGGCATAAGGTTCCTTCATTGATCGGAGAATCGGGATTGCCCTCGATGTTCAGGATCTTTCCCTTGTCGCTCGTCATGACTATCTGCGCACAGCCCACGGAACAGAATGGACAGAGACTGGGGACCAGTTTCCCCGTTCTGATAGGAACTTTCTCTGCGTTCTTCTGTACACCGCTCGTGTCCGCTCCAAAACATACCGCCTCCGTAACAACCGCCGCACCGATAGCCCCGAGTGAAACCCTGAGAAACTGCCTCCTGGTGACCTTCATGGTAGCGCCTCCTTCATTATATCGAAGAGATCATCTCATCAAATATCCCGATAAATACTTTAATTCCTCTGACCGGTTGTATATCCACATTTATTGCTTCTACTTAATAAAATTATCTCATATTATCTTCCGCGAAGCAATGCAGGGGGTTTGAGGCGGGTTTCTCAATTCATCAGTTGCACAAGAAAAGAAGGGTAGATATGATTTGCACCGTTTAGGTCAACTCACGGCTTCCAATGAAGAACCCTGCGGCAGAGACCGCAGGGTATCTTAACGTAAGGAATCGTTTCTTTATATTCGCTCGCTAACCCCGCGGCAAGCCGACGGGGAATGCACTCGCTATCCGTTTCAATAAAAAGATAAATATTCTCCGTGGCTGGTTCAAGTTTTTAACCTGAATCTTTTATTACATCATTTGAAAAACCTAACATCCTCATAACGCAAAGCAAAAGGGCGCAAATTTGAACCAGCGAAGAACCCAGAAAATGGCAATGCAATTATGTTATTAGTACTATGATAGTACTTGAAAAGTTAATGCATAAGCACTATAATAGTACTCGAGAATGAAAAATTCCAAAAAGGAGGATATTTCAATGGTTACCGTCGAGATTGACGAGGATTTACTCAATTATTTGAAATCATTAGCCGAACCTTTTACGGACACACCGAATACGGTTTTGAGGCGCATCATCTTTCCCGGAGGGCAACCTACACAACAAGCTATCAGTTCTGGTTATTGTACTGAGAAAAAACATTCAAAAGAGATAGCTTCTTCAGTTCATATGTTTATGGTTGCTTTTTTGCAAAAACGTTATGGCGAAAAATTCCGCTCTCGGACACCGTATCGTACAATGTTCGAGTCAGATAATCATTTGGTCTATTTCCAGAATTTTAATAAGGCAGAAACAATTAACCTATGGTATAGACTTAGTGAAGGTTCCTTGCATACGCTGAGGAAAACCGCTAAATCTGCTTTGGTCTGCTTTACTAATCCAGCTGCCAACGTTGTGTACGAAATTCCAATGAAAGCCATCGATAGTCAAGTTTCTAAGGCAAATTGGGGAAAAGCATTCTTGGAAGTCAATATCGATCCAGTAAGTTCACGCTGGCGCGAGTTGGACTGGGACATTGAAAAGTATCTAATAGAAAACAATGGCTGACAAATCACTTCACGGGACAGACGGAAACCTGCTCCGCCACCCCGCGAGTTTAAGTGTTAGCACTCAATAGCTGATATAACAGAAGAGGGAGGATATAATGATAATCATAAGAACAAGCGAGGAAACAATTGGGGAAGTAGTCCGCCATTCAAAGCATTCCCTGAAGATGTGTCCAAGGCAGCTGTCTAAAGACGATATTATTCTCATTGCGCAAACAAAGCATTCACTTCATTTCGCCAAAGAGCCAATCCAGTACCTGATGGAATTTGATTCCTGCTATTACGACAAAGAAAGAGAGAGCCTTCAGCTTTTTGGCAGGTATTGGCCTTATATAATTAAGGGGAGAAATTGCAGGCCATTGAAGACCCCATTTGATATTTCTAAAGTAAAGACAGCAAGTAAGAATTACGGTCAAGGCGGCCCAATTGTTTATGTAGAGCACGAGGATGAGGCTCTATTAAAAGATAGAGGATTATTAGAAACTCTAAAAAACCTTCCATAGATTCGCTTCATGGGATAGGACGCTTGATGAAGAAATTATTAAGTATCTCAATCTGTTGATCTGAGAGCTCAGTATTGAATGTAACCTCTACCCTCTGCCATGTAATAAAGCCGTAGCGTTGCCAAGTCACAAACCGGAGCATTCCCCGATGGAGATTACCCGATCTCTTCGATGATCGCTGCTGCAAGGAGGGGGAACATAATTTCGTGGTGTCCGGTGAGGGCATAGGAAGCGCCCTTGCCGATTGTGGGCCTTTGCAGGACATTCATCCGGGGTCTGTAGTGCTGGATAAAGTCCATATTGACGGTAGTTATATTTTCGACTTTGCTGCCGAGATTTCTTGCAACTGTCAACGCCTTTAAAAAGACTTCGGGCAGAATGACTGCCGAGCCGAGGTTGATGTACACACCGCCCTCAAGATCGGAAACAACGGATATTAAGAGTCTGAAGTCCGTGAAACTCCCTTCGCCTATTGCAGAACCATCAGCTTCGGGATGCATATGGATTATGTCAGTGCCGATGGCCACATGCACAGTTGCCGGGATATCCAGCCGGTAGGCGCCGGCGAAGATGCTTTTGTCCTTGAAAGGAAAGCGGCTCCTCTGAATCATCCCGCCTACGGATTTTCCTATTCCATGGCCCTGTTTTATTCCGCTCTTTATCGCCTTATTCAGGTACGTCCCTGTTTCTGAAGCCATGCCAAAGCTTCCGGTGCAGAGCTCTTTGCCCACATCTTCAGAGGTATGACCTGCATAGGCGAGTTCAAAGTCATGGACGATACTTGCGCCGTTTGCAGCAATGGCCGTTACAATGCCCCTCTCCATAAGGTCAATAATTACGGGAGATAACCCGACCTTTATCGGATGGGCGCCCATTCCCAGAATCACAGGTCTGTTGTTCTTCCTCGCCCCGGCAACAGCTTTGGCCACTGCCTTGAAGTCTCCTGCTGCGAGGATTTCAGGAAGCTTCCCGAGAAAGGTCCGGAACGTTTCTCCTTTAACGAAGGGCGCTGCTGCCGAAGAAAGAGAGACCTTGCTCTTTCTTTTGTTGATCGAATAGGTTCTGGTCTTCTTCAGCGACACAGGCTTGTATTTTTTCATGTGATACATCTTACCATAAACATTTCCTGGTTTTACATTTGTCCCTTCAACGTGGGTGTACGACATATTAAAGTAACTCCCCCTTACTCCCTCTTAGCCCAAGAGGGGGTTCACCAGATCTACTTTCTGGTGATATGAAATAGGGTTGTCTATAAATTTGTCGCACACCCCTCGCCGTCATTGAAAAAAGGGGAAGATATTGATAGTATGTTGAATGCCTTATCAGGACATACTCTCACGGCAGGACGATCTCGGAAAGTCTCATTATCTGCATGAGATTTTAGTTAAAGGTCAGGATTTCGCGCATTGCAGGCAAAAGGCCCTGCAGTTCTTTGAAAGTTATCAGTTAGTCAGATATTCTCGGATAGCTATAGAGGAAAGCAAATCACTTCCTGCCACCAGCCAGGATTTTGAAGGAAGGCTCAGCATGGCCGTCCTGAAGAACCGGCAGATTGTGCATGATTTGACAACGGAACTGGAGAAAGAGGGCGTAAACACACTGCATGACCTTTCTGAATTACCCCAGGGGTATAAGACAAAGATGCTCCATGTTATCACTCACTTGCTTGACGGGTTCTTTGGGATCGACACATTCTTCTACAATCTGGAAGAGGACTCTCACTGGGTTTCGGAAAAAGCTTACCATCAGATACTCGAAACGCCGTCTCACTTCTGGCTATTGAGTATCGAGGCGGATATTTAATGAATTTATTAACAGTCTCATAATGGTTTTGACATTTGGTTGGACGAATTAAGGATTCAATTGACCAAAGTAACTCCCCCTTCCCCCTCTTAACCCAAGAGTCGGGAAACGTCTCTTCGGCCTTAAGCTAAGGGGAGGTTAGGAGGGGTTATGAAGCCCTGAGTTTACGGCATATATATACTATTATGAGATCCTTAATAAGGACCTGCCTTTAAGATAGGGGATTTCGAGCCATATCCCTTCATTACCAAAGTATTTGGGACAGCCATAATTTAAGGAAACGTCAAATAGAGGTTGCTTTTATAACTATATTTTATGTTAATATTTATACTTACGTCTTCAATAAGGAGGGCTTAAATTGCCAGCAAAAGCAAGACCAAAGAAAAATCTGTCTGCCATGAAGAGAGCACGACAGGCTGTAAAAGGAAATCTTCGCAATAAATCAGTAAAGAGTGCGGTCAAGACCGTTGTCAAAAAGATTGAAACGGCCGTGACTTCAAACAGCAGGGAAGAAGCAGGGAATGCTCTTCACCAGGCGATCAAGGCTATCGACAAAGCAGCTTCAAAAGGCGTTATGCACAAGAATACCGCTTCAAGAAACATTTCGAGGCTTACTAAGAAAGTAAACGCCCTTAAGCCGCAGTCTGACCTTCCCGCAACCGGAGAAGCTTAATCAGAAGATATTCGAGGGGGAAATTTCTCCCTGAGCTTTTGATGTCTATATCAACGGCATTCAAGAGCTCAAAGACACTGAAGGAAAGAGCTGTTTTCTGCAGGGCTCAGGCTTGCATGCAGTTCACGGCCGTACTGCCAGTTCAGCGCTCCGATGAGTGAATAATCATCCGCTGTCTCTTTTAGTGTTTTGTATATTCTGAAAACCTTGTCGGCGTCCTTTGACCTTAGGGCGTTCACAAGGTCGAAGACATTATATAGTCTTCCTCCTGTAAGGACGTCTGCCATGTCATCGACGTCGATCCTTTTTTTGCCGATCAGGGAAATCTTTTCAATTTCAGAGGAAAGGAGCCCCAGGTCTGTCCCGGTGATACCTATCAAATAGTTCGCCGCCCTGTCGGATATCTCCAGCCCTTTTGTGCGGACCCGCTCTTTTATCCAGAAGGGTATCTCCGCTTCACGTATGTCCAGCGAGATCTGTTTAGGAACATCGAACTTCGCCTTCCCGTCTTTCTTGATAGCTCCATTGTGAAACATAACAAAAACCGTGTTCGGTGCAGGTGAAGAGATATAACTATGGATTTTTTCGAGGTCTTTTTTCGCTATCTTCTGTATATTCCCGGTCAGAATAGTGAAGCGCCTGCCGCCAAAAAAAGAGACGGTGTTCATCACGTCAAGCATCTGCTGAACGGTAAATGCATCGTCAGTGGAACCCAGATCGAATATATGGAGGTTGAAGTCGCGGTCGGTTTCCGGCACAACTCTCTTGACAGCCCCTATCCCCTCTCTCAGGATGAACGGGTCAGACGCGTAGAAGAGATAGACCGGGGATGGAAGACCTTTTTCTATCTCGCTCAGGAATGCCTGGTAGCTCATCGGTAAATAAGGGCTGCAACAATCTCCGAAGCCATGTCCTTCAAGGCCCTTTCCGATGCAAGTTCCTTATTTGCAATCAACTGGTTAAGCTGCCCTGCACCGGAGAAAGAGACGATAAATGGGGATCCGATACCCTTGAATTCCTTGATGTTTCCTTTAGGATCGGTAAGCTTGAAGTCCCCTATTATTGTCACTTCATATTCGGCTGCAACGTCTGATTTTTCCGAAAGCACCTGCAATGCAAACTTATTAATAACACCACTGAGTTTATATCCTGCATTATCTACGAACGGCTATCCCCTGTTTAAGAAACTCCTCGGTCAGAGACTTGTTCAGCCGGTCCTGGAGCTTCGGCTCATAAGTCTTGTTCTCGATAGTCCCGATTTGTATATCCTCGAAAGGAAGTGAAGCCTTAGTGTGAATTGTGTAGCCGCAACCGGACAGGCTCAAAACCATGAGACAAAATCCGAGCGCAGAAAGAAGCGGGCGAAGAAATACACAGCTATATTCTGTCTGATTCCTGTATTCTGTGTTCTGAGTTTTCATCTATTCCCCAACGACTATATTAACTAATTTACCCTTCACTACGATAACCTTTTTGATCGATTTATCGCCAATAATTTCTTTGATCCTCTGATCATCCAGCGCAAGCCGTTTGATCTCATCGTCCGGGGTGCCGACGGAGATCATGACCTTGGACCTCAGCTTTCCGTTGACCTGTACGACAAGCTCTATCGTATCTTCCTTTGCAGCCTCTTCATCCCATTCAGGCCACGACCGTTCAAAGATACTTGGACTATTCCCCAAAACCTCCCATAATTCTTCGGCAATATGGGGTGAAAAAGGAGAGAGCAGCAAGACGAGGTTCTCAACCGCACATTTCAGAACAGCCCGGTCTTCATCGGATGCCGGCTCAAACGATATTATTTCGTTGGCCAGTTCCATCAATGCGGCGATGGCCGTGTTAAAATGGTATTCCCGTTCTATGTCAGTCGTCACCTTCTTTATAGTCTGATGGGTTTTGCGGTATAGACTTGCAGCGCCCTGTTGCAGATTCACTTTGTCCTCTATTCTGCAGCTTGCGTTACTCATGGCGGATTCGATTTTTATAAACAATCCCCCACAGCCTGTTCAAAAATCTGTAGGCGCCGTCAACACCCTTGTCAGACCATTCAAGATCTCTCTCGGGAGGGGCGGCAAAAAGAGAAAACAACCTTGACGTGTCAGCTCCGTATTTCTCGATGAGATAATTCGGATCGATAACATTGCCCTTTGATTTGGACATCTTGGCGCCGTCTTTTATGACCATGCCCTGCGTCAGAAGATTCCGGAACGGTTCGCTGACTTCGATAAGCCCAAGATCACGCAAAACCCTCGTGAAAAACCTTGAATAGAGGAGATGGAGCACTGCGTGTTCAACACCGCCGACATACTGGTCAACAGGCATCCAGTATTTTTGTTCGGATTCAGGAGAGCGGAGTTCCGATACCAGGTCGATATCGCCTTTTCTGAAACAGTACCTGATGAAATACCATGAGGAGTCCACAAAGGTATCCATGGTATCTGTCTCGCGTCTTGCGCGAGAACCGCACTTTGGGCATGCCGTATACAGGAAGGCATCAGATTCAAGAAGGGGTGAACTCCCCTTTCCCGTGAGCTTCACATCCTCGGGAAGGATCACGGGGAGGTCCTTTTCCGGGACAGGCACCGCGCCGCAAGCATCGCAATAAATTACAGGTATAGGCGTACCCCAGTATCTCTGCCGGGAAATACCCCAGTCCCGCAGTTTATAATTTACGATTGCATTGCCAAGGCCCTTTTCCGCTATATATTTTATGATCTCTTTTTTAGCGACTTCACTTTTCAGCCCAGTAAAACTGCCTGAATCTACAAGGATTCCCTCTTCCTCATATGCCTCTTGCCTGGTTTCGGCATTTAGGATTTAGGATTCCGGATTTTTCTTCCCGAACTATGACTTCTTTTATCGGTATATCATATTTCTTCGCAAACTCGAAATCCCTCTGGTCATGCGCAGGGACAGACATTATTGCGCCGGTACCGTATTCCATAAGGACAAAATTGGCAACGTACACCGGCACTCTGTCACCGTTCAGAGGATTAACAGCATAATGGCCTGTAAATAGTCCGATCTTTTCGGTTTCCTTCCCGTATTTGGCCTTCACCGCATCAAGTCCGCTTTTGTCCCGGACCAGTTTTTCCACGAGGGGATGTTCAGGGGCGATGCACATAAAGGTGACCCCACAGAGAGTATCAGGTCTGGTTGTAAAGATCCTGAGGTTCTCATTCATCCCGTCTATCGGGAAATCGACCTCTACGCCCTCGCCTTTGCCGATCCAGTTTTTCTGCATGAGGACAACCCGTTCAGGCCATCCCTTAAGTTTGTCGCAGCCGAGAAGGAGTTCCTCCGCATAATGGGTGATCCTGAAAAACCATTGTTCCAGTTTCTTCTTGTATTACCGTGCTGTCACAGCGCCAGCATTTCTCATCAATCACCTGTTCATTGGCAAGGACAGTGGCGCAGGAAGGGCACCAGTTAACATATGAAAATTTCTTGTATGCAAGGCCCTTTTCCAACATCTTGATGAAGAACCACTGGTTCCATTTATAGTATTCAGGGCTGCAGGTCGTGACCTCCCTCTCCCAGTCATAGCTGAGTCCCATCCTGTTGAGTTGCTTCTTCATTTTTTCGATGTTCTTGTAGGTCCATACCGAAGGGTGCACACCATGCTTTATGGCTGCATTCTCTGCGGGGAGACCGAAGGAATCCCAGCCCATGGGGTGAAGAACATTATGACCGCGCATTCTCTTGTATCGCGCGATTACATCGCCGATGGAGTAGTTTCTGACATGTCCCATGTGGATCTCCCCAGAGGGATACGGGAACATCTCAAGGCAATAAAAACCCTTCTTGCCGGAAGCCCTCTCTGTCGCATGGAGATTTCTCTCCGCCCAGTACTTCTGCCATTTAGATTCAACAGTCTGCGGGCTGTATTTTTCTTCCAACTGTAGCTACCTCCTGAAATCGATACTCGGGATCCAATAAGATATTGATACGAAAGGTATTATAGCAGAAAGATTCCTTCTGATACTAACAGGAGAATCGCTGTCATTCCGGCAAAAATCCTGCACTTATCAGTAGGCAATACTTTAAGTCAGCGGGAAGAGTCTAAGATTAAATAAATAAAGAAGCTCGGGCATTTACAAGAGATCGATTTCATACTAAAATGTAGTCCATGAAACTAAGCGCCCGACTTAAGGGCATAAGATCAGATTCTGCCGTAAGAAAAACTGTTATTGGCTTTTTGATTTTCCTTGTAGTTTTCTCAATTACAGGGTTTTTCATACTCCCCCCTGTCCTGAAATCCGTACTCACAAAGAAGCTTTCCGAAGGGCTGCATCGTCAGGTTTTCATAAGGCAGATAAAGGTAAATCCATTTATGCTGTCTGTGACGCTGAGAGGCTTTGTGGTCAATGAAAAGAACAATAAGGATACATTTGCATCATTTGATGAACTTTACGTGAACCTTCAGAGCATGTCTGTACTCAGAAGGGGTTTAATCCTGAGCGAGTTTAAAGTGGACAAGCCTTATGTGAACATCGAGCGAAATGAGGACGGCACGTACAATTTTTCGGACCTCCTTGAATCCAAACCAAAAAAAGAAAAAGCTACCCCAAGGTTTTCCCTTAACAACATACAGCTGCTTAACGGCAGTATCGACTTCTTTGACGGCCCCAAACACACAAGGCACAAGCTTCGCGATATGGACATCAAGATACCGTTCATATCCAATCTGCCTTACAATGCCGACATATACGTTCAACCGTCTTTTCAGGCAAAGGTCAACGGCACGCCCGTTATTTTCCAGGGCAAAGCCAAACCATTCACGAACTCTCATGAGACCCATTTTGAGATCAACATTAAAGACCTGGATATTCCTTACTATATGGCGTATTCTCCGTTTAAGGCGCCGTTTAAGATACCGTCCGGATTTCTGGATATAAATGCCGGAATTTCATATGTACAGTATAAAGACAAGTCACCGTCACTTGGTCTAACCGGTGACATCGTGTTCAAGAAAATCAAAGTCATTGATCTTAAAGATAATCCCCTTATATCTCTCCCATTGTTTGAGACGTCTTTTGCTCCATCGGACCTGATCGCAAAAAAAATACACCTGTCAAAGGTAATGTTCAAATCGCCGGAACTCAACATAGCTCGTGACAGATCCGGGAAAATCAACCTGATGGTCCTTCTGCCGGAAAAGAAACCGGCTAAACAGACACCTGAAAAAGAAGAAGTCCCTGTCTCCCTGGATGCCGACATTATTCAAATTGCGGACGGTAAGATCATGTTTTCAGATTACCTCAAAGCAGGGACCTTCAAGACTACACTGGAGATGATAGATATCGGAATCAATAACCTGAGCACAGCTCCGGATAAGAAAGCAGAGGCTCATCTTTCGTTCAGTACAGAGTCAGGGGAAAGCGCGAAACTCCAAAGTGAGTTTTCGATCAATCCACTCATGTCCGGAGGCTCCCTGGAACTCAAACAGATAAAGCTCAAGAAATATTCTCCATATTACTCTGAAAAAGTTCTTTTTGATATCGGATCAGGAGGGCTCGACCTCTCAACAAAATACATCTTTAAAAAAGGTGAGCATGAATATGAGACAGAACTCTCTGAACTGTCTGCAATATTGACTTCCCTGAGATTGAAAAAGAGAGGGGAGAAGGATGATTTCCTGAATATTCCGTCAGTCTCCCTCGACAATACATCTGCCGCCCTTGCGAAGAGAGAGGTCAGCATCGGCATGTTTTCAACAAAGAGCGGTATCTTAAAAATACGCCGTTACCAGGACGGGAAAATAAATGTCCTGGGCCTTGTTCCTGAATCCCCGGATTCGGGTGTAAAACCCGGCAAACTTGGCAAGCCCGTGAAGGGAAAGGAATTCATTGTCACCTTAAAGAAGATTGCTGCTGAGAACTATACTGTAAAAGTAGAAGATTCGGCGACTCAGGAACCCGTCAGCCTGCTTGCTCAAAAGATAAACTTTAGGGGCTCGGACATATCAACAGCCAAGAACTCCAAAGGCAGAGCATCTCTTTCTTTTGTGTTCAATAAGAAAGGTTCAGTTGTAACAAATGGCTCTGTCGGCATTAATCCTGTTTCAGCCGATATGAAGCTGACTATGAAAGACCTGGAAATTGTCCCTTTACAGGCTTACTTTACGGACCGTTTCAAAATCCTGATCACCCAGGGCAATATTTCTGCGGACGGGCATCTTTCTGTTGGTTTCTCCAGGAATGGCGCAATGAATGCCTCGTGCAAGGGCGAGGCTTCCATAACAAAATTCATTTCCCTTGATAAAGCGAATACAGAGGAGTTTCTGAAATGGAACTCACTCCATTTTGGAGGGATAAATGCCACTTATAATCCTCTTTTTGTAAGCATAGATAAGGTGGCGCTGACTGATTTCTTCTCTCGTGTCATTATAAATAAAGACGGCTCTATAAACCTCCAGGGGATAATGCAGGAAAAGGGTGGAGAGCATTCAGCTGCCGCGCAGACAGGGCCGGGGGAACCTGCTGCTGAGGCCAAATCTGAACTTCCGGAATTCACAACAAGAAGCAAACAGAACAGTGATAATCAGAAACCTGGTGATATTGCCATGCAGCCTAATGATGTAACCCCTCTGAAAAAACCTGAAAAACTCATAAAGATCGATTCTGTAACTTTGCAGGGCGGCACAATTAATTTTTCGGACAGGCACATCCAGCCCAACTATTCCTCCAACTTTCTCGAACTCGGAGGAAAGATTTCAGGCCTTTCTTCTGAAGAGAACAAGTTTGCCGATGTTGACCTGAGGGGAAAACTGGAGAACTATGCTCCTCTTGAAATCACCGGGAAAATAAACCCGTTGAGGGATGATCTTTATGTTGACCTGAAGATTGATTTCAAGAACATGGATCTAAGCCCCGTGACACCTTACTCGGGAAGGTACCTGGGATATACCATTCAGAAGGGAGCGCTTTCTATGAATCTCAAGTACCTCATAGTAAAAAAGAAGCTTGAATCCCAGAATAACATCGTCCTCGACCAGTTCACCCTCGGAGATCGGGTTGAAAGCCCTCATGCCACAAAACTTCCTGTCAGGCTGGCCATAGCGCTCCTTAAAAACAGGAAAGGGGAGATTGATCTGAACATACCTGTCACAGGATATATTGACGATCCCAAATTCAGTATCGGAGGGATAATAATAAAGATATTGCTCAATCTACTTGCAAAGGCTGCCACTTCGCCGTTTGCCCTTCTCGGGGCAATTATTGGAGGTGGAGAGGAACTAAGCTACGTGGAGTTTGACTCCGGCAGTCTGGATTTATCAGATCAGTCGACTAAGAAACTCGACACCCTTGTTAAAGCCCTCTTTGACAGGCCCGGGTTAAGACTCGATATCGAAGGACATGCTGATGTCGACAAAGACAGTGAGGGGCTGAAGCAATACCTGTTTATGAAGAAGGTCAAGGCACAGAAGCTGAAAGAACTGATCAAGAAAGGACAACCTGTGGTCCCGGTGGACCAGATAAATATTCCAAAAGAGGAATATGCCAAGTACCTTAAACTGGCTTACAAGGAAGAAAAATTCCCCAAGCCCAGGACCATATTGGGCTTTGCCAAGGATCTGCCCGTACCTGAGATGGAAAAACTGATGCTTACACACATAGTAATCGGGAATGACGACTTAAGGCAGCTTGCTTCTCAGCGGGCACTCAAGGTCAAGGACTATATATTAAAGTCCGGGCAGGTTACAGCAGACAGAGTGTTTCTGGTTGAGCCTAAGTCCATTGAACCGGAAAAGAAGGAGAAACTTAAAAACAGCCGCGTTGATTTCAGACTCAAATAGCCTCTTTTTTTTCACTGTCAGGCACATCGTGATTAATCAAGCTTTTTATCGTTGTTTTGGACAGCGTATCCTCAACTGTGCTTTCCATTTCACTCATGATTTTTTCTATGCCGGGGATATGCATATATTCTTTCGGGAGGGAGTATACGTTCCTGATCTCATCTCTCCTGCCGTATATGATATCGCCAAGTGTTATTGTTCCGATATCCCGGGCAGGCACATAGGTTTTATCAGGATCAACCCTGAGTATGAGTTCTCGTTTCTCCAGGTCTTCAAGAACGCCCTGCAGCACGTCTTTCGGGATCCGTAAAAAAGCTATGAGTGACGATAAGGTCCAAAGAGGCCTGGTGTGAAAGTAGTTGTATCCGATGAGATACATCATAGTAACTGACAGGCGCTGCATGTACCATTCTCTGCAGAAGATGCGTTCATCCTGCAAAGAGACAAGTAAAGGGAATTGGTGATAAAAAGATACCTTTGCTCCTGTTAGCAGTATTATCCAGTTATAATAAAGCCAGATCATAAACAGAAGGACAATGGCAAAGCCTGAGTATATTGCAGAATACTGCGTTGACGAGACGACGAAGTGTGCAAATGTCCAGCTTCCCGCTTCCCATAAGATACCCGCAGATACACCACCCGCCAATGCCGATGTCAATCTGACTTTAGTGTAGGGCAGCAGGTAATATATCAAGGTAAATGCAATGCTCATCAAAAAGTACGGGAGGATCTTTCCAAGAAGAAAAAGAGCAGAGCCGAACGGCTCTATAGATGTGATCTGCCGGGCAATGGAATTACTCATGGCAGAGGTCGTGATGCCAAGAGCCGAAACAATCAGCACCGGACCAATCAGAAGTACGCTCATATAATCCCTGAATCTCTCCAGAATACTCCTCTTTTCCCTTACTTGCCAGAGATAATTAAAGGCATTCTCAACCTGTTGCACAGTATTCATAACAATGTAAACCAGGCTGGCGAGTCCGATCGCACCCAGGAGGCCGACGTTTATTCTTCCTACATAATTGATTACATTTAATGTTATTTCATCGCCTTTTTCTCCGAGAGGGGCAAGAAAATTCCGCATGAAAGGTTCCAGCATGTTATGCACACCAAGGGCTTTAAGAACAGAGAATGAAACAGCCAGAATCGGCACCACTGTGAGAAGTGTTGTATAAACGAGACTCGACGCCCTGCGCGGGATTTCGCCGTTAAGAAACTCCACACCTAATTTGTAAAGAAGTCTCAAAGTGACAATAGAAAGGTGTTTGAATTTATCTGAAGGATCAGGCCTTATTTCCCAGAGGGTTTTTTCAAAGAAATTATCGAGTCTGCTGAAAATCGATGCCATATTTTATGATTATATTATAGCGGCGCATAGAACATATGTCAGCAAACATGAGATAAACACCCTCAAAAGCGAGGCACATAGCCTTAATGTTGCAAACCATTTTTTCATGAGAAGAGCAGATATAACAAAAAAGCTTTTAGGTCAACGTGTATATGGCTCAATTCGTGTTGCGTTTAATCCCGAAAGCTTTCGGGATTTTGTCATGTCTGCCCTTCTTATTATGCAACTGATGGTTCAGGTCAAAAGGTTGAGCCGGTATGTGCTCCACTTCCTGCAGTCCGAACACCTTCCGGACCACTCAGGGGAGATATACCCGCACCCTTCACAGACATACGTGAGGCTGAAAGCGCACTCATGCGACTCCAGAGCCCTCTTGAATTCATGCACAGCCCTGTCAACCTGGTTCCGTTTCATGTAAAGGTTTCCCATAAGCTGATGTATCGCAGGATTGGCGGTCCCGCCTGTATCCACGGACGCCATTGTCTCAAACGCATCATCTATCATCTCAAGTCTGTAATAAAGTCTGCCGAGGAAAAACTTGATGCCGGGGTCCTGTGTGTTTCTTGATATTTTGTTCTTATATATCCTTATAAGTCTGAGAGGTTCCCCGACGCTTATCAGCATATCTTCAAGCCTCAGGAGAATAATCATGGAAGATGTCCGCTCATAGAGTTTTTCCAGCAGGTTGATGGACTCCTCTGCCTCGCCTTCCTGCAGCAGCACTTCTGCAAGCCCAAGGTTTGCCGGTATGAAATCCTTTTCCAGTCTTAGTACTGTGCGGAAAGCCTTCTTGGCCTTTTCAAGGTCGCCGTTTTCCAGGCTGTCCCTTCCGTATTCATATTTATACCCAACGAGGTTCTGCCTCTCCCGGACCTTGTCCTTCTCAGTATGCTCATTCTTCAGAATCGCTTTTTGAGCAAGGACGAGGTCGTCCCACTTTTCCTGTTTCTCAAAGATGTCCCTCTTCTTGTAGAGCGCTGTGAGATTTTCATCATCGATATCAAGAATCTCCTCAATATACCTGAGAGCATCTGGGAACCTGCCGGTCTTCTCCATCAGGCCTTCAAGGGAAAGCAGCACATCTATATTTCTGGGATTGAGGTCTCTTGCCTGCTGATAATACTCCCTGGCTTTCTGAAAATCATCTTCTGAAGCGGCAATATCCCCGAGTTGCAATAATGCGTTAAGGTGCTCAGGGTCTTCTTTCAATATCTCGTGCAGCATCTCTCTTGCCTGGGTCTTGTTATGATGGGCAAAGACATAGTTCAAGGCCTTTGAATATAAATCCTGGATCTTTGCGTCCTTTTTCTGCTTCTTCTGGTACTGATAGGTATCCACATACCTTTTTGTGTCCCTGACAATAAAGATGAACAGCATGGCAAAGGCGCCCGCTGCAATCGATATCAGGATAAGAGCTATGGTCGGGGTTTCATAGGCCGCGCCGAAAGGCACTTTGACGAGTGTAATATTTTGATTGAAAATTGCAAACAAGGCGAGGATTGCCAGGAATATGATGAATAGAAATACGCCCAGTTTACTCATGGACGCAGCTGCTACTCGACTGGAATTCTTTTAGCATCGATCCACAGTTTCTCAATTTCATAGAACTTCCTTGTTTCCTCTTCAAAGATGTGGACAATAACATCTCCGTAGTCTATGAGCACCCAGTGGCTGTAAGTAAGACCTTCGATCCCCACGGGGGCAACGCCGGCTTCTTTCAACTTTGACACTATCTGTTCCTGGATTGCTTTTACCTGGGTTGTGCTTTCACCTGAACAGATTACGAAATAATCTGCAATGGTAGTCAAGCCTTGTAAATCGAGGATAAGGAGGTCTTTTGCCTTTTTGTCTAATGCCGCCCTCGCTGCCGCAAGGGACTTATCTCTGCTTTCTAAAGTCATTCCCTCCTTTTCAGACAAAATTGCATATAGTCAAAAGTTTAAGACCGAGAGTCGGTATCAGTGTGCCGACTTTCAGTTCTTAAATAACTTATTTCTAATTATAAAGGATTGGACTTCTGCTGGCAACAGGTATTTTACGCTTTCGCCCTGTTTTATGTAATCCCTGATATTGGTTGCCGATATCCCCAACGGAGTAGTTCTCAGTAGTAAGCCTTCTTTGCCGCCCTTCAAAACAATGGGGTAAGAATCCTTTTCAGCATCGTCAATCTCCCTGAGGATCCGGTGATCTGTCTTCTTCAGAAAGGGCGAAAACCTCAAATCTACAAACCGGAATCCCGGCCTGGATATGATGACAAAATCCGAAAGGGAGACCAGCCGGTCAGGGTCCCGCCAGTTCGGGAGATCGAGGAAAGCGTCAATTCCGAGGATCAGGTAAAATTCCCGGCCCGGATATGACTCTTTCAATTCCTCTATTGTTTTTACGGTATAAGACTTTCCTCTGCGCCTGGTCTCGATATCGGAAATCTCAAAAAAAGGATTATCAAGTATGGCAAGCCTGACCATCTCGAATCTGTATGAGGCAGATGCAAGGTCTTTTCTTTTCAGCGGGGGTGTACCCGAGGGAATGAAGAGGACCTTGTCAAAACCAAGCCTTAGCCGGACCTCCTCTGCCATCCTCAGATGACCATAATGAATAGGATTAAATGTGCCGCCGAAGATACCGACTTTCAATAGATCATACCCTGAGCTGACCATTGCCGAATACTATGAATTTGGTACAGGTCAGTTCTTCAAGACCCATCGGTCCCCGTGCATGGATCTTGTCGGTAGATATCCCAATCTCGGCGCCCAGGCCGAACTGGAAGCCGTCATTCAGTCTTGTAGAGGCGTTTACAAAGACTGCTGATGAATCGACCTCTCTGAGAAATTGCATCGCCATATCGTGGGTATTTGTCACAATCGCGTCTGAATGGGCAGAACTGTATTTTGATATATGGACCATTGCCTCCTCTATATCATCAACAATCTTGATGTTCACAATGAGGTCAAGATACTCTCTGTAAAAGTCTTCGTCCTCCGCCACTTCAAGAGATGTATCAATCTTCCTTGTGAGCGGACATCCTTTCATATGTACACCCGCTTCTCTGAAACGCTTTATCATGCCGGGCAGAAATGCCTTTGCAATCTTTCTTATCGACGAGCATCGTCTCCATGGAATTGCAGGTGCCGGGCCGCTGCACCTTGGCATTGTAGCAGATATCTTCAGCCATCTTCAGATCAGCGCCCCTGTGGACAAACACATGGCATACACCCTTGTAATGTTTGAGTACGGGGATTCTCGAATTCTCCGTGACAGCCCTGATCAACGACTCTCCTCCCCTCGGGATTATAAGATCGACTATGCCCTCAAGCTTGAGCATCTCCATAATAGCTTCCCTGTCAGGGATGTCAAGAAATGTCACGATGCCTTCATGGAGGCCTTCCTTCTTTGCAGCCTCTCTAAGGACCTTGACAATGGCCCTGTTCGAGTTGATCGCTTCAGAGCCCCCTCTCAGGACAACAGCATTGCCTGCCTTCATGCAGAGGCTGGCAGCATCTGCCGTAACATTCGGCCTTGATTCATAGATGATGCCGATAACGCCGATGGGCACACGCATCTTTCCGACAGTCATGCCGTTCGGCCTCTGGCGCATCCTGATTATTTCACCCACAGGGTCAGGCAGGGCGGCAACTTCAACAAGGCCGTCAGCCATTTCGTTGACACGTTTTTCATTCAAGGCAAGTCTGTCGATCATTGCCCTTGAAAGCCCTTTGCCCTCTGCATATTTAATGTCCTTCTTGTTTTCCGCAATCAGTTGCTTCGATTGTTTCTTTAATGCCTCTGCCATCCTGATCAGCGCCGCATTTTTCTGTTGAGATGACGCCTTGGCCAGGGCCATCGCCCCCTCCTTCGCCTCCAAAGCTTTATTAAGAACAAAAGCCTTTATATCCATGATAACCCTCCCTCGTATTATATTGATAAATATACCACAATCATACCTGTCCAAAACAAATAATTCAAAGCACTGGAGAGCAAGGGATATGGCTCGATTTCTGAAGCAAAATCACGGTCAACCTTGATGAGACCGAAGACGAAGCGGAGGTTCACCTTCGAACTCTGCATTAACATTGAAGTCAGACAAAGGTTTGAGCAAAATAACAGGTAGTTTTTTGGTTCAGAAATTGAGCCATATCCCTTTCCATAATATTTTGGACAGCAATGTGCCGCAATATACTTTACAAGGTACATTACAGCTGTCACGCACCGATTTTCTTTCAGCGCCATTGTTGTCTGTAATTGACTTCCTTTTCCTCTCCTTTTAAAATGTCATATGCCCCAGATAAAGATCCTGCCTCCTGATTTGAGAAATAAGATCGCAGCGGGAGAGGTCATAGAAAGACCTGCATCTGTTGTCAAAGAGCTCATTGAGAATTCCATTGACGCGGGGAGCACCGGTATAAAAATCGATGTTCTTTATGCGGGAAAGCGTCTGATTAGAGTATCCGACAACGGCTCAGGCATGGACAGGGAAGATGCGCTTCTCTGCTTTGAAAGTCATGCCACAAGCAAACTCTCGACCGAAGATGATCTTTTCAATATCAGGACCATGGGGTTCAGGGGCGAGGCCCTGCCTTCGATTGCCTCAGTTTCCAAAGTGAGAATTGTCACGGGGGTAAGAGAGTCTTCCGGCGGAATATCCGTCGAAATTGCCGGGGGTGTGGTCAAAGAGATAAAAGATTCACCTTCCGCAGGCACTTCCGTTGAAGTGAGAGATTTATTCTTTAACCTGCCTGCAAGAAAAAAATTCCTTAAATCGAACAGCACGGAGCTCTTTCATATTATTGATACAGTCACAAAAGAAGCCCTTTCTCATCCTCATATAGGCTTCGCCCTTAATACGGACAATAAAGAGACCATCAATCTGCCGGCAGCTTCGGTCATAAAAGAGCGCATCATGCAGGTTTACGGCGAAGAGTTTATAAACGGGCTTATGGAGGTTTCCTATGATGCGGGTGAAATAAAGATGACCGCCTTTGTCTCAAAGACCGACAATTTCAGAAATATGAAATCCCATCAGTTTATATTTATCAATACGCGACCGGTAAAGGACGCCTCGATTTCTTCTGCTGTATATAAAGCCTATGAGGGTATTCTTCCCCATGACCGGCATCCGGTCTTCTTCGTCTATCTTGAAATCGATCCTGTCAGAGTTGATGTTAATGTGCATCCTGCAAAGCGCGAAGTGCGATTTGAGAACAAAGAGCCGGTTTATCGGATGGTGTTGTCGAGCATCGGCGAATCAGTAAGAGGATACAGGTCCGAATATGCAAGACAATTCAGTGAGACAACTGAAAGAGACGTTTCAACCCCTCTCCCGACGGACTACTCGTCATTTCACGCTCCTTCTGTTTTTCCGCAGTCTCAGGTTGTGGCCGAACCTATCGATTTCCCGTACAGGCCGTCTATTCCTTTCATTTATCTCGGAGAGACATTCGTGGCTCTGTCCGGCAAAGGAGGTCTGACAATCATAGACCACCATGCCGCACATGAACGGGTCCTTTATGAGAGGCTTCTCAAAGGCGTAAGCCTGAATGCTAACCAGCTTTTGTTCCCGAGACAGGTCAAAGTGTCGCACAAAGAATATATGATCATCCTTGATAACATTCAACTCCTCAGAGATTTCGGCATTGAGGCGGACGATTTCGGACATGACACCGTCATAGTACGGTCTCTTCCCGATTCTCTGGAGGAAGCTGACTTGCGGGGCATCCTCTCAGATGCCGCCTCTTGCATGCTCGAAGGCATCCCGCCTGAGAAATCCCTTAAAGAGGCCCTTGCTGCGCGCATTGCCTGTCACAGCTCTGTGAGAGGCAGACAGATGCTGAATCAGGAGGCGATATCCAGCCTGATTTCCGATCTTGAAAAGACCGAACACCCTGACCAGTGCCCGCACGGAAGGCCTACCCGGCTTTTCTTTTCCCTGGACGATCTGAAGAAGATGTTTAAGCGGAAATGAACAAAGTCATAATACTTCTCGGCCCTACCGGCGTCGGGAAGACAGCCGTCTCTCTGCTGCTTGCCGAAAAACTCGGGACTGAAATAATCAGCGCGGATTCCATGCAGATCTACCGGCATATGGATATAGGCACCGCCAAACCCACTCCCGATGAAAGAGCTCGGGTGAAACATCACATGATAGATATCGTTGAGCCCTGGGAATCATACAGCACCGGGAAGTATATTACCGCAGTCGTGCCGATTATTGAGAGGCTGCACCGCGAAGGGAAAATCCCGATTATCGTTGGAGGTACAGGTCTGTATATCAAGGCAATGACCCGTGGCATTTTCAGCGGACCTTCTGCGGACTGGTCGCTGCGGGAAGCACTTCTCTCCCGGGAGCACGAAACCCCGGGTGACTCTGTATGAATACCTCCGGGAGACCGATGCTGAAGCAGCAGAAAAAATAACCCCGAAGGACACCCGAAGGACCATAAGGGCGCTGGAGGTTTGTCTGAGGAGCACGGTGAGAATGTCTGATATGCAGAAGCGGTTTACAAAGCCTCTTCCCTATGAGTTCGTTAAGATCGGCCTGCTAAGAGACAGGAAAGAGCTTTACAGTCTGATAGAGAAGCGCGTTGATGCAATGGTAGACCGCGGACTTGAGGAAGAGGTCAGAAGTGTTTCAGATTCTGTGGAGAAGGCTGCAGGAATCTCCGTTGCCTTCCATGCAGGCGATTGGTTATAAAGAGATCATGATGTATTTCCGGGGCGAGATATCTTTTGCGGATGCCGTTGGTCTCATAAAACGAGGGTCCAAAAGATATGCAAAGAGACAATTCACATGGTTCAGGAAAGAAGAGGGTATCTCGTGGATAGATATAACAGGCATGTATGACAATTCCGCTGATCTTTGATCGTGTCTGCGATACTCTCGAAAAAGAATATAACATTATCGCAAGAGATCTTCCAACATTTGGGAAGAATACTGAAAGCCTTGCAATATTGGGGAAAATAATTTATGTTAGTATGAAAATACTAAAAGGAGCTCATGTATGACTACTCCATCGAGGGGGCTGAACCTTCAGGACACCTATCTGAACCAGCTCAGGAAAGAAAAGACGCCGGTTGTCATTTATCTCACAAATGGGGTAAGGTTGAAAGGCGTAATAAAAGGGTTTGATAATTTTGTGATCCTTTTAAAAGAGAATGCCCAGTCGCTCATTTACAAGCACGCTATTTCGACCATAGTTCCGGAGAAAGACATAGAGTTGGACTTTGAGGGCCAGCGCTAATTGCCGGAATCCCATCCCTACTGTGGACATTATTATTGAGTGCGATGAAGGTGTGCTGCTGATTAAGAGAAAGAATCCCCCTGAGGGGTGGGCCTTGCCGGGAGGATTTGTTGATTATGGCGAAAGTCTTGAAGCTGCGGCTCTCCGGGAGGCAAAAGAGGAAACCGGTCTCGATGTCAAACTGATACGTCAGTTTCATTCTTATTCTGAACCTTCAAGAGATCCGAGGCATCACACCATAACGACCGTTTTTGTAGCAACCGCCAGGGGGAAAGCAGTTGCAGGGGATGATGCTTTGGAAGCGGGTATTTTCAACAAGGACAATCTCCCCGAACAGATTGCCTTTGACCATAGAGACATTCTCAATGATTATTTTATACGGAGGTATTAAATAGATGCTGAAAGCGATGCGCAAACATGCACGATATTTTTATGTGCTTTTTTTCATTATCATCATAACCTTTGTGTTCTGGGGCGTTGGAACAAATGACCAACCCGGCAATGCAGTCAATGTCGCTGAAGTGGGTCCCTATAAGATCACTCTTGAAGAATACGGGAAGGCGTATGACAGGATCTTCCGTTTCTATAAAGAAATCTATAAGGATGCCTTTGATGAGAAGATGCAGAAAGAGCTGAACCTGAAGGAAAAAGTCCTTGATTCGCTAATCGACGAAAAGGTCCTTCTTGTGGCAGCCAAAGAAGCAGGCATTAATGTTAGCAACGAAGAACTTCAGGATTCCATAGCCCACGAGCCTGCCTTTATGCAGAATGGCGTCTTTAGCAAGGATGTGTACCTGAACAGATTGAGACTGAACAGGATAGAGCCTGAGGCCTTTGAAAGTATGAAGAGACAGGAATTGACCGTCGAAAAAATGAAGAGACTCATTGAACTGTCGGTTGATGTAACAACGATAGACGCGGAACTGCCCCAGACTCCCGGGAATGAACAGTCAATTAACGCAATAAGGCAGGCAATGATGGGTGACAAGAAAGGAAAGGCTGTAAAATCTTTCATTGAAGGTTACAAGAAATTGATAAAAATAAAGATTGATAAGAAGCTCATAGACTAAATCCGCTTCTGCACCTTGAAAACGCAACTGTTTTTGTAGTAGCATACATACTCGTGCCGAAGTGGTGGAACCTGGTAGACACGCACGTTTGAGGGGCGTGTGGGGTAACCCGTGCGGGTTCAAATCCCGCCTTCGGCACCAAAAACCTTCCTTGCCTTGACTCACCTGCAGTCTTTCATGAACAATTATTATTCTTAACATACTGCAAAGTTCGTAAGTACAGCAGCATTCGTGAATAAAGAACCTCTGGCAGACTTTCGTCATTCAGGTCTCATAGGGCGCCCCGCCGCGGTCGCCTTCGTCTGAGCAAGGTTCCGAGGTGGCTCAGATGTTCAATTCTCTATCTGTCCGTTCTTCATATTTATGATGCGCCCTGCCCTTGTTGCCACTAAAGGGTTATGGGTCGTTATGAGCAGCGTTATCCCCTTTTCATGGCAAAGGTTGGCAAGATAGTCCATCACCATCTCCCCGTTATCGGTGTCCAGGTTTCCCGTGGGTTCGTCGGCAAGGATGATTTTGGGGTCATTTGCAACAGCCCTTGCAATGGCTGCTCGCTGGCGTTCTCCGCCTGACACCTTTGTCGGAAAAAAGTTTGCTCTCTCTGCAAGTCCCATCGAAATGAGTATCTGCCGCGCTTTCTGAACCCTGACAGTCTTTGGGACCGACAAAGAATACATGGGCAGTTCAACATTTTCCATGATGGTCATGGATGGAACCAGATGATGAAACTGAAAAATAAACCCGATGTTGGCTGCCCTGAAGCGGTGAAGAGGATGGCAGGCGGACATATTTTTTCCGTCAATCCATATCTCTCCGGAAGTGGGAAGGTCGAGTGTCCCGATGAGATTCAGAAGGGTGCTTTTTCCACAGCCGGAAGGACCTGTAATCGCAACAATTTCACCGGCCCGTATCTCAAAAGATATGCCATTCAGAGCAACAATGAGGCCGTTGTCATAAGTCTTTTCCAGCTTCTTAACGATGATCATATTGTTCACCGCTGCAGCCTCCCGGTCGTTCATTCCTCCGAAAGGGCCTCAGTATATTCTGGAGAAAACCATTCAAACCGACAGCGCATATACCGGCAACGACATAATAAAACTTGAGAGTTGCAGTTCCATGGATCAGACCGAACATCAACGGCCTTTCATTTGTCACCTGCCGGATTTCAAAGACATAATAGCCGCAGTATTCGACGACAAGAAGACCCGCAAAATACACGGCCCAGGTTCCCAGGATTCTTTGCCACGGTAACGTCAGGATATTTCCGAGGAGCTTATAGATCCTGATGGTGAGAACCAGGCCGATGCTCCAGAGTGTAAAAGCAAGCCAATTGATTACAGGAGAATTGAAGAAATCAATGTTATAGTGATAACCGTAGGACCCAACCCATAGGCAGGACATGGTGCAGGCAATGCCCAGCTCCATTGAAGTCGCCGGCGGCAAAAGCGGGGCCTTTGCAGATAAGGATGTCTTTTCCTTAAGCATAGGGAGATACCACCCGCAGAGGCCTCCGAGCAGTCCGATGAGAATGTCCGTTACCTGGTCCGGCAGGGTTTCCGGATCGAATACCGCAATTGAGAGATAGATAAACGATATCTCGATGATTTCCCATCCAAGGAGAATCGCAAATAATATACGGAAAGCGTGGCGCGAGCTTGCGCGTCTGAGAAAGAAAACGATCAGAAGCCCGTTTATTAAGTGAACAAAGGACCAGTAGTCGATAAAAAAATAATCGGTCTTTGCGATGACCGTGTAAAGCGGCGCCGTGAGGCCGTTAATATAAGCATGTATACTTTTCAACATTTCAAGTATTCACTCATGCCGCAATGCCTCAGCCGGCGACAGTTTTGACGCAATTGCTGCCGGGAAAAGAGAGCTTGTGATCCCGCAGAGAACAGACAAGCCGACACCGGCGCAGGCAGTTTTGAAAGATATGGAGGTCGGAATCCAGCCCAGGCCTGCGCTTGTGCGATCAGCCAACAGGAAGAGAGTCAGCAGGCTGATAACAATACCAAAGACGCCTCCTGATACGCAGATGAGAATGGCTTCAGTCACAATAGTCCTGAAAATCATCAAGCGGCTCCACCCAACGGCGAGAAGAATGCCTATTTCCTTTGTCCTTTCAGAAACAGCCATGATCATCGTATTCATTATGAGCATGCAGCATGAAAAGATAGAGATGGCCGATATGATCCACACAAATGCATCAAGCGTCTTAAAGAGCTCTACATGTCCTGTATAGTCGCTGCTCCGGATCGCGGACAAATGCGGGAAAGCGCTGTTTATGATATTGATCATCTCTTCAGCCTTAACGCCTTTTTCCATCTGAATAAAGGCCATATTAATATAGTCTTCTCTCTTCAAAAGCCTTTGCGCATCTCTGACGTCAAGGATTACGCCGTTATCTATCATACTGCTTCCGAAGTAGTAAGTGCCGGAGACGGTAAACATTTCATTATGCGCAAGGAGGATCTTGTTCTGTATATGATAGTCGAGCTTTCGCGCCGCCGTAATCCCCAGGATGAGTTCCTTTTTGTCAGGGACAAAGAGCCGGCCCTCCGCAAGATTAAACTTGTTTGAAAAGGTCTTGATTGAGGAAACTCCTATAACCGGTAAATAACTATTCCAGGGTGTCTTTATAGCGCCCATAATCATGGGGAAGGCTTCCCTGGTCTCTTTCAGTTTCCTGAGTTTCTCAAAATCCGAGACGGAAATCCTTGACATAATGAGGGAGTCGGCCCCTTTTGGCTGGACAACAATGTCCACCGAGTAACGCGTAACAAGGTCCTGGATCTGGGTTTTCATGCCGGAGCTTATAGAAGACAACGAAATAAAGACGGAGATGGCGATGGATATGCCCATAAAAGTCAGAAAAGTCCTTAATTTGCGGCGGAAGATGTTGCGAACGAGCTATCATGACCAGGGCGCATAAGTAAGTCGCCATTATCAAAAAATCTTCCTTTTCCCTCTTCCCTTCGCCTCTGCAAATCCGCCTGAGTGCGGAAAAGAGCAGCGCATTTCCTCCCTTTGGCAAAGGGAGGTGGAGTTAATACTTAATGTCTTCATGCTTAATGACTGTATTAGTAAGCCTTTCTGCCAAGATGAACTTCCGCATATTTCCTAAAGGCATGCAGCTATTTTCAATATCATAAGTATCGCGGGATTCAATACGCATCTTCAAAATTATACAATTGTGATCAAGGGGTTTTCAACATTATGAATGCGGTTGAAAACTGATTAATGAGTCATATTAACATAAGAGTTTTTAAAAAAGGAGAGATATGTCATAATATGTTTAAAGATGTTTCTGAAAGGGAGGGGGCCATGAAACAAAGCATAAAAAAATCAATTTTTGCTTCACTACTTTTCCTTGGCATTCTGCTATTTTCAGCAGAATCTTTTGCAACTCCGGCTTCATATGCGGGCACTACTTTTGTTGTGGAAGGTTCATCTAAGTATTGCAGTATCACTCGTTTTGGCGGGGGCTTTTCGCTTTCCGAGGCTGATGCTCTTTATGCCGTTCTCAGCCGCAGTATTACAGACAGTCGGACCGTCAAATGGTCTCAGTCTGTGCTGCCCTCTGAGAATCTGACTGATGGAATTACCCCTGAATACCTGCTCGCAGAAATTGCCAAGAACGGGACAGGCGCATGTTTGATTAATAATCAGCCCGTTAATCAGATCCTGTATACGGACATGTATAAATGTGCCTATCTCAATACGGACCATACCTGCATGGATTTTTATGCCCATACAGGTTCCACGGATCTGAGTGCATATGGAATACCTTACAACACCCTTGCGGAGTTCGGCGCCGTTGCCGTTGCCGAGCCTGTTTGGGATGCAGGCGCCTCAAAAATGCTCTCTTCTCCTCCTCAATCCCCTCAAACGATGGCCCGCATCGGCCTTCTCATGAAAGAGACCCTTCGCTCTCTGAAGAATGATAAGACAGTGAAGAAGATTCTACAAAACGGAAAAAGCAGAAAGATAAGAACAGGGCTGGTCCCGAAATAATAAAACCTTTCAGGGGAGAGGGTCTCGCCGTCGAACAGACCCTCTTTTCTTGCGCCATTCTTTTGAGACGATATGAAACACTTCCACAAGATCTTGACGATAGCGCTCGGAGTTGCGCTCATTTCCATGTATATCCATTACAAAAGCAGGGTGCAGGAGATGCAGCTGAAGGTCAACGGTCTTGAAAGCCGCATCTTAAAGGCGCAGGAAGAATATGAGACGCAGATAGCCCTTTTGAAGGCGGGCCTTTCAGAAGAGAATAGTGATGGTCACTTGAAGGAGTCTCCCTCGTCAAAACCGAAATTCACAGTGAGAATATCAAAACCCCGGAGAGGCGTTCTGTCTGAAATGAAAAAACAACTTCATCTCAGCGATGAGCAGTTTAAGAAGGCTGAAGAAATCGTCAGTAATTACCGGCGGGAACGGCAAGATATCTTTAAACCTCTGAAAAAGGGTAATGATCTCGAGATCGGGTCCTTTGAGTATCTGAGCAGACTGAAAAGGGCCGGCGACGAGGCCAACCGGAAACTCAGGGACGTTCTTCGGGATGACCAATATCAGTTGATGATCAGGAAGAACTATGACCTGAAACTCGGCATCAGGATGCCGGAAAAGATCTTCTCAGAGAAAGAAAATGGGGGAAAGGCGCCCTGACAAGAATGCACAAAAATTCAGTAGTAAAATTGAAGATTGCTATGTTACATTACTATAACAATATGTAACAGAGTGTTACAAGATTCAACGTTAAGGTTCTAAATTTTCGAAATGTCTCTTGCTTGTTCTAGTGGGGTGCTCTGCCAGGACTTGGGCAATATTTACTTGCCCGTCTGAAACAGAGTAGAGTTATAAACATTTTTCAAGGAGGGGATCCATGATTAAGAAGACTCTTATCGCTTCAATTCTTGCAGTAGTCAATCCTGGCTTTTTCAGTTCCTGCCTCGGCAACTTCTATCGTATTTTACCTGGACGATCAAGTCTATGCGGTCAGCGGGAAAATGACGGTGAAGATCGATATCAAAGATTATGTTACCCTGAGCGTCACTATTCCAAAGGTCGAAAAATATGGCGAATTATTTATCTTTTTCGGCGACGGCACCTTTATGGATCAATTGATGTATACTGCTGCCGGCGATGGTGACTTACACATCCGGTATATATTATCCAACCTGGTCTCAATCCGGCGTCGAATTTTACCGTTGATTTATCGGATTTGGCGGACTCTATTGAATCAGCGCTTGGTTCGTATGTAAACATCAGCGGCGGCGCTACAAAAAACCCGGTTATTACAGGAAAGATATCAATCAGGTGGAAACACCAATAAGCGGCAAGATGAACCTCGGATGGAATATGTCGACATATGTGGAAGGATACGGAAACGTAAATCCGGGTCTATTACTATATCGATGACTTACAAGGGCACTTATTACGGCTATGTATTACATATTCCTTAGCAGCATCGGAGAGCAAAAGCGGCCCTGCAAAAAGCTGTAAAAGACGCAATCGTAAACGCTTTGTCTCTCGCTTCCCAAAAAAGCAAAGCCAGCCGGTACAATAGTCCGGACCGGAAACATAATATATCGGTTTCCTCCGAATTTCGATACGGCTGACCCGGAAGGATGGAGCAGTGTTGTTCCATCCTTCCGGTCAGTTCTTTGTTTCTTACAATAGCTCAAAAGAATGAAAAAGATATTTCATTACGCCTTTCTATTAATCCTGATTTTTTCTTTTCCTGAAAAAGGCCTCACCTGGGGATCGGCAACTCATGCCTATATAGCAAAGCAATTGGGAGGAGGAATTACAGACCCTCAGATGCTGTACGGGGCTGCGGCACCTGATTTTTTTTACGATCTCAGCTATCCCGGCTATAATTATCTCTCGAAGCAGGCGCACACCAGTATCGCAAACCTTAAGGCAAAAGCCCGGAAAGCGAATATGGACGCCTTTGCCTTTGGGTTTATCAGCCACAATGAGAAGTGGGGGGCCGACTATACAGCCCATAAAAAGGGCCGTACAATCAAGAAGGGATATGTTGTCACCAAGGCTGATCTACTCGACGCCGAAGCTCTTGTTCCGGCTAAAGGCCGCTCTTGACGAGGCCGGCGTCCCGTACTCCTTTTTCCTGGCCCGGCACTCTGGCTTCCAATTTAGCTCATAAACTCATCGAGACGGCAATCGACCTTCAGATCAGGCTTCATGAAGACACCTCCATCGGCCTTGACTTTCTCAATTCCGTTCAAAGCGCCTCTGATACCATTCCTGATCTTCTGGCGGATACTTATGGTCATGGTCTTTCAAAACAATTGAGGATGCCGAAAGGAAGACGCTGCTCGCATCATTACAGAAGCTGAATTGGACTTTCGCCAATTGATGATCCGCTACGGTGAATTATTGGGGGGGAAAGATCCGGCAGACCTTTATCAAATGTGGGAAGAAGGGGCTGCATTATTGAGCACAGCTCTCAAGAATATCACCGGGAAAGATGTCGTCATACAGCCTGAAGTCATGGAAGAATTTCTGAATTTGGCTACACAGGAAATCGAGGCAGACTATGCAAAAGAGATTTCAGCGACTGTCTCATATCTTAAGAAACGCAAGGAGATTACCTCTTATCTGAAAACCATCCTGAAAAATAAATAGGAGTGTTTTTTTGCTTATCCGGGAGGCCAATGCATAATGCGTCCGCCCAGGATATGAAGATGGATATGAAACACTGTCTGCCCTGACTCAGGGTTACAGTTCATGACAAGCCTGAAGCCGCGTTCAGCTATACCTCTGTCCTTTGCTATCTTATTTGCAATCTGGAATAAGTGACCAACCAGCGCATTGTCTTCTTTCTCCAGTTCAAGGTTTGTGGATATATGTTTTTTGGGTACCACAAGACAGTGAACAGGGGCCTGGGGGTTAGTGTCCTCAAAGGCCACTGCGAGTTCATCCTCATGGATAATTTTGGCAGGCCGCTTCTTCTCTGCAATCTCACAGAAAAGGCATCCCATAATATATTTGTCCTCCGTTAGTTATTTGCACTATTGAGTATGAAATCAAAAATCCAGAGAGACGGAACTGACTCTCTGGATTTTCGTACTGTTGTCTAATATTTCTTGCCTGTTACCTCAGAACTTCCAGGCATATCCCACGGAAAATTCCCACTGATTCATCTTTATTTTTATCCTCTGCTGGCCGGGTGCTTCGAGTGGATTAGCACCGGTAACATCGTTTGACAGTGCATACACAAGAGCAAATTTCAGTTCCTGATTGCTGCCGATTGCCTTTGTGACACCGGCGGTAACATGCTGTTTGATAACCCCCGGGGCCAGGATATTAAAAAGCACCTCGCTTGAAGGAATTGGCTGGTCGCCAATGGAATAACCTGCTCGCCAGGTCCAATCCTCGCTGCTCTTCCACTGAGCACCAAGCTTGAGTATAGTAATGTCATCCCAGCCAAATCCGGCGCCATGGTTCTCGCCAAGGGTACTTTTCTGGATGTTTGGAATAAGCGGATTCTTTATAGATCTGATACCGCTGTAATATATCTCCTGTACGTCTGCCAGCAATATCAATTCCTTCGACACGTTAAGGGCCAGACCTATAGTCCAGGTCGCAGGGATGTCGAAATCACCATCCGCCGCGAAAAGTCCTTTGTACTCACTCAGTTTTGACATCCATATTTTTGTCTGGTAAGACGCGCCCAGAGTCAGAAAAGGCAGTATATCACCCCGATAGCCAATTTTCGCACCAAAGCCATAAGAGTTATCATGGCCATTATTGGTAAGATCATCAGGGGAACTGGAGAATCCCGCAAAAGCCTCCAAGCCCTTTGCCTCAAATCTCTGGTAAGCAAAGATCGGAGAGATCCCGATTGCGTGCTTCGGAGCGATCTTCCTGGCATATGTCGGCACAATAAACAATTGCGTCAAATCTACACCGGTGGGATCGGAGCCGCCGAAAGTCCTCGTGCCATAATCCGTATTCATCCCTCCGTTGCCATAAATTGATATGCCGATAGAGTTGTTTTCATCAAGCTTCTTGCTGGCGCCGATTGAAGGGATAAGGAACCACCGTGAGTCACTCTTTTCGGTTCCCGGAGCCAAACCAAAAGTCCCCGGAAAGCCCGATGGGTTCCCTTTAACAGTGTACTCCCTGTTGGGATTAAAGAGGCTTAACCCCAAATCAATACGTGTGCCGACAAAAGCCATATTAGCGGGATTGACCGCCGCATCCATAGATCCCAATGGAAGCGCAACTCCTGCGCCACCCATGGCCTTGCTTTCCACGCTATATCCATTTGCGAAGTAACCGTTTGTGGCATGAGCTGTATTGATGAAACAGAACGCCAGAATAAGAGCCAGCGAACAAATCAAGAAACGACCACCGTGCACAGATTTTTCTTTCATAATATCCCTCCCGTTGTATTATGTTAAATCTTCTTTATCTGGAATTATCTCTTCAGCAACTAAGTAAACAAACAGATCTTGCAGTCCTTGGCATACTTGAGGAATTCCTCTGCAGCCTGAATTGTAACTCCCTCGATAAAACTCTTTGTTGAAAGCCCCATCATGTCTATTGTCATCTTGCACGCAATAAACTCAACTCCCTCTAATTGAGCCATTTCCAGGAGGTCCGGCAGCGCCGGGATATTGGCCTTTTCTATCTTGCCCTTCATCATCCATGTAGCAAAAGATGCCATCCCCGGTAACGCTCCCATGAAACCGGCAGGCTGAAACTTCACATTTTCCGCCCACCCCTTGCGTATAACATTGATACCCATAAACGTATAAAAAACTTTTGTCTGCATACCAAGACGCCTCGCGTTAATACCTAAGATTAATCCCGGATATGCTCCGTCAAGCGTTTCTCTTGACGTGATAAATGCTGCGGTTTCCTTTGTGCCCTGGCCCATAATATTCTCCTTTCGTTGCAGTAGTTTTAGAAAAAAGTATTTCATTAATTATATCAATTATCCCAAGTATTTCAACCGAATTGTCTGGATTCATCTTTACCTCTTCAGCGGAGGTTGCCGGAGTTCAAAGAGTCTCCTCTGAATGGAAGCCTGTTGAAAGTTTTATGTTGACGAAAATACATGAAAAGAGTTATAAATTTGCATAGGCTGGAATAAGCATATGGTTAATTTTGAGCACAGGAGTTATACCCAGAATAAGCAACAAGATAAAGACGGCATAATGGAATGCAATGCCGGGCTTGATTACAGGAGAATTCAATGGTTGATCTGAAATCCAAGGTTCCGTCTGATACCCTTGATGTGCAGGGCAGGGTATGCCCGTATCCCATAGTCTTGATAAAGAAAGAGATGGGGAAATTGCCGAGCGGCGCTGTCTTGAAAATACTCTGCGATTCTCTTGAAGCTGTTGGGGATTCCATCCCCCGATACTGCGAGAAGCACGGCTATCTGCTTGAAACCGTCAGACTTGAGGATAGCGGCTACTGGGAGATTTACATACAAAAATCTTGACCCTATCAAAGTGAAACGATAATTCTGCGATGAGACGCAAAGAAGGGGATGCCGTTTTCTTCTGCATCCCCTTCTTTATACTATTGGAACATGTATTTACATTCAAGCAGTGATTACTGCTCTTTTAGTGTTATTGCTTGTGACGGACACACACTGACACATGTTTCACATCCTTCGCACAGCATCTGCCTGAAAAGGATCTGACTTCCCGTCTTTCATCTGGAAAACACCAACGGGACAGTTGTTAACGCACTCCTCGCAGCCTTCGCACTTACTTGCATCTACGATCGGAATTACACCCACTTTTCTTCACCTCCTTAATGGTTTGCACCATAGTGTTTATAATCTTATTATTGAACAAAAAGTTCATAAAAAATCTACCTGTCTTTAACAATTCAAATTATTCGGCCTTTATCTGACGTTCGCCGTACTTGTCGAAAACTACTTCTTCTTTTACCGAGATAGCGATTTTATAAAGAATGGTCAGTATCAGGAAGCCGATTGCCCAGACCGCAAGGGTAATCAATGCTCTCAGGGATCGTAGGCCAGTATTCGGTCACCTTTTCGAAAGGATTTGGCACAAAGCCTCCTACAACAAGACCAAACCCTTTGTCGATCCATAACGAAAAGAAGGTTGCCACGCACGCGACTGCCAGCAGACCCTCGTTCTTTCTTATCTGAGGGAAGACCAGCATGAAAACGGAAATTGCGGCAAGGATGCTTGAAAGCCACATAATAGGCACAAGCTGGTTGTGACCATGCAGACCAGCATAGAGATAAACAAAGGAATACATGTGTCCAGGTATCTGACTATAAAACGCGGTAAATAATTCGAGACCGAGGAAGAATACATTGAGAAGCATACAATAGGTTACAATCTTACCCAATGATTGAATCGCTTCTTTACCGGGATCAAATTTGGTGTATTTTCTTACAATCAAGGCAAAGGAGAATGAGAAGGGAAGGACCTCCTGCAAAGGCCGATGCCAGGAATCGGGCAGCCAGAATTGCTGTCAGCCAGAAATGTCTTCCCGGGATACCGGCATATAAGAACGCGGTGACGGTATGGATTGACGGCGCCCATGCGATTGAGAGAATGATGAGGGGCTTCACCCATTTCGCCGGCGGTACTTCTTTGCGTTCGGCGCCTAAAACGGTCCACCCAATCAGGAGGTTCAGGAAAAGATATCCGCTCAGAACGATCATGTCATAAAACATGACCGAATTGAGGGTCGGGTGGAGAATCACATTGAGGACACGAAGCGGCTGCCCAAGATCGACAAAGATAAAAAGCATGCACATGATGACCGCAGCAATGGCCAGGAATTCTCCGAGAATAGTAAGCCTCCCGAACTTTTTGTAATCATGGAGATAATACGGCAACACAACCATAACGCCTGAGGCTGCGACCCCGACAAGAAACGTAAACTGCCCGATATATAACCCCCATGACACATCTCTGCTCATACCGGTTACGCCAAGGCCATTTGCAAACTGATAAAGATATGCCAGGAAACCAACGCCGATCACTCCCAGCAAAAAGAATATCCACACCCAGTATCTTCGACCTCCATTTATCGCGTTTTCGAGCATTATCATTCCCTCCTAAATTATGTAATACACACTTGGACCCGTTCCGAGTTCGGGTTTGCGCCTGATAGTGAACCGCTCACTGAGGATTTTTCTCACTTCGGAATTCGGGTCCTCGAGGTCTCCAAAAATCAAGCCGGGTGTTGTGCCGTTTTTCGCCGCAACTTCCTTGGCTGCCTCCACACAGGCCGGCAGAAGACCTTTTGCAAGCCTCTCATAACATAACGTACATTTCTCAACAACACCCTTCATCCGTGTCGGGAATTCAGGGTTTTCTTTCGCCTTATCAATAAAAGGCCTTGGATTCTTAAAATTGAAACTCCTGGCGCCATACGGACAGCCTGCCATGCAGAACCTGCATCCGATACACCGGTGCATATCCATCATGACAATACCGTCACTTTTTCTCTTGAATGTTGCCTGCGTCGGACACACTCTTACGCAGGGAGGATTCTCACAGTGGTTGCAGAGCATAAGGAATGGCATCTCTTTAAATTTTTCCCCGCGGTAAGGCATCTTCATTCCCCGGGAACGCATGATCATATGTCTCCGGCCACATCCACTTGATCTCATGTTTCGGATTATCGGTTATATGCGGCACATTATGGGCAAGATGACAGGCGTCAATGCATTTCTGGTAGTCTTCCTCCGACTGAAACTTGCTCATATCTACAACCATAGCCCATCTTTTCGCAGTCAGAGCCTCGGGATTCCTCGAGATCTGTGAGCTTTGTGATGCCTCAACACGGTTCTTCAGGCCGGTAACGGAAGCTACGCCGCCTATACTTAAGATAGTTGACATACTTACTATTTTTAAAAACTCTCTCCTGTTTACACTCATGACTCTTTCTCCTTCGGCGCAATGTGGCAATCCCAGCAGTAAGGTTTTACTGCCGCATAATTGTGGCATTCATCACAGAAATGCTCTTTGTTTGAATGACACTTCATACAGGTGTTCTGAAGGCTCATTGTATACTGCCTTCCGCTGGCAGTTGATGTATATATGGTAAGACCGTCACGGACGACCCAGTCTCTCCATTGGTTAAGGAGTTTCATGTGTTCCCTTATCATAAAATCTTTGGACTCTACACATATCCTTTCACTCTCCGGCAGTTTGAGAATCTCAGCCGTATCGACTTTCGGATCGGGCTTGGCAGCCGATTTATCGCCACGGAAGATGAAAGGGAATGTCACCAATCCTACAAAGATAATCAGACCAATGATTATTTTTCCTCCGTTATACATCTTATTCACCCTCCATTCCCGGGAGCGGATCACCGCGCATATCCGTTGTTCGCTTCTTCTCTCCCTTACAGATTAATGCATTTGCCACCATCTCATGGACTCCGGTTACACCTACTCCGGGGACCCAGTAATCCATCAGGGGAGGAAGAGCCGCTCTGTCAATTGCGCAGATGCATGCCAGCATATTGACTCCGTATTTTTTAGCAACATGTTTGACCGCGTTTGCCCTCGGCAGTCCGCCTCTCAGCCTGTTTTCCATATTTTCCGATGCATTGAGGCCTGAGCCGCTGCCGCAGCAGAAGGTCTGTTCCCTGATAGTCTGCGGAGGCATCTCATAGAAGTTATTGCACACGCTATTGATGATATATCTTGGCTCTTCGAGTAATCCCATGCCCCTTGCGGTATTGCATGAGTCATGATATGTGACGACCAGGTTATCGTTTCTGCTCGGATCAAGTTTCAGCTTGTTGTTCTTGATTAAGTCGGCAGTAAATTCACAGATATGCACTGTCTTGTTGGATTTTGCATTTTCGAATTTTGTGCCTGTTATCGGAGAGACAGGTTCTTCAAGAAAATCCACGGGTCCGTACCATGTATTGTGGTACTGATGCCATACCCTCCACATGTGTCCGCATTCTCCGCCGATTATATATTTCACCTTCAGTCTTCTGGCTTCTTCGTAAATCTTATTATGCAGTCTCTTTGCCATCTCATTTGACGTGAAGAAACCAAAGTCTCCGCCCTCTGATGCAAATGTGCTCCATGTATAATCCAGTCCGAGTTCATGGAAGAGCAGAAGTTCTCCCATGCATGTAAAGGTCCCTGGGTCGGCGAACATGCTTCCCGAGGGGATTACAAACAGGATCTCTGCGCCCTTGCGGTTGAAGGTCGGATTCACCCGGATGCCCGTTAACGTCTCAATATCATCGCAGAACATTTCAAATGCATCTTTGATGGTATGCGGCTGGAGGCCAAGATGGTTTCCTGTCAGCCAGCAGGCTGCAACAGGTCCTGCTATCCAGTCTATATTCAGTCCCAGGAGATTAAGCAGTTCTCTCGCCAAAATAGTTATTTCAGCAGTATCAATTCCATACGGACAGAAAAGCGAACAACGGCGGCATTCAGTACACTGGTAAGCATAGTACCAGATCTCTTTCAACACACTGACATCCAGGTCTCTGGCTCCGGCAATCTTTCCCATGACCTTGCCTGAAGTAGTGCAGTATTTCCTGTAAACAGATCTCAGGAGTTCAGCCCTTAGAACGGGCATATTCTTCGGATCGCCTCCGCCGATATAGAAGTGGCATTTGTCTGCACATGCGCCGCATCTGACGCAGATATCGAGGAAGAGCCGGAAAGAACGATACTTGTCTACTCTCTCCCGCAATCCTTCAATGAAAATCTCCTGCCAGTTTGCAGGCAGCTTCCAGTCCTCGTCTTTTACGGACCATTGCCTTGGATTCGGGAAGCTGACGGTTTCAAGGGACTTCGGTTTGCAACCATAGGGGAAAATACCTTGTTTGAATACGGTAGGGGTTTCCATCCACCCCGTTTTGGGAGGCTTGTGATCAATCTTAGCGAGTTCTTCTGGTTTTGGATTTGCCATATCTACTCCTTTTCCACCGGTAATCCAGCTGCTTTCATTTTTTCTCTGAAATCATTTTCATATTCTTCATATGTATGGACCTTGACCGGATAATTCCAGGGATTAACATGCATTTCTGCACGGTTCGTATTTGCGAGATTTCTCGTAGGGCTGAGAAATACTCCGGCCATATGCATCAATTTGCTCATCGGGAAGTATATAAAGAGCGCGCTGACAAGGAACAAATGTATGTAAAAGACAATATTGATGTCCTTAGGGACCACAGGTTTAAAGGTGACCAGGCCCATCGTCAATTCCTTCACGCCTACGACATCGGTCTTCAGAAAATATCTCATGATGACACCTGAAAGGCCGATTGCGCATATCAGAAACAACGGGAAATAATCCTGCGCAAGGGATATATACCTCAACTGCGGCACGACAACCCTCCGAAGGAACAGGAAGGTCACAGCGCCGATAAAGAACAAATCGGTCAGATACAACACAGGCGCGCCAACCTGGAAAAATCCGTCGAGTGATTCGATGATTGTTATCAGCACAGGCACAGGCTCCATGAACAGCCTCACATGTCTGGTAAGGATGATAAGAAATGTGTAGTGAAATGCCAGTCCGCCCAACCACAGCCATTTGGTAGAACCGTATGAAATCTTGGGTCCGTCCCTCAGTTCCATTTTGGTATTTCTAAACAGGGAGCGGAAAAGAAAGACTTCCATGGCCATTCTGATAATAACGCCCATAGAAGTAGACGGGTTGTCAATCTTATTTTGTTTGATCCATGGAAGACTTTTTTCCTGTCCGGCGGTTGTGGGAATGCGGAATGGGACGGGTACGCGAGCCCATTTCAACACCCGATATATGACCCCAAGAATAAACGTGAGAAACGCCGCATAAGGAATAACAACTCCAAACAGGTAATGGAGGTTGGCGGCATTTACTCCGATGAAGACAATGACTATAAGAGAGATAACTGCGAAGAACGAAAAAATAAGTCCCATGTTCTTACCCCTTTATGTTTTGAGTTAGTACTGTGTGTGCTTCAACATCCGATATTTGTTCTTCCACCTCACGGACGAGGTCCGCCTTTTTTAAAAGCCTGAACGTCAGAGTTTTTATCTCTTTGACCCTTATGTCATAAATCGTTTCCCTGCACTTCATATAGATGTCAAACGCAAGCAGGGCAAGCTTATCGAGTTGCGTTTCAAATGATCTTAATTCTTCGGCAAGTTTATTTTTTTCAATATCGCTCTCAAGTTCCTCTCTGACAACACGCTTCAAAAGGAAAACAAAGGAGACAGCCTTTGATGGAGAGAAATTCTGTACAGCCTTGATCCTGATAATATCGTTAAGATAAGGATAAAGAGCTTCAGAAGTCGGATCGAGGACAATCTCATCGAAAAGGCCGTTAATATTCTCCAGGAGTGTCTGCCCGACCGGATTGAGAAAGCGATCTTTTTGTTTTCTCAGGAAATCAGAAGAGTCAGCAGGATAATCGTTAATTACATAATCGAACCATTTTTTTCTGATTGCAGATTTTCTTTTTGAAAGGAGATCCTTAAAGTTCATATGGCGTATGCATTACTCCTCATGCCTGAAAACAGACATTTTTTCACAAGATTAGATACTTTGAATAGGCGCTCTCAACGAGCTGATTTGAAGAGCAAGAAGTAAGAAGCAAGAACTTCCGACTTCTTGCTTTTCAGAATGTTTTGACTATACGCAACCGGTCGGTTTTGGCAGTCCTGCGTATCTACAAGCCTGCTTTGCAGGTCCGCCCGGAAACAACTCGTAAAGGTACTTTGTATTGCCTTTTTCAGGGCCGAAATTCTTTCCGATTTCCTTGACAAGTATCTTGATCATCGGAGCAATCTGGAATTTAATGAAATATTCCCTAAGGAATTTGACAATCTCCCAATGCTCCGGTCCGAGTTCCACACCATCCTGTGCTGCCATGATAGGGGCCATCCCTTCCTTCCATGTCTGCCAGTCTACGAGATAACCATCTTCATCAACTTCATATTGTTGTCCTTCAAAATCGATATACGGCATTTTTTCTTCCTCCTTTTTCTACTAAAAATTTAGTTTTTTTGATAGAAGACATCTCCCATCAAAACAAGCCTGCGTATAATATCACAGCAATACATTATTTTTCAATCAACAAAAAAGATGTTTTTAACGGGTAATAAACGGTAATACAAAGGCACAAGCATGGTCAAATAAAAAAAATTTATCCAGAAATAAGTTTTCTTCTTTTGAACTCAAGAGCGGTTTTTATCAGGCCTTTCACCCATTCACCGGTGCCGAATGCATGGAGATGCGTGTAGGTGGCAAGGACATTCTTGTAACAGAACCCGTCCATATTATCCGCAATTCCGTGGCCTTTCATCATCCGGAAAACCAGGGACAGACCTTCTTTACTATCAATTTTAAGCACATGCGAATAATGGAATTCATGGCCGCGGAGTGAACTCCCCGTTTCGAAATAAGGGTTCTTTTTTTCAACTTGCAAAATGGTATATCCATGACCCTGTGGTTTCTTGCTGACTCCGACCGTAATAGGGAGCACCCCTGTCATGGGATAGGTTTTGTCCTGCCATATCAGGTTGTCGGCCAGATACATTAACCCCCCGCATTCCGCGTAGACAGGCAGACCTTCCTCTACAGCGTCCCTGATGGATTGTCTCAATTTGTCATTTGCGGACAAGATCGCCGCATGGGTCTCAGGGAACCCGCCACCCAGATATAGTGCATCCAGAGAAGGAGGCAGATCGTCTGTCAAAGCACTGAATTCCAGTATTTCCGCCCCTGCTTTTCTTAGCGACTCGATATTTTCAGGATAATAGAACTGGAATGCTGAATCATGTACAACCCCAATAGTCACTTTTTCCCCTGTGAATTCCGGATATTCATCGCAGTGAAAATCTATTGACGGGGCCGCGCGGGCAATTCGGCACTATTTGCTCTGTATTCAGATATTGAGAGATAATCTCCGCAGCCTTCTCAACAGCCTCTTCAGCCATGGGGTGTTCCTGATACGGCACAAGTCCAAGATGCCGGCCTGGGAAGGTCACGTCCTTTAATTTCGGAATTGCGCCGACAACCGGCAGATTGCAGTAGTGCTCTATGCTCTCGCGTATGACCTGCTCGTGACGTGTTCCTGCCAGCCTGTTGAGAATCACACCTTTGATCGGCACATTCCTGTCAAAGGTCTGCAGACCGAGCACAAGGGCAGCCACAGTGCGGGTAACTTTTGTGCAATCGACAATGACGATGACCGGCGCATGGAGAAGTTTGGCCAATTCGGCTGTGCTGACATTCCCCTGCACATCCATTCCGTCATAAAGTCCTCGGTTGCCTTCGATTACCGCAATGTCAGCCTTTATTGTATTCAGGCAGAACGAGGTGAGAACCTGCTTCCCTGTTCATCATGAAAAGATCAAGATTATAGCAAGGATGGTTGGCCCCCTTCCCAGCCAACCCATATCGATATAGTCAGGCCCCTTCTTAAAGGGTACTACTTTGTGCCCCCCTTTATTCCAGAACCGGCACAGACCAACACTGATTGCTGTTTTCCCGGTATCACCGCCAAGGCCTGCGACAATAAGCCTTGGGCACTGAATCATCTTTTCGGGCCGGGGATCTCAAAGGACGTACAGGAACCGCTGCCGCAATTCTTGACCGTCTGCGTGCTCTTTTTCCCGCCTGAAGACACAATCGTATTGACTGTACTTAATATCCTTTCGACCTCTTCAGATCTGCATTTTGGACATTTCATTGCCGCTTCTTCACTCTCTTTTTTAAGCTTTAGAAGCTCAAATACATTCCCGCAGCCGAGACATCGGAATTCATAGATAGGCATAAGAAACTCCTTTCAAAAAAAATAAAGCAATGCCTTATAATATCATATAGAGGTAAAATTTCGAGAATTCAGGAAAGAAATCCCCTCCCCAGCCAGGCAGGAGTGAATTTCATAGAATAAACCTATAAGAATACAACAGGAGATAGTGAGATAATCATGCAAGCAACACCGGAAGAACCCCGCTGCCCTTTTTGCTATTACAAAATCGAGCAGCCGAAGGAATTAACTTCAAGAAAAATAGTCGAGTTCCCGATCGGAGTCTGTGAGAACTGCGGAGTTGTTTATGTTTATGACGCAACTGGCCATAATATGGGATCTGCTTTTATTGAGGCGATATTATTTGCCTGCAACGACGACGAAAGCCTGGCCTTTTCTCTTTCATATGGAGACGATTACACAGATGCGGTTGTCGGGAATTATGACATCATAACCCATACGATAGTCCCGGAGATAGTTTACAATGACCGTTACGTAAGGGGCGCGCTAATTTTTATTAAACTGTTCGAGGAGTTTCACGAGGCGACAAAAGATAAGGTAGGGGAGAAAATAAAAGCTGTTGTTCCCATCACCAAAACCAGATTGCGCTCTGAAAAATTTTCCAAGGAGATCGTGCGTCGGTATGCGACTGAAAACAGGCGTGAGGAGCTGATTGCTCTGGCAGAAGAAGATACGCGGGTAATGAATGAATTAAAGCGCATGCTCTATACGACGGATGAAACGCTGCGGTGGCAGGTCATTGATATGCTGGGTGAAGTAGGCGGTAAAGTGGCTGTGAAGCGACCTGATATCATCAGTAAACTAATATCGAATCTGTTGCAGAGCGCGGCCGCCCCGGGGGCATCTGCCTGGGGCTCACTTGAAGCTGCAGGAACAATCGTCAGTTCCAACCCCTCATTGTTCGGAGAATTCAGCTCCACACTGCTCTCTTTTCTGCAGCATCAGAATTTCAGAAAGGAGATCACATGGGCCATTGGAAAAATTGCATCCGTGAAGCCTGATCTGGTCAAGTATGCATTTCGCGCGTTGTGGTCATTTCTCGGGGATGCAGACCCGACCTTGAGAGGCTATGCTGCCTGGGCCTTGGGCAATATCGGATATGAAGACGTCATTGAAGATTTAAGAAAACTCGGGACAGATAATGAAAAACTTCTCCTATTCAGAGACGGCAGACTTGAGGAAACAACGGTCGCTCTCTTATCAAAAGAGGCCATAGAAAAGATCAGCAAGCTGAAATAATGCATACACCTCTCATAACATATCTTGTATCCTCCCCTTTTGGAGACGTTCCCGCTGATGCAGATAAGATGCATTTGCCTTTGGAATGCGATCCTTTCAAAACTCCTTACGGAAAATATTTCGATTCCATAGAAGAGTTTCTAAAACAGGGCGAATTCGATAGTCTCCTTAACGCAGCTTCTAAGAAGACAGGCAGAGAAATCTCTCTGGATGAAATTTCCGAAATCCTCATCAGGGCGGAGAAGCACGGGCTTTTGTATCATCCGGCAAGCATTGAATTAATTATGGGAAATGAGAGAGTAAAATTCGGATTAAATGTGGCTGTGACGTGATACCGGCAGGAAATGGCTGCATAAGGAAATCTCATTGTTGCAGGAACTCCATCGGGAAATACAGTCTTCCCTACTTGCCGGAGATATATCTTTCCGGCGAATCCAATTCCATGGTCTTTCTCCTTGAAGACTGGTTTGAAGGCTATCATGAATTTCACATTTCAAGGGATGAAGAAGGAAACCATGGGATGCAGCTCTGGAAATTCGGGGGTGGATATATAAATCTCTCGGACAAACAGGCTTCTGAGATATACAGACAGGCGTCAAAGATTCTGACCCTGTATTATGATTTTGAGAATTTCAATTATATCTATCCGTGGCACCATGCAGCCGGAGATTTTATAGCCAAACTTGAAAATGATGAAGTGGATATCCGGCTTACCACTGCACGCCGTTATAAACCCCTGCTCGGCTTTCGGAGAGATGAGATTAATCCTCTCTTTGCGCTTTTTTACTTTTTCCTGCATCTCTCACTCCATATGCGGCTGGACAAGATAGACGGGGTCGGAGAAGTAGCATGGGCAGACGATTTTTCTGTGGATGCATCTATTCAGGGATTTTGTGAAGCGCTCAAGGAAAAGGATGATTTCAAGAAAAATCCCGAGAGGCATGAAGAATTCATTTCTTTGCTCAAGTCATTTACTCTGGATGAACTGAAGGCGTCTTATAATCCCCTGTTGGACCTTTATGAAGAAACAAAAGATCTTCCGGTGATAGGGGATCATCTGGATAGTCATGCAGAAAAACTATATGCGGTTATTCAAACTCGCCTTTAACGATCTCTTCAAAAGGCATGCGCACAACTTTTATTATGGACAGCATACGATCAGCTTTCTGCAGGATGGAGAGAACCTGCGCGGGTCAAGAGCTCCTTCGATAATTTGTACAATTCACCGTATATTTTGTCGAGCTTGACAGTTGGATAAGCTACCTTGGCCTTGAAGCCGGAAATGCCGCACGCATAAGATTGTTCCTTGCCGTCATGTATAAGACTGAAGGGCACGCCGTAAACGCGACAGATAACAGGCCGGTTTTCATATAGAACGCACTCTTCTTTTTCACTTAACAGGGGACATCTGACCCTCTGTTTCCCCAGGCCATACGCCTGCATATTCGGGTTGTCTTCAAAAGTCTCTTTCAGTTTGTCCGTTGCCTTCAGCATCTCGACTTCTGATTTTTCCGCCCTCCTCTGCACATCTCTTCTTATCTTTCTGTCGAGCTTGTCTAAGATGATGATGGATGTAAGCGGCCTCAATAGGGAAGATGCCGAAAACAGCATTACAGCAGTCACAACAGCGGATTCTGCATTTAACGCTGAGAGGATATTTTTCAGCTATCGTCTTGAAGAGAATGTCAGCCTTCCGGACTTCGTTCTGATATTGTGAGAAGAGTTCGTCGATCATTTGCGAGGACTCTTTACGACGGTATGGATCCAGGAGTTTTAAAAACTCCGGATGGACTTCAAATCCCAACGCCGCTGCCTTGTCACAGTTCCTGACAGCCTCTTCATATTCGCCTTTCATATAATAGGCATTGGCAAGGTTGTTATAACCCAATGCAAAATCCGGGGCTAATTCGAGCATCTTTTTGTTAGTATTCGATGCTCTGCTCAATATCCCCCTTTTGCAGATAGGCATTAGCAAGGTTGCACCATGCCTGGACTATGTCCGGATTCAATTCCAGGGCTTTGTTCAGCGCCTCTATTGCCTCATCGGTTTTTCCCATCTGAAGATAAGCAAATCCAAGATTTGCATATCCCCTTGCATATCTCGGTTCTATTTCAATTGCTCTCAGATTTGCCTTTACCACCTTCTCAAGATCGCCGTCCTTGAAATAGATATACCCGAGATTGACAAAGGCCTCGAACATCCTCACGCCCTGATCAATTGACTCTTCAAATGACTCGATAGCCTCATCGAATTTTCCCTGGTTCATATAGACAACACCCAGATTATAAAGGGATGCGGCACAATCCGGCTTTTCCAGCAACCGAAGCTTCTGTTCGTTGATAAAATTCTCTATATCTTTTGGTTCTTCCATAAGTTTTTATTTTACCATATGTACATAACTAAGACGTAAAGGCAGGTTCTTCTTTTGATCAGCCTTGAGACCGTTCATCAGAAAACTAGTTATCTGGCATTGAATCGAACGTAAGTTTGCAAAGGGCAAGCTAAAAATCATATGGCTGGCCGCAAAGCCGGCCACCCTTCATGTCACTTATCTGAGAAATCAGGTCTTCAGGGAGATTCTATCCTCCTGCATCACCTGATTTTTCAACAGATATGCCTCTTCCTTTCAGTCCGTACATGGTAGAGCTGCCGGTCGATAATAATTCCAATACCTCTTCTCTTACCATCTCGGATGCTACATTCTTAATCTCTGAGGCACCGGCGTCAGGAATAGTCTTCTTCACACCGATCATCATATCCTTGAAATAGAATTTGCTCTTTGCGCCTTTTGAAGCATAATCAAGAATAGCCTGTCTTATGTCTTCTGGTCTTCCCATAGTTTTCCGCTCCTTTTAATTCTTATATACCATTAACAGCTTTGGATACAGCCCATGCATGTTCAGTATACTTGAACTGAGTCGAATGTCCTGTATGTATCAACAGCAAGGCGGTAATCATCAAGGCTCTTCTCGGTAAATGGGATACCGGTCTTCTCAAAGAATTTTTCCCAGCCGATACGCGCTGCCCAGTCGCCGAGTCTTTCATACTTGTTCGCATCCTTTGCCCAGACTTCAACTATATGCTTCACAACGCTCGTCACCTCAGGCCAGCGCGGCATGTTGTTCGGCAGCCACGGGATAATGACCTTTGAGAATTTCGGCATGCTTATACGGTTTGAGATCTTGCCGCCGACCAGGATAGCAATACCGTCACCCTGCGCTGTCTGCCAACGGCAAACCCATGCACATGGTGTAGCAGTTTCCGCAGTACATGCACTTTTCCTGATTGACTGTAACGCTCTTTTTCCCTTCTGCTGTTGTCACCGGCTTAATAGCATACAACGGACAGGCTGCAACAACCAGCGGAATCTCACAGGCTTTTCCGATAGCTTCATCATCAATTGCAGGTGGTTTGCGGTGATAACCGAGAAGTGCGATATCAGAACAGTGCACGGCGCCGCACATATTGAGGCAGCATGCCAGAGCAATTCTCAATTTCGCAGGCAGTCTCATATTCTTGAACTCATCAAACAATACGTCTGCAGTAGCTTTTACCGGACCGGAGGCATCGGTTGCAGGTGTATGGCAGTGGACCCATCCCTGTGTATGAACAATATTGGTCATGCCCATTCCTGTGCCGCCTGTCGGGAACTTAAAAGAGCCTCCAACATGTTTTCTGCTGTCGAGGTCTTTCTTGAGGGCTTTTGCCTTTGCTTCATCGTCCAGTATAAATTCAATGTTATTTCTCGTCGTAAATCTTAAATAGCCATTACAATGTTTATCGGCTATATCACAGATTTCACGGATGTGCTCAACCGACATCAGTCGGGGTGCAGCTGCCCTCACGGTAAAAGCCTTTTCACCTGTCTCGGAAACATGCACCAAGAGACCGGGCTCCAGTATCCTGTGTGAAAGCCCATTTCCCGTAATTCCTCCTGATAACAGGAGGCAGCATCTGGCCGATAATGATTCGGTCCGATATCAGTTATCCTGCCTTCCTGAGGCTTTTTGGGATTAAAATAACCAAGTTTGCCTTTCGACATAACATATCCTCCTTTATATTATTTTGGATGTCTGGTTCTGTAATCGTTAATATCTCTCTGCCATCCACCGGGAACCTCTGACTCCTTGAAGAAGACATACGGATTGGAACGGGGCTCTTTAACCATCTGCGGCATAGGCGGAATCCCGAGCACCTCAATAAATGTCTTTAAGGCTACGCGCTGAATTGTTTCACCTATACGCTCACGGTTCTTGCCTTCTTCAATCCACCAGTCAAATACCTTTCCAACAAGAGCTTTATGGCTGTCATAAGGTTTGTTCACATACATAAATGGTATTGTCAGACATGCCCATCTGGGCGCCTTCAAGGATCGGGGCCTTTGCGCCAAAGAGGATGCTCACACCCTGATCTGCGCCTACCCTTAATGCCTCGGGCATGGCGTCAATACAATGCATGCAGCGGTTGCATTCCGCATTGTTGATGCTCATTTTCTTTCCGTCCCACTGCATACACTGGGTAGGACAAAGGTCGATAATTTCTTTCTGGATGTCGAATTTGCCCCAGTCTCTTCCGGCAAATCCGCCTCCGTCAGGCGGGATTTCACCGGCAACATATGCCTTGCACCGCATCCTGATTGATACGGATGTCATCTTTCCATGTGCCGATATAAGACATATCCGACCGGGCAATTGATGCCACACAGCCATTAGGACATCCATCAAATTTAAATTTAAATTTATACGGGAAGGCCGGCCTGTGCAGTTCGTCCTGATAGGTCATGGTCATGTCATAGCACAGATCCATGGTATCGTAACATGCGAACTCACACCGTGCCTTACCGACACAATCAGAAGGTGTACGGAGGTTTCCGCCTGAACCGCCTATGTCAACTCCAAGATCATGGGTCAGATCAAAAAATATAGGCTCCAACTGATCGACTGGTGGAACCCAGAATAACCAGGTCGCCGGTAGAACCGTGCAGATTGGTCATTCCGCTTCCGCGGTATTCTGCGATATCACAGAAACCTCTCAGCCAATCAGTTGTATAAAATTTCGCGCCGGGCTGATTAACACGAATGGTATGGAAATGCGCAATATTCGGGAATTTAGCCTGCTGGTCGCAATAACGGCCGACAATGCCGCCGCCATAACCGAGAACGCCGACGATACCGCCGTGTTTCCAGTGGGTCTCACCCTCTTTATATGAAAGCTCTACAACTCCCAACAAATCATCACAGATTTCTGCAGGTATCATGAGATTGTCCTGCCCCAATTTATGTCTGTGCAAGGCCTCTCTCTTTATGTCGCTCACAAAACTGGGCCATGGACCTTTCTCTAATTCATCCAACATTTTGCTGTCATGCTTAGGCTTGAAATTCTTCAGCTCTTCTTCTGTATAATTTTTCAACTGCTCATCAGTAAAAATCCTGATGTCATTGTACGTTCTGTGACCTTTTTCTTCTTTATCCCATAACTTCTCTTGTCCTGGGACTCCCATCGCTTACCTCCTTCTGCTGTGTTATTAGTAGAATACAGGCAACCAGAATCAAAAACTAGCGCTGCTCTTCACCCCCTTCCTTCCTATAAATATTTACTAAACGTTTAAACAAAAATATAGCTACTTCTTTTTTGAAGCTTTTTCAGAAAAGTGTTTAATGATACTCAACTCATTTTCTTTTGTCAAGTAAGGATTATTAAGGAGATAAATGGGCCAGGCAAATTTTTCAGACATGTAAGGCAGCTGCCGGTATTAAGCATTTGATAAGCAGATTGGACATGTTTCCTCGTGTATCAGACTTTTTTATTTTAAATCAGCATGTTGCCATATTTTCATCAGAGCCTCTCCTGCCCAATCATGCAATGTCCTCACAGTGAAATCACCATCCATGTAAATCGTGACTGGTTCAGTGCGGAAAGATATTCTCTCAAGGTAAGGTTTTGCAGGTGAGAAACCTGACTCTCCCATTGCCCAGGATGCCAGCCCGAGGGTTTGCGGCGTCGTCTATCTGAAAAGCCGACAATATTTGTCCCTGAAAAAACGCCACGGAATCGGCGATTAGCCTTCCCATCCTGCCGATTCCCCATAAACACCCGTTAACCAGAGGCGGCTCATCAATCGTATGGGCGATCATCATACTGCCATAAGGTTCCACTATTTCCGGAATAGTCGCAATAATTTCAGCTACAGCTTGCGGAGAGCTCCAGCCTATGCCACCTGATTCATCATTCATCGACCAAAACAGTGTCCTCACATACTGCCTCACCTTTTCCTGCCTGCCGGACTTCCACCACACCTCCATCAATTTTGCCACTGCCTCAATTGCGGACCAGCGCAGCCTTTCGTCAAGTGAATAAAGACTGTACCGTACCTCCTGCCATGCATGCCTGTCCCTTTCGCACAAATCGATCAGGGTTGCAAAATCTCTCTTAATGAGGAGTTCATCAACGACTGCTTCAACTGGTTTATCCATAACATTTCCTCTATACAGCCCGCATTCGGCCATCCCGGTGCAACAGGTCAAAGAGCCGCCGGTCATCAGCTTTGCTCCCGGACTTATTGTAATCAAATTTGCCTGGCATTGTGTTATTTCTCACTTGGTTTATGCTATACTTTTTGAGTCCTTAATTTGCCTGAATACATATATGTACTATAAAAGAATCTTACTCATCATTGCAGCTCTATTTGTCTTGCCGGGCATGCTTTTCGCCCAGGCCCAGCCCCTTATTAATTCGATAGAGATACACGGGCTCAAAAGGATCGAGGAATCCTCTGTCAAATCCAAAATAACCCAGAGAGTCAGGCGAACCGCTCTCTCAGGACAAAACAAATGAAGACATCAAGAGCATTTTCAAGATGGGTTATTTTGATGATGTCAGGGCAGAGATAGAATCTTTTGAGGGCGGCATCAAACTGATCTATGTTGTCAAGGAAAAACCAACTATTGTCAAAATCGAATTCCAGGGCAATAAGGAATTTGATGATGCAAAACTGAAGGAAAAGATAACTATTACAACAGGCGCAATTGCCGACTCCGTGCTCATTCAGGACAATGCAAATAAACTCAGGGCCTTTTATGAAGAAGAAGGCTACTGGCTTTCACATATTGTCCCCGTTATCAAAACAGCAGGACCGAATGAGGTAGTCCTTACCTATCTGATTGAAGAAGGCCCGAAAGTAAAGATACAAGAAGATAAAGATCGAAGGGAATAAGGCCTTAAAAGAAAGCAAGATAAAGAGTGTAATGGAAACAAAGGAATGGTGGCTTTTCTCTTTTATCAGCTCCTCCGGATATTTTCAAAAAGAACGCATGGACGCTGATATAGAGAAAATAAGGGACCTGTACCTGAATAATGGTTACATAAAAGTTGTAATCGGCGAACCGAAAATCGAACTCACCGAGGACATGAAAAAGATGGTTATCACCATCCCGATTTCTGAAGGTGACCAGTACAAAGTGTCCTCGATCGATTTATCCGGCAACAAGGTTTTCACTGACGATGTCGTCAGAAAGCGCATTTCGATGGCTGCAGGCCAACCTTTCAGTAAAGCAGCTCTGAAAAAGGACATGATATCCATATCCGAACTCTATTCTGAGAAGGGATACGCGCTTGTGACCGTCACTCCTGAACTCTATCCGGATGATTCCACAAAACAGGTAAAGCTTGCGCTTAAGATTGATGAAGGTGCGAAATACAAAATAGGAAGGATAGAGATCTCGGGCAACACAAAGACCAGGGACAAGGTTATCAGGAGAGAGATACGGTTTGATGAGGGTCAGACTTTTAACAGCGCTCTTGATAAAGAGAAGCTATGAAAGGATCAATAACCTTAATTTCTTTGAAAATGTTGAACTGGTACCTAAGCCTCAACCGGAAGAAAAAGTGGTTGACGTCGATGTCAAGGTCAAGGAGAGACCTACAGGCTTTTTCAGCGTCGGCGGCGGGTACAGTTCTGTTGAAAAATTTATCGCCATGGTCGAGTTGTCTCAGGGCAATCTGTTCGGGAAAGGTCAATATATAAAACTGCGCGGGAGCTCGGCGGCAGAACAACTTATTATGAACTTTCCTACAAAGACCCCTGGTTCCTGGATAAACCCATATCATTCTCGACCAATATATACAAGACCTCAAAAGAGTATATTGACTACGATAAAGAAGCCACAGGATTCGGTTTCTCCTTTGGCAAGAGGTTTTCCGAATACTGGTTCGGGGATATCGGCTACAACTTTGAGAACGCCAAGATATCTAACATCTCCGACGACGCATCGAGCATCATAAAGGAGCAGGAAGGCACACAAACGACGAGCAGCATTACCCCTTCGCTGACCCGGGATTCAAGAGATAATTATCTCAATCCTTCAAGGGGATCAAGGAACTCTGTATACGTAACCTATGCAGGTCTTGGTGGAACGAACAATTTTGTAAAAGGTGAAGTTGATTCTGCCTGGTATCTTCCGCTTGGTAGTACGACAATTATGTTGAGAGGCAGATTAGGCTGCGCGTCAGGATTGGGCGGCAAAGACCTTCCCCTGTATGAGAGATTTTATGTCGGCGGCATTTATACGGTTAGAGGTCTCGGATATGGCGAGGCCGGGCCTAAGGAACCGATAACTTGCTCAAAAGGGACGCTGGTAGACGGGAAGTGTGTGGCTGATCCGCCTGTGGAAGGCAAGTGTGGAAAGGATACCACTCTCGTAGATGGACAGTGCATTGGAAAGAAAGAAGGCGGGGATTATATCGGCGGAGAGAATGAGCTGATATTTAATTTGGAATATATCTTCCCGCTGGTCACCGATATAAAGCTGAATGGTGTGGCATTCGTAGATGCGGGAAGTTCTTTTGACTCGTTTCAGCAATATAGATTTGAGATATACTTCAGGATTAGGCGTGAGATGGATTTCTCCCATGGGTCCCATAAGACTTGAGTGGGGGTACAATCTCGACAAGAGGCAGGGAGAAAAAGCCAGCAGGTTTGAGTTTGCCTTTGGCACATTTTTTTAATCAAAACTTTCAGGAGGATGTATGAGAAATAGTATTGCAGGAAGGTATCTTATTCTTTGTCTGGCATCCATTGTCTTTTGCCTGTTTTCAGGTATTGCTTCCGCCGCTGACTCCATAAAGATCGGCTACGTGGACATTCAGAAACTTATCGACCAGTCTGATGAAGCTAAAAAAGCAAGAACCACCCTTGAGACGCTGAAAGCTTCGAAGGAAAAAGATCTGGAAAAAATGGTCACTACAGCCAAGAAGATGGAGGAGGAACTGAAGAAGCAGCAGAACATTCTGTCCGATGATGCCAAGAAGGCAAAGATAGATGAGCTGGAAAAAATGGATAGGGACATCAGGAGATTTGTCTCTGATTCCGAAGCCGAATTGTCCAAGAAACAGAGAGAGATGGACAATTCCCTCTTGACGGAACTGGTGGGTATAATACAGAAACTGGGGCAGGAAGGGGAATATACTCTCATTCTGCCTGCAACTGTAATCCTGTATTCAAGCAAAGGGATTGATATTACAGATACAGTGCTGAAGAGATACAACGAGTTAAAAGCAAAGGCATCCCAGTAGCAGTAAGCATAGAAATCTCTTTGAGCTTGCTGAAATTATAGCGACAGAAAGATATCCGGATGACTTCAGATCATAGTATTCGCAATTGTTGCAACTGTTTCCTGTTATTGGCGTTGGTTTCTTTCTTCTCTTTTGTTTCTTCTTCGTGTTCTTCTCATTCCGCAAAGGTTGCTGAACTTGCGAAGACGGGAAATCTTGCGGCGGCCCAAGGCCCTGTCAAGGCTGAACGTATTGTCGCTGAAAGCATCGCAAAGGATGGCGGCACTGCAAATCCCGAGAAGTCTCCGGAGGCTGTAGTTACCGTAAAAACAGCGGTTCCAGAACCCATGAAGATCGGGGTTATCGATCTCCAGAAAGTTGCTGAAGAGTCTGCAGGGGGAAAAAATTCCACATTTGAATATAATCTGCTGGCAAAATCAAAGCAGGCGCAGATTAGCGAAAAAAGCGAGGTCATTGAAAAACTCAGAAGGGAACTGGAAGAACAGAAACTGAGCCTTTCTGAAGAAGCCATGAAGCAAAAACTGGGGGAACTGGAAGAACTGGAAACAAATCTGTCCCGTTTCGGTCAGGATGCAGAAGCTGAACTTGGCAGAAAATATGAAGAGCTATACAGTTCCACGCTGAAAGACGTTCTTGAGTTGGCTGCACAGATTGGCGCATCAGAAGACTACACGGTCATTTTGGACAAAGGCAGTATACTATACTGCGACAAGAATTTTGACATAACAGATCTCTTTATTAAGAAGTATGATGCTTTCAGGGAATCAAAGAGGCCTGACTCCGGGGCATCATCCGGAAAATAGGAAATAGCCTGTAGTCGGCGTCAACATATAAGATATACACCAATCTGAACAACATTCCGTCACAATATGAAACTGAAAGAACTTGCGAACATCGTTAACGGGGAGATTATAGGGAACGGGGACATCGATATCACCGGTGTCTCAGGCATCTCTGAAGCCGGGGAAGGCGACATAACGTTCATCTCGTCGAAAAAATATATTAAAGACCTGTCCCGGTGCAGGGCCTCCTGCCTGATAGTCAAAGACGTAATTCCGGATACAAGCATGACGCAGCTCAGGGTAGCCAACCCTTACCTTGCCTACGCAAAACTGCTCGGACTTTTTTATGTAAAGCCCCGGAAAGCCGCTGGCATAAGCGATGGCGCAACCATCTCCGACTCAGCAGTCATTGCCGGTGATGTCTCTATTTTCCCTTTTTCATATATATCAGATCGTGTATCAATAGGCAAAGGGACTGTGATTCATCCTTTTGTTTATATTGGGGAAGAAACCTCAATAGGTGAGAATTGCATTATTTATCCCAACGTGACTCTGAGAGAAGGTGTGAGATTAGGAAACAGGGTAATCATTCATTCCGGTTCCGTTGTCGGTTCCGACGGTTTTGGCTATGTCTTTGACGGAGGGGTCTACTACAAAATCCCCCAGGTTGGCGGGGTTGTCATCGGGGACGATGTTGAAATCGGTTCAAATGTATCAATCGACAGGGCAACGACAGGCAACACGGTCATCGGCAAGGGATCAAAGATAGACAACCTGAGCCAGATCGCACATAATGTGAAGATAGGCTCGAACGCGATCATTGTTGCGCAGGTGGGTATCGCAGGCAGCTCAGAGATCGGCGACTATGTTACCCTTGGCGGGCAGGTGGGCGTTGCAGATCACACAAAGATAGACGCCGAAACAATGATAGGAGCTCAGTCCGGGGTTATGGGTCATGTCACAAAAGGAGTGTATTCCGGCACACCGGCCTTTCCTCACAGGGAATGGCTGAAAGCTCATGCAATTTTTACCAGACTGCCGGAACTCCAAAAAAGAATCAGAGAACTCGAGGAGCAGATTATGAAGATTCAAAGGAGGGATGAATGATGATGGACATAAAAGAGATACAGCAGGTATTGCCTCATCGATATCCGTTTCTTCTGGTCGACAAAATAATTGACCTTCAACCGGGAGGAAAAGCTGTGGGCATAAAAAATGTAACGATGAACGAAGAGTTTTTTCGCGGACATTTCCCCGGTGATCCTATTATGCCCGGAGTTCTGATAGTAGAAGCCCTCGCACAGGTTGCAGGCGTTCTCTCGTTTCGTTCAGGGGCGACTCCCGGTCAAGCGGTTTATTTTTTGAGTATTGAGAGAGCAAAATTCAGAAAACCTGTTATCCCCGGAGATCAGTTGAAACTTGAAGTCAACATCTTGCAACAGAGGGGCAACGTCTGGAAATTTTCAGGAAATGCGACAGTTGAAGACAAGGTTGTTGCTGAAGCCGATTTCACTGCGATGGTAATAGATAAGGAGAAATAGGAAAATGGCTAAAGAAATTCACCCCTCAGCTATTGTGCATTCCAATGCTGAGATAGAAGACAATACTGTTATCGGCCCTTTCTGCATTGTTGGCGAAGGCGTTCGCATCAAAAATGGCGCCAGGCTTATTTCCAATGTAGTAGTTGAAAGCTCCGAAATAGGCGAAAACTGTACAGTCTACCCTTTTACAAGCATCGGCCTGCCGCCGCAGGACCTCAAATATAAAGGCGAAAAGACGAGCGTGAAGATTGGGAATGGCAACACAATTCGTGAATATATAACCATTCACAGGGCGTCGGTTGACGGTGACGGGATTACAACGATCGGGGACAACAATTTTCTTATGGCGTATGTGCATATCGCGCATGACTGTAAAATAGGGAACCATGTAATTATGGCGAATGTGGCAACTCTGGCCGGTCATGTTTCAGTGGAGGACCATGCTGTAATCGGCGGCCTTTCTGCAATACACCAGTTCACAAGGATCGGAGCTTACACCATGATAGGCGGGTTCAGCGGCGTGGGACAGGACATTCCACCCTATACCATTGCATCAGGCCCTCGGGCCAAGCTCTTCGGCCCGAACACGATCGGACTGAAGAGGCACGGTTTTTCGGACCAGACAATCAGCGAGATTAAGAAGGCTTACAAGATTCTCTTCAGAGAAAAACATACCCTTAAGGAAGCTATCAAAAAAGTCCAGGAGGAACTCCCTTACACTGATGAGATAAAATCCCTGATTGAGTTTATTCAGAAAAACAAGAGGGGAATCTGCAGGAAACAGGGAGAATGATCCAACGCGAGCAATGATGACCAATTATCAATGACCTTTAGTAGTTGGTCATTCTAACTTATCCTTCTCCGGAGATCTTTTGACAAAAATACAATACATAAGTAAGAAACTCGGCCTTATCGCAGGGAAAGGTGACCTCCCTATGGTTGTTGCAGGGGAGGCGAAGGCCAGGGGATATTCAGTCATTGCCTTTGGTCTGGAATCCCTCGCCGACGAATCACTTGGTTCCTATGTCGATGAGATGAAATGGATCAATGTTGGGAAATTCGGCAAATTGATCGACGGGCTGAAAAAGTCCGGCGTCAAAGAAGCTGTAATGGCAGGCAAAGTCTCTAAAACGCTTCTTTATAAGAGTAAAATTACGCCGGACCTGAGGGCTGTGAAGCTTCTCTTTTCTCTCAAGGACAGAAAAGATGATTCCATACTCCTTGCAATTGCAGATGAACTCTCAAAAGAAGGCATAACACTTCTCGACATCACCATGTTCAGCAGGGAGTTGCTGATGCCTGCAGGCGTCCTGACAAAAAGCCGGCCTTCAGAGGATGAATGGAAAGATATCAAATTCGGCTGGGAAATAGCAAAAGAGATCGGCAGGATGGATATAGGACAGACCGTTGTTGTCAAGGACCGGGCAGTCATGGCAGTTGAGGCTATTGAGGGTACCGATGAGGCAATACGGAGGGGAGGTTCGCTTGCAGGAAAAGGTGCGGTTGTTGTAAAAGTGAGCAAGCCAAATCAGGACATGAGATTTGATGTCCCAACCGTAGGAGTGCAGACAGTGCTCGCCATGCGCGAAGTCAAGGCAAGGGTCCTGTGCGTCGAGCCTCAAAAGAGTCTTCTTCTGAACAGAGACAGGCTCATCGAAGAGGCAAAGAAAGCCGACATTTCAATCCTTGGTTATTCCGGATAACCAGTTTCATTAATCATAATAGTCTCACAGGCAAACTGTTGTGATTAACCACTCTCCACTGCTTCCGAACTATGCCGATTTTGTCATCGAATAAACCTCTAATACTTCAATTGTGCCTTTTTCTGGTCAGCGACGACAACAAGCACGCCAGCTTCAGGAGTGAGATACTTTTTTGCCACTCTAAGCACGTCCTCTTTTGTCACGGAATTGATATAGTCCGGATATTTTTTGTCGTACTCAAGTCCAAGGTTATAAAATTCAATTGAAGCGAGGAAATCAGCTATCTTCCTGTTCGTGTCGAGCCTTCTGGGAAAGCTTCCGGTCAGATAGGCTTTTGCCTCTGACAGTTCCTCGTCGGATACTGCTTCCGTCTTTATTTTCTCTATCTGTTTGATCATTTCATCAATCGCAGTATTTGCAGTCTCGTTTTTTGTCTGGAGTCCCGCCTGAAAGAAACCCGAGTCCCTGTAAGCCGCAAAGAAACTGTGGACATCATAGGCGAGTCCCATCTTGTCCCGGATGGATTGCATCATTCTTGACGAGAAACCCCCTCCTCCCAGGATATAATTCATAACGCTCACCGCATAATAATCCGGGTTCTCCCTGCTGATACCGATATTTCCAAAGATAATATTTGCCTGGGTCAGGTCCTTTTCAATCCTGATTACTTTTCTTGTCTTACCCTCTTCAGGCGGCCTCACAACCCGGGGCAATGGCGTGCCGGGCTTCCAGCCGCCAAGATACTTCTGCAACAGACCGGATAATTCCCCGGCAGAAATATCTCCGACAACCGCAAGGATAGAATTATTGGGCAGAAAATAATTTCTGTGAAATCCAGTCATGTCATCTCTTTGAATGGCGTCAATAGTCTCAACAGACCCCTCAACCAGTCTTCCATATGGATGCTCCCCGAAGACCTCTTTTCTGAATGCCCGCTCCGCAAGAAAAGAGGGGTCTTCCTCGCGCTGCCTTAAGGAACCTTTGATCTGGTCTTTTTTTCGGTCGATCTCCTGAGTTGGGAACGAAGGGTTCAGGAGTATATCTGAAAAGAGCTCAAACCCTTTATTCAGGTCCTTTTTGAGCACCGATAAGGTAATAGTCGTATAATCGTTCCCTGCTGAGACACCAAGGGACGCGCCTATGAAGTCTGTTTCCTCGCTAATGACTTTCGAGTTGCGTGTGCTTGTCCCTTCGGACATGAGCTCCGCCGTAAGATTGGCAAGCCCTGCCTTTTCAGCAGTTTCAGTAGTCTGACCCGCCTTTACCATAAGCGTGACCATTACGATTGGCAGGTTGTGATTTTCAGAATGAAGCAGAACAAGACCGTCAGGCAGGACAGAGCGATTGACATTAAAAGCAAAAACATCATTACAAGACAAACCGCAAATTGCAAATTGCAGAATGCAAAACATAATGAGCACTTTCTCAAATTGGCTTTTGAATTTCTCATTCCGAATTCTTCATCTTCGTCGGTATTAATATCCCGACTGTTCTGTTCTCTTCAGTCAGGTATCTTCTTTGCAACTCTCGCAACATCTTCAGGCTTTACCTTCCGTATCCCTTCAAGATATCTATCCATCAGCTTCCAGTCTCCAAGAATCTCAAATAAACCGTATTTCATCGCCTGCATATAAATGGAGTCCTGCTCCATAATGAAAGACGCCTCGATCTGATTCTGTGCCTTCTGAATCTCCCGGTCAGACGGCGACCTGCTGTCTTTATTTTTTCGATTTCTGCGTAGAGCGCTTCTTCAACATCTTTAACGTCTTTGCCGGGCGCAGCAGTAGCAAAAAAGTAAAAAAGATATGGATCCTTATTAAAGCCGCTATAGTCGGCAGAAGCGCCCAGGGCAATCTTCTTCTCATACACAAGGGATTGGTATAGTCTCGTACTTTTCCCTCCTGAGAGGACCATGCTCAGGACATCAAGGGCATAACTGTCCTCATGCGGGAAATTGGGTGTATGATAGGCCATGATAATAAAAGGCAGCTCGGCCTCTCTTCTGAGGGTTATCCTTCTCTCCCCTTTTTGTTCCGGCTCAGCAGCAACCGTGATTTTCTTATTGTCTTCAGTGGAGCAGATTTGAAATGTGTTCTTAATCTGTTTCACCATCTCATCTGCATTGACATCACCAACAACAACTATTACTGCATTCTCGGGAGTATAATGGGCTCTATAGTATGAATACAAATCTTCTTTGTCTATAGATTTGATTTCCGACATCCATCCTATCACAGGCTTCTGATACGGATGCACCTTGAAGGCCGCTGCAACAACCTCCTCGAATAACGAATTCTGGGGATCATCCTCATATCTGAGTCGCCGCTCTTCCATTACAACGCTTCTTTCAGAAATGACTTCTCCCGGATCAAGAGTCAGATTATTCATACGATCCGCCTCAAGCTCGACAGACAGCCCTATGCGGTCAGAGGGCAGTATCTCAAAATATGCAGTATAGTCTTTCGTTGTATGGGCATTATCCGTTCCCCCGTTTCTTTGCACAATCCGTGAAAGCAATGAAGGTCCGTATTTTTGAGTTCCCTTGAACATCATATGTTCGAGCAGATGGCTGATACCCGATTTACCGGCAGGTTCATCTCTTGAACCTACAGAGTACCATACCTGAAAAGTTGCTAAAGGCGACTTATGATCCTCGACAACTACAACTCTCGGTCCGTTTTCAAGCTGATATTCTTTTACTTCAGCAGCATTCAGGGTAATCGGCAAGAGTAAAGTGAAGAGAAAAACCATGGTTTTGAGACAGTTGTCTCTCACTATAAAAACAGACTTTGAGAGGCAATAATTTATAATATGTCTGTGGAAGGCGATACAATTCATGAATCAGCTGCATTATTAAATGTTATCAGAAATAGTGATGATAATGGAATCCTATTATTTGAACTCGTCACATATTATTTCTCAAGATAAAACTGCATATGTCATTTAATGCTTGACAGTTTTAAGTATCTTCGTTATTTTTATTAAAGTGAAACTTTCAAAAAGGAGCTACAATTATGCATAGAAAAAACCTTTGGGGAAACATTACCTTGCTTATATTTTTCTTCTTATTGCTTCCCTGCTTGTTGCCTGCACAGGAAACAGAGTACAAAGACTATACGGTGAACAGAGGCGATACTCTCTGGGATATTTCCAATAAAGAGTTAAAGGATTCTTTTCTTTGGCCAAAGGTATGGAAAGAAAACCCCGAGGTCAGAAACCCCGACAGGATCTATCCGGGACAGAAGATCAGGATACCCCTTTTCTTATTGCAGAAAGAGATCAAGCCGGAAATAAAACCGGTTGAAGTCCCACGTCCTGTTGTAAAGCCGGAAAAACCAAAGGTCAGGGAAGAAAAACAGTTGAGCTGTCAAGGCTGAGCCGCCAAAGGAAAAATATATCCTAAACAAGCATATCTTTCTCGCAAGCGGATATATCGCTCAGAAAATTCCCAGTGTGGGCATGATTGAAGACACACCGACAGGCAGAATCATTATCGGTAAAGACGATTATGCTTTTATCAAGACAGACAAACCCGTGGAAAAGGGAGACAAGTTTTATGTTTTTCATGTGACAGAACAAGTAAGGCACCCTAAAACAGGCCGTAAACTCGGCTACCTTATCGATGTAGTTGGAGCAGCTGAAGTCGTCGGTCAGGAAAAAAATGACAGCGCCAAAGTCATCATTACAAATGCCTATACAGATATTTCAACAGGGTATTACCTGAGCGACTACTATGAGGTAGAACCTCCGATTGAGCCGGAACACCCGAGGAAACCCGATGTCAGCGGCTATATTGTTGCATCCAAACACTTGCATCTTATCAATGTGCCATATGACATTGCTTATATCGATAAAGGCACGCGTGACGGACTGGAAGCAGGTGATTTACTGGCAACTCTTGAACAAGGGAAGCACAGAATATACAACGGAATACTGCAGGTCATCAATCCCAGAGAAACAACCTCTACGGTCATAATTAAGAAAAGCACTGACTGCCCTTACAAAGGGAGATCCGGTTGTACCGGTTAAGCAGGAGTAGAAAGGAGTCTCTTAAGGGCCTTGAGTCTGCTCGGGTGTTTCAGCTTTCTTAATGCCTTTGCCTCTATCTGCCTGACTCTTTCTCTCGTTATAGACAGATGTCTTCCCACCTCTTCAAGTGTGTGGTCTCTGTCGGCGCCGATCCCGAACCTCATTCGAATAACCATCTCTTCCTTGGGTGTCAACGTCTTAAGCACCTGTTGTATTTGTTCGGATGTCTCGATTTTTTCGGCATCTGAATAAGGAGACGGGCTGTTCTTATCTCCTATAAAATCCTCAAGTTCGGTATCCTCATCACCAACAGGGGTCTGAAGCGCAATCGGATCCTGTATTGCCCTGAAGACTTCCTCAACCTTTCTGGATAGGCACAATAAGTTTCTGCGCAATCTCTTCATTGGTAGGTTCTCGTGCCGAGTTGCTGTGTAAGTTCGCGGGATGCCTTTGTGACCCTGTTGTAAAACTCCATCATATGAACGGGAACTCTGATAGTCTTCGTCTGATCTATTAAAGCCCTTGTAATCGCCTGCCTGATCCACCAGGTCGCATATGTGCTGAACTTGAAGCCTTTTTCGTATTTGAACTTGTCAACCGCCTTCATCAGTCCTATATTGCCTTCCTGGATCAAATCGAGCAGGGGCAGTCCTCTTCCGACATAATTCTTTGCAATATTTACAACAAGTCTGAGATTACGGGTTATCAGTTCATCTTTTGCCGTAGAAATAAGTGTCTTGGCTTTCTGAATGCGCGACCACATTGCCTTTATATCATCAACCTTGGTGCCGACTTCGGACTCAACCTTCTTATATACTTTTTCCACTTCCTTTGCTGAGACTTCGAGCTTCTTCGTATCTATATTTTTTTTCTTTTTTTCTTTTATGAGATTCTTAAGCCCTTTTAATGAGCCGTATTTGAGATCTTTTTATCGACAGTCTCCACCTCTCTCATAAGTTCATCTATAATTTCAACACTTTTTATGAGGGCTTCATCGGTCTTTTCTTCCTCGGGATCGAGTTCCTCTTCATCTCCGTTCAGGCTGGCTTCGAGCTTCTTGTAAAGCGGCAAGTGCAATAATCAGTTCCCTTATTATGGATTTTCCTTCTTCGAGTCTTTTTGCAAGCTCTGTTTCTTCATCCTTGGTCAGGATCGAAATATCTCCCATTGAATAAAAATATGCCTGGACAAGATCTTCCGTCTTTTCATATTCTTCTATCTCTTCTTCTATTTCTTCTTCAGGGGGGAGCAACTTCTTCATGATCTACAACCTTAACTCCCATATCCTGAAGAATATCCATAAGGTCTTCTATTTCGTCAGGTGAGAAAAATTCGGAAGGGAGGGCATCGTTTATTTCATCGTAGGTGAGAATACCGCGTCTCTTTCCGATATCGATGATCTCTTCGAATATGTCTCTCTCTCTCATGTTGGCAGGCTCCTTAAAAAATACAAAAAGGGCCTTTTTCAAAGGCCCTGATTTTCTTTGACAACAGGAGGGAAAATATAAGGGTCAAGTCGCACGGTCTATTAGTACTGGTCAGCTCAATACATTACTGCACTTACACCTCCAGCCTATCGACGTGGTAGTCTACCACAGACCTTCAGGTGGATTACTCCACGGGAGACCTAATCTTGGGGTGGGTTTCATGCTTAGATGCCTTCAGCGTTTATCCCTTCCGGACATGGCTACCCGGCATTGCCACGGGCGTGACAACCGGAACACCAGAGGTCCGTCCATCCCGGTCCTCTCGTACTAAGGACAGATCCCCTCAAGTCTCCTCCGCCTGCAACAGATAGGGACCGAACTGTCTCACGACGTTCTGAACCCAACTCTCGTACCGCTTTAATGGGCGAACAGCCCAACCCTTGGAACCTGCTTCAGCTCCAGGATGCGATGAGTCGACATCGAGGTGCCAAACCGCGTCGTCGATGTGAACTCTTGGACGCGATAAGCCTGTTATCCCCGGCGTACCTTTTATCCGTTGAGCGATGGCCCTTCCACACAGAACCACCGGATCACTAAGCCCTACTTTCGTATCTGCTCGGCCCGTCAGCCTCACAGTTAAGCCTCCTTATGCCTTTGCACTCAACAGCTGGTTTCCGTCCAGCCTGAGGAGACCTTTGGACGCCTCCGTTACTCTTTGGGAGGCGACCGCCCCAGTCAAACTACCCACCAGACAGTGTCCCTTCCCCAGATAATGGGGACAGGTTAGAGTCCCAGTAAGGTAAGGGTGGTATTTCAACGTTGGCTCCATAAAGACTAGCGTCCCCACTTCATAGCCTCCCACCTATCCTACACATACATCACCAAAACTCACTGCCAAGCTATAGTAAAGGTGCACGGGGTCTTTCCGTCTAGTTGCAGGTAACCGGCGTCTTCACCGGTATCTCAAGTTCGCCGAGCCCCTCGCCGAGACAGCGCTCAGATCGTTACGCCATTCATGCGGGTCGGAACTTACCCGACAAGGAATTTCGCTACCTTAGGACCGTTATAGTTACGGCCGCCGTTTACCAGGGCTTCGATTCAGAGCTTCGCCTTGCGACTAACTCCTCCTGTTAACCTTCCGGCACCGGGCAGGCGTCAGTGCCTATACTTCCTCTTACGAGTTTGCAGACACCTGTGTTTTTGCTAAACAGTCGCCTGAGCCAATTTACTGCGTCCACCTTGCGGTGGAACCCCTTCTCCCGAAGTTACGGGGCTATTTTGCCTAGTTCCTTAGCGAGGGTTCTCTCGAACGCCTTGGTATCTTCTACCTACCTACCTGTGTCGGTTTGCGGTACGGTCATCCCATGTACTCCCTACGAGGTTTTTCTCGTCAGCGTGGAATCACTTAAGTTCACCCTTACGGGCTTCCCCATCACGCCTCAGCCTTAACGGAGAGCGGATTTCCCTGCCCTCCAGCCTAAACGCTTGGACCTGAACCATCACCAGGCTTAAACTATCCTCCTGCGTCCCCCCTTCGGTCAAACGCACACAAGACGGTACTGGAATATTAACCAGTTCTCCATCAGCTACGCCTTTCGGCCTCGCCTTAGGCCCGACTAACCCTGGGCGGATTTCCCTTCCCCAGGAAACCTTAGGTTTACGGCGTCCTGACTTTTCATCAGAATTTGCGCTACTTATGCCGGCATAATCTCTTCTGCCCCCTCCAGCAAGCCTCACGACTCGCCTTCACAGGTCCGCAGAATGCTCCCCTACCACTCATCTTGCGATGAATCCGTAGCTTCGGTAGTATGCTTAGCCCCGCTGAATTTTCGGCGCAGTG
>CAVRZG010000008.1:0-330000 GCA_963725545.1 uncultured Nitrospiraceae bacterium | reverse complement strand
GGGCAAGAGCAGGGACAAAGAAAATTCTTCTTGTGTTCAAAGCGCCCATCACCAGTGCGGCAAGGCTTATGAACAAGAGAAAGGGGAACATGATCCTCGTAAGGAGTACTGTTAATGAAAACTTTTCCGGAGATCCCAGAAATCCGGGCGCGATAACAGTAACAATAGCCGGTGAAAAAATAATACCCAAAATACAGACAATTCCAACAACAACGATGATAAAAGTGAATGTTGTTTTGACAAGGCGGGTTGCTTCTTCCTCGCCGTGCTTCTTCCGATACTCAGTCAATACCGGTATAAAAGCAGACGACATGGAACCTTCGGCAAATAGCTCTCTTAAGAGGTTCGGTATTCTGAAGGCCGCAAAAAATGTATCGGATACGCCCGTCGCGCCGAAATACAGGGCGAAGATCATGTCCCTTACATATCCCAGAACACGACTGATCAGGGTTGCTACGGACATGAGTCCGGCAGCTTTAGCTATCCGGCTCTTTTCAGCTGAAGGGTTCATGAATGAGAGGGCCTATTATCCAGGATTTTGCTTGATCTCCCTGATACGATCTGTCTCACCGATCAGAATCACTGCATCTCCGATATCGAGCACCTCGTCTTCGGACGGATTGAAGAGATACTTGTCGCCTTTCCTTACGGCAGCCACGCTAAGGCCCTTATAGCCCAGAAGGCCCGATGCCCTCAGGGTCTTCCCCATGAATGACGAATCAGGAGCAATGGTCACGTCCTCAACTCTGTAGACATCCTCCCGGCCCTTCAGCATTTTGTCAAGAAAGGTGACGGCCTCGGGTCTTATCATCTCTGATGCCATCCTGAGTCCACCAATGAACATGGGCAAAACCACCCCGTCTGCCCCGCCCTTCTCCATCTTTTCCCTGGATTCATCTACGTCAGCCTTTGCAATGACTCGGAGGCGCTGATTGATTCCCTTGGCAGTGAAAATCAGCAGAAGATTGTCCGCATCACCCGACAGCGCACAGAATAAACCCTTGGCCTGTTCGACATTCGCGGCCTTCAGGATTGCACTGCTTGTCGCATCTCCCTTGATATTGAGAATCCCTTTTTCACCAAGTTCCTTGCAGACAGCCTCTGAAATATCGATGCCGACAAAATCTCGTTTTGTCTTATGGAGTTCATCAATGATATGTCTGCCGATCCTTCCTATGCCGCAGACAATATAGTGCCCCTTCAATTTTGAGATAAGCTTCTCCATTCTGCGCCTCCTCAGTAATTCATTCAACTGTCCTTCAACCAAAAAAGCCGTAAAGGTAGAAATTCCGTACATAAGAACGCCGACGCCGAAGACTATCAGGACTATAGTGAATATTCTTCCATTTGCCGATAAAGGGTTCACCTCCATAAAACCGACAGAGGCTATTGTAATGACAGTCATATAAAGCGCATCGAGGAATTTCCAGCGCTCAATCAGCATATATCCGGAGACCCCCAATGCGCAAACAAACAACAGCAGAAGAAAAGCAACGAGCAGTCTTCTCAATATCATTGGGGAGATTATAACAAAAAAGGAAGGCTTAATTGAAAAATATAGTCATTCTCCATTAGAATCTCCTTTATGGGCATTTTAGACGCGATTGTCGCAAAGAAAAAGGAAGGTCTTAAGGTCGTCAAAGCCGAGACTCCTCTGAAAGATCTTAGAATGAGGCTGGCTGATATCGAAAAGCCCAGAGACTTTACAGGCGCGTTGAAAAGAGAGCCCGGAGAAAGAATGAGGCTGGTTGCGGAGATCAAGAAGGCATCACCTTCAAAAGGTATCATTCGAAAGGATTTCGACCACCTATCCATCGCGAGAATTTACGAGGGAAAGACGGTAGATGCGGTCTCTATTCTCACCGAAGAGGACTTCTTTCAGGGCAGCATAACCTTTATTCCCGACGCAAAAAGGGTCCTTACAAAGCCGGTCCTAAGAAAAGATTTTATCTTTGACGAGTATCAGATATACGAGGCCCGGGCTTATCAGGCAGATGCCATCCTCCTTATTGCGGCGATACTGGGCAAGAACCAGGCGAGCGAGTATCTGCATCTCTCCACAGAACTCGGGTTATCTGTGCTCTTTGAGGTTCATGAGATGAAAGAGCTTGAGATGGCCGTGCAAATAGAGTGCCCGATTATCGGCATAAACAACAGAAACCTCAAAACCATGCAGATAGATCTTCAGACAACATTTGATCTCAGAAAAATGGTCCCGCCTGGAAAGATCATCGTCAGTGAAAGTGGTATAAGGACAAAAACAGATGTTCAAAGACTCCATGAAGCCGGGATTGACGCAATGCTCATTGGAACGTCTCTCATGGAAGCCGAAGACATAGCCAAGAAAATTGATGAGCTTACCGGAGAAGTGTGATAAAATAATGCGTGGGCGTTAGAGTCAAAATCTGCGGCATAACAAACCTTGACGATGCCTTGGCAGCCATAGACTTCGGAGCTGATGCATTAGGGTTTGTTTTTTTCCGGAGCAGTCCGCGCTACATATCATATAGCGACGCAGCTGAAATAATCCGAAGACTCCCCCCGTTTGTCAATACTGTCGGGGTCTTTGTGAATGAAAATCCCGGTCAGCTAAAAGAGGCGATATCCATGACCGGAATCAATGTGGTCCAGCTGCACAGCGAAGGCCCTTCCCGGATGGCCCCCCTTCCGTGCCCTGTCATAAAAGCCATACGGGTAAAATCACTCGATAGTCTTGATCCTCTCATCAATATCAAAGATGTGGTCTCTGCTTTCCTGCTCGACACATACACTCCGGATGTATTTGGAGGCACAGGACAAATCTTCAACTGGGAGATTGCGTTAGAAGCAAAGCAATTCGGAAGGATAATCCTTGCAGGCGGGTTAACACCGGACAATATCTCCGAAGCAGTGAGACATGTGAAGCCTTACGGTGTTGATGTGAGCAGCGGAGTTGAAGCAGAAAAAGGCAAGAAAGATCATACGAAACTGAAGCTGTTTATTGATAACGCAAAAAGAGCATAGGAATAGAGAGCAACAATTAAGCTGTTTTTCTTGCCGGACCTTTTTGAGTCGGCCCGTTGTCTTCTGAACATATCCTTATGATGGTCTTAACATTTCCCCTGGGATTAAAATCTCCGACGACTTCCAAGAATCTTGGTTTTAGTTTCTTCTCAAGCTCAGTGTAAATCTTGTTGGCGGCTTCCTCATGAGAAATATATGTTTCACGGTAGGAATTCAGATAGAGCTTCAAAGACTTTAATTCAACGATCTTTTTGTCCGGGACATAGGTTATTTTTATCGTTGCGAAATCAGGATACCCTGAACGCGGGCACAAGCAGGTGAATTCCTGGAAGCTGATATCGATCTCGTAGTTTCTCTCGGGGTTGGGATTTTCCCATATCTCAAGCGCCGTTTTCTTTACTGCCTTTTCTCCGTATTTCATTATGAAACTCTACCATTGACTTGACTTTATTTTCAAGAAAAAATTATAATTGAGGTTCGTAATTATGGGAACTTATACAACATATCACCCGCATAACAAGAAACGGAAAAAAACTCATGGCTTTATGGAGAGGATGAGTTCTTCGGGCGGACGCAAGGTTCTGAAGAGGAGAAGGGACAGAGGACGCAAGAGACTTTCTGTCTGATGCGTCAAACACCCTTGCGCTCTTTGACCAGGAGACGGGATTTTGATTTTGTTTTCAAAGATGGTGTAAGTGCAGCTACAAAATCTCTCGTCGTCTATGCAAGGCCGAACGAACTCAACTTTAGCCGTCTTGGTCTGTCTGTGAGTAAGAAGATAGGCAAGGCGGTCACCAGAAACAGGGTAAAACGCCTTTTAAGGGAAGCTATGAGAAAGATGTCAGGGGACATTCCCCTGCATTACGATTTTGTTCTTGTCGCCAGAAGACTGTCAACTGACAGCGGACTGGATGATTTTATGCTGGACATTAAAAGGCTTTTATCAAGGCTTATACGTGAGAAGAATCCTGATATTGCTCATAAGAATATATAAGTATTTCTTTTCTCCGTTATTGCCCATGAGCTGTCGGTTTGTCCCGTCATGCTCCGAATATTCCATTGATGCGATAAAAAAATATGGTCCTTTCAAAGGTTCCTATCTTTCATTAAGGAGGATATTAAGGTGTCACCCCTTCCATTCCGGCGGGTATGACCCTGTAAAATAGATGGAAAAAAGGGCGCTTATTGCAGTTGCTATCTCCTTTGTGATTCTCCTTGCCTATCAATACTTCTTTACGCCGCCCGCTCCTCCGAAAGTGCAGCAACAACCAAAGGTTGAAGAACAGGCAGCACAAACTCCCGCTGAAGCAAAAGCAACCCCCTTAGCGGTGACTCCTGCGAAAAACATTCCGTCTGAAGAGAAAGAAATCAGGATTGACACAGATCTTTACTCTGCGGTTTTCTCGAATAAAGGCGCGACATTAAAACATTTTGAATTAAAAAAATATAAGGACGCAAATGGAAACAATGTTGTGCTGCTGCATACAACAGGCATCATCCCTGCTCTGGGAATCGGCTCCAAGGATGATTTTGATCTCTCAGAGGTTAATTTTCACACAACGGTACAAGACATCAAGCTCGATCAGAATAACAAATCAGGCGCTCTTGTTTTTGAGTATGCCGGTTCAGGCGTTGCAGTAAGAAGAACTTTCACTTTTTATAATGACGGCTACAGGATTGATCTTAAGGACGATTTTGCAGGTCCGTCTGAATACTGGATAACATTAGGCTCTGATTTCGGTGTCAGTGATACAAAGGATGCTTCTGTACACGCCGGGCCCGTGCTTCTGAAAGATTCTGAAAGGCTCGAGTTCGCGGCAAAAGATCTGAACGAACCAAAGACGTTCAAGGACCAGCTGAAATGGATTGCCCAGGAGGACAAATACTTTTTTGCAGCGCTCGTCCCCGTTTCTCCCATGGATGAGGCCAAGGTGTGGAAGGCAAAAGACTCTCCTGTAATTGCGATGGAAGGAAAGCCGGGTGCACACAGTTTTATTCTCTATGCAGGTCCTAAAGAATATGACACTCTGAAGACCCTTCACGTAGGTCTTGAGCATATTATCGATTTCGGGTTCTTCTCCATCATTGCAGTGCCTTTGTTCTGGGTCCTGAAACTTTTTTATAGCCTGACAGGCAACTATGGCTGGGCGATCATTCTCCTCACTATTGTTACAAGAATTCCTTTTATTCCTCTGATCAACAAGAGCCAGAAGTCTATGAAAAAGATGCAGGAAGTCCAGCCGAAGATGGCTGAGATACGTGAAAAATACAAAAAAGACCCTCAGAGAATGCAAAAAGAGATGATGGAGATATACAAGACTCACAAGGTCAACCCTCTGGGAGGCTGTCTTCCGATAGTACTGCAGATACCTGTATTTTTTGCGCTTTATAAGATATTGCTCATAACCATAGAACTCAGGAGCGCACCGTTCATGCTCTGGATAAAGGACCTATCAGCGCCTGATACGCTATTTGGGCACCTTCCTGCATATCTGCCGTTAATTGGAGGATTTGCATTAGGTCCCTTGCCGATCGTTATGGGGGCCACCATGATCATCCAGCAAAAAATGACCCCTACATCCCTTGACCCTGCACAAAACAAGATGATGATGTTCATGCCGGTCATATTCACATTCCTCTTCCTGAATTTCGCTTCAGGTCTTGTCCTGTACTGGCTTGTTAATAACATCTTCAGCATTTCACAGCAGTTTTACGTGAACCGGAAAGTAGCCAAAAAAGCAGCTTAAATTCTTTATCTGATTTCTGATAATCCTGTCTAAGTTATACTATCCTTATGTTCACAGACGACACCATAGCAGCAATCTCCACACCCCTGGGTGAAGGCGGAATCGGAATCGTCAGACTGAGCGGGAAAAAGGCGCTTCATATTGCAGACTCCATCTTCCACTCCCCGAAGGGAAAAACTCTTGCGGATTCGAAATCACATCAGTTGCTGTATGGACATATAGTAGACCCCAAGTCCGGCGCAAAGATTGACGAGGTTCTCGCTTCAGTAATGAAGTCCCCTCATTCCTACACCACGGAGGACGTGGTGGAGATAAACTGCCACAGCGGAATGATCACCCTTCGCAAAACCCTTGAAATCGTCCTGCAACAGGGGGCCCGGCTTTCGGAACCGGGGGAGTTCACGAAAAGGGCTTTTCTCAACGGAAGGATAGATTTAAGCCAGGCTGAAGCAGTCCTTGACCTTATTCGATCCAAGACTGACGAAAGCAGGAGAATTGCAGTTGAACAACTTCAGGGAAGTTTGTTCTCTAAAGATTACATCTTTGCGGGACAGGCTGACAGACGTCTGTGTTCATATCGAAGCCTATATCGATTTTCCGGAAGATGAGATCGAGACAGCATCGCAGCGGAACTTGCTGGATACGATGGGGCTTGTCAGAGATGATCTGATCGGTCTGCTGAAAACATATGATGAAGCAAGATTTTTCAGAGAAGGCCTTCAAACCGCAATTGTCGGAAGACCGAATGTCGGCAAATCCTCTCTCCTTAATTCACTTCTGCAAAAAGACCGGGCTATTGTGACTGAAATTCCCGGAACCACAAGGGATGTCCTGGAAGAATACCTGAACATAAAAGGCTTGCCTCTGAGGATTATGGATACGGCAGGGATACGGCAGGTGGAAGACATTGCAGAAAAAGAAGGCGTCAGAAGAAGCCTTGAAAGCATAGAGAATGCCGACATCGTCCTTGCGATCTTCGACGGCAGCGAACCGTTGAGAGAAGAAGATTTCGACGTAATAAGAAAGGTAAAGAATAAGACTGCTATTTACGTCCTCAACAAAAGCGACCTCCCGGCTGTTATAGATCAGGGTTCTTTTTCATCCTTCGACCTTCATCCCTTCATCCTTTCTAAAGATATCTGCAACCCGAGGAGACGGCATTGAAGATCTGAAAGATAAGGTGGTGAATTCATGCCTCAAGGACTGGAAGGAAGAGCGGGAAGGTGTCGTCATCTCAAACCTGAGGCATAAGACTTCTTTGGAGAAAGCCGCAAAATCTCTTGAGAAAGCGATGAATGCATTAACAGAAAATCAACCTCTCGAAATTGTTGCCCTTGAGATGAGGGCTTCCCTCGACAGTCTTGGAGAGATAGTCGGTGCAGTTACAACCGAGGATATTCTAAACAGGATATTCAGCGATTTCTGTATCGGGAAGTAAAAAATATCGACAAAATAAGTTTCACTTCACCCATTGCATCCAAGAGTTCATGATGCGAGCAATTTTTGATACTTTATGGGCATCTATGATACTATAATAGACTTCGCAACCTTCTGATCTTTCAAGTAATCATTATTTGCCGGTGTGGTGGAATTGGCAGACGCGCCGGACTCAAAATCCGGTGGGGGCAACTTCGTGTGGGTTCGACTCCCACCACCGGCACCAACTTGTCATACACTTATTATTCTTCCTTTGCTATTCCACATTCTTGAATCCAATCTGTATGGCAGGGGATCACTGATTTTGATTTTCTTGAAATCCTGGTGCTGCGGATTAAGCATAAAGTTGTGCTCAACCGGTACAATTGCCGATGGCACCTTCAATATCGCCGTCTCCGCCTTACTGAGCCAATTACTGCCGATATCCATGGTCGCGCTGAGCACCGGTGACTCGTTCCATCCTGTAGGCAGGCTCTTCACTTCTATAGTCTTCAGCTTTATCGAGTCCGGCACTTCAATACGCATATAGACATATTTCATGTACTGTCCTTCAAAGCCCACATTCACGAACTGCTCAAGAACCGCGAGGGCAAGGCTTTCACTTACATATACGACAGGACTCCCCCTATGGTTCCATCTGCCTCCGTAGAGGCGCGAGCCCTCCCCGGTAAAAGCCTCTCCCATGCGGGGCTCCGGAACAAGACGCCAGGCTATTATCAACTGATAACTCCGTATTCGATCCTGCCAAGTAGATCCTCGACTCCTCTTGCACCTGCTTCTGTCTCAACGACTTTAACAGGAATCCGGCCACCAAGTCCGCGTTGCGGTCTATTCATCCAGTCTTTTGCCATCTCATCGTCCTGTAGTATCCTGGTTGCCGTTGCATAAATTCGAGCAAGACGGTACAGCCGATCACTTTCGACCATGGACAGGCGCTGACTTCCCTTGCGCTTTCTTTGAAGTGTTCTCAAACTCATGCCGATCATCTCTGCCAACTGCTCGTCAGTAAGACCCAGTGTTTTTTTGACGGCGTCACCGGAGATCACAGGAAAGCCCTCCCGGATGAGATGCTCCAGACTGCTTATCGTATAACAGTGAGGTTGGGAAGCAGGAACTTCAATCCGGAAAGTTCCCCTGGGGATACCATGGGCATGAATGCGCCAAGAAACCTGATCACCTTTTTTAGTGACCGTCTTGCTGACTATTTTGGCAATTTTTTCACGGGTTGTTTCTTCACAGAAAAAACCAAGGATATCAAAGACTTTCTTATTGACCAGGTCATAATTTTCTGCAGGGGCAATGCTTTCCCCTTTGGGTTTCGGGCTCTCTTCTTTTACGTGCTGCAGCATGTTGACTCCTTTCTTATTGTCATTTGACTCTATTATAACGTCATATGTCGTGCTTGTGTCAACGGTTAAGTTGACACAAGCAACAATTCATCTGCTCTTGGAGAGTATCGGGAAGCAGCAACGGAAAATTGAGAGAACTTGAAATTAAAGACAACCCTCGAAACATTATTGAAACGCGTCAGAAGGTGAAAAAGTCATTTCGCTTCTTTAATTAATTGTCAACGCTGTTTCACGTACGAGTTAACATCCTACGTAGGAATTCTTTCTGGAGGGATCTCGTCATCAATGCTGATCATATCCAACAGTTCACGTTACCTGAAGTGCATATTTACATACTTTCATATAATAGGTATAATAAAACATTACATAAGAAGGGCAGGTGAGATGGAGTGGAAACAGTAATAGTCGGCGAAAGAGGACAGGTTACAATTCCTAAAAAACTGAGGGATCGGTTCGGCATTAAGTCAAAGTCCCCTGTGGTATTTGAACTCAGGGAAGACGGTATCATGATTAAGCCGGCCGTGACCGTTATGCTGCGGGAGTTTTCCGATGACTTTATTAAGGATATCGCAAAGGCAGATCAACTGAAGGTGGGAGAAAGAAAGGATATCCTCGCTAAATGGAAAAGGAGATAAAAATCTTTCTCGATACCAATGTATTGTTTTCAATTGCCTATACGGGCAAAGACAAGTCCCGGTCATACCTAATCTATGAGATTCAGACGCTCGGTATGCTCAAGGTGTACCTTTCAAAATTGGTCTGCGAGGAAGCTCTTTTCAATATCAGAAGGAAAAAGCCTGATGCAGAAGAGCTTCTCATCGAATTAATCGACAGATCAGAAGTATTAATGGACATCGCTGCTGACCTCAAACATGCAGAGGTACGCAAACTCCCCGAGAATGACCGGATAATTCTTTCAACGGCGATCTATAACAAGATGGACATTTTTGTGACCGGCAATGAGAAGGACTTTAAAAACCTGTATCACAAAAGGGTCCTCAGTACTCTAATACTTAAACCGGTAGACTTCCTAAACTTAAACTTTTAATATCCTCAACAAAGTTAAGGACTGCAAGCCATCTCGGGATATGAATATCAGTAATGTTTTGCTCACACTCACAGTCCCTTGCGATCCGCAGCCCGCATCTCTTGAACATCAGCCTTCATCCTGCCATACTCCTTCGGCTTCCATCTGTTGTCGCCGCCCATTTTGTGCGGCTTGCACAGCGGACACGAACGCTTTTTCTTTTTCATCCTTTTTCTGTTTAATCCAAGCCCCATCAGATCATTCCTTATAGGTAATTACATGCATGCTCTATCCCGAGCCTCTGATTTTCTGCCCGAGCAATACGGACGGATAATCAATCTTGGCAAGAGATTCCCTTTCGCTTTCGTACGGCAGCTTTTCCCGTGGGACAGGTTCCACTGCCTGCCACTTTTTCTCGCCGATTTCATAAAACCTGTCAATCGCCTGCTCAATCACCATACGATTAATGCTTTCGGCGTTGAAGGTGATATACAGACCTATGCCGTATCTATATGAAGTATCGAGACTGAATGATTCGTAAATTACAGGAGGCTCATTGCGGGCTATCTCATTTTCTAGCTTTTCCCAATACTCTTTAAAAGATAGCCCGTTCAATTTCTCATAAATACGCACAGGGTTCTTTTTTAAAGTATAATAGCGCTGCCCGTCTTTATAACATGAGAGCACTCTTTCAAATTTGTTTTCTTCTTCGCGCTCCTCGGGAGTCAGCTTGTCAACAGTGCGATCAAGTGCCAGATCTGTTACAGCGTCCCAAAATGCCAATCGTGCCGTGCATATGCTTGCATTCCAGATCGTGTAACGATCACGGCCCAAAAAATAGAAATCGAACCACTGGTTGTAAAGGTCAGGACGATCCTCTTCCATTACCAGACGACTTGTAAATCGTCCGCCGTACAGTGGCGCTTCACAGCGAATTTTCCATCGCAGACGGACGTAGAGTTCACGCCGTTTCCTCTGCGATAAAGCGACAAATGGACGTGCTCGATGAGGTCGTTGAGTTTTTGAGGGTGTTGAGTTCATAGCATTTATTATGCGCTTTTGGTCTGTACCCGTCAAAGGTCAGACAATTTATTTCGGCCTTAGGTTCTCCCATTTGATATAATACCGTCATGATAGACTTTAGCCTCCCATCCATCGCCAGGGAAACGGATGACTTCAAGAGGAAGCTCCTCTTTCTTTGCTGGCTTAGCAACGAACTGAAAAAAGACAATGTCGAATTCGTCGTCGTGGGAGGAAGCGCAGTGGAACTATATTCTTTCGGAAAATATCTCTCCGGCGACATAGACATAGTTTCCCCCGCTTCGTCCGTGATCGGCGAAAAACTTGAAAATCTCGGATTCGTCAGGCAGGGCAAGGACTGGATATCGGAGGAGCTTCGGCTGTTTCTGGAGATTCCCGCAAGTACTCTTGCCGGGGACCCATCCAGAGTGCGGGAAGTGGAGATCAGCGAGGGCTTGTCCGTAAAGATCATCGGCATTGAGGACCTTATAGTGGACAGGCTCAATGCCTGCGTACACTGGAAGTACGAGACCGACTGCGAGTGGGCATCGTATCTAATAAGAAAATTTGAAAACGAAATTGATTCGGATTACCTTAAGGGAAAGGCAATAAAGGAACAGGTTGATACAAAGCTGACCGAGTTGAGGGCCAAATGAAAACAATGCGGGTTGACATAAACGATCTTTCAAAAAAGAGATTCAGTGCAATGCTCGAACGCCTCGAGATGGGCTACCCGCTGAAGTTCAGGGATATGCGACCCCGGGACAGGGGGAAAGCCGCCCAACTTGTCGAGTTCTATATTAAGACCACGCCTCCGGCAAAAGACATCCTCTCAGGCAAGGCATTCAGGGAACTGTTCAGGTAGATTGAGTTCCATATTCACTCTGACTATTATTGGCACCCTTTAAAATATTTTGGGGACTAATGGTGGCAGGTTTCCATGGGAATCGATCACAGGAAAGAAACAAAATCAGCGGCGGGAAGGAATCAGAATGCCCGGCAGAAATGCTTCGGAATCTGCGCTTAACTGTAGTATGCTGATTTTCAAGGCTTTCGCGAGTTTTTCATAATTATGACGCTTCACGGAAATTCTATTTTTGTGGTGAGAGCGCGATTACGGGTGTAGTGTTTGTTGCCGCTGTGGCAATAAGGACTGGAGCAACGTACTGCTCGTGGCTTGTATCATGAAAGTTTTTCAAATCCAACGCATAGTCGTATACTTGGTCAATCGCATGTGTCAAAAATTCCTTTTCGCCAACCTTAAACTCAAGAACGAATATAACTGGCCCTATAAGAAGTACAACATCAATGCGGCGACCCATACGGGGAATAGAGTACTCAAAATAGATTGTCCCCTGTCGGGATGACAGAATTTTGCGCAGGATACTGATTTCCACAATCCATGCACTACGCTGAGTTTGCTCCAAGGAGAAATCACTGTGTAATGCAAGCTTGCCGAGAATTTCCTCAGTTGAGGATTTCAAAAAATTTGCAATAGAGTCAGAGTAATAAGCGCGTTTAATTATCACTTGATCAGTATTTACATCGCATTAGTGGTCTCATCCGGTGAACGTCTGCCATTAGAGGACAATCAATACCTCTTCTCCACCTTCCCCACTATTATAAAACCCATCGTCAAAACAATCTTATTTTTCTCATGTCCTCGTCATAGACAGATCTATCTTACCTAATTCATTACCCAATTAAATAGATCTTACCTATTTCCTTTTCTGCCACTGTGCGCTCTGACCCCTTTCGAGACATTCGACCTTTCCCTCTTCACGGAGTTTTTTCAAAATCTGACGGATCAAGTCTATACTCACGCTGGGGCATTCTTTTTGAATATCAGCGATTCGAAACGGCCTAATAGTCTTTTCTATTGCAGACCTAATGATCTCCGTCTTGGCTCCTTTTGGCGACCGCAACTGCCCGTCCCGCAAAAAATCGCTATGAAAAACCGGTATAAGTTTAGAAGCACTCGAAAAAGATGGATCATCGCGATTATATTGACCATCATTATCTATTACCTTATAACAAACATTCGGCAACGAGGAGGACTTATTTATTTGTTCTTTTTGACAATCAAGTCGCGGGTGTCAGCATCAAAATCTGTTCAAGTACTACGGCACAAACATTCAAAAGTTTTATAATCATACAATGAAAATAATCTTTGTCACAGACTTACATGGTTCTGAGTGGAAATACAACCGGCTGTTTGAGGTCGCAGCAGAGTCCAAGGCACATATTGTTATCAATGGCGGCGATATGCTGCCCAAAAACGGAGAGCTGTCACAGCAAAGGGATTTTATTACATCATTTCTGGACGGATACTTTAAAAAGTTTAATGATGCAGGAATCTATCATCTATGCTATCTGGGAAATGACGATCTTATGATTTACGACCAGCTATTCGAGGAGGTCTGTGGCAAATACCACTTTGTCGTGCCTCTTGCCCAACGAAAATATGAAATCAATGGCTATGAGTTTATAGGTCTGAACTGGGTTGTAGACTATCCCTTTCGTCTGAAGGACAGATGCCGTATGGATACGAACGACTATGTATTCGAGAGGCAGCTCGGTACGGGCTTATTATCAACTCAACAGGGATTTAAAGAGCTACAGGACTGGCCTGCCTATGCCAGATCACTTCCTCCCCTCAAAGATGAGTTGACCATGTTGGTTCGCCCTGAAAATATGAAAAATGCGATATATGTAATTCACATGCCTCCAGCCAGACTGGGACTGGATAAATGTTATAACGCCATGGAAGTAGGCTCGAAGTCGGTCTACGACTTCGTCAAAAAAAATCAGCCACTTTTAGCGCTTCATGGGCATATACATGAATCCCCTCAAATGACAGGGAAGTGGTCCGCGAAACTTGGCAAGACAACCTGCATACAGCCTGGTCAGCTTGATGACTTTACGTATGTGACGATTGATCTCGATAGCATGCACGTCGAAAGATACAACGAACGATATCGATAAGGAGAAGCACCTTCTAAGAGATACAACCGACTCCAAAGGTTTACATGTAAACTTTCTGAGATGTTCAGTAATTTTTACTGTTCACTAAAAATGAGCACATAAAATAAACGAACACAATCCTTTCCCCAATGACTGGCGGGTTTTGCTATAAGTTAAGACAATGGATTTTGATTCTGCCGTTAAAACCATAAACAAGCTGCTAAGAAAGAAACAACCGCATACATTCAATAGTTCCTGGATACGAGGATACGCTCCACATATTTATCGTTTTTTTCAGAAAAACATAAGAAGAGAAATCGGCGGCATAGATTGGGACAGGATTACCCGTGCTTTAGATCGTAAATTTCGCAGACAATGGATTACATCCCGGCGTAACGGAACAAAACCTGTATCGGAGTAAAGCTGAGGTGAAAATTATTCTTCGTAAATATGATGGCAAACTTTATACCTTTCTGACCCCGGATGACAAAGATAATAATTCTATACGAGATATTATCAGTATTGCGTTGGTAAGAATTGCTCAAAAAGGAAATGTGACAGCCAAACAGGAAATTATTAAGTTGGTGAGGTTCACTATTGATGAGTGGATCGAACATCATCCCAAAATTTCTCGTTGGAAAGGATATGAGTATTTAATTCAAAAGCGCATTGAGGGCTGTGTACGTTGCTATCGCTATTCGGGATCGTTTATGGGTTACTTATTCAAAACACTTGAATATGCAGGAAGAGGGTTAAGACCTATAGTTGTTCATTCACTGGACGATTCTCCATATCCTGGAGGGAGGAAAAGAATCGATAAAATTGCACAGAATCCTGAAACTGGAGAAATACTGATATAATGGAAGCACATGTCAATAAAGAACATTCATCCGGGAGAGGTTTTACAGGAAGAGTTCCTGGTACCGATGGGAATATCTGTATACCGGATTGCCAAAGAAACGGGTCTGTCCCCGACACGGCTTGGACAGATCATCAAAGGTGAACCGTGGCATTACAGCTGAAACTGCTATCAAAGATCGGGCTCTTCCTGAATACCGGCCCCGAGTTCTGGATGAACCTGCAATCGCTGTATGATATTGAAGAAGCTAAAAGGCGGTATAGCAAAGAAGTCAAGGCAATGCACCCTTATTCCCAGACGGATCGGACAGCTGAGCTACCTGAATTCAAGACACAGGATGAGGAGATAAAATTCTGGGAAAAACATTCGATCGCCGATTATTGGGATGAACTCGAAGAGGGCAAAGACATTTTCAAAAGACCAAAACTTACCCCGGTCACACTGAAATTTGACCCACTTGTCTTGAAAAAGATCAAGATTCTGTCCAGAAAACGAGGGATCTCATATAACGCTTATATCCGTTATTTGATTGCGAAAAGCGTCGAAAAAGAGATGATTCCTGCGAATCAATAGCATCGATGACAGCCCTAATCATCACAAGTGGCAACTCTTTTCGGGGGGGCAGGTCCTATGGAGCTACCCGATAGTGAGATGGGAAAATGGATCACACGGTGAATCCACTTGCCCGACTGTCTCAATGTCCCTTCCTCAACCGAATTAGCCTTTTGAGAATAAAGCCTGAGCTTGCCTTTTTCTTTTGGCTCTTTTAACGAAGGATAGACATTAATCCAGCCTTCTCTCGTTACCTCATAACTTTTCTTTTTCGCGATGCCCATTAGATAAATTATATCATGCTGGGCAGACACTCATCCGGAAATTAAGAGTTTTTCATGTCCAGTGTCAATTTGATGATTACCTGTTTAGGGCATAGAATGAAGAACGAGAGATGCTCTTTAAGAGAAGTTCTTTTTATAACATCCGCCTGGGTTTTTCGTTAGCGGCAATTACTTTTTCGCCTGGACGTACGATGAGAAGACCATATTCTCTACGCCTTCTCCGAAATTCCAGCCTTTGATTATTTCATCACTCTTTTCTTTATCCGTGATTGCAATATTTCCAAATCCGGCTCTTTCGAGCATCGCTTTCAGTTCCTCCACGGGAACTGCACCGGTGATTCAGCCGCTGTAAGCGCTTTCATTCTGTTTTATAGATTCGGAGAATTCGCCTTTCTTGAGAATATCAGAAATCGCAAGTCGTCCTCCGGGCTTCAACACTCTGAATGCCTCCTGGAAAACAGCCTGTTTATCCGGAGAGAGATTGATGACGCAGTTCGAGATGATCACGTCAATCGTGTTGTCCTCCACAGGCAAGTGTTCTATGTCCCCGAGCCTGAATTCAACGTTATCGACCCTGAGCTTCCCGGCATTTTCTTTTGCCTTTTCGACCATTTCTTTTGTCATATCCACACCGATTACCCGCCCGTTCTTCCCTACTTTCATCGCCGACAGGAAGGCATCAAACCCGGCGCCGCTCCCAAGATCGAGAACTGTCTCGCCTTCCTTCAGTTCTGCTATTGCCAATGGGTTTCCGCATCCAAGGCCGAGGTTTGCCTCGCCAAGCGCAACCTTCAGTTCTTCATCAGAATATCCTATGAGCCTTCCTGTTTCAAGAAGGTTCATAGGGTTGATCTCCGGCGCACAACAACTTGACAGGCATGGCACAGCATGAACCCTGTGATGCGATGCCCGCGTAGGTCTTTATCACAAGCTGTTTTAGTTTCGTCTTATCTTTTTTCATTCTCATCCTCCCTTCATTATACTCAGGTATAATGGCTACTTTTTCTATTTTCGATTTATAGTACTATTTCCATCAGATTTGTTTTTTGATATCGGACTCATATCAGGACATGAGATCATTCCTGGATTCCTCTGCACTTTTCCACATGATTATCATAAGAATGTTTGAATCGATATCTGCCTTTCCAAGCGGGGATTGACTTCTTAATAAAGCCGATGGCGAAAAAGCCACCCCGCCGCTGTCAACGTTGTAATGCCTATCACCGCCATGGGCCAGAACTGATCAATCAGTAAATTAAAGGTCATGCCTTCCAGAAAAACTCCGCGCAGTATCACCATGAAATAACGCATAGGGTTGAGGAGGGTAAGTTTTTGTATCAGGAGAGGCATATTAGCAATAGGTGTCGTAAACCCCGACAGGATGATTGCGGGAACCAGAAACAGGAAAGCTCCGAGCAGACCCTGTTGCTGCGTTATCGATAGTGAAGAGATCATAAGTCCTATCCCTATGGCGGACAGAAGGAACAGGAATACGCCTGTATATAATGTTGTCACGCTGCCCAAAAAGGGTACATGAAACCAGAATACCGCCGCCAGAATGATCACAGTGGCCTCGGTCATTCCTATGAAAAATCCGGGAAGCGCTTTTCCGATGATAATCTCCACGGGCCTAAGCGGCGTTACCAGCAGCTGGTCGAACGTGCCCTGTTCACGTTCGCGGGCGACTGAAAGCGCGGTCACCATCATTGTAACGACTAATGTGAGCAGGCCCACGATACCAGGAACAATAAACCAGCGGCTCTCAAGATTCGGATTGAACCAGGCACGGGTCACAACGTAAGCAGGCGGGTTGGGCTTGCCGGAAAGTGCATTCCACGACATATTGAAACGATTGATTACTGTTCCCAGGTAATTCATTGCCAGCATGGCAGTGTTGGAGTTTCTGCCGTCCACAATAACCTGTACCCTGGCGGTCCTGCCAAGCAGGAGATCTTTACTGAATTGAGGACCTATGTGGATAACAAGAAGCGCTTCTTTTTTGTTGATGAGAGGCGCGATCTGTCCTTCCTGACTGAGCGAAGCCACCTCGGTAAAATTGGGCGAACCCTTGAAACCTGCAAGCAGGTCCCGTGAGGCTGACCCGGCGTCTTCATTATACACCGCATAGGGAACATTCTTCAGATCAAATGTCGCGGCATAACCGAAAACGAGTAATTGAAGCAGCGGCGGTACAACGACCACCAATCGGCTTTTCTTGTCTTTGAGCAGAGCAAGAAATTCCTTAAGTGTCAGAGCCAAAATTCGCCGCCACATTTTAATCTCCTATTCGAGACGTTTATGGAACTTTCTCATGCTTATGCCGAGGAAAATTGAGGACATGATAATCAGGGCCAATGCATTCGGCAGAATCACAGACCATATGTTACCTGCAAGAAAGATAGTCTGGAGAATCGCTACAAAATAACGTGCAGCGATAAGGTGAGTGATCAACTGGACCGGTAAGGGCATACTTCCGATGTCAAATATAAAGCCGGACAGGATAAAAGCAGGAAGGAATGTTACGATAATGGCAATCTGACCTGCCACGAACTGGTTCTTTGCCATGATAGAGATCAGGAGCCCCATCCCAAGCGCGGCAAACAGGAAGAGCGAAGCCGCAGCAAACAAAACGATAAGTGACCCGATCAGTGGAACACGGAAAAGAAAGAATGACATTATTACCGACAACGCCATTCCTCCCATGCCCAATGTAAAATAAGGGATGAGTTTACCTAATAGTATTTCCTTTCTCGCTACGGGTGTTACCATAAGGGCTTCCATTGTTCCCCGCTCCCATTCCCTCGCCATGACCATAGCCGTCAACAAAGCCCCGATCAGGGTCATGATGACGGCGATGAGGCCCGGCACGAGGAAATTGCGGCTCCGGAGTTCGCTGTTGAACCATACCCGCTGCTCCGTTTGCACAGGCAGTTTTAGGGTTGTGCCATCCGCTTTTGCCCGGTGTTCAAGCCATTTGCTCCACGTGTTTTCGATATACCCGGTAACCAGCCGTGCATTATTCGCATCCGTTCCATTGACAATAACCTGAATAGGGGCTCCACCGGCCCCCCTCAATTGTCGGGAAAAGTCTTCTCTCAGGTGTATGATACCCTCGATATCGCCTGATTCCAAAACCGCTACCGCTTCCTGCATAGTGGACATGATGACCGGATAAAAATAGCGGGATTGACGGAATGAGCCGATGAAACTTGACGTATCTGCATTCGGGTTTTCGACAACAATCCCGAGGGGTACATTTTCCGCATCGAGAGATACCCCATAACCAAACAGTAGCAAGAGCAGCACGGGCATCAGGAAAGCGATGGCAATACTGCTTGGGTCCCGCAGGATCTGCAGAAATTCCTTCCGAACAAGACCCTTAAGGCGCATTTTCCTTCCACCCCTAAGGACTCCATCGGGTATATGCGCAATGTTTTTTGTATTCTGCAAGGTCATGATATTTCTTGTGCTTGCCCCTTATCCGTAATGAGTGCGATAAAGGCGTCCTCCATGGTAGGGTCCGGGAGTTCCGCAGACCGGACTTTTGCCTTGATCTCTGCGGGAGTTCCGAGAGCGAGAAGCTCACCTGCTGCCATGATTGCCAGACTGTCGCAGTATTCCGCCTCTTCCATAAAGTGTGTAGTCACCATCACAGTAACGCCAAGTTCCGCCAGCGAATTGATGCGGTGCCAGAATTCGCGTCTGGCTATCGGATCAACGCCGGATGTCGGCTCATCGAGAAAGAGAATGCCCGGATTGTGCATAAGCGCGCAGGCCATGGCGAGCCTCTGTTTGTAGCCGAGCGAAAGATCTGCACTTGTGACCTCAGAGATATCGCCAAGATCGAACTGGTCTAACGCCCACTGAATCCTCTCCTTCTGGCTGATCCCTTTGAGCCCGTAGGTACTGCTGTAAAATCTGAGATTTTCTTTAATACTAAGATTGCCGTATAGTGAAAATTTCTGAGACATATAGCCGATGTGTGCCCTCGCTGCAGCAGGAGCCTTTCTGATATCCACTCCTGCAACGCTAAGGTTTCCTGCGCTGGGCGGCAATAACCCGCATAACATCCGGAAAGTGGTGGATTTGCCGGCGCCGTTGGCTCCGAGCAGGCCGAAAACTTCTCCCTTCTTTACAGAGAACGTTATCCCTTTAACGGCATAGAAATCTCCGAATCTTCGCTGAATATTCTTGACTTCAATAACTTGGTCACCGGAAGTCCCGGCTGCTGCGTCGGTCTCCGTTCTTTCGCCCATATCTTTTAGTTTGACAGGCCGGCTTAGCCTGAGCATGGAGATAAAGCCGTCCTCGAAGCGTGGCTTCACAGGCGTCACCGCCATATCTCTTACCGAAGGCAGAAGTTTTGCCGCTTCCGGAGGGACCGCGCTTTCCATAACCAAACGCACCCGGTCGCCCTGAACGACGGCATCCGTTATATCAGGGCTTCTCAGGAGCTTGCCTTGCAGAACACGGTTTTTCATCCCGGGAACAACAACGGTGTATGTACGACCCAGCATAGCTGCACTGAAAGTTTCCGGCAGACCCTGTCCCAGCAGTTGACCTTCATGAAGCATGATCACCTCGTTACAGTGCTCTGCTTCATCGAGATAAGCGGTGCTCAGCAGGACACTCATACCCTCTTCACGTACAAGGCGGTAGACTATTGACCACAGTTCACGCCGGGAAACAGGGTCAACACCCACCGTGGGTTCATCCAACAGCAACAGCTGCGGCGAGCGCACAAGAGTGCATGCCAGACCAAGCTTCTGCTTCATCCCTCCTGAAAGGTGTCCCGCCAGCCGCGAGACAAAAGGTCCCAGCCCTGTCATGTGAAGGAGTTCTTCGAAACGCTCGGGCCGTGATTCTCTTAAGACCCCTTGAAGGTCCGCATAAAGGTTCATATTTTCCATGACGGTCAGGTCTTCATACAGTCCGAATCTCTGAGGCATGTACCCGACAGAGGCCTGTATGAGCAATGAGTCATGAGTTGCGTCCCTGTCGAAGACGACTATTCTGCCGGCATCCGGCGTAAGGAGGCCCGTTGACAGCCTCATAAGAGTTGTCTTGCCGGCTCCGTCCGGCCCTATGAGGCCTGTTATCAGGCCTTTGCGGACAAACATGCTCACATTTTGAAGGGCGGCAATCTTTCGTTTCCCGGATACGAAGTACTTGCTGACACTGTCAAGGATTATGACGGAATCTCCGGACGCAGCATTACTCATGCTTTCCGGTTGCAGGTTCGGCATCAGAGATTCCCGCAGCGGTCTTGATCAGAACTTCCTTCCCTGAGAGTCTGGTTCAGAGGAATGGTCACCGTCGCGGGCATACCCAAACGGAGCTCGTTCTGCGGATTGCAGACATAGATCCTTACCTGGTAGACAAGCTTAGTTCGGACCTCCAGGGTCTCGACCGCTTTTGGGGTAAATTCGGCGGTTGGCGATATAAAGCCTATCCATCCTTCATAGACTTTACCGGGATAACTGTCTGTGCTGACCTTTGCGGACATGCCCAATTTGATCTTACCGAGGTCCGGCTCAGGCACATATGCCCGCACCCATACAGGATTGGTAAGCGCTATTGTATATACGGGGGTCTCCGGAAAAGCCATATCACCCGGTTCGAGAACACGGGTCTGGGCCACTCCCGAGGAGGGAGCATATAGCTTGGTATCCAGGAGCTGACTTTCTGCTAATCTTAATGCTGCCTCAGCAGCTTTGACCCGTGCCCTGGCAGCGGCTATGTCCTCTCTTCGTGGACCTTTGACGGCAAGAGTCAGACCCTGGCTTGCTTCGTCCAGGTTTGCCATCGCACTTTTAAAGGCCTTCTCGTCATTGTCAAGTTTTTGCTGCGACAAGTATTGGTCGCGAGCGAGGACCTCTGTTCTCTGATACGTCGCCTGAGCATCCTTCACGGCAGCCTCAGCGGCTCTTACCCGGGCCCGCGCCTGTTCGATCTCTTCGGGCCGGCTCCCTGCCAAAAGACTCGCAAGTATTTGCCTTTGCGATGCCAACTCACCGGCTGCCTGCGCGACAGCCGCTTCATAGCGGACAGGATCGAGTTCGGCAACAAGTTGTCCAGGCTTCACAGGATCGCCTTCCTGCAGCAAAAGTTGCCGGATTCTGCCTGTAGCATGAAAGGCAAGCTGGACCTGGCGAATGTCTACATTACCGTAAAGTTGCAGATTTGCTGTTGTCTTATGGTGAATAGACAAATATATCCCCACGCCGACGCCACATACTATCAGGAGAACTATTATGGACCCAATGATCTTCTTTTTTTTCATCTCTTTTCCTCTCTTCCGTCATCTTCGTTCTCCACTTGTCTATGTCTCAATAGGGCGTTGATATCTTCAACATCCTTAATACTTACCACTCCTACAGCCTTCTTAAGTTTTATCCGGGCCAGAACGTGATTGTAAACAGCAATGAAGTTATTCCGCCGCATGTTCGTATAGTTTTGAACGCTGTCAAGTACATCGATAATCGAATGTGTGCCTACTTCGTAGCCCTTCTTCGTTGCTTCCATGGATATACGGGCAGATTCCTCGGCCTGCGCAGCTGCCGCGAGCTGAGCCACACTGTCTTTAAGGGTCAGAAAACTGCTCTCGGTGTCAAATCGCACCTGGTCCTGAATATCTTCCATACTATAGCGGCTTGCCGATGCAAGGGCCTCCGCCTCCCTGATCCCTGCACTAATTCCACCACCTTCATAAATAGGGAGAACTAAGGCTAACCCTGCCCACAGATCTGTGCGCTTCATCTCAGGAAGAAGCTGCCCTTTCGCATAACCATAGCCGGCATCAAGATTAACATGGGGCCATCGGGCACGGCGGGCAATCTCAACCTGATCCAGTGAGACCTGCAATTGTTTTTGGGCCTGCAAAAAAAGAGGTTGGGTTTCCACGGCCATCTTTGTCCAGGGGGCGACCTCATCCGGAACTGGTCCTTGCGGGCTGATCTTGCCAAGGTCGTCAAGAACCCCGACCGGGCCGTGGGTAAGGCGCATAAGGGTCTGTTCCGCAATTCGTACTGCGTTTTGAGCAGTGATCAGGTCCGACTCGGCGCCATCAAAACGCGCCCTCGCCTCGCGGACAGAGACGATGTCGCCTGTGCCGACTCTGAGAAATGTCTCCGCCTCATCCAGAATCTTTTTCAGTAAATCCTTCTGCCCGGCAACAACCCGTTCATTTGCCCGCGCCCGCAGGACCCCAAAGTATGCCTCCGAAACCCGATGGATAAGGTCTTGTTCAACGGCCAGCACCGCACTTTCCGCAGAGCTGACCCTGGATTCGGAAGCCTTCACGGCAGCCCAGTCCTGGCCGCTGACAATAGGCTGTGTGAGCGTAACGCTATAGTTCGCAGCGTTGTAACTCTTGTCGATGGTCAGCGCCGGGAAACCTCTCATGTCCGTGTGGTAGTGGCTTACACCCGCGTTTGCATTTACTTTAGGATAAAGCGCCGCCCGTGTCACAGAACCGGAAGCTTCCTCCGCCTGAAGCTGGGCCTTTGCTTTACCCAAAACAGGGCTGGACGTCACCGCCTGCCGGTACACCAAGAGCAAGTCTTCAGCATAAGCAATGGCCGGTAAACACAAGGCAGCCAGAATCAACAGGCGAAGAATAAAGGATTTCATTGAGGATTTAGAAATATCTTTCATTTTTCTTTTTTTCAGACCCACCAATCAGCGTTTTATAAGACTACCTTTTTGATGGTATAAAAATCCTCCTTCAGTGCATGTATTTAAAGCAAACGGTATACCACGTATAATGTTAAGATTTTACCGGTATTTAAGAATTATAGCCTTGAACAATCTGTCTATCAACAGGTCATTTTGCCCTTACCCCGTCAATGCCAATTCTTATAATTAATGAAATGATAGAGCTTATGACCATGGCTATAAGGCTGAGATCAAAACCCAGTATAAGCCAAACGGGTTACAATGCTCAGTCCGCCGATCTTCAACAAAATAAGCATACCGAAGAGTGCGCCCGCTATGATGAAGAACCAGCCCAATTTTCTCATTGCGATCTCTGTCCCTGACGTTTTTTCGTCAACCTTTCGTGAGAGCATAACGGCAATCGAGATCAAGAAGATAATCACTGCTATCCAGAAATGGTTTGCATCAAGGCTGAATCTGCTCAATGTCATGTATTCCAGAAGTCCGGGAGAAAGTGATGCTATCAGAAAGAAGACAATAACTCCTGCAAGAACAACCCACGCGAGCAGTTTTGCGTTCTGAGGCGAAAGGAACCCATTTTTTACTGCCAGTTGCAGTAAGATTGCTGCAAGGGTGAGAATGATCAGAAGACCGGTAAGGATATACAGAAACGGCTTTAACAATGCCTCACGAAATGAACCTGATTTTATCCAGAAATTTGAAATACCTAATATCTCATAATTCGCCATCCAAACCGGCTTCCCGTCTTTCGCTGAGAACATCTCCTTCAGAACTTTGCCCTCAAAAAACGGCGACCCGGAATGGTGGCAGTCTGTGCATCCTCCCGCACCAAGCGCAGCCTTTGCAGGCGCTATGTCATGGGAAAATTTATACACGGATGCATAACGCTGTCGCTTCATACTCTTCACGCGGCAGTTCACGGCTTTCCTTCGATGAATAGTAAGCCCTGCTGTCTGAGACCCAGACCAGGCGCTTTCCGTCAAGCGGGAATCCGGTATTGTTAAGATAATTCTTTACTGATGTTAAGAGGGCATCAATCTCCTCGGGCCTGTTCACTTCGATAATGCCGTCATTATTGTCATCCTTTATCACAGACAGTTCAGGATAATTCTTTGTCGGATCTGCCTGATGCTGCATCCACATCTGGAAGAAGTCCTTCATGAATAATTGATTCAGACCATTTTTGCCTTCTTCTTCAAAGCCCACCCAAGAACTGTGGACGCGATTGCCCGGATAGATTTTCCCCTTATATCGAAAGAGTGTCGGTCGTGTAACATCTGTCGGCTGGTCCATCGCAGTGAAAAGATCGAGTTCGCCGTAATGGTTCCAGAATTTCATCTCCTGATCATAAAAAGTCCATATATGTTTGGGAGGCGGGGTGATACGGGGAGCAGGGTTGAAAACATCACTTGCCTGAACGAGTGCGCTTTTCACCGCACGGGACGGGATGTGACATGCCTGACAGGATAGCTTTTCCATATGAAAAGGAGGCAGCCAGGCGTGTGATGCCTTTGGCGCATTCCGCCAACCCTCGATGTGACAGTTCTCACATGTTCTCATGGAATTATCAAGATCGTTCCTTACCCAGCCGGAAGGATCGTCACCTTTTCCGAACTGATGCACTTCTTTCCCGCGAATTCTCTTATCAACAGCCTTGCTTCCTGCGGCGTGGCAATCAACACATCTGAGACCTGCAGCCATGTGAACATCAGTACGCGAAGAAAATGCCGCTCCGCGTTTTTTCCAGTCAGGCTTTTTGTGGCATTGAAGACATGTCTCATTTCGCGGTTCGGGGGCGATGTGAACGATCACCTTGCCCTCTTCATCAAACCTGCTCTTATCATAGGTCACTTTCACGGGTTTGCCGTCTTTAATGCTTCCGTCGACATTCCCGAAACCGCTTCCTGCTGTTGCCGCCCACTTGAAATTCAGATTTGCAAGCTGTTTGTTGCGTTCTTTGAAATTATATTCAGGCATGTGGCAGAGAAGGCAGTCGGCCTCGATAACACCCGTATCTGTCCAGCGGACCTTGAAATAATCTCCGTCCAGGCCGTTTTCTTCACCTGATTTCATGCCCTGCTTTTTCATATACTCATCGTATCTGTTCCCCTCACGGTCATACTCAAGCGGACCCCCACCGGGATGACAGTTGCCGCAGGTAGCCGTCACAAAATCAAATGAGGTCATGTCGATCAATCTGGCATTAGTCATTCTTTTTGGGCGCCAGCTGCCGATACAAAGGCGCGGGAGAGCACCACGTTCCGCCATAGTTGCCCGGTGAACTGACCCAGTTATATCTCTTGGCAAACAGCTCCGGAACCTTTTCCCCCTTGCCCTGCGTAAAATGGAACCCCTCGGTTATCTTGTTGTAGTTGTGACAGTCTTTTGTGCCGCAGGTCTGCTTTGGAGAATAGGGCTTGTCGGCATTGATATTGTGCACAGGGTCGATAATATTTCCTGCTTCATCCTTCAGAAAAAAAGGCGGGCAGACTCCTGACGCTACAGGCTTTTTCTCCGGTTCTTTCCGATTTTCCGCCCGCAGAGTGAAGGCACCCAGGCAAAAGGCAACCACCAATGCAAGAACAATTAGTCGCTTCATCTCAAACCCTCCTGTATAATGTCGTTTTGCAGAGTGTGACTACCTTGTGTCTCATCGGTCATGCTGGTGTATCCCGTGGCCGGACAAAGAAACAAGATAAGTAAAATAATTGCAGACGTTTTCATGATATTTTGCAAAGAAAATCATTATTCCCAATTTTGTGATTCTTCATGTCCTCCTCGCCTGACTTGCCAAGCTATTCATTCTGGCATTTATCTCTTTTTTCAGACCCGAAATGAAGAGAATATCACGATAAAGGCTTAAGAAGTCTCATTTCATTAAATCCCAGATCATCTTCACCGCGATGAGATAGAGTATCAACCCGATTGCTGTTTTTACCTGTTTACCGCTCAATTTCTTTTTCATCAGATACGCCCCGAACAGAGCGCCTGCAACCGATCCGTTGCACAGAACAATAACAGTCTCATATCAATATTCCCGAGGGAAGCATGGCCTAAGAATCCTGAGAAGGAAGAGAATATCACGATAAAGGCTGTTGTTGCCGCTGCCTTTTTCGGATTAAATCCGAGCCAGACCAAAACCGGCACGATAAAATTTCCTCCTCCAACGCCTAAAAGTCCGCCAAGATAACCTGCAAAGGAACCTACGCCAACCCCATAGCCAATGAGCTTTTTTGTATCTGTTTCGACTTCCCGTTCTTTCGCCTTATAAAACAACATCATCGAACCGGCAAAGACTAAGAAACCTACAAACATCCACAACAGTACAGCTTTTGGCAGATGCTCGGCTGTCCTTGCGCCCAGTGGGGAGAGTATTGATGCAATTATCAGGATCGGTAATGCCGTCTTAAAGACGATCAGTTTTTCCTTTGCATAACTTATCGAGGCAAAAACCATCGCAACTGCGTTCAGAAGAAGGGCGGTTGACATGGCGGTCAGCAGCGGAATCCCCAAAGCTAGAAATACCGGTATCAGTATAAACGCCGCACCCACCCCGGCAATAGTGAGAACAGTCGTGAAAACAAAAACAAGCACCGTTGCCAAAATAAGAGTTACCATGTCATTTCTGAAAAAGGAAGCTCTGAAATCCCCATTCTATTTTTCGGCCTCAGCGCAAGGGATGCAGAGCAGCCGTCCGTCCGAAGCAATTGTCAACTTGTCGGTGAACACGGCTTCTCCGCACTTCGCGCAGCGTTTCACCTCAAAGTTTCCGGCGCCCTTTTTCATCTCCTTTTGGAACACATCGCTGATATTCAGAAAATCGGTTTCGGGAAGTCCCATTATCCGTTCGACCAAAGGGTCCGTGATCGAAGCGGGTATGTCCTGAGGCGGCACGCCCTTTTTTCGTTCCTGCACAAACGGCGAATTGAGGGCCTTTTCAAAGAATTCAGGTTTGAGAGAAACCCTTACCGCCCTGCCGGTCTTTGTTTCGATTAGGGTAAAAGCCATCTTGCTGTAATAGAGCTTCTTGATGTTCGATTTACCATAAGTGCATCCTGTCGCGGTCATGACCCCGTCCAGGAAACATCCTGCCGCATGACCGCTGCCTGTTTCCGCTTCGACAAAGAGTTCCTTGTCCTTCGATCTCTCAACACCGAGCGCCTTCATGGCTGCAAGGCCTGCTCTCAGGCCCATCGGCATTGCAGGGCACTTATGCCCGTGAAATTTAATACCTGTCTCGAAATATTCTTGAATATTGTTCATCCTTGTCCTCCTTCTTATATGTTTTGTCTTCAATCATTCCGGCTGTATCTTGCAAATATCACGAGCAATCAAATCGATATCGTAAGAAACATCGTCTCTAAGATATCCTTTCTCTTTGCAGTACCGGATCATTCCGTTCAGTGAGATAGATCAATTCATCCTTGAGTGTTGCAACCTCACCCATGCCGTCACAGCCCTTTTGCCTTTGTTTTGCGAGCAGGTAAAGTTCTCGCGTTTTCCCTCGGACCCTTTCGAATTTAACCGTGCAAGCTTGCTGCAGTCGTTTGGTGTACAAACTTTTGAATAGTTTCAAGTAATGCTTCATAAGCATGCTATTATTCTCATCAATTTCCATACTGCGCTTCTCAGATTCCTGTTATGGACAGGTTCCGAGGGTCTTTTTGCCTAACGCCTTTGGCCCTTTGCATCCTTGACTCATGTGAAATGAGCAGCAGCTTATCAGTTCATAGGTTGTAAATAGAGGATCTTCAGTTTGTCTTCCAGCGTCTGTTCCAGTTCCATTCCTGAGATATGTGTTGAAATATCCGAGCGTCTCTTTCGCGACATCCTCACGCATCTTTGTGATGGCAAATCCTGCATGGACAATCACATAATCTCCGATATTGACCGGCTCATCAAGAACAAGCAAACTTATATTGCGTTGAGCACCGTACACATCCACTGTTGCATTTGAACCTTCCATTTTAATGATTTTTGATGGAATCCCAAGACACATTTCACTCCTCCTTTTCAGGTTTGAGACAGTTTCTGTTTTTAAACGATTTCAAAAATATATGCTAAGGCATAGTAAATGCCTACCAGAATAAAAATAATCCCCGTTATCTTTTTTGTATAAAACTCAATTCTTGTAATCCTGTGGTAGAGATTATTGATATAGCTCTGTGCCTGTTGCGACGAGGAAAGCAAAGAGCAGGACAGGAAGACCGGTGCCGATTCCGTAAATCAGGGGCAGCCCGATTCCTGACTGTGCTTTTACTGCAATGGGAATCAACCCGCCGAAGAACAGGGCAGCCGAGACAGGACAGAATGCCAGCGCAAACAGGATGCCCAGAGGCAATGAACCAAAGGTTCCCTTTTCAACCAGTTTTTTTGCGACATTTTCGGATACCGATGGGAGAGACAAGGGTATTCGCAACAGATCAAGCAGTACCATCCCGACGAGAATCAGTACGATGCCCAGGATTTTGTTGACATATCTCTGGAGAAAATCCGACAGGATCGGGACATCTACCAGTGTTTTTACGATAAGGACGCCAAGGACAATATATGTGAGACTCCTTCCAAGGGTGTAGAGGATGCCGGATAAGAATACGGTATTCCTTTGCGTAATCCGCCGTGAAATAAAGGATACAGCAGCGATATTCGTAGCCAGTGGACATGGACTGACCGATGTCAATATTCCAAGCCATACGGCTGTAAGCTAAAAAAACAACTTCCATCAGTTACGTTTCCTTTAAGAAATTTCTCTACTTCATCTTTTACATACTGAAAGAATTTGTCCTTGTCCCTCACGAGCTTCCAGACATCGGGAAGATTCTTCCATTTCACCTGTTTGTCATCTTTGTACAAAACTAGGATGAGAGATTTCGAAAATAACTGATAGTCCTTGATGTAATGGCGGTTTTCCTCTTCTTCAACATTTACCGACTTAAATTCCAGTTTCCCGGTTGACAGTTCTTTTGCAAAATATTGGTAAATGGCGTCATGCGAATATTTTTCAATAGTCGGCATGTCGAACATCTGAACGTCCCATGGAAATAGATATGCGATCACCTTGGAATTTTGAGCTTTCACCTCAGTCAGAGGTGAAGGGGCTTTTTCCTTCTGCTTTGTTGCGGGTTCTTTTGAGGGCTGACTCTCCGGGACCGGCAAAGATTTTTCGGATACGGACATTTTATCAACCTGTGTTGCTGCGACGGCAGTCAGCATTGCTCTCGCTTTTGGGAGAGAATTCTTTGTAAATAAGAACCGCAAAACTCAAAACCACAAAAATTAAGAGCAGAGCTTTTAATCAACTTTCTGATATTCAATTACAACCTCCTTAATGTTTATTCAACTATTGCACCGATTATAACGGCTCAGTCCCTTTAATCTGGCAATACTCGGCAGCAAAGTATTTCCGCTTAAAATACAGCGCTACATTTACCAGACCGATTAAAACAGGCACTTCTACCAGGGGACCTATCACGGCAGCAAAGGCCTGGCCGGAATTAATGCCGAACACGGATACCGCTACTGCAATTGCCAGTTCAAAATTATTGCTTGCAGCGGTGAACGAGAGTGTGGCGGTTTTTTCATATCCGGCGTTAAGTTTTCTTCCCATATAAAAGGAGACAAGGAACATCAGCAGAAAGTAAATGAAAAGCGGGATTGCCACCCTTATCACATCAAACGGCAGTCTGACAATGTATTGACCTTTTAAGAGAAAACATGACAATTATGGTAAAAAGCAAAGCAATCAAGAGTGACGGGACTGATTTTCGGGATGAAGGCCTCTTCATACCAGTTTACCCTTTTATCTTGTATCAGGCTGAAGCGGGTTATAATTCCCGCTATGAATGGGATTCCCAAATATATAAATACGCTCTTCGCAATCTGTGCAATGGTAATATTCACTACAGCGCCTTTTAATCCAAACAGAGGAAGAAGCACCGTTATAAAGACATAGGCATACAGTGAAAAGAAAAGCACCTGAAATATCGAATTGAAAGCAACAAGCCCGGCAGCATATTCTCTGTCGCCGCATGCAAGATCATTCCATACAATTACCATGGCGATACAGCGGGCCAAGCCTATCATAATCAGGCCGACCATATATTCAGGGTAATTGCCGAGGAAAATGATCGCCAGCAGGAACATCAGAATCGGCCCGATGATCCAGTTTTGAATGAGGGACAATCCGAGAACTTTCTTATTTCTGAAGACCTCTCCCAGTTCCTCATACTTTACTTTGGCAAGGGGCGGATACATCATGAGGATTAAGCCGATAGCTATGGGGATATTTGTCGTTCCGACCTGAAATCTATTCCAGAAATCGGTGATCTGCGGATAAAGATATCCTGCGCCAACCCCTATGAACATCGCCAGAAATATCCATAAGGTCAGAAAACGGTCGAGAAATGACAGCTTCTTTACCACTTCAGACATGCTTTACCTCATTGATGAAATCTTTCACTTTTCTTTCTATTTCATCTCTCGTCCTTCTGAATTCATTCATTACTTCCTCTTCAGTGCCTGTTGCTTTTGCAGGGTCTTCCAAAGACCAGTGAACGCGTTTGATTTCAGGGGGTGTCCATGGACAGGATTCCGCTGCATTGTCACAGAGGGTGATAATTACATCCATTGTTTTGAGCAATTCTTCGTCTATCGGTTTTGATTTCTGTTGAGATATATCTATACCTATCTCACGCATGACCTTCACCGCACGTTCATTCAGACCAGCCGGGCTGAGACCTGCGCTGTATGCTTCGATTATCCCTTTGCCTGATTCCCGCGCAAAACCCTCCGCCATCTGACTTCTGCAGGAATTGCCGGTGCAGAGAAACATGACTTTCAGCATCTCCTACCTCCCGCAACAGATTTCTCTATCGGGCAATGCCACGATATTCGCTTTTTCTTTTTTTCTCTTCAGAAATTCTTTCAGCCTCTCTTCATCCTCTTTCACTGCTTCGGCATCAATCCTTTCGAGAATTGAGAGCAGCAGGAACCTTCTGAACATATCCGAATCATCAATACGATAGTGGACCCATTTGCCCTGTTTTCTGTCTTTAATAAATCCTGCGTCTTTCAGGACAGCAAGATGAAAAGAGACCTTTGGCTGTATCATATCCAGGGCCGCAACTAATATCGCAGACGCACAACTCTCCATGCTGGAGAAGCCTTAAGACCCTCAACCTTGTCTCTTCCGAGAGGGCTTTGAAGATGTTTAAGATATCCTGCATGGCTACGCCGCCGCTCTTATCAAGTCTTTCACCTTTTCAAGAGACGGCAAAGGTTTCCCTGCGTGCTTCAGTTTGCCGTTGATCACCAGTCCGGGTGTTGACATGGTATATTTCATTATCTCTCTTAAGTCAGTCAGTTTTTCGATTTTTGCCTCAATGCCGAGTTCCTTCACCGCTTTTTTTACCAGCTCTTCCATCATCGAACAATTGGGACAACCGGGTCCCAAGACTTTGATTTCCATTTTAACCTCCTATAAGATTGCATTAAACAAATAGCCCACGGCTATTATGGTTACAGTCATTATTCCTGCAAACACGGCCAGCAGCTGTATCTTTAAGACTTTCCTGAGGATTATCATCTCCGGGAGAGACAATGCTGTTACCGCCATCATAAAGGCAAGCACTGTTCCCATGCTCAATCCCTTTTCCATCAGGGCGTAGACGATTGGAATGACTCCTGCCGCATTAGAATAAAGAGGCACTCCAAGCAGTACCGCAACAGGAACCGCCAAAGGATTCCCTGGTCCCGCATAATGGACAAGAAAGTCCTCGGGCACATACCCATGGATAAATCCGCCGATCCCGATCGCGATAATAATATACAGCCATACTTTTTTTAATATATCCGTGGTATTTTCCTTTGCATACAGGAGCCTTTCCCTGAAACTCTGCCTGAGTATTTCATATTCCTGCCCGTCATGGAATGTATAAACATATTCTTCAACCCATTTTTCAAGCTTCAGTTTCCCGATAATGAGACCGCCGAATATCGCAACAAGAAGACCGGTACCCATATAAATCGCCGCAACTTTCCAGCCGAAAAGCCCGAAAAGCAGCACAATGGCAACTTCGTTTACCATCGGTGATGAGATCAGGAATGAAAATGTCACGCCCAGGGGAATTCCGGCCTCCACAAATCCGATAAACAAAGGAACCGCAGAACATGAGCAGAACGGGGTAACGATGCCGAGCAGGGCTGCCAGAATATTCCCTATAAACTCCTTTTTATGAGACAGAATGCGTTTCGTTTTTTCGGGAGGGAAAAAGCTTCTAATTACCGATACTGTAAATATGATGACCGAAAGCAGGAGAAATATCTTGATTATATCGTAAACAAAGAACTCTACAGCATCGGCGAGATGAGTTCCATGCCCCAATTTCAGCAGACTATAGGTTATATATTGCGAAAATATCTTTAACATATTTTCCTATTTCTGTTAATATATAAACAAAAGTTGATGGATGTCAAGTGGTAAGATTGAAAGTGGGTAAAAAGAAAAGATGTGAGGAGTGAAAATGAAACTGACTGAAACTCTATCGAGGAAGAGAAAGTTATTGATCTATCCAATAGCGCTGGTAGCCGCTATCGTACTGCTCAAAATAACTGTATTTGCGCCTCCGGCGGTCAAGATCGTAACTGCTGAAAGGCGTGACCTGACAGCGCAGGTTTACGGCAACGGCACGGTTGAGGCCAAGGTTGTGGTGGGGATATCCAGCAAGACAACCGGCAAAGTTATCCAATTGTATGCAGACCAGGGTGACCATGTTAAGAAAGGCCAGCTTCTTGCCAGGCTTGAAAACGATGATGTAATCCAGCAGCAAACCCAGTCGGAGGCAGAAGTCAGCAGGGCCGATGCTACCCTGAATGTAGAGATGGCCAACTTCAAGAAGGCCAGGGCAAACTTGAAACTCGCAGAGAATAACTTCCGGCGCTACAGAGATCTTGTTGGAAAAAATCTGGTCTCGAAGCAGGAGGCCGAGCAGTATGAGAACAGCTACCAAGTGGCTGAAGAGGAAGTAGCCCGCTGCACTGCCGCTGTGGAATCGGCCCGGATGGGGCAAAAGGCAAATCGGGCCGGGCTTGGAGTGGCGAAGAGCAAAGTTGCCGACACACTTATCTATGCGCCTCAGGATGGAGTGATTATCTCCAGGGATCTGGAAAAAGGGGCCACGGTGACACCTGGGATGTCTATATTCAGGCTTGCTGATCCTGAGACCGTCTGGGTAAAGACTAATGTTGACGAATCTCAGTTGAAAGGTGTTGCAGTCGGCAAGAAAGCTGAAATCACCTTACGCTCTATGCCAGGCAAGCAATTGCCGGGACAGGTGGTGCGAGTTGGACGCGAGAGCGACCGCGTTACTGAAGAACTGGAGGTAGATGTGGCCTTTACACCAGAGCTAAAGGATTTCCGACTGGGAGAGCAGGCTGATGTCCACATCACAACTGAAGCTGGGAAAGGCGTACTGTCTATACCGTCAGCAGCGCTCGTCTCAAAAGGGAAAAGCCGTGGGGTATTCCTTGTAGAGAAAGGCAGGCTGAAATTTCGGGAGATTACCGAAGGGATTGAAGACCCTCAAAATTTTACCGAGATATTGGCGGGGCTTACGGGTGTTGAACAAATCGCGATGGCCCCTCCGCAGGTAATGCTAAATTTTCGGGATGGCATGAAGGTAAAGATATCAAAATGAATCTTGCCATCCGCGATATACGTTATCATCGGGGACGTTTTATCCTCACCTCCATCGGGTTAGGTCTCCTTCTTGGCGTTGTGTTGAGCATGGGCGGAATTTATCGGGGACTTATTGCCGATGCTTTATCAATTCTCGATGCCACCAAGGCTGACCTCTGGATTGTGCAGCAGGATACAAATGGACCCTTTGCAGAATCCTCCCGCATCCAGGAAGACATAAAGTACCGGATGGCACTGGTACCGGGAGTAGCACAGGCAACGCCTCTTTCTTTCCAGACTGTCCAGATCGACCGGATAGGGAAGCCTTTCCGTTTTTTTGTCATCGGGTATGATCTCAACGGCTTCGGTGGGCCACCAACCATTACTGCCGGACGGAATATCCGGCAGAAGCATTACGAAATGGTGGTCTCTAAGGGCATGAAGATGGGGATCGGTGAAAATATCCACCTGGGACTCCATGACTATACAGTAGTCGGAATCACCGGGAAAATAGTCTCCTCCGGTGGCGACCCTGTCATATACGTGAGTCTATCAGATGCGCAGGAGATTCAGTTTAAGTACGACAATGACGCTATTAGAAATGACCGTGAAAGAGTCTCTTCGTGGTTGGCCGGAATTCAGACTCTTTCCGCTGCGCAGGCAAAATCCCTGCAGCAAAACATTGCTGAACTAAAGGAATCTACGCATACGGTAAATGCTGTCGTGGTTAAGTTAAAGCCTGGATCAAACCTGACAATGGTCCAGGAGAGAATTGGCCGCTGGAACCACTACCGCGCTATTTCCAACGAAGAGCAGTCAAAAATCCTCTCCAAGGGGATGATCGAAAAAGCAAGGATGCAGCTGGGTCTCTTCAGGATCATATTGCTTATTATCTCGGCAGTCATTATTTCCCTTATCATCTATACTTCGACTCTCGACAAGATAAAAGTCATTGCAACCTTGAAACTGATGGGCGCGCGGAACAATGTTATTATCGGAATGATCCTCCAGCAGTCACTCCTCATGGGGGTAATAGCATATGGGATAGGCTATATCCTGATCAAACTGACTTACGAAAAATTCCCGCGCCGTATAGAACTGATTCCCTTTGACCTGTATGCTCTTTTTGCAATTGTAATTGTTATCTGTATGATTTCAAGCTTCGTGGGCATCCGCAAGGCGCTCAAGATCGAGCCGGCGCAGGCTTTGGGTGGTTGAAATGTTGGCGATAGATGTGCAAAATCTGACGAAGATATACGGCAAAGGAGACACGGCAGTCACCGGCATTGCAGAGGCATCTCTTCAAGTTGCGCCGGGTGAACTGGTAGCCATTCTTGGACCATCCGGGTCTGGAAAAACCACTCTTCTTACCTCTGTAGGCCTGATTAATGAGCCCACACATGGCAAAGTAATCCTTGACGGCACAACTGTAGCTGACGAAAGCTGGATTCCGGGAATTGACCTGAAGAGAATTCGTCGGGAGAAGATCGGCTTCATCTTTCAATTCCACAACCTCATACCTTTCTTGACCGCATTGGAAAACGTCATGGTTGCCCTTGAAATAAATGATACTGCAGCGAAGGACGCAAAAAAACGGGCGATCGAGCTGCTTGAAGCACTTAATTTGGGCCATCGGCTGAATAATTACCCTGTTGCGCTTTCCGGCGGAGAGCTGCAAAGAGTGGCTATTGCGAGGGCTCTGGCAAACAGGCCGAAGATGATACTCGCAGACGAGCCGACCGCTGCTCTTGATACGGAAAATGGCAAAAATGTGATGGCGCTCCTAAAGAAACTGGCTATGGAGAACCACTCGGCAATACTGGTCGTCACTCACGACCATCAGAATGGTCGAAAACTTCGATAAGATTTATGAGGTGAGAGACGGGCACATAGTTGTCGAGAAAACAAACTCAGTCTAAACGGAATGATGATTGGATGAAAAAATTTATGAATAATATGGGCTAATCCGTTCATATGACACCTCCTATTTCATAAAATACTGTGAAATATATCTGATTGCAAGGAAAACAATAATCGTACCCAGCATCAGCTTGATGGCCTTTTGGGGCACGAATTTCTGAAACCGGGCGCCGAGGTATATGCCGATGAATCCGCCTGCGCCGAAAAGAAAACCAAGCAGCCAGTCAGGTGAAGTAGCCATCCCGGCCTTTGCGGGAATGATGCTGTAGAAAACTACCCCTGCCACTGAAGTTATTAATGTCCCCATTAGGGCAGCGCCTGCAATTGTATAAACGGGCAGATGGAATACCGCAACGCAGAATGGCGCGATGATGGCTCCTCCGCCGATCCCATATGTGCCGCCGATTATTCCGACTGCAAAAGCGAGGAAGAACATAGCGATTGTGCTGTATGAGAACCTTTCTCCCCAAAACTCGTATTCTATCCTCGTAAAACTCACTGAAACTGTTTTGACGACAGCCTCTGGAGGGAGCCCCGATGCCACTCTGCTCTTTTGTTGGTCTTTAATCTGTTTTGTTCTTTCCCTGAATTTATCTTCAAGCTCTTTCATCTTCGATTTGCCTGTTTTTGCCTTACCCGTCATTTCATAAAGAAGCCGGACGCCGATATAAAGCAGCACGCATCCCACGAAGAGCTTGAAAGTCCTCGGATCGGGAAGATACAGAACTCTGAGATAGTATCCTATAAAGACGCCGGGGAGGGTGCCTATAATGACAACCCACGTCAATGGCCATGCCATTCTGCCTTCCTTAAGGTAGCGGTATACGCCGCTCGGAATGGCAACGATATTAAAGACAAAGTTGGTAGCGCTCACAGACGGGCTTGTGAAATTAAGGAAACTCATCTGGAACGGCAGTAAAAGAAAGGCACCTGAAACACCGCCCATGGACGTAAAGAAAGATACGACCAGTGCAACAAGGGGAGGAATCCAGGGAGCAACTTCGACTCCGGCAGTTTCGAAATACATAAATACCTCCTTAAATATGTTAACCTATTAACACGAATAATTAAGTTATCGTGTTGATAACAATATCATATAACATATCAGATGTCAATATACCATGAAGACCAACTTTGATACTTTAGGAGATGGATTTAGTGAGTGACTCAGAGAAACAATCTGTAGTCGTCACTGTTATAATAATGAGTGATGTTTCGGGATAAAAAACAAGCGACCACAGTCCTCGATGACTGAGCGAACAAGCCATGCACGCATTGTCTCAATGCCGCATGAATCCCACTGTCTTGATACGGTTCAGATGAATCGCCTGGAGCAGTCATTTCGAAGCTGGGCGGACGGAGCGCCACGGGCTGATGTCCGTTTGTCCCGCAGGAGGATCTTGCTGATATTCCTCTTGATCCGTTACACGGGAGGCAAGCTGAACGAAGTGCTGGCCCTTAATCCTTTTCAGGATGTCGATTTCAAACATCACCTGGTGTTTTTGGGGAGAGCAGAAAAGAAAACCGGTAGGCTGGCGCGGGAAATCCAGATACCAGAGGCGCTCTCTGAAGAACTTAAGTCTTCACTGAATGACTCTGCCTTTAAAAAATATCTGGGTAATTTCTTCAACGTAGACCCCGGTCATGTTCGCCGCAAATTTTACGAACGGGCGATAGACTCCGGCTTTCCCCCTGCCATGGGCGCTCCGGAAAGCATACGGAGGTCCCGGGCCATAGAACTCATGCAGAGCAATATGCCCTTACCGGTTGTGCAAAAGATATTGGGCCATTCCACGCTCAACATGACGGCTTCCTATGTTGACTTTTCTGATGCTGATATGCAGCAGGTGGCAAAACACTTTATCGAAAAGGAATCGCGATCGTAAAACAAGCGCCCGGAACAGCTTTTTCGGTAAAATCAGTTCCATCAAAAAGGGAGACATTCAGGCAAAAGTGGAGATGATTACGCTGAGCGGCGATATGGTAACAACAATAATCACCAGGGACAGCCTGTCACGGCTCGGACTCAAAACGGGATCTTTGATTACAGCAGAGGTAAAAGCTCCGTGGGTGATTTTACAGAAAAGCGATAAGGAACCAGAATCTACAGCGGAAAATCGATTTGCTCGGAAATATCGTCCGTATTAATAAAGGAGAGACTACCACAGAATATGTCGTGCGTATTTCAGACGGCACAGAACTCTGCTCCATAGTTTCCACAGAGAAGGCCCGCATGATGGGTTTCAAAAGGGATGATCAGGTATGGGTCATATTCAACAGTTATTCCGTGGTGTTGCATATTGATTAAAAGTTTTTTTCCGGCCGTATGACGGCCTGATATTATCTGAATTGCATTTTTCAGGTTAACCCAAGAAATGCAAATCGAAGAATTTACAGAGAAGCATATGGTCATAAAAACCTTTACAATGCAGGATTTAGCTCTATGCAAATATCAAAATGCTATCACATAAAAACATATAGGGTGAATGGATATCAGATGTCTCACTAAGGGGCTGCTGCAAAGCTTTTTCTGCCCATATGCCTCCCTGCTTTTTTATTAAATGCATTTTTTGAGTTAGTCACATGCAAAGAATGTCACATAGGCCCCTACTTTTGAAATGCCTGCGTGTCTTATCTGTTTATTCAGCATGTTTTTGTTGTGGCCCTTTGAATTTTTCCACGCTTTGAACTGCTCTTCGGGAGTCATGTAGTTCCACCCGATATTCTCCACACAGCATGCCCGCCCGCACTGCCTGAATCTGTCATCAAAATGGTCATGATTTAATTCCTGATTATTGTTCATGTTGTTACTGTGATTTTTTGCCATCTTCCCAAGGGTATCATCAAAAGACAGCGGGGCCAATCCGTTATTGATACGGTGCCGGTTTATACACTTCAGAAGTTCCTGTTCATAAGCAGACGAGGCTCTAATATCCGCTGCGTGGGAGAGGCTGACAATAAGCGCAATCGAGAGCAAAATACCGCAAAAAACAAGACCATACCTTGTCCGGACTCCGGGATTCTTCATCAACATCATTGTTTTGTCCTTTCATAAAGAATATAAGTGACCGGAACATTTTTTGACAATAGCGTTCTCAGCCTTTACCCAGGCTCTTTCAACCTTTATTAAAATAATGTATTGTATCTGATAAACTATAAATGCGATTTCGAAAACATAGTAGGAGGAAAAGATAATGAGCATTCTCCCTGAGGGTGAACAACTTAGAAGAGCGGTAAAGTGGATATCCGACGAGCGTGTCGACAATCCTGGAGCCGGCCTCTCCAAGTTGATCGGCGAAGCCTGTCTGAAGTTTGATCTGGCCCCAAACGACGCTGAATTCCTGACGCATTTTCTTGCTGAAGCAGATTCAAAAAAAGCAGAATAAGCAGAAATTAGGGGGTACCGTTCTTGTTGATATCGAGATAGACGCAGTACGACCTTCACAAATGAACTCCCTCAAGAAACGGAGACTCTTGTAGCGGACCATTACAACACAAGCCGGAATTCTTCCGGCATCTGATATAATTGGTGCATTATGAAACTCTTAATGTTCTATGTCAATGAGTGGTGGTATAAGACCGCGACGAAGAGCCTGCCGGATGTGCCGGATGACGATAAAGAGGATGCAATCGAAAAGGCGGTCGTAATCTTCTTTCATGTTGAGGCGGAAGATGAGGGTAAAAGGGAAAGCGTAATCCAGAAATTCGTAAAGAATTCAAAGTGGATCGCCGGAAAATTCAACACAAAAAAAGTAGTGCTCCATTCGTTCAACCACCTCTCATCCAGCAAGTCCTCCCCTGATTTTGCAAAGGCGCTCCTTGACGACGTCATCGAAAGGTTGCAGAGAACCGGCTATGAGATAATGCTCACCCCATTCGGCTACTTCAATGAATTCAAAATGCACGTGGCCGGTGATTCTTTAGCCAAGGTATTCAAAGAGTTTTAGCGTAGTGTTACAGAAATAGCTTTATATAGGAAGCCCTTGAAGAAATCTCTTTGTCGTCATTCCCGAGGTAGTAATCGGGAATCCATTGTCTTTAAGAAACAAAGAAGCCCTGGATTCCCGCTTGAGGACTGCGGGAATGACGACTCAAAACACTCGAAACATATGTAAAGAAGAGTTGGAAACACTACACTGGCGCGGCGCACTTGCCTTGACAGTGGTTCAGTAAAATATCTACAGTAAATAAAGCCCGGTGATTGTGTGCCGGCATTTTTCACCGTTTAGAGGTTCGGTTTTTTGATGACTAAATAGAGTTCTGTGTATAAACTGATTAACACCCTCACCCTTGCCCTCTCCCCTCAAGGGAGAGGGTAGTAAAATCGTCCCTCCCTTGAGGGGAGGGGTTGGGGAGGGTGTTAATATATTCACTTTACACACAGACTCTAAATAAATAAAATCCAGACCAAGAACAAAGAGGCTGCCATGGAAGAAATGCAATATGTAATCCTCAAGAAGGAGAAGTTCAATGAGTTCATTTCAGATCTCTCTGAAATGCAGAAACTGGTTGCTCCGGTGGCGAAGGGTTATAATAATTTCGCATATGAGGAAGTGGTCTCCGGCGATCAGATCGCGTTGAAGTATATCCCGACTATCTTGCCGGCAAAAAAGTTCTTTATGCCGCAACGCGAGACCCTGCTTGAATTCAAGACCGGCAAGGGTTTCAGTGCCGAGCCTGTTGTCGAGTACGAACCGATGACGATTTTTGGTTTGCACACGTGCGATCTTGCGGGGATACAATGCCTGAACATGGTCCTTTCAGAACGTCCTAAAGATTATAACTACCTGACTCGGAAAAACATGATAACTCTGATCGGCCTTGAGTGCAATGACTACTGCGACGAGTATGCAAGCTGTCATCTCGTGAATGCGAGTTTCCCGAGCAGCGGCTATGACCTTTTCTTCACAGATCTGGGAGATTATTTCATCGTCCATGTGAGCACAAAAAGAGGAGACGAAATCGTAGCAGGATCCGGGACATTTGAAAAGGCTGATTCGAACAGTCTGATATGATCTGAGCAAACTTCGTGATAAAAAAAGGGAGATATTCAGCAATGAAGTGCCGATAGAGCGCAGGCATATACCTGAACTCTTCGACAGGTCCTTCAGGTCCCATGTATGGAAAGACCTCGAAGAGCGCTGTCTGGCCTGCGGGAACTGCACCAATGTATGTCCTACATGCTACTGTTTCGATATCAGTGACGAGATGGACCTGGATATGAAACAGGGCAGAAGATACCGCGTCTGGGATTCCTGTCAGCTTGAACCTTTTGCGAAGGTGGCAGGCGGTTTCAATTTCCGGAAGGAGAGGTCTGTACGACAGAGGCACAGATATTACCGCAAATTCCGCTACCCGATTGACAGATTCTCACGTTTCTTCTGCACCGGGTGCGGCAGGTGCACACGCACCTGTATGGCAAGCATAAGCCTGAAAGAGACCCTTCATGAACTGATAAAAGAGAGCGAGGACAGAGTATGGAAAAGGTGGTTATAAAAGATTCAACCTACAGACTGACAAAGGCCGGGATTCATGAAGACGAAGAAACTGACGGCTAATGAAATGCTCTTTGAAGTTGCCCTTGCAGACGGCGAGGTCCTTGATCATGAGCCGGGGCAGTTTGTCATGGTCTCTTTGCTGGGCATAGGAGAGGTCCCGATCTCTGTCTGTTCCTCTCCCACAAAGCGCGACTCTTTTGAGTTATGCGTCAGGGCTGTGGGGAAAGTGACCAGGAGCCTGCACAAACTGAAGGCCGGCGATGAAATAGGCATAAGGGGTCCTTACGGCAAGGGGTTTCCGATAAGGATTCTTGAGGGCAATGACCTGTTGCTTATTGCGGGAGGTCTGGGACTTGCACCCATGCGTTCCCTGATTACCTATGTACTTGATAACCGCCGTGATTTCGGGAAGGTCCATATCCTTTTCGGATGCAAGGAACCCAGGGAAATGCTCTTCAGTGATGAACTTGAAAAATGGAATGAACGGACAGACCTCCATTATGCCTGTACCGTAGACCGGGCTGACCCTGAATGGGCCGGAAATGTCGGGGTTATCACTACTCTCATTCCCGGTGTGGATATTGAACCTGCGAGGACATTTGCCGCAGTTGTCGGGCCGCCGGTCATGTATAATTTTGTCATCAAGGAACTCTTATCAAAGGAGATCCCGGAGCAGCAGATACTCCTCTCATTTGAGCGAAATATGAAATGCGGCAACGGGAAGTGCGGACGCTGCCAGATACAGAACCTTTACTGCTGCCAGGACGGCCCGGTATTCAACTACGAACAAATTAAAAACTTAAGCGAGGCTATTTGAGATGAAGAAACCGAAAGTAGCTTTTTTTGATTTTGCCTGCTGCGAAGGGTGCCAGCTGCAAGTCGCCAATATGGGAGAAGCTGCCCTGGATGTGCTCGGAGCCATAGATGTTGTTGAATGGCGGGAGGTGATGTCGGAAAAATGGGGGAAGAAATATGACATTGCCATTGTGGAAGGCAGCATTACGGATGCCCATGCTGTGCAGAGGATCAAGAAGATACGAAGCAGTGCAAAGGTTGTTATTGCCTATGGCTCCTGCGCAACCATCGGCGGCGTAAACGGCATGAAGAATAATTTCGATCTCGCCGATATAAGGGAATATGTGTACGGCAACAGCTATCAGTTCTTTCCTACGGAGCTTACCAAAGCAGTCCACCAGATAGTGAAAGTCGATTATTTTGTGCACGGCTGTCCTGTGTACATTCCTGAATTTGTGAGCGTTCTCAAGGCGGCCTTGCAGGGGATCCCTTATTATGTGCCTGACTATCCGGTCTGCGTTGAATGCAAGCTGAATGAAAATGTCTGCATGTATGAGAGGAAGGTGACCTGCCTGGGGCCTGTCACGAAAGCGGGATGCAATTCATGGTGCATCAACAACGGCAACATCTGCTATGGATGCCGGGGCATGGTCAGCAACCCGAATGAAAAGGGCGCGCAGGATGTAATAGCAAAATACAAGATCTCCACGGAGCTCATTTTAAATAAGATGAATATGTACAACAAATGCAGGGAGCTTGGATAATATGAATAAAACCATAAAGATAAATGTCGAGTACCTCACAAGGGTTGAAGGTCACGGCAATATTGTTATCGATGTGCAGAACGGGGAACTGAAAACCTGCCGTCTGGATATCGTAGAGGCGCCCCGTTTTTTTGAAGGCATGCTCAGGGGCCGTTCGGTCTTTGAAGCCCAGCACATAACCAGCAGGATCTGCGGCATCTGCGCATGCGGTCATACCCTTGCGTCTATTCAGGCAGCAGAGGATGCCCTCGGCGTTACTCCAACTGAGCAGACGATCAAACTGAGGAAACTCCTGCTGGACCTTGAAATTCTTGACAGCCATATCCTGCATATATACCTGCTTGTGGCTCCGGACCTTCTGGGCGTCAAAAGTTTTGTCCCATTGATCAGCAGTCACAATGAGGTAGTGCGAAGGGCGCTGAGGATGAAGAAGGTATGCAACGATGTGTGTGATGTCCTCGTTGGACGGCATGTGCATCCGATTTCAGCAATTGTAGGGGGATTCACCAAGGTTCCGAAACCCGGAGACATTGACTCAATGCTAAACATGCTTAAAGGAATGCGGACTGATATGGATGCGACCGTGGAACTGGCCCTGACCCTCAAGTTCCCGTCATTTGAGCGGGATTCTGAATATGTTGCGCTTGTTAGTGACGACAGTGAATATCCCCTCCTGATGGGAGATATCGGGTCAACGGACGGGGTGAGAATGAGCAAGAAAGACTACAGGGAGATTACGAATGAGTTTGTTGTGCCCTACTCTTCCGCCAAACATACGAAGCTCAGCCGGGAATCTTATGCAGTAGGCGCTCTTGCAAGGTTTAACCTCAATTCTGAAAAGCTCCATCCAAAGGCCAAAGAGGTGGCAGCTGCCACGGGACTGAAGCCCAAGTGCATAAATCCGTACCTGAATACTGTTGCCCAACTGATAGAGTGCGTGCATTGCCTCGAACATGCTATTTCTCTCCTTGAAGACATGAAACACGCCCCGCTGAATTATGCTGAGGAAATTGTTGTGGGACTCAACGAACAGCACAGAATTCCTGTAAGGGCAGGCAACGGGGTCGGGGCTGTTGAGGTCCCGAGGGGCATTCTTTTCCACAATTATCAGACCGATGAAAGCGGAATAATCATGAATGCCAATTGCGTAATCCCCACAAACCAGAATACCGGAAACATCGAATATGATATGATGAAGCTGATGCCGGAGATCCTTGACAGGAGCGAAGAGGAGATCACACTTGCCCTTGAGATGCTCGTCAGGTCTTATGATCCGTGCATTTCCTGTTCAACTCATCTCCTGGATATCAGGTTTACAAACAAATAAAATGGTGGAGAGGCTGTGTGGAACGGCTCACAAGGCAACAGGTCATCAATAGAGTAAAAGAGACAGGCGACCTTTCAGGATATGATCTCTCCGGTCTGATGCTGAGTAACCTGGATCTCATCTCTGTACGTTTTCAGGTCCTGCAATCTAAGTGGAACGAATCTGAGCAGTTCAAATCTCAGCATGTCCTCTTTTGAAGATGCGGACCTCTCAGGCAGCAACATGAGCAGTTCAAATTTTATAGGGGCTGATTTCAGGAGATCAAACATTGAGGGCTCGGACCTGACTTTTTCTTCTTTCATGGGGGCTGATTTCACTGAAGCAATCCTGAGAGGGGCTAATTTCACAAATTCCAGACTGACTGCGGCAATTCTTGAGAAAGCTGATCTCTCAGGCGCTAATCTCCAGATGACAGAGGCTGTCTTGATCCGGACGAAAAATACACTACTTCAAAACATAAAGGCCTACGGCTCAAGTATGATAGGAGCAAATCTCGCAGGCGCCGACCTTCGCGGAGCTATGCTGCATGGAACGGATTTAAGCGGGGCAGACTTGTCCTTCAGCGGACCTGAGAGGCGCATCCCTTATTGAGACTGTATTCGTAGCTGCCAACCTTGCCGGGGCAGACCTGAGAGGCACCCATTTAAATAGCATGGACACGACAAGAGCAAACCTTGAAGGCGCAAAACTGGACGAAAACCCTCTTCAGGCTTAATAACCAAAATTAAACCTGAAAATACTATCCAGTTCATCGCTGTCCAAAATATTATTGGAAAGGCATATGGCTCAATTTCTGCAGCAAAAAGCTACCTGTATTTTTGTTCAAGCCTTTATCCGACTTCAATGTTGAGTGCACTAGTAAAAAGTCGTCATTCCCGTGCTTAATGCATCTACTGTGTGCCGAAGGTGGTATTCACATGTGCGCCAACTTCTTGAATTGAAAATGGATTCCCGATTACTGACCTCGGGAATGACGACAAATATATTTTTTCAAGGGCTTCTATTTAAAGATTTCTGTAACACTACATCAGCTTGTTTAAAATCTCTTTGTTCGTATCTTTTTGTATATCCAAAAAAGATACAGGTCTATTATAGCCCCATCTCCGCGCGGACAAGCTGCATAGTCTCCTCAGCCACCTTCTTTGCCTTTGCAGTGCCTTTGTCTGCAACATGGTTCAGCAACTCAGGATTATTCTGCAGTTCGTCCCTCTTGGCCCAGATAGGCTCCATGACTTTATAGACATTCTTGATCAGGATCTTCTTGCAGTCAATACACCCTATTCCCGCTGTTCGGCATCCGGCTGCAACCTCTTCCTGCTCTTCCTTTGAAGAGAAAACCTTGTGCAGTTGATAGACCGGAGACAACTCAGGATCACCCCTGTCGGTCTTTTTTACTCTTGCCGGATCAGTAACCATTGTCCTTATTTTCCGATCAACTTCTTTTGGGCTGTCGGAAAGGTATATGGCATTGTCATAGCTCTTTGACATCTTTCTTCCATCCACGCCGACAACCTTTGGAAATTCCGTGAGCAAAGCCTCGGGTTCGGGAAATATCTCTTTATAAAGATAGTTGAATCGTCGTGCGATCTCACGGCTTATCTCCAGGTGGGGCACCTGGTCTATACCAACAGGAACATATTTTGCCCTGTAGATTATGATATCCGCGGTCTGGAGCAATGGATAGCCGAGAAACCCGTATGTGGAAAGGTCCTTCTCTTTGAGTTCCTGCTGTTTCTCTTTATAGGTCGGGACCCTTTCAAGCCAGCCGACAGGCGTGATCATTGAAAGAAGCAGATGCAGTTCAGCATGTTCAAGGATCCTCGACTGAATAAATATCGTGCATTTTTCAGGGTCAAGACCCGCAGCCAGGAAATTAATAAGCAGGTCTTTAGTAGACTCCTTTATGGTTGAAGGGTCCGCGTAACCCGTTGTCAGTGAATGCCAGTCCGCGACAAAATAAAAACAGTCATATTGGTCCTGGAGCCTGACCCAATTTCTTAGTGCACCAACCAGATTTCCGAGATGCAGTTTGCCGCTTGACTGCATTCCGCTAAGAACTCTCTCTTTGCTCATCTGACTCTCACCTCGCTTGATTTATTAGAAAAATATCTCAAATCCTGTCTGAAATGTTCACAACAAACAGATGCATTTCTGAACATGAGGAATTACATCCGATCTTAAAAAACCTGAAGAATCGACAGAAACAGATGCACGACGGGCATTATAAAGTAGTTGGCCATGCCGGTCACAATCAGTAAGATAACGATAAAAAAACCATAGGGCTCAATCCTGCTGAAAGCAGCGGCCTGCCTGTAGGGCAGCAGACCTGTCAACACCCTGCCCCCGTCAAGAGGAGGTATCGGAATCATATTGAAGGAAGCAAGGACCACATTGACGGCCACACTTGACTGAAAAATCATGATGAGCGGAGTCATTATTGTGGCACTAATGTCAGCAGGTAGCACATACGACAAGGGGCCGACGACAAATTTGAGAATCAGGACGCTGACAACAGCGAGAAGAATATTGGTCACAGGTCCCGCAGCCGCTGATATAGCCATATCTCTCTTCGGATTCTTGAAGTTCATCGGGTTGATCGGCACTGGTTTGGCATATCCGAAGACAAACTGACCGTTTGTCAGAACCAGAAGCATAATGGGCATCACGATTGTCCCGATCGGATCGATATGCGCAATGGGATTAAGGGTGAGCCTCCCCATCATTTTTGCGGTGTGGTCTCCTAATTTATAGGCGACGAAACCATGTGAAAGCTCGTGGAAGACAATCGCAATAAGGATAGGAAATGCTGATATGATTATCTGCTGTATAACTCCTGATACGTCCAAATTTCCGTCCTTTCTGATCCTGCAAGATGTAATCCTTCAATGAAGCCCATTGCAAGTTATTTATTATACTTCACTTTTCTTAAAATTGTCCTCAAGTCGATGAAATCTATTGTCAAGGTAAGGTCAGGCAGTATATAATGATAGAAAACAATTATGCCTGTTGCCGTCATTATCCCTGCCCGTTATGATTCGACCCGTTTTCCGGGAAAGCCTCTCTGCCCCCTGAAGGGCAAACCCCTGATTCAGCATGTTTATGAGAACTCAAAGCAGTCGCGTCTTGCAAAGGAAGTCATCGTTGCAACAGACAGCGAGACCATATTCGAACGGGTCCTTGCCTTTGGCGGGAAGGCAGTCATGACAGACAAGAACCATCCCTCCGGCACTGACAGGATTGCTGAAGTCGCAGCCTCTCTGGATTATGATATAATTGTCAATGTGCAGGGCGATGAACCCTTAATCCGTCCTGAGATGATAGATGACGTGATCACGGCCCTTGATGACACAAGGGCGTCCATAGGCACTCTGATAAAGAAAATTGAAGTTCCCGGAGAAATCCTTGACTATAATGTCGTAAAAGTTGTTTTTGACAAGGAAAAGTTTGCCCTATATTTTTCCCGTGCTCCGATTCCGTTTCGCGCTCATCACTCGGAGATACGGACGCCGGAATACTATAAGCATATCGGCATTTACAGTTACAGAAGGGATGTCCTCCTCGCCCTTGCCGGTATGGAGCCGACGGAACTGGAAAAAGTTGAAAAACTCGAACAGTTGCGGGCCATCGAGAATGGGTTGAAGATAAGAGTTAAGGAAACATTCCTTGAGACCTTTGGAGTGGATACTCCTGAGGACTTGGAGAGGGTGGAAAAATGTCTAAGTATATCTTTGTAACAGGCGGCGTTGTTTCAGCGCTCGGCAAAGGCATTGCAGCAGCGGCAACCGGCGCACTGCTGGAGGCAAAAGGGTTGAAGGTGACGCTCCAGAAATTGGATCCCTACATTAATGTCGACCCCGGCACATTAAGCCCCTTTCAGCATGGCGAAGTTTTTGTTACCGATGACGGAGCGGAAACGGACCTCGATCTCGGCCACTACGAGAGGTTCACATCGATCAGGACTGCACAGGCAAACAATTTTACTACGGGCAAGATTTACTACAATGTCATCACAAAAGAGAGACGGGGAGATTATCTCGGAGAGACCGTCCAGGTTGTTCCGCATATAACCGACGAAATAAAAAAGGCCATCAAATCGGTAAGCAATGATAACGACATTGTCATTGTTGAAATCGGCGGCACAATCGGCGACATCGAGAGCCTTCCGTTCCTTGAAGCGATCAGGCAGATCCGGTACGATGTAGGCAGGGAAAATGTCCTCTATATGCATCTTACCCTGATCCCCTATATTAAAACAGCCGGCGAGCTGAAGACAAAACCGACACAGCACAGCGTTAAAGAATTCAGGGAGATCGGTATCCAGCCTGATATCCTTGTTTGCAGGACAGAATGGCCGCTGCCGCCGGAATCAAAAAAGAAGATCGCAATCCACTGCAACCTTGATGCGGACGCCGTCATCTCGGCGCGGGATGTAGAAACGATCTACGAAGTGCCGCTTATGCTGCATTTTGAAGGACTCGATCACCTTATCAGCAGGAAATTCAATCTCAGTCCAAACGAGCCCGACCTCTCTCTCTGGAAAGATATTGTCAGAAAGATCAAGGAGCCGAAACATGAGGTCACCATTGCCATTGTCGGGAAATATACCGGGCTGAAAGACTCCTACAAGAGCCTGATGGAAGCGCTCGTCCACGGGGGCATAGCAAACGACGCCCGCGTTAATATGCAGTGGGTCGATTCCGAAGAGATAGAAATTCACGGGCCTGAAAAGTTCCTGGGTGAAGCAGACGGAATCCTTGTCCCGGGCGGGTTCGGCTACAGGGGGATTGAAGGCAAGATTAAAGCCGTAAAATTTGCACGCGAGAAAGAAGATACCCTATTTCGGCATATGCCTCGGCATGCAATGCGCCGTCATAGAATTTGCAAGAAATATGTGCGGCCTTGCTGCAAACAGCACCGAATTCGATTTAAATACCAAAGACCCTGTCATCTATCTCATGGAACGCTGGTATGACTTCAGAAAAGAAAAGGATTGAGGTGCGTTCCGAGAATTCCCATAAGGGCGGGACCATGAGGCTCGGGGCCTATCCCTGTGTGCTCAAGGAAGGCACCCATGCCTTAAAGGCGTACGGGCTTAAAAGAAATATCCGAAAGGCACAGGCACAGATATGAATTCAATAACGCCTACAGGGGCATTCTCACAAGAAACGGACTGAAGATATCAGGACTGAGCCCTGATGAAGAACTGGTCGAGATTGTGGAGATCGAAAACCACCCCTGGTTCCTCGGATGCCAGTTCCATCCGGAATTCCAGTCAAGGCCCACAGATCCGCACCCGTTATTCAGGGCCTTTATAGATGCCGCTGTCAGAGAAAAGAGATCTCTCTTCCCATATCTTGAGATGAATACCGAAGAGAAAAGCGGCGCATTGCACAAGAAATCGAAAGACGATGTCTGAGAATTTTTCCATTTCAGGATTGACAAGGGAAATAAGAATTGCAGACACAAAGCTTGGCGGAAACAATCCCCTTTTCATCATCGCAGGCCCATGCGTAATCGAGAGTGAAGAGATTGTTTTTCATGCGGCGGAAAGGCTCAAAACCATCTGTAGTAATCTGGGCCTTCCCTTGTTGTTCAAGAGTTCCTATGACAAAGCAAACAGGACCTCGGTTTCTTCATTCAGGGGGCCCGGCATCGATAAAGGCCTGAGAATTCTTTCGGATGTGCGGTCCAGATTCGGCATCCCGGTTATCTCCGATGTTCATTCGCGGGAGGAGATAAAGCCGGCGGCAGAGGTTCTTGATGTGCTCCAGATCCCGGCTTTTCTGTGCAGGCAGACTGACCTGATCCTTGCCGCCTCAAAGACTGATAAACCTGTAAATATCAAGAAAGGGCAGTTTCTCGCTCCCTGGGATATGAAGAATATTATTGAAAAGTTTACCTCCACAGGCAATCATAGAGTTTTTATTACGGAGAGGGGAACATCTTTCGGATATAATAATTTGGTCGTGGATTTTAGGTCCTTTCCCATCGTGCGCTCCATCGGGTACCCGGTGATTTTTGATGTGACCCACAGCCTCCAGCTTCCCGGAGGAATGGGCAAGAGCTCCGGCGGGCAAAGAGAGTTTGCCGAAACTCTGGCAAGGGCTGCGACTGCAGCCGGTGTGGACGGCCTGTTCATGGAGGTCCATCCTGAGCCGGACAAAGCCCTCTGCGACGGTCCCAATATGATAAAACTTGATGCCCTGGAGAAGATGTTGAGAACAGTCAAATCCATAAGAGAGCTGATACCTTAGCCATTACTAAAGAGTTCATTAGAAAAGCCATACACCCTCACCCTTGCCCTCTCCCCTCAAGGGAGAGGGACTTAAGAATTGCCCCTCCCTTGAGGGGAGGGGATAAAGGGGAGGGTGTCTAAATGTGGTTTTACTTATGAACGTATTAATAATTCCCTGAAGGACAACCAATGGATAAGATTCTTGATGTGGCTAAAAAAGTACTGAAGACAGAGGCTGCTGCTATCTCTGCCCTGACGGACAAATTGAACAGCGATTTTGAGAAGGCTGTGGAGATGCTCTATGAATGCAAAGGCAGGGTAGTTGTGACCGGCATGGGCAAATCAGGCCTCGTCGGCAAGAAGATAGCCGCTACTCTCGCCTCAACCGGCACCCCCGCCTTTTTTCTGCATCCTGCGGAGGCAAGTCATGGAGATATCGGCATGGTTACCAGCCGGGATATTATTATAGCAATATCCAACAGCGGGGAGACTAATGAACTTACAGCGCTCGTCCCCTTCTTAAAGAGGTTCAGTGTCAATCTGATATCCCTTACAGGGAATACCAATTCGACCCTTGCAAAGGTCTCCGACGTAACCCTGGATATATCAGTGAAGGAAGAGGCATGCCCCATGGGGATTGTCCCGACGGCTTCAACAACCGCTACCATGGCCATGGGCGATGCAATAGCTGTTTGCTTGCTTGTAAAGCGCGGGCTGAATGAAGAGGCCTTTGCCTTTTACCACCCAGGGGGAAGCATCGGGAAGAAGTTCTTCATTAAAGTCAAAGACCTGATGCACAGCGAAGACCGCCTTCCGGTTGTCCCGTTCGGGATGCCGATGTCAAAGGCCATAATGGAGGTCTCTTCAAAAAGACTGGGGCATGCGATTGTGACTGATAAAAACGGCTCTATAGCAGGCGTGCTGACAGACGGAGATGTCAGAAGAGGGCTGGAGAAATGGGGGAGCAAGTTGTTTGAGATGACAGCCGGAGAGATAATGACTACAAACCCGAAGACGATATCGGAAGATGAACTTGCGGCAAAGGCATTATCTATTATGGAAAGCTATTCGATAAGCGCCCTCATAGTCCCTGACGCCGAAGGCAAACCCCTCGGCATCATTCACCTTCACGATATTCTGAAACAGGGAATAGTCTGACTTTTTTCAGGCTAAACGCAAGGTTTAGCAGCCGGAAGGCCTTCAGCCACCGCCGCTGAAACCTGAAGAGCCTCCGTAGGAAGAACCCGAATCGGTCGAACAAGAGGAGCTGAAAGATGAAAGCTGTTTCTGCACATTCTTTGAGCCGCATCTTGTGCAGGCAACTTCCTCTTCAGAATTCCCCCATTGAAGCAACGCAAAATACTCGTCGCAATCCTTACACGTATATTCATAAATCGGCATATCCTTACCTCCAAGTTGTTTTTATACAATTTACTATGTTATTTATGTTTACATAAAAAGCGCTTTTATGTCAAGTGGTTGTCTTTGAGATGCTTAATCTTCCCCAGCATCTCTCTGAACTGTCTTGAATGCGACCCTTCCCAATAAACCCTTCCGCAGTCAGCGCATCTGGAGAATACGTCAAAACTGAGGAAGACGTATTCAGGCACCGAATTCCTGACCCGATTCTTATCCGTTACAGTTTCAAGAGAGCCGTTGCAGGCTACGCATCTGCCGGGCAGATGTACCTGATCCAGATGCAAGGCATCATTCACCTCGCCCAGCTGCTGAAAAGTACTATTCGCATGGAGAAGCAGATAGTCTTTCAACGCTCTGACCTGCACCAGGCGTGTATCCCTGGTTAATACGCATCTGTCTTCTTCCAGGGCAATCTTAATAAGTCTGCTGTCTTGTATGTCCGGATAGTACAGGGTATCGAACCCCAGAAACCTGAGCCACCTTGCCAGCCTGCCGAGCATGGCGTCAGCAATAAATTTCATATGCTTCTCACATATTCTCTCCCTGACCCGGTCCCCGGCAGTCAGTCCATATCAGGGCTAACCAAAGCATATTATATTTATTATAGCAGTCAACGCGCTTATTGCTAAGATGAAAATGATAACCCGGGCATGACAAAAGAAGTCTCATGGGAAGACCTCCTGAAAAATAAAAAGCCCTGCTTCATCAGCAGGGCCTTTTATTCCGAAGTTTCCTACCTAACACATCTTATTCTTCAACACTTGCCTCTAACAAAGGAGGTTGTATCTCCCTCTTTACAAAGGTATTTCTGTAACGCGGGGCCCCGGTTCCTGCGGGGATTATTCTTCCCATAATGACATTTTCTTTGAGACCCCTGAGTTCATCCACTGAACCGCTGATTGCCGCTTCAGTAAGGACCCTCGTTGTCTCCTGGAAAGAAGCCGCGGACACAAAGCTGTCAGTTGTGAGAGATGCCTTGGTAATACCGAGTAATAACGGCTTGCCCTGTGCAGGCCTGCCGCCCTGTCCCTTCACCCTGGCATTCTCGTCCTGGAAAATCTTCCGGTCGATCTGCTCGCTTATGAGGAAGTTCGTATCTCCCGGGTCTTCTATCCGCACCTTCTTCATCATCTGTCTGACAATAACTTCAATATGTTTGTCATTGATAGTAACACCCTGCAGCCTGTAAACCTTCTGGACTTCATCAACAAGGTAGCGCTGAAGTTCCTGCGGGCCGAGGATATCAAGTATGTTGTGCGGGTTGACCGCTCCGTCCATCAAAGGCTCGCCTGCTCTTACCCAGTCACCTTCATGCACACCCACGTGTTTTCCTTTGGGGATAAGGTACTCTCTCATCTCGTCCCCTCCCTTGACAACTACAACACGCATTCCTTTATGTGCCCCTCTGAACTCGACCATTCCGTCTATCTCTGTAACAATTGCCTGTTCCTTCGGACGCCTTGCCTCGAAAAGCTCCGCAACCCTTGGAAGACCGCCTGTGATATCCTTTGTCTTCGTTGTCTCCCTTGGTATTTTGGCGAGAATATCACCGGGATATACCATATCATTTCTGTCAACAAGTATATGCGCGCCGGCAGGAAGCAGATATCTCGCAAGAACGGTAGTTCCCGGAATCTTGAGGGTTGACCTGCCGTGTTCATCCTTGATCGATATCCTGGGTCTCATATTTGCGGGATAATCGATAATGACTTTGTGGGAAAGTCCGGTCACCTCGTCAACCTCTTCTTTTACCGTGACCCCTTCGATAATATCGCCGTGGGCTATCCTGCCGCCCAGTTCCGTCAGGATCGGCATTGAATATGGGTCCCACTCGACAAGTTTCTGTCCGATAGTGACCTTTTGTCCTTCTTTGACCATTAATTTTGCGCCATAGACAACTGAATATTTTTCTTTTTCTCTTCCTTTTGAGTCAACAACACCGATGCTTCCATTCCTGTTCATAACAACAAGAAGGCCTTCTCTGTTCTTAACGGTGTTTATATTGATAAATTTGATGATCCCGGAATTCTTGGCCTCAAGTACTGTCTGCTCAACAACCTTGGACGCCGCTCCACCGATATGGAATGTCCTCATGGTAAGCTGGGTTCCGGGCTCACCGATTGACTGGGCAGCGATAATACCCACTGCCTCACCTTTTTCAACAAGTTCGCCTCGCGCAAGGTCCCTGCCATAACACTTAATGCAAACACCGAACTTGGACTGGCAGGTCAGAACAGACCGGATCTTGGCCCTGTCAACTCCTGCATCGACAATCTTTCTGAGTCAGGTCCTCATCGATTTCCTGATTCTTCTTTACAATAACCTCTTTTGTAAGAGGGTCTCTTATCTCTTCTACTAGCAGTTCTTCCGAGGAGTCTCTCCTCGATGGGCTGGATAATCTCACCGCCTTCCACAAGAGAAGTTACATTGATTCCGTCTGTTGTCCCGCAGTCGTCTTCAAATATAATCACGTCCTGGGCTACATCTACAAGCCTTCTGGTCAGGTATCCTGAGTTTGCTGTTTTCAGGGCTGTGTCGGCGAGACCCTTTCTTGCTCCGTGGGTCGAAGTGAAGTACTGCAACGGGGTCAGTCCTTCTCTGAAGTTGGCGGTAATCGGTGTTTCGATAATCTCGCCTGAAGGCTTTGCCATCAATCCCCTCATGCCCGCAAGCTGTCGTATCTGAGCCGTGCTTCCTCGTGCCCCGGAGTCTGCCATCATAAAGATACTGTTGAAAGCCCTCCGTTCCTGCAGCTCCTCTTCTGAAAAAGTCTTCCCGTCTTCTGCTCCGAGTTCCTTCATCATCTCATCAGCGACTTTTTCAGTGACGTTGGCCCATATGTCAATGACCTTGTTATAACGTTCGCCATGAGTTATAAGACCGTCTGCATACTGCTTCTGGACCTCCATAACTTCCTGTTCAGCGGTTCCGATAAGCTCCGGCTTTCTTTGAAGGTATATGCATGTCTGCCATGGATATGGAGATTCCGGCTTTGGTCGCATATTTAAAACCCAGCTGCTCAAGACTGTCCAGGAATACAACACTCTCCCGTTTTCCTGATCTTCTTATAAAGAAAGTCAATGAATTTCCCGAGTTCCTTTTTGGTCATCTCTTTGTTGACCATGGAAAACGGTATGCTTTTGGGCAGTATCTCGCTGAAGATTATCCTGCCTACTGTCGTCTCAACGTAATCTCCGTTGATTTTGACTTCTATTTTCGCATGCTCGCTCAACTGCCCGGAATCATAAGCGATCCTCACATCTTCAGGGCTCAGGAATTTGCCGTTTACGAGCGCTTTAAGTTTCTCAGAAGGATCTTTGATCTTCTTGATCTCTTCGTCGGTGTACTGGATCCGTTCACCCTTTACGCCGTTCTTTTCTTTCATCAGATAATAAATGCCAAGGACCATATCCTGGGTCGGAACGACTATCGGTCTGCCGTTGGCAGGAGAAAGGATATTATTAACAGACATCATCAGCACCCTTGCTTCTATCTGAGCCTCTATCGAAAGAGGGACATGGACAGCCATCTGGTCGCCGTCAAAGTCGGCATTAAAGGCGGTGCAGACCAGAGGATGCAATTTTATCGCCTTGCCTTCTACAAGGATAGGATCAAATGCCTGAATGCCGAGTCTGTGCAGAGTAGGCGCACGGTTAAGAAGCACCGGGTGTTCCCTGATGACCTCCTCCAGGGCATCCCACACTTCCGGACTCTCCTTTTCCACAAGCTTTTTTGCAGCTTTTATAGTGGTTGCATACCCTTTGTCTTCCAGCTTGTTAAAAATGAACGGCTTGAACAATTCCAGGGCCATTCTCTTCGGCAAGCCCGCACTGATGCAGTTTCAGTTCCGGGCCGACAACGATAACGGACCTGCCCGAATAATCAACACGTTTTCCAAGGAGGTTCTGCCTGAAACGGCCCTGTTTACCTTTTATCATATCACTCAGAGATTTCAGCGGCCTCTTTGTTGTGGTCTTCAGTACTCTGCTTCTCCGGCCGTTATCGAAGAGGGCGTCAACAGCCTCCTGCAGCATCCTCTTTTCATTCTTAATGATTACACTCGGCGCCTTAAGCTCCATCAACCGTTTCAGACGGTTGTTCCTGTTGATAACCCTTCGGTAAAGATCGTTAAGGTCTGAAGTGGCAAACCTGCCGCCTTCCAGAGGAACAAGCGGCCTGAGGTCCGGAGGTAAGGACCGGAATGACATCCATAATCATCCAGTCCGGTTTATTGCTGGATTTTCTGAAGGCATCCACAACCTTAAGTCTCTTTGTAAGTTTCTTCTTAACGCCGAGCGAGACTGCATCGCTTATCTTGGTCTTCAGTTCTATATAAAGCTCATTCAAGGTCACACCTTCTCAACAGTTCCCTGATAGCCTCGGCGCCCATGCCGGCCTTAAACTTGGAGCCAAGCTCCGACGTCTTCTTTTTGTACTCTTCTTCAGTCAGTAATTCTTTTTCCTTGAGAGGAGTGTCCCCGGCGTCAATGACCACGTAGCTTTCAAAATACAGCACTTTTTCAAGCTGCCTCATGGTCATGTCAAGCAGAGTGCCTATTCTGCTGGGGAGACCCTTCAGGAACCATATGTGCGCAACAGGAGTAGCGAGTTCTATATGTCCGAGACGCTCGCGTCTGACTTTGGACTGGATTACCTCAACTCCGCATTTGTCACATACGACGCCTCTGTGCTTCATCCTCTTGTACTTGCCGCAGATACATTCCCAGTCCTTTATCGGACCAAAAATCTTCGCACAAAAAAGTCCGTCCCTTTCAGGTTTGAAAGTGCGGTAATTTATCGTTTCCGGTTTCTTCACTTCGCCATAAGACCACTCCCGAATTTTTTCCGGCGAAGCAAGCCTTATACGAACTGCTTCGAAATCTGTCGGATCCTTTGGCCTCTGAAAAATAGAATATATATCTTCAGTCAACCTACTCCCCCTTGCTCTTTTTCTCCAGAAGCTCTACGTCGAGTCCTAGACTCTGGAGCTCTTTTATTAATACATGGAAAGATTCCGGCACTCCCGGTTCAAGAGTTGCGTCACCTTTCACAATGGCTTCATACATACGCGCCCTCCCGGTAACATCGTCACTTTTCACGGTCAGAAATTCCTGGAGGGTATAGGAGGCGCCATATGCTTCCAATGCCCAAACTTCCATTTCTCCGAGCCTTTGACCTCCAAACTGCGCCTTGCCGCCCAGAGGTTGCTGAGTGACCAGTGAATAAGGCCCGATGGAACGAGCATGGATCTTGTCATCAACGAGATGATGAAGCTTCATCATGTACATGTATCCAACAGTAACAGGTTTATCAAATTGCTCTCCTGATTTCCCGTCAAAGAGAGTTATCTGACCGGTTGAGGGCAGTTTGGCCTTCTTCAGGAGATCTTTTATCTCCAACTCTTTTGCGCCTTCAAAAACAGGTGTAGCCACATGGATTCCCAGAGCCTTGGCCGCCCATCCTAAATGGGTTTCGAGAACCTGCCCGACATTCATTCTTGATGGAACACCAAGAGGATTCAGAACGATATCGACGGGAGTTCCATCCGGCAGATAGGGCATGTCTTCTTCAGGCATGACCATGGCCACAACACCTTTGTTTCCATGGCGGCCTGCCATCTTGTCTCCAATCTGGATTTTCCGATTCATGGCAATATATGTCTTGACAACTTTGTTCACTCCGGGAGGCAATTCATCGCCTCTCTTTACCCTCTCTATCAACTCGTCATATTTTGATTCAAGACTGCGGACGTAATGGTTGGCGTCATGGTTTACAGTCTCCATCTTTTCACGCACGCCGCTGTCTTCAAGCTTGATGCGCATGAGATGCTCATCCTTTACCCTGTCGAGATGTTTTTCCGCAAGTTTCTTGCCCTTCGGACAGATAACTTCCCTCGTCTTATAATCCTTCAGATCTTCTGCAACCACCTGCCCGAGGAGGGTCCCTCTTAATTTTATATATTTTTCCTCTTTACAGATCCTTACCTCTTCCTCAAGGTCACGGTGCAGCCTCTGTATATCTTCTTCTTCGATACTCTTTGCCCGTTCGTCCTTTGTCGTTCCCTTCCGGGAAAATATTCTTACGTCAACAACAGTGCCTTCAATTCCCGGCGGGACATATAAACAACTCTCTTTAACCTCTTCCGCCTTTTCACCGAATATGGCGCGCAACAGCTTCTCTTCAGGGGTCAACTGGGTTTCTCCCTTTGGAGTCACTTTACCGACGAGTATGTCCCCGGGTTTTACTTCCGCCCCTATCCTGATGATTCCGCTTTCATCTATATTCTTCAGTGCTTCTTCTCCGACATTCGGTATGTCGCGGGTAATCTCCTCCGGTCCGAGCTTTGTCTCCCTCGCCTCCAGACTGAACTCTTCAATATGGACGGAGGTAAAGACATCCTCTTTTACAAGCCTTTCACTGAGAAGGATCGCATCCTCAAAGTTGTATCCGCCCCATGGCATAAACGCAACAAGGACATTTCTGCCAAGTGCAAGCTCTCCCGCTTCCGTGCATGGGCCATCCGCCAGGATATCGCCCGGAACGACGGGATCACCGATATTTGCGATGGCTTTCTGGTTGACACAGGTGGCCTGGTTTGATCTCTGGAATTTTACAAGGTTATAGATATCAACACCGCCGCCGTTTCCTGTTGCCCTCACGACAATTCTCGATGCGTCAACGCTCTCAACAACTCCTCCCCGTTTCACAAGGACGAGCGCGCCTGAATCCCTTGCTGCTACATGTTCCATACCCGTGCCCACCATGGGCGCCTCCGGCTGGAGCAACGGGACAGCCTGTCTCTGCATATTCGAGCCCATCAAAGCCCTGTTCGCATCGTCATTTTCCAGAAAAGGTATTAGAGAAGCAGAGACGCCGACAATCTGTTTGGGTGAAACATCCATATATTCTACTTCCTCAGGGGAAACCATCCTGTAAGTCGCCGCCTACCCTGACAGACACTGTCTCTCCTGTCAAATTCCCTTTTTCATCCATCGGCGATGTCGCCTCTGCAATGATGTATTTTTCACCGTCTATGGCTGAGAGATACTCAATGGTTTTCGTCACCCTGCCATTAACAACTTTTCTGTAAGGCACTTCTATGAAACCGAAGTCATTGACCCTCGCGTATGAAGCGAGAGATGTGATAAGTCCGATATTCGGACCTTCAGGCGTCTCAATAGGACAAATCCTGCCATAATGTGTGGGGTGAACGTCACGCACTTCAAATCCTGCCCTCTCCCGGGTCAGACCTCCGGGACCCAGTGCAGACAGCCTTCTTTTGTGTGTGATCTCGGACAACGGATTTGTCTGGTCCATAAACTGGCTGAGCTGGCTTGAGCCGAAAAATTCCTTCAGCGCCGCCATCACGGGCTTGGCATTTATAAGGTCGTGCGGCATGGCTGTCTCAAGTTCGGTCAGGGTCATCTTCTCCTTTATCGTCCGTCTCCATTCTGACAAGGCCGATCCTGAACTGGTTTTCAAGGAGTTCCCCAACCCTTCTGATCCTCCTGTTGCCAAGATGATCTATATCGTCAACTTCTCCCTTTCCCTGTCCTGAGATTGAAAAGGTATCTCACAATTTCGACGATATCTTTATCAGTGAGCACCCTGGTTCTCCAAAGCAATATCGAGGTTGAGCCTCTTATTCAGTTTTAACCGGCCCACGGAAGAAAGGTCGTACCGTTTCGGATCAAAGAACAGACCGTTGAACAGGTCTTTTGCAGCAGCCAGGGTCGGAGGCTCACCAGGCCTCAGTTTCTTGTATATTTCAATGAGCGCCTCTTCCTGGTTACTGACCTTGTCGGTCAGCAGGGTGTCCCTGAGCGAAGGAAGATAATGGACACTATCGATAAAGAGCAGACTAAGCGTGTCTATGCGAAGCGAAAGGATTTTATTAAAAGCATCTTCACTAATCGCTTCATTTCCCTCAAGGAGTACTTCTCCGGTAGAGGGGTCAATAATATCTCTAAGGGTTATCCTGCCGATGATCTCTTCCCGTGATATCGGAAATCGTCTTGATACTGCCGGCCTCCATCTTCCTGATAGCCCCTCTTGTGATCTTGCTTCCTTCCTTCACAAGCAGTTCCTTTGTATCAGGATCAATGATGTTCATGGCAGACTTGAGCCCTATAAGGACTTCACTGACCGTACGAGTAAATTTATTGCCGGTGATGGCAATATGTTCGATCGGGTAAAAGATCTTCAGCAGGTCTTCATTAGTATACCCGAGCGCTTTCATAACGATAGTCGCAGGCAGCTTTCTGCGCCTGTCTATCCTTACATAGAGAATATCTTTTGTGTCGAATTCAAAATCCAGCCATGAGCCTCTTGAAGGTATTACCCTTGCCGAATAAAGAAGCCTTCCGCTGACATGGGTCTTCCCTTTGTCATGGCTGAAAAACACACCGGGCGACCGATGCAATTGGCTGACCACAACGCGTTCGGTACCGTTTATAACAAAGGTACCCGTATCGGTCATCAAAGGCATCTCGCCGATATAAACGTCCTCTTCTCTTGATTCCTTTAAGCTTTTATTCCCCTTTTGCTCGAACTCCCACAGATTCAACTTTACTTTTATCTTAAGGGGCGCAGCTAATGTAAGCCCTTTCTGCAAGCAGTCCCGTATACCGAATTTTTGTTCGCCTATAGCGTATGCCCAAAAATTCAATGGAGGCTGTCTCGTTGTAGTCTATGATCGGGAAAACACTTAAAAAAGCTGCCTGTAATCCTGTTTCCTCCCTCTTATCAGCCGCAAAATCTTTCTGTAAAAACTTTTCATATGATTTTTTCTGTATTTCTATGAGGTTCGGGATGTCTAAGATATGGGGGACTTTTCCAAAGTTCAGTCTTTTTCTAAGAACCCTTGACATATATCTCCTTTTTATTTGATTTCTATTGTTGCTCCCTGCTCCTCAAGTTTTGCCTTTACGGACTCAGCTTCTTCTTTTGAGACACCGGTCTTCACTGGTTTTGGAGCTCCGTCAACAAGATCTTTGGCCTCTTTCAGTCCGAGTGAAGTAAGTTCTCTTACAACTTTAATGACCTGGATCTTCTTATCTCCGGCGGCAGTGAGAATAACATCAAAACTTGTCTTCTCTTCAACTTCAGGCGCAGCAGCTCCGGCTCCGGGCATGGCAGCCATAGCAACAGGCGCTGCAGCGGTAACACCGTATCTCTCCTCGAACTCTTTAATGAATTTCGACATATCAAGGATTGTCATGTTGTCGATAAACTCAAAAACCTCATCTTTTGTAACAGCCATTTCTAAAATCCTCCTTTTATTTGGTCATTAGTCGGCAGACGTAAATACATCCGACCGTCGACTATTGACTTTCAATATTTATTGATCACCGAATTTCTTGTTTTTTAATGCTTCCAATGCATAGGCAGAAGTGCAGACAGTTGCATTGAACAAACGAGCAAGCTTGCTGAGAGGCGCCTGGAATACACCTGCGAGTATTGAAAGCAACACGATCCTGGGCGGGAGATCCGCTACCGCCTTCAGTTCATCCGCTGCACACAATGTGCCTTCAATAAGACCGACACCGACTTTGAGCTTGTCATTCTTCTTCGAGAATTCAAGTATCTTCTTTACGGTCAGGACAGGGTCATCATAGCTGATGGCTATCCCAACCGGACCCTTGAAAGCATCTCTTGCCGCCGACACCGAGGTGCCGTCGGAAGCAATCTTCGCAAGGGTGTTCTTGACCACCCTATACTCGAAATTGCCCTCTCTGAGAATGCTTCTTAACTCTGAGAGCTGAGCAACAGTCAATCCCCTGTAATCTGTAAAAACCACAGCCTTTGCTCTGCTGAATCCGTCTTTCAGGTCTTCAATTACCTGTTCTTTTTCTGTCCTGTTCAGCTTACACCCCCTTCCCCAGAGACGCCACATCAACGGCAATCCCCGGTCCCATAGTTGACGAAATTGACAACTTTTTCAGATACTTTCCTTTGCTTGTTGCCGGTTTCGCCTTTATAATCGAACCGATTACTGTTTTTGCGTTATCAAGGAGTTTGTCCTCACCAAAGGAAATCTTTCCTATCGGAACGTGAACAATTCCCGCTTTTTCAGTTTTGAATTCAACCTTTCCTGCCTTTATCTCTTTGACGGTCTTGGCAATGTCGAATGTAACTGTACCGACCTTCGGGTTCGGCATGAGTCCTCTCGGACCCAGTATCTTGCCAAGTTTTCCAACGAGTCCCATAACATCAGGAGTCGCAACCGACTTGTCGAAATCAAGCCATCCCTTGCTGATTTTTTCAACGAGGTCTTCGGCGCCTACATAGTCGGCCCCTGCTTCGCGGGCCTCTATTTCTTTCTCCCCTTTTGCAAAAACAAGGACCCTGACTTTTTTGCCTATACCGTGGGGAAGAACGACTGTTCCTCGCACCATCTGATCCGATTTCCTTGGGTCCACGCCAAGATTGACTGCCAGATCTATGGTTTCATCGAACTTTGTACAAGTGGATTCCTTCACCATCTTTACTGCTTCATCGAGAGCATATTGTTTGGTAATATCAATCTTTTCCTTGACTGATGTTAATTTCTTGCCCATTTCTACCTCTTTATCCTTTTAGTCTGTTATTTCAATGCCCATGCTTCGTGCAGTGCCGCGGATGATATCCTCTGCCTTGTCCAAGGCAAAAGCATTAAGGTCAGGAAGCTTTTTCTGGGCTATTTCTTTGATCTGTGCTGCAGTGACCTTGCCGACTTTTTCCTTATTGGGCACACCCGACCCCTTTATGATACCTGCTGCCTTCTTCAGGAGATCCGATGCAGGCGGTGTCTTTGTTATAAAAGTAAACGACCTGTCTGCATACACCGACAATACCACCGGAATTATGGTGTCTCCCAGAGCCTGGGTCTGCGCATTAAATGCCTTGCAGAATTCCATGATATTGACGCCATGCGGCCCGAGCGCAGGACCTACCGGCGGCGCAGGATTTGCTTTACCTGCCGGTATCTGAAGTTTAACCTGGGCAACTGCTTCCTTCTTCTTAGCCATAAAACCCCCTTTTTTTAAAACCTAAATCCTAATATCTAAAATCTAACTGATTGCATATCAAGATTTTGAGAATTTCGAATTTAGAATTTAGAATTTTCATTATAACTTATCAGGCTTTCTCCACCTGGAAGAAATTCAATTCAACCGGTGTCTGTCTGCCAAATATGCTGACCATGACGCAGAGTCTGCCGTGGTCCAGATCCACATCCTCGACACTGCCGATAAAATTCGTGAAAGGTCCGTCAATAATCCTGACGCTCTCACTCTTTTGAAACTGGGTCTTGACCTGGGGCACAGGTCCTTTCTCCAACTGCTGCAATATTACTGAGACCTCTTCTTCTGAAAGGGCAACTGGTTTTGCGCCGCCTACAAAACCGGTCACTCTGGGGGTACTTCTCACAAGGTGCCATGTTTCGTCGTCCAATTCCATTTCGACAAGGATATATCCGGGATAAAATTTCTTGTCGCTTTCCTTCTTCTTTCCCCCCTTGAGTTCAATCACCCTTTCCGTAGGTATCAATATTCTCGATATCCTTTCATCGAGATGTTGCTTTTCCACTTTCTCCTCAATAGTCAGTTTCACTTTCTCTTCGAAACCCGAATATGTGTGTACAACAAACCAGTTTTTTCCCATGGTCTACCTAATCGCCATCCCAACTAATCTAGAGAGGCCAAGATCCACGATCCCGAGAAATACAGAAACAATCAACACCGTTATGATGACGACCCATGTTGAACCGATAAGTTCATCCTTGGTAGGAAAAACAACTTTCTTTATCTCGACCTTGACTTCCCTGAAAAATTCTTTTAATTTATCCAGCATAATTCTTTCCCTTGCCTTTTCGACCTAAACAATTCATTTTATAGCTGGCAGGCCAGGAGGGATTCGAACCCCCAGCCCTCGGATTTGGAGTCCGATGCTCTAGCCGTTAGAGCTACTGGCCTACGATTTTATTTCTTTATGCGCCGTGTGCCTCCTGCAATGACTACAGTATTTTTTCAACTGGAGCTTTTCTGTAGTATTCTTTTTATTCTTCATGCTCGAATAGTTCCTGTTTTTACATTCCGTGCACTGAAAAAGAATTATATCACGCATTTCTTATATCTTCCTTAATATTGCATTTTGCAATGTTCATTTTGCTTATTGTATTACCTCGGTGACAACGCCCGCGCCGACTGTCCTGCCGCCCTCACGGATTGCAAACCTCAGTTCCTTTTCCATCGCTATCGGCCCTATCAGCTCCACTACCAGACTTACATTGTCTCCGGGCATTACCATCTCTACTCCCTCCGGCAGCTGCGCCACCCCGGTGACGTCCGTCGTCCTGAAATAAAACTGCGGCCTGTAGCCCTTGAAAAACGGTGTGTGTCTCCCGCCTTCCTCTTTCGTCAGCACATACACCTCTGCCTTGAACTTCGTGTGCGGCGTGATGCTCCCGGGTTTTGCCAACACCTGCCCGCGCTCTACATCTTCCTTCCCGATTCCGCGCAGCAACACCCCTATGTTGTCTCCCGCCCGGCCTTCATCCAGCAGCTTCCGGAACATCTCCACTCCCGTTGCCACTGTCTTGCGCGTATCTCCCAATCCTACTATCTCTACCTCTTCTCCTACCTTCACGATTCCGCGCTCTACCCTGCCCGTTACTACCGTCCCGCGTCCGGATATCGAAAATACATCCTCTATCGGCATCAAAAACGGCTTGTCTATCGGCCGCTCAGGCGTCGGTATATACGTATCTACCGCTTCCATCAGCTCCAGTATGCACTTGTAGTCCTCGCCGCTGGCCTCCGTTGCAGTGCTGTTCATTGCCTTCAATGCGCTGCCACGGATTATCGGTATCTTCTCTCCCGGAAACTGATACTTCGACAGTAAATCCCTCATCTCAAGCTCTACCAAATCCAAAAGCTCCGGATCATCCACCATGTCTATCTTATTCATGAATACTACTATATACGGCACTCCTACCTGCCTCGCCAATAGTATGTGCTCCCTCGTCTGCGGCATCGGTCCGTCTGCCGCCGACACTACAAGGATCGCTCCATCCATCTGCGCCGCTCCGGTAATCATGTTCTTTATGTAATCCGCATGCCCGGGACAGTCTACATGCGCATAATGCCTATTCGCTGTCTCATACTCTACATGCGCCGTCGCTATCGTTATGCCCCTTGCCTTCTCTTCAGGCGCATTGTCAATGCTGTCAAATGAACGGTACGTCGCTCCACCGCTCATCGCCAATACTTTCGTGATCGCCGATGTCAATGTCGTCTTCCCGTGGTCTACGTGTCCGATCGTCCCTATGTTCGCATGAGGCTTTGACCTCTCAAATTTTGCCTTTGCCATTTTCCCTCCTCTTTTACGCTATTAGCAGCCGGCTGAGAGCAGCCATCTTTTTACAGTTTATTGCACTGCGCTCAAAGCCTGCCTTAATCTTAATATTGTTCATAATCCTCTGCATTCATATTATTGGAGCCCATGACCGGAATCGGACCGGTGACCTCATCCTTACCAAGGATGTGCTCTGCCAACTGAGCTACATGGGCAACCTGACTTCATTTAGATGCCGTAGCCCATCTGAACTTGAACAGCCATGCCTACGCTTTTGTTGGAGCGGGAAACGGGATTCGAACCCGCGACCCTCAGCTTGGAAGGCTGACGCTCTACCACTGAGCTACTCCCGCGCACTATCAAATTCAGAGCTATCTAAAGAACAATTCGGAGCCCATACAAAAATCTTCCCTTCCCGCAGCCCCGAACTCTCGCCTCATGCCGTCAAAATCCCAAATACAAATTAAGCTGGTGGAGAGGGGAGGATTCGAACCTCCGAAGGCTGCGCCGGCAGATTTACAGTCTGCTCCCTTTGGCCACTCGGGAACCTCTCCCTGGAGCCACCGAAGGGAATTGAACCCCCGACCCGCTGATTACAAATCAGCTGCTCTGCCAGCTGAGCTACGGTGGCTTCATAACACGCTCTAATCGTCACCGGGGCCGAAAAAGACAACACTAACCCCTTTTTATTAGAATCTCAATTAAACAATATTTATTATAAAAAGGTCAATTGCAGAAAATTAAGGTTATAGGGGAAAATCAAGCTTAATCTCTTATTTTCGATTATTTTTTCGTTCTTTGATGCAAAATCTCAAAAACTAATATACCCGCTGCAACAGAGGCATTGAGGGAATTTATTATGCCCCGCATCGGTATATTCACAAGGACGTCACACAATAAGCGGACCGTCTGCCTGATTCCTCTTCCCTCGGAACCAATCACAACAGCCAGGGGGACATTTAAATCCAAATCCCATGGCGTCTTCTCCGCAAGCCGCCTCAGCACCAATAATTAGTATACCATTTTTTTTCATTTCGTTGATAGCATACTTGATATTCGGGACCATAGTAACAGGAACATACTCCACAGCGCCGGCAGACACCTTGGCAACCTCTGCTCCGAGACTGACAGATCTATACGCCTGCAGAACTATTCCATGGACCCCTGCTGCGTCGGCCACCCGCAGCAACGCCCCAAGATTCCTGGGGTCTTCAAGACAATCAACTATCAGAAAAAAGGGGAGTTCTTTCTTCCCGGCGGGGATTTCAAGCAATTCATCAAGAGAGATGTACTCCTTTGGGGCAACTTCCGCTGCCACACCCTGGTGGCCCTTCCCGAATGTGCTCTCGAAAAAACCAGGGTCTGCTACTCTTACAGGGATATTCCTGGATTCAGCCTCTTTTTTTATCTCGTATATCTTCTCGTGTCTGCCCGAAGACAGATGAATGCCCCTGATATTTCTTCCGGACTTTATTGCCTCAAGCACCGGATTCAGGCCGTATATCCACTCACGAGCCGACCTTGATCTTCCAGTCGGTCCTGTCTTTCTTATCTTCAAGGATGACCCCTTTTTCCTCAAGCTCTTTTCTGATAGCGTCTGCAAGGAGCCAGTCCTTTTTAAGCCTGGCTGCCCGACGTTCCCCGATTTTACCGATTATATAATCTTCGGTCAGTCCGATATTCCTGACTTTCATTAATGACAGATACCATGCATGAGGAGCCCTGTTGAACAGATTCAGAATATTGCCGGTCTTCCGACAGTAGTTCGTCCGCCTTCAGCAAGAGGCCCCTGTCTCCCGACCCTGTCGGCTTCCTGTCAAGGAACCTGTTTACTTCCTTTATCAGTTCGAATACATGCCCGAGACCAAGGGCCGTATTGAAATCATCATCCATTGCAGATTCAAACTTCTCACCGAAGTCTTCGAGAACCTTGCTCAAATCTTTCCCGGGCACGGACAAATCATTTTTCTCTTCTGACGGTTGTTCAAGATAGTCCTGAATTCGCAATACAGTTGTATAGTATCTGTCGAGGGTGCTTTCAGCCTCACGCAGAACTTCATCGGAAAATTCTATCGGGCTTCTGTAATGTGTTGAAAGCAAAAAAAACCTGACCACTTCAGGGTCAAAAGATTCGAGCACCTCCCTGATAGTAAAAAAATTTCCGAGGGATTTCGACATTTTTTCCTTGTTAATAGTAATAAACCCGTTGTGCACCCAATATTTCGCAAATGGTTTTCCTGTATAAGCCTCGGATTGTGCGATCTCGTTTTCGTGATGGGGGAAAAGCAGATCAGCCCCGCCTCCATGGATATCAAAACTTTCTCCAAGATGCTTGATGGACATTGCGGAACACTCGATGTGCCATCCCGGTCTTCCCTTTCCCCAGGGACATTCCCAGAACGGTTCGCCTTCTTTTGATTTCTTCCATAGGGCAAAGTCCAGCGGGTTTTTCTTCCTTTCGTCCACTTCAACACGTGCGCCGGCCATTGTCTCTTCCATATTCCGCTTGGAGAACTTTCCGTAATCCCTGAATCTTTCCACTGAAAAATAGACGCTTCCGTCTATTTCATACGCATAGCCTTTGTCCACAAGACTTTGCACAATCGTTATCATATCCGCGATATAGTCAGTCGCTTTGGGTTCGAGGTCAGCCCTTCCGACACCAAGCATATCCATGTCCCTGTAGTATTCATCAGTGTATTTCCCGGCTACAGCATCCCAGGGGATTCCTTCCTCCCCGGCCCGCTTTATTATCTTGTCGTCTATGTCGGTGAAATTTCTCACATAGGTGACATCAAAACCTTTATATTGCAAATATCTCCTGATGACATCAAAGACAATTGCACTTCGGGCATGACCGATATGGCAATAATCGTATACAGTCACCCCGCAAGCATATATACCTGCCTTGCCGGGATGAAGCGGGACAAATTCTTCTTTTTTGCCTGTCAGACTATTGTAGACTTTCATATGCCGGACCCTTCTTGTTTCTTGCATAGGAAATTATACAACAAAACCGCCGTATACCGGGATATTTTTGTGCTATTATATTGGTTGTGGAAGAAGGAACAGCAGAGAATTCAGACCTGAAAAAAATGGTCGCTGATTATATGGAAGGCGGGATGCTCGACAACATCATCGATATGTTCAGGCACGACAAAGGTCTGTATGCAATTGTCACTGACCTGCTGACCGATGAAAGGATGAGGGTCAGAATAGGAGTTACCGCCCTTCTGGAAACACTGATTCATGAAGATACGGAAAACGTGAAAAAAACAGTTCCGCAGGTCGTCTCCCTTCTGAAGAATGAAAATCCGGTAATAAGGGGCGATGCGGCAAACATTCTCGGCATCATTGGAGATACTGACGTTATCCCTTTTCTCCGTGAAATGTCGACGGATGAAAATGAAAATGTCAGGATCATCTCAAGAGAGTCCGCAGAGGATATTCAAGCCAGGGGCTGATATCTTTCAGGTTTTTTTGCCTTTGAGTCCCAGTGCCTTTTGTTCAACTTCACTTGCCATCTGTTTTCTATATGCCTTGAGCTTCCTATTTATTTCCTTGTCCTTTCTGGCTATTATCTGCGCTGCAAGGATCGCGGCATTTTTTGCTCCTGCCTTGCCGATTGACATGGTTGCAACAGGCACTCCCGGCGGCATCTGAACAGTGGAAAGAAGCGAGTCAAGGCCCTTGAGAGAAGAAGAATCTATGGGCACGCCTATTACGGGAAGAGTTGTGTGAGCAGCGACAAAACCGGCGAGGTGAGCTGCCATGCCGGCTCCTGTAATTATAATATCAAAACCCTTTTTCTCCGCCTCTGAGGCCAGTCTCATGGTGCGCTCCGGGGTCCTGTGAGCAGAGGCGATAGTCATTTCATAAGGAATCCCGAACTTGTCCAATAATTCGCCGGCAGTCTCCATAACCGGCAGATCAGAATCACTTCCCATGATTATCAACACTTGTGGTCTCATATTTCCCCCTCTTTGTTCGTCATTGCAAGTATAGTGCGGCATAAATCCCTTGACTATAGAAGCTATCGAAAAAATCCATTTGTCGTCATTCGCTTAAGGCGCCTACTGTTGGCCAAAGGTAATAAATCGCGTATCAATTATTATGTTTATTGTTCATTAAATTGCCGTTTGTGCCTTGACATTTGATAATTTTTCATAGTGCATCCCCTCAAAATGTATCTCTTCCAAAGCATGATCGACTTTTTCCATTGCTGCATTCAGATCAGGTCCAAGCGCCGTTACACTAAGGACCTGTTCGCCGGTTGCAACAACTTCCTTGCCGTTGAAGGCAGTGCCTTCATGGAATATGAAGATGTCCTTCCCTTTATTCTGCAGCCCGCTGATCACATTCACCTCCTGGAGAAGTCTTTCCGCAAATCGAGATACACGCAGAACTCTCCTGCCGGCATTCCACGTCGGTTTCAGAAAGCCTTTGTTCCAGCAACAGCCACGAAGATCTCGGTAAGGTCCGTCTTCAGCCTCGGCAGTATAATCTGCGCTTCCAAATGATGCAAAGTTGCAATTGATGTCGCATACGAAGACCTTGTCGTCTCTTAGAATTACGTCGACCGAGAGAATACCTTTGAAGGCTATCCCTTCTGAACCCAATGCCCGGGACAGCGGGTCCATCGCCTTACTCATCACCATGGCCTCAAGGTTTCTTCCCTCCGCAGATGCGGGACTAAAACCGCCGTAAGTTTTTGAAGATATATTATTTGCAGTGTACTTCTGAAGACTTGTAAAGGGTTTCATGGAATTTCCATCCGTAAAGAAGACAAAAGACATCCTCTCACCTCTGATAAACTCCTCAACGATCACCTGATTGCCTGCGTCTCCGAGGATCTTGTCCTTCATGATCAGCTTGAGCGCGTGCATCGCTTCCTCAACAGTCTGCGCGGATAAGATGCCTGTGTATCCGGAGTGGCCATCAGTTTTGATTACAATGGGGGTACCCTTAAGTCTGACATAATCCTCTGCGAGGTCATATGATGAAAAGACCTTGTAGTCGGGAGACGGGATACGATAGAGCCTCATGAGGTTTTTAGCAAAGACCCTGCTGGACCTTAACTGAGATACTGTCGTATTTGGGCCCAGCGCTTTACATCCCTCCCGTTCAAAGGTGTTCACCATTCCCTTGGAAATAAACTCCTCCGAACTGACAATGGTAAAGTCAATCCATTCATATTTTACAAAGTCGATGAGCGCCTCTGCACTATATGGGTTTACATCGATGCATTCCGCAATCTCGGCAATTCCCGCATTCCCCGGACAGCAGTAAACCTTGTCTATATGCTTGCTTTCAGAGAGCTTCCAGACCAATGCATGTTCCTTCCCCCCTCCTCCCAAAACAAGGACTTTCACTTTAAGTCACTTTTGCAAGGTAATCGGCAATAATCGTGTCATACCTTGAAGTGTGCCTGAAGACTTTCTTCGCCAGCTCCAGCCTGGTCCTGTAGGTCACATCGCCGTTCTGCCCTTTCATCTCTTTGACAACTGAAGCATAATCAGCAGGATCAACAACTAACAACAACATCCCTGAAATTCTTTGAAGCAGAGCGCAACATTGCCGGACCTCCGATATCTATATTCTCAATAGCATCATCAAAGGTAACATCCGGTTTTGATATTGTCTCTTCAAAAGGATAGAGATTTACCACAACCATATCGATTAATTCAATGCCGTACTTCTTTATCTCTTCCATGTCCTTAGGATTGTCCCGCCGGGAAAGCAGGCCGCCGTGTACCTTTGGGTGGAGGGTCTTGACTCTCCCGTCAAGCATTTCGGGTGAGCCTGTATGCTCCGATACATCCTTGACCGGAAGACCCGCGTCCCTCAGAGCCCTGGCTGTTCCTCCTGTTGAGAGTATTTCAACGCCCATGGCGTGCAGCTCCTTTGCAAACTCTGCCAATCCCTTTTTGTTTGATACACTGATAATCGCCCTCTTAATCCGTGCCATGAATCCCTCCATTCAGATAAAAATTCGAAAGTCTAATCTCCAAAACCTAAACAGGAAGAAAATGGTTCAAAACGGTCTTTTCTTTTTTTAGGGTTTAGAGGTTTGAATTTAGGATTTTCTTCTTATGTGTCCTTTTTCCATCATGCTCGTGAATTGACCGTCTCCTATTATGACATGATCAAGGACCTTTATGCCCACTATCTCGCCTGCATCGACAAGCCGTTCCGTGATCAGCACATCCTCACGGCTTGGGGCCGGATCGCCGCTCGGGTGGTTGTGCACAAAGATGACTGAAGCCGCGGATTCTTTGATGGCATCTCTGAAGGCCTCGCGGGGGTGTATGAGTGAATTGGTCAGTGTGCCCTCCGATATGCGGCTCTCCCTGAATACCCTGTTTTTAGCGTCCAGCATTGCGCAATGGAATACCTCCCTTTTCATCAGGCTGAATCGCTGAGAGTAATAAAGATAGACATCGTTTCCCGACAGGAATTGAGGACCCTTCGGATTCGCTTCGCACAGAAGCCGCCTGCCAAGTTCAAAAGCAGCCTTTATCTGGGCAGTCTTGGCATCTCCCATGCCTTTGAAATGCGACAGTTCGGCGACAGATGCCTGTTCGATGCTCCTCAGATTCCCAAATGAGGTTCAGCATCTCCATAGCAAGATCCAGCGCGCTTTTGCCTCCCCCGCCTGTGCGTAGCATAATAGCAAGAATCTGGGCGTCAGACAATGCACCGGCCCCGCATTTCAGGAGCCGCTCTCTCGGCCTTTCTCCTTCAGGCCATGTCTTTATGCTCTGATATCCCATCTGATTGTAAAAATTTTAGCATCTGCGACAATTATTGGTAAAGTCATATTTGACAACATCGCAAAAAGTCCTTTTCATGGCTGTCATTCCCGAAGTCCTTAATCGGGAATCCATTCTTTTCAAGAAGTTGCGCGCACCTGGATTCCCGCCTTCGCCAACAGTAGGTGCATTAAGCACGGGAATGACGACTTTTACGAGTTCATCATAATTTGAAGACCCCCTTTTCATTTGATAATAAGCTTGGTGTACAATATATATAATATTTAAGAACGTAGTGCATCATGCGCAAAATATCCTGCAGTGCATTACAGGAGGAACAGGTGAGAAGAAAAGAAAAAGAGACTATTATGAACGAAAGAGGGTTCACGCTGGTTGAACTCATTGTGGTAATGGTGATCCTGGGCATGCTTGCGGCCCTTGTTTACCCTAAACTTATCTCGAAAGTCGGCAAAGGAAAGACAAGCGCGGCAAAAACTCAGGTGGAACTGCTTGGTCAGGCCCTCGATCAGTTCAAGCTGGAGACAGGAAGATATCCGACGACCCAGGAGGGATTGAATGCACTTATCACCAACCCGGGGGTGAATGGATGGGATGGGCCATATCTGAAAAAAGGTGTGCCCAATGATCCGTGGGGAAGGCCATACCATTATGAGTCGCCGGGACAGCATAGCGACTACGACATATCTTCGTACGGAGCTGATGGTTCTCCAGGCGGCGAAGGTGAGAACATAGATATAAACAGCTGGGAATAATAAAGAGACCTTAAAGGCCCATTCGTTGACAAATAATGTCAATGAATGGGCCTTTCACGTCTTGGAAGATATAAAACCTGCTTGATCATTACTTAGAGTATTAGTAGAATTAATCCACATGAACATATTGATATTTTTATTATTTTTATGTATAGTAACAATTGCATTGCTCCTGTTTTTGAGTTTGGCACAATCATTGCTTTTATAAGAGAAAGCGAAACTGAAGGAGGTGATGCAGCAAAGGAAGACTTTTCTGCAGGGTTTAAGGCGGTCATTGTTTTTATTAATGACGAATTACAAATATTTTTTTAACAAGGGGGAAAAGATGTTTAAGACAATTCAGCAGATGAAAAAGAGAGATCAAAGAGGCTTTACGCTGATCGAACTTCTGATCGTTATCGCGATTATCGGAATTCTTGCAGCAATAGCAATTCCTGCTTACCTCGGCCAGAGGGAAAAGGCAAAGGTTCGTTGCGTAGTTGCCGGAGCAAAGGGCGCTGTTTCCGAGATCCAGAGCTGGCTGGATGCAGAAGCATCAGGAGATCCGTACTTAGTTATTGGAGCAGCTGGAGCCACTGAATGCGTTGAGTCTTCTACTCCGGATCCTGCTAAATCATGTCAGGCAATGTACCAGATCGCATCAGCAACCTATACCTACGACGGCACAGACAAAGCAGGGGATGTAATAACCAGAACAGTTATGCACCATGCAAACAAAGGTGAAAGAAGTTGCTTCACAGGTACTATAAGCCTCTTTGCTTCAGGCACAGCTCAGGCGGGACAGGTTGTCCTATCAGCGACAAACAGTAATGTAGTACAAATATCAGGATATGCTCAAGATACAGCAAACCCTATATTCAGCACTTCAGTAAGCGCGAGGTAATTTCAAGTCAAGTTAGACAAAAAAGCGGGACTGTCAACAGTCCCGCTTTTTTAATTACAAATGAATAAATCCGACAAAAAAATGCTCCTGTTAGCTGCAGCGGTTTTTTTCATCGCTGTGGGCATCTATTTGCCGACCTTGAACAATACATTCATCTGGGACGATATCCAGCTTGTTACCAATCCTCTCACAATAAGAGACCATCCCTATGCCTTTTTATTCGGCGGCGGGGCTTACTACCGGCCTATTCTTCGTCTCTCGATGGCAACGGATTACGGTTTATGGCATTTTAACCCGTCGGGCTACCATATTACCAATATACTCCTCCACGCAATTAATTCTTTGCTTGTCTTTCTCGCAGGCTTTCTTATTATGAAAAATCAGAATTATATTCCCGGGGATGGAGGCCAGACAAACAAAAGCTTTGATCAACGCACAGTGCTGCCGTTTGTTTCTGCAACAATCTTTGCCCTCCATCCTATCCATACGGAATCTGTTGCATGGATTTCGGGAAGGACGGATCTTCTGTCGACCCTTTTTTTTCTCCTGGCCTTTATTTCATACCTTGAATATGCAAAAAAAAGAAACGCAAAAGGCCTTGTTCTCGGTTGCCTTTTCTTCCTCTTTTCATTGTTCAGCAAAGAAAATGCAATAGCTTTTGGGATTGTTATCTTTGCTTACGGCGTAATCACAAAGATGCCCTGGAAGCAAATAGCCCTTTCTCAAACCGCCCTGTTTGCCGTAATAATTATCTATTTTCTTTTCAGGCAGACCGTAGTAATAAAGATGCTTTCGGCGTCTCCCGGCTCGGCTAATGCCTTTTTCTCATCGGGAATATCACTGAACAACTTTCTTCCTTTTTTAGCCGGATCTTCAGGATATTATTTTGAAAAACTCATCCTCCCCTTTAACCTCAATCTCATGCCGGAAATTCCCGGTAATCCAATATATTTTCTTATATCTCTCCTGCCTTTTGTTTTAGGCGGGTTTTTCTATTTTTCAAGACTCAGATTAGAGTTCTTCCTTTTAATATGGATTATTGCCACATTATTGCCCTCGCTTTCCATAGTGTTCTCCCAGGTAGCAGCGCCTCTCGGGGAACGCTATCTATACCTGCCGTCCGCAGGATTCGCTATTCTTTCAGGTCTTATCCTTACAAGGATCAAGAACAAGAAGGTCTTTTGGATAAGTGTCTTATCTATTTTTGTTGTATTTGGAGTTCTTACAGTTGATAGACTCAAAGTCTGGAAAAATGATATCGTCTTATGGGAAGACACGGTCAGAAAGAACCCGAATTCCATAACAGCCCATACAAATTACGGGAGGGCCTTGCTTGAGGGCAAAGAACAGGAAAAGGCAAAAATAGAACTGCTTGCAGCGCTTGGTCAGAAAAAGATAATGCCGGGACAGGCGTCGACCATCCTTTATCTGCTTGGCACTGCCGAGATGACAGACAAGAATTATGAAAAAGCCGAAGCGCATTTTAAAGACGCCGTAAAGAATAATCCCCGGAATGCAGTTGCATATAATAATCTTGGTATTCTCTATCTCAGGATGTCCGAATCTCCCGATGCGCGTGGCAGAGGAAACAAGTTCGTTGATGATGCGATAAAAAATCTTAAAGAAGCGCTAAGCATTGCTCCAAATCTACTTCAGGCTAAATTCAACCTCGGCCTTTGTTATCTAAAACAGCGCGACTTTGATAATGCTGAGACGTCTTTCTATTCCGTTATTGAATCCGATCCATTTGGCAATCTATCCAAGGATGCTCAACAATTGTTTTTTTTAATAGAGCTTGAAAAACAAAACCGTCAAATAGGTGAATGATTAGCGTATATAGATTTTGCGATATTTGTTATATTACTAACAGTCTAATAATAATGACAACATTATTTATAAATCCCTCCTAACCTCCCTTTGCCAAAGGGAGGATTTATACCCCTCTTTGGCAAAGAGGGGCAAAGGGAGATTTTCTGATTTATATGAATTCAATTTTGAGGCCTTTAATATTTCTATTGGTAATTTGCCGGTAACGGAAGATGCTCATTTTGCGAACAATTCATTATGTAACAGGGGGATGAAATGAAGATGGTATTGCAAAGGGGAAAAACAGGAAATAATCTGAATGTTAATACAAACACTGGCTTTACTCTGGTAGAGCTTTTGATTGTCATCGCCATTATAGGTATACTCGCCGGCATTGCAGTTCCGCTTTTTCTGGGTGAAAGGACGAAAGCAGCGACGGCAGAGGCAAAATCAAACCTCGAGGCGCTCCGTCTGCTGGAAGAGCAGTATTTTGCTGAAAACAGCTGCTACTACAGGAGTGCCGGCAATTGCTCCAATGCAACTATTACCGGAGTTCCAAGCATCCGGGAATTCCTTCCGGGATTCAAACCGGGGGATGAAAATTCACTAAGATACACTTACAAGATCGTCTTCTCAACCATTTCTTCCTCTTCCGGCCCAGCCTCCGGTTACAGGGCCGAAGCAGCTGGGAAAAGCGGCTCAATTGTTGCCGGGGGCAGATTCTGCCTGGACCAGGACAACAGCAAAGTGTGCCCTTAAAAGCAATACGATTATTTGGGAACTTTAGCTGATTACATCAAAGAACTTCGTATAAAACACTGGGTCAAAAACCTGTTTCTTTTTGCCGCCCCTTTTTTTGGAGGTGTGCTTTTCAGGGATTCTACCCTGTATCTTGCTCTTCCCGCATTTGCATCTTTTTCTCTTTGTGCAAGCGCAGTATATATTATCAATGACATCGTCGATATAAAAACCGACCTGCTCCATCCAAAGAAACGCCAAAGGCCTCTTGCTTCAGGCGCCATTTCCAGGAAAAACGCCGTTATTATTGCTTTAATACTGACCGTGACATCCTGGTTTATATCCTTCCGTATCTCACCAGGCTTCTTTGGCCTTATTGTTCTTTATTTTTCAATACAAATAGCCTATTCAATTTATCTTAAACACATTGCTGTTGCGGATATCTTCAGTATAGCCTCAGGTTTTGTCATCAGGGTCCTTGCGGGAGGGGCTGCCTTCCATGTTCATGTGTCGCGCTGGCTCTTAATAACTATGTTTATGATCTCCCTTGTGCTCGCAGCAGGCAAGAGGCTCGGCGAGGTCAGGCTGCTTCATGAAAGGGCAGAGGCGCACCGGAAAAGCCTTGATGCCCATTTCATATCCACATTAAATGAAATATTGCTCATATCAGCTGCGGGCTCTCTGATCTCATATGCTCTTTATACAGTTGAACAGTTCCCGAACCTCATTTATACCGTCCCTGTTGTGACCTTCGGACTTTTCAGATATCTGCTGCTTTCAAAAAGAAGAGGCGGGGACCCGACCGACGCATTAACCGGCGACAAATGGCTTGCGGCAACGGTTATAGTGTGGCTATTGATGATAGGGGTTTTGAGGTACAATTAATACCGGGGTGTGAATGGCATTGAAATAGCCTGTCATTCCACGACTTGACCGGTCTATAGATTATGGAACTGAGATCAATGAAGAAAGGGAAATCTCCCACAGATTCAACTATATGAAAAGCCGGTATTCATGTACAATATATGTTAAAACATGAAGAACAAGAAAGCTTTCAAAGACTTCCCTAATCCTGTCAGGCCGAAAGACAAATTTCTCATCTTCGGAAGCCCTCTGATCGAAAATGATGAAATCGATGAAGTAGTGGCCAGCTTGAAGAGCGGATGGATAGGAACGGGTCCGAAAGTCGCGAGGTTTGAGAGAGACTTCGCAGAATACAAAGGCGCTCAATATGCTGCAGCTCTGAATTCGTGCACTGCGGCCCTGCACCTGAGCATCCTTGCTGCCGGGATCAGACCTGGGGACGAAGTGATAACCACTCCCATGACTTTCTGTGCTACGGTTAATGCCATCATCCATGCCGGCGCCACTCCGGTACTCGCCGACATTAATCCACGGACTATGAATATTGACCCCTCACAGATAGAATCAAAGATTACCCGAAAAACGCGTGCTCTCCTCCCTGTGCATTTTGCAGGCAGGCCGTGCGATATGGATGCAATTCTGGACATAGCCAAACGTCATAGACTCAAGGTCATCGAAGATTGTGCCCATGCCATTGAGAGCGAATATAAAGGCAAGAAGACCGGAACCTTCGGCGATTTCGGGTGTTTCAGCTTCTACGTCACAAAGAATATTATTACAGGTGAGGGCGGCATGGTGCTTGCGCAGCGCGAGGAAGACATCGCTCTTATAAAAGTTTTGGGTCTCCATGGGATGAGCAAGGATGCCTGGAAACGTTTTAGCGACGTAGGGTATAAACACTATTTTGTCGTAGAATGCGGCTTTAAATACAATATGATGGACATACAGGCTGCCATCGGTCTCCATCAACTCAAAAGGGTGGAGCAGTATTGGAAAAGACGCCAAGAAGTCTGGCAAATGTATAATACGGCATTTGCGGATCTCCCGATAACGATACCTGCCGGTCATGAACCGGATACCCGCCACGCATATCACCTGTACACCATCCTTATAGACAAAGACAAAACAGGAGTATCGCGTGATGAATTCCTTGATGCAATGACGGCAAATAATATAGGGGTTGGCGTCCATTATTTAAGCATCCCCGAGCATCCTTACTACCAGAAGACATTTGGGTGGAAACCGGAAGATTGTCCAAATGCAATGAATGCAGGAAGGCAGACGGTGAGCCTTCCATTGTCGCCTAAACTAACGGACGGAGATGTTCAAGACGTAATACAGTCTGTAAGAAAGATTATCGACCGCTGACCAGTGGACATAGATGAAAAAAGAGATATAATCAGGAAACTCTTCTACGGAGCCGGCTTCCGTTTAGGCAGCCTCATAGTTATAAGGTTGCTAAATATCGTCAAGGTAATGGTCTTCACAAGGCTTTTCCTCCCGGACGAGATCGGCACGGCAACATTGGCAATTGCCTGCATAAGTACTGTAACCGTTCTTGGTGACTTTGGTTTTTCGCAAAGTGTAGTAAGAAACGGGGATAACTCATCTAATTTTTTTGCTGATACTGCATTTACCTTGTCTTTGATACTTGGGTTGCTTCTATTATTTATTACGATTGCAGTCGCGCCATTATTTTCAAAAATATTCTCGTCAAACCTGGAAGCATTTATACGGTTCCTGGCTGTTATGGTTCTCATCATGCCGTTCCAATTTCCAAAAGTATTCTGGGAGAAAAGAATCAAGTTCGGCCATCCATCTGCGATGTTAATGATATCGGAATTCTGCAGCTTGATTACCACCATAGTTATACAGGTGACATTTCACTTCGGCATATGGAGCTTACTGACAGGTTCTATTGCGGGGTTTCTAATATCTTCCCTCTATATCTGGATTTTTGCGGACAATCGACCCAGGATCCGCTTGCAGTATGAACATATAAAACCCATTATGCACTTCGGTTTTCCTTATATGATGCAAAGACTAAATGGTCAGCTTATGGCAAAAGGTGACAGCTTATTGGTAGGTGCATATGCAGGAACCATTCAGCTTGCATATTATGATTTTGCCTGGCAGCTCCCGATGTTTATATCGTCTCTTACCTCTGCTGTAGACTCAATGTTATTTCCTGTATATGCACGGCTGAATAACGACAGGGAGGCGATTATAAAGTTGTTTAATTTAACTAATAAAATGTGGTCTGTTGCAGGATCATTCCTCGGCTTTCCCATAATATTGTATGCAGACCATATAGTATACTTTCTCTATGGACCGAAATGGGCTCCCGTAATTCCTATTTTACAAGTAATGACGGGATCTTTTATTATCCGTTTTTGTACGGGATATTCATACGATAATCTTGTATTAGTCCGGGGACGTACTAAGTATATGGCGTATTGGGGATTAGTGAATACCTTTCTCATCTTCACGGCAGGATTATATATGATCAAAATAATGGGACCCATAGGCGGCGCCTGGTTCTGGGTATTGCAGGCGATTATTCTCATTCCCCTTGTCAGATTCACTCTGATCTATCAAGAACTTCGTAGCTTTGAGTTTTTACAGCATATCTGGCAGCCTTTGGTATGTGGCTTATTAGCAAGCCTTATTTCATATGGATTGATCAAGTTTCTATCCATGCATAACTCAACATACCTATTAATAAGCGTTGCAAGTTATTTCTGTACTTATTTGACTTTACTGTTTTTTTTGGATCATAACCTGTCTCAGGAGATAAAACTATTTATTTCACTTGCTAAGGATAGACCTAATGGCAACAATGCCTAATACCCCTTTCCATGAACGAAGATTCTGGGAAAAATATGGTCTTACACCCGACTATATAGAACGGATCGAAGTCATACAGAGGTTGATCCCGCATGATGTTGAAACATTACTCGACATTGGTTGCGGCAGGTGCGATATTATCAATTCAATTGCCGATACGCGAAGTGATATTCGCATTGTAGGTGTCGACATGCATCCCGAATCTTTGAAGTATTGCAAAACCCAAACAGTTACGGCAAGTCTGCCTGATATACCGTTTGCAGATAAGTATTTTGATATAGTACTCTGTCTACAGGTCCTTGAACATATACCTGAAAAAGAGTATGTGAACTCTCTCCTTGAGATAGAAAGACTTTCAGGACGCTACATAATCATAGGAGTGCCTTTCAGGGAGAACCTTCTTTCCAAAACTGTTCTCTGTTCAAATTGCGGCACGGTCTCACATGCGGACGGACATCTACGCGAATACAATCACTCAACCCTAAAACATCTGTTTAAGGATTTCATTCTTAAAAAAGCGGTCCTTGCCGGCAAGATGCAAAAACGTCAATCAATAGTCGGGATTTGGCTCAAGCAAGAATTATCAGGATCTTATTACAAACCTGAGGAATTCCTGTGCCCTTACTGCAGTTCCAGGCAATATTCCGACAATAAGTTTAATAGTCCGGTTATAGTACAAAGATTTTTCGGCCTGTTGAATTTCGCCCTAACCGGACTGAAGCGGGCAAAACCATATTGGATTATCGGCTTATATAGGAGAGAAAATGCCGTCTGACAGCACTGAAAATGAAATCAACAGAATTCGCAAATTCTATGAAGCCCGTGATGCAAGGATGCCGTATAATGACTGGAGCAAAAATACTTATCACCTCCGGCATCCTCTTGGCAAATTGCTGCGAAATCATGACACTGATAACATCGTACGGGCATTAAATCATCTTGAAATCGACCTGAATACACTCAAGATACTTGATGTCGGATGCGGTTACGGATTCTGGCTGCGTTATATGGTGGAACTGGGTGCTCATCCGGGCGACCTCACCGGAGTAGATTTGTCGCCGGAAAGAATAGATATCGCTAAAGGCCTAAACCCTGCAATAAACTGGATACATAATGAAGGCACTACCCTGCCCTTTGCACCCGGGTCTTTCGATATAGTAATGCAATTTGTAGTGTTTTCATCTATTCATGACACAGATTCCAGAAAGTTCCTTTCGCGTGAAATGTGCCGCGTTGTTAAACCGAATGGGATGATATTTTGGATCGATCTCAAAAAAAAGAGGACCAACCTTCATGGCTTTAATGACCTGCAAGTGTCAGAATTATTTCCTGATTTCAGAGTAATTTACAGAAAGTTAGTTCACCCCTACTACTTTCGAAGGCTCCACAATCATAGCGCAATACTGGCCGACCTCCTTTATCATATTACAAAAATCGGATGTGACTCATTATTTCTGATCATGCAGAAAACTGTATAGAATATTATGATGGAAACTGCCGCCATAACAGCATCCGCTGAAAACAACCCTCGTATACTTGTCAGTATTATAATACCCACATATAATCGTGCAAACATGATCATGCGAGCAATTGAGAGCATTCTTCAACAGTCCTATTCGAACTTCGAAATTATTGTTGTAGATGATGGTTCAACCGATAACACTCGTGAGATTATTGAAGAATTGAAGCAGAACACTTCAGGATTAAACCTGCGGTATTTCAAAAAAAAGAATGGTGGTTGTGCGTCTGCGCGCAATAAAGGAATCGATATGGCCACCGGGGACCTGATAGCATTTCTTGATTCAGATGATGTATGGATGCCTCAAGCTTTAGAATCTCTTGTCTCCGCATTGATCAATACAGGAGCAGATTTTGTATATAGTCCTGCCATAGAGGCAGATCCTGACGGACGGGAATCAATTAATTATCCGGTCGCGAGAGGACATCCTGAAATCTTTGCCGTAGAGCATTTTAAAAATACAAATGTGCGCAACGGTGCACTTTTGTTCCGGAGAAGCGTCTTTTCTAAATCCGGGAAATTTGATGAAGATCTAAAATATAATGAAGATTCAGATTTTTTCCAGCGAGTTGCTATTGGTTGTAAAGCAGCGTATTCCGATATCCCGACAGTAAAGCATTTACATCATAAAACTAACAAGTCAGGAAATAGGGTAGAAATTTACAGAGCTTTACTCAGAAGTGCCCAAAACATACTTACAGAAAACATAGAATTTGCTGAGTCTCTGGGAGATGTTGCAGATAAAAGAGTATTGGAAATCAAGCTCCGGCTGATAGAATATTGTATTTTGGCAGGCGATCTCAGGCAGGCCCAAGATGTAGCTTCCGGCATAAAAGACTCGCTCGGTATGCCTATCAAAATGGCTTTAATGTTCAAATCGAAGTTGCCGATAACGGCAAAACAAATAGCTGAGAAAATTATTCGGCTAATTCTGCGATAAGGAACCAAAATATTATGTTTCATTTAACAAGATTTTTCATGTATAGACGTATCGAGGCATCCTTCAGCAGCAAATTAACCGGAAGGATTTTAGGGATAAGCGGTATTGATCCGTTCCGTCATTTAATCGACAAAAGAGCCGAAGTATTGGACCTTCACTATCCGGAAATCGATATGCAACAGCTGCCTTTTGAGAGTGACAGCTTCGATTTCGTGATAAGCGACCAGGTAATCGAACACTTGGAAAACCCTCAAAAGGCCATCGATGAAACATGCAGGATACTCAAAAAAGAAGGGGTAATAATACACACCACGTGTTTTATAAATCACATCCATCATGCACCCAAAGACTACTGGAGATTTTCTCCTGATGCATTGCGTTATTTATGCCGAGATTTTTCTGAAATTATATCTTGTGGGGGATGGGGCAACCGGTTCGCGATTCTACTATGCTTTTTGAGTTATAGATTCAGATACATGAAGATACCTTCACACAGGTGGTCCTTACGGCATACTATTGCTACTTATAATGAGGATAGATATCCGATAGTAACGTGGGTAATTGCCAGGAAATGATGCAGAGATATAAATATCAACCTGTTCCGCCTCAGAAGGAAATGGACAATATCAGTAAAGTATATCCCGTTGTCGTCCATTCTGACTACCTGATATTCCTGCTTAAATCCGAGACGTTCATCTATCAATTGATATGTTGAATATTTTGTTACGTCTATTTCATTATGGCAAAAAAAGAATTTGCCCTGTTTGCGGCAAATCATCCCGCAGATTCCTCCGCTTCGGAGGAATACCCCGTGATGATGCTATGTGTGTTCACTGCAATTCACTCGAAAGACACCGTTTTGTCTGGCTTTATTTCAAAAAAAGGACAAATCTCTTCGATGGTTCAAGAAAAATGTTTTTACATATTGCGCCTGAGGCGTGTTTTGAAAATGAACTCAGAAATATGCTGGGGAACGACTATATAACGGCTGATTTATTCAGTGATCGTGCAATGGTTAAAATGGATATTACTAACATCCGATATCCTGATAAATCTTTCGATGCTATTTATTGCAGTCATGTACTGGAGCATGTCCAAGATGATAAAAAAGCTATACGCGAACTGTATAGAGTTCTGAAAACGGATGGATGGGCTATCATATTGGTGCCTATTACGGCGGATATAACGTTTGAAGACCCTGCAATTGTCAGCCCTTCTGATCGCAGAAAGCTTTTTGGACGGGAAGATCACGTGCGCTGTTATGGGCCTGATTTTGTTAACAGGTTGGAGGAACCCGGATTTAGCGTCATCGTTACAAACGTGCATGATTTATGCAACCAGGATGAAGTGGAATGCATGGGACTGTCAAAGGCGGCAGGAGAAATTTTCTACTGTACGAAAAAATAGTAATATCCTCAATAATATTTTGGAGATTGAGAAACGCAATCGAAATAAATGAATGATTACAACATTCAGAAACCCATTATCGCCCATTTCGATTACCCGATTTTTCTGCCGAAATCCGAGACGTTCATTTATCAGTACATATCTCATCTGAGGCGGGTTCAGCCTGTCTGTTTATCCTGGGGGTTTGAAAACCTCGATCAGTTCCCCGTACCTGATGAAAATTTATGTCTTCTCTCGTTAAAAAAATATACATTCAAATGGCTTTATAACGGAGTGGAACGGAGGGTGCTTTATAAATTACAGAAGGGGTTTTTCAGACGTGATAGGGTTGCCGAACGCATCGCGACTAATTTTCTGAGATCCCGCAATGCAAAGCTTATCCACGCACACTTCGGAACAACCGGGGTTCTGACCTGTCGTTTGAAAAAGATTCTATGCATTCCGCATGTTACAACGTTCTATGGTTTTGACCTTTCCCAGCTGGCAACCCAAAAGAAATGGAAAGAGCAGTATACAAAACTATTCCTGGAGGGAGATATGTTCCTCGTTGAGGGACAGCATATGAAATCCGGATTACTCTCCCTGGGATGTCCTGAGGAGAAGATACAGATTCAACGGATAGCTATCCCTGCCGGACAGATTCTCTTCAGACCACGCCGGCCGAAAAATAACAGCGGGAAGGTGGTCTTTATCTTCGGCGGCCGGTTCATAGAGAAAAAAGGGATTATATACGCGCTTAAGGCTTTTCATAAAGTGAGAGAGACCCGCAGTAATTTCGAATTCAGAATTATCGGTGATGGGCCTCTGAGAACTGAAATAGAATCATTCATCGTGGAAAACAACATGGAGGAATATGTGCTGCTGCTCGGATTCCTAAACTACTCGGCTTACTTGAAACAGATGCAGGAGGCAGACATCTTTATTCACCCGAGTGTTACAGCAGCGGACGGAGACAGCGAAGGTGGAGCTCCGACCACAATTTTAGAGGCACAGGCAATGGGTATGCCTGTAATTTCATCCTATCATGCAGATATTCCGAATATTGTTGTCCCGGGAGAAAGCGCCTTATTATCTGAAGAAAGAGATTGGAAGACGTTGGCCGATAACATAACATACCTCTTGGAGAACCAGTCGGAATGGGAGGCAATGGGAGAGACGGGACGAACCTTTATTGAGAATCATCACAATATTACAAATGAGGTGAATTCTCTGGAAGATAAATATTTAAAACTTATTGATGATAACAAGAGCAGGGTATAACCTGTTAAAATAGTTATCTATGGATAGAGATAGCCCATTGATAAGCGTAATCATCCCAACACGCAACCGGGCTAATCTGCTTCCAAGAGCTGTCGGGAGCGTTCTTAGGCAAACCTTTACTGCCTTTGAAGTAATTATTGTCGATGACGCATCTGATGACGATACGAAAGCAGTCGTCAGTAAAATTGGGGACAACAGGGTTCGCTACATACGCCAACCCCGCAACTTGGGCGGATCCGCATCGAGAAATACAGGCATTCGTGAAGCGAGAGGAGACTATATCGCTTTTCTGGACGATGACGATGAGTACCTTCCCGATAAACTCGCTCTGCTGCTGCAGGCATTGAGCGGTTCTTCTGATAAAGTGGGAATCGCATATTCAAAAGTAAAACTGGTTGATTACTTCGATGAAGTTATATTTCCGTATATCGGCAAAAACGGAAATCTTTTTCTTGCTATGTTGTCGGCTCCCCAGTTCCATATCAGCTCTACGCTTATCAAAAAAAGTCATATCGTGTTCTTTGATGAAACTCTGCCCCGGTATCAAGATGTGGATTTTCATCTGGGAATACTTGAAAAAAGCGACGCGGTATTTGTGGACCGTATTACATCATTATGGCACTGGGGAGGAAACAGGGAAAGAATTACACACAAAACGCAGTCACTGGAGGATGCTGTAAAAATTATCGAACAAAAATATTTTATTCAAAAAAATTATAAGACTAATTTAGACGTCTATGGAAGATTTTTTAGAACCGTGGGGAATATCTTTATTTATGATAATAACTCCTGTAAGACAGGAAGAAGATATTTAAGAAGATCGCTTCAGATTCGTATCAAGATGATTACCCTATTTGACTATATTTTCAGTTTTGCAGGGTATTCATTGTTTAAACGGATAAAGACTCTTAAAAGAATAGTATACCTGCTTGTAAATCGAAGGCATTGGGTTAATTCAGCCGGAATGATATTATGATTTTTCAAACCATAACATGATAATAGATTCAATTGAATCCCTCAAATTCCTGCAATTGCCTCAGGGCATTAAAGTTATATCATTTGATATCTTCGACACTGTTTTAATCAGGAGGGTTGAACCTCCGGAAAAGACAAAAGAGTTATCGTGCAAAAAAGCCGTAAGAGACGGGGTAATAAACTGCTCGAGCGCGGAATTACTTGCCCTGAGAGAAGAAACAGAAGAGAGGCTGAAAAAGCAATCGTTGTCGGAAGGAAAGGACCGTGAATTCTCTGTTTGCGATGCATTTTCGGAAATAGCATCGAATTTTAAGGAGGCAAATAGAGAAGCTGTTGCGTCAAAACTTCTGGACATAGAATTAGAGATCGAAAAGACCGTTTTGACGCCCATGCCCGGTATTGAAAATATTCTGCATAGTCTTTCGCAGAAATATTTATCGATAGCGGTATCCGATACATACTTGACTTCTGAGATGTTACACAACATTTTGAAGCATTTCGGACTCGACAGTTATTTCAGGAGGATTTATGCTTCTTCCTGCTATAAACTTTCCAAGTCTTCCGGCAATTTGTTCAAGTGCATATTAGAAGCTGAAAATATAAAACATCATGAGCTGCAGCATATAGGCGACAATTTTCTGAGCGACTACTTTATCCCCAAGAAGATGGGGGTTAAGACTATTTGCTTAAACGACAAATGGAATTTTTCGAGAAAGCATGCGCTTCATATTGCCAATAAACTTGGGACCGGATCTGACTTCTGGAGCAATTATTCAAAGCTATTGAACCTTCTGTCGGCACACAAGCCGTCTGATTCAAAAGACGACTTATTATATAATTTCGGATACGTATTTATTAGCCCTCTATTGACTGTATTCACACATTTGCTTCTTCTTGAAGTCACTAAGAAAGAAATAGATAATATCTTCTTCATTGCGCGTGACGGGTTTATTCTCAAAAGGATATTTGCTCTGTTTGCAAACACATTATCTGCCGGCAGAGAGGCCTTCAACATTCGTTATTTATGCATAAGCCGGTACACCGCAGTTTTGGCTTCTGTTGATAAATTAACAGAGCGTGAATGGCGATATACAACACGGCTTGCATCGACAGTGAAAGATGTATTGACAAGGCTTGGAGTTACCATCGGGGAGGCGGGTTCATTTCTGAACGAATATCATTTGTCACATGAATCGAGAATAACTGAGCATGGCACACTTGAATCGTTAAGAGAATTGTTCAATGATAAACGTTTTTCCGGCGTAGTTCTTGAAAAAACCACCCCAATGAGAGACCGCCTGCGTCAGTATCTTGACCAGAGAGGGTTCATGAAATCACAAAAAACAGCCCTTGTTGACATAGGATGGAGGGGTGTCATTCAGGATTCCCTGCTCCACACTTTTGGAAATGACAAGGACTTCCCTGAAACATACGGTTATTATCTTGCACTGAATCCGCCTGTTTTGCCGACCTCGTCCAAAAAATATGGACTTGTATATGACTACCGCCATACCTACCCTGAGGAGATGTTTATATCCCTTTTCAAAGAGGTATTAGAACTCTCCTGCAAGGCATTCCACGGCACAACCGTTAATTATGCTGAAAACCATATGGGGAAAGTACTTCCCGTGTTCGATAAGTCGCCGCTATATAAAACGGGTGAAGCCAATATTAATTCAAACATTCTTCAGATACAAAGAGGGATAATTGATTTTTCAAAAGATTACTTAAGCTCCATCCAGATTTATGATATTGATCCACAGGGATTAAAATATGCTCTGGTTAAATTATATGATCACCTTGTCAGCCGGCCCCTGGAAGAGCACATAGAAGCGATGAATCAGATAATATATACGGAGGATTTTGGAACCGGCAGGGTCAAGCCGATTGTCAGGCAGTTCAGCTACTCTGATGTGCTTAATCCCCACAAGTTCGCAAAGAATTTGATAGAAGTCCCCTGGAGGGAAGCATCGCTGGAGAGCTCAGGACTATCAGTTATGAATTTATTATATTATTTTGCCAAAAGGATGGTTTGCTGTTACAGAATTATTAAAAATGCGAATACCTAAAATAATAAGATTCAGTCTATTGAGAGAAGCTATCAATGCAGTTATTGACGGCATTTTCATCATATTATTCAGGATGAGATATCCTCATAAGAGAGAAAAATTGTATCCTTCAATTTTGTCGTTGATGCGCATTAAGATATACTACATCTGGTTGAGTATTTTATATTTTTCGAAAAGTAATATGTTAAAATTGCTTGACATAATACCGGTAAATCTCAGCTTGAAAATACTGTACTTATTAATAGATACCAAGAAAAGGATAATCGGACTATGCAAAGGGTCGATAAGACAACAGCCATAATACTTGCATCCGGCAGCGGCATCAGATTCAAGGGCGATTTGCCGAAGCAATTCGTCAAAATTGCCGGACTGCCTGTAGTTGTTCACACGCTCAAGGCATTTCAGATGAACAGACAGTTGTCTGATATCACTATAGTTACACTTGCAGAGTATGTTGAAGAGTTATGGAGTCTTGTCGGTAAAAACCAGCTCAGCAAGGTTAAAAGAATTGTCGTAGGTGGAAATACGCGTCAGGAATCTTCCATGATCGGCTTGAAATCCTGCGATGAGGATACAAAGTATGTTTTGATACATGATGCTGTCAGACCGTTTATTTCTCAGGGGATCATTAATGATTTGGTGGAAGCAGTACAAAAATACAAGGCTGTTGATACTGTAATCCCTTCCCCGGATACAATCGTCAGGATCAATCATGATAATAATATAATTGATATCCCCGACCGTTCTTTCTTGCGAAGGGGACAAACTCCTCAGGCTTTTGAATTCAAGCTGATTAAGAATGCGCATGACACGGCATTGAAGAACGACGTCGTTAATTCAACAGATGACTGCTCTCTTGTACTGAAGCTGGGCTATCCTGTCTATACGGTTTCAGGAGAAGATGAGAACATCAAAATAACCTATCCACTCGATATCCAGATTGCCGATAAATTATTTCAACTGAAGAATCTCAGGATACACTCTTCCCCGACAAGCAAGGAACTCGAGAAGTTGAGAAAAATGGTTTTTGTAATTATCGGTGGGTCAAGTGGAATAGGAAAAGCCATTGTCACTGAATTGAAGAAATATAAAGCGAAGGTGTATCCGCTGAGCAGAAAAATTGAGCCCCCGTTGGACGTTACGAATCTACAGAGCATAAAGAAGGCATTAAAAGAGATATGGGCAAATGAGCAAAGAATCGATTGCATAATAAATTCTGCGGGGCTGCTTTTAAGAAGAGACGTGGAGTTTATGGATATTAAGGAATGGGATGAAATTTACAACACGAACATAAAGGGGGCTTATTTAACCGCAAAAGCTGCAATCCCGCTCTTGAAAAGACAAAAACATGGGAGCATGTTATTTATAGGTTCAAGTTCTTACACAAGGGGCAGGAGAGGATATGCGGCTTACAGTAGTTCAAAGGCAGCGCTTGTTAACTTTTGTCAGGCACTTGCAGAGGAACTTCTTGAACATAACGTAAAGGTCAATGTCTTAAGTCCAAGCAGAGTGAATACCCCGATGAGACTAAGTAACTTCGGCAAAGAAGACCCCAGGTCGCTGCTCCCGCCCGAAAAGGTTGCCAGGGAAGTCTTAAAGATTATATTTACTGATACAACCGGCAGTGTCTTTGACATTTCGTGATGTCAGACCTAAAGTCCCAGATATTTGATTATTTTTCAAAGAGGGCAAGATATGGGATCTGGGAATTTATGTCTAAGATCATTTATGTATTCGTCAGCATCGCTTTTGGCTGGTGCCTTATCGTCCCGCTTTCCCGATTTATACCGCGCAGAGGGAAACGTGTAATATTCATAGGCAGGGAGAGCGGGCACTTTATTGATAATGTAAAATATCTTTATATAAAATTCCTCAAATCCGATGTTGCAGGATACGAACCGATATTCCTGACTGAGGATAAAGAAGAATATAAAAGACTCAGAAGACTTTCGATAAATGCCGTCATATATCCATCTTTTAATTCTATAAGATTGCTGCTCACTTGTCCTGTTGTGATAGCCGACCATGACTTGTGGGCTTTTAAATTGAGATTTTTTCTACTCTACCATGCCATCAAAGTTCAGCTGTGGCATGGCGTGGGGTTCAAATACATTGGTATCCTAAAGATAAAAAAAGAGATTGAAAATCCAATTCTCCGCACCGGATTAATTCTCCTTTACAGAATCATCGGTCTTATCCCGACATATGATATTTTTGTTTCAACGTCGGAATTTTATACAATGGAGGTCTTTAAAAAATCTTATAGAGTTAAAGAGATAATAGAAGCGGGTTATCCGAGAAACGATATAATTTTTTACGATATGGAGGAAATTCTCAAGGAACAACTCTACCTTTTGAATACGGACTCGGAAATCATCCAACGGTCTCTGGAATATAAGAAGAAAGGTCTTAGATTAATACTGTATGCGCCAACATTTCGCGACAGTGGTGGCGACCCGATACACGACGGCGCCCTTGATCTTAACAGGCTGAATGAATTCTCCAAAAATAATAACCTATTATTTATCTTTAAATTCCATCCGGACCCGCACTTCAACTATCCGGATATTGCTTGCTCTAATATCTTACGCTACAACCCGGGACTTGATATTTATCCGCTGTTTTGCGTGATAGATCTCTTAATAACCGACTATTCTGCAATATACACAGATTTTCTCCTGACAAAGAAGCCTGTAATATTTTTCCCTTATGACATGGAAAAGTATATCAAGAGTGACAGGGCGCTCCAGTTTGATTATGACTCAATGACGCCCGGTCCTAAATGTCTTACGCAGAATGAACTTCAGGAAGAGATAGAAAGGACTATAATTCAAGGAAATGATATATATGCACATAAAAGACAAGAGGTTTTAAACAAGACATTTAAATATTGTGACGGTTTTAGCTCTGAAAGAATTATTGATACGTTGCTAAATCGAGTTTCAAGAAAATTTCCCGGTTAGTATAGGGATAATTCTCAACCTTTGGGATGTCATATGATATTTGCCACGTCTTCTGCTATAGAGTTTTTTGTGTCCGGGAAAAGTAATCTTTTTAAACTGCCCGTCTGATTTATAATAGTGTCAATAAGGTTTTATGAATAAAATTACCCTTTTAAAGTCCATTGACAAGATAGCCGGCAAGTTCCTTGTTTCAATTCTCGGCAAAAAGACACAACTCCCTGAATCAGACATCCATGGCTTCAATACAATCCTCATAATCCGTCCGGGAGGCATCGGTGATGCGGTTCTTCTTCTGCCGACCATACGTGCACTGAAATCTCAATTCCCGGATGTTGACATAGATATCCTTTGCGAAAAGAGGAATGCAGGGATATTCAGCCTCACAGAAGACATAAATCATGTCTATCTCTACGACAGAGACCTTGAGGTTTTCAAATGCCTCCGAAATAAATACGGGGTTGTAATCGATACGGAACAGTGGCACCGGTTATCTGCTGTCATTGCATATCTGACTGTGGCAGGGACAAGGATAGGTTTTGATACAAATGAGAGGAGGAAGCTTTTTACCCATGCTGTTTCATACAGTCATGACGATTATGAGGCAAACAGTTTTTTGCATTTGATTACTCCCCTGGCGGGCAAGGTGCCCGCGTTTGAGCCGGATGAACCTTTTATCAGGATTGCGGAGCCTGCTCCTTCCAACCTTTTGCCTGCTTCAGACAGAGAACTCATTGCTATTTTTCCCGGAGCCTCCGTGGCCGAAAGGAGATGGGGAGGAAAAAAGTTTGGGGCCTTAGCGAAGATTCTGTACGACAAAGGATATCAGGTAGTGATTCTCGGTTCCTCCGCGGACAATCGCGATGCAGAGGAAATCAAACACCTTCTGCCTGACTGCATTGACCTTACAGGCAGGACCTCCTTGAAAGAGGTTGCTATAATATTGAAATATTGCAGGTTGCTCATTACTGCAGATTCAGGCGTTTTGCATATTGCGTATGGCGTTGGGACGCCGACAATCTCGTTATTCGGGTCAGGCATTGAGAAAAAATGGGCTCCGCCAGGCAAAGACCACCTAACACTCAATAAACATCTCCCCTGCAGCCCTTGCACCCGGTTCGGATATACGCCTCGCTGCAGGAACAATTATCTATGTATCGCATCCATGAGTCCGATGGAAGTAGTAAGGGCTGTTGAAGTTATATTACTCCCGCCCTCGCAATAGCAAGGACCGTTATCTCTTTTGCCCCGGCCTTCAGGAGTGCTTTTGAACACGCTGTCACTGTTGCTCCGGTCGTCACCACATCATCAATGAGCAGAATAGAAATATTTTTCAGCTCTCCTTTGGCTGTGAACGCACCGGTCAGGTTAGATCGCCTCTCGGCTGCGGAAAGCCCCACCTGGGGAGGTGTTTCCTTTATTTTAAGAAGGGAATCAAGATAAAGCGGTATGCCCGTCTTTTTTGAAAGAGCCCTCGCTACAAGTAATGACTGATTGAAGCCTCTTTGCCTCAATCCCCTGGCTGTCAGCGGGACCGGCGCTATCGCATCCGCCTCGGGGATTTCCAGCCCTGACAATAACGACCCAAGAGGCTGTGAGAGCCTTCTGAGGCCATGAAATTTAAACTGGCTTATCGCCTCCTTCAGGACGCCTTCATAGAGGCCATATGCAATCACCTTTGAGAAAACGGGTTTTGTTTTGAGACAATCCCCGCATATCCGGGCATGTTCTGACACGAAGGGCAGTCCGCATATACAGCATGAAGGGCCGTCATACCTCTTTATCTGAGACCAGCAGGAACTGCAGACAGGCGCATGAACAAATAAATCCGACCTGTTGCCGCAGACAGGACAGTCAGCGGGATAGATACTGTTCAGGATCCTTGAGATCAGGGGAGAAAGACCGGTAAAAGAGAGCCGCATTTGCCACACTTAGGGCTAAGAGATAGTTTTTCACGCAGGACTCTATTCTTTGCGCCGCAATTGGGACAGCTGATGATCTGAAATTCGGTCACAGGCGGTTTCTCCGGTTCTCTTTCGGGTAGCACTGTTTCTGCTTCCTTTAGGTTTCCTGATCAGCTCCTTCAAGAAAAGGTCTGATGAATTTCTCATATTTTTCATCTTTATGTGTCAGTTCAACACCCATACCGTTCCTTGTGGCAGTCACCGGGTTCTTAATAGTTCTCCTGACGATGCCTTTGATGGCAGATATGGTATTGTCGGGAAGCATAAGTTCTATGTCAACGGTGGTACCGGGCGCAAAACCCTTGCTCGTCCTGATGAAGATCCCGCTTACTGAAACGTTGCTGAGTATCCCCCTGAAACTCAGTCCTCCTGAACTGAAAGCGACTTCAAGCCTTTTGGTAAACCTCCGCGTACGCTTATAGTCTCTGGCCTTCTCCATCAGAATTGCTCTTGAATCTGTATAAGTTCGTCTCTCCTCTGTCCTGTTGAGATTATAGTGCACTTCAACGCCAAGCATCTTCTCGATTTTTCCAACGTATGCTTTTGCAGCCTCGGGGAGCTCCTCAAAATCCTGTTACCCCGAGTGTGCTATCTTTCCATCCTTCTATCTCTTCGTAAACAGGTTCACATTCCTGAAAAATATTCAGTTCTTTTGGAAATTCTTCATAGATCTTTCCGTTATGCTTATACGAAGTGCAGATTTTTATGGATTCAAGGCCATCGAGGATGTCCAGCTTCGTAATAGCAATGCCTGTAAGACCGTTTATCCTTGCGGAGTGCCTGAGTATCACCATATCAAGCCACCCGCATCTCCTCGGCCTGCCGGTCGTGGCCCCGTATTCCCCGCCTTTTTCCCTGATCGCATCGCCAAGCGAGTCCTTTATCTCCGTCGGAAAAGGTCCCGCGCCGACCCTTGTTGTATATGCCTTGACCACACCCAAGACCTTGGAAATCTTTGTCGGACCGATACCGAGCCCTGTGCATGCGCCTCCGGCAGTGGCGTTTGATGAAGTCACATACGGATAAGTGCCGTGGTCGATATCAAGGAGTGTTCCCTGGGCGCCTTCCAGTAAAATATTCCCGTTTTCGGAAATGGTCTTGTTAATAATGATGTCCGTATCGGCAACATGTTCTCTGAGTTTTTCAGCATAGCCCAATATTCATCGTAAATGTTCGTCAACACTAAATACCGGAGACTTTATAAAGATTTTCAAGCAGGAAGTTGATATTGAAGAGATTCGCCTTCAATTTTTCCTTGAAGAATGCGGGCTGCAGAAGGTCTGCAACACGTATTCCCGGTCCTGTTGATCTTGTCACAGTAGGCAGGTCCTATACCGCGTCCGGTCGTGCCGATACTTTTGGCTCCCCTCAGTCTTCTCATTCTCTCTGTCCAACGCCATGTGGTAGGGCATGATAACATGCGCATTTTTGCTCAGGAACAGGTTATGACTGTTATCTCCACTCCCCTTTCCTTCAGTCCGTTTATCTCTTCAATCAGTGAGGCAGGTTCAACAACAACGACCGTTGCCGATAAGACACTTCTTGCCTTTATACAGAATTCCGGAAGGAATGACATGCAGGATGAATTTTTCGTTCTTGATGACAACCGTATGCCCGCATTATGTCCTCCCTGATATCGTGCGACCACATCCGCCTTTTCAGACAAGACATCTACGATCTTGCCTTTTCCTTCATCGCCCCACTGCAAACCCAGAACTATTACATTCGGCATCTTAAGCCCTCTCTTTATAAGCTGATCTGCTTCACCGATAGAATGTTCGGCAGTTTCTTGATTTTATTGATAATCTGAGGGGAAGCATGGGCATCTATGCTTACAACAGATATGGCCATACCGCCGGGAGTCGCCCTCCCGAAATGCATCCTCGCGATATTGATCTCATTTTTCCCGAGGAGCGTTCCGATATTTCCGATAACCCCCGGCTTGTCATTGTTAAACATGAAGAGCAGCTCTCCTTCAGGCACAATCTCAACCTTGAAATCGTCTACCATCACGATACGAGGATCTTTTTTGCTCAGGAGCGTACCGGCAAAATAACTGACCTTATCCTTTGCCTTGAGTCTGATTCCGATCAGACTCTGGTAATCCCCTTCATCAGTGCTTTTGATCTCTCTCACTTCAATGCCCCGTTCCTTTGCTATATAAGTTGCATTGACAAAATTTACCGTCTCTTCAAGAATGGGGGTGAGAAAACCTTTTATCGCCGCGATGGTAACCGGCGCAGTGTTTATATCGCGGGCATCCCCCTGATATTCAATCGTAATCTCGGTAACCCCGCCCTCAAATATCTGGGAAGCAAACCCTCCGAGCTTCTCGGCAAGCTTTATAAAGGGCTGCAGCCTTGTAATCTGGTCTGCAGGGATAGAGGGGAAATTGACCGCATTCCTTATGGTCCCGTGGACGAGATAATCTACAATCTGCTCGGCCACGGCCACAGCAACATTCTCCTGCGCCTCTTTTGTGGACGCCCCGAGATGAGGCGTACAGATAATACCGTCCAGGGTAAGCGAGGGGATTGTTTTCAGGCGGCTCTTTCTCAAATACATCCAGTGCGGCGCCTGCAACCTTTCCTTCGACAAGGGCGTCATAGAGATCTTTTTCATTGATGATGCCGCCCCTTGCGCAGTTTATGATCCTTACGCCCGTCTTCATTATCTTTATTGAATCTTTATTTATCATGACCTTTTGTCTCCGGCGTCAGCGGGGTATGGACGGTTATGAAATCAGACCGTCTGAACAACTCCCGGAGATCGACTTTTTCAACACCCATTGTCTTTGCCCTGTCTTCGCTTAAGAAAGGATCAAAGGTAATGACATTCATCCCGAAACCCTGCATCCTCTTTGCAACCTGCGCTCCGATATTGCCGATGCCGACAACGCCGAGGGTCTTGTTGAAAAGCTCAACCCCCATGAACTTCTTTTTTTCCCACTTCCCTGCCTTAATGGACATGGTGGCCTGGGGTATCTGCCTTGCCATAGACACCATCAACGCTATCGTATGTTCGGCCGTAGTTATTGTATTGCCTCCGGGCGTATTCATGACAACGATGCCTTTTTTCGTAGCTGCTGTCCTGTCTACATTATCGAGTCCGGAGCCTGCCCGTCCTATGACCTTCAGGTTTTTTGCCGCTTCGATGATCTCTGATGTAACCTTTGTCGCCGACCGTATGATCAGACCGTGATAATCGCCGATACATGCCTTCAATTCCTCGGGTTTCATGCCGGTTTTTACATCAACCTCAAGTCCTGCATTTTTCAGTATTTCAATGCCGCTTCGGCGAGAGATTGTCGCTTACAAGAACCTTCATTTTCCCTCCTCAGCCATTAATAATTCCTGAGCAACAGCAACACCTGTGCCGAGCTTTACCGGATGCCCCATTCCTTTCAGCACCATTTCGATTCCTGCAATCGCAGTGATGATATCGAACCTGTCGGAGTATCCAAGATGTGCTATCCTGAAAATCTTGCCCTTTGCCTTGTCCTGTCCTCCGGCAGCGGTAATGCCGTATTTTTCCCTGAGATTCTTATATATCGCCTGTCCGTCTATGCCCTGGAGGCGCCACAATTGCCGTGACCGAATTCGAAGGCGATTCCTTAGGGATATATTTCCAGTCCGATGGCCTGGACCGCTTTTCTCGTTGCATTGGCAAGCATTGCGTGTCTCTTAAAGACAGCTTCCAACCCCTCTGCCTGAAGCATCTTCAGGCTTTCGTTCAGTCCGATGATAAGTGTAACAGGAGATGTGAAATTTGTCTGGTTCTTTGCAAGGTTTTCGCGTTCTTTCCTGAAATTGAAATAGAACTTCGGCAGTTTTGAGGTCTCTGCCCTTGTCCATGCCTTGTCGCTCACACTCACAAATGCTATCCCCGGCGGGAGCATCACTCCCTTCTGGGAGCCTCCTATCATAACATCAATACCCCATTCGTCCGTTCTCAGGTCATGGGCGACCAATGCGCTGATCGCATCGACAATAAAAAGCGTGCCCTCATATTTTCTGACAACAGAAGCAAGGGCTTTATATCATGGTACACCCCTGTTGAAGTCTCCGTTGCCTGGACAAATACGCCTTTTATATCCTTGTCCTTTTTGAGCTTCTCCTCAACGACTTCAGGCTTGACAGCATAGCCCCACTCAACGACGATCTCCTCCACATTCAGCTCGTAAGCCTGGCAGATATTTGTCCATCTCTCCCCGAATTTGCCGCCGTTTATTACAAGGACCTTGTCGCCCCTAGTGAAGAAATTATTGACAGTCCCCACCATTCCGCCTGTGCCGGTTGAGCTGAGGATAAGGACATCGTTTTTTGTCTGATAAAGCCACTGAAGTCCCTTCTTGGCAGAATCAATGACAGGCAGAAAGTCGGGCGAACGGTGATGGATTATCGGAGCTGCCATCGCAAGAAGCACTTCCGAAGGAACAGGCGTCGGCCCGGGGGCCAATAAATAACGTTTTAACATTTGTAAATCCTCCTGAAATTAACACATTTAACAGGTCAAACAAACGCCGTCTTTGAACAGGTTGTCTGTGAAAATCGTCCCAAAACGTATGGGTCCGACCTGCAAATGAACGGATTTTTGTTGAAATGTCAGATTTTGGAAATTAGCACAAAGTAAGGTGTTTGGTCAAGAGCAGATACTTTACAATGCTGACTAAATGACCTATTATAATTAAAGTAATGAAGAAGAAAATAATCGCCGGTACTGCCATTCTCCTCATAGGTTTTCTGTTGGGCGGCATCACTTATTACGCTCTTGGAAAGATTACAGGACAATCAAAATCCCTGTACAATGCCTTTACTCCGAATGTCCCCCGCCAGATTCTGGAAACAGGCAGGGCGTTCTCAGACATTGTGAGAGCTGTTTCTCCTTCAATTGTAAATATCTCCACAACTAAAGTTGTAAGAAGAGAGGCCCAGCCGCTTTTGGATGATCCCCTCTTTGATTTTTTCAGCCCGTTTCATGAATTCGGTTCTCCAAAAAAATGGAAAGAACGGAGTCTCGGATCAGGAGTCATTGTGTCGCCGGACGGTTACATTATTACAAATAACCACGTGGTGGAAAAAGCTGACGAGATAAAAGTCACATTGGTCGACAAAAGGACTTTTAAAGGCCGCATAGTCGGGGCAGATCCCAAGACGGATGTCGCCGTCATAAAGATAGAGGCAGGCAACCTTCCTACTCTTACCTGGGGAGATTCCGACAGACTGCAGGTAGGCGAATTTGTCCTTGCGATAGGAAGCCCTTACGGTCTGAGTAATACGGTAACCATGGGAATAATCAGCGCTGTCGGAAGAGCAAATGTCGGGATTGCGGACTATGAGGATTTCATTCAGACAGATGCGGCAATTAACCCCGGCAATTCAGGCGGACCCCTGGTCAACATAAAAGGTGAACTTATCGGGATCAATACCGCGATTTTTTCGAGGACAGGCGGTTATCAGGGCATAGGTTTTGCCGTGCCCAGCAATATGGTGCGCCTGGTCATGGACCAGCTTTTACAAAAAGGCAAGGTTACGAGGGGATGGATTGGCGTCACGATCCAGGAACTGACTCCGGAACTCGCCCAGGAATTCGGTCTGAAAAAGACCAGAGGCGCGCTCGTCAGCGACGTTGCAAAAGATAGTCCCGCTGCCAGGGCCGGTATTATGAGTGGAGACATCATCGTAGAATTCAACGGCAAGGAAGTCAAGGATGTCAGCGGCCTTCGAAATATGGTTGCCCAGAGTAAGGCAGGCAGTGAGATATCCCTGAAGATACTGAGGGCAGGGAAGGAACTTGCCATAAAGGTCGTCATAACGGAATTGCCCAGAGAAGTAGCTGAGGTTGCGCCTGAGCGGCTTCAGGATAATTCGGAATTGAAGGCCCTTGCCGGTCTTACGGTAATGGACCTTTCAAGGGAGATCATAAGACAGCTTGGGTTCAATAAAGATGAGAAAGGGGTAGTCGTTGTAAAGGTAGAACCGGGAAGCCCGGCAGATGATGCCGAGATTAAAAAGGGTGATATCATAAAAGAGATAAATAAAAAAGCGGTAAATAATACGGAGGATTTTAACAGAATATCTACCAATGTCAGAACGAACGATTCCGTTCTCATGTTTATAAACAGAAACGGCAAGAAGTTCTATGTCATCCTGAGAACATCATAGGTCAACTCCTGTGCCTTCCCTCTGAACCTTTTCCCTGATATTCACTTCCTTTCTCATGGAGAATGACGCATATGGCCACAGCCTGCAAAAAAGAAGCGCAGAAGCTATCGTCATTTTCCTCTTTCGATCTTCTCACTGTGGTCTCGATGTGCTAAAGTTTAGCTATATCTTACTTGCAGACAGGAGGTGATAATGAGTGTTTCTTATTCTTAAAGCAGTAGTTTTTTCTCTTTGCGTTCTCAGGATATTTCATCGGTAGTAAATATAATTACGGATTATATGGGGCACTTATAGGCACCGGTCTGGGCACTCATCGCAATGGCAGCTGAAATAATCCTCAGAAAGATTGAACTTGGCGCAATTATCGGAGGCCTTATCGGCATTTCCTTCGGTCTTTTATTTGCATACCTTCTTATACTCCCATTAAATTTATTCCTCGGTGAAGAGATAAAGGTTATATCTCTTGTATTACTGTCGGTCTTCGGATATACGGGGCTTCTTCTCGGCCTGAGCAGGGGAAAGTCGATCTCTATTGCCGGTATTTTCAGGCTTTTCAGAGGACAGGCAGTGGAAGAAAATCTCAAGATCCTTGATACCAGTGTGATCATAGATGGTCGTATTGCGGACGTATGTGAAACAGGTTTTCTCGACGGCACTTTTATTCTTCCCCAGTTTATCCTTCAGGAATTACAACACATTGCCGACTCTTCCGACCCGATGAAACGGGCCAGGGGAAGGCGGGGACTTGATATCCTCCATAAGATCCAGAAGATGTCGCGCATTACAGTCAGGATAGTTGATGAAGACTTCCCGAAAGTCAGGGAGGTTGATGCAAAACTGGTGGCCCTTGCACTGGTCCTGAACGCGAAAGTCATCACAAATGATTTCAACCTGAACAAAGTTGCAGAACTTCAGGGAGTGGCGGTACTGAATATTAATGAACTGGCAAATTCTCTGAAACCGGTTGTTCTTCCTGGTGAGGCGATGAAGGTGTACATACTGAAAGAAGGAAAGGAATACAATCAGGGGGTAGCCTACCTTGACGACGGCACAATGGTCGTCGTAGAAAATTCGAGGAGACTCATCGGCAAGAATGCCGATGTGACGGTCACAAGTGTGCTTCAGACTACCGCGGGCAGGATGATATTCTCCAAGCTCAAAGAAGACTACGAGCGTGAAGAATAGAAAAAACTGTAGAACAAAAATGCACGTTTGAGCAAGATGAAAATGCAAACGCGACAAGCCAGAGTCATTGCAATCGTTCCCGCCGCCGGTCTTGGAAAGAGGTTCGGTGCGGATGCCAACAAGCCCTTCCTCCCACTTGGCGGCAAACCCCTTATCATCTGGCCCCTTGAGGTCCTGGAATCCATACAGGAGATCGTCGAGATCATTCCGGCGTTGAGACCCGGAGATATGCAACAGGGGCAAAAGGTTTTTGAAGAGTACGGCCTGAAGAAGATAAAAAAGATCGCGCCAGGGGGAAGGAAAGACAGGATTCTGTTTACAACTGCCTTAAGCTCATTCAGGACAAGGACTCAATTGTAATGATACACGACGGCGTGAGGCCTCTGATCGAAAAGAATGTCATAGAGAATGCCCTGAAAGAACTGGGACCTGACAGGCAGGCGATAAAGGACAAGGGAGGATTTGATGGAGTTGTCCTGGCTGTGCCTGTAAAGGATACTATCAAAGTGGTCCGGAACATGTTTGTCACCCGGACATTGAAACGAGAATCCATCCGGGCAATACAGACTCCCCAGATATTTCCCTATAAAGTCATTTTAGAGGCCTATGACAGAGCAATGAAAGAGGGGCTCTATTCAACAGATGATTCCGCACTCGTGGAAAGATATGGGGGCAAGGTCAGGATTGTTATGGGCTCGTACAGAAACATTAAGATCACTACACCGGAGGATCTTGTGATTGCCGAAGCTTTTTTAAGAGACTCCTCAATCAAGTAGCGGAGGGTATCAAAGTTATTTTGATGCTGACCAACTTTTTTTCACATTTTCTTTCTGAATTGGTTTAAAATTTAGATATCCGGATCTGGATACTATTATCTGCAAGATGAGGTTTTTATGCGTATAGGAATCGGCTACGACTCTCACAGACTTGTCGAAGGAAGAAAGCTTATTCTCGGAGGCATTGATATCCCTTTTGAAAAAGGGTTAATCGGACACTCTGACGCTGATGTTTTGTGCCACGCCATTACGGATGCGGTCATGGGCGCACTTGGCCTGGGTGACCTGGGAAAATATTTCCCGGATACCGACCCCAGATGGAAGGACGCTTCGAGCATACAGATGCTGAAGGAGATTATCGATATCACCCGCATGAACGGCTATGAAGTGACGTGGGTTGATTCAGTCATACTTGCCGAAGAGCCGAAAATGTCTCCTTATATTGAATCAATGAAGATAGCGCTATCGAATGCCGGGATATCGCCCGGAGCGATCAATATTAAGGCCAAAACCAACGAAGGAATGGGGGCTGTCGGGCATGGTGAAGGAATAGCAGCTTATGCGGTATGCCTGTTGCTCCGGCACTGCGAGCGTATAGACCAGTAGCTATTTCAGCAGCAGTTTTCTTACATCTCCGACCCTCAAGGTAACATTTGAAGAGTCCAGGTACTCGACAAAAGGCAGGGCATATTTTCTGGTAGTGCCCAGCAAATCTCTGAACTCTGCCACGGTCATATCAGGTTTCCCGCTATAGAAAATCTTAAGCTTCTCTATCATCTTATTATAGACAGAGGAAGTTATGTAAATGGAGTCATTGATCCTCACAAGCCTGCCTTCTTTTGTCATGAGTTTCAGGATGTCGGCAAACCGCTTCTGGTCGATCTTCAGGGCCTGGGAAAGTTCTTCTTTCAGGGGGGGCAGGAACCCGCCTTTATCCAAAAGCTCAAGTATTTTTGTCTTTGTTGTCTCATCCACTTCAGACAGGGCTATCCTGAAAGTCGAAAGTCTGACAAGTTCCTTTTCCAGAACGATATCCTTAAGCTCGTTGACGAGGTTTCCAAAGAGCCTGGGTTCGATATTAAACTGGGCCCTGAGTTCCTCCTTCAGCATGCCCGGCTTAAGGGGGTTCTTTTTATGAAATGCGCCGAGCATCTTAAGGACATTGTCCCTGAAGGAATCAAAGACCGATTTATGAAGCAGAACATCTTCAAACTGGATCAGGCTCCTTGTTTCCTTCAGGGACCTGATAGAATCCTTGATGGACGGTATTTCAGCCTTTATCCACCCCTCAATGAGGGAGACCTTTATGCCGTATATGCCGGCCCTTTTCACCTTAGTGGAGATCTTTTCAGAAAGGGTGCCCGCTGCGAATGTCTGCAGATCTTCCAGGCCCTCTTTGTAGCTCCTTCGATAAGAAAGGGGATCGAGGACCTCTCCGCCGCCGATAGTATCCAGCGGGGAAAATCTCCTGATGATATAACGGTCGCCGGACATGGCTATAACAGGTTCATGCAGCCTGAATTGACAGAAGCAATTCTCCCCTGCCTTCAATTCATTCATACCATAAAGGATTACCCTGGCAGTAGTCTCCGAGGTCCCAAGGTGAAAATGGACAAGGCTCTTGCTCTTAAGGACAGGCGCATCTGAAAGCAACTCCACGCTTGCATCGATCTTTTTTGTCGGGACGAGTTTTTCAGGCATGAGCACTGCATCGCCCCTCTGGATCTCATCCTTGTCAACTCCCTGCAGGTTTATGGCCACGCGCTGGCCTGCATAGGCAGTCTGGATAGATTTGCCATGGCTGTGAAGTCCTCGGACCTTGCTCTTGATATTGCTCGGAAGTATCTCCACGTCATTGTCAACTGTTATGCTCCCGGAAACAGCAGTGCCTGTCACGACAGTCCCGAAGCCCTTCAGTGTAAAGACACGGTCTATGGGAAGCCTGAAAAGACCCTTGACAGGTTTGGGCTCCACCTTCAGGGCGACCTCTCTTATCTTGACCTTTAAAAGTTCCATATTGGACATTGTCTTTGACGATACAGGGATAATCTCCGAACCCTCAAGAAATGTACCTTTGACAAAGGCCTTGACATCATCCGTAACGAGAGCAAGCCATTCCTCCTCTACAAGGTCCGCCTTGGTAATTGCTACGAGTCCTGTTTTGATTTTGAGCAGGTTGCAGATATGCAGGTGTTCCCGGCTCTGGGGCATAATCCCTTCGTCGGCAGCTATGACGAGAAGCACAAGGTCAATACCTCCGGCGCCGGCAAGCATGTTCTTTATGAGCCGCTCATGTCCCGGCACATCGACAATTCCCACTGTCAGGCCGTCAGGATACTCAAGGTCTGCAAAACCGAGGTCTATGGTGATCCCGCGTTCTTTCTCCTCTTTCAGCCTGTCAGGGTCGATGCCTGTCAGAGCCTTGACAAGTGAACTTTTACCATGGTCGATATGTCCGGCGGTTCCAAGGATTACATAACGCATAAGAAAATAAAACCTTTCTTCCACCTTTTTTGAAGGCAGGATTTAACCAGCATTAGATTTGCAGTTTGCCGCCCTTCAGTATATCTCTCCTGCTGCCGTCTTTATGAATCAGCGTCACTGTGGGTCTGAAAAAGACAAAATCCTGGTGGAACGGGGTCTTGACTTTGCCGCCGAAGGAACTGTTATCTCCAAGGGCAATATGGATTGTGCCCAGTATCTTTTCAGATTCAAGGATGTTATCGGGCCTTTTGGCGGATTGATTTGTCCCAACGCCAAGTTCTGCAATGTTCCTGTTTTCCGGACGTTCGTCGAGTTTATTTTTCATATAGGCAACATATTCGTCCTTCCCCGATACGTCAACAACAGTGCCGTCCTTCACAGTGAGAAGCATGGGTTCCGACAACTGCCTTGTCGGCCCCCACTCAACAACGAGCCTTCCGTTTGCCGTACCTTCAACAGGTGCGAAAAAGACCTCACCCGCAGGAAGGTTGCCGAAGGAGCCTTTCCTGGTGAGGATACCGGTATCCGCCAATGCCTTGCGGCCCTTCTTGGAAAATGAGATGCTTGTGCCGTTGGATGTCTTTATGGCCACAGATTCAGCCTTATTTATTATGGTTGCCAGTTCCGTTGTCCTTTTAGCGAGCCCCTTCCAGTCTACATTCATGGCGCCTTCCAGCATCGAAATCTCAAAAAGCGGCATGCTTGCATATCTGCACCCGCATATCCGTGTCAGAAAGTCTCTGAAACGTGTATGGCTGGTAGAATAATTCGGGAGGGCAATCACACAATCAACAGCGTCGTCCTTATACCTGCTGATTATTTCTTCCGCCTTCCTGATGACCTGGCCTTCCGCCGTCTTCCCAAGGATGGGCTGGAAGAGGCGTTCTTTTATTAATTCCTTAACAAGCCTGGACCCGAAAGCAAGCTCCCAGAGTTTGGCAGGAGGCTCAGCGCCGTGACTTCCTATAGCTGCGTATTCATGATAAATAATTGACTTGCAATAGCTTTTGCCGATCTCCGACAAAAGAACAGCAAGGCATCTTAGTTTTACCCTTCTATCCTCATCTGATTCAGGCAGCTGTTCCTTATCTGAGATTATGTCGGTAAAAAGAAGAACGGTTTCATGCTTTTTTACACCGAGATTGACTCTGAATATATCTCTCAAAGCGCAGGTAGTCAAGGTCTACCTGAAGAGAAATTCCATTTGTTTGAGATGTTCTCCGGGGAAGTGGATGGGGTAATCGCAATCAAAACAGGCTGTGCAGAAATTCTGAGAACAGGGGACTATCTTCTTGAGGCCTTCGAGGCTTAAGTAAGAAAGAGAGTCGGAGGTCACGTACTTCTTGATTTCCTCGATGAGATGGGTCGAGGCTATTAGTTCGCGCCTGGTAGGTGTATCTATCCCGTAAAAACATGGGCCGATGGTCGGCGGAGAGCTTATCTTCAGATGCACTTCCCTGGCGCCGCCCCCTTCCCTCAGCATCTTGACTATCTTCTTGCTTGTAGTCCCTCTGACAATCGAATCATCTATGACAATAAGTCTTTTGCCTTCGAGGAGTTTTCTGACGGGATTGAGCTTTATCTTAACTCCGAAATGCCTTATGTTGTTCTTCGGCTCTATGAACGTTCTGCCGATGTAGTGGTTCCTGATGAGGCCAAAATCAAACGGGATGCCGGATTCTTCTGAAAATCCTATTGCCGCAGGAACCCCGGAATCCGGCACAGGTATCACAAGGTCCGCATCCGTGGCCGATTCCCTCGCAAGTTGTCTCCCGAATTCCTTCCTCATCTCATTAACATTGACGCCGCCGAAGATATTACTGTCGGGTCTCGCAAAATAAATAAATTCGAAAACGCAGAACGCCTTTCTGTGGCTGCTGAATATCTTGAGGGACTCAAGCCCCTGTTCATTAATGATAAGGATCTCTCCGGGTTCTACATCCCTTATATAGGTGGCCCCTATAAGGTCAAAGGCACATGTCTCGGAAGCAACGACATAGGCGCCGTCTTTCATGCCGAGGCTGAGAGGCCTTACCCCGTAAGGATCTCTTATAGCGATCATCTCTTTTTCCCGAAGGATCAGCAGGCTGAATGAACCGCTTATTTGTGACACGGAATGCGCAACGCGCTCATAGAATTCATTCCCCTTGGAATGTGCGATAAGGTGAACAATTACCTCGCTGTCTGAGGAAGACTGGAAGATGGCGCCGTCTTCTTCGAGAGAAGTCCTTAGTTCCGGCGCAGTCACAAGATTTCCATTATGAGCTATGGCAAGGGTCCCGAGGGCAAAGTTTGCGACGATGGGCTGGACGTTCTTCATGACACTGCTGCCTGCGGTTGAATAGCGGTTATGACCTATGGCCATATACCCCGGGAGACGCCTGAGCCTCTTTTCACTGAAGATATCCGCAACCAAACCCATTGATTTTTCAAGGTATAGCTGCCTTCCGTCAGAAGAACAGATACCGGCGCCTTCCTGCCCCCTGTGCTGGAGAGCATAAAGCCCCAGATAGGTCAGGTTAGCTGCTTCGGGGTGCCCGTATATCCCAAATACCCCGCACTCTTCATGGATATCGTGAAACATAGACTATTTATTCTACCACATATAATGTTTTCAATGACTCGAAAAGTTTGAGCCGGTTAACCCAAAAAATGCAAATCGGAGAATTTACAGGGAGGCATATAGTCATAAAAACCTTCACAATGCAGGATTTTGTCTCTATGCAAATGTCAAAATGGCATCCATGAAAACATACAGGGTGAATGGCTATCAGATGTCTCACTAAGGGGCTTTCCGCCGGATTCGCCGAGGAGAACTGCAAAGCTTTTTCTGCCCATATGCCTCCCTGTCTTTTTATCAAGTTTTTTTGGGTTGATTAAATTCATTGACCGCAGATTCAGTTCTATGGTAGAAAAATACATGCATGAAAAACAGAAGATGCTCGCTGATCTCCCCTCTGTGGACGAAATCCTGAAGAGTCGGCAAGGCATGGAATGGCTGAAAGCATTCTCGAGAAAATTTGTTTTGCAGGCTGTCAGGGAAGCTATCGACTGCAGGAGGAATGGTATTTTGGAAGGCTCAGACACCGATCTTTCAGCAGAAGTCATGATGGCAGATATTGAAGCCAGCATCGGAAAACTCGCATCTTACAGCCTGAGGCCGTTGATCAATGCCACAGGTGTCGTCATCCACACTAACCTGGGCCGTTCAATCCTATCTAAAAAGATAGTCGAGAATATACTGAAGGTCTCGGCAAGTTATTCCAACCTTGAATACGATATCGATAAGGGCAAGAGAGGGAAGAGGTATACCCATGTCAAACGCATCTTACGGGAGACGACCGGGGCTGAGGATGCGCTCATAGTAAATAACAACGCCGCAGCTGTCCTCCTCTGTCTGAATACGCTGGCAAAAGGCAAGGAGGTCATCGTATCGAGGGGCGAACTGGTCGAGATCGGAGGGTCTTTCAGGGTCCCTGATGTAATGGCTGCAAGCGGAGCTATTCTGCACGAAGTGGGAACTACCAATAAAACCCATCTTTCCGATTATGAGAAGGCGATCAATGAAAACACCGGGCTGATTCTGAAGGTCCATAAATCCAACTACAGGATTGTAGGATTTTCCGAGGAAGTTTCGATTGAAGACCTGGCCAAACTGGGGAAGAAACGACAGATTCCTGTCATGTTCGACCTCGGCAGCGGTTGCCTTATCGACCTGAGACCTTATGGGATACACGACGAACCCTCAGTAAGGGATATTGTAAGGACAGGTATTGATATAACGACCTTCAGCGGCGATAAGCTTCTCGGAGGACCCCAGGGCGGGGTCATCGTCGGCAAAAAGGAGTCTATCGGGAGGATCCAGAAAAATCCCATTACAAGGGCAGTGAGAATAGACAAGCTGACCCTTGCCGGATTTGAGGCCACACTGATGGAATATGTTGACGAAGAACAGGCGATAGAAAACATACCGACTCTCAGGATGCTGCTCCAAAAACCTGATGTGATTAGAAAACGGGCGAATATCCTCGCCGGAAAACTGAAGAAACACGTTTCAGGCGCCGTCATAAAGGTTGTAACTGACACATCAAGAGCAGGCGGAGGCTCACTGCCTGAAACGGACCTTCCGACTTATGCAGTATCCTTAAAACCGGTCAATATCACTGTCAATGAACTTGAGGAAAAATTGAGGAAAGGCAACCCCCCTGTCATAGCCAGAATTAAAGATGATTCCTTATTGTTTGATGCAAGGACTCTTCAGGAAAAAGATTTTGGAGACATCCTACTGCGAATCAGCAGCATAATAAAATAAAGACTGTTTGTCCGCAGCCTTATTAAGTTCTCTTTTTTAGTTTTTGAAAATGTCGCAACCCGCTTTTAAAAAATACCTTGCAGAAAATGAGCCCCTATTTTATAGTTATCTTCGTATATTCTCGAATTCCAAACGACGGTACAAGTTTTTGGTGAATGCAAGATATGCGGGAGCAAAACCTGAAGATTTGTTCCTTTTTCATGAAAAGTATCTGTATAGAAACAAATGCCTGATTTACTGAGATCCCAAGTTGTTGCTTTATTAATTGCGACTGATTCATGATTGGATACTTTGTAGAAGATGGTGACATCAATTGGAAGCCTATTTTGTGTTCTTTTTTCTTCAAGCATGTTCTACCCGTATAAATTAATTCACAAAATGGTTTAATTGTCAATTTAAACATATTAACCAGTAAAAATATTCATTAATTTATAAGGATTGATTTTGAGGATTTCCAATCGGAAGATTAAAGCTTTTAACACACTGGTGGCCTCCACAGTACAGGAAGAAAAAATTAGGCTGGGAATCTTTTAAGTTGTCCTATGTGCATGTCTTTGCGCTTCCTCAACTAACCAATCCTTTGCTTTTCAATATCATCAAATGCTAAAAGGTTTCTTCCGGAGAAATGCATAACACTATTGTAACCCAAAACATTACTTTCCACATAAAGCAAATTCGCCGGTGGTATTCTTAAATCATGTGTCTTCTGCGCATTACTTATCATCCTCAGTTTTATCAGTGCACTTTGTTGTATGTCTCCTGGCAACTTGCCGCTCTTCCTTGAAAATATACCTTTTGGGTCTCTTTGTCGCAAAGCTTAACACTTAATGCATGCGACGCCTGAAAATGATAGAATATCAATTGTGAAGAAGTTGAGGCTTTATATTGACACATCGGTCCTTGGCGGTATCTTCGATTCAGAAGAACCAAAGAGAGTCAATACCGCAGAGAGGCTGCCTCATACAATCCCCAGGGAAATAAAGGCAATTAATGGAGTCTACTTTGATTTCTGACATGATGATGAATTTATGCGCCAGGTAGAATTGGACGGCTGCATACTGCTGTTTGTCAAGTCTCCCGAGGAGGCAGGTGTAAAGACCCGTCTTGCAAAGGAGATTGGACCGGGTTTCGTGGAGACACTTTACCGGAATTTTGTCCTTGACCTGCTGGAGACACTCAAGAAAAGCAAATGGCAGATAATCATTCATTTTCATCCTCCGGAATCAGGAAAAGCCATTTCAAGCTGGCTCGGCAAGAATTACCTGTATGCTCCGCAGAATGGCGGAGACCTTGGGGAGAGGATGAAGAACTCCTTTAAGGATGCCTTTGCATCGGGATTCTCAAAGGCCGTCATCATAGGCAGCGACATGCCGGATCTGGAATTGCCTGTTTTGAACGAGGCCTTCATTGCCTTGGATTCAGACGATGTAGTTATCGGCCCGGCTGTAGACGGAGGATACTATCTGATGGGATTCAGACAGCCATGTTTTCTTCCAAAAGTATTTGAAGGCATATCGTGGGGCACGGATTCGGTATTCAGAGATACCATGAAAATTCTTGGGAAGAAGAAATGTCGTGTAAATATGCTGCCCGAACTCCGCGATGTTGATACCGTTGATGATTTGCGGGCATTATATTACAGAAACAGGAGTACGGCATTTGCAGAATCAAGGACAATGAAATACATATCAGACGCCCTGAAAAAAGGAATTCCTCTGTGGGAAAACAGGGCTGGAGATTGAATTTGCTTTCAAAAAACAGATCGTCATTCCACAGAATATTTCTAACCACTCTATTCTGCTGACGGCGTCTGAATCTGAAAATGAATTGCTCTTTTTCCATTGTCATACCTGTCTTCCATGAAGCATCTCTCATCGATCATGCCATAAACCATGTGAAGAAAATCAGTGCAGGTTTTGAATCTGAGATAATCGTTGTGGACGGTGATCCGAAAGGCAGCACTCTCGAATGCGTTGAGCACCCGAATATTGTGAAGATTGTCTCCGGAAAGGGTCGAGGCAGACAGATGAATAAAGGGGCTTCATCTGCAAAAGGCGATATCCTGCTCTTTCTTCATGCCGACACAGAACTTCCCGACGAAGCTCTTACCAGCATTGCTTCAGTCGTTGACCACAAAGAATATTCCGGAGGCGCCTTTGACCTGGGGATAAAGTCCGGTCAGCGGATATTCAGGCTGATAGAAAAAGCTGTTTCTATTCGCACCCGCCTCACCTCTGTCCCTTATGGCGACCAGGCAATATTCATCCGAAGAAAATGCTTCGAAGCGCTAAAAGGGTTCAGAGAGATTCCTATCATGGAAGACATAGAGTTTATGCGGAGGATGAAGAAGTCCGGCAACAAAATCGTCATAATCCCAAAGAAGGTAAATACTTCTCCCCGCAGATGGGAAAATGAAGGGATTCTCTGCTGCACTCTCAGAAACTGGGCATTGATAAGTCTTTACTCCCTAGGAGTCGAACCCGAAAAGATCGTGAGGTTCTATTACCGCGACTGGTATGACGGATAGCGACCAAGGGATATATCTCGATTTCTGAAGCAAAATCACGGGTAATCTTGATAAGGCTGAAGACGAAGCGGAAGCCTCACCTCCGATTTTATGAAATAACATTGCAATAATATAAGGGCAGAAGGATGTGTATAAGGCAGTTTTTTGCTTCAGAAATTGGGACATATCCCGACCGCCGACATGCTGAGGACGCAGTGAGATACTTATATATTTTTTGTCTTATTGTTTGGGAAATATTTTCCCGGGATTAAGGATGTTCTTCGGGTCGAAGACCCTCTTTATGGACTCCATGATCTCAAGCTCTTTTTTGGAAAGCTCCATGCGTAAATAACTCGCCTTTGTGAGACCGATCCCGTGCTCTCCTGAGATGGTACCTCCGAGAGATATTGTCTCCTGAAAGATTTTTTCAACCAGGCTTAATCCTTGCCGGTATTCTTCAGGGTCAGCTTTATCAACCATGATATTCACATGGATATTGCCATCCCCTGCGTGTCCGAAATTGACGATTTTGATGCCACTTTGCGCTGAAATGTCCCTCAGACGTTTCAGCATCTCTGTGACCCTGTTCCTGGGAACGACAATATCTTCATTGATCTTGGTCGGCTTTATCTGGTATAAGGCTGGAGATATCGCCCGTCTTGAGGACCACAGATTGCTTCTTGCATATTCATCTTCAGCCATCTTTATTTCGGCGCCAAGCTTCTGGCAGATGTCTACTACCTTTTCAGCCTCCTTTGTTATGACAGAAGGGTAACCATCCAGTTCTATCAGAAGAACTGCCTCAGCGTCCGCAGGAAGCCCCACAGGCTTATACTGCTCGACCGCCGTGATAGTCTCATGGTCCATGAATTCAAGGGTACGGGGTATTATTTTTGAGGATATAATCTTTGAGACCGCATCTCCGGAGGCCTCAAGATTATGAAAGACGGCAAGCAGCGTGACAACCTCTTCCGGCAACGGAATGACCTTCAGGCGAATCTTTGTCAGTACCGCCAGTGTTCCCTCAGACCCCACGAGAAGCCTCGCCAGATCATAGCCTACAACCCCTTTTGCAGTCTTCACTCCGGCAGTGATTACATCTCCATTCGGCAGAACAGCCTCAAGCTGCATTACATAATCCCGGGTGACGCCGTATTTGATGGCCCTTGGTCCGCCGGCATTTTCGGCGACGTTTCCCCCGATGGTGCAGAAGTTCATACTGGCAGGGTCAGGGGGATAGAAGAATCCCATCCATTCCAGCTCCCGCTGAAGCCTTCCGTTGATTACACCGGGTTCGCACAGGACAGTCAGGTTTTCCCTGTCTATTTCGAGTATCTTTTTCATCTTCTCGAGGCTGAGGATTATGGCCCCTTTTGCGCCTACGGCCCCTGCAGTCATTCCCGTTCCTGCGCCACGGGGAACAACGGGAATGCCTTTGTCAGAGGCATACTTCATTATTCTCACAATGTCTTCAGTGCTTTCGGGCCAGACAATCGCCGAAGGAACCATCTCAATTCCCGAAGCATCAAACCCATAGCAGATCAGGTCTTCGGGAGAGGTGGATGTTTTGATATTATGTAATGCGTCTATTATCCGGTCCATGTGAAAATTATGCGGTAGTTAATAATTTACGGATTCTAATTAACAGCCTGGGCTTCGACAAGCTGCATGGAGATGACCTTGGAAACGCCGGCTTCTTCAGTAGTTATGCCGTATATGTAATCAGCAATGCTCATGGTATTCTTGTTATGGGTGACGACAATAAACTGCGTATCTTTCGAAAAATCCCTTACGAGTTGTGAAAACTTCACTGTATTGGACTCATCCAGAGCAGAATCCGCCTCATCAAGGATGCAGAGCGGCGTTGGTTTAAGGAGAAAACTTGCAAAAAGCAGCGACAACGCGGTGAGGGTCTTTTCCCCGCCTGACAGAAGAGTTATGTTCTGAAGTCTTTTCCCGGGGGGCTGGGCAATAATATCAATCCCCGTCTCAAGGATATTGTTTTCGTCGGTCATGACAAGCTCCGCCCTTCCGCCGCCGAACAAAGATACAAACACCTCGGAGAACTTTGCCTTGAGAGCCTCAAAGGCCTCCCTTAATTTCTTTCGGGTAGTAACATTTATCTTGGTTATGGCTTCCTCAAGTTCGGCTATGGACCGGTTGAGATCATCCTGTTGTGTCTTCAGGAATTCATAGCGGGTGTGCAGCTCCTCATATTCTTCGATAGTGCCGAGATTTACAGGTCCCAGTTCCTGGATCTTTGCCCTTAGATCAAAGAGCTGTTGTTCGTCATCTTCAGTCAAAGGTTCAACTTCAGCTATATCAATTGCCAGCCCGTAGTTCTGCCGTGATGTGTTCGTAAAGGTTCTCCATCTTGAGCTTATGTTCAGCCCTCTGGATATCAAGTTCGGACGTCCGCTGGGTCAGGGAGTCGATCTTGATCCTGAGTTGTTTAAGCCCATGCTCCGTTGTAAGAAGTTCATGGTTCTCAGTATCGATAACATCTTTTCTTTCAGATATGTCTTTGCGGAGTTCATCGGCAATCGTCACCATTGAGCGTATCTTTTCTTCGCCCTCTTCCATCTCCGATTTCCTCTGTACAATGCGGGTCTGTACCGAGGCTGTCTCTTCTTCCAAGAGTTCCTGCCTCTGCTTTATATCTGATATCTCACGAGTCAGGGCTTCCCTTTCCTTTATGAGAGAATCTATCTTTTCCTTTAGTGATGTAATCAAAAGTCTCACATCTGTAACCTCGGCCCGGTGCTCTTCAAGGCGCGACCTCCTCAGGGATATCTCCTCCTGCAAAGAAGAACTCTGCTGTTCAGCGCCTTCTCTCTTTGTGTCCGACTGCCTGATCTCCGCTTCCTTGTCCGTCAGTTGTTGTTCCACCGATTCTCTTTCTTTTCCCAGTTGCTCAATTTCCAGGGTTATATAGGCGAGTTTTCTGCTTCTCCGTTCCCGGTCTTCTTTGTAGTTTTCAGCAGTCAGTTTTAACAGGGATATCTCTTTTTCCTTCTCCACAATTGCCGTTTCAACGGCCTTAACATCAGCCTCTTTCATTTCAGTCAACTGCTGGACTGTATTCAGATCGTTTTGCATACGCCCTATGGAAGAACGTTTTGTCTCAATTTCAGACTCGAGTTCCCTTATCTCCTTCTTCCTCTTGAGAACGCCCTTTATCTCTCCTGCAATCACTGCGCCTGAAGGCTCGATAACATCTCCGTCAAGGGTGACATACAGGAGGTGGCGACCCGAAGCGACAAGATTCAGCGCTGTCTTCAGGTCTTTTACGATAAAAATATTCTCAAGCAGGCTTCTTGCAATGACTGCAAACTCATCGCTCGCTTTGACAACATCGAGCGCCCTGCAAATAATGCCGTCACTGACATCTGCAGCTTCATCCTTAACATAGGGATGGGCCGGAATAAAGGCGGTCCTCCCGAGTCCTTTGGCCTTTAAAGTGGCTATTGCCGACTGAATATCGTCAAATGTGGGAAGAACAAAGGAATTCACCTTTTCAGAGAGGACGCTCTCAATGGCCTTCTCATAATCGTCCTGCACTTCAATGACGTCGGAAAGTGAGGCAAGCAGTTGCACATTCAATCCCCCGGAAAGGAGTTCCTTCGTAGAATCGTCAAACAGAAGCTCTCTGAGAGACTCGATCCTTGATACATACGATGCAAGCTCTTCTTTCAATCCTGACAATGCCTCTCTGAGGGTTTCGATCCTGCTTTTGCCTGATGCAAGTTCATTGTAGAGATTTGCCTTCTTGTCATTCAGCATCAGGAGGTTGTTGCTCTTGTCGAGAAGGCCTGATTCAATATCCTTCAAAGAACCATCCACATCCGACAAGGTCCTTTTCAGGCTTTCAGCCTCTCTCAGGGACGACTCTTCACGGTGGCTGAGACTCTCCTGTGACGACTGGAGTCTGCTCTGGATATTTCTCAGGCTGCTGAGTTCATCAGATATCCGGAATATCTCTCTCCTTTTGCCTTCGAGGAGATCTTCATGCTCTGTCAGTTCTTCCTCCAAAGACCTCGAGTAATCAGCCTTCTCGCCGAGTTGTGCCTTCTGATTTTCGAGCTCTGTCAGCAGCTCCGCTTCGGTCTTCTCCAGTTCCTGATGTCTGGAGATTGCTTCGGCTTCCTTTGCATTGTACTCTTCTTTCTGCTGGAAAAGACGGGCGAGATATTCCTGCTGGTTCTCTCTCTCTGTCTTTGCGACCGCTATGTTCTTCTCTATCTCCGCGATTTCTTTTTCAAGGGTCTGACACCTTGTCTGGACTTCTTCCAGGAGTTTCTCTTTTTCAACAAGTTCAAGACGTTTTGTCTCTGTCTCCGTCTCTATTTTTGAAACCTCAGCCCGCTGAACAGTCTCTTCTTCTTTGAGAATGTTGTATTCCCTTAAAATCGTATCGTACGACTGCCTGAGGGCATCATAATCTCTCTTGGCTATCTTCAATTCTATTGCGCTGACTTCAGAGGTGAGTTTCTTGTATCTCTCAGCCTTCTTTGCGAGTCTGTCGAGGAAATTGATCTGTTTTTTCACCTCGGTGATTATGTCGTTTATCCGCTGAAGATTTGTCCTTGATGATTCGAGCTTTGAGATGGCTTCCTTCTTCCTGACGTTATACTTCATGACCCCGGCTACTTCTTCAATCAGGAACCGTCTGTCAAGGGGTTTCGCGTTGAGTATCTCCGAGATCCTGTCCTGTTCAAGGATTGAGTAGCTTCTCACCTCAAGCCCTGTGTCAAGAAAAAGGTCTTTGATATCTTTGAGCCTGCACTGGCTCTTATTCAGCATATACTCGCTGTCGCCGGAACGATAGAGTCTTCTTGTGACCGCAGCAGCGTCTGATTCCGCGTCTCCGTTGTCTCCTTCAGCAGGCTGCCTGACTCCATTTAAGCCCGAGAGCACAAGTGTCACCTCTGCCATCCCTTTTGGTTTTTTGGAAGTCGAGCCGTTGAAAATGACCTCCTCCATCTTTTCACCCCTGAGGCTCTTGGCGCTCTGCTCGCCGAGGACCCAGCGGAAGGCATCTACGATATTGCTCTTTCCGCAGCCATTGGGACCGACGATGCAGGTAATCCCGGGATGAAAATTGAAGGTGGTCTTATCTCCGAAAGATTTGAACCCTATTAACTCAAGTTTATCGATGCGCATTCTTTAGATAATACTATAACCTGACCGAATATATCTGCTGTGAGATCAGGGATTTCTTTGTTTATACCCAAAAGAGAGGGGGTGCCGGCTTCTATTTTTAGTGTTTTAGTATACCTTTAGTCAAAGGTTTTTGAAAAGAGAGTTGTGCTTCCGCTTTTTCATCCTTCATAATTCATACCTCATGCTTGTCTCCGACATCCGGAGATGAGCTGTCCGGTTCCGTTTCCTCTGCGGCGACTGTTTCGCCGGTCTCAGGCTGGGAAGCAGGGCTTTCGACAGCGATCTCAGGTTCAGGGGGAAATTCTTTGGCATAGTAATAGCTGAGTATCGTAGCGATAATCACGAGGCCCAGGTATGTCTGAAAGACATAGGAGATCATTTGATAAGGGAATGAGAGGATCGTACCGATTATTGGTATCAGGGTAAAGGGATAACTGAGAAGTCCCAGGATAAAAACAGCAAGCAGATATCCGATGAAAAGAACTGTATAAAGCCAGAATCCGTTCGGATACTGCAGAAGAAACCTTACAGCCTCCTTTATGGATTTAAAAGAGCCCGTGCCCTTAAAATAGAGCGCTGCGAACCCATAGAGGGTTATCGAAAGGATACCTATGATCACGATCAGGGCAAGTATTATCAAAATAAGGGAAAAGAAGGTGCCGAAAAAAAGGGCGAGTGTCGAGTCCTGGCTCTGCGCAAACGAGACGATAGCAGCTATCCCGCCGCCAAGAAGCCCCAGGAAAAAAGCAGCCGCTATAAAGATGAGCCCGATGACGGAAGTAAAACCGAGAAGACGGAGGAAGAGTTTTTTTGCCTCATTCATAAAGTTCCTGACGGTGAATTTCAGGAGCTTATCCTGTATCGACCTCCCTATAATACCAATGGACCCGCCGAATATGTAAATTCCAAATACCGTAGCCACGAGGACATACAAAATAATACTGGCCAGAATAAAGAGCAGAAGCCCGATATACTTTGACAGGATGTCGGAAGGCCCTCTAAGCGTGCTGAAGATATCGCTTATACTGGTAAGTCCGGTCAGGTCAATGCCGAATATTATGAACGCTATCGCAAGAGGTATACCCACAATAATGAAAAAAAGTGCGACACTCAAAAACATCATGCCCGCCTGCATGAGCACAAGCTGCCAGTTCCGGTTAATGAGTCCGAATCCGTCTTTTACCGACTCAACATATTTCATCTTTTTTTCTGCAACAACCTCCTCAGATACTTGTCAAAACACCCAACGCGCTGCCCCATCCATTTGAAAAGTATAACACATTCCCGCCCCTCACCCGCTTCTTCTGCATCGGTATCTTATTTGATTAAACAGGTGAACAGATATTTCAAATCGCCTTAGTGAACAGGGATATGTCTCGATTTCTGAAGCAGAATCACGGGTAACCTTGAGGAGACCGAAGACGAAGCGGAGGTCTCAGCTCTGAAACGGATAGTGAGTGCATTCCCCGTCGGCTTGCCGCGGAATTAGCGAGCGAATACAAAATAACAATTCCTTACGTTAAGATACCCTGCGGTCTCTGACGCAGGGTTCTTCATTCTGCATTAACATTGATGTCAGATAAAGGTTTGGATATAAACACAGGTAGTTTTTTGAATCAGAAATTGAGTCATATACCTTATCACCTCAGCTTTTCAGCTATTTCACGGGCGAAATCTGCAAGGGTTTCATCCCTCGCCCCGAAAACAATATAGTTGTCCCATTCATGAAGACGATCGAAGAGCAGCGATCGCTCATGCAGAACCTCGGCTGATTTTCCTGCTGCCTTAATATCCCGCAGCAAATCTTCACTTGAAATGTCCTTCCGCGCAGTCCCGCCCGCATAATATATCGGCAGAAGCACAAGATGGTCTGAGGTTCGAAGATGTTTTATGAAAGTCTCAGCATAGCCTTTCTTCATGAGTTTTGTCGGCCCGTATCCGTGGGGCTGAAAGATGTAACAGATCTGCCCCTTGATTCTCTTTGCAGATTCCATCAGGGCTTCTATCTTGTGGGGATTGTGCGCATAATCATCTATCACCAGATGCTTCCCGTCATTTAAGTGGACGTCGAACCGGCGCTCAATCCCAGAGAAATCCGGCAAAACTTTTGAGATATCCCTCAGCGGAACTCCCATTTCAGAAAGAAGGGTTATGCATGAAACGGCATTATAGAGATTGTGCTGCCCGGGCATGGAAAGCCTGAAATGCACATTTCGGAGATGAAAGGTTGTGTGAAAAGGATGATAATTGACATCTTTTGCCTGGAAGTCCGAGGCTCTTTCGATAGAAAAACGTGCCGGGTTTTCAAACTTGCAGCGGCCCAAATTCCGGTCGTCACTGTTAACTATCACAGCCTCTTTCGTATTTCTGCCGAGTGTTTCAAACATCCCTGCGGTCTGCTCAACCGGGTTATGGTCGAGACTCAGGTTGGAGATGATCGAATAGAAAGGCCGGTAGTTGATAATGGTGCCGTCCGATTCGCAGGCCTCCATAACCAGGAAATCTGATTCGCCGGCAAGCCAGTTCCCGATATTCCGATCTCTCCTGAACTGTTTTACCCTGCCCCCTCCTATATAATTAGGATCCATCCCCAGTCTATTCATCAGGAAGGCGAGCATCCCGGCAGTCGTGGACTTTCCGCTCGTCCCTGCAACAGCCACCGACCTGAAGGCCGAGACAATTTCACTGAGGTATTCAGGCCGGGTCTTCACAGGTATACCCAGGTCTTTTGCTTTCGCAACCTCCGGCAGGCCGTCCTCTACAGCTGTGCTGAAGACTGCAAGATCAAGGGAGGGTTCAATCCCCGAGCCGTTCTGCGGCACAATGGATATGCCACAGGCTTCAAGGACTTTGCGTAAAGGATGGTCCGGATTTCTGTCAAACAGGCGGTCGGAACCTGAAACAGAGTGTCCTCGCCCCGCCATAAAACCCGCGATAGCAGAGACACCGCTGCCTCCAATCCCTGAAAAAAATATTTTCATCATCCGGTTTTTATTGTATGATAAATAAAAATAAAAGAGCAAAAATCCCGGGCCGGAAAAACGGGCGAAGGAAAATCTCCCGCAGGTGAATGACTGTTTGTGCTCAGGATTTTTTGGCGGCGCACAATTCTCTCCCTGCAATTTTTTCTTGACAACAGGTATTTTTATTTTTTAAAATTAGTATTCTTAATTAATGTTTCCTATGATTAAGAACAATGCGGCATTAGTCGCATATACATTCCGCCGGAGGCGGAGCGGTCTGCGGGGTTAACGCCCAGACAGTATCGCAATAAATTTACACGTTAGAAGGGGGGTAGAGAATTGTATGCTTTAGGGACCCATTTATTGGTGGAATTACGGGAGTGCAACCCGGAGATTCTCAAAAATCTTGAGAAGGTCAGAAATGCACTGGTCTCCGCTGCAAGAGAGGCAAAAGCAACAATCGTAGATGTTTCCTTCCATGAGTTTAATCCCTTTGGTATTAGCGGCGTGGTAATTATAGCAGAATCCCATCTCACGATTCACACATGGCCTGAGTATGGTTATGCGGCTATTGATGTATTCACTTGCGGTGATATTATTAAACCGGAAGTCGCGGCCTCATTTCTCATAAAACAGTTTGAGTGTAAGAATCCGTCTATCGTAGAAATGAAGAGGGGCATACTTTCTCATGAAAACGAAAAACTGCCCCATAAGGTTTCTTCATCTTCTACCAGTGATGCCGATTTATATCAGACAGTAAACAGTTAAAATAGAACCGGCAGCAGTTTGCTGATACTAATCTTCCCGATTGGTCAGGGCTGCTATCCCGGGGAGTTCTTTCCCTTCGAGGAGCTGAAGGGAAGCCCCGCCGCCCGTTGATATGAACGATATCGCATCAGATACGCCTGCCCTGTGAACGGCGAGGTCGGTGTCTCCGCCTCCGACGATTGTGAGGGCATAGGCGTCTCCGACAAGTCTGGCTATATCAAAGGTGCCCTTTGTAAATGCGTCTACTTCGAACATGCCCATGGGGCCGTTCCACAAGATAGTCTTTGCATCCTGCAGGACCTCCGCAAAAAGCCTGACAGAGGCAGGTCCTATGTCAAAAGCCTTCCATCCACTCGGTATTTCCTGCGTCGGCACGATCTTTATTACAGCGCTCGGTTCCGCGCTCTGGGCAACTACACAATCCACGGGCAGATAGAACTTGATGCCGTTTTCCTTCAGCTTCATTCTTATCCTCTCTGCGGTCTCAAGCATGGAGTCCTCAACAAGGGAATCCCCTATCTCGTATCCCATAGCTTTGATAAAAGTAAAAGCCATCCCGCCGCCGACAATTGCCTTGTCTACTTTACCGACGAGATTTTCGAGCACGCCTATCTTCCCGGAGACCTTTGCGCCTCCCAAAATAGCGACAAAAGGTTTAATCGGGTTGTCTATGGCCCCCTTAAGATACTCGATCTCTCTTTTAAGCAGAAATCCGGCAGCAGACGGGAGAAATTTTGTCATCCCGACAGTGGATGCATGGGCCCTGTGGGCTGCGCCAAAGGCGTCGTTGACATAAACATCGGCAAGCTTGGCAAGGGCCTGGGCAAATGCCCCATCATTTTTTTCTTCCTCGGGATGGAACCTGAGGTTTTCAAGCAGCATGACATCGCCCGCCTGCATCCTGGAGGCAATATTCTCCACCTGTGCCCCTATGCAGTCAGGCGCAAAAATCACCTCTTTGTTCAGCAATCTCTGAAGTCTCTTGGCCACAGGCGCCAGGCTGTATCTCGGGTCAACCTTACCCTTTGGTCTTCCGAGATGGGAGGAGAGGATGACCTTGGCGCCTTCGTCGATAGCATAATTAATGGTAGGAAGGGTTGAGCGGATTCTCCGGTCATCGGTTATCATAAGGTTCTGATCCAGCGGCACATTAAAATCTGCCCGGATAAAAACCCGCTTCCCCTTAATGTCGATATCTTCGATAGTAAGTTTATGAAAGATATCTTTGATAGGGATAGGGTCCAAGTCCTTCTTTTTCATGGTTACATCCTCTTTATAATATAGAGTATCAGGTCTCTCAGGCGTGAACTGTAACCCCATTCATTGTCATACCATGCAAGGACCTTTACCATCTTGTTTTCGAGCACCATGGTCTGGGCTGCATCCACGATGGATGAATGCTCGTTGCCGTTGAAATCTGTCGATACCAGAGGCTCTTCAGTATACTGAAGAATGCCTTTCATCGGCCCCTCAGAAGCCCTCTTTAAGGCGGCGTTGATCTCTTCCGAGGTAACTTCTTTTGCGAGGTCCGCAACAAGGTCTACGACGGATACATTAGGTGTGGGAACTCGTATGGACATCCCGTTCAATTTGCCCTTCAGTTCAGGCAGCACTATTCCGACAGCCTTTGCAGCGCCTGTTGTCGTAGGAATCATATTCAGGGCAGCAGCGCGGGCCCTCCTGAGGTCTTTATGCGGAAGGTCAAGTATCCTCTGATCATTGGTATATGAGTGAATAGTTGTCATGAGACCTCTGAGGATGCCGAACTCGGCGTTCAGGACTTTCGCCACAGGGGCAAGGCAATTCGTAGTACAGGACGCATTGGAGATTACCTTATGTTTGGTGGGGTCAAGGGTCTCCTCATTGACTCCCATGCAAATAGTTGCATCCGGCTCCTTGGCAGGCGCTGATATTATGACCCACTGTGCCCCTGCATCTATATGACGGGCAGCATTCGTTCTGTCTACAAACCTGCCTGTTGATTCGATAACAACGTCAACAGCGAGGTCCTTCCAGGGAAGCTTCTCCGGTTCTGTGACGGCAAACACCTTCATCTCTTTCCCGTCTACCGATATGCTTCCATTGCCGGATTGCACCTCCGCTCTAAAGATTCCGTGCACTGAATCATACTTGAGAATATGTGCAAGGGTTTTTGCATCGGTGAGATCATTTAGGGCCACGATCTCAATATCTTTATACCCCCAGCTGGTCCTGAGAAAGTTCCTCCCTATCCGTCCAAAGCCATTTATTGCAACACGCATAGCCATTAGATCCTCCTTTCTTTTTTACAATGTTAATTATACCGGATAAAAAGAGAAAATCAAAAATTATATTCACAGGGAAGTGCAGCTAACCATACCGCGAGCACTTTGAGATCTTGCAATGCAAAAAATCAGGAGGTCTTAAAACTTATTGATGACCAGACCGGTCATGAGCTTCGGATAAAAATAGGTGGACTTGGGAGGCATTCTTACTGAAGAGAGGGCGGATTTCTCGACGTCTTCGACCTTTGTAGGGTTCAAAAAAAAGGCGGCCTCAAACTGCCCGTTCCTGATCTTGTCAAGGACCCTGTCGACATCCATCTCATAGCCGATATCAGTCGTATGCAGCATCTTCTTGAAAATGAGTTCATGGAGAATTATGACGTCAATATCCTGGAGATTTTCAGGGACATCAGAAAGGTTGCCGTTGCCTTTGTAAGTGAGCATATACCATATCCTGTCTCCCTTTCTGTAGAAACCGAAGACATCTTTTCGGCCCGACAGTTTCTTCCTGATGTCAAAATCATCTTCCACGGGTTCAATCTGGAAGTACTCTGAGAGGATCTTGTCCATATCTTCAGGGACTGTTTTCAGAAGCCTGTGAGTCGGCAGTATAGTCAGGCCTTCGTCGCGCATATCAGCAAGAAACATGAGGACGTGGTCAAAGGCCTTGCTACCCGAAGGATCTTTCGATATCATTTCCCTGTAAAACTCATAAGCTGTTTCATACCGGTGGTGTCCATCGGCGATGAAAACAGCCTTGTCAATCAGTTCTTTCGTTATGATTGCGACCTGTTCTTCCTGATCAATTTTCCAGAGTCTGTGCATATCTCCGGAAACATCCGAGGCCTCCATGTAGGGCTTTGTTTCAGCAGTTCTTGAGAGGAGATTTGATACCTGTTTGTCGGAACTCTTGTAGAGAGAAAAGATAGGGCTGGTATTTGCCTCACACGCTTTCATAAGATTCAGCCTGTCCTGTTTCGGTTTGGAATGCGTGCACTCATGGGGAAAGACGCTTCCTTTGCCCAGTTCTTCCAGTTTTACAAGACCAAGAAATCCGATAAGCGATTTCCGGAGACCGCCTATCTTATATGACATCTCGTAGACATAGTACGAAGGTTTGTCGCTCCGGATAAAGACCCCCTCATTTATCCATGCATCGAGATATCTCCTTGCTCTGATATATTTATTTTCTGTTTCGTTGTCCCCGGGTTCTTCCCTGCCGAAGTCGATTCTTACAATATTATGGGGACTCTGCATGTAGAGCGCTTCCCTGAATTCAGGCGTAATAATATCGTATGGAGGCGCCAGGACATCTTCCATAGAGACTTTCGAGACATTGTAGAGGATTCCCCTGAAGGGTTTTATATTTGCCATATTATCAGCTTTAGTTCCGAAGAATTTCAGGATGTTAGTTTATCATGGAAAGAACGCGAAATTCAATTTGGCCACCGGTCCATTGTATCCCCTTCCCTTACGGGAGAGGATACAATGCAAGCCGGGGCCGGATGTTTGTCACAGAGCTTCTTTAGCCGTAGCTTTTATGACATCTTTGATATTTTTGTCCAGAAATTCCGGGATATAGGGGATATCCAGGTTCAGGAATCCTGACGTTATGACAGAGACAGCGTCTTCTTTAGAGATTCCACGGGACATAAGATACTCAACCTGCTCTTCTGCAATAGGCCCGATAGAAGCTTCGTGAGAAAGTTCTGCCTTCATTGCGCCTTCGGAGACAAGTTCGGGAATCGCGAAAATCTTTCCTTTTTTCGAAAAAACAATTCCCCGGCAGTCAAGGTGGGCAAGGCAATAACCCTTGGTTTTCGCAATCAGGTCGCCTCTTGAATAAATGACACTCTCATCAGCGGCTATTGTCCTTGCTATGGACTCACCCCGGGTGTCTTCTCCTTCAAGGATGATCCTTGAACCCAGATCTATATACGAGTCCTTCAGCCCGTAGACAACTGTATTGAATTTTGCAGAGGCCCGGTCTCCTTTGAGGTGGGCAACAGGAAATGCCTGTATAGACTTGACCGGTTTCAAGAGGACATAATTATTGATAAAGGAGCCGTCTTCTTCGACAACAACCTTGGTCCTTGGCCGGACATGAAAATTCTCCGCCCAGTTGTGGATCATCGTAAAAAAAAGCTTTCCGCCTTTTTTCACATAAAACTCGGAGACTCCGAGGTGGATACCTTCTGCATCGTTTTTCGACAGACTGCATCCCGTGATCACCTGCAGTTCCGCTCCCTCTTCCACAACAATGATATTGTGAACATTCTGGCTGACGTAATTCTCAGCCACCAGAAGGCATGACTGCACCGGATATTGCGGCTTCTGGTGAGGGAACACCCTGATGAAGTAGCCGTGGGTCATGTTAAGCGCTACGCGGGCGGTGTATTTGTCCTGGTCAACGGGGACAGCCTTCCAGTAATAGTCCTCCATCCATTCGTATTTTTTAAGGGCTTCGGTCGTGCTCATCATTTCGAGCTGCCCCTCGTAAGCCTTGTTCAGACTCTCATAGACAACGGAATGATCAATCTGCATATAAGAACCCGACCTCTGCTCTTCCTTCAGACTTATGCCGGTCACAATAGCAGCCTCACGCGCCTGCTGCGAAAGGCCTTCAAGGCTTTCAATCCTGCCCCGTTCAATATGCTGGGTATATTTTGCCAGATCTACGTCAGGGCCGTAGAGGGCCTTTTTGTCTTCGGCCTGGCGCGCCTTCTCTTCTATTTCTTTCAGATACGCTTGACTTATCGGCATTCAGCGCACCTCCTGTAACCATATTTCTTTATTTCAGAGAGGATGTCTCTGGGATTGCCTCTGCAGAGCAGATTTCCCTCATAAATAATATAGCCTTTGTCGGCATTAACAAAATCCAGGATATAGCCGGTATGGGTGATTATCAGGGCGCCCCTTTTCTGGTCTTTTACCTTGTCCTTCCCGAGCAGAGAATTGATAGCCTCTCCAACGAGTGCGATATTTTCGATGTCAACGCCGGATTCCGGTTCATCGATCAGCACAAGGTCGGGTCTCTGGACCATCAGTTGGAGGAGTTCCGAACGCTTCATCTCGCCGCCTGAAAAGCCGTCATTGAGCCCTCTGTCCAGGTGTTCGGTGAGGTTCAGCTTTTCGATATCCTTATCAATACGCTCTTTGTCCTGACCATTGTTTTTGATGATCTCAATCATTTTTCTTAAACTGACTCCCTTTACCGTCGGCGGCCTCTGAAAAGAAACCCCGACACCGAGTCTGGCCCGCTCGTACAGGTCTTTGTCGGTTATATCCTCTCCCTTGAAATAGATCTTTCCCTGTTCAATCCTGTATCTCGGAAACCCCATCAGGGTCATCATAAATGTTGTTTTCCCGGCCCCGTTCGGTCCGAACAGCACATTTATTTCTCCGTAATTCATTGAGAAATTCACTCCCTTAAGCACCTGTCTGTCTCCCACCGAAACCCACAGGTCTTCTGTTTTCAGCATCTCCTGAATCATAAATGTACCCCCTTTCAATCAGGCAGTTTGTATTATATGATTAAAATAAGTATTAATAAAGTCTTGATGAATTTAAGCAGCTGGGCTTTTGGGTATTGACAAAATCTTCGGCCTTTATGTATGTTATGGAAAAGAACAATCTTCGTTAAAAAATCGTATTAACCTTCCTGGATAGGCAGAGTCCTACCGGGTAACAAAAAAACCACCGAGAACATAATCCTTAGAGGAGTTTACAATGGAGAACCCTAAAAAAAGTGTAATGACAGAAAATATGCCTATGTCCGCGCTCAAGGAAAGGACCATCGATGAGCTGACTGAATTTGCGAGAGAGCTCAACGTTGAAGGCGCAAGCGGCCTGAGAAAACAGGACCTGATTTTTGCTATCCTGCAGGCCCAGACGGAAAAGACAGGCTACGTATTCTCAGCAGGCGTGCTCGAGATCCTTCCCGACGGATTCGGCTTTCTGAGGTCACCTGATTACAGCTACCTTCCAGGCCCTGATGATATATATGTTTCTCCATCCCAGATACGGAGATTCAACCTCAGGACCGGCGACCTTGTCTCCGGTCAGATCAGACCTCCGAAAGAGAGTGAGAGATATTTTGCCCTGCTCAAGGTCGAGGCGATCAACCATGAGTCGCCTGAGGAAAACGTAAACAGGCCGTTGTTCGATAACCTCATCCCTTACTATCCTACTGAAAAGATGAAGCTTGAATATGACGCCCACGATTTCTCGACAAGGGTCATAGACCTTACAACACCCATAGGCATGGGCCAAAGGGGAATGATAGTTGCAGCTCCGAGAACCGGAAAGACCATGCTCCTGCAGTCCATCGCAAAGGCAATCAAGAAGAACCATCGTGATATTCACCTCATGATATTGCTGATAGATGAAAGGCCTGAAGAAGTGACTGACTGGAAGAGGCAGGTGCCGTTGGCCGAGATAATAAGTTCGACATTCGATGAGCCGCCCCAGAGACACTGCCAGGTATCGGAGATGGTCATCGAAAGGGCCAAACGCCTTGTAGAATGCAAGAGGAATGTTGTCATTCTTCTCGACAGTATAACAAGGCTTGCAAGGGCATATAATGCGGTCATTCCCGCAAGCGGCAAAGTCCTCTCAGGGGGACTTGACTCAAATGCCCTTCAGAGGCCGAAGAGATTCTTCGGCACCGCAAGGAACATAGAGGACGGCGGAAGTCTTACCATATTGGCGACAGCACTCGTGGACACGGGCAGCAGAATGGATGACGTTATCTTTGAAGAATTCAAGGGCACAGGTAATATGGAACTGCACCTTGACAGAAAGCTTGTCGACAAGAGGATCTTCCCGACCATTGATATCAATGCATCCGGCACAAGAAAAGAAGAGCTTCTGGTTGAAAAAGACGTCCTCAACAAGATGTGGATCCTGAGAAAGGTCCTTACTCCTCTGAGCACGGTTGAAAGTATGGAATTCCTCCTCGGTAAACTTATGGGCACGAAGAGCAATAAAGATTTTCTTGAGAAGATGAACAAATAAGAGAAGAAGCGATTGTCGAAGCTGAGATAATAAAGATAAATAACAAGCGTAGATTAGTCATTTCATCCATGGAAAGGCGGGAGATTACATCCCGCCTTCTCCGCCACCCACTGCGATAAATATTCCATTCCCATAGAAGGGCCATCACTTCAATTAAATTAACCCCGCAACCGTGGTCTCAGGCCGAGCTAAGGCATTGTGCGCATCGTTACGACATATTGCCTTGCAAGTCGATTCTCGCTGTCTTCTGATATCCCTATAAATCAATGGGTTGTAACGTGGCATCCTTGTTGCTAACTTTCCAGCAAGATCAGTCCCGAAAATCAATAGACAGGAGGTTACGATAATAATCATGAAACAATTAGTTGTAATTCTGACACTCGCTGTCATCTGGGTTACAATAAATAATGCACCAATAAATCTTGTAATAAATACGAAAGGAGAAATGGAGACAAGCACATGAAAAGAAAAAATTTCCTTATAATGACAACTATTCTGCTCGCTTTAATGGCAGGGATTCTTATCGCCCCTTACACAGGATGCACCGGCAAGAAGGGAGGGATGGAAGTCATAGGATTTCCACAGTCCTTTGCCGACCTTGCTGAAAAAGTGAACCCCGGGGTCGTAAATATCAGTACAACAACCACTCTCAAATTCCGTGGCTCGCCTTTCCGGCACTTCTTCGGACCTGACGAGGGGCAATTCGGAGATTTCTTTCACCGCTTCTTCGGCGACATCCCTGACAGGGAGATGAAGCAGCAGAGTTTGGGATCAGGGTTCATCATTGACAAAGACGGGTTCATTATAACGAATAATCATGTGGTTGAAGGGGCGGATGAGATAAGAGTGAAACTTGCCGACGGAAGGGAATTTAAGGCGAAGGTCATAGGAAGGGATACGAAAACAGATATAGCGCTAATAAAGATATCTTCCCTGTTTAAAGATCTTCCGGTGCTGCCTCTCGGAGATTCGGACAAGATGAGGGTCGGGGACTGGGTTCTCGCAGTCGGCAATCCCTTCGGGCTGGGGCATACAGTAACACAGGGCATAATCAGCGCCACAGGTCGGGCAATCGGCTCAGGCCCGTATGATGATTTTCTCCAGACCGACGCGCCTATTAACCCTGGCAACAGCGGAGGGCCGCTCATTAATCTCAAAGGGGAAGTGATAGGGATCAACAGTGCGATTATACAGTCCGGTCAGGGCATCGGTTTTGCGATCCCGAGCAATATCGCGAAGAATGTAACGTCCCAGCTCAAAGAAAAGGGGAAGGTGGTCAGGGGATGGATAGGTGTATCCATACAGACGGTCACCCCTGAAATAGCAGATTCCTTTGGGTTGAAACAGCCGAAAGGCGCCCTGGTCAGCGACGTAGTTCAGGGTGGACCTGCAGAAAAAGGAGGGATAAAGAGAGGTGATGTTATCCTTAAGTTTGACGGGAAAGACGTCAAGAATTCCTCTGAACTTCCGTTCACTGTCGCGCAAACTCCCATAGGGAAAACTGTCAATGTAACAGTGCTGAGGAACGGGCAAGAGTTAAGTCTGCAAGTTAAGGTGGAAGAACTTACGGAACAGAGGGTCGCCTCCCAGACGCAGCCTTCCGAATCCAACCTTGGGATACAGGTTGCTCCTATAACCCCGGAAATACAGAACCAGCTGGGGATCAGGGACAAAGCAGGGGTTGTAGTACTCAACGTGGCCCCCGGCAGTCCTGCTGATGATGCAGGGATTCAGCCGGGTGACATCCTGAAAGAGGTCAATCACAAACCCATCAGAAGCGTAAGTGATTACAACGACGCAATAGGGAAGACGGAAAAAGGCAAGCCTGTTCTTCTCCTGATGAAGAGAGGCGGACAGACATTCTATGTGTCAATCAGGGTTTCATAAAGAGGGGAAAATAATCCGGAAAGAGAGTCTGTGGGGTCTGATTTTCTTTCTCGTTTTTCTCCTTGTTCTTGCTTTATCAAAGTCTGAAGCAGGACTGAGAGAAAACGTTTACGAGACGGTTCTGCCCAACGGTCTCAAGGTGATTCTCCTCGAAAACCACAAGACGCCTCTGGTCACCTTTCAGGTATGGTACAGAGTCGGATCCCGGAATGAGGTGTGGGGAAAGACCGGTCTGTCCCATATGCTTGAACATATGATGTTCAAGGGCACAAAAAAGGTCGGGCCTGAAGAATTTTCCCGCATCATCCAGGAAAACGGGGGAAATGATAATGCATTCACTTCAAGTGACTATACAGCGTATTTTGAGAATATCAGTTCAGACTCTGTAGACGTTCCTATTGACCTGGAATCAGACAGGATGCAGAACCTTGTCCTAAGAGAAGAGGATTTCAATCCTGAGAAGATGGTGGTAATGGAAGAAAGGAGACTGCGCACGGATGATGACCCCCAGTCTTTTCTCTCGGAACAACTGGATGCGACGGCGTTCCAGACTTCACCTTATCACTGGCCCGTAATAGGCTGGATGGAAGATATCAGGAGGTTTACGCTTGAAGACCTTAAGTCCTACCACCGTATGTATTACAACCCGGCCAATGCATTTCTCGTAGTTGTCGGCGATTTCAAGAAAGAGGTCCTTCTCCAGACAATAAAGGAGAAATTCGGACAGGTCCCAAAGGGTCAGGCGCCGACACAGGCAAGGGACAAGGACCCTGTGCAGACAGGAGAAAGAAGGGTATTCACAAAGAAAGAGGCCCAGCTCCCATTCATTATTATGGGGTACCATATCCCGAATCTGACAAGCCCTGACAGCTATGTCCTTGAAGTGATAGCCGAGATCCTCTCCGGCGGGAAAAGCTCCCGTTTCTACAAAAACCTTGTTCACAACAAACAGCTTGTCCTGGATGCAGATGCAGATAATTCCCTTCTTTCCAAAGATCCCGGCCTGTTCATGCTTTCTGCAGAACCCCTGCCGGGCAAGGAAACAGCAGAGGTGGAGAAGGCATTAGACCAGGAGATAGAACGTCTCAAATCCGAACCTGTAGGTGACAATGAATTGCAGAAAGCAAAGAACGGGATTGAGGCTTCATTCGTATATGGGCAGGATTCGCTTTTTTATCAGGCCATGCTTCTTGCTGAACATGAGATAGCCCTTGACTGGAGGTCCATCGATGATTACATACCTTCTATCCGGAGGGTCTCTGCCGATGACATCATGCGGGTCACAAAGTCTTATTTGAACAATGACAACCGTACTGTCGGGATTCTTATTCCTTTGCCGCCCAAGACCGAAAAAAATATTCCGGGTGACGGTTCGATCAAGGAGAGAGTCATCAGATAAAGGAGGTCTTTTAACGTGAGAGCACCGAGGCGTTTCATTTTTTTGTTGTTCATATGTCTGCTTTTCATATCATGGTGTTCGGAGAGCGATGTTATAGCCCTCCCCGTGGTACAGAAGAGCATACTCCCCAACCAGCTTGTCATCCTCCATGCTGAAGACCACTCGCTGCCGTTTGTCACTCTTGAACTCCTTGTTGACGGAGGTTCAAGGAGCGACCCTCCGGGACAGGAAGGTCTGTCGTATCTTACAGCCAAAGGACTCCTCCTTGGAACATCAGTTCATTCCGCGGGCCGTATCAATGAAGATATTGACTACCTTGGAGCTTCCATAAATACCTCGTCAGGAAAAGACTATTCAACTCTGACCCTTCGCGTATTGAAGAAAGACCTGGAAAAGGGGTTGGACATCTTCATGGAGGTCCTCACCAAACCCACCTTCCCGGATGAAGAGGTCAGGCGTGAGAAGGAAAAAACAATCGCCGGGATACAGGCTGAAGATGATCAGCCGGGAGAGGTCGCAGAAAAAGAGTTCCGCAAAGCCCTTTTCCGGACCAGTCCCTATGGGCATCCTGTTAACGGCACAAAAGAGTCCATTCCTAAAATAACCCGTGATTCAATGGATCGTTTCTACAAGTCATACTATCGGCCCAACAACTGCGTCCTTGCGGTATCAGGAGACATCTCCGCCGAAGAGGTGAAGACCGGACTTATGCCTCGTTTCAGTTCTATGCTCGCCGGTGAGGTTCCGCCGGCGTCTTTTACGTCTGTCTTCGCTAAAGGTCCCGAGACTATTAAGGTCAACAAGGAGATTACCCAGGCCAATATCATTATCGGCAGCGAAGGGATTAGCCGCGGGAACCCTGATTTTTATGCTGTTTCAGTGATGAACTACATACTGGGAGGAGGAGGTTTTGCATCACGGCTTCTGGAAGAGATACGAAACAAAAGAGGACTTGCGTACTCCGTTGAGAGTTTCTTTGATGCAGGAAAATACCCGGGGTCGTTTCAAATCGTTCTCCAGACAAAAAACGCCTCGGCCGGCGAAGCTATCTCACTTGCGCTTCAACAGATGGAATTGATCAGGAAAGAACCTGTATCCGACAAGGAACTCGATGGGGCCAGGAAATATCTGATCGGAAGTTTTCCGATGCTGATAGATACACAGGCCAAGCTCACTGATTTCCTTCTGCGGGTGCAATACTATGGTCTCGGCCCCGACTTTCCTGAAAAATATCCTTCGCTGATACAGTCAATAACAAAAGAAGATGTCCTGAGGGTGGCAAAAAAGTATCTTCACCCTGAAGATTACATACTTGTTGTTGTAGCAGATCTAAAGGAATCCGGCATGAATACTGCGGCTTATTTCAGAAAAATCTCAGATCAGAAAGACATCACTCAGCATGACCTCGGCATAACTGTTTATAACATAACGCCGCGTCTGCAGAAGGAGCTTAATATTGAAGACAACCGCGGAATAGTTGTCACTGCTGTGAGACCTGACAGCCCTGCAGATGCCGCAGGCATGAAGGTGGGCGACGTGATATTACAGATCGACCGCAAACCTGTCGGCAGCGTAAAGGATTTCGAGTCGATAATCGGACGGTGGGAAGACACGAGGATAATCGAGTTGCTGGTTAAGAGATTGGGCAAATCATCTTATGTAGTCATAGGAAGTTATCTGAATACAATTTAGGGCATAGCCGCAACCGGATAGAGACCCGGTCGCGGGCTATGCCGGTTTCTTCATTATACTTATTTAAAAGTCTTCAGTATATACTCTGCTATCTTTTTCGCGTCCTTGTCCGGGATGGTCTTTTTGTCGAATTTGGTCATCCCAGGGCCCGGGTTTCTCATCTTCTTTACTATGTCCGCGGGTTTAGTGATCTTATGGGCTTTCAGGATTTTTCCGCGAAGACGTATCTTCGGGGTCAACAATATTTCCCCCGTCAGGGTGACATACCGCACAATGTTCCTTGAACAATTCTTCACCTGTTTTCCCCTTTTCCGCAAAAGACATACTGCACAGTGAGACCAGAAAAACTCCCGCGATCGTTATGCCCAATACTTTTTTCATTACCATCTCCTCCTTTTATTTGAATTTTGAATATTGTTGTGAGATGAGCTGTCATCCCTGCGCCGCATCTCTTCGAAGAACTCTCATACCATATTGAACAAAGTATAGGTCAGCCGATCAAAAGACACAAGGAGGATCACGAACATCATGTAATAATTGATCCTCTTGAAGACCAGATGACTGCGATGTTCGCTCACATCATCGGCGAGCGCAAAGTCTATTCCCTGCCAGGCTGACCACAGTGACACGATGACAAGTGCAAGCGCAGCCGGAAGTGAACGGACCATGCCGTAGAGAACCATCAGAAAACAGCTCGCAACCATCGCAAAGATCCAGTTTGAGGCAACCCTCCGCAGTTGTGTCCTCGAAAAAATACCGGACAAAGAAGGAAGACCGGCCTCTTCATATTCCTCGCCATAATTTAAGAGGAGAACCCAGAAATGCGGCACTTGCCACATAAAAAAGACAAAGCACAGGATCGCCAGTCTCGGGTCCTGCAGGGCGCCTCCTCCCGCAATCCATCCGATAGCAGGCGGTATGGCGCCGACAAACGCGCCTGGAATGACTGCAAATGCGGTTTTCCTCTTGAGATATGTATATGCGCCGTTATACCAAACGACGGCAAACATACCCAGAAAAAGGGAGAGATCGCCGGTTAGATATAGCGCAAAAAAACCGGTTGTTATCATTGCCACAGAAAAATACAGGGCTTTGAGGGGTGCGATCCTTCCCGAAGGAATGGGCCTTTTCTTTGTTCTTTGCATCAGTAGATCTGTTTCTCTTTCCTGATACTGATTGAGGGCAGAGGAACCGCACGCAAGCAGGAAGACTCCTGCTGTCAGGATAAGAATTCCCGGCATCAGTTTTGGAGAAGTCATGGAAAATGCAGCTGCAGCGGATAGCGCGGAAAAAAAGGATATCTTAATCTTGCAGAGTCCGAGATAAGATATGATTATTTTTTTCGCCTTTTTCATTTCAGGCCCTCCAGATAATTGATGATCGCTTCCAGTTCCTCTTCAGTGAGAGTTATTACGGGCATGATCGGCGGATACCCCTTGACTATATCTGCCTCGGGGTTGAGAATTGATCTCTTCAGGTACTGCTCATCAACAGTAATAGCTCTCTCTTTGCCATTTGTAAGAACCGTCACGTTTTTCCGAAGATGCCCTTGAACGTAGGACCGATTTTCTTTGTTCCGTCAATGGTATGGCAACCGAGACATCCCTTTGACTGGAGGAGTTCATATCCCTTGTTCGGCGCAGCAGCAGCCTGACTGGTCTTATACCATGATTCAAAGTCACTGACCGGCATGGCGATTACTTTGGAAAGCATATGTGAGTGCCCTACCCCGCAATACTCTGTGCAGAAGATGTCATAGCTTCCTGCTTCATTTGCGTTGAACCACAGATGAGTCTTCATTCCCGGGACACAATCCTCCTTTATCCTGAAGGCAGGTATAAAGAGGCTGTGGATCACATCCTGTGATGTCAGAATGAGCTCTACGGGCTTATTGAGCGGCACCTTAAGCACATCGCTCTGCAAGCCGTTTTCATATACAAATAGCCAGGACCACTGACGGGCTATCACCTGAACAGGCATGGCATCACGAGGGGGATTTCGGAGATATTCAAAATTTACCCAGCCGAAATAGAACATAAGGAGAACGAGGATGGTCGGAATAACTGTCCATGCGATCTCAAGCGCCGTGCTCTCCTTTACCTCCTCGTGGTGCGGGTGCCTCTTCCTGTTGTATTTGATGACAAAAAAGACCATGGCAACAGTAACTATTACGAGGAGGGCGACGCATATCGCAACTATAAAAAAAAATGCGTCGTCCACTTTTCCGGTTGTATTAGAAGGCCCCAGAAACATTATTCACCTCACCTGTACCAGACATCCGAAAATGTCAGGGCAATAATAAACGTTAAAGCCGAGATTGTCAGCAGGACCAGGCCTTTCAGAAACTTGCCTTCGTATTTCAGGTGCATGAAAAACATGAGCACAAGCGCAGCCTTGATTGAGGCTATGAGCAGGTTGATAACCACACCGTATTTTGAGAAGTGCATCTCCGCAACCGCGATGGTCATACCTAAAAGTATCAAAAGCGCAGCCCAGACATAAAAGTACGTCTTGTAACCGACCATATGGGATTGCATCCCTTTCCTGATCTCCGTCTCTTTCATGTTATCAGGTAAAAGAGCGGGAAGAGATAGATCCACACGATATCGACAAAATGCCAATAGAGCCCCGTGTTTTCAAGCTTTGAAAACTTTTCTTGTGTGATGGTCCCTCTGAGTGTAAATACGACCATGAAGGAGATGACTGCAACGCCGATCAACACATGAAGTCCATGTATCCCCGTCATTACATAGTAGAGGCTGTAAAACAGTATTACGCCCTTATTCTGTTCCATGAGGATGGGTGAATTCGGATACATACCTCTGAGGATCTTCTCACTCCACTCAAAATATTTATTGACAAGAAAAACGAGTCCTGAGAGTATCGTTATGATCTGAAGAAGAGCAGACAGGTTCCTTTTTCCCTTTCTGATGGCAGCTACCGAAATGGCGATCGACAGACTGCTTGTAAGCAGTATCGCGGTATTGATAGATCCGATGACCAGGTTTTCTCCCTTTGCACCGGCATGGAAGTCCGCCGGGTATCTGTAGCGGAAGACCGAATAGAGGAGAAACATGCCCCCGAAGAACAGGAGTTCGGTAAAAAGAAAGAACCACATCCCGATCTTCTTTCCGAAATAATCGATATGATACTGCTCGCTATTATCTTTCCAAGTTGGTCTCCATTGAAAATGGAAATCAGTAAGAAATATCCCTGATAACAGGCGTCTCACTGAAGTTCTCAGGCGGCGGCGGAGAGGAGATCGTCCACTCCAGTGTCTTCCCGCCCCAGGGGTTGGCAGGCGCCTTTTCTCCCCTGAACAACGCCCTGATCAGATTGCCGAATATTATGATAAGACCGATTGCAAGTATCCATGAACCTATTGTCGATATGAGATGGCCGGTAAAATATTGCGGCGGATAATCAAAATACCTCCTCGGCATGCCGTTGTATCCCGAGTATGAACATGCTGAAGTAGAGCACGTTGAAACCGATGAAGAGAATCAGCCATCCGATTTTGGCCGGTCTCTCCTTGTACATCTTTCCGAACATCTTCGGGAACCAGTAATGCAGACCCGCAAGAATAGACATGCCCGCCCCCCCGAACATCACGTAATGGAAATGGGCAACGATAAAATATGTGCCGTGAAGGTGCAGGTTCGGGGCAAGCGACCCGATTATCAGTCCCGTGAGCCCTCCTATCGAGAAGAGGAAGATGAATGAGAGCGCGAACAACAGGGGAGCGCTCACCGTAATTGATCCCTTGTACATGGTCGCAACCCAGTTGAAAATCTTTACCCCGCTCGGCACAGCAACCAGGAAGGTGATGAACGAAAAAATTATCCTTGATGTGTCGCTCATCCCGCTCGTAAACATATGATGCCCCCATACGAAATACCCCACACTTGCTATTCCTAATGCAGAAAGCGCAACAGCCTTATACCCGAAGAGCTTCTCCCGTGAAAAGACAGGCACTATCTGGCTTATGATACCCATCGCCGGAAGGACCATGATGTAGACGGCGGGGTGAGAATAAGTCCAGAAGAGGTGCTCATAGAGGATCGGGTCTCCACCCTTGGACGGGTCAAAAAAACCGACCCCGAAGACCCTTCCAAGTATGATGAACACGAGGGTGATGGCGAGGACCGGGGTGGCAAGCATCTGGACCCAGCCTGTAGCATACAGAGTCCAGACAAACACAGGCATCCGGAACCATGTCATGCCCGGCGCCCTGAGACGGTGAATAGTGGTCACAAAATTGAGTCCTGTCAGTATTGAAGAGAACCCGAGTATAAATACCCCGAAGACCGCAAGCCCGATATTTGCCTGGGTCCTTATGCTATAAGGCGCGTAGAAAGTCCAGCCGGTATCAGGCGGTTCCCCGTGTATAAAGAGGGAAAGGGCAGCAATAGCGGCTCCCGTAAGATAAAGCCACCAGGTAAGGCGGTTGAGTCTCGGGAAAGCCACATCACGGGCGCCTATCATAATCGGCAGGAAGAAATTGCCGAATGCAACCGGGACTCCCGGGATGATAAATAGGAAGATCATTATGATCCCGTGAGTGGTGAAGATCTCGTTATACGTCTGTGCGCCAAACAGCCATCCCGGAGATATAAGGCTAAGGCGTATGATGACACCAAGGCTGACTCCGACCGCGAAGAAGCTCATCAATGCGCCGAGATACTGGATGCCTATCCGTTTGTGGTCAGTGGACATAAGCCAGGCTAATATACCACGGTATTTGCCTTTCTCTTCATAGAAGCTGATCTCCTGCTGAGAGTTATTCCCCATCTCGACTTATTCCTCTCCCCCGATGGTTTCTTTTTTGCGAACCTTAGATAAACAAAGAGAGCCACAATCAATATCAGTGTCACTGTTCCAAATGTCCTTAGCACTGAAAAAAATTTTGCCTGCTGTTCCGGTTCATGCGGGAAACAGAGCAAAGGCGTCTGCCTGATTCCTGAACCGGTTACGCCCCTTGATGCATCGGCTACGGCCCCGGCAAAATCAACGGCTGAGAACATAACCGGATACCCGAGCCCGTAAGAGGATGTTGAAACGTGAAAATACCTTGTTATTCTGCCCTGGGGTGAGAGAAAGACCAGGACTTCGGGATGAACAAACCCGTGCATGACCTTCTTGTACCTAATCCCTATTGCGTCAGATATCTTTCTGATATTTTCCGCGTCGCCTGTCAGGAACTTCCACGCATCTTCCGGAAAAGTTTTATTGATAGCCTTGATATAATTTAATTTCAGACTCCGCGCGTCTTCAGGGGTATCTGTATCGTCAAAGCTCACAGTGATGACCCTGTAGTCTCTTCCCGGAACAAGTTCCGTTTTTGCCAGCAGTTCGGAAATTCCCAAAAGCATCTGCGGACAGATATGACTGCACTTGTAGTAAATAACCGTCAATACAGTTGGCTTGTCAATGAGGTCCCTCAACCTGACAGATGCGCCCGATTCATCGCGGAATGTGAGATCAGGCGGAACGCTTTCGCCAAGCATCTCATACACTCCAATCTCCTCTGACGTCGGTGCGGAACCTGATGCGGGACCCGCCAGAAAAATGGATAGAATTATGATGAGCAGAATATTTCCGAGCAAATAATTACCCCGTTTCTACGTATAGTTAAGAATACCTTAATTATATAGAGTGCAAAATAAAATGCAATAGAAATGCCGGCTTAAAACCCCTTGATTCCATGTGATAATCAGGGGGAAAATCCAATCATTTTCATGCAATTGGTCTTGCGTCCCGGAAATAGCCCTGTTCCCCGAGGCGATGCACATGAGTTGACACGAGACCTAATAATAATGAGCAGCTATAGGTATCGCTTTCCCGTGAAAATAGAACGGAGATGCTTAAAAAAAAAGGAGAAATACATAAAGAAACACCGTAATGTAGCTCGAACTGCCACCGCTTTACACAGAGCATACGCAGTTATCTCAAGAAAGGGACCCTTTTCGCCAGTCATCCTGCCGGCCTCGGTAATGGACCAAAGTTTAATACTCCAGCCATGCTTAAATTCAACATTATGCTTTTCCTTTATGCGGCTATAAGATTTTCCCAGGCTCCTCACATCGTATCGTACCGAAACAGCATCCCGATCATTATCGCCTGTAACCCACCTGTGGTCATGAACTAATCCGATATCATTCACCACTTTTGCACACACCGCATGTCCTTCCCTGATCCCTCTGATGGCCAGCTCATAATCTTCAAGGCCCACAAATAACTGTTCGTCATATAAGCCAAGCCGATCAAAAAGCTGTCTCCTGACAAATGCCGCTCCTCCTGGGAACCAGTTGGTTTCACTGCCAGTGATCTCTTTATATGCTACCTTGTTGTTTATAAGTGTGAGTGCATAGCGAATTGCATAACGATTTTCATGTATGTTGTATAGACCCGGAATAAACACTTCTACAGAGCTATTGATCTTTATATGTCGTTTTATCCTGTCAAGCCAGTCATGTGTCTTCATGGTAATATCATTATCGACAAAAAAGAGCCATTCTTCTGTAGTCTCGGAGATTAGACGGTTTCTCCCGACCCCTATGCCGAGGTTCACAGCCGCATCCATCATTTTTACCTGTCCATGCAGAGCACAAAATGCCCGCAAAGTCTCTGTTGCAGCTTGAGACGAACCATTGTTCAGCACATATATGGAAACTCCGGAGTGAAGAAAACTGCTGATGCACTCCATGGTCTGTTCGACCTTCTCATAAAAAAGAATGCATACCGCAATTCTGATGTCAGTCATTGAACACCATTTCCTCAACCTTGCTTTGGGCAGACCTATATGTCATAACATAAACCTATCGTTTCTCCTGGAACAGAGCCCCAAATGTATAGTCATTTTCTCTCTTCGACTTAAGAATCTGCCACGGCATAAAGTGACCTGACCTGACTGCCTCTAGTCTATATTTCAAAGGAGTTCGTGGATGATAGAATGGGTGGAGCAAATAGCGTTGACCAGTGTCTATAAAGACTTGGTTCCCTCTAAGGCTTAGACCCGATGGCTCAACAAACTGTGCGGATACGTCAAGTGGCGTATCTATTCTGGCGTGATGTGAAGGATTCTTATAGTCAAAGGTAATACTGAATCTCCCGCCAGGGACCAGAAGATTTGCTATTGTCTTGTTGATTTCTACTCGTTCACAGACGGGAATGTGTTCGTAGACACATATAGAAGTTATATGATCAAAACGGGAACTAAACGTCATATTGCTCATATTCATAACATGATTAGTCAGTTTCCATCCCATTTGGTGTGCGACCCTATTTGCGTTGTCTACCAATTCTTTTTGCAACTCAACTGTAGTGACATCAAGCCCTTTTGACGCCAAATAGTAAGAAAAGAGAGATGAACTTCCTCCCAAATCCAGGACTTTCTGTCCCTTACTGAACTCCGCATTTATAGTCACCCACACAATTTCCCAAAATAAGAAACCAAGGGAAATTCCTGTCGTCAACTGCGCCTTCAATCGGTTCATAGTTGTATCCACGGTTCATCACTTCCCATGAAGTATCGTCCTCCGTCAAATCGAAACACCCGTACCAGGAACTTATCTTCAATCCTTCATGCCTGAGCCTTTGAATCAAATCTCTCAGTTCAAGAATAATTTCTCTGGACCTTTCAGATTTTAGGTCCGATAGCTCCATTGTTTTGTTGATGATCTTTTCAGCCACAGTATGTTCCTGTTTTCTCTCCTGACATTGATTATACCGATAACATATCTTTAGTTCTTATGGCAAATTCATACTATATCTGAAATGTTACAGGACGTTGAGAATCTAATTATCAACATGTTTTAACAAAAAGCATTCAGTATTTCCATTTGTCTTGAGATCTTATAAAGTGTTTCATGGCGAACCAATGAGATAAAAATCTGAGATCAAAAGGTCTGCAAGGGGAACTTAATTATAGATATAATAGTCTTGACTGAGATTTCATCCTGGAAGCTATGGGGAAAAACAGCCGGCGACATGCAGTTTCTACCTCCCCGATTCGACACGTATAACAATAAATGCTGAGGTTATTAGATTTCTTAGAAAAGTAACCGAGCACGATACCAATTGTTATGGCGTCAAATTTATCGACCTAAGCATTGACTTTAGTTCGGCTATAGGGGCATTTGTAGAAAACAAATGTTGGCACAAAACATAAATATGTTATCAAGATGCTTTTCACTGGACTTCATTTGCGGTTATTCTCTTTACCATGATATCATTATCGGGAGATCTCAATTTCAGGAAGGATTGTTGCCGTTCATTCTTAAAACATGCCATAACGTAAAGCCCGCCTGCTGCGATGGAGTGCAACGAATTAGCAGGCAGGTGTAGTATCTTGTTAGGGCGATTTTCGCACGACTGGCTTTATCGCAAATGCATAAGCCCTTCGGCTTTCGTACTCCACCCCGGGATACGGTTCTCTCTCGATTATCTCTATCTTTGCAAATCTGCTGGCTTCCAGACAACTGAAAATAAAATCAGTAGTGAAAAACATGAAGTCTATATTGACTTTCTTATCGAGAAACTCGTCCAAGTGGATTGTATCGGCACCGATGTGGTATGTGAAAAGAAATATTCCACCCGGCTGTAATACACGAAATACTTCACGGAATGCTATCCCTACTTGTTCTTCTGTGAAGTGAACTATAGCGTAGAAAGCTACAACACCGGCAATTGAGTTGCTCTCAAATTCGAGCTCAAGAATATTTCCCTTTCGAAATTGTATCCCTGGGTGAATCGTTCTTGCCTGTTCAAGTATTTTTTCTGACAGATCCAGCCCTGAGATTTCAACACCAAGGTTTTTCAGGTATTGTGTCGTTTGGCCGGGACCACAGCCGAAATCCCAGACCGGCCTTCTGCCCCCGATCTCTTGCGAGAATCTGCAGAGTATTTCCTGGTCTTTCGGTTTCTTTTCGTGCTCACCAGAGAATGTTTCTGCATATTCTTTGGCTACCGTATCGTACACGTTCTCCACTTTATTTAATTTCTGCCCCATAATGATAGCCTTCTTCTTGATAAATATGAGGTCTTTTATTAAGTGTAATAATCAGCTATATATACCGAGGCAAATCTTTTGTTTCTTCAAAATATGCCTTAACGCCTTTTTGTTTCATAAGAGTATTCATCTTAATCCATCTTGCTTTGAGGTTTGGATCAAAGTTGGTTTTGTTGCATGGAAATTCCTCGCATTGAAAACAAAAATCAATCCCTCTTTGCTTGTAACAGGATGCAACCCCACAATTCGGATACCTGCAATCTCCTTTGCGACAACCACTACAATCGGCTTGCGCGAAATGATCTAACAATTCTTTAAATGAAGGGTAGTTCTTGAAAACAGGGATAAAATGAGAAAATCTTTCAGCATAAGTATCAAACGAACCTAACAACTTCTTTATGTCTCCGGATCGCTTCTTTATGTCTCCGGCAGCAAACCCAATACATTTGGCACAATTCAGGCCGCAAGGCGCGAGAATCTCAAGTATTTCCGAGTATTCCATTGTTCGACTCTCTTATTATTTGCACTTCTATCGAATCTCCCTTCTTTATCGTACCACCACGCACTTTGGGAAGTTCTTATTGACTACTGAGTTTACTTGCAACTAAACACTCTAATGGAAGCCTGAAGAATGAAACTTATGGGAGTGTATCCTTTATTCTCTCTATTAACTCTACTGCTATATTTTTCGTAAGATTAACTCAACAAACTGGTCTATTTTCACAAATTAAGCAGAAAATGAAATGCCTACTTTATAAAAACCATTCGGTTGCGGAGAACACCACCTGACAGTAGAATCTTTGGGCCAATTAAAAATACTTGGAATATTGATTTGTAGTGCTTGACCTTCCTTCAATAACGTGTCAGCATAAAAACATATACCCGAATCACTCAGATCTTGTGCTATCCCTTCTTTGGTAACAGTTTGCTGTACATCAGAAAGTTTGTACTTAATTGGCAAGTTGAACTTGTATCTATAATCATTTCTTGGTTTCATCGGAAGACCCCACCTCCCCTAATTTATTGGTTACTAATAATATAAGAGCGATTCTTATTCTTTGTCAAGCGTTCGTTTTCCGCAAATTATTATTTGTACCCTGCACAGTCTTTTCTCATTAATTCTGCGGCTTTCAGAAAAACAGCTACTCTGAATGTTCACAAACGTCTTTCTTGACCTATCAAATAAGAATAGGTCTTGCATGTTTGAACAGGGAATAACAGAATTCTATTAATTTACTTTGGGGACCACATATTTGATCCTGAAGAGCCTTTTTCTTTCTTTGCTTGTCTTTTCTCTTTCAGGCTATGCTGTGGTTTTTTCTTTGCATTCGGTTTTTGCTTGTTTTTTTCTTTGCTCATTAGAATGCCTCCTTTATTAATAGTAATCGTCACCATTATATCAGGTATTAGTGCGTTTAGTGCAGGAAGAGGCGGGGATGCCATCAGACATCGTTAGAATTTCCTGAGGGCAGTGAGAAATAAAAAGTAGGCGCCTTCATTGACTTTTCCCCTCCGCCCAAACCCGTCCGCCATGCCGGTTGATAGTACGCTTAACAATCGCAAGTCCGATGCCGGTCCCTTCAAACTCGTCGCTCCTGTGCAGGCGCTGAAAGACTCCAAATAATTTGTCGGCATTCTTCATATCAAATCCCGCGCCGTTATCCTTTACATAATAGATGTATTCATCTTTCCCGACCCGGCAGCCGATTTCAATGATTGCAGTTTCCCGATGCCTCGTGAATTTGACCGCATTTGAGACAAGATTGTAGAGCACCTGGTGAAGCATCGTCCGGTCCCCGTGAACTGACGGCATGTCTTTCACATCTATCAGCGTCTTTTCCGGCGTCAATTCTTTAAGTTCCACGACTATATTCTTTGCGAGTTCGCTCATGTCAATAACTTCGCGCTTTATCTCCAGTCTCTCGGAGCGCGAAAAGGCCAGGAGATCGTCTATAAGCTGACTCATTCTCTGAACATTTTCCCGGATGATATTTAATTCCTCTCTGCCCTTGTCATCAAGACTGATCGAATATTTTCTCAAAAGTCTTTTAGTAAAACCTCCGATAACAACGAGCGGCGCACGCAGGTCATGGGAGACTGAATAATTGAACGTCTCCAATTCTTTATTGAGGTCGGTTATCTTTTGAATGTTCTGTTTGAGTCTGGCATTGAGTTCTTCTTCACGCGCCAGAACTGTTTTGAGCATCGAAAATATATAGACAACCAGGAAGAAAACACTGAACTCGACAACCGTGTTCCAAAAAGGAATAAATAAATGTGGATATGAAGTCTTTACCATAATATCCAACGAAATCCATATAAGGGCGCTCACAATAGAGATTAAGATTCCGGGCCATCTGCCCGCAAACCAGGTAACGAGGCCGATCGGAATTAAGTAAAATATGATAAAAGACAGGTCAGGCCCTGTCAGGTAATCAATAAAACCAAGCAGTATTACAGAAGACCAGCCCTGATATTATTAGGGCTGGCCTGGACAATAATCCGAGATATTCTAGAATGTCCGCCTCCTTTCCTTAAATTCTCGAATAAGTGATACTGTCCTTCTGAAACTCCTCAATGATTTCATTGCTCAGAGACGGGCGGATTTTTGCCAATATGTCGACAAAAGTATCAGTGGTTACCCGATAGTCTTTCCCGCCGGTATATTCCTGTTCAAACGCAAATTGGGCCACCTGCTGAAAGAGGTACTCGATATCCGCCGGTGTATACCGTGATGTCATCCTGACAATCAGGCTGAGGTCGATCTTCTTCCGTGTTGAGTCTCGAAAGATAATATTCGAGGACCGTTCTTCTCCCGTCTTCATCCAGTCCGCCGACAGGTATGATGCAATCGAACCTGCCGGGACGAAGAAGAGCGGCATCCAATTGCCGGATATAATTGGTGGCACACACAAGCAATATCTTGTTCCCCTGATTTTTCAGCAGCGGGACCTGTTTGAGAAACTCATTCGTAATGGATTTATCAACCCTTGTCGCTATATCACGGCTTGCCGCAATCTCTTCAAACTCATCGATAAAAATAACCGCTTCATCCAGACTCCGCGCTTTTTCCATGACATTGTGCAGATTAACTCCGACCTTCTCCACCCCGTCTGCCATAAGCATACTTGGTAATATTTCAATGTACCACCATGACAGGGCGCCCGCAATTGCCTTGACAAAATGGGTTTTACCCGTGCCCGGAGGTCCAAAAAAAATGATCGTCTTCGGAGGAATTACCCCATGCTTTCTGGAAAGACTTTCCTCTTTCAGGGGAAGTATTATTCTTCTCTGTACCATCTGTTTCGGGGGCTGTGAATCGGAGATGGTATCCCATATTTCTCTGCCGATTGTCTGTGCCCCCATCTCCGTCAGGATATCCTTTCTTTTATAGTCAATATATTCCTTGAGGGCCTGATCCATGTTTTCGATAAAATCGATACACGCAGTGCGCAACCCCACATCGCGCCCGAGTTTCTCAGACATAAGCCACTTATGCTGCAGTATCTTCGGCCAGATGTCGGCTGCGATATCAGGATCAAATTTTGTGCCGCTTATCTCAAAGATGGTACTTGCACATACTTCTGATGACGGCGCTTCCAACAATTCTTTGTTCATCGCTCACCTCTTTGTGTATTAACCTTCTCTGCTAAATTGTACAACGGAAATTGTGAAGAACTAATGAATATAAAATAGACTAGAAATTGTGAAATAAGCAAAAAACGTGCACGGGATGCCAGTATGGCGAGGTGCAAGTCTCCTTGGATAGAAGCTCTTGAAAAAATCCATCTATCGTCATTCCCGAGGTTGTAATCGGGAATCCATTGTCTTTAAAAACAAAAAATCCTGGATTCCCGTCTTCACGGGAATGACGGCTAAGAACACTGAACATATGTAAAAGAAGCGCTGGCAGTACTACACAAGAGAAATATCCACAGAAGCGGGGGGGAAGAACGATTCACACCGACAGTCAGAGTACTAGTGAGATGAGTACAACTTATGGTCTGCCAAAACAACAGACGTTTCGATCTGCCTCTCAGGGATCGACCAGTATTTCTTCAGAAGACGATTCTTCTCCTCGTCAGAGACAAGTCTGAACCCGTGTTTTTCATAGAAACGGACTGCCCATATTGCGTTCGCCCACGTGCCTATCAGAATTGGCTTAGTTGCCGGTTTTATGAGATGGGAAAGTAGTCTTCCTCCGATCCCCTTATTCCGCATCGCTGTGCGAACGTAGGCATGCCGGATAAGCGTGACATCCTGGACGTCCTGGATACCCATCACGCCGACGAGTTCATTACCATCTGTATATCCCCAGAATATCACCCCGTCTTTAATTTCATGTCTGAGACTCTCTTCGGACATATAAGGCTCGTGCCACCGGTCTTCAGGAATGACCCCTTTGTAAGCCACGGCCGCATCGTTTATAATCGAAAGGATCTTCTTAAAATCACCATCATTACATTTGCGGATCATAAATCTCCTCTAAAATTCTGATCAACAATTATAACAGTACGAGGCAAAAACATAAAAAGAGAGATACAGAATTATTGATCCGACCCGCCGCTTTTCAGGAAATTCCTCAATAATCTTAAGATTTAGGTATAATATAGAAATCTTATTCAAGGAGGAGGGTAATATGGCAAAGCCAATGACAAAGTCTCAGATTGCAGACCACATCGCAAAGAAGGCCGATCTCAAGAAAGTGCAGGCAGTTGCGATCCTTGATGAAATCGCGAAGCTTGCATACAAAGAGGCCAAGAACTCTTTCACACTTCCCGGCATTGGAAAGATTGTATTAGTCCAGCGGAAAGCAAGGAAAGGGAGGAACCCGCAGACCGGCGCTGTTATCAAGATACCCGCAAAGAAGGTCGTGAAGTTCCGGGTAGCGAAGGCTGCGAAAGACGCAATCCTCGGCAAGAAATAAGTTATAGTTAATTTTTAGTAAGGTGCAAAATAAAAGGCATTCCTGATGGAATGCCTTTTATTTTGCAAAACTCCGGATCAGAGAATTGTTGACCCTTAGAATTTCTCCTGGACGCCGTAAGGATCTTTAATCTCCATGCCCGGTTTAAATGCGAGCTTCTTCTCTCCTCTTCCCTGAACATATTTGTTTAGTTCAAGATCGACCTTTATGGGCACGGAAACTCCGGCCTTTGCCAATGCTTGTCTGAGAAGGGCCTCTGATTTCTCCGCAAAGGCAACCGAGTCGCCGATCACCCTCAAAGCCTCAGTAGGGTTATGAAAGCCTACCGAGTTTTCAGCTCCCACAAAAATCAGGCGGTAGAAGGCTTCTTCATAATAGTCTCTTGCCTTGTCATAGAGCGCCTTGTCTATGTCCTTGCCGGCAGCCTGCTCCTCATGAACTTTCTCGAAGAGTTTGGCGGCAGTGGCATTTGCGTATCCCGCCCGGATCGTGAGAGAGGTAGTTCTGTCCTGAATCGTCTCGACCTGTGCCCTCAACCAGTCCGCGCTTTCAGAGTGGCACTGAACGCACGCCTCCATCTTCATCTTCAGCGGGCTCGTGACGCGATGGTTTGACACCTTGAAGGCCCCGACTTTTACATAAGGCATATGGCAATCCGCGCAGGAAGCCCCTGCCCTCCAGTGCACGCTGTTGTTGCTGAACATCTCAAATTCAGGATGGCGGATAAAGGCAAGCTTAAAGCCTGTCACGCTCTGTTTCCATTCGAGATAAGAGGGGTCGCTCCGTATTTTTTTGATGATATTTTCGATTGTAATGCCCCCGAGTTTGCTCCCCTGCCATGGGAAGAAGACGCCGACGGACTTCATATCCTTGTCTTTTATAATGTCGTAAGTCACATGACACTGCGCACAGATAATGCTCCTCATCTCCTGATGGGTCAGTTTCTCCGGTTCAACTCCGAGGTCCTTCAGCGCCGGATTCAGCACAAAGCCCCTCGATATTTGCAGCGTCATGTCTTTGTTGTTATGGCAATCGACACAGGCAACTCCGAGTTTCTTGAACTGGTCGGGAATCCTGCTATAAACATCTTTGTAAGGCATCCTGTAGTAATCGACCCCCATCTCTTTTTCAAGTCTGGGGGCATAGGGTGTCTTACAGGTGAGACAGACACCGCCGGCCTTTACCCTGCCCTGGTCGATATCGATCTGATCAATAACCATGTAAGCATGGCCACGGGGCTCATTGTATTCAGTACCGAACCCCCATCCGTTAAAGAGTAACGCCATATAGGGATACTCTGAAAGCTTGTCGTACATGATCCTTTCGGAATCAAATCCCCTTTTGTATTTGCTCTTGTATTCGCCCGGCTCAGCCGTTTTTTTCCAGAGGTCATATTCTGTGGGATAGGCCTTGCCCCAGTTTGCCGGGTCGACATCTCCATCCGCAATCTTTACCGGCCTGACCGGTTCGGTCTTCGGCGGGGGACACCCATACATAAACAATAAAGAGACCGTGATGATAATTGTCAAACCCGACAATAAATATCCTTTGCCTTTCATGAACCCCTCCTTTAAAAAGTTACCCTTATTCCTGTATGCATATGAGATATCCTCCTGTGACAGTCCCAGCATTTCCTTTTCCTGTCTATCATCATGACAGTCGTTTCATGACATCTTATACAGTTGGCCTGCACGACTTTTTCGCCATGTGCGGATATCTTTATCCGGTCCGGAACCGTTCCGGAATAGAAGACCAGGACATCCTTTAAGCCGTCGATAGATTTCCACAGGTAATAGACGGCCTTGTTTTCATTAGGCAGGTGACAGTCGACGCACATTTTTCTATGATGTGACGAATGCGTCCAGGCTGTGTATTCAGCTTCCATGGTATGACAGCTGACGCAAAATTTTGATTTCTCTTCCGGAGATGAGTGCGGGTCCGAAGAGGCTGAGGCGGCAGAATAGAGAGTTATGAGAAATAATGTAGTAAAAAGACACAGGCAAGATTTTCTAACCTTGGATTTCACTGTCGTTGTATCCTTTCTACAATTTGTTGTCCATTCTTGTTTTAATTATATCAACGATGTCGAGCATGTCAAAATCCGGACCTGAAAAAATTAGCCGCCTGATCGACCATTCTCCTGCCCGTGCCTCAATCTCTGCAGTTTTGTTTCAATCATAGAGAGAAAATGAGCAGAAGTCCTTGACTTAAGTCAAAGAGTCCGGACAGAAAATACCAAGCCTGTTAATTTCCTGCATCCGCAAGAAAACTGCTTCACTTACCGTCAATCTGGTAAAATAAATTCCAGGGAGCCGGTTGATTCCTGATAATTCAGGACAATCAAAGCCGGCATTATTCAACGGATGCTTTTCTTTCTTACGATTGGAGAACAGAGATATGTCAAATCATGAAAATATTGGACAGAACAAAGTGCTCAGGACGGTAGCGTTCCTGCTCATGGTATTTCTTTTTATATCCGCAGCAGGGGGATCGCAGGCAGAAGTAAAGGACAAAGTGAACAGCCTGATCCAAAAATTGCAGAGTAAACATCCTCACGTCCGAGCGAAGGCGGTGAAGGAACTGGGCAAGATAAAAGATGCGCGCGTGGTTGTTCCTCTGATTAATGCCTTAAAGGACACTGACTCGTACGTGCGAGGGCAGGCAGCATGGGAACTGGGTGAAATCAGGGACGCGCAGGCAGTTCCGCAGCTTATCAGTGTTCTTGGCAATGACGATTTTGTATATGTGCGTCTCGAAGCGGCCAGGGCATTGGGCAAGATAAAGGATCTCCGGTCGGTCCAGCCACTGATCAATGCCCTGAAAGATGAAGCCCGGGATATCAGAGAGGAAGCTGCAAAGGCGCTGATTGAGATAGGAAAACCCGGGACAGATCAGATGCTTCAGGCCCTTAAGGAGAAGAATGTCAGGGCGGTTGCCGATGGATATTATTTCTTTATCTGCACAGGCGAGCCTGATTCAGAACCGATGCTGATCGAGTCTCTTAACAAATTCGGCACAAAGAATATGGCCTTGGATTTTGTTCAGTGCGGGAACATTCATTTAAAGGAAGCAGCCTACAAGTGGGCTGAAAGCCATCGTTATAAAATCGAAGAACATATGGAAGCAGGCAGTTCTCCAAAGTGGGGAAGGTGCAGGAGTCTGAGCAGTACTGTTAAATAGTATTTCGGACAATTATGGGATCAAGACTGCTTATTATTAACCCGCCCAGTGAATATTTCTTTTACATACCAATGGGGACATTCGGACTCTGTGACTATCTTGCACAGAAAGGGATACCTGCAAAAGTCCTGAATCTGGCCCTCTATCGGGAAGCCGATATACCGAAGGTTCTCAAACAGCATATAGAGGCATTCCAGCCCACTCATGTCGGATTGATCTTCCACTGGCAGGATACGGCAGAAGGTTTTCTCAGGACAGGCGAGTACATAAGATCCCGTCACGACAGTGTGAAAATCCTCTGCGGCGGATTCACTGCAGGTTATTTCGGAGCAAGCCTTCTCAACGAGTGCGGTTTTGCCGATTATGTCATTAAAGGTGATCCGGAAAAACCTCTCGAAATGCTTCTCATGGATGCCGATCCTCCCGGAATTCCAAACCTGATTTACAGGTCTCAGCAGGGTGCAAGAGCAAACGAGGTATCATATTTTGCAGATGAAGACACCTTATCCAATATCTCTTTTTCCAACCTGGGCTATCTCTATGATCACGAATTATATATAAGCGCAATAAACAAGAAACTCGGTTTTCCTGTGTTTGTAGGCAGAGGATGTATATTCAACTGCAGGTATTGCGGAGGAAGCTGCAGCGCATACCGTATGCACAGTGGAAGGAAGAGTGCGGTTGTGAGGTCGATACAATCAATCATCAGGGACCTGCGCCTGCTTAAGGATTTCACCGGTAAGATATATCTCTGCCATGAAAATGACCGTAATTACATAAAGTCATTGTTTAGAGCCATCCTGTCAGATGAAAAACTCGTCAAAGCTTTTCATCTGAATTACGGAGCATGGCTGCTGCCGGACCAGGACCTTCTGAATTTATATAAGGAAGCCTTTGTCATGAACCGGGAAGACAGGCCGGTCTTTGAACTCTCTCCTGAGGTCTTCGATGACCCGGGCAGGGAGAAGATAAAACCATCCAGGGTTAATTATTCTCTGCAGGCTCTGAAAGACAACCTCCTATTGCTCCAGGAGAGCCTTGGCGACAAAGCAAACGTATCCGTATTTTTCAGCCGCTATCATGATACTCTCGGGACGTATCAGGAGATGAAGAAAGAGATTGCCGGGATATTCGGCCTGAAACACGAACTGCTTTGTGACCGGATAATGAACACAAAGATATTCTATGACCATCTCTCCACAGATGTGGCAAGCCAATACTGGGAGACTCATATTGCTAAGAATAGGGATTTTAGGACACTCACGTCTTCCATCAAAAGGATCCGGAACCATGAGCAGTATAATTTCACCTTTGATAATCTCTGCATTTATATGCCTGACAGGATGTCTGAGAGGGAAATCGTGCAATGTGAGCAGATTATATTAATTTTAAAGACTCTTGAGATGCATTTTCATGAGATGTTCCATATCCTCTTTGCCTGCCTTGACCGGCAGGTTGTGGAACTGATTGAAGCAATTGTTGCAGCTGACTATTCAGATAATCCGGATAAAGTCTTCACATCTCTGGACCGTGCAGAACTGCTTAATCACGTAACAGAGAGGATTTCAAGAGACGATGGCCTTCTGTCTCGGATGCCCTTTATTAAAGACCTCTCTGATCTCAATATCAGGAAAGCCCGATATCTTCAGGAATCGCATATTTCCGGAGACATCACCGGTACGGATAAGCTGAGACTGAACCATGATCTACTGTCGATCAATGACCATGATTACCTTGATCTTACAGGATTCCTGCAGAGGCTTAAGAAGGAAGGACCTCAATCTCTTTCACCCGAAAAGACCGTATTCATCTTTCTGGCGGATGAGATATTAAGCATGTCTTATGCGACGTACAAGGCCACTTTGAAAGAATTCGAAAGAGGCATTTCTATTGATGAATACTACTCGTTGGTGCACAAGAGAGGCATATTTTCACTTGAGTATCACAAGGACCTTATTGAAAAACTCTGCCGTTGCAGGGTTCTTCATACAGACTGATATCTGACTGCCAGACATTGTTCTTAGATGCACCTTTGGGAAATTTTGCTATTGTTATAAAAAAGAGGGTGAGGAGAATCCGTGAAGATAGCAATCCTTGGGGCGCCGGGGTGTGTGGGTGGTAATCTCATCAGAAAACTTCTCGAATTCAAAGAATACCAGATCGCAGGCTCATTCCGTTCTGAAAAGGAAATCCCGTTAGATTTAACTGATGAACGTCTTACCTGGAAGCAGGTCAATCTCCTCGACAGCCTGAGCGCAGAGAGTTTTCTCAAAGGCTCTGATACACTTATATATCTTATCCATTCGCTCGGTGCAAAAGACTTTGAACAGCTTGATATAAAGCTTGCCAATGCAGCAGGCAGGGCCGCCCGGAACACAGGCATTAAAAAGATAATCTACCTTGGAGGGATTGTGCCTTCTGATCAGCAGGCCTCCCCTCATCTCATAAGCAGGATGAAAACGGGTCAGGCCCTGGCTTCTTATGGAATTCCCGTCGGCGAGGTAAGGGCAAGTATCTTGCTGGATACCTGCAGTATGTCATATCTCATCATCTATCATCTTGCAAAACGGCTGCCTTTGATGCTGACCCCCGGATGGTTGAATTCCATGTGCGCTCCCATTGGCCTTGATGATGCGGCAAGCTGCATCGCAGCCCTCGTTGAAAGGGAGATAAAAGACCATGAGATATTTGAGATAGGTTCGGAAGTTGTCAGGTATAAAGACCTCCTTGCCCTCTGCGGGAAATCAATACGGGGTACGCGCAATATCATCGTTACAGTTCCTTTTTTTGCGATCAGGCTGTCGGCTCTATGGATCGAATTTATAACAGGCGTCCCAAACAGCGTGGCTACTGCTCTGGCAGAGGGCCTGAGGACTAATACCATACCCTCAAAAAACCGCTTTAAGGAGATCACCGGAAGAGAGCCGGTCCCGCTCGAAAAAGTGCTTCAAGAGCTTGCCGGGAAGATGCGTCAAAAAACCCGATAACATCCGGCCCTTTATTTAGCCGTCTCCACATCCCATGTTGAAACGCTCTGGAAATTTGTCACGTGAACACATTTCGTAATCTCAACCATTATCAAGGCTGTTTCGGGTGAGAGCATCACTTTCTTAAGCACCGGATGTTTCGCGAGAAGTATGCCTGCAAGTTCCGACCACTTCCTGCCCTTTCTTACAGGTCCGGCATTTCCAAGGATTGTTACTGATTCAGCATCCATATAGTCTTCTTCTGTATTGGATCGGGTATCGATCAGCAGGGAAACACGGTTGTTCTTCAAAATATTCCTGTATTTCCGTGCAGACTTCGGCGTGATAAACAAAAGCCCTTTCATATCAGATGTAAGGGCATAGGCAATCAGGGATGTATACGGATGAACCTTCCGCGTCCGTCGCAAGGACTGCATGGCGCTGAGTTCGGTCAAGAAATACCAGCCTCTCCCTGACGGATACAGTTCCCCTGCTTATTCTGTCCGGTATGGCCTTGTCTGATCTTTTCATCATTCACCTTAGAGTTTCTCGTACATACTCTATGTATTTTTTCACATCGAATTTGGATTTACAACCATTGTAGCTCATATAGCGAATCTTGCCGAATACAGGTCTTTCATTCCATGCCCTGTCGTGCACACCACCGATGCTCCAGGCAATCCCGGCATATCCGTTCGGGTCTCTGCCGTCAAGCTCGATACCTGTCATTGAGATGAGATGGCTATTTCCACCGCCCGCTCAGGCGCCTCGCTCCATTCGAGAATTTTCTTGGCCCAGTACATCCTCATATAGCCGTGCATCTTGCCTTTTTTGACCATCTCCACCTGCGCCGCGTTCCACAGCTCGTCATGGGTTCCGGCATTCTCAAATTGATCGCGTGAATACATATAAGGTCTTTTGTCGTTTCTGTGCTCATGCAGTGTCTTCCTTGCCCATTCAGGAAAACCTTCAGTATTGTCATAGTTCTTGTTGTAAAAACAGAAATTGTCGGACAGCTCTTTGCGCACAATAAGTTCTTCCAAGAAAGCCTCTCCGGATTTCTTATCGGAATAATTTCGCATGACCTCCAGCGCAATCCTCTGTGCAGAGATCTGGCCGAAGTGCAGATAAGGTGAAAGGTTTGACTGGCCGTCTCTTTGAGGATCGTTCCTTTGTTGATCATAATTCTCCAACTTGTTCCTGATGAAATCTTTGAGAACGTTCCGTGAGGCATCTTCTCCGGGAGCAAGCCACTTCACTTCGGTTACTGTGTCAACATTAGATGTATGCAAGGCCTTTTCCCAGTCAACCGGCAGGGGCTTTGCCTGAGATGGGAAAGGGTGTTTCCTGATTTTTGGAAATTCTTCCAGAAACTCCGTCAATAAACGGTGTATCTTCGGCCTCAGCGTATAGGCGCCGTACTCCTGTTTGGCCGATGCGACCCAGCACGGGACGATATTGTGAGCATCTACTTCGTAAAAAGGCATATCAATATTCTCTTCCACGGAATCCGTCCATTCTCTCTTAATCCTGAGAGGATCGAAATCCTTGACCAGTGTGCCTGCTTTGTATCTTTTGAGAAATGCCGGTATCTCTTTGCCCGGTGCACCGGCAACGAGAAAGAAAGGGATATTCTTTTTTGAAAGGCTTTTCTCCACTTCCCGGAGACCCTTCAGCATGAAGCTATATTGTCTCGTTGTTGCGCCAAGGAATTCCGGGACGAGGCAGAACATAACGGCAAGCGGAGTTCTCTGCCTCGAAGCCACGTCCTGTGCATACACCAGCGCCCAGTTGTCCGCAACCCTCTGGTCGCGGCTCATCCAATAGACAACGGGCCCCTGTCTTGCAGGGCCACCTTTTAAAGTCCTGACGCGCTTTAAATTCATGGGGTCAAAAGTATTCTGATTTATTATAAAGCCTGGATATCGAAATGTCCCTCAAGGGAAGATAGTTACTAATACGGTAATGAGTATGAAGACGTTAATTAATTAAACCAAAGAATGCAAATAAGAGAATTTACAGGCAGACATATGGGAAAAAATCTCATTATTGGTATAGAATTGTGTCTGGTGAGTCGGATGCAGGGACCACCCTGTGAGACCTACCTGATTCAAATCGGTTCCCCGGGGAATACATCTGGAAAGGAGATTCAGCATGTGTGCGGAACAGCGTCCTAGTGCAAAGGCTGTGGTGGAGAATCTGAAGAAACCCATGCCTTTTTGGAAGAAGGTTTCTTATATTTCAGGAATACTTTTCTCAAGATCATCCGGCTGAAAAGCTGCTGCGGACACAAAGGCGAGCCGGGCTGCTGAATGTAGAAAAGAACTTCACCGGCGGGTGAAGACATAATGCTGCAGGTTAAAAGACCCGTGCTCCATGCGCTCAATGTAACCTGTTGAAAAAATAAACAAAAAATTGGTATTATTAATCTTCCCGCTCAAGGGGAATCCCATCTCTTTAGTTCTATAAGGATTATATGAAGGAGCTTGAAAAACTCAGACGGGAGATAGACGGGATTGACGACCGGATCCTGGAACTCCTGAATAAAAGGTCCCGCATTGTTCTCGATATAGCTCACATCAAAAGGAACAGCAATGCTAAATTCTATTCACCCGAGCGTGAGCGCCAGATACTTGAGCGCCTTTCAGCCCATAACAAAGGGCCTATCCCCGACGCCACTCTGAAAGTAATATTCAGGGAAATAATCTCGGCCTCTCTGTCTCTTGAAGAGCCTCTCAAGGTGGCTTGTCTTGGTCCGCTGGCAACATACACCCATCTGGCAGCGATAAGATATTTCGGATCGTCCGCGCAATTCGTTCCGGTGGCGACCATAAAAGACGTCTTTGATGTTGTTGAGTCAGGCAAAGTCGACTTCGGGGTGGTTCCTATAGAGAATTCGACAGAGGGTGTTATCAGTTACACCATAGACCTTTTTATGGATTATGATCTCAAGGTCTCTGCTGAGGTCATGCTGAGGATAACCCACAACCTTCTTTCAAAAAGCGGCGACAAATCCAGGATAAAGAAGATTTATTCTTTTTCGCCCCCGACTGCCCAGTGCAGACGATGGCTTGCTTCGAATATGGCAGGCATACCTATAGTGGAGGCGACAAGCAGCGCGCATGCTGCCGAGCTTGCTTCACGAGACAATGAAGGAGCGGCTATTGCGAGTGAGCTTGCGGCAGAGATCTATAACCTGAGGTTTGTCGAGAGGAGCATCGAAGACAATAAATATAATCTTACACGCTTTCTGGTCATTTCAAAAGAGTTCCCGAAAAAATCGGGGAGAGATAAGACATCGATCATGTTTTCCGTCAAAGATAAACCCGGCGCTCTATACAATATTCTTGAACCTTTCAAAAAGGCAAAGCTCAATCTTACAAAGATAGAATCCAGACCCTCAAGGAGGAGAGCCTGGGAATATATCTTCTTTGTCGACATAGAAGGCCATATAGATGACAAGAAATTGAAGGAGGCTATAGAGATGATGAAAGAAAACTGCCTTTATCTCAAGATCCTCGGTTCTTATCCGCAAGGAGATGTCTGATGATAAAACCGCCTGACTACATAACTTCAATAAAGCCGTATGTGCCTGGCAAGCCGGTTGAAGAACTTGAGCGAGAACTCGGCATCAGGGGCTCTGTAAAGCTTGCATCGAACGAGAATCCCCTCGGTCCTTCAGGCAAGGCCTTACAGGCTCTTAAGGATTTTATGCAGGCCCCGGACCCTTCATCCGGTCTGAACAGATACCCTGACGGGAGCGGATACTATCTCACAAAGGCGTTATCAGAGAAGCTCCAGGCAAGGGAAGAGGAGATCATCCTCGGCAACGGTTCGAATGAACTGCTTGATATTGCTGTCAGGACATTCATGCGTCCCGGTGATGAGGCTGTTATGGCCCATCCGTCCTTTGTCGTCTATTCCATGTCTGTACAGGCTCAGGGTGGTACGCCTGTAAGGGTGCCGTTGAAGAATTACACACATGACCTGGATGCCATGGCAGAAGCAGTTACTCCCAAAACAAAGATTGTATTCATCGCAAACCCGAACAATCCTACGGGCACTATCAACAAGAGAGATGAATTTGACCGGATGATGAAAAAGCTTCCTGACAACATACTGATTGTGCTTGACGAAGCGTATTATGAATATGTGACGGACCCTGATTACGCGGACAGTATGAAGCATTTCAAAGATGGAAGAGATATCCTGATACTCAGGACCTTCTCCAAGATATACGGTCTGGCGGGCCTCAGGATAGGATATGGGATTGCGAAAAAAGATATTGTTATTGAAATGAACAAACTCAGGCCGCCTTTTAATACAAGCTCACTGGCGCAGAAAGCGGCTTTGGTGGCATTGCAGGACACGGACCATATCAATTCTTCAAGGGCCGTCAACGAGCAGGGCAAGAAGTACCTGTATAAAGAACTTGACGCTCTCGGACTGAAATACGTCCCTACCGAAGCAAATTTCATTTATATGCCGCTGGAACAGGACTCCGCTGAACTCTACAAAAAATTGTTGAGAGAAGGAATAATTGTCAGACCTATGGGTCCCGCTGAGATCAGGGTTACCATCGGATTGCCTGACGAAAACAAAAGGTTTATCGAATCACTGAAAAAGATCTACTGGACGGTAATCACTTAAGGTACAGTCTTTTCAAGAATTGGAGGATATAAATGGACATAATTGTATTAAAACCAGGAGCTACCGAAGAACAATTAAAACACTTAGTAAAGAGGCTTGAAAGCAAGGGACTGCAGGCAAATATCTCAAAGGGGACCGAGAGAACCGTTGTCGGAGTAATCGGTGATACCTCCAAGATAACCGAAGAAGAAGAGAACGTTATCACCATAATGCCCGGGGTTGAAGATGTAATGCGCATACTGAAGCCCTACAAACTTGCCAGCAGAGAGTTCAAAGCCGACAATACGGTCATAAATGTAAAAGGTAATCTCATCGGCGGGAAAAAGATACAGGTTATAGCCGGGCCATGTGCCGTTGAAAACAGGACCATACTAAGGAGCATAGCCGAAAAAGTAAAAGCTGCAGGCGCCACCTTTATCAGGGGAGGCGCTTTCAAACCGCGCACATCCCCGTATTCCTTCCAGGGTCTTGGCGAAGAAGGGCTCAAATATCTTGCAGAGGCAAGGAAAAAAACCGGCCTTCCTGTGGTAACGGAACTGATGGACCCCAGGGACATGGAGGTAATATCAAAATATGCGGACATTATCCAGATCGGGGCCAGGAACATGCAGAACTTCAGGCTGCTCCTTGAGGTCGGCTCAAGCAGGAAACCCGTGCTTCTTAAAAGAGGCCTGTCTTCAACCATAAAAGAGTGGCTGATGGCTGCCGAATACATCATGTCCAGGGGAAACCATAACGTAATCCTGTGCGAAAGAGGGATCAGGACTTTCGAGACAGCCACAAGGAACACCCTGGACCTCAGCGCAATCCCTGTTCTGAAGAAAATCACTCATCTGCCGGTCATGGTTGATCCGAGTCACGGGGTCGGGAAGTGGGACCTTGTTGCGCCCTATGGCAAAGGCTGCTGTAGCGGCCGGTGCGGACGGTCTCGTCATAGAGGTCCATACAAACCCTGAAGAGGCCCTGTCGGATGGGGAGCAGTCCCTGAAGCCGGATGATTTCAGCAAGTTGATGAAAGAACTAAAACCAATTGCAAAAGCAGTTGGAAGAGAAATCTAGATAAAAAGGCAGAATATTCAACCTCATGACGTTGGTCAAAAAGAATTAGGATGAATTATCAATATGCATTTTCATAAAGTAGCAATCTTTGGTGTCGGTCTTATCGGCGCATCCTTTGCGCTTGCCATGAAGAAACAAGGTCTGTGCGATGAGATAACAGGCCACGGCAGGACAATCGCGAATCTGCAGATTGCAAAAGAAAAAGGGATTATCGACTCCTTTGATCCTGACCCGCTGCAGGCATGTTCGCGGAGCTGACCTTGTGGTGTTTGCCACCCCTGTTGGAAGTTTTGCCGGTCTGCTGAAAAAAATACAGGGGGCTTTAAAAAAGAATACCATCGTAACGGACGTAGGCAGCGTGAAAGGCAGACTTGTTCGCGAGATGGAGGCAATGACGCCTGAAGGTACTCACTATGTAGGGTGCCACCCCATTGCGGGAAGTGACCGTTCAGGAATCGATTCGGCAACGGAGGGTCTTTTTAAAGGCGCCAGATGCATCGTAACACCAACGGAAAAGACTGACAGAGAAGCCCTTGCAAAGATTACGGCTCTTTGGGAGACCTTTGGATCCGTTATTACAGTAATGAATCCGGATGAGCATGACAGGATCTATGCGGCGGTAAGTCATCTGCCGCATCTTCTGGCCTATGAAATAGTAAATTCAGTGGCTGAAATGGACAGCTCCTATCTCGCATTTTCAGGACAGGGTTTTAAAGATATGACAAGGATAGCAGCCAGTGCGCCTGAATTATGGAGAGACATATGCATCTTCAACAGGGACTATATCCTTGAATCTATCGAGATCTTTCAGCATAATCTCGACAGGGCAAGTCAGTATCTCAGGGCCTCTGACGCGGAATCCCTCGAAAGGGAATTCAGAAAAGCCCGGACACTTAGGGAAGGTATTGGACAGAATTGAATTCATCAAGGCGAAGAGGTTTCAAGGCGAATTTACTCCTCCACCTGATAAGTCAATATCACACAGATCAGTAATTTTTTCATCTTTATCCAAAGGCAAAAGCGTAATAAAAAACTTCCTCAGGGCGGAAGACCCCATGAGTACGTTGAACGCGTTCAGGTCTTTGGGAGTTGATATTGATGACAGGGGAGATGATATCGTTGTCAACGGCAAAGGTATCGATGGTCTGATCGAGCCCGGAGACGTCATTGACTGCGGCAACTCAGGGACAACAATCAGACTGCTCTCCGGAGTACTCGCTGGAAATCCGTTTTTCTCTGTGCTGACCGGGGACAGCTCGCTGAGGTCACGTCCCATGGGAAGGGTCATTATTCCTTTGAGCCGGATGGGCGCCGGCATCATTGCGAGGGCATCAAACAAGTATCCGCCTATTGCCATACAAGGGAAAAGACTTCAGCCGATACAATATGCTTTGCCGGTTGCCAGTGCCCAGTTGAAATCTTCTATCCTCCTTGCAGGACTCTATGCAGAGGGGGAGACTGTTATCATTGAACCATCCAGATCAAGGGACCACACTGAGCGGATGCTGCCCTCTTTCGGGGCGGAGTTAAAAGTCGAAGGCCTTCGCGTCAGCATCAAAGGCAGAACTGAACTGGCAGGGACCGAGGTATTTGTACCCGGAGATTTTTCTTCAGCGGCCTTCTTCCTTGTAGGCGCGCTGTTGATCGGCGCCGCCGAAATTACAGCCAGGGACGTCGGAATAAACCCTACGCGCACAGGTCTTCTTGCTGCCCTGAAAAAAATGGGCGCCCATATTGAAGTCGGAAACGTTAGAGAGATTTCAGGGGAAACGATAGCAGATATCCACTGTTCAAATGGTCCCGGATTGAAAGCAATAGATATATCCAAAGAAGAGATACCGGCTCTGATCGATGAGTTTCCTATCCTCTGCGTGGCTGCAACCCAGGCTGACGGCATAACGACTATCAGGGGCGCGGAGGAACTGAGAGTAAAGGAATCCGACAGGATTAAAAGCATGGCTACTGAGCTCAGGAAGATGGGCGCGGAGGTCGAAGAATTTCCGGACGGGCTCAGCATAAGAGGCAGGACCGTATTAAAAGGCAATGTCCTGGAGAGTTATGACGACCACAGGATTGCTATGGCCCTTTCCATTGCAGGACTTATTGCAGAAGGTAAGACAACCGTAAACGGGATATCTTCCGTTAATATATCTTTCCCGGGATTTTTCGATATCATCAGGAGACTTACCTTATGACGATGGTGGTTGCAATTGACGGCCCTTCAGGGGCAGGGAAGACGACCATTGCCAAACTGGTCGCCAAAGAACTCGGATACAATTATCTTGATACCGGCGCCTTGTACAGGGCTATTGCGGTCTCCTTGAGAGATAAAGGCTTGGAAGCTGACGACAGCGATGCCGACCTCGGCGGGGTCCTAAGGATCACTGATGTCAGGTTTGTTGATGGGAAGGTATATACAAACGGCAGGGATGTGTCGGACGAGATCAGGTCGAAAGAGATCGACCATTATTCATCTGTCTTCTCTGCCCGGAAGATTGTCCGGGATTTTCTCCTGGATGTCCAGAGGAATACCGCTTTGCTGCAGGATGTCGTTGTGGAAGGAAGAGATACGACAACAGTGGTATTTCCCGATGCCGGGAAAAAGATATTTCTCGATGCTTCTCTTGAGGAGCGCGCCAAAAGGCGCTACCAGCAGTACAAAGAAAAGGGCATCGAGATAACCATGGATGAGGCCACGAACGGGTATGATCGACCGGGACAAAAGGGACTCCGAACGCGATATAGCCCCGCTCAGGGTAGCTGCAGACGCCTTGTTTATTGACTCATCGAATCTGTCGATAGAACAGGTTATCCGCAAAATACTTGATTATGTGAAAAGCAGGGCATAGGGTCCGAGCAGATTGAGATTATGAAAATAATGATAGCAAAGACAGCAGGATTCTGTTTCGGGGTCAAACGGGCCATTGATATCGCTTTCCGCCTGGCCTCTGAAAAACGGAAGGGGGTTTATACCCTCGGTCCGATTATCCACAATCCTCAGGTTGTTGCGAAGCTCAAAAAGAAAGGCATCGTACCCCTGGAAGACTCTGAAATCAAAGAATGACATCAAGGCATTGATTATAAGGACCCACGGGATACCGCTCCAGCTTTCAAGGGAGATAGCTTCAAGCGGATGCGAAATAATAGATGCGACGTGCCCATTTGTAAAAAAAGCTCAGTATTATGCTAAACTTCTTAATGAAGAGGGTTACCAGGTAGTTATTCTGGGAGAACAAAACCATCCAGAGGTACAAAGCCTGATGAGCTATGCTGATAATGACGCAATTGTTGTCAATGCAGAAACGCCGCTTCCAAGACTGAAGAAAAAGATCGGCCTCGTTGTTCAGACGACGCAACCCGTAGAATCCCTGAAAAAAGTCCTTTCCGGTGTTCTGAGACATGCAAAAGAGATTAAGGTATATAATACGATTTGTAATTCCACGGCCCTGAGGCTAAAAGAAACAGAGAGGATGGCCAGGCAGGTTGACGTTATGTTTGTCGCAGGCGGGAAAAACAGTGCCAACACAACCCAGCTCACAAAACTCTGCGAGTCATTGTCCGTTCCGACCTATCATATTGAAACAGCCTCTGAGATCAGAAAGCAATGGATTACTAATGCTAAACATATAGGCATTACCGCAGGGGCTTCTACCCCTGAATGGATCATACAAGAAGTGGAAAAAAGAATTAGATATATAGGAGGGCGACAGGTTGGTGGAAATTCAAAACAATGAAATGGAAAAACTTTATGCTGAAACCTTTCACAGCATTGAAGAGGGAAACATCCTGAAAGGAAAAGTCCTGACTGTAAGGCAGGACGGCGTTATTGTCGACATAGGCTATAAATCAGAGGGCTTTGTGCCGATTGAAGAATTTTCCGAAGAGGAGATAGCGAACCTTCGGTCCGGCTCTGAAATAGAAGTCTATGTCGAAAACATCGAGGATGCCGAGGGCATTGTGGCCCTTTCAAAAGAGCGTGCAACCAAGATCAAGATATGGGACCTGCTCGAAAACGCATTAAAAGAGGGAACGCCGATAGAGGGAAAGATAGTCGGGAAGACAAAAGGAGGTTTTTCCGTCGATATATCAAGGGTCAATGCCTTTTTACCCGGTTCACAGGTGGATGTAAAACCCATAAAAGATATTGACAGCCTTATGGGAAAGAAGATGCTCTTTAAGGTCCTGAAGCTTAATAATAAACTCTCCAATGTCATTGTCTCAAGAAGGGCCATCCTTGAAGAAGAGCTTCAGAAAAAGAAAGTTGAGACCCTGAAGAGGCTTGAAGAAGGTCAGATCATGAAAGGCACCGTCAAGAATATCACGGATTACGGTGTGTTTGTTGATCTCGGAGGAATAGACGGCCTGCTTCATATATCGGACATCTCCTGGGGCAGGATCAACCATCCTTCGGAGTTCTTCGCAGTCGGAGATGAGATCGAAGTAATTATCCTGAAATATGAGAAAGAACATGACAAGGTAACTCTTGGATACAAGCAGAAGAAACCCGATCCATGGTTTGTCGTTGACGAAAAATATCCCGTGGGCAAAAGGGTCACGGGCAAGGTCGTCAGCATCACGGATTACGGCGCATTTATAGAACTCGAAGAAGGCCTGGAGGGGCTTGTGCACATATCCGAGATCGACTGGCTCCCAAGGCCGAAGCATCCCTCCAAATATCTGTCCGTAGGCGAGTCAGTCGAAGCCGTTGTGCTGAAGGTGGATAAAGATGAGCGCCGTCTCTCGCTCAGCATAAAACAGATCAAGCCGAGCCCGTGGGAGCTTGTTGCTCAGCGCTATGCAGTTGGGCAGAAGGTAACGGGAAAGGTGAAGACCATTACGGATTTCGGGGTATTTGTCGGGCTTCCTGAGGGGATAGACGCGCTGATTCATATATCCGACCTTTCATGGACCAAGCACATCAAGCATCCTTCGGAGATTTTGAGAAAAGGGCAGAAGGTTGAAGCCGTAATACTGAATATGGAGCCCGAGTCTGAAAAGATGGCGTTAAGCCTCAAACATGTTGAACCGGATCCCTGGGTGCAGGATATTCCGGAACGGTTTAAACTCGGCTCTGAGATGAAGGGCAAGGTGCTGACCCTGACGGATTTCGGCATTTTCGTCGAACTCGAAGGAGGAGTTGAAGGACTTGTCTACTCCTCGGAGATAGTCAAGCCTGCTACGGGCAGGATCGAAGATGTCCTGAACCCCGGGGACGAAATCAACATAAGGATTATAAAGGTGGACTGCGAAGAACGCAAGATAGGACTAAGCATGAGGAATATCAAAAGGTCTGAAGAATGAAGAAGGTTTTACTGGTTTTTCTTGTCCTCTTTGTTCTCGCTATGATCAGCCTGTTTTTTGTTGCATTTCAGAAAAACATACCGATCGGAGAGCGTGTCGCCCTGATACGCATTGAAGGTCCTATACTTGATTCAAAGGCTGCCATTGATGAGATCAAGGAACATGGAAAAGACCCGTCAATAAAGGCCATTGTTCTGCGTATCGACAGCCCGGGTGGCGCTGTGGCGCCTTCACAGGAAATATATGAGGAAGTAAGAAAGGTGACTGCCAAGAAGAAGGTCATAGTGTCCATGGGGTCGGTCGCCGCATCCGGCGGATACTATATTGCAGCGCCCGCTACCAGGATCTTTGCTAACCCCGGGACCCTCACCGGCTCTATCGGAGTAATTATGGAAATCCCGAATCTTCAGGGTCTGATGAACAAAATCGGTGTCAAGACGGAAGTCATAAAGAGCGGAAGTCATAAAGACCTGGCCTCGATGTTCAGAAGCATGGGCAAAGAGGAAAGAGCCATCCTCCAGGGAGTACTCGACAATGTGCACGAGCAGTTCATCAAAGCTGTTGCCGACGGGAGAAAGATGCTGCAGGACGATGTCAGAAAGATCGCTGACGGCAGGGTCTTTACCGGCGAGCAGGCAGTCAAGGCAGGTCTCGTGGATGAACTTGGAGACCTTGAAGATGCAATAAACGCTGCAGGCCGCCTTGCGGGGATAAAGGGCGAGCCTGAAGTGGTCGCAAAGAAGGAGCATTTTTCTCTCATAAGCTTGCTGCGGGAAGGTGTTCCAAAAGAGTTTATGGACATCTTTCCCTCGGTAAAAATAAAATATCTTTTTGCACCGTAAAGGAGGTTGTATGACCAAATCGGACCTCATTGAAAAGGTATCGGAACGGATTGGTAGCCTCACCAGGAAACAGACAGAGATAGTAGTTGAAACTGTTTTTGACAGTATAAAGGATGCTCTTGTCACGGGTGAAAAAATTGAGATACGCGGTTTTGGAAATTTCAAGCCGAAGCAGAGAAGACCGCGCCGCGCCCGCAACCCGAAGACGGGTGAAAAAGTCGAGGTGCCGGAAAAAAGGGTATTGCATTTCAAGGTAGGCAAAGCCCTGAGGGAGGCAATGAATCCGAAGTAGTGCATCTGAAGAAAGTCTCTCTCTTTCCGGAGAAATATCCAAAAACGGACCGTTATCCATTTAACCTTGAGATCTTTCATCAAACTGAAGGCATCGAGTTCCTTACACCGATAACTTTTTTTTCAGGTGAAAATGGGACGGGCAAGTCCACGCTGCTTAAGGCCATAGCCCACAGATGCGGCATCTACATATGGCAAAACTGCGACAGACGACGTTTCGAACAGAACCCTTATGAAGAGTTGTTGTACCGGTTCATTGACATTGAATGGACCAGCGGTGGTGTGCAGGGATCTTTCTTCGGCTCAGACATATTCAGCGATTTCACACGGCTTCTGGATGAGTGGGCTGCTGCAAGCCCTGAGGTGCTGACCTATTTCGGCGGAAAATCCCTGATAACCCAGTCTCATGGTCAGTCACTGATGTCCTATTTCAGGTCACGCTTCAGGATCAAAGGCATCTATTTTCTGGACGAGCCTGAAACCGCTCTGTCGCCAAGGAGGCAAATTGAACTCCTTGAGATATTGCAGGACACCGGTAAGGCAGGGCATGCCCAGTTCATCATAGCAACCCAGTCGCCGATCCTCATCTCATGTTCCGGGGCAACAGTTTACAGTTTTGACCGCTCACCCGTGCAAAAGGTCGCTTACAGGGAGACTGATCTTTACAAGGTCTACAGAGATTTTTTTGCTTCCGGAGAAAACATATAGATGAAAATACAGGTGCAAGCCAGGCAGGATGAGATATCCCTGAATAAAATATTATTGGAAAGGTATATGACTCAATTTCTGCATCAAAAAACTACCTGTGTTTTTGTTCAAACCTTTATCCGACTTTAATGTTAATGCAAAATTCAGAGCTGAGACCTCCGCTTCTTCTTCGGTCTCCTCAAGGTTGCCCGTGATTTTGATTCAGAAATCAAGCCATATACCTTGTTCTCCGGCGATTTAACATATCTGTTTGGGACAGATATGTTACTAAATATGATCTATGATTTTTTGCTGGTTTTTGTAAAAAACCCGGTCAGTTTCTTCTGAACGTTATCACTCCCGCAGTGAGGACACTTTATTACAGGGTTAGACTCGTATTCCTTGATCTGTAGAAAAACCGTGAAATCTTTTCCGCAGTCCTTGCAACCATATTCATAAGCTGGCATAAAGACCTCCTTATTAATTAATGGTTAGGGTTCTATTGCAACAAGTATATCAAGTTTCGGCTCTGATTGTTACAGTAATGTTGATCATCGATTCCGCCCGACTTTTTGGCAAATTATCTCTTGGAGTCATATCCTGAGATCTATCTATAAGATAGGTCGTTCTATGATAAAGCTCTCAGCCTCGCACGGTTCCATATTCGGAGTAACAGAGGATTTAAAATCCTGATACACCGCCAGAAACAATAAAGGTCATAACTTTGCCGCTTTCAATGTCTATCGGTATAACCTGTTCTTTTGGCACGACTATTAGATTGCCCGCAAAGTTGTAAGATTGTGGGATATACACTGCCATGCTGTCAGCCATCCCGATATTGTCCAGGCTCTCCCGCGTCACAAAGCCAATAATCCTCACTGTGCTTTCCGGTAAGAGGCTTACGAATACGGGTTTATTGAATCTCTTTTTTTCACCCACAAAGGCGCTTACAAGATCTTTGATAGCGGAATAAATCATCTTGACGATCGGCATGCGGCTGAATAGCTGGTCTATAAACCTTGCTGCACCCCTTGCAAAAAAAGTGGAGACAAAGAACCCTATAGTCGTCACAAGCGCTATGGTAATCAGAAAGCCCAGCCCAGGGACCTTAAACCCGAAAATCTTATCAACGGTAGAAACAATGAGATACAAGACGTAAAGGGTGACAACTATAGGAATAAGGAACAAAAGGCCTTTAAAAAAGTATTTTGTGAGAGTTTTCATTAAACCTCCTTTAAACGATTCTTTATTCTCTTCTGTTATGTTTTATATGCATCAAATAGCTTTCTTAGTAATCAACAAAGACAGGTCTTTCAAAATGCACATTTGCTGATAGGAAGTAAGCAGCAGACAAAAATCAGGGCTTTCTTTGATTCTCACTACATTTAGGATACAATAAATATGGTGAAGATACCAAAAGGATTCAATCGGTTTGTAAGTCTTGCAGGGTCTTATATAAGAGACCCTCAGAAGCGTTCATACATGCTTGCAGCAGTCAAAGACTACGCAAAAACCCAAAAGCATCTTATACACCACTTTAAAGATGATCTCCAAACGCTTATTTGCCTTCTTCGGGACTGGAGCAAGGGCAAATATACAGATGTTCCATCTCATACGATACTGCTTGTAGTTGCAGCCCTTCTCTATTTCCTTTCACCAATTGATACAATACCTGATTTTTTTGGGGCTATAGGATTCACTGATGACGCAGCAGTTGTTCTGTTTGTGCTCAACGCGATAAAAAACGAGATAAGCCATTACAGGGATTGGCGATCAGAAGAGTAAGATATTAGAAAGACCTTTTTCTCTTACGCTTATTTATTCCCCAAAGACACGCCTTGGGTGCTTTTTATGGGATGCACGTAACACCGGTAAGGGTGCAGAACCAGCACATGATAAAAAAGACTGAATAACATTCAACATATGTATTCGGAAGTTTTGCAAATAATAAGTCAACTAAATGAAGAACCCTGCGGCAGAGACCGCAGGGTATCTTAACGTAAGGAATCGTTTCTTTATATTCGCTCGCTAACCCCGCGGCAAGCCGACGGGGAATGCACTCGCTATCCGTTTCATCAACGTCTCATCGGTTGTTGACACTATCAAGATTTACCACGGCTGGATTTGATGAACGTGCCGTCCCGATACTCTTCAAATGCAGTCTGCAGTTCCTCCTCCGTGTTCATCACGATGGGGCCGTACCAGGCCACGGGCTCGCCGATGGGTTTGCCTGAAATGAGCAGGAAGCGGACCGGTTCGCCCTGGGCTGAGACTGTCACCTGGTCGCCGTCGCCGAAGAGGACCGCCGTCCCGTTGTGAATGTAGAGATCGCGCTCCATGTCGAAATAGTTCACGCCCTCGACGTCATAGGCAAAGGGATTCTTTTCGTTGCAGAAGACGCCTTTGCCCGATATCACGTAGGCGAGGACCGTGTGGCCGCGCGTGGTCTTGTGGACAAACTCGGAAAGGGCCGGCACTGTGACGTCGAGATATTCGGGATCGATGACGATATCCGTGACCGGGCCCCGCTTTCCTTCGACGGTCCCGCAAATGACCTTGACCTTCGCACCGCTCTTCGTCACCACTTCCGGCACCTGCGGGCTTTTGATGTCGCGGTACCGGGGCTCCATCATCTTGTGTGACTTCGGAAGGTTGGCCCAGAGTTGAAAACCTTCCATCACGCCGTCATCGTCTCCCCGGGGCATTTCCTGGTGGATGATGCCGCTGCCGGCGGTCATCCACTGCATGTCGCCCGACGTGATGACGCCCTTGTTCCCCATGCTGTCGCCGTGTTCGACGTCACCCTTCAGGACATAGGTTATCGTCTCGATTCCGCGATGGGGGTGCCAGGGAAAGCCTTTGATATATTGATAGGGATCGGTATTGCGGAAATCATCCAGCAACAGGAACGGATCAAAGAGCGGCACCTCGCTATTTCCAAAAACCCGCCTGAGATGGACCCCTGCTCCCTCGATCGTGGGTTTGCTTTTGAACACTTTCCGGATCTTTCTGTTCTACTTCCATCAGCGTCCTCCTTTATACAAAAAGAGTCTATAAAAACCAGTATAGCAGGTTAAACAGGGAAGTGAAAAAGCATGGTTTCCGTTTGCCACTGAGGGATTTGACATTGCCTTTCTGATTAGGTCTTCTGGATACGTACGGAAGATTTTGGAGAATGCGCCGTCCACCTGCTACTGAACGTTTTCAATGGCTTGAAATTATTGAGCATTACTGGTACAAATATGCATGTTGATGGGAAGCATCAAACTAAGAAGGTGAATGAGTGCAGAATCGCCGGGAAAGGTGGGAGAAAAAAAGATAGGGAATGATACAGTGCAAGAAACAAGACCTGACCCTTTTCCCTCATGTGTTTTCACAAAATCCATGCTCCGCCTGCTGTGCCACTACCCATCTGCGGAGTCTATTCGCAAAGCTAAACGGGCAAAGATAGCAAAGATCCTGATACCGGGCTCTTACGGCCAACAGACAGATGAGTCCGTTGACGCCATTATCAAAGCTGCAGCAACTTCTATCGGGACAGCAAGCCCCGCCAAGGAGATGATTATCAAGCAAAAGGCATCGATCCTGTTACAATTGGAAGCTCATCTGCAGGAACTAACCGGCGTGCTGATCGAGCAATGCCGCGCACAGATGAAAGACAATGTCGATATCCTCACCTCTATACGGGGCATCGGCGAGAAGTCTGCTACGAATTTCTTGGTTGAGCTGGGAGGCGATCCCAGGATCTTTCCAAGCCATAGACAAGTCATTGCCATGGCGGGACTGGACCCTTCTGTGTACGAATCAGGTAAATATGTAGGCCTCAGCAAGATATCCAAACGAGGTAACAGACATCTCAGAAGGATCATCTGGCTTATGACCGTCAAGGTCATCCAGTATGAAGGATATTTCCGTCGCTACTTCGAGAAAAGAATCAAAGACGGTTTGATTTACAAGAAGGCCGTCATAGCTACAGCTCACAAACTTATAAGGGTAATATTTGCCATGCTTTCACAGAAAACTACTTTTAATGCAAAGGCGAATTAATGAAGGGTACCTGGGATATGGGTCGATCCGAGAGAATCGACTGTAGGCGATTCTACGAAGCTGATTCTTTCAGGTCTGTCTCTGCAACTTCAAAAGAGGTGCTCATGGTAAAGGAACAGCTATTCTCAACATCGAACAGGGATGTTATTATCCCATTTGGAAAAGGCGAACTGCTGATAGTTGACTGAAGTCAATGCTTCTCATGGCAGTCATAACAGTGAATATTTTAAATGGTAACCGATAGATATTCGTTGTTATAGTATCTATTAATAAAGAGTGAGGATCTGCAAAATGTCAAATTATTCGAAGGATATCGCTATAGTTTTAAATTGTGAAGGTATGGGCGATTGTTTATTTGCAATACCTGTAATTAAGAAACTCATTTCCGATATTGAACCAGATTCAAAATTTGTTGTTTTTACCCATCATCCCAATTTATTCATAAACTGCCCTTATGTAGATAAAGCATATAATATTTTCGATACCGCTGAAATTGACAAATATGGGAATAAACTTACTCTATTCGATTTACAGAAACTTCCACATCACTTAATGGATACCTTCGATTTTATTAGTATTCCAGCTGGCATAGGAGAATTGAGTTTCAGGGAAAAGCAACTTGAGTATTTCCCGACTGAAGAGGATCATTCAGAACATTTTGATGTTGTTATAAATACTTCTATGACGTGGCCAAGTCGAAGTTGGACTATGGAAAACTGGCAACTCGTTGCCGATTTTATTGTTTCCCAAGGATACTCCGTTGCAGTTGCGGGCAAAGATGTTTTGAGTAAATCGGACAACGTATGGAAAAGGAGCTTTGGCTTAGAAAGATGCGTTGATCTGACAAACAAATTAAGTTTGGATCAGACGTACTACACAATCAAGAACTGCGCCCTATTTATTACTTGTCAAAATGGACTTTCAGTTATGAGCGGAGCAACTGCAACAGAAATTCTTGTTTTAGATATGTCCATTGAATGGAGCAAGCGAGCGATTTACAGAAACGAAGATCCTCATTATAGAGTATCTTACGTAAAGGGCAATTGTGACCTCTATTGCTGTCAAGCTATGTTTTGTCCTGCATATGGTGACTTTAGATGTGTTCCAACTGTCGCGCAGGTAACCGAGGTTACGTCTAAAAAGCTGAGTAGCTTCCCAAAAAGAAAATAGCAACTATGCGAGAAGAAGGCATAGAGAACAATGCTGAGGGAATCATATGGTAAAGCGATTATTAATAAACAGGCAGGGAGCTTTAGGCGACGTTTTATTAATTACACTATTCCTGCCGGGTTTACTATCGAAGTGTGCTAACGCCAAAATTGATGTTAGAACTGATTCAAAAGAGGTTTTGTGAACTCACCGTTAGGTTGATGACCAAAAGAGAATATGACTGAAGACTCGCCGTTAGCTGGTCAAGTCATGGGGTCACAAGTCATGGGGTCATGCAAGTCATGGGGTCAAGTCTTTAATCTTGATTTAAGAATAATAGATATGATAAATTAGCTGCATGGCAAGACCACTTCGGATACAATACGATGGAGCTCTGTATCATATAACCTCAAGGGGCAACGCAAGAAAGGCTATATACAAGGATGCAAGGATGACGAAGACCGCAGGATATTTCTCGATACACTTCTCAATGTAAACAAAAGATACAACTGGATATGCCATGCATATTGTCTGATGAACAACCATTACCACCTTATCATAGAAACCCCGATGGAAATCTATCAAAAGGCGCAAGACAGTTACCCCGAGTTATACCCGGTCATACAATAATAGACATCATAGAGTAGGACACATATTTCAGGGACGATACAAGGCGATACTGGTAGAGAAGGAAAGCCATTTACTGGAAGTCTGCAGATATGTGGTCTTAGATTATCGCAGCAGACAGCTTTATGTTTTTAATGGAAAGGGCAGCAAGGACAGGGTTGTCTATCTCAGCGAGGATGCACTGAGTGTCTTGCAGTCGTATACGCAGAAACGCAAATGGGCTAAAGAGAAAAGAGTGTTCTTAGTGCAGAAGGGACCGCTGAAAGGGAAGCCGATATCAGTGCGCGGCATTCAAAAGAGAATTGAATACTATTCCCGGAAGACCGGGACACAGGTATCCTGTCATCACTTAAGACACACCATGGCAACACAGCTGTTAAATGCAGATGCTGCTCTTGTCACCATTCAGGATCTGCTGGGTCACAGCAAGATTACCACAACGCAGTGCTACTGTAAGGTTTCCAATCTGAAAGTTCAGAGGGATTACTATAAAGCCATCAATGTTGTTTTGCAGAGAACTCTGCCAATACATGAAAATATTTTTGAAAAAGCTAAAATAGGGATAACGGATAGCATTATTAACTAATTGAAAACATAAGAAAAAGCAGGTTATGTTACGTATAGCAGGAAGGATGTGATAATCCTCAAATCGATCAAAATGTCCTTCCCCCGCATGAACAATCCGAGCGGTTGGTTATCTGTTATGCAAAGAATTAAACGGTATAATCTGATGTAGCAAAAATGTTTGTAACTGTGAGAAAGTTCGAATTGGATAACTACACAAATGGTAAGTGAGCAAGGGGTCATCCAGTCAGTAGCAGCCGATTATTATTGTCTAAGTAGAGACCTTAATTGTTCGCGGATCCCTATTTATTCTATTTCTTTACCATGAAACAGTGGAAACCTCTTTAATGGTTACGGTATACTTCATTTTTACGTCTATACTGACAGCAAAGGGGTAGCACATCTGCACTAACAGGTTATGACAAAAAATATCTATACCTTTTACATGCCGGGTGAAGAGCGTATCTTCTTTAATTATTTTCACGGGATTGCATTCGCATTCCTGCTGTTGTTTAGCTTACTCGGGGTTTTTATAACGAAGTTATCAACGGTGGATGCCATCGTCCATGCGCTTGTTTTTGTCCTGCCGTTCTATGGCGTGATTCTGATGTTTAATAAGCGGTTTGCCAACGAGGTGACGCTTGATTTTGATGCTCGTAAGATTCGCTTTGTATTCCGGGACGAGAGGGGCACGATTGAAAGAGAGTTTCCGGAAATCAAGAAAGTGAATTTTGGGTTTTATCTCACCTTTGTAATGGAAGATGCCAAAATAATGGTCAAACGACCGAAGAATAAAAAGGAAATATTCCAGTTGCTAAAATCCGTTTTTACGGTTGACTGTGGTATTCTTTCAATAAACTAAGAGCGACACTGGAAAATAAATTTTATTTTCCCTATCCCGAACTATGAACCGAAATAAGATATGTCCTAATTGCGAAATTGAGTATCTGCCGCATATCGAGAAATGCGCTGATTGCGGCGCGGTCCTCCTCTTGCACGAGGAGCACAGAAGGGCACAGGAGGAAAAGAAGCAGCTGGCGGCGAAGGCCATTGAAAACTCAGCCGTAGTCAGGGAGGGTGACCTGAAGTGGTTGGGTGAACTCTACAAGGTTCTCATCGATTCCGGCATTCCTTGCACAGTCACATCCGCTGCCGGCTGCAACAAGGGCCATTGCCGTAATAAATTACAGCTTATCGTGTCTAAAGAGGACCTTGAAAGGGCACAGGAGCGCGTTGCGGAATACTATAGGGAAATCCATCCGGAACTCCGGGCTTCTCACGAACTGGCCAAACAGGGTAAGTGCCCGGCCTGTGGTTCCCCTGTGGGAGCCGATGACACTGAGTGCTCCGATTGCGGTCTGACTCTCCTGCTTATTGAGGAAGAGGACCAGGAAGAAGAGGAAGGCTGTAGTGGCGGACTTGATGATCGACATTTATTATCCGGATGAAAAGCCTGCTGAACGTTGTCCATTTCTTTTTGATCTATTTCTGCCTTCTGAAAATCCACAAAACACTCGCAGCCTGAGCAAGGACGCCTCCCAGTGCGTCGAAGCCGACATCGAATAAAGAAGCGGTCCTCGTGCTGACAAACGATTGATGGAACTCGTCGCTTGCGGCATAAAGCAGGACAATAACCAGAGAAGAAAGAGCCCATCGCAGGCCGTGCAACTCCTTTGAATCTGTGCGGAAAGCCCGGAACAGCAAGATGCCTAAAATGAAGTACTCGGTTACGTGTCCTGATTTCCGGATTAACCCGTGGACCAGTTGAATCTGTTCCGGAGAAATGGAAGGCATCAGAAAACGGAGCAGAGGCTCAACAATCAGAGAAGTATTTTCCGCAGAAAATGTCCCCGTCGACATCCAAAAGATAAAGCTCATCCAGAGAAATACCGGGACCCAATATCTGAAAATACGCAAGCGAATCATCCCATCTCGGAAGACACTTCTTTCGACCATGAGTTGAAACATATAACATTTTAGCATAGTGGTCCCACGTGGAAGTCATCTGAATCGCCGCCATGTAATAATGGCGTCTGTCAAAACGTTTGCAGCCAGTAGTGAAGTGCAACATACATAGGGTTACATTGAAGTTGTTTAAATAAGCCAATTATTGTCATTCCCGAGGTAGTAATCGGGAAACCATTGTCTTTAAGAACAAAGAAGTAATGGATTCCCGCTTAAGGACTGCGGGAATGACGACTCAAAACACTCGTAAAGAAGATGTGAACGCACTACACAAGGCTCCTTATCCCGGGACTCCGCCCATTATAACATCACTGATTTATGATAAAATGTTTAATCTCTTAATTCCAAGAAGGTGTTATGAAAAAAGGTAAGGTTTTCTTGATCGGCGCAGGGCCCGGGGACATCGGCCTATTGACGGTTAAAGGTATGAAATGCCTTCAGAGGGCTGATGTTGTGGTTTATGATTTTCATCTGAACGCGCAGGTGCTGAACTATATCAGCCACGATGCAGAGTTCATCTATGCGGGCAAGCGCGGCGGGCATCACACCATGACACAGGATGAAATCAACAGGACGCTCGTGCTCAAGGCAAAAGAAGGCAAGACTATCTGCCGTCTTAAGGGAGGCGACCCCTTTGTCTTTGGACGGGGCGGAGAAGAAGCAGAGGAACTGGTAAAGGAAGGTATAGAGTTTGAGGTTGTTCCGGGGGTGAGTTCCTCGATTGCTGCCCCTGCCTATGCGGGGATTCCGTTAACTCACAGACATTTGTCATCCTCATTTGCGGTTATACCGGGATACGAGGATGTCACAAAAAAAGAGAGCGCCATTGACTGGGCAAAGCTTTCTACCGGTGTGGGAACCCTCGTTTTTCTCATGGCTGTAAAAAATATCGACCAGATCACGGAAAAATTAATCGAGAACGGCAGGCCTCCTGAGACGCCGGTTGCTGTCATAAGATGGGGCACAAGACCTGATCAAAAGACCCTGGTCAGCACATTGAAAGACATTGCAGCAGTGGTTAAGGAAAAGGATATCAGGCCTCCTGCCGTCATGGTGGTGGGTGACGTTGTTAACCTCAGAGAGACGCTGAAATGGTACGAGAAAAAGCCTTTGTTCGGCCACAGGATACTGGTTACCCGTGAACATATGGAAGGTTTTGAACGCCTCGAAGAACTCGGCGCCGAGATAATAGATTTCCCGACAATAGAGATTGTCCCCCCGGAGAATTATGATCAACTCGATAAATCGATTGATAAAATCGAAACCTATGAGTGGCTCATATTCACGAGCAGAAACGGGGCGAAGTATTTTTTCAGGAGATACTTTGAGAAAGACAGGGATATCAGGGACTTAAAGGGGATAAAGATCTGTGCCATCGGCTCCAAGACAGCAGGGGAAGTCAGAAGCTATGGTTTAAAGATCGACTTGATCCCTGAAGAGTTCCGTGGGGAAGGACTCATTAAGGCCTTTGTGGAAAGTCACGGAGCAAAGAGCGAAGGGCAAAAGACAGCATCCTTAAAAGGTATGCGTTTTCTCCTGCCTCGGGCTGAAAAAGCACGGGAAATTTTCCCGGACAAGGTCAGAGAACTCGGGGGAGAGATCGATGTGCCGGTTGCCTACAGGACGATAAAGCCCGAATATCATGGCAAGCGGCTGCGGAGATTTTTGAGGGCAGGAAGGATTACGATCGCAACCTTTACCAGCGCTTCAACCTTTAACAATCTCCTGGAAATAATGGGGGATGAAGCTGAAGAGCTCTTGAAGGGGGTCACTATTGCGGTCATAGGACCTGTAACGGCAGAGGCCGTTGAAAGAGCGGGGCTCCATGTCCATATAATGCCTGATGAAGCAACCATTGAAGCAATGGCGGAAAAAATCATCGAATGGATAGAAAAAAGAAAGCTTCTTTCCCCGGACCACGTATAGCGGGTCCTATATCATGAGCCTCCCCGAGATTGATAAAGCGGTCTTTTTCCTGATCAATAGAGACCTGCAGAACAGTTTTTTTGATCTGTTCATGCCTCTTATTACAAAAAGGGCCTACCTCTTTTTCCTGCCCTTTTTTTTGTGGCTTCTTTTGAAAGACAAGAAAAAAGCGTGGACTGTTTTTATCATTGCATTTTCTGCGCTGCTGCTCTCAGACTGGACTTCGAACATGCTGAAACACTATTTTGAACGCATCAGGCCATGCAATGCCCTGGAGGGAGTGCGAATGCTGGTGGGCTGCGGAAGATCTTTCTCAATGCCTTCCAATCATAGCGTCAATGCCTTTGCCTTTGCAGTTCCCTTTATGATCATGATAAAGAACAGGGTCCGGTATTTCTTTCCATTAATCGCAGTCCTCGTCGGCTTCTCAAGAGTTTATGTCGGAGTGCACTATCCCGCTGATGTGCTTGCCGGGGCTTTGTTAGGCTCCATTTTCGCCGTGTGTATGATAGGGTTTTCTCTATGGTCGGCAAAACGCTTTCAGAGAGAACCTTATACAACGTCACTCTTTGTATTTCTTCTGGGCCTGAGCCTGTTCCGGATGTACTATATAAGCAACAGTCCGCTTGACCTCGGACCTGACGAAGCCCATTACTGGGAATGGGCCCGGAGGCTCGACCTGAGCTATTATTCAAAGGGTCCGATGATAGCTTATCTCATTTACATCGGCACTTCCGTATTCGGCGATACAGTATTCGGCATCAGGATTATGGCGGTAATTTTTTCGCTGCTCAGCAGCATATTCCTTTTCATGTTAGGCAAGAACCTTTTCGATGAGAAGACCGGGCTCTTCGCTGCAATTATCATCCAGATCATACCGCTTTTCTCGACATTCGGTATTCTGTTTACCATCGACTCCCCGTTTATCTTTTTCTGGATTCTGTCGCTCTATTCTTTCTGGAAGGCTTTGAACAGCGACCGGTCGTCTCTTGTTGCCCGGTCTTCGTCCCTCCCTTACTGGCTCCTCCTTGGCATTACCATCGGCTTTGGCCTTCTAACAAAGTACACCATGGCATTTTTCTATTTATGTGCCTTCCTGTTTCTCATAAGCTCCAGAGAACAAAGGTATGCGCTGCGTACGAAAGGTCCCTATATAAGCTTTATTGTCAGTCTCCTCGTTTTCAGTCCGGTGATTGTGTGGAATGCGAACCACGATTGGGTAACAATAAGACATACGGCCGGACAGGCGCACGTGGCAGAGGGTTTTCAGATTTCCTTCATGAGCTTCATTGAATTCGTCGGCTCTCAGTTTGGTGTTATCACACCACTGCTATTAGTCCTGATGTCCTTTGCGCTCTGGAAATTGAGAAAAAAGAACGGTGGGATCTTCCTGATCTGGTTTTCTGTTCCCGTTATTGTATTTTTCCTTATGAAAAGCCTCCAGGCAAAGGTGCAGGCAAACTGGGCATTACCGGGTTACATAACAGCAATTCTCGCCTTCCCGGCTTTTTATCTGAAAGACTGGAATCCGTACAAACAGATGGAGGACCTTCATTGCCTCAGCTGCATTGATAATGTCGATCTTCGTGACAGCTGCGGCACACTATCCTTTTGCCTTCAATCTTCCAGCCGGGCTGAACCCTGCTGCGAGGCTTTACGGATGGAAGGACCTCGGGACAGAGGTATCGACAATATACGAACAGATGTCTTCCCGGAGACCTGTCTTCATCTTTTCCGACAAGTATCAGGTAACGAGTGAGCTTGCATTTTATGTTAAAGGGCATCCTGCAACATACTGCCTCAATCTGGATCGAAGGATGAACCAGTACGACCTCTGGCCCGGATTTGAGAACCTGCTGCATTATGATGCGGTCTTTGTCAGGACCGGAGACGTTCCTGTCCCCGGCATTGTAGCAGACACTTTTCACAAGGTTGAGAAAAAGGTAATGACCGTTTATACTAAAAAGCACGTGAAAATCAGAGATTTTACCCTGTTTCTCTGCTACGATTTTAAGGGAATGGAAGAAAGGAAGCCCGAGACCTACTAATGACACTGTCTGTCGTAATCCCCGTTTACAATGAAGAGGAAAATGTCCGGCTTGTTACACGAAGGGCTGAGAAATGCCCTTGATCCCCTGGATCTGGAATACGAATTGCTCTTTATTGACGACGGCAGCACCGACGGGACCCTTCCCATTCTGGAGGAGATACAGTCAAAGGACAGCAAAGTGGTTGTCCTCAGCCTGAGACGCAATTTCGGTCAGACCGCGGCCTTTGCAGCAGGTTTTGATTTTGCCCGGGGAGACGTTATCGTGACAATGGACGGCGACCTTCAGAACGATCCTGCTGGATATTCCGAAGCTCCTCGAATCGATAAAAGAACACGACCTTGTCAGCGGCTGGCGCAAGAAAAGGCAAGACCCTTTTTTTTCAAGGAGACTGCCCTCCATGATGGCGAACTGGCTGATCAGCAAAGTCACCGGCGTCAAGCTCCACGATTACGGGTGCTCCCTGAAGGCTTACAGACGGGATGTCATCAAGAACCTGAAGCTCTATGGCGAGATGCACAGGTTTATCCCTGCTGTGGCAAGCTGGTATGGGGTCAGAGTGGCGGAAGTCGAGACAGTTCACCACCCGAGACTGAGGGGTAAATCAAAATACGGTATATCCCGCACTATCAAGGTCGTGCTGGACCTTATAACCGTGAAATTTCTGCAGAGCTTCTCGACGAAGCCCATACAGTTTTTCGGCCCGTTCGGGATATTGAGCGAAATCCTCGGTTTTCTTATACTGCTGTATCTCAGCGCCGACAAGTTATTGTTCGGCAAAGACATAGGCGGCAGGCCCCTCCTTTTGCTCGGTGCGCTATTGATGATTGTCGGCATCCAGCTAATCGGCATGGGACTCTTGGGCGAGATGCTCGTGAGAGTCTATCATGAAAGCCAGAGAAAACCCATCTATGTAATCAAGAAGATCCTTGGCCCTGAAATCAAATAAGGCACTGCTCGTTGTTCTGAAGCTCTCCATCAGTACCGGCCTGTTGTATTATGTTTTATCCAGAACAGGAATAGGGCAGGTCGCAGGGACATTGAAGAACATAAGTCTTGCCTCTTTTGCCTCCGCGGTTGTCCTGTACATATTTGCCCAGTTTGTTTCAACGATCAGATGGAAGCTTTTTCTCCCTGCGGGGCTGAATCTGAAGAGACTTTTCTCCCTTTATATGATCGGCTCTTTCTTTAATACATTTCTTCCCGGCGTCATCGGAGGAGATGCGGTAAAAGCCTTCTATCTTTACAGGGAAACAGGCAAAGCCGACACAAGCTTCGGCTCCATTTTTATGGACAGATATATCGGATTTGTTGCGCTGATTATGATCTGTGCAGCGGCATTCCCTTTCGGGTATCAGTATTATCACGGCTCTCGCGTGGAATGGCTACTGCTGATCATTGTGCTCTTCTCTGTCGGGGCAAGCTTTCTTATTTTCGGCCTGCGGCTTGGTCAGAGAATCCGGTTTCTTTCAGAATTCTATAATTATTTTCATATGTACCGGAATGAGAAAAACACCATAGTCAAAGGTCTTGCGCTGTCCGCAATAGTGCAGCTATCCGGCATTGCATCAGTCGGCATCCTTTCAGCGGGTCTTGGACAGCACATACCTTTTCTGGCGTTTCTTATGTTCATACCTCTGATCATATTGTTCTCCATGATTCCCGTATCAATTTCCGGGCTTGGGATAAGGGAAGGCGCATTTGTATTGTTCTTCGGACTCATAGGGGTAAAACCGGAAGTGGCCACAGCGATATCCCTGTCATGGTTTATCACAATGTCAACGGCCGGCATCTGGGGACTGATTGAATACATTCGATATAAAAAGGTTTTGCTTGATATGGAGGGAAAAACCTAAGTGGAGGATGTCTATTTTTCTCCATCCTCCATCCCTCATACTTCATACTTATTTTCAGAAAGGGGGTAGCCATGTTTCTTTACCTTGTCCAGCATGCCGAAGCAAAGAGAGATGACGAGGACCGTGCGAGACCCGTCTCTCAAAAAGGTTTTGAAGACATTGCGAAAGTTGCTGCCTATGTTTCCCTGTTGAATATCTCGGTATCCGAAATATTTCACAGCACAAAATTGAGAGCGGAACAGACAGCCGGGGTCCTATTCCAAAACCTGAAACCTGTGAGAGGGATGAGAGAGACAGACGGATTGTCTCCTCTTGACGATCCTGAAATATGGGCCGGCCGCCTCAGGAATTATCAAAATGACGTTATCCTCGTCGGACATCTGCCTCACCTTTCAAGGCTTGCGTCGCTTCTGCTCTGCGGTGACGCCGAGAAAATCTTAGTCTCGTTTAGAATGGGAGGGGTTGTCTGCCTGAAAAGAGATGACGCCGGAGCATGGTCATTGGAGTGGATGCTTACTCCGGAAATTGTTGTGGGAGATAAAGGGATGGAGAATTATTGTGATAGCCTGTAGGATTACTTTAGGAATCGCCGCACCTAAATATTGCTGACAAGTTTTCCATTTGAAGGGTAGATATGATGAAAAAGCTTTTATGCGACACCATAATGCACCCTAAACACATGTTCTCATACATTAATCAAGGACTCATCCGAGGGTTAAAGTGCCGTCAGGTGAATACGGCTCATTTTATGTCGCGTATAAAAGCTTTTTTGTCATGTCTACCCTTCATGCTATGCAACTGACAAGTTCACAAACTGGAGGTTGAAAGAATGAAACTGAAATTTCTTGGAGGAGTGAGGACCGTAACCGGGTCCTGTTTTTACATCGAATGCAATGATCTCAAGATCCTTGTGGATGCAGGTCTTTACCAGGGTGAAGGAGCGGACGATATCAACAGAGCCCAATTTGATTATAAGCCTGAAGAGATTGACTATATCTTCGTCACCCACGCGCACCTGGACCACTCGGGGATGCTGCCGAGAATTGTCAAGGAAGGGTTCACGGGAAAGATCATCGCAACAGCCGCAACCAGAGACCTCCTCGAATTCATGCTTTACGATTCCGCACACATCCAGGAGACTGATGCCGCATGGAATAACCGAAGGGCGATCAGGGCGGGAAGGCCTGAGATTCAGCCGCTTTACACAATTAATGACGTGTGGGAAGTCCTGCCCTTGTTCGATGTGAAACAGTATGAAGAAATATTCCATCTCGGGAACGGCATAAAATACAGGTTTGTCGATGCAGGTCATATCCTCGGTTCCGGCACTCTGGAGATGTGGTTCCAGGACGGCGAGAGGGAAAAGAAGATAGTCTTCTCGGGAGACATCGGGAAGATAGGAAATCCTATCGTCAGAGACCCTACCGTTCCTGTTGAAGCGGATTTCATCGTTATGGAGTCGACTTACGGAAACAGACTTCACAAGCCTTTCAAAGAGAGTGTAGACGAACTTGTCAGTGCGATAAGAACGACTTTTGCAAAGGGCGGGAATATATACATCCCCGCTTTTGCGGTCGGCAGGACGCAGGACCTGCTCTATATATTGAACAATCTTGCAAAGGAGAAACGGCTCTCCGGCCTCGATGTCTATCTCGACAGTCCCCTGGCTGAAGACGTAACAAAGATATATCTCGCCCATCCCGAATGCTATGACGAGGAGGCAAGAAAATTCTTTGAGCACACGGAGTTCGATAGTGCGATAAAACTTCATTTTGTGAAAGACACGCAGGAATCGATAACCTTGAACAGGATCAAATCAGGCATAATCGTCATAGCCGGGAGCGGTATGTGTGAAGGAGGAAGGATAAAGCATCACCTGAAGCACAACCTCTGGAGGCATGCATGCAGCGTGATCTTTGTCGGATTTCAGGGCAAAGGCACTCTTGGAAGGAAGATCGTTGACGGCGCAAGGCATGTCGATCTCCTCGGCGAAGACATAGCTGTTAAGGCATCGGTCTATACAATAAACGGGTTTCTCAGCCCATGCCGACCAGGCAGAACTCCTTAAATGGCTCTCCTGCTTCAAAGGTACAGCCGGAGGTATTTATAGTCATGGTGAAGAAGAGACTGCTCTGTCCTTTGCGGACCTTGTAGCAGAAAAATACGGATTTAAGACACATGTGCCGGAAAAAGGCGAGGTGTACAAACTATAGTTTTTACATTTTTTTGCCCGACCGGATCACTGACCATTGACTTTCTCAAGGCTCTTCGGTAATGTAAAAAATGAGGCAAAGCCTCATTGCGGCACTTAACCGAAGGGCCCGGTTCACCCGGGCCCGCATATTTTTACCTCTCATTTTGACTGAGCGGGAATCTGCAAAATCTGAAGATCACAAATTTCAGCCAGCGTCTCAAAATCCTTGTCGTTATGTATGAGAATGAGGTAATTCGGTGGATTGACTTTTCCTGCGAAACCGATATACTTTGTTTGAAAGGAGGGAGCAAAATGAAAAAGTTACTTTTGGGAGCACTTTTTTTGGCGTTGGCCATTGTCATTCCTATTCCGACAATGGCAGGGGTAAACATAAGTGTTGGAATTTCTCTGCCGCCACCCATCGTATTTGAGGCGCCTCCGGATGTGATAGTATTGCCTGACACGAACGATGTTTACGTTGTTCCTGACATAGATGTAGACCTCTTTTTCTGGAACGGCTGGTGGTGGCGTCTATGGGAAGGTCGTTGGTATCGATCGCATTATTATAACCGGGGCTGGGGTTATTATAACAATGTCCCAAGTTTTTATTTTGATGTAGATCCGGGTTGGAGAGGATACTACAGAGACCGTAATTGGCGCGGACACCGTGGGACTATGAACGGATTCCTGACCGGCGACTTCGACAGAACTGGAAGAGCTGGCATAATAATCGACATTGGGAAAGGCAAAAAACCTGGGGCGTCCAGAACTATCAACGTCAACCGCAACGACAGAGACAGGAACTTAGAAACCAAAGACAGGAGCAATATAAACAGAGGCCCGAGGTTCAGCGACATCAGCAACAGAGACAAGAGCAACAAAGACAACGCGAGGTTCGGCAACCTCAGAGAAAGCAGCAACCCCAACACCAGAGAAACCCTGAACGGGGGGATGCAGAACGTAGATAGCAGGGGCCGGGAAGTTTAAGAAGATCGTCATCTACTATAACTGTAGGGTAGAACAAGGTATCGTAAATAGGGACAGCGACCATTTGTTGACAGTAGGAATGCTGCATGGTCTATTCTGAGACCTGCCGAAACTCTTCCTGTCTGCTTCCGAACTCGTGGCGTCGTTCCTATTTGCGATGACCTTTCAATTTTGCCATTTGAAATTGGCATTATGTCGAGCTTAACGGACTACTTGCCTTCCTTGTCAATGAAAAAATCAACTTTTTTCCAACTGACTTTCCCTGTATCTGCCGGAGAGTGTTCACAGAGTCAAAAAATTGTCCTCTTTAGATATACTATAGCTGTATGAAAGCCAAGAAGAACTTGATCATTGTCGGTGACCGCGTCCTTGTTGAGCCTGATGAAGGGGCTGAGAAGACAAGCTCGGGGCTCTATCTTCCTGCTACAGTCAGAGAAAAGGAAAAGGTCATCGGAGGTTATGTCGTTAAAAAAGGTCCCGGTTATGCCGTCCATGACCCGCATACGTCGGATGAATCCTGGGCTTCAGGGAAGACTAAAGAAATAAAATATATCCCGCTCCAGGCTTCAGAAGGCGATTACGCGATCTTCCTCAAAGAGTCTGCCGTTGAGATCGAATTCGAGGGAAAGAAGTACCTGATCCTCCCTCATTCTGCTATCCTTGCCCTGGTCCGGGTTGAGATAGAAGATGTCGATGCAGAAAATTGACTTGAAAGAACTCGAATCAGCTTTCAATATTTTGGGGCAAACACTCCCGGGGTATGAAACAAGGCCCCAGCAGATGAAGATGGCGGGGAAGGTTCTTGAATGCCTGACAGAAAAAAAGAACCTCCTCGTCGAGGCCGGCACAGGCGTCGGCAAGTCATTTGCATATCTGATCCCTGCAATATTGTCTCAGGAGAAGACTGTCGTGTCAACGGCGTCCATTGCCTTGCAGGACCAGCTGGTGAACAAGGACCTGCTCTTTTTGCGGGACGCGCTTCCACACAAGTTTTCTTATGCAATCCTCAAGGGCAAGAACAACTATCTGTGCCTAAAGCGGGAAAACGAATATGCGGAACTCGATGAAAGGTACCTGAAATTTCGTCAGTGGGTCGGTGAGACTGAAACCGGCGATAAGGATGAACTCTCTTTTGTCCCTGAATTCTGGTCGAAGGTATGCGGGGATTCCAATGACTGCAGCGTTACAATATGTCCCTACTATAAGGAGTGCTTCTTTTACAGGCATTACAGGAACCTTTACAAATATGACATCCTTGTCGTCAACCACCACCTCCTGATGTATGATCTTCTTTCTGAATTCAACCTGGTTCCGTTTCATGCTCAGTTGATAATTGATGAGGCTCACCAGATTGAAAATGTCATCTCTCACGTCCTTGGAAGCAGTCTCAGCCATTCAAAGATAACCTGGCTTCTCTATCGTCTCAGGGGACTAAAGATCGCTGTTGACCATATCTTCGAGCCGGTCGACTTATTTTTTAAAAGAAGGGCTTTCCCTTTGCAGTCGATTAACAATATACCTTATGAGATTATAGAGGGATTAAACACGATAAAAGACCTCCTTGCCCTCGATAGTGTATTTCAGAGGTTGACTGCTTTTGAGCAGACCCTGGAAGACACTCTTCTCAAAGACAGAGTGCTGACCACCCTGACCTATATACAATCTCTTGAAGCCACAATCAATGATTTCATGACTCAGGAGGACCCTGACAAGGTCTATTTCATGGCGGTCGAGAAGGGAATGCCGGAACTCAGGAGCAACCTTGTCGAGTCCCGCAAACCCTTTCAGGGATTAGTCGATGCTTATGACAGTCTGATAATGACTTCTGCCACACTGACTGCCGGAGAAGATTTCGGTTTTATCAGGGAGAGACTTGGCATGAAAGGTTTTCAGGAGATGGTGGTTGGTTCGCCCTTTGACTATAAAAGGCAGGCCCTTCTGTATGTCAGTCGCGATCTGCCGATCCCCGGCAGGGAGAACAGCGAATCTTATTTCAGGGAAAGCCTGAAGACTATTGAGGACCTTATAAAAGCATCGAGAGGCAGGGCGCTTGTTCTGTTTACTTCCTACAAGAACCTCGCATATGCCTCAGAACATATCAACGCAGACTATCCGGTCAAGTCGCAGGGTGATATGCCGCCGGCAAGGCTGCTTCAGTGGTTTAAGATAACACCGAATGCAGTATTGCTCGCAACTGCCACGTTCTGGCAGGGGATTGATGTAAAGGGAGAACAACTGAGTCTTGTTATTATTGTAAAAATGCCTTTCGGCAAGCCGGGAGACCCTGTTTATGATGAAAGGTGCAGAAGACTGCAGGAAAGATGGTTTGCAGACCTTGCGCTTCCGTCAGCCATTCTTCTGTTGAGGCAGGGGTTCGGCAGGCTGATAAGAAGCTCAGAAGACTACGGAGTGGTCGCTCTGCTTGACCCAAGGCTTATTCACAGTTCCTATGGAAAAGCCGTAATCTCATCATTACCTGAGATGGAGATTGTCCATGAAATCGAGTCTGTAGAGAGGTTTTTTGATGCTGTCCCCGATTCCATTGTAAAACAGAGCAGAGATGTGGCCGCAAAAGAGAAGAGCAAGAAATCAAGAAAGGTGCGCATATGATATCAAATAGCTTGATATTCTTCGTGGTTATCGGTTTCTTTGCCGGCGTCGTAATCGGTTGGGTCATTTCTGTATTGGTCCAAAAACAACGCTATGCAAAACAGATAGCTGACGTGCAGTCGGATTATATAAATAAGCTGACAGAGTCCGATGGGAAACTAAAATATGCCGGCGCGCTGGTGGACGAACTGAGGCAGCAGAACCTGAAGCAGGAAAATGATATATCACAATTAAGGGTTGAACTGGACAGGGAACGCCAGACGAGGATTGAGGCCCTGACAAAGCTGGAGGCTGCCCAAAAAAGCTTTGAGGAGCAAAAGGCATTGATCGAGGCTATGAAAACCGAGATGACTGATACTTTTAATGCCCTTTCTTCGGCAGCTTTGAAAAGCAGCAGTGAAGACTTCCTGAGGCTTGCTTCCCAGCATCTGGGCAAGGTAGTTGCGGACACAAAAGGACGGCTCGGAGAACATCAGGCTGCTCTGGATGGGATGATAAAGCCTTTGCATGAGACATTGAAGCGTTACGAGGAGCAGATAAGATCTATAGAAGAGAACAGGCATAAGGCTTACGGCAGCCTCGAAGAGCAATTGAGGTCATTGGCCACAACCCATGAACATCTTCAGCGGGAGACCGGCAATCTTGTATCAGCCCTGAGAAAACCCCAGGTCAGGGGCAGGTGGGGTGAGATGCAGCTTCGCAGAGTTGCGGAACTCTCAGGCATGTCGATACACTGTGATTTTACGGAGCAGCAATCCGTGGACACGGAGAAAGGCAGGATAAGACCGGATATGCTTGTGCATCTTCCAATGGAGCGGGAAATTGTTGTAGACTCTAAAGTATCTCTTGAGGCTTATCTGGACGCTGCCGCTGCGCTGACAGAAGAGGAGAGAAAGATTAAGATGGCAAAACATGCCCAGCAGGTGAGGGCACATATGAACAAGCTCTCATCAAAGGAATACTGGGGACAATTCAGTCAGTCTCCTGAATTTGTCGTTCTCTTTATCCCGGGCGAATCCTTCCTGAGTGCAGCCCTTGAGATGGATAATACACTTATTGAAGACGGAATACAGAAGAAGGTTATAATCGCCACCCCGACTACATTTATCGCTTTGTTAAGCGCTATTGCCTATGGCTGGAGACAGGAGCAGGTAACGAGGAATGCACAGGAGATAAGTGAACTCGGCAAACAATTCTATGAAAGGATGTATACCCTTGTTCAACATTTTGAAAGCATGGGTTCAAGCCTCGAAAAGGCTGTAGGGGCGTATAATAAGACGGTGGCATCGCTGGAAACAAGGGTATTACCCTCCGTGAGACGGTTCAGGGAACTTGGCGTTACCGGAGCCGCTGAGATGCCCGTTGTGGAACAAATAGACCAAAAACCGAGAAATTCAGGTATACTTGAATGAAATATAGGCAATAATAGATATTCATAAAAACTTTAAGGAGGGTGAGATATGTCAGAGAGATTAAGCCATGAGGAGTTTATAAGGAAGGCCATTGTCAGTCTGAGGAAAGAAGGGTTCAAAGGGATTCATTCGGTTTTCTCCGGTTTTAATAACGCGTTCAAGAAATATTTCGAGGGAGAAAATCCCGTTGAGGTGACAAATAAGCTTGCGGAAGAAAACAAGATAGTCATCAGGCCTGTAAAAGGCGGGGTGATGCTTTATCTTCCGGAAGATGCCCCTGCTTCGAGAGATTCTGCTGACGAAGCCCTGAAAAAAATGGGCCTTTAAACAAAGAAGAAGTACGAATAAGGCGAACTGCCGACAATTCAGGAATCTGTGATCGATAGCTGCGAGACACATCCTGTCCGAAGAACTGTGTTGTCGATCAATGTGCCCCGCAAATACTCAGGCCCGATGTAGCTGCTTTTTTGACGACGGCAGCCATCGGGCCAACCGCAACTGCCGAATTATCCCAAAAATTGCAAATCAGAGAATTTACAGGAAGTCATATGGTCACAAAAACCTTTACAACGCAGGATTTGACTTTATGAAGATATCAAATGGTATCACATAAAACATACGGAGAATAGATATCAAGTGTCTCACTAACCCATATTATTCATAATGTATGAAATAGCAGAGCAGATGCAGTATCATCGCTCATTCTCGGTCCGCTTTGCAGACCTCCGAGGTACAGAGTGTTCTCCGCTTTAAGGCGTCGAATACTCTGTAAAGCCGCTCTGATACAGCATCTGCTCTGATTGGTCTAAAAATTTATGAATAATATGGGCTAAGGGGCTGCCGTAAAGCTTTTTCTGCCCATATGACTTCCTGCTTTTATTGTCAATTGCATTTTTTGGGCTAATTTTTCTTCTATGAGTTTTCGGCGATCTACTATCGGACCCCCTGCTCTTTGAACTGGCACCCCTCTTCCACAAACATCGATTTGGGGGCTCCACACGTAGGGCAAACCCATTCGTCAGGCAATGACTCAAAAGATGTTCCCGGCTGGATTCCGGAATCGGGGTCTCCCTGTTCAGGGTCGTAAACGTAACCGCAGGCTGTGCAAATATATTTTTTCATTTTCTATCTCCTCTTTGTTTCTTATAATCCCAGTGCATGCCTGATTTCAGTTTCCTGAAATCCGATAATGACTTTATCTCCTATAATGATTGTAGGGAAAGTACACTCCGGATTGAATTTTTCAACATCTTTAAGCACAGCTTCCCTTTCTGCGCCGGTGAGCAGATCAACATCGGTAAATTCGTATTTGACGGCGCATTCGTTCAGCAACTTTTTTGTGGCCTTGCAGTGAACACAGGTGCTTAATGTATACATCCTGACAGATAACTGCATAATTTCCCTTTCTGATTTCTATTAAATGTTATCACACCGGGCAGGCTTTTATGAGCGTGTCAGATTTTTCCAACCGCTGCCAGATAAATGGTGAACTCATCATCACCGTCTACTCCCAAAAGCTTGTCCATCATCTCCTGGTGATATGCGGCAACTGCGCAGGCGCCTCCCTTGATTGCGGCACTGGCCAGATACAGGTTCTGGCATACGTGGCCGGCGTCGATTGCAATGACCTTGTGCGCGGCGAGATCGTACCTCCATTCCATGCGGTATGGAATGGTTGTCCATATAAATACAACGGGCGCCTTTCCGAGGAAAGACTGGTAGAAAGCAGCCATAACAATCTCCTCTGATATATTCTCGTCAAGCGATATTACGAGCAGCTGATGTTCAACCGGCAGATAGCGATAGATCCCTTTTTCTAATCCTGTAACGTTCATTATGCACAAATACGTCTCAAGGGCATGGCGACAGCCGGCTGATGGAACGGTGCGGAAAGCCGACGCTTCATGCACGCCCTTCCTTATCCCCTGTGTAGCCCAGAGCAGAAAAGACAGCTCTTCCAGTGTAAGTGGTTCGGCCTTGAACTGTCTGTGGCTTCTCCGCATTTCTATAGCTCGTATCAGATCGGTACCGGAAATGCCTTGCCAATTTTCTTTTGAGACGAGGTCAATACGCAGGCTTCCTGATGAGAAAGGCTTTTCAATGGGGGGAGGAGGAACGCCTTTACTCTGATCCGTCTGTCGGAAATCAATGGTTTGCCGCACATTGTCTTTCAGAAAATACCGATATTGATCAAATGGATTCTTCATGAAGCACCTGTTTCGGCTTATATTTTGATGCTGTATTCATTAATCTAAGGTTTGTAGTACATAAGCTCACGGGCGAATGGTCTGATATTGCTAATCATGGTGTTCATCAAAGCATCAGGCATAGGCCTGAAATTGGCCGCGAATTTTACATTCTCTTCAAGCTGTTTTATGGTGTCGCAACCGACCACTGTTGTTGTTACCGGCTGGGAGAGTGCGAAATGAAGAAACGGTTCCATCGTATCGAAATTCGGGAGTTTTGCTGCAAGTCCCCTGAAATAGACCTTCATCCCTATGACGCCCATCTGCTTTTTCTTCGCGACCGGAACAACCGATTCAAGAAAGCTCCTGTAATGCGGCTCTGCAGGGTTCACGGGCAACAGTACGGTATCAAAATCAAACAGTTCAATACATTTTCTTATTATTGAGGGATCATGGTGTCCTGTCACTCCAATGAACCTGGCATAACCCTTCTGCTTTGCTTCGATAAACGCTTCAATGGCCCCTCCCCGCCCGAAAATCTCCCTGATGTCGCTCTCAGTTCGAACATCGTGCACCTGCCAGAGATCCAGACGGTCCGTCTTCATATTCTTTAAGGTCTCCTGAAGATGGGCCAGCGCGCCCTTTTTGTCACGCGCATGAGATTTGCTCGTCAGGAAGATATTGTTTCTTCTCTCTCTCAGGGCCTTTCCGTAATACGATTCGCTTCCGGAGTAGGCACGGGCCGATTCAAGGTAGTTTACACCCAAATCAATCGCCCTGTTGATCAGTTCTGCAGATTCTTTCTCCTGGCCGAAAGTCCTGAGAATTCCTTCACCTCCCAGGCCGAGGATGGTTACTTTCTCACCGGTCTTGCCAAGTATGCGTTTTGCGATTTTCATCCGGCTACTTAATTATCTCAATACCCATATATTTCCTGAGCACTTCCGGCACAATAACGCTGCCGTCTTTCTGCTGATAGTTTTCGAGGACCGCGACAAGGGTCCTTCCGATCGCCAGACCTGAGCCATTCAGCGTATGCACAAACTCCGTGCCTTTTTTTCCTTCACGCTTGAACCTTATGTTGGCTCTCCTCGCCTGATAATCGGTAAAATTCGAGCAGGAGGAAATCTCCCTGTACTTTTGCTGTCCGGGAAGCCATACCTCAAGGTCGTATGTCCTGGCAGCTGAAAACCCGATATCACCTGTGCACAGAGACACAACCCTGTATGGCAGACCCAGTTTCTGAAGGATCTCTTCGGCATCTCCTGTCAGCAATTCAAGTTCATTGACGGAATCTTCCGGCCTTACGAACTTCACCAACTCAACTTTGTTGAACTGATGCTGGCGTATAAGGCCCCGCACATCTTTCCCGTAAGAGCCTGCTTCACGTCTGAAACACGGTGTGTATGCCGTGTAATAGATCGGCAGGTCTTTTTCGTTCAGGATCTCATTTCTGTGCATATTTGTTACAGGGACCTCAGCAGTCGGAATAAGATAGAACTCAGGGTCGGAGATCTTGAAAAGTTCCATCTCAAATTTCGGCAATTGTCCTGTGCCCCTCATACTCTCTTTGTTGACGATGATCGGAGGGAAAACTTCCTTGTAACCTTTTGATGTATTCAGATCCAGCATGAAATTCATCAGCGAACGTTCAAGTCTTGCTCCATAACCTTTTGTAACGGAAAACCGGGCGCCCGCAATCTTGGCTCCCCTTTCAAAATCAATAATACCGAGCATCTCGCCGATGTCCCAATGGTTGAGGGGCTCAAAATCAAATTGCCCGGGTTCTCCCCATTTTCTCACCTCAATGTTCTCAGTTTCGTCTTTGCCGACGGGAACAGATTCGAGAGGGATATTCGGAACGTTCAACAAGAAATCTGTGGTATTCTCCTCCAGGACCTTGATCTTTTCATCAAGCTCCCGGATACTGTCCGATACCCCCTTCATCTCTTCGATGAGTCCTGAAGCGTCCTGTTTTCGGCCCCGCATCTTGCCGATCTCTTCAGACACTATGTTCCTTTTATTCCTGAGTTCTTCGGATTCCTTAAGGAGCATCCGTCTCTCTTCTTCGAATTTCAAAAAATCGTCCAGAGAAACGTTGCAATTCCTGTTCTCAAGGGCTGTTTTCACAAGCTCGATGTTTTCTCTCACAAACCGTGGGTCAAGCATTTATTTCCTCCTGGCAAGCATTAAAGAGCTTCTATGCCTTCTATTTCTATGACCTTGTTCTTTGAAGATTGTCCGCTGATAATCTTTATAACTCGTTTTTTTACCTTTAATTCCTCTGAAAGCACCTCTATCAACTCCTCATTTGCAGCTCCTCCGACAGGCGGGGCATGAAGTTTTATCTTGATGATCTCGCCCATAACGCCTGCTATGCCCTTCCCCGAAGACCTCGGTTCGACCTTGATCCTGAGGATTACGCCTTTTTTTGATTTTCGAAAGGGTAAATCCATTTGTTTTTAATGTTACCACAAGAGATAACTCAAAGCAGCTCTTGCGAGTCGAAAAACACATCTGATTAACCTAAAAAATTCAATTGATAAAAGAAACAGGGAGGCATATGGGCAGAAAAAGCTTTACGGCAGCTCCTTAGTGAGACATCTGATATCCATTCACCCTGTATGTTTTTATGTGATATCATTTGGTATTTGCACAAAGTCAAATCCTGCATTGTAAAGGTTTTTATGACCATATGCCCCCCTGTAAACTCTCGGATTTACATTTTGGGTTAAAGATTGTTTAAGAAATCCTCCAGACCGGCGGAATCTTTAATCGGCTCATAACATACGTTCCTGACACAGGGCACAACAGAACCATGGTCTTGTCCATATATAATACTTTCATAGGGATAAAAACAGGAGAGGGCTGCCTCAGCCAGATTACTTTCAGGCATTGCCTCAACTGACAATTTCAGCATGTTATAAAATGCATCCAGCGCACAATAATAGAACCCCGCATGCAGACCTGCTTTCTTTGCAAATAAGGAGAACCTCTTCAAAGCTGTCCCGGCATATTCATAATATTCTTGTTTCCCAGTTATAAAGTGCAGTTTCAGCAGGACCAGAATCGATATTGAATTGGCCGAAGGATGAGGAATATCTTCAATACCCTTGAGCCTGAGGCCGAGCACTTCGCTGTCGGTATCAAAAAACCCTCCTTCAACAGTATCCCAGAACATGTTCACACATGTCTTCATAATATCTTCAGCTTCAATAAGATATTGTGTGAGACCGGTCACTTCATAGGCTTCGAGCAGGGCCTCTGAAAAATATATGTAATCGTCCAGTAATGCATTTACGCCTTCCACATGAAAGAGCCGGCCGTCTTTAAGATGCAGGTCCTTTATCCTTTCAAGGCTCCTGAGGGCAAACTCCTTCAGACCCTTCTCTTTTAATACACGGTAGGCCTTCAGGTATGAAGATATCATCATCCCGTTCAGAGATGTATACAAGGTCCTGTCGACAAACGGTGTTTCCCTCTGACTGCGACGGTCGAGGAGTTTTTTCCTGCCGGCATCAATGAGAGCTGAGACTGTTTTCACGTCCATGCCGGTTTTTTCAGCTATTGCCGCAGCATCATGAGCGATATGCAGTACCTTCTTGGCACGGTTATGGTGCATGGCCCCTTTTTCGTCGAAAAAATGCGGAGACAGCACCCGGTATTCATCGTCATTCAATATCTCTCTGAACTCATCGTCAGTCCAGGTAAAATATCCTCCCTCATCATCAGGAGTAACATCAGCGTCCTGACTTGTGTAGAATCCGCCTTCCGGATCAGAAAGCACGGAGCTGATAAAACGGATGGTCCCTTCAGCAACTTCTTTGAAAAAAACGTCTCCGAAAACAGCATAAGCGTCAATGTAGTTTCGGAGGTGCCAGGCATTGTCGTCCGTCATTTTTTCAAAGTGGGGGATGTGCCATGCCTCGTCAACGGAATACCTGTGAAAACCGCCGGCAAGTTGGTCATAGAACCCACCCTTTGCCATTGATTCGAGGGTCTTTTTTACAGCAAATCCGATTGATTCCATTTTTATGAAGTAGTATCTGTTAATGAGTAGTCCGACCGCGCCCGGAGCCGGAAATTTTGGAGATGATCCGAATCCGCCGTTGCGGGTGTCAACCCGTGTGAGGATGCTCCATAAAGCCGCTTCAACAGAGGCTTCGTTAAGCTCTCCCTGTTCGAGCCCCTGCGGCTTCAGTGAAGTCATCAGCTTCTCACTCACCTCAAGTAAATCATCCCTCCTTGATTTGTAAAAGTCAGCCATGGTCTTCAGGACTTTCTTGAACCCGGGTCTGTCCGGAGAATCTTCCGGCGGGAAATATGTTCCTCCGTAGAAAGGTTTTTTATCGGAATTCAAGAAAACGCTTAGAGGCCACCCGCCTCCAAATCCCATTGCCGACACAGCATTCTGGTATCTTCTGTCTATGTCAGGCCTCTCGTCCCTGTCGAGTTTTATACAGATGAAGTACTCATTCAGCAGCTCCGCGATCTCATCATTTTCAAAGCATTCTTTTGCCATTACATGGCACCAGTGGCACCAGATAGCTCCGGAACTCAGAAACACGGGTTTGTCCTGTTCCAGGGCAACCTGGAAGGCCTCCTCAGACCAGGGATACCAGTTGATTTTCTGTTGGGCTGCATGTCTGAGATAGGGAGATTTTTCTTTTTGGAGTCTGTTCACGATGACTGATCTTACCCCTTTACGACCACATGAATTTATTCTTCTTTGGACCCTGACTGAAGCAGTCTCATACGTCTTGCCAGTTCCCTGAGAGCATCGGCAAGACTCATGCCGTTATCCGTCATTTCCCTGACGACCTCAGCCTTTGAGAGTTCATTGATGATCTTTTCACTGTCCCCGTCCTTCATGCAGATATTTTCTCCGGTCTCCAGCTGTCTGGAGATGCAGCCCTCGATCTGCTCAGGCGTATATTTTCCTGCGATCTCTCTTATCTGTTTTATGTTCATTAAGTAAATCTCCAGCTCTGATCTGCCTTGAAATAAATATAGTCATTATAGCATCAATTTTCAAATGCACAGAATATTCTTTACTTCGCAGAACAAGAATTGTGTCTCTGAAAACAGAACCTTGTCTGCAGGATCTGCTTTGAAACGGATAGCGAGTGCATCCCCCGTCGGCTTGCAGCGGGGTTAGCGAGCGAATATAAGACAACAATTCCTTACGTTAAGATACCCTGCGGTCTCTGCTGCGGGGTTCTTCATTTTCGTATAAATTTGCTTATAAATTGTGTTAATATTAACATTACCTTATAGAGTACAACTATACACAGGGGGTGAAATATGCTGGGAAAGAACTATTTTTTTACCTCGGAATCAGTAACGGAAGGACATCCGGACAAAATCGCCGACCAAATCTCCGACTCGATACTGGATGCTATTATTGGAAAGGACCCTTTTGCGAGAGTTGCCTGCGAGGCGCTGGTAACTACGGGGCTTGCGTTTGTCGCGGGTGAAATAACTACATCCTGCTATATTGAAATCCCCGATATTGTGCGGGAGACCATAAAAGATATAGGGTACACAAGGGCAAAATATGGGTTTGATTATGAGACCTGCTCTGTAATAACTTCGATCCACTCCCAGTCCTCCGATATCGCTCTTGGAGTAGATATCGGAGGAGCCGGTGACCAGGGGCTCATGTTCGGTTTTGCCTGCAATGAGACCAAAGAACTCATGCCGCTCCCTATACTCCTCGCCCATAAACTTGCTATGAAGCTGGCGGAGCTTAGAAAGAAAGACGTCCTGAGCTATCTGAGGCCCGACGGCAAGACCCAGGTTACCATTGAATACAAGGACGGGAAACCCTTTAGAGTGGACAGTATCGTCGTGTCGACACAGCATAGCCCTGACGTCACTCTTAAAGAGATAAAGGAAGACGTCGTTGAGAAGGTCATCAAGCCTACAATCTCATCGGAATTCCTGGATGAGGAAAACGTAAAGTATTTCGTCAATCCGACCGGCCGTTTTGTAATCGGAGGGCCTATGGGCGATACCGGACTTACCGGCAGAAAGATCATAGTGGACAGTTACGGCGGCGTCGGCAGCCACGGCGGCGGTTGTTTTTCGGGCAAAGACCCTTCAAAGGTGGACAGGTCGGGTTCTTATATGGCCAGGTATGTTGCAAAAAATATAGTTGCCGCCGGAATTGCCGAGAGGGTCCAGGTTCAGATTGCTTACGCAATCGGCGTGCCGGAGCCTGTGTCCGTGCTTGCCGAGACATACGGGACAGGCAAAATTCGCCAGGAAAAGATCGTGAAGATAATAAGGGAAAACTTCGACCTTACCCCGCAGGGCATGATAGATACGCTCAATCTCAGGAGGCCTATCTACAAGAAGACCGCGGCCTATGGACATTTCGGCAGACTCGATCCCGATTTCACCTGGGAGAAGACAGACAAGGCTGAGAACTTGAGGAAACAGGCCGGGTTATAAGGCCTGGCAATTCATTAATACAGATTGAAAAAAACATAAATAAATATATTCTGAAAGGAACAAAAAACATACAATGGTAAAACACGACATCAAGGATATTAATTTAGCAAAAAAAGGTCAACTAAGGATTGAATGGGCTGCGCAGGAGATGCCTGTGCTCAGAAGTATCACAGAGAGATTCAGAAAAGAAAAACCCTTGAAAGGGTTCAGGCTGTCTGCATGTCTGCACGTCACCACTGAAACGGCAAACCTTATGGAAACCCTGAAGGCCGGCGGTGCAGAAGTCGCCCTCTGCGCGTCCAATCCCCTGAGCACACAGGATGATGTGGCGGCTTCTCTGGTGAAATTCTCCAATATTCCGGTTTTTGCGATAAAAGGTGAAGATAATAAAACGTATTACAATCATATAAATGATGTGCTTTCAATAAAACCGCACATGACGATGGATGACGGAGCAGACCTTGTCTCCACTCTCCATAAGGCAAAAAAGGATTTGCTGGGAAATATCATAGGCGGTACGGAAGAGACAACAACGGGAGTTATACGTCTGCGCGCCATGGCAGAGAAAGGTGTTCTCAGATATCCGATCATAGCCGTCAATGATGCCTATACAAAGTATCTTTTTGATAACCGTTACGGCACAGGGCAGAGCACGGTTGATGGAGTTATGAGGGCGACCAACAGACTCATTGCCGGTTCTGTTTTTGTCGTGAGCGGATATGGATGGTGCGGCAAAGGCATTGCCATGAGGGCAAAGGGAATGGGCGCAAGGGTCATTATTACAGAAGGGGACCCATTAAGGGCACTTGAAGCGACGATGGACGGTTTTGAGATAATGCCGATCAGAGAGGCTTCAAAAATCGGGGACATCTTTGTCACTGCAACAGGTGACATCAGTGTCATTTCCAAAGAATGCTTTGCCGTAATGAAGGACGGAGCAATACTCAGCAACTCAGGCCACTTTAATGTTGAGATAGACATAGATGAACTGAAAAAGATGTCAAAGAGCAGAAGGATGATAAGAGATTTCGTCGAGGAGTTCACTCTGAAAAACAAGAGGAGGATCTATCTCCTCGGAGAAGGCAGGCTCATCAACCTTGCGGCGGCAGAGGGACATCCATCCGCTGTGATGGACATGAGTTTTGCGAATCAGGCCCTCTGCGCAGAGTTCGTTGTCAAAAATTATAAGAAGTTTGAAAAGAAAGTCTACAGTGTCCCCGGAGAGATTGACAGGAAGATAGCATATCTCAAGCTCAGGGCGATGGGTATAAAAATAGATCTGCTGACCGCAAAACAGAAAGAATATCTCGGAAGCTGGGAGATGGGCACCTAATGTAGTGCGACATAAATCGCTTTACATTAAAGTTGTTTTAAAAAGCCACTTATTGTCATTCCCGAGGTAGTAATCGGGAATCCATTGTCTTTAAGAGACAAAGAAGCCCTGGATTCCCGCTTGAGGACTGCGGGAATGACGAGTCAAAATACTCAAAACATAAGTAAAGAAGCGTTGGAAACTCTACACTAACTTGTCAAATTCAGGATATGCTTTGCAGCTGATGCATCAGAAGAGTTTTTATCGTATTTGCTCTGCCGTTCCATGCGAAGTCAGGCGTACTATTTCTCCTCACCGATCTCCGTATGCCTGATCATCTTGCCCCTGCACATGTAAATGATCATCTCGCAGATGTTCGTTGCGTGGTCCGCGATCCTTTCGAGGTACTTCGCGATATACGTTCTCTTTACCGCCAGGGGAATATTTCTGGGGTCCTGGATCATGAAAGCCAGAAGTTCTTCAAAGTTTCTCACAGTCAGGTCGTCCACTTCGTCGTCCCGCCTGATCACTTCATAAGGCAGCCTTGAACACCCTGTGACAAAAGAGTCGAGAGAGTCACGCACCATCGATTGAGCGATCTCAGCCATCTTCGGGATATTCACGAAAGGTTTCAACTGCGGCTCTTCATTCAGTTCTATCGCCCTCTCAGCAATGTTGACAGCAAAATCACCCATTCTCTCAAGATCTGTTGTGATCTTCATTGTGGTAGTGATCAACCTCAGGTCCCGGGCCATCGGCTGCCTCAGGGCAATCAGCCTCACACATTCCTCATCTATCTTCACATCAAGGGCATTAATCAGGTGGTCCCGCCTGATCACTTCTTTTGCCAGTTCACTGTCCCTCTCCACAAGGGCCTTCACCGAGTCGTGAATGGCCTTCTCTACCATGCCGCCAAGCTTTAGAATGCTCTCTCTCAGCTCTTTTAACTCATTGTCAAAGATGGCCATTATCCAAATCTCCCCGTAATATATTCTTCAGTCAACTTATTTGAAGGATTCACAAAGATGGTGTCCGTCTCTCCGAATTCAACTAATTCTCCTAAATACATGAACGCGGTATAATGGGATATCCTCGCCGCCTGCTGCATATTATGGGTCACGATAACTATTGTAATAGTCTTCTGCAATTCCTGGAGCAGGTTCTCTATATGAGCTGTGGATATGGGGTCCAGCGCAGAGGTCGGCTCATCAAAGAGAATGACCTCGGGCTCCTGGGCCAGGGACCGCGCTATGCAGAGCCGCTGCATCTGGCCGCCGGAAAGGCTGAGTCCCGACTCGGAGAGTTTGTCCTTCACCTCTTTCCATAAATCAGCTTTGACCAGAGCGCTTTCGACAATCTCATCGAGCCTCCCCTTCTTCTTTATTCCCCGCAGCCTGGGGCCGTAAGCGACGTTCTCATAGACCGAGTTCTGGAAGGGGTTAGGTTTTTGAAAGACCATTCCGACCCGCCTTCTCAACTCTATAACATCTGTGTCTTTATCGTAGACATTGACACCCTGAAAAAGCAATTGGCCGCCGGTCCGCGAGCTCAGGATAAGGTCGTTCATGCGGTTAAGAGACCTCAGGAGCGTAGACTTGCCGCAGCCTGAAGGACCGATAATTGCGGTAATAGTTTTGATCTCAATATTGAGAGATATATTCTTTACGGCCATGAAATCTCCGTAATATATACTGAAGTCTTTTATCTCGAAAATATTATTATTTTCTACCACGACCTTTTCTTTCTCTGCCTTGAGCGCAGAATAATACCAAGAAGATTCATGCCGAATACCAACAAAATTAGTACAAGAGCAGTTCCATACTGTATAGGTCTTGTCTCTTCTATATGAGTGCCGGCAGTTGCCAGCACATATATATGATAGGGCAAAGCCATTACAGGCTCAAACAATGACCTCGGCACACCAGGGGTAAAAAAAGCGGCAGCGGTGAACATGATCGGTGCGGTCTCTCCGGAGACCTTTGCGGTCCCGAGGATTGCGCCTGTCAGTATCCCCGGCAGCGCAGTCGGCAACACGACCTTCCTGATAGTCTGCCATTTTGTTGCCCCGCATGCAAGCGACGCCTCTCTGAAACTGAAAGGAACAGCCTTCAGCGCTTCTTCAGACGTTGAAATGATATAGGGCAGGACCATGATAGCCAATGTCAGGGAGCCTGCAAGCAGGCTCATGCCGAAGTGAAGGGCAACTACAAAGATCCCGAGACCGAAAAGGCCAAAGACAACAGAGGGCACTCCGGCAAGGGTATATATCGACATCATTACTGTTGTAAGCACAATCCCGGGCCGTGAATACTCGGCCAGGAAGATGGCTGTTGTCACCCCGATTGGAATAACAAAGATCATGCATAACATGGTGAGCAGGACCGTTCCCATAATCACGGGGAAGATACCTCCCTGGGTCATAGCCTCCGCAGGAGGAAGTATAATGAAATCCCAGCTCAAAACCTGCAGTCCGTTATAGGCGACAAAGAACAATATTACAAAGAGTGATATCGCGCCGGTAAAGCCGAAAGCCCTCATGAGTGAAAGGAAGAAACCCTGCTTCAGATTAAACTTCTTTTTGCGGACCAGCCCGAAAGGTTTGTGACCGCTTTCCATCTCCGGCATTATACCTTCTCCCCTATTCTTACCGACCGATATCTCTTTGAGACAAAGTTCGAGACAAAACTCAGGATAAAGGTCATGAGGAACAGGATGGCCCCCACGCCAAAGAGCGCGTGGTAGTGGAGGCTTTGATAAGGCGCCTCAGCCATCTCTGCGGCAATGGCTGCCGGCATCGGCCTTGCAGCATCGAATATCCAGTGCGGCACAACTGCCGCTCCTCCCGCCACCATCAGGACAATCATGGTCTCACCGATAATCGTCCCTATACCAAGGATTACTGCAACGCTGAGCCCTGAGACCGCGGCCGGGACGACCACCTTCCAGATAGTCTCCCATTTGTCTGCGCCAAGAGAATAGGAAGCTTCACGATAAGTGCGCGGGACAGCGGTCAGGGCGTCCTCTGAGATACTCGCGATGACAGGTATCGCCCTCACAGTCAGCATTAAAGCAGCTGTGGTGATGTTCAGTCCCGATGCTATGAATAATTTGTCATAGCAGAAATCAGCGAGGGTAGTCGAGATAAACGGAAGATTCGTGCTCTTCAGCAACTCCGGGAGCTTTTCAGAAAGGATCGGTGAAAGCCAGTTTGAGAGAATAGGCGCTATTATGACCATGCCGAAAAAGCCGAGGACGACAGAGGGAAAGCTCGCAAGCATCTCTATCATCGGTTTAAGGACTTCTTTGACTCTGTGATTCGCAATCTCCGCGATATAAATGGCTGTTCCCAGCCCCAGGGGTATGGCCATAATGGCTGTGAGGAGCGTTACAGCGAGAGTACCCATAATGAGCGGCCACATGCCGAAACTTGGCGGGTCATATGTAGGGTACCAGGACATTCCGAAAATTACCTTCGAGACCCCGGCCTTATAGAAAATGTAAAAGGCCTCTTTAAAGAGGAAAAATGCGATGAAAAGGAGTACAAAAACCGACACCAGTCCCACTGAACTGACAAGGATTTCAACAAGCCTTTCTTTTGTCTGCCATTTCATAATTATAATTGGATAGAAAAATTGGGTCTTTCGTATTTAAGTTGAAACATCATGGATCCCCGGTCAAGCCCGAGGATGACAATCTTAACTGGTTCTCTTTGTCTGTCATTCCCGCAGGTCTTAACCAGAAGTAGGTGCATTAAGCAGCGGGAATCCATTAGTCTGATAAGTATTTCAACTTTTTTACGAATGAACCGAGAAATTTAAGGGTTCAGGGGCCGGGTGGTCAAGGCACACCCGCTTGGACCCTTGACCCCCGTCTTTATTTTATGCTTACGTATTTGACTTCATTTACGACCTTTTGTCCTTCTTTAGAAAGCATGAAGTCAATGAATTTTGCTATTACGCCGGCAGGTCTTCCATTGGTATACATAAACAGCGGTCTCGCAATCGGCCAGGAGCCGTCGCGCACCGTCTTTGCGGAAGCCGTCTTACCGTTTACTATAAGACCTTTTACACTCTTATCAATATATCCGATCCCGATATATCCGATTGCAAATTTGTTTTTCGCAACGGTCTGCACTGCCTGGCCGTTTGAGGCGACCAGCAATGCTTCGGGCCTTACCCTGTCGCCCTTCAGAATCTTTTCTTCCCACACCTCATAGGTGCCGGAGCTTGTGTCCCTTGAGACCGTGGAAATAGGTCTGTTCGGGCCGCCGAGTTCTTTCCAGTTTGTGATCTTTCCGTTGTAGATATTCCTGAGTTGCTCCGTAGTTATATTGCTGATCTTCATTGAGGGGTGGACAACAGGAACAATGCCGTCAAGGGCGATCTTGTGAGGTGTAAGAACAACTCCTTTGCTCTTACCTGCTTCTATCTCTTTTCCCTTCGCTTCGCGGGAGCTGTCCGCAATATCCGTTGTCCCGTCAAGGAGCGCCTTAATGCCGGTCCCTGAACCGCTGCCGGATACAAATATCTTTACAGAGGGGTTCTTCTTCATGTAGACCTCAGCGCCCTTCTGGGCTATCGGCAAAACAGTCGTCGACCCATCGATCCTAAGGTCCCCGGCATAAGAGATACCCATAATTGAACAGACGAATAATACTGATAGAAAAACTGTTAGAATCTTTTTCATTACTTCCTCCCTTTGATTTTTACGATACTCTCAAATTATTACAATAATGTTACATTCCTGTTAAGTTTCTGTTACATGATTTCACCCCCCGTTTCATAACGTTCATAATGGTCAAGTTTGACTTCAAAAAGAGAGCAGGCACTTCCCTGTACTATAAAATGAAATTGTTACAGAATTATTAAAGGCATGTTACATTTATTGTCCTGACAGCAATAAATCAGGCGAACCTTTCTTTGATAGAATCCAGAAGCCTGTATCTCCAGGAAAAAATGCCGCCCTCAGGACACTCTGACAGTAATGTGTCCTTGCCTATTATATAGCGGTTTCCTCTCCATACTACGGTATTGCTGAACAAAGGCACAAACCAGATGAACCCGATGATCAGGTCTTTGACAGGCGATAAAATGGAATGCATAATGGGAAAGACTGAATAACCGGACCTGCAGTCTGATGAGTTTGTCGTTCTTTTATCACTATCATGCCTTGAAACAAGTCTGTTGATGTAATAGTCACCCGTGGCTTTAATAAAAGCTACCGCGGCGGCAAACGACAGAGTGATCGTTGAAGGTCCCGACAGCACCATCGGAAGAAATGAGATGAACACCGCGTTGCTGAACAGTTCAGACAGGTAACGAACCCCGCCGATGTTCCACCTGAGCTTTCCCCACCTTGTATGCCTGTTGAGGAATTTCCTGATGCCCCAGTATTCATTCACATTTTTTATTGCGTAGTTTGACAGAAGCACTTTCTTCCCATGTTCATGCATCTTCTTCCCGATGATATAGTCTTCAGCCAGCACATCTTTCACGGCATTAAATCCGCCTATGGCCTCAAGGTCACTCTTCCGCATAAGCATCGACTTGCCTATGACGCAGGGCATCCCGAGAAATTTGTCCAGAAAACACACACTGCCCATGATAAAGGAATTCAGGTGGAGGTTTTCCAATGCAGAACTCACTGTGCGTCCTCCCACTCCCATGATCAGGTTGCTCACAAGCCCTGCTCCGGGGTCTGCAATATGCCTAACTGTCTCTTTCAAATAGGTCCCGCCCACCATGACGTTACTGTCGCTGATGAGAATGTGCCCATATTTAGCAGACTTGTAAGCGGGGATGAGATTGTTCACCTTTGGGTTGAGACCCGCGTTACATCTCCGGACAACAATTGAAATGTCTCTGTCCGGGTACTTGTCTTTTATCTTCCCGGCTACTTTATATGCAGGGTCATTGTGGTCCTGGAGCGCGAATATTATTTCGTACTCAGGATAATCCTGGACGCAGAAGCTTTCGAGGTTATCGAACAGATTGTCATCGATTCCCTTAAGTGGTTTGAGAATAGAGACCGCGGGCAGAGGGCGCGCTTCTCCTTCACCCGAATCTTCATATGTCTTTTTCAGTGTTGACCGGATAGACCAGATCTGAAATCCGTATGCTATCAGTCCCATGATCGTCAAAGCTGCAAAAACAAAAAACAGTTTCATCTTTTCTCCTTTCCTAATTTCTGAATAAAGTTATCGCTACGCCTTTGTTATGCCTTATGCACTGTTTGACGGAGATGGTATCCTTCGCACAGTTCAGCAGGGTCTTCCACGAGTAAAGATGCCGGGTCCTGTGGAAATCGCTGTTTGCAAGGTAGGGGTATTTCTTCAGGCTGATGACGTTAAAGACATCGTCCCTGTTTGCGATCTCCCAGGCGTCGATGTACTTGGCATACTTCTCCCTGTTGTTCCAGAGAAAAAGCGTGTCCCTTGTCGGCAACTTCGGAGCTATGGTGCGGATGGCAGGCAACCACAAGCGCACCCTGCTCCTTTGCGGCGAGGAATATTTTTTCATAGCTCCAGCAGGCCGGGATAAATTCCTTTATATCAATGATGAGGATATGGGCTGATTTATCGGACGAGAGGTAATTCTTGGTTATCTCGATCCCCGGTATTATAAGCATTCCATACTTCTCCCAGGCCCTTTCGGCTTCCTGATTGATATGGGAGATGTATGCGTCGAAATTGTCTTCCTTGACCGAGAACCTGAAACGGTTGGCAAGTTTCCCAAATGAGTTGTCGCCGTTTACAACATGGTCGGTTATTGCAATAACGTCGAAGCCTGCCTGTCCGAAGAGATCAACTGTTCTTCTCAACTCTACTGAACCGTCAGAGTACTTCGTGTGAATATGGAAATCACACAGTAACATTAATACTATGATAAGTTTTTTAAATTACAGGGATATGAAAGGAGTGTGAAGTTTTGATTACAAGCAATCCGGCATGACGGCGTATCCCACTTCAGTTTCTTGATGTGTATTACCCGGTCAGCCCAAAATAATTGCTTGGACTTAATCTCGGTGTCATAATAAGTTTCTCTTTCAACTCATTTACCGGATATGCTATATTCCTTCCAGAACCAAAAAACTAAGTCGGTATAATTATTGTCGGCCCAGGGAACAATGAAAGTTGACGCGGAGAAATCAATTACTGGTCGTCCCTTCTTCTGCTCGTGGAGCGGCGGCAAAGACTCGTGTCTGGCTCTGTATCATGCCATCCGGAACGGCGGCGATCCCCGCTCCCTTCTCACAATCCTATCGGAAGATGGCATAACCTCCCGTTCTCACGCACTGCCCAAACCTCTCATTAAGAAACAGGCCGGAAGCCTGGGTTTGCAGCCGATTTTCCGCTCAGCCTCATGGCAGCAATATGAAGTGGAGTTCATTTCCGCCCTTCACGAATTCAAGAAGTCCGGAATCGAGGTGGGCGTATTCGGGGACATTGACGTGGACTCGCATCGTGAATGGGTCAGGCGTGTGTGCGGCATTGCGGGTATCGTACCGGTTCATCCCCTCTGGAAGCGTGATCGGCGCGAACTGCTGGAAGAATTCATCGGTCTCGGCTTCAAAGCCCAGATTGTCGTCGTTAATGAAAAGAAGCTGAACAGGAACTTCTTGGGAAAGGCCATAGAGGCCCGGACAATTACTGAAATGGAAGAAGCAGGAATTGATCCGTCCGGAGAGCTGGGTGAGTATCATACCGTCGTCACAGACGGCCCCATTTTTTCCTCGAAAGTCGCGATCAAGTCAACGGGTCAAGAGCACAACGAAGGTTACTGGTTTCTAAGGGTGGCTCTTTAAAACCAATTGAAGCAGCCGCTCGGTCTGCTCTATATAACAATTCGGCTTGATCGTTACTCACGGATGAATGGACTAAACTGTTACCTGGGACCATTAGCCCGCCTTTAACGGTCCGTCTTTGTCAGGACTGAAAGTGATTCAAAAACAATACCCAAGGCTTAAACAAATTTAAAATGAGAGTACAACACTTCTCACAGAAGTCGAGACATCACTCTCTTTCCCATGATTGAGGAGTACGCCCCATAACTTGACGAATCCGCCATCCCCCTGGATGAGCTCTTCACATTGAGTGAGAGTCGACATCAGATTTTCCTCCGTGCGAAATACGCAGGGCCTCGAGGCGCACGTAATGCAGTCTTGTGATCCAGAGTCCACCTACTACTAAACGTTTGAGTTAGTTTGAGAGGTTATTGAATATAGATTGAAGGTAGCATAATGGCTGGCTGCTTAGTTAAAAGGCAACATTCGCAGGAATTAAAGGGATTTCAGAGTCTATTCTTGGAAAGATAGAGTCGAATACTTTTACAACATTTGGGTCAAATTGTTTACCGGAGTTTGACAGAATTTCTTCTTTAGCCTGTAATGGCGGTAAGCCTCTGCGATATGGACGGTCTGAAATTAAAGCATCGTAAACATCGGCAACTGCTATAATTCGTGATCCCAGAGGAATATGTTCTCCTTCTAAGGCTTGGCTTCCACTTCCATCATATTTTTCATGATGGTATAAAACGAAAGGTATGAGATGCATTACCCTTCCACCCATTGGATGTAACACATCAGCGCCAAGTTTTGAATGGATATCAATATGGTTACGCTCCTCGGGCGACAATTTTCCAATCTTTTGAAGAATCATGCTGCTAACGCCTATCTTCCCAATATCATGAAGTAAAGCAGCAATCCTGATATTCTCTGTTTCCTCTTCAGAACATCTCATTTCCCTTGCTATCATTTCAGACATAACAGAAACCCGATACGAATGACTCTGGGTCTCTTTGTCTACTGAATCTATTACGAGAGACAACATCTCAACAATGCCTCTATAGGTTAATCGTATCTCTTTAATAGCGTTCTCTTTCTTTTCATAGAGAAGTCCCATGTAATAACCTGTAATGGTGAGGAACCCGCCCCAAGTTACAATATCTAACCAAAGATTCAGTTGGCTATCCGTATGACCATGAATAAAAGTATCCGGATAAACATATGCAATTATAGAAATAATAATAACTGATAATATTGCTGAAGAAGTAGCATAGCGCTTGCCATAATGATATGCGCCGATCAGCACCGGTAAATAGAAAAAATTCAAAAAGGCACGCTGATTATATACAAAATAGAAGATAAACCCGGCAATAGCGACAAGGAGAAAAACAATAATTAATTCCTTGTCAACTTTGAAGTAACCTGCCATGCGTTCTTTAAGCTTCAATTTTCATCCTACACTTTCATGGCGTATGATATGAAATTAAAATGAGCAATAAATAATACCTGATATTGGCGATACTATAACTTCTCATTTTCATGAAACTCCACTCTGAGTTCTATTTTAACTTTATGCTATTAATAGTCAATCCTACTTGGGTAGGGGTATATACCTTAAGTTGATTATCATTTGGAATAAAGATGCATGAAGAAAATTTAGACATAATGGTTACAGGAAGAAGTAAAAAATTTCACCGGCCACTTCGAAGCACTCTTTCCTGAGCAAGGTACGGGACGCAATACGCATTCACAAGAAAAGAAATGCTTTCACAACATTTCTTCATCAAGTCAACACCATAGATACTTTTCGATGGGTGAGACTTACAATTGCAAATCAACGATAGGGTGTAATTGGGTAGGGTCCAATTATTTAGCGACGTCTCCAACCGCTCCAAACAGGGAACCCTTTTTCATCACGAAGTTTCATTATTTCATTTCCTTTCTTTACTTCGGCTGCAATAATAGCAGGTTTCCCTTCAAAGGTGATTCTTGATCCCTTAACCTCGACTTTGTCTTTTGGATCAATCTTAATGTCTTGATTTTCAATATACCAACTGGGGCCTAGATGAACGGAAATGGTTTCCTTGTCTGTTTTCAATATCATATGCACACCCTGGGACATCCCCTTCATCGGTGTAATCTTATCTACGCTGACTACTGCGCCAGTTAGAGTCTCAACAATTTTAGGATTATACATTTTACCATATTGCATACCCATGCCCCAGCCACCACTTCCCTTCTCCATGGGGCGCATTTGTGCAAATGATCCAACAGTCAAGAAAAGACTAAAAATGGCAAGCGCTGCTACTATAGTTCCTACCTTTTTCATAATCTTACCTCCCTTTTTAAAAAGATCTTTTACCCCATCAGATAGCCTTAGAAAAGGCCCGCTGTTTTTATTATCCTCCATTCTTTGGTAGCGTAAAACGGAAAGCGCATCCCTTTCCAAGCTGACTTTTCACCCATATCTTCCCACCGTGCGCCTCTACTATGGCCTTAGAGATGGAAAGTCCCAGACCTGAGCCTTCTGAGTCTCTGCTAACACGGTAGAAGGCATCAAAGATATAAGGAATATTTTCTTCAGCTATACCAATCCCTGTATCAATCAGCTGTACCAGAACTTCCAGATTCCAGTCTGCAAGTTTTACCGTAATTGAGGAATTGCACGGTGAGTATTTGATTGCATTATCAAATAAATTTGCGATAACCCGCTCTATCATTTTTCCATCAACGCTGATCACGGGGACGAAGTTCTCAGGATATTCAAAAGAGATTCGGATGTCTTTCTTGTCTGCCTCAGGTCTAATTATTTCTATCTGATGGTTTATGGCTTCTTCTATGTTAAATGCACTTTTTAACGGTTTGTATTCTGTTGCCTCAAAACGGGAAAATTCGAGGAAATCATTTATCAAGTCTTCAACTTTTGTCAGCTCTTCTTTCATTATGTGTAGATAATTTAATTGGGGTTCTGTAAGCGAACCCGCTTTCCTTGCAAGCAATCTTGATAAAAACCCGCTCACCGTAATAACAGGATTTTTCATATCATGGGCAAACATAGGAAGGATATTTTTCCGTTCTCTTTCCAGTTTCTTGATTTCTGTAATATCCCTGAATAGTTCAACGCCTCCGACGAAATTCTGATCTTCATCAAAAATAGGTGCTATCGAGGCAACGATAGTGATAATTTCACCGCTTTTTTGCTTTATGTTTGTCTCTACTGCCGCTGTCTGTTGTTTTTTATCAAGGGCGAATCGAAATAGCGGACAGGCTTCCCTTTCGGTTGTGCCATGGAGAATCTCAAGGTGAGATTGACCAAGCACCTCACTTTTTAGATAACCGGTGATTACTTCGGCTTGGGAGTTAAAGTCGATAATCATACCTTCTTCATCAACCAATGTAAATCCTACCGGAAGATTGTTTTTTACTATCTCATAAATATGACATTCTTCGATTTTCATGGTTTTTACACCTTAGTAGATTTATTGATTAGAGTATATCATGCATAAGTCGATTCATTGTTTCCTTATCGGTTATCCGTACCTCTACATCAGAATTCGAAAAGACATATTCAGGCCCTTTACCTTCAAAAGGCTTCTTGATGTAAAGAACATTTGCTCCCTTTTCAATAAGAAATTCTGCGAGCTTGATTCCTTTCCCCTTTTCTATTTGTAAAAAAGGATTGTTCAATACCTGTTGCGACAATATATCGTCATCATTGATGTTTTTATTCCAAATCCCTATAAAAGGGGCACTTCCGAAATGTCCGGAAATTTCCCCTTCTTTACTGTTAAGTGGCACAGCATATTGTGTATATTCTCTCTTTGTAGGCTCATAATGAATACTTACGCGTTCAACAAATGGAATATCTTTTCTTATAGCGCTTTCGACCATGTCTGCCAGTTGATGAGCCTCTTCAAGCTTCTTTATAGAAAGCCTTATATCGAGATGGACAAAAATGAAACTCCCGGAATTTCTTGCATTCAGTGACTTTACTTCTTCCACCTCACTGAAACTTTTGAGGATCCCTTTTATCTTTTCAAGTGTCTTCGCATCCACAGATGCATCAAGGAGACTCTTCATTGAAACCTTAACAATACTGAAGCCGGTCTTTAAAACAAATGCAATGACAAAAACAGCCGCTATTTTATCTGCATAGGGATAAACATATAATCCCGCAAGTCCTGCTGTTACAACTCCCATGGATGCAATATCTGTAAACCAGTGTTTTGCGTCAGCCACAAGGCTTGGAGAATTCAATGCGGCCGCTTTTCTTTTTTCATACTGTGTAAAAATAAAAATCGGAAAGGTCATAAATAACATGATAATTATTGTTAAATTGATATGCCTAATCTGCTTTGCGTCGGAAAGAAAAACGTCTTTCCCTATTTCGTATGCCATAAGGAAGATAAAGAAGGCTGAGACTATTGCAGCAATGTTTTCGACCTTATAGAGACCCCAGGGAAATGACGGATTTTGTTTTCTCGATAGTTTTATTCCCCCTAAAACCAAAAGGCTGCTAAGCAGATCCGTGAGACTATGTATTGTTTCTGCCAATAACGCGGTGCTCCCTGTAAGAAATGCAAGAACTGCCTTGGTGATTACGAGTGTCACATTCAGTATTGCTGAATATCCCGCAATCTTTATGCTTTCTTCTGCCATGCCTTTTTTTAACCTCTTATAGCATATTTCTTCTGAAATCAGCATGGTATCTTAATTAATTATAGGCATATGCTCATAATTAAGTCAACGACTCGGAAAATCGTTCTTGACAATCGGCAGGCATACGGGCAGCAATATCTTAGTAATTACCATACCGAAAAATAAGTTATAGGATATCGCAATACAGAAAACAGTGGGGGCTTGCCGTGCTACTCTTACTGCCGACTTTTTTTAACATAGCCTCCCAATTGATTCGCAAAAGAACACTCTTTACACTTCAAGATAGCATCTATACCACATATTTCCAGACAAAAGCTTCATTGCCGAACATTTCTTCGGACGAAACCTTCTATGTGTTATGCGCACCCGTGGATTAAAATTCCAGTCTGCTTCTTTTTGCTCTGCTATCGGCGAATGTTTCTTCCGGTATTTCGCACGGTGGAAAGTGGGCTCCAAAATCCACTCGACATAAGACTGCATTCCGAACACCGGGGAAATTCGTAAAGCTACGGGGCGAATTCCGCAGTCATGAAAAAATGAGCCTAGTATGGACTCCTGTGAGAAGTTGCTATCCGCTCATCACTGAAACGGTCGCTTGTGGCAGTACTCCGCGTTCATCAATTACTTGGTGAGTGTTGGTTGGGATGAATATTCAATATTTCATCGGACATTGTCTGCCTGGTTAAGTAGTGGTAATTACATCATCATCAGTGAAGATATTCTGCAGCTTTTGAGCATGCCTGCCTGTAAGTGAATTGCAGAAGTAATCCCGGTATTTCTTATAGAAATCTATCTCTATTGTAGTGCGACATAAATCGCTTTACATTAAAGTTGTTTAAAAAAGCCACTTATTGTCATTCCCGAGGTAGTAATCGGGAATCCATTGTCTTTAAGAGACAAGGAAGCCCTGGATTCCAGCTTAAGGACTGCGGGAATGACGAATCAAGGCACTCAAAACATAAGTAAAGAAGCGTTGGAAACACTGCACTACTTGCCTTATTTGTCTTATAGTGCATAATGGTTATAGTCAAGAAAGTGAGGTAATTGTTAAAATAAATGTTGTCAAATTGACGAGTTGGAAGCCTATATTTTCAATTTGTTCTTAGGGAGCCTATATATTGGCGATTGATGCAGGCGGAAAAATAGGGCGGACTAGTCGCAAGAAGTATCTCATTTTCTTGCTTGCTGCAATGGCTATTGGTCTTTTTGCCCTATTTTTGAGAGGTCAATATGTATCGGACACCCTGAGCGGGATCATCATCCCCGAACTGGAGAACGTGACCGGTCAGAAGGTCACTGCAAGTCGTTTTTCAGTCAACATCCTGCCCCTGTTTCTGGAAGCAAAAGAGCTGAAGGTTTCAGATGCGTCAGGACAGACGATTGTAAATACCCGCAGAGTTAAAGGATATATCTCACTTTCCGGAATCTTCAACAGGCAGATTACATTGCAGAGACTCGTAATTGAAGACGCCTCTGTAACGACACACAGGGAGCAGCTTGACGGGATAATCAGTCATGTGAAGGCCTACCTTGAGAAGGAGAGGAAACTTGCTTTCAAAGTCAAGATCAGAGTCGTTGAAGTGGTGCGGGGAAATGTGTTTCTGAAAGACGAAAACCTTAAGGGTGAGGTGGTGATTAAGGGCCTCTCAGGAGAATATCTCACCGGCGAAAGCCAGAAGCTGAAGGCTGCTGTTAAAGAGCTTGGTATTGAGAAGGAAGGATGGCCGAAAATCGTCTGTGACCTGAATACAGCGGTTGTTCTTAAGAAGGATGTAATAGAAGTGAAACAGCTGGAGATCGGCGCATTCGGATCAAAATTTACCGGACAAGGATATTATGGACATGGGAAAGGCATATTGACAGCAGGTATAGACCTGATCGTTAGTTCTCTGAAACGGATGTTTCACCTCGGTCAGAGTGGCGAGGGCAGGATATCCGCCAAAGGTGTAATAAGACTCGGCGGCGAAGAATCCCGCACCCCGGAAATTAAGACCGGACCGGCAGAGTTCCGTCTGAAGGGCCTCGAAGACGTCTCCCTCGATCTGAAGGTCAAAGGGCGAATTCTATCTCCAGACCCTGATGGAATTGGTGAAGGTGAAAGAGAAACTTGAAGGTCTCATAGACGTGGATGGGACTATAACCGGAAGGCTCAACAATATTTCCGGAAAGGGAAAGGCGCGCCTGCAGAAGGGGAACCTTTACAACGTCGATATAGATGAGCTGACGTGTGAGGTCCTCTACAAAGACGGAGTAATGGATTTCAAGAACGGAGTAGGCCGGATTTACAACGGTACGGCAGAAGCAGCTGCCTCAATACATCTGCCTGTTGTTGATTTCTTTTCCCTGAACGTGAAGTTTCATTCAGTTGACAGTAAGCCTGTTTTGAATCTTATAGGCTGGGACCCCGGAATACCTCCCGGAAAGGTAGATGGCGAGCTTTCGTCCTCCGGTGAGAGATTCCAGCCTGACGGCTCATTCACTTATAAGGCGATAAGTGCGCTGCCTGTCGATGACGTCCTCAACAGGGTAAAAGAAATAAAAGGCAATTTCTCTCTGCGGGAGCAGATTCTTTCCCTGATCAATCTTCAGATGGGCACTTCGCTGTCAAAGGCCGACATTAACGGGACTATTGACCTGGCAGGCAAAACACTCAACCTTAGAACCAGGATCTTATCGGAGAATGTTGCTGATTTTTCACTGCCTTACTACAAGGAACTGAAGGGCCGGGGCGATTTTGCCGGGGACGTGAAGGGGACTTTTGAAGACCCGAAGATTGTCGGCAGGTTTTCCCTGGCGAACTGTATTATTGAAGAGTACAAATCCGACAGCGCTGTGGCTGATCTTTCATATCGGAAGAATCTTCTTGAAGTCGGCCAGGCGGTTTTCAGGTCATCGGGGGAAGAGCATACCATCAAAGGTAAAATGACGTTCCCTGAAGCGAGGTACCTTTTTGATCTTGGTAAACCTGTCTATGATCTGAAGGCATCCGTAAGGAATGCAGAGTTCGGGCAGGCAGTAAGGATATTTTACAGGGACTTTGTTGGAGCAGGGAGGCTGACAGGGGACTTCAGGATCGAGGGTAAGGACATCGACCCTGATGTTACAGGTAAAATCTCTGTGGAAAAGGCATCGGTATACAAGGCGCCTTTTGATTCCGGGTCAGCGGCGCTTGCTTATTCAAATCACAGCCTGTCTCTAAAGAAGGTCAGGATTGTTAAAGGCAAATCCGTAGTTGACGGAGAAGCGCGTTTCTTCCCTGAAAATAGGTTCTCCTATAAGGCAAGCTCCGAAAGGCTCATGGTCAGAGATATGGGGATTGAGAGGTTGCCTGAGGACGTAGTTTTGTCTGTTGAGTCATCGGGGCAGGGGACTGTTGATAATCCTACCTTTTCCTTCAATGCAAAAATTGCAGGTGGGAGTATTAAGGGACAGAACGTCGGCGCGGGTACGATAAGAGCCTCGATAATGAACAGGGACATAGCATTCAATGCCGCATTATTCAATGAAAGAATGAAGATTAAAGGAAGTGGACGATTCGATGATAAATTGCCCTGGAGTGCAGAGGTATCGTTCCAGCAGGGAAGGTATGACTATCTTGCGAGCGCATTTCTGAAGGAAGTGCCTGAGGACCTCCAGCTTAATCTTGAAGGCGGCATCTCGTTAAAGGGAGACAGACACAATATCTCAGCTGCAGTGGACATGAGCCATGTTACACTTGCATTATTCGGGCAGACATTTACGAATGATTCCCCGATACAGTTGTCGGTCGATAACAGGAAGGTATCGATAAAGACATTTACAGTAAAAAGCGGGGCCACAGCCTTCAGACTCCATGGCGGGCTGGAGATCGGCAAGGAATATGATATCTCCCTTGAAGGCAGTTCCTCTCTCTCCCCCCTGAAGGGGCTTTCAAAGAAGATAGGGTACATCAAAGGCAACGCCGATTTTGCGCTTTCCGTAACCGGCAAGTGGGACAAGCCCAATATTAACGGAGGAATGAACTTAAACAATGCCTCCTTCGGACTCAAAGACTTCCCATCGTATATCAGTTCGGTAAACGGACATCTGTATGTTGATGAAGACAGAGTAGTCCTTGAGAATCTCTCAGGAAAAATAGGAGGAGGCAATGTCAATATATCCGGCATTGTTTATCTTCAGGCCTTTACCATGAAGAGGTTCTATCTCCAGGCAAACCTTGACAATATAACGACCACTTTTGACAAGGATTTCACAGTGAATTTTAACGGGGACCTTCTTTACAGGGGCACGCCGGACTCAATGAGCATAACCGGAGATATCAAGATAAACAGGGCCCGGTACAGGAAGATGGTCGAATGGAGGAGTTGGCTGCTTACGGTGAAACCAAAAGAGGTCCCAAAAGCAGAGGCTTCCGTCATTGAGAAAACCCAAATGAATATTCGTGTCTCAGGAAACGAAAATATCCTCATTGACAACAACATAGCGAGGACGCCTGTGCGTATAAGAGGGGACATGGTGCTGAAAGGGACTGTCTCCAGCCCCATACTTTTCGGCAGGTTTGAGTCGAACGAAGGATATGTCTATTTCAGGAACAATGAATTCAAGATCATTTTTGCCAGTGTTGATTTTGCAGACCCCAACAGGATCAAACCTGTTGTTAATCTGACTGCTGAAATTACGGTAAAGGGATATAATATCAGACTGGTCCTTGAAGGGCAGATGGACCACTTTAATCTTTCCCTCTCCTCCGATCCTCATCTCGACGAATCGGACGTCCTTGCGCTGCTGACAGTGGGACAGGTCGGCAAGCAGCTGAAAGGTCTCGAAGGAGGCATCGGCGCAGGAGAGGCGACTTCCTTCATAACGGGAAAAGTGCAGGATGTGATCGAAGAAAGGCTGCGCAGCTATAACAGGGCTTGACAGATTTCAGGTCGAACCTTACGTGTCCAACAAAACGGGCACTGTAGGCCCCCAGGTGACTGTCTCAAAACGTCTGATTGGAGACAAGCTGTTTGTGACTTACTCGAATCCGATAGGCTCGACCGAGGAACAGATCATCAAGCTTGAATATCTGCTTGAGAAGAATGTCTCGCTCATCGGAGTGAGAGATGAAAGGGGAAGCCTCGGGGGAGATATAAAATTCAGGTTTGAGTTTAAATGAAGAATAGCAGGTTGAATATGCAATTTTTCTTTTTCTTCGTCTTCCTCTTGCAGGTGACTTTTGTTTGGTATTCTGATTGCTCTGCCGTGTCTGTGGGTGAAGTGGAGATTGACGGACTCTCTTCCATCGGCAAGGGAGAACTCCTTTACCTCCTGGACATCCAGCCAGGGGAAAAAATAGGAGCCGACTCTGTGCGGGCAGGAATCAAGAGGGCATTTCTGAAGGGTATATTCGAGGACATCTCGGTTGAGGCAGGCGAAGGGGAGAGCGCCAAAGTCATCATCCATGTGAAGGAAAAGGATCTGGTGAGAAAGATTGCTTTGAGAGGCTCCTATGAAGTATCCGGGAAGAAAATCAGGGAATTTCTCCACATAAAAGAGGGGCAGTACCTGACGTGCGGGCTGATAGACATGTCTGCCGCAGCTCTTAAACGGGAACTTGCATTCCTCGGCTTTCCTTATGCTGAAGTCAGTCCGGAAATTAAGAAACTGAAGCTCCCTTATAAGATTGATCTGATGATCACAGTCAATACGGGCGCGCCGGAGAAGATAAGAAAGCTTGAAATAGAAGGGGCTGCAAAAGAGGCAAAGACAGTAATGAAACTGTCTGAGGGAGATGTGTATGATCAGACAATCCTGAAGAAAGACAGCGAGAGGATAAAGGCCTACTTCAAGAATAAAGGATATTATAAGCCCGTGATCAGTCCCTACAAATACAAGGACGGGGTCCTTTCATTTGCAGTCGATCCCGGGAAGCGGCTTCAGGTCACACTGCAGGGCAACGATTCCGTTTCCACAGGGGATCTTCTGAAGGAGATGCCCTTTTTCGAGGATGAAGATTTCAGTGAGGATGTTGTACAGGAGGCTGTTAACAGACTGTTGTCTGTATATCACGTGAAAGGTTATCCGTATGCGCAGGTTGCCCCTGTCGTTACGACAAAGGACGATCTTATCACAGTTGTTTTTTTTGTCTTTGAAGGAGAGAGGATGAAGGTCGGCAAGATCTCGTTTCAGGGCAGCATCCTCAATGGGGAGAGGGTCAAAGAGATCATGTCTCTCAGGGAGGGTAAGATATTTAATCCGGATGTTCTTGATACCGACAGAGAGACCCTGGAGAATTTCTATAACGCCCTTGGATATCTGACCGCAAAAGTCGAAGACATTCAGACTGTGCATGAGGAAGGCACGGACAGGGTCAATATTGTAGTAGCGATACAGGAAGGTCCGAAGACAGAGATCGGAAGCGTAAAGATTACCGGAACTAACCTTGTCTCAGAAACGGAAGTGCAGAAAGCGGTCAACCTCCATCCGGGAGATCCCTACAATGAGGTTGACCTCTCCGACGCGCGATACAGGGTAATAGAATTTTACAGCAATAAAGGCTTTCCGGATGTGACGGTGGAAGTGAAGAGGGATATGGAGGGACAGAAGGCCGCCATCACTTTTGAGATACACGAAGGGGCCGTGGTTCTGTTCGGCAAGACAGTAGTCACCGGCAACCAGATCACAAAATACAAGGTCATACAGCGGGAACTCCTGCAGCAGGAGGATATACCGTTCAACTACAGTCTGCTTTCACAGGAACGGCAAAAGCTTTACAAGATCGGTCTTTTTACTGATATTGATATGGAGGTGCTCGACCGCTACCAGGACAAAAGAGACGTGCTGGTCAAGCTGCGAGAGGGAAATGCAGGCGCTGTCGAACTGAGTCTGGGGTATGCCGAATATGAGTTGTATCGCGGGATTCTCGATCTCAGCTACAGGAATGTTATGGGGCTGAACCGGCAGGTATCCCTGAGACTTGAGTTCAGCTCCCTTGAGAGACGGTATATCCTGCAATATTATGAACCATGGTTTTTGTCCAGAGAACTGCCGTTCAGGGTATTTGTCCTGGGTGAGGACAAGAAAGAGATTAATATAGATACCCGTGAAACCCTTTACCACCTGACAAGAAACGCTATAACAGCCGGGTTCGAAAAGAAGCTGAGTGAAAGACTGAAAAGCGAACTGTATTATGAATTCTCAATTGTTAATACCTTTGATGTGGCACCGGATGTAATACTGACTAAAGAGGACACAGGGACCCTTGTCATAAGCGGGTTGCGGTTCGGTATTATCTATGATACCCGCGATAATCAGTTCTACCCCACGAAGGGTCTTTTCGCCGGGGCTACGTTAAAATTGACCTCTCCGGTCTTCCTGTCTGAAACAGATTTTATCAAGCTCGCTTTTTACGGCAATACCTATCATGAAATTACAAAAGGGTTGGTTCTTGCGGCCTCAATAAGGGGCGGCGGGGCACAGGGATATCTCAAGACAGACGAACTGCCTATAGTCGAGAGGTTCTTCCTTGGCGGAAGGACTACTGTGCGGGGATATGCCCAGGACACCCTCGGCCCGAAAGGAGCTGACGGCAATCCTACAGGGGGGAACGCATTTCTTATGGAAAACCTTGAACTCAGAACTTCACTTGGGAAGAACTTCGGCCTCGTCACATTCCTGGATGGAGGGAATGTCTGGGTGAAAATGAATGAAATGAAGCTGACAGATCTCAAGTTTGCCGCGGGCCTCGGGTTAAGATACAATACGCCGGTCGGCCCTGTTCGTATTGACTATGGACTGAAGCTGCACAGAGAAAAAGGAGAGAGCGCTGGAGAAATACATTTCAGCATCGGCAATGCGTTTTAAGAAACCGATACCGGTATTAGTTATGATTTGGATCTTCCTGGTCCAATGCGCCTGCGCATATGCCGAGATTCAGGACAGGGTTGTGGCTTTTGTCGACAATCAGGCTATAACCCTCAGCGAGCTCGATTCCAAGTTTTCAGAATCCCGGAAGATAAAGGCGGACATAACGAGAGAAGAGGTCCTGAACACCATGATAAACAGGGTGCTTTTGCTCAGGGAGGCAAGAAAGATAAGGCTGGAAGCGCCTTCAGAGGATGAACTGCTCAAGGAGTATGTGGATATGAAGATAAAGGCCCTGATCAGGATCAAAGAAGAAGAGATACAGGATTTCTATAATAAGCACAAAGAGAATTTCGAAGGCAAAGAACTTGAAGACGTTCGCGACAGTATTGAAAATTATCTTGTTGAGAAAGAGGTCAATGAGCGTCTGAAAACACATATCGGTGAACTGAGAGAAAAGACCTGCGTTCAGATTCAGCTAAGCAATTGATATGTATGGCGGGCGATGATCAGATCTTCGTTGGTCGCTATCACGCGGACAGTGCAGGGGCTATCCGGAGCAGAGATGATTTCAGCATGGAGTTCATTTCGCTCCGCATCAGGGTGGATGCCCAGATGACCAAGACTCTTACATATATTCCACCTCACGGGCGCGGCCTTCTCTCCGATGCCTCCGGTAAAAACGAGTGTGTCTATACCGCCGAGCACTGCAGCCAAAGCCCCGATATGCTTGCGGAGGTGATAGCAGAACATTTCTACGGCCTGGGCGGCGCGGGGCTCTGTTTCTCTTTTTTCAAGGAGGGTCCTCATGTCCGGGGTGATGCCTGAAACAGCCAGAAGCCCCGCCTCATAATTTACTGTATGCTCAATCATTCCGGCGTCATAACCTTTCTCTCTCATCAGATAGAGCAAAACACCGGGATCCAGGTCTCCGCTGCGAGTTCCCATCATAAAGCCCCCGGCAGGCGAGAATCCCATAGTAGTGTCCATAGGTTCACGATCCTTTAACGCTGCCATGCTCGCGCCATTACCCAGGTGAGCAATAATGAGGCGGCCAGAACCATTCTCTCCCAGTGTGTTGAGGATGTATTCATAAGAGAGACCGTGAAAGCCGTACCTGCGCACTCCCTGATCCCAGAGATAGCGGGGAAGAGGCAAGAGCTGCGCAAGTTCAGGCATTCGACGGTGGAAAGCGGTATCGAAGCAGGCAACCTGCGGCAAATCGGGAAAGTGCGAGGCAACAGCTTCGATGCATAATATTTCGTTCGGCAAGTGCAACGGCACAAACGGCACCAACTCCCGAAGCGTTGCAATAAGTTCCGGATTCGTCCTCATGGGGGCAGTATGACCTGGACCGCCATGCACAATTCTGTGGCCTGCGGCGGATGGACGAGGAAGTCTCAACTCCTCAAGCGACTCAAAAGTCGCCTTCACAGCTTGACCGTGTTCACTGAAGTCCCCGTATTCCTCTTTCAGAACTTCTTTCCCTTCACTTCGGACCAAGAGATGTCCGCCTTTCAGGCCGATACCCTCCACGGACCCTTCGGCAAGCAAAACCTCTCCGGCATTGTACACTGTGTACAAGGCGAATTTCAGGGAAGAGGAACCGCTGTTGAGACAGAGAATATTATATCTGTTATACGACGGATTATCTGATCTTCACTCGCTCTACTGAACCTGTCACCGCTTAAAGGTTTGCACTGGTTAGTCATTCCACTTCCATATCCAATCCCTTATCTCGGGCATATCTTGGCCGTATTTCATGATGTCCCGCAAAAAGTGTCCCATCACGCGTGTGCTCTCTTCTGCAACCTGGCCCGGCTTGGGCACATCAACGGCATACTCTCTGAAGTCGGGCATCTTCAGGTCCCTGAGGAGTAATCCGCCGTTGGCATGGGGATTTGCACCCATACGGCGATTGCCCTCAGGTGCCTACGGGGACCTTAACAATGAAGATCTCCAGCCTGAACTTTCTTTCTCCAAAGCTATGTCTCTTTTCAAATTATAGCCGGAACATAGAATGAATGGAAGGCAAAGGGCTTTTCTTCATGCTGAGCGACAAGTTGATTCATTCATCAAGGCCCCAAAATCTCCGAAATAAATGTCTCCCCCTGCGACGTGCATTCTGTGCTGAAAAGGCTGTATGTTCTTTTGTGAAGGAAGGCGCCGAAAGAAATACGTTCCGGTGCAGTGTGTTATTATAGAACGGAATTTTTCTAAATGCGGTCCCGGGAAAAATTATTCATACCCTGTAAAGGAAACTCGGTTTATGGATATATTGGTGACAGGCAGCAGTGGCTTGATCGGTTCGGAAGCGGTCAGACATTTTGACTCGCAAGGTCACAACGTAGTTGGAATCGATAATAATATGCGGCAACAGTTCTTTGGACCGAAGGGAGACACGACCTGGAATCTGGAACAACTCAGGCTGGCGTGCAGACATTTCACCCATTTCCCCATTGATATCCGGGACCGGGAACAAATTTTCGGGTTGTTCAGCAGGCACGCATTCGATCTCATAATACACTGCGCTGCGCAGCCGTCTCATGACAAGGCGCGTGAAATTCCATTGGTTGACTTTGATGTTAACGCCGGCGGAACTCTTAATCTGCTGGAGGCTGCCCGACGGTTTTCGCCGGAGGCCGTATTCATCCACATGAGCACAAACAAAGTCTACGGCACCGCTCCCAATGAACTCCCTCTTGTTGAATTGGAGACCCGCTATGACTATGCTCGATCTGAAGACTACAACGGTATCGGTGAAGAGTGCCGCATTGACCGCTGTATGCACTCCCTTTTTGGCGCATCAAAAGCCGCTTCAGACATCCTGGCTCAGGAATACGGCTTGTACTTCGGCATTAAAGTCGGCATTTTTCGCGGCGGTTGTTTGACCGGGCCCTGTCATTCCGGTGTTGAACTTCACGGTTTCCTTTCTTATCTCGTGCATGCCGCAGTTAACCATATCCCCTATACAATATTCGGCTATAAAGGCAAACAGGTGCGGGATCAGATTCACAGCCACGATGTGATAAAAGCTTTTGAGGAATTTGCGCGCAACCCGCGCACCGGCGAAGTGTATAATCTCGGGGGCGGACGTGACAATGCGGCTTCGGTCCTGGAATGTATTCACCTTATTGAAGAGATCGGCGGGCTGAAAATCGATTATTCTTACAAAGAGCAAAACCGTATTGGAGATCATATCTGTTATATCTCCGACTTGAGAAAGCTCAGGGCGCACTTTCCCGGATGGAGTCTTACGTATTCTTTGCCGCGCATAATCCTGGGAAATGATCGATGCGGAAGAAAAGCGCAAGGTCCACCCGGATGTTTGATGCATTGGTCAGACTTCTTGGCCGGATGAGAGGTTTACGCACCGACCGGCTAAGGACTCCTCAATCCGGAGCGGCTCACGGCAGCAAGGCCTTCAGTGTCTCGGATATTTTCCCATCCCTGCCTCAAATCAAAATAGTCGATGCCGGCGCAATGTGGCTGGGACCCGGCAGCGATCTGCATGCCCGCATTGTGGATTTGGGGCTTGCGCAGGTTGTGGGTTTTGAGCCTATTGAGAGTGAATGCAAAAAGCTGAATGAAATATCTTCTTCCGCGCATGCATATTATCCTTTCGTCCTGGGTGACGGGAGCCCGGGCCATTTCCGGGTATGCAACTCTTCTATGACTTCTTCGCTTTATGAACCTAATCCCCGCGTACTTCAGTGTTTTCCAGACCTCGAAGACCAGGTCCGGGTTGTCAGGGAGATCCCGGTAACAACCCGAAAACTGGACGATATCACCGAGGCAGCCGGAGCGCATTACCTGAAATTGGATGTCCAGGGCGCGGAGCTGGATATACTGCGTGGCGCCGTCCGCTTTTTAGAGACAATTCTGGTTGTCCATACGGAAGTTGAATTTGTACCCCTTTACCGTGGTCAACCGCTGTTCGCGGAAGTGGATAGGGCTCTGCGGGATGCGGGTTTTTCTCTTTTCACGTTCACGGGCATACAATCAAGGGCCTTTCATCCGTTCAGCCGGAACAGGGCCGCTTTGCTGAAGGCTAAACAAGCGCTGTGGACCGACGCTGTCTACGTAAAGTCGCTTTTTTCAATGGAAGAGCTTGATAAGGACTGTTTGATGCGTATGTTTGTCATCCTACATTTTGTATATGAGGCTTTTGATTTATGCCTGCATCTTCTGACATATCTGGATAGGCTGAACGGCAGTGAAACTGCAAAACTTTATGGTGATAGAGCAGCGGCATGGCTAAAACCATTGTAGAGAGAGTCAAGAAAAGAATCATACTGTTAATGCAGACGCGCTCAGGCTGGTCCCTGACGTCCGCACTGAGAATTGTCTTTGCTATTCTGCTCATCCATGCCCCAAGGAGGACGCAGCAGGACATCGGCAAGCTGTTTGCAAAATACGGACTGATTCATCATTTGACCCCGGTATCCTTTAGAAGACGAGACCTGGGTGTTTTCGAATCATGGCTGTACCGGTATGCGCAAAAAAAACTTGCCGCGTCGGAGGGGATGGATTGTTATTCGCTGTTTTATGCCTTATCTATGGGCAAGTATGCCTTTGAGACTTGTCATCAGGTCGATCTGAAGGAGGACTTGCTTCTGAAATCCGGGAGCTTGACCGCCCTCCTTTTCAAGACGCCGTTCCTGATGGACGCCGTGCAATTTGAAGAGGCTACGTCTTTCCTGACAAAACTATTTACGCATATGGAACGAATATTGAATAATCATCAGAATCCGGACGCGGGACGACGTATGTCGGCAAACGTAGCCGAATCATATCAATTCATACCCATGCTGTTTACCTGGAGAAACCTGCGGTCTTTTGCCGTTTCTGCCGGGCGCTGTATAGAATGCTTCATGAAATCAGAAGGGCACGAGCTTGATTATGATCGCGGCGTCGGTAGCAGCAGTAAAAGATTGCGGGTAGGAATTCTTGTTCGCGACATGGAGGCCAGGACCGAAAGCTATATCGCCGCGGCTTTTTCCGGCGGATTGGACCGGCAAAGGTTTCATCCTATAATGATAACCCTGGCGGGTCCCGGCACGAATTCGTTCTCAGGGTTTATGCGGGCTCATTGTGAGGAATTGGCGGTAGTGGAAGAGAAAGATATACGCGGGCAGGTTTCTGCGATTCGAAGCCTCGGCCTGGATATCTTGATCATATGCAATACTCTGGCGGCCCAGTCGTCGGGCTACCTGATGCTGCTGGCCCACAGGCTTGCCGCAATCCAGGTAATTCCCTCGGCCATCTGGCCCGTTACCACCGGCCTGACCCGCACTGACTATGTGTTGACTGCAGCTGTTACTGAACCGCCGGGCAGGGTTCAGGAGCACTATTCCGAACGAGTCATGCTTATGGAAGGCATGTTCAACTGTTTTGCCATGGGAGATATGCACCCGGGGGTCAATCAGTCCAAATCCGAAATAAAAGTGCAAATACCCAAACGACCGGTGTCGTTCGCCTCGGGCGGGTCAGCGCATAAGCTTGTTCCCGAATTGAAGAAGGCATGGGCTGAGATTTTGCAAGCCATCCCTGACAGTGAACTCCTGATCTATCCGTTCAGCCCCAACTGGGGAACGCCGTCGAACTGCCGGCATATCTCGGACCATCTCAGGATTGAATTCGAAGAAGCCGGAGTTCCGGGTGATCGCCTGACTATTTTACCCGTTTTAAGTCCTGGGGAGATTGTAGAGCTGCTCAAGCATGTCACCGTCTATCTTGACACATTTCCATATTCAGGGGCGGCATCATTCATTGAACCTCTGGTTGCTCTGTGCCCGGCCGTGACCCTTCGCGGGACGACGCAGCGCGGCATGCAGGGATCGGCCATGATGGGTGCGTTGGGCCTTGATGAACTGATAGCTGATACTCCCGGGCGCTATGTGGAGTTGGCCATCTCGACGGCCCTGAATCCCGGTCTGAGGGAGCGCATGGCCCGCAGGATGGCTGAAGCTGCGCCGTCCGTGTCCTTCCTCGACATCAAGTCCTTCGGAGCGCGCTTGGGGAGAGCTCTGGAAAAAATGGCTGCAGAAGTCAGGTCCGGGTCGGCAGGAAAAGGGTCCCGGCAAAGGACAGCCCCTTGAAGAAAATGTTTATAAGACTCCTGGATACGATCATAGGCGCATTGATTAATAACTCTTTACGACCATTACTTGCGTCCTAATCACAAAGCCGGAAGCATTTTCTCTGCAAGTTTGACACGGCATATTCATAAGGAGTACTCTATCAGTTTAGAACCCGGCGGAGTATTGCTTATGCGAGGGGAGTGCGGTGCAGGAGATATCTGTTCGCAGTTGGAAAATGCTGCAGATGCATGGGTGCTCGGGAGAAATGTCCCAGATGCTTCAAAGGATCGGCTGCCGCCCGCATGATTCTGACTGTGAACAAAGGGAATCGTTTTTTGTGAGATATTTATGCCCCTTCTTATGAATCAAGTCAGGCAGATGGTGCAACGCTTCGCGCACAGTCTGGGATATACAATCGTTCCTTCTGCAATGGCAGGCGTCTCCGCACGGCTGAGTATGGAAGGCGCATTGACAAATATGAAGAATACGGGGTTTGTCCCTGGTTTTGTCATCGACGTGGGGGCTGCTTACGGCGACTTTACGAGGACGTGTTTGCGCCTCTTTCCCGACTCGTCATATCTCCTGCTGGAGCCATTGGAGGAATATGGAGGAGATCTCGATCTGCTCGTTCGGGAACATCCGAAGTCAACAGTCATCAAAGCGGCGGCGGCGGCGCATCAGGGAGTGCGTAATATCAACATCCATCCTGACCTGGTCGGGTCGAGTTTTCTGCTTGAGCCGGAGGAGGAATCCGACGTTAACGGCACACAGCGGGAAGTGGCCGTAACGACTATTGATGCAGAGGTGAAGTCTGTCGCTGCCGACGGACCCGTCCTGCTCAAAGTGGATGTCCAGGGTGCTGAGCTTGATGTCCTTGCAGGGGCCTCAAAAACCGTTGAATCAAGTGAGGTTTTGATCCTTGAGACGACCCTTTTTAATACATTCGAGAATGGTCCTGTTTTTCACGAAGTTGTCGCATATATGGCGGACCGCGATTTCTGCGTATACGACATAATAGGCAATTTGTACCGGCCTCTCGACGGCGCTCTCATACAGGTGGACGTCATATTCGTCAAACGTTCAGGTGTCCTTCGCAGATGCCACGCTTACGCGACGGCAGAACAAAGGATGGCTCAAACAGAAATGTTTTCCCGCAGGGCGAAGACTTTAATAAGGACGAAGAATGATTGATGTAGGCGCAGTGGAACAGTGGTGGGAGCTGTCGCGACGCTATGCTCCCCTTCGTGAAATATCCATTGGATTTCTCAAGCCCATAGGCTACTGTTTTATTTTCAGTCAGATCGAGAAGTTGTCCGGCGTCAAGAGGGTATTGGAGTTCGGTCACGGCTTTAACCCGAGTCTCTTCCGGCAGTTGGGCGACTCCCACGAAGTTCACGGCATAGACGATTATCAGGCCTTGCCCTACTTCCCTGAGGCAAAGGAATGGGACAGGAATTACCAGGCATTTGTTGCCGGCCTGCCCAAGGGCCACTTTCAGCGGGGGCTGCTTGCCAAAGGGAAAAATAATTTTCCGGACAATTCTTTTGACGTTGTGTGCTCGGTGTCGGTGCTGGAAGAGCTCTCTCATCCCGACCTGGCCGACGTTATTAGTGAGGCGCATCGGGTCTTGAGGCCGGGCGGGCATTTCATAAACAGCTTCGATTTTATTGAAGGCTCAGACGGTGTTCTCGCAACAACTACCTGCGAATGCAGGTGGAGGGTGGTTTTTGCTTTGAGGATCCTTGTGACCGCGCGATAAACCTGTCGCGAAGAGATCTGGCTTTCGAAGACCAGTGGACCGTCATGAAATACTACAATATCACTCAACCCGACATGGGAAGAAAGTGGCACGGCAATTGGTGTACGTTCCTGACTGCATCAGTGTCGGGCGCCGCAGCTGGCGGCCTTCGGAAAGGATTTCTGCGTGGATTGTTCTTCAGGAGGAAAGATCTGCCGATAGTGACCTTCAGGTAAGGCGGGCCATGAGATCCCTGGCAGTGTTAATCATTTCCCCGGCCGCGAGTTGCGCGGAGGGTTAAAACCTTCCCGGCGTTATTGCCGGCTGAACCACCTGACGATCTGGCCGGTATACCGTCTTAACCCCGTCTTGGATTTCGGCCTGCCTGTCGGATAGGGGCACGCGGTGCCTGCGCAGACGCGATTGAGTCGGCCGGCAATAATATCCTTACGCAAACGGCGCAGTTCGGGCCCGTTCCAGATCCCTTTTACTCCCCCGTCTTTTACAATGTTGCCTACGGGCTTCTGCGCATACAGACACGGTAGAACATCGCCGTTGCCCCGCACTTGAAGCCACTCCCATGGGTGAGGGCAATCCGAAAGCTCTAATGCATCGACGTTCGACATGCCGTGCCCTCCGATTCCTCCCAGTTCAAATCGCGGGCACCTGTCGTTATCCTTCATTCGTGTAAACCATAATGAATTACAGCTGAGGATTGTGATCCCTTTCTCCCCGGCGACTTCCAATGCGCGAAGCAGCATTCTGTCGGAGATGTCCGGATGGTTCAACAGCTGCTGTTTGTGATAATCAAATTCCCAGCCATCGGATCCTGATACCAGCCATTGATGCGTGCCGGGAGGCACCAGGTGAATAAGAGAGACGAATTCAAGACCGAGTCCTGCTGCAAGCTCTATGAATTCTGTCAGTTCCCTGATATTTTCTTCCATGAGTACCATGCTGGCGCCCAATCTGGCCTCGGAGTCCTTGCGGGAATCACGCGCCCGAACGAGATGCTCAATCCCGCGGATAGCTTTCCGAAAATCGGCGCCTCGAAGTCTTCGGTAGGTCTCAGGGCGGGCCGCGTCCAGGGATACGCTGACCGTATGCAAAGGCGCCTCAAACAGACTCGCCGCGTTTTCAGCCGACAGTAGATGTCCGTTGGTGTTGATGCTGATTCCGGGCCGCTTCCTGCCCTTTAGAAGACGCAGTATTCTCCAGAAAGGACCTGCGAGCAGGGGTTCCCCGACTGAATTCAGATGAACGATATCGGTCGTTTCGATAAATTCCCATAAGTCCTTCACCAGGACATCGGCGGCATCGCGGGGGGATTGCACTGCGCCGATCCCGTGCGGGCACATGACGCACCTGAGATTGCAGCGGGTCGTAACCTCAAAGACAAGGTAGCATGGGGGAGGCGCTTCCAGTCCATTGTGAAGCGACCTGTCCCTGGTCAGGGCGAACAGCTTATCACAGATCGGCGACATGGCAATTACTTCCCGCTTTGATAAAATTCAGAATCTTACGGGTTTCCGTCAGATAGTTGAAATTCACTTCAGCTGTTTTTCGTGAGGTTTCTCCGATCTTTAAAGCCTCATTATAATGGTCCATAATAAAAGTCAGCCGCTCGGCGATCGAATCCACGTTTTCAGGCTGGGCTATAAAAAGGCTGACATTATCCTCGAAATACCGTTCTATGTCACTCGTCCTTGTTGCCAGGATAGGTTTGGCGGTCAGGCAGTACTCGCCCAGTTTCCAGGGAAAACCATAATTTGAATATCTGCTGTTTGTTCTGCACGCCAGCAAGATATCAGCGTTTTCCTGCAGCATTTGCAGTTTACGGCGGGGCACAAAACCGGTTAATTCCACATGTCCCTGAAGCTGGTATTTCCGGATGAGACAATCAAGATTATCCATTATCTCCTGATAGGGCGGTCTTCCTACAAGCGTCAGGCGGGCCTCTCTTCCCGATAAAATTATTTTTCGGAAAGCCCTGAGAATATAATCAATGCCGTCCTTCTCGCCAAAACTCCCGCAGTATAGCAATGTGAAATAATCATTCTTTCTTCCGCCTGTGCCCCTGTTGATTTCCCTTCGCCCGGGGTCTATCAAAATCGGCGAGAGGATTGTCCGTATTGCAGGGAAGCGTGATCTGTAATACTGCTCAAGGGCGGATGATATAACGATTATCCCATTTGCAAGCCTCGGTACGGCCGTTTCCGAAAGGAAAAACCCCAGTTTCCTCAGCTTATGTCTAAAAGAAAACCGGTCTTTTGTGATAGTCATTCTTTCCCCTATCAGAAGAAAAATGGGCACGCGAAAAATCATACATGTCAGGATGACAGGCAGGAATTCGATGGCGTCAGGATTCGCGATAATCACGGCATCAATCTGTTTTTTCCGTAATCTCCCGACTATAAGCTTGCTCGTTGCAAACATCCCCCTGTAACTCTCCAGGATATATTGCAGAAGTCCGTCCGACTGGGTCGTCTTACCGTTCATATAGAAATAGGGGACCCCGTCAAAATGACCTTTGAGTTTTCTTTCTTTCAAATAAGCGCCCAGAACTGAACCGTGCGGAATGATAAGATGGCAGCGTGCCCCGTTCTCTCTCAGACCCCTGGCAATTAGCGCAGAATGCTGACTGCCGGCTTCACCTTCCGGAAAATCCACATTACTAATCAGCAGAAGTTTCATTTTTATACGGGATTCCTTCCCAGTCGTCTTATTGCCTGAACCCGGTCTCGGCATTGATCACATCCAATGGGAAATTAAGGCGGTCTTCCGCAATATTCAAACTTGACCATTGAGGCTTGTATGATATTCTATGACAGATTATCAATCGAGATATTCGGTCCAATCCTTTTACGAGCGTATCAGTATGCTACCATTTTACCATAAGGTGCTATATCAGGAAAAAATTAAGGACATCCTTTCGGGATAGAGCTCTTTTCCCATTTTCTTTTAAATCCATTGAAAGATCTGAAGAAATAAGGTATTTTAAACAGATATTAGCGAAATCATATATTGTTGCGAGGGAGAAAATAGTGCTGAGCGATAAGACAATTTTAGTCACCGGCGGAGCCGGATTCATCGGTTCGCACCTATGTGAACGCCTGCTGAAAGACGGACATCATGTGCTTTGCATAGATAATTTTTACACCGGAAGACGGTCAAATATTGTAGGTCTTATATCTAATCCCTATTTTGAAGTCATGCGTCATGACATATGCTTTCCTCTCTTTATTGAGGTTGACGAGATTTACAACCTTGCCTGTCCTGCATCTCCAATCCATTACCAGTTTGATCCGGTCCAGACCATCAAGACCGCTGTTCATGGCGCCATTAACATGCTTGGTCTCGCAAAGAGGCTGAAGATAAAGATACTCCAGGCATCCACCAGCGAGGTCTACGGAGACCCGACAGTACATCCGCAGCCTGAAAGCTATTGGGGCAATGTAAATCCAATTGGCATCAGATCCTGCTATGATGAGGGTAAACGCTGCGCAGAGACCCTTTTTTTCGACTACCACCGGCAGCACAACCTGAAGATCAAGGTCGCGCGAATATTCAATACCTATGGTCCAAATATGCACCCCAACGACGGCAGAGTCGTGAGCAATTTCATCCTGCAGGCGCTCAAGGGCGAAGATATAACGGTCTTCGGGGATGGTTCGCAGACCAGGAGTTTCTGTTATATTGACGATCTTGTAAACGGACTGATGAGATTGATGAATAGTCCTGATGAGTTTACCGGACCTGTCAATTTGGGCAACCCCGCTGAGTTTTCCATACTTGAGTTGGCACAACAGGTAATAGAAATGACCGGCTCCAAATCAAAGATCGTGTTCCACCTCCTGCCCTCAGATGATCCGAGGCAGAGGCAGCCTGATATAAGTCTTGCCGCCGAAAAACTTCATTGGCAGCCGACAATTGACCTGAAGACCGGACTTAAAAAGACCATAGAGTATTTCGAATCAATTCTTCATAATGATTGATAGAATTCCTTGGGGGCAAGTTTCCGGGCAAGACAACTCTCCTTATGAATCAGAACCTGTAACTTATCCCCCCGAAGAACTGAACAGGCGGCATAGGATAATCCTTTATTGTCTGGAAATCCCTGTCCAGCATATTTTTGCCGATTATGAACACTTCAGCCGCGCCTTTGGGAAGTTTTATTTCCCGGCTGATCTTTCCATCGAGAAGAAAATAACAACCAGGGTCCCCTTTCTGCACAACATACATCGAAACATAACTACCTTCGAGTGCAACTGTCGTACCTTTCATAGGATATGCCGAGAGAGAACCTTTTACCTGATGTCTTGTGCCGAACCTTATTTTACTGTCTGTTGACCTGTCCTCCGGGTCCGTGAAGGTGTAATTGACCCCAAGGTCCATCAATGCGAGATGTAGTTTCCCCTCTGTCTCGAACCCCCTTATCCTTGCTTTGGATATATTTACCGGGGACCACTTGCCGGGGCTGACCTCCTGCCACTGGATAAGGTCATCGGATATTTTTTCGAAGACAACCATCTTAATGTCACCTGTGTTTCCGAAGGACTTCCTGACGACGCTTTCGTATTCAACTGATTTCTCAGGCTTGAGGTCCGGGTTTCCTGCTGCCCAGCCTGTATCGGGCCAGAACAGGGCGTTCATCTCAGGCACACGAAACCCCTGACCTGCCGACAGGGAGATCGTTGAGTCCCACGGAAGTTTGAACAGGACCGAGGCCTTAGGGCTGAACCTGGCATGATCTGCAATAGCGTCATATCTGAGGCCGAGTGTCGTGATGACTTTATCAGTGAGTGATATCTCATCCTGGAGGAATATGCCCTTACGTGTCCTGCTGTGACTGCCGATGGAATTGGAGGGGTTCATATTATCGCTGCTGTCAATATCTTCTTCAAGTATCTCGATTCCTCCGGTCAGAAGATTTGATGAGCCGATGGCGAGGGTCTGCTGAAGATCTATCCCATTCACATGGTTTTTATGAGTATTATCTTCACTGCCGGGATTGATATAACGGATCCTGGCATTGTGGCTGTATAGTTTCAGGATCGTGTCTTTGATTTTGAAAGTGATTCCTGCGATAAGGTTTTCGTCAGTCTCCGATGCCAGAGGTGTGGGCCACGTCAGCGCCCCGGGAGAACCGGCATCTTTATGGTTGTAATCGAACGTCAGGTCCACTCGAATATCCTGGGATGCATTGTGGGATATTTTTGTGCTTATCGCATCTATATCGTAATCTGAATTTGTCCTGAATCCGTCGGATTTCTCTTTTGAAAGTGAGATGAAAAAGCCGGTGTTTCTTATTTTTTGTGAAGCAGCGATGCTGTAGTCTTGTGTTGCAAACCTTCCGTAAGACGCGGTCAGTTTTGCTGAGGCCGTGTCGGGAATTCGCGTAATGATATTAATGACGCCGCCCATCGCATCCGCCCCATACAGTGCGGATGAAGCGCCTCTCAGGATTTCAACCCGTTCGATATTCTCTATCGGCACGGGAAGCGTATTGAGATCAAACAGGCCGTCACCGGGCTTGTTCAGGCGCTTTCCATCAACCATGACAAGGACCTGCTCAACAGTGGACCCCCTGAGGCTCGCAAGTGCGTTTGCGCCCCGGTTGCCGTATTCAGTGAGATGCAGACCCGATGCATTCCTGACAATTTCAGTAAGGTCTCTGTAACTTCCGGATTCGATTTCTTTTCTGGTGATGACTGTAATGTCCTGAGCAACATCTTCAATGGGTTCTTCCAGGCGGGTGGCAGTGACAACTACTTCGTCAAGCCTGACCGGCTCTTCTGCAAATGCAGAAAAGGGGACGATCTGATAAATTACATAAATCATACATGCAAACATTAGCTGACAGACTCTTGCGAAACGCATTTTTCCTCCCTCGGGAACAATATTGATTTGTCACTTTTGATTTTCTGCCAAGCTTTGTAGTCTGGATAGGTCTTCCGGCTCAGGGCAACCTACTCGCCAACCTTCCCATTATGGCATTACCCATAACAGTGGTAAAACAGGCTTTCGTTCCCATCACGGCTGCGGGGCAGCGCTGGCTTCTCACCATTCTTCCCTGACATCCACTACAGCACGGCATCATCCTTCTGCCTTCATCCGATTGATTTTATCCTTTATCACCTCCTTAATTAGAGTCTGTGTATAAACTGTTAAACACCCTCACCCTTGCCCTCTCCCCTCAAGGGAGAGGGTAGTAAAACCGCCCCTCCCTTGAGGGGAGGGGTTGGGGAGGGTGTTAACATATTTACTTTATACACAGACTCGAATTATGCCGTTCATCAGTTTAACGACCGGATATTTGTCCCAGAATTCGATGATATTCAATGCCGCGAAATCCTGCTCGAGCCTGAAGATGTTTTCCATAGGTATTCCGAGAATATGGCACAGGATTACCCTGTTCACACCGCCGTGCGCTACAATCGCAATGTTTTTACCAGCATTGGCACATATGATTGTTTCGAATCCGTCTATCACGCGGTCTCTCACTTCCAGAGTTGTTTCTCCATTCACAGGGCTAAATGCCATGGGATTTTCTGCCCAGTCGGCAAACTCCTGCGGATACTTCACCTTAATCTCGTCGAATGACATGCCTTCCCAGTGCCCGAAATTGCGCTCCCTCAAGGAAGAAACTACAATGGGACTGAGTGAATGCGGCTTTGCAATGATCTCTGCGCTTTTCAGCGCCCTGCTCAGATCGGAACAGTAGACTGCTGTAAGGTTCACCACCCTGAGAATATACCGCGAGAGATGTTCCACCTGTTTTATCCCTTTTTCAGAGAGCGGCACATCCAGAGTACCCTTGTACCTCTTTGTTTCACTCCCTTCTGTCTCGCCGTGTCTGATTAAATAAAGAGTCGTGACCATGTTATCACCAGGAGTAAAAAAGTTATCTCTGCAATCTCGCTTATCGCGCCGAGCGTGTCCCCTGTCAGCCCGCCGAATTTCCTGCCGAGAAAATTTACAGCTATCAGGCAGATGAAATAAACCGACACAAGGGCCATCGCATAAAACATATATTGACTGACCGACATATAGTTGTTGAAAAAGACCTGGACAACGACGAGTGAAGAAAGGACGATTATGATGGAAACCAGAATCTCCCTGAATCCGACGCCCTCTATGAAAAGCCTTCCAAGACCATCTTCCCTGGCTGATTTTGCATAAAACATTGAAACGACCATAGCCAGTTTTGAAATTGCCGGCATGAACAAGAGTGAGGAATAGAGAATAAATAACGGGAAGATGGTAAGGTTCTTTATTGCAAGATATTTTATGAGCAGAGAGAAAAATATAGCGATTACTCCGACAGGGCCGATTGTACTGTCTTTCATTACAGCGAGTTTCTTCTCTCTGTCGCCCTTTGCAGCAAGTGCATCAAAGGTGTCTGCAAGTCCGTCAAGATGAAATCCCCCATTTGACAAGACGAGCACGAGAAGCGTTATGCCCGCAGTAAGTCCCGGGTCGAATACACGCCCTGCTGCAAAAGCAGTGGCTGCCAGCAATGCCCCCTGAATAAGTCCCACCATAACAAAGTATGATGAGCTCTGCGGGATATCGGCCTCGGAGATCACAAGGTTTTTCCTTAACGGAATTATCGTCAGGAACTGTAAGGCTATCAGGAATCTCTTCAACAATTGAATCCCCTCATTCGGATACCCCTGCATCACCAAATGTTGCCATTTCTTTATAAGTCTTCAGTCCTGCCTCAATGATGAGCATGGCAAGGGCGGCGCCTGTGCCTTCGCCGAGTCTCAGGTTGAGGTCGAGAATGGGCTGAAGTCCCATTTTGTCGAGCATTGCCTTGTGCCCTCTTTCAACGGAGTTATGTGCTGCAAACATATAATCTTTTGTCTTTGGTTCAAGGCAATAAGCTATTAGGGCGCCGGCGGTTGATATAAATCCGTCTATCACAACGGGTATTCTGTTCGCTGCCGCGCCGATAATTAAACCCGCAATGCCTCCTATTTCCGCTCCGCCGACCTTTGAGAGAACATCAAGAGGGTCTGAAGGATCAGGGTTATTTATTGATATCGCCTCTCCGATTATTCTTACCTTATTCATAAACACATCATCGTCTATGCCTGTCCCCCTTCCGGTCACCTCGGATACGGGGCTGCCTGTCAGCACAGCTGCTATTGCGGATGACGGGGTTGTGTTTCCGATGCCCATCTCCCCAGTGCCGAATATGTTATAGCCTTTCAGGGAATAAGCCCCTGCAAGGTCGATCCCAACCTCTATGCACTTAATTGCTTCATCCCTGGTCATTGCAGGTCCATTTCTCATATTTTTTGTGCCCATGACAACCTTGTTTGATATTAACCGGCCTGCCGTCTCTCCTGTGGGAAAAGAGAGAGATGCTTCATAAAAATCAAAATCAACTCCTATGTCAACGACAACCACATCAGCGCCGGCATGCCTCGCAAGAACATTTATTCCAGCCCCTCCCCGGATGATGTTGACTACCATCTGTCTTGTCACTTCCTTCGGATATGCTGAAACTCCTTCCGCTGCAACCCCGTGGTCTCCTGCAAAGGTGAAGATGACCTTTTTATCGAGTACAGGCATGGTATTCTCTGTTATCGCAGCAAGCTGTTTTGCAAATTCCTCGAGCCTTCCGAGACTTCCCTGCGGCTTGGTCAGGATATCAAGACGTCTTTGAGCTCTTTCAATAAAGCTGCCGTTGAGAGCTGGTATTTTTCTAATTGCTTCCTGTATCATGTGTCCCCTTTATTTTTAATGGTATTCCTGCAACAACAATATAGACCTCATCTGCAGCCCCTGCAATCTTTTGGTTCAGCAGCCCGGCCATGTCCCTGAACTTCCTTGACATCTCGTTCTCAGGGACAATTCCCATGCCCACTTCATTGGAGACTATGAAGACAGAAGTCCGATGAGAGCGGAGCGATGATATCAGACGTTCGATTTCAGTCTCAATAATAAGGTTTGAGTGCATGATATTGGACAGCCACAATGTGAGGCAATCGAGAACAAGCGTGTCGTAACTGTCTCCTATTTTATTGATTACCTCAGCAATCATTAAGGGCTCTTCAAAAGTGTCCCACTCTCTCCCCCTCTGTTCTCTGTGGTCCTCTATCCTCTTCCGCATTTCTTCATCAAGCGCCTCCGCAGTTGCGATATACGCCTTCTTGCCGGGAATGTCCGAGGCCTGTTTCAGAGCAAAAGAACTCTTCCCGTTTCTGGCGCCGCCTGTTATAAAAACTATCTTCTTCATATTTGCCGGGAGCTGTAAAAACACAAGATTAAAAGCCGGGAATGCAAAATTGACAACATCGCAAAAAGTCCTTTTCATGGCTGTCATTCCCGAAGTCCGTAATCGGGAATCCATTCTTTTCAAGAAGTTACGAGCACATAGATTCCCGCCTTCGCGGGAATGACGACTTTTTACGAATTCATCAAAATTGAAAGGGTCAGAAAAATAATGGACAGCAATTATTGAAGGTATATTTTGTCTCATCTCTTCCTCCCTCGGGAAATTATTTAGTGGTCTTCATGGTCTGGACAGGTCTTCCGGCTCCGGGCGTCCTACTTGCCTGCCTTCCCATCCCGGGTTAACCGGAACAGTGGCTTCTTTAGGCTTTCGTTCCCTTCACGGCTGCGGGGCAGCGGGAGAATCACCGCAAGGTCCACTCCTCTTCCCTGGCATCCAGCCATCAAAAATAAGAATTCAATATATAAGTCTGTGTCAATGCCTCCTTTGTCAAGGTGTTAACCTTTATATCATACTCAACTGATTATTTTCAATATGTACCCGCAACACGTCTCTGTAATTGACAACCCAGCTATTTTGTGTTTCACTATATATCGAATATTGTCATTTCTAAAAGAGCGGGGAGGGCTATATATGAAAAAGTGGATAAGGTTGGCATCAATTCTGACCATGATGCTTTTAATGCCTGTGCTTGTATTTGCGAAGACATCCAGCGTTCTTTATCCTGCGAACGATCTTATCGACAGAGGAAAACCGAACGGCGAATTAGAAATACTTGTTCTTAAGGACAACACCTGGAAAAAAGCTGGAAGTATCGGTTACAACAAATATTTCAGGGAAAGAGAAATCTCTCTGGAGAGTTTCATTGACAGTGCCGGCAAGGTCAAATTGCGTATCAGGCAGACAGGCGGGGGGGCCGCGCATATAGATTCTGTCTTTCTCGGAGGAAAGTCCCCCGTTGAAGTAAAAAACCTGCCGGACGGAACAAAGAAACTGTCGGGAAGGGATTTTGATGTGATCGATGCAACGAAACCCGTAGAGGTCACATTCGGTCCTGACTCAAAAGACAAGATCCTTAAGCTGACCGCAAGGATCGAAACCAGGATTCTGACCGGTCATCCGTTTCAGTTCCCAGTGGTCAATACGGGCGAACCAATGGACACTCATGCCAGTTTTTACTCATATAGGATGGATTCTCATCCGGGTTCTCTGAATATGAATGGAAGGCTGGATGAGATCGGCGACCAGGCGCCTTTTTTCAGGGAATATTGTCCTTCGGGGTCTGGACACCCCTCTACTTTTGCATATGGATGGGTACGGAATGACGACCGAAACCTGTATGTGGCTATTGATTTTACGGGAGATAATACCCTGGACGGAGATAAAGATTATACAAAGGTCTTTGTCTGGACAGGTAAAGGTGTAAAGGAATACAAGGTTTCAGTGCCTGAAACCAGATGGGGCGGGCCGGGGTTTACCTATACGGACAAAGTCGATTACCAGCACAAGACCTATGAATTCAAGATCCCGTTGAAAGAATTAAAGACGGATAAAGGTGATGAGATCTTCCTGGCTTTCTCGGCCTATGGTACGGATTCTTTGGCGGGGTACATGTATGAAGCTCTTATAGATGCAGACAACAACCCTGCCACAGGCGGAACAGTACATGTAGCGCAGTTGTTACAGTCGCAGGATGTACAGGGTATTGATTATATCGTGCGCATTTTGTTTGATAATGAAAACGGCATACTGGGACCGACTCAGATCTTCGGATATCAGCAAGGGTCAGGGTTTTCATTGCTGAATACTGATTATTCAACATATGGGATAGGGTACGGCAACGGATATCAGGGCTCTGCAGCGGCAGAATTCAGGGCGCTAAGGAGTCTTCTGAATAATCCTTCAGGAACCATGAAGATAATTTATCATGCCAGTGTCATGGGAAAAGCAAGTGACTACACATCTCCGATCCTCTTTCAGGGTGGAACAAGACCGATACCGACATTGTCTGAATGGGGCATGATAATTGTGGGACTTCTTTTTGCAGCCTCTGCCGCGTGGATTATCAGAAAGAGAAATGCCAATCTCGGCAAAGCTCTGATTATCCTGACGGCGGTAATCGCTATGACAGGACTTGCCTGGGCTGCGACCATTGTATTGGATGGACAGGTAAACGACTGGAATGGAATTCCTGCTCATCTTGATGACAAAAACGATTCTTCCAACAGCGACCCTATTGAAGATATCTGGGCCGGGTATGTCACTTCGGACAGTCAATACGTCTATTTCAGAATGGATACCGCGAGCATCAGTCCAGATTAGATAAAGCAACTGAAGAAACATACTGAAGGCAGACCGAATTCCCGGTCGGGTCAGCGCTGTGTTTTGCCGCCGGCGATCCTGTCCATTATCTTTTCCTCATATTCAGGGAAGTCTTCAAGTGTGAGGGGCTTCTTGCGGTTCATGTTCAGCTTCATGAGCTTGAAATTCAGTTCCCTGATCTTCTTCAGTCTTTCTTTATCGTCATCAAGTGTGTTCAATAATTTGCACAGATTGACTACTTCGTTTCGGATTTCCAGTTCAGGAGGGATACATCCGGCATTCTTCAGGAACCGGTAGGCCATTCTGAGGTCTTCAGGAATCCATGTCTCATCTTCGAACTGGATTGGCTTGCCCTTGTTTTCAAGGTCATCGAATTCGCCGTTCAGCATAGCCTCAGCGATGCGTCTTTCAGCTATTTTCCAAAAGGCATCCATAAGCAACTCTCAGCTGATGTCAAGCATCCTGTCGAGAGCCTTCTTCGCGGGAGCCCGTATCTCTTCCGGCACTTTAACAACATATAGAATTCTCTTTCAGTGCCCTGCAAGATACTGAAGAGGGTGGTCATTTTCATGGTAGGGCAAACCATGTCTCTTCTCAGGGGATAAAAGGACTTCTCCGGATTATCCTTTCTCAAACGGTACATGAGTCCTATCTCTGTCCCGACGATGAATTCTCTCTCAGATCGATGCCTTGGCGAATCTCAACATCCCCGACGTGCTTGTCACATGATCGGCCATCTCAAGAACTTCAAGCCTGCATTCAGGATGCGCCATCAGCAACGCCCCGGGATGCTCTTCCCTTGCCCGTATCACATCCTCAGGCGAGACCCTTTCGTGAACATGACAGAACCCGTCCCAGGCGATGATTTTTTTCTTTGTGTGTTTCTGCGCCCACATCGAAAGATTCTTGTCAGGGATACGATATGACTGTTTCGTCAGGAAAGCGATTCTATGACCTTTACAACATTCGCAGAAGTGCAGCAGATATCACTTTCCGCCTTTACATCAGCGGTGGTGTTTACGTAGGCCACGACAGGCGCTCCCGGATACTTCGCCTTGATATCTCTTAAGGAAAATTCAGTTGGATAGATGTATGGAGGAGGATTCGTGAATCCGGGGAAGCTCGTTCTTTCCCAACGCGGGGCATCGACCTGGATCATATCCGCCATCGGGCAACCGGCATCGATTTCCGGAAGAAGTACCGTCTTTTCAGGGCATAGGATTGAGGCGCTTTCAGCCATGAAATTAACGCCGGCAAAAACAATGATATCGCAGTCTATTGTTGAGGCAGTTCTGGAAAGTTCGAGAGAATCTCCGGTGAAGTCCGCTATCTCCTGTACTTCATCCCTCTGATAGTTGTGGGCGAGAATAATTGCCCGCCGTTCCTCTTTAAGCTTGAGTATCTCATCCCTGAGAAGGGCTTCCTGAGGCTGCATCTAAAACCCGGAAGTATTTTTTGAAACGAAAGTGGAATTCGTGAAAAGGACCGTGCCGTCCTCCATAATAACTTTATAGATAGGATCCGACTTTTTCTCTTTCTTCCCTGACGAACTGCCTGTGCCGGTGTTAAAGGCATACTGGGCAGGGCCGTTATACAGGGAAAGCACCTTGTTCACATACTGTTTTGTTTCTGTTATCGGAGGCACACAACCATACTTCTCGACCCTCTTAGGTCCTGCGTTGTAGGCGGCAACCGCAAGGGTCAGGTCCCCGTTAAACTTTTCGAGCAGGTATTTAAGATATTTTGTCCCGCCTTCGATGTTTTCCTCAGGGTCGAAGGGATTATGAACATTCAGATCACTGGCCGTCGAAGGCATAAGCTGCATCAGTCCCATAGCGCCTTTTCTTGATAAGGCCCGGCTGTTCCAGTTTGACTCTGTCTTGATGACAGCCTTGACGAGGGACGGGTCAACATTATAAGTCGACGCCTTTTCGTGAATGATATCGTGGTAGTCGGCTGTCTGATAATACGGGTTAGCTGTCGATTTTACCTTTGATTTTACCGGTTGCTCGGTGTCGGATGGTTCTTTAGTCTTTTCCCTGAGGATTCTGTCTGCCTTCTTGTCGAAAGGCACATCGGTATAGCACATGACGCCATTTTCATCAACGTATTTGAAAATGTCGGCACTGGAGTAAGACACAAGAAAGGAGACCAGAAACAGGATTGCAAAGACTGCCTTCATAGTAAAAATATTAGCATTCAGGTTATTTTCTGTCAACTTTCCGACCCTCCTGTGACAATTTTTCTCATTGGATATGATCAAATTAATACCTGTTGACCCAGTCAAACCCTATTCGATAGTATAACATATTGAAATTAATTAATATTTATTTGGACCAGTATTGTTTCTCACAATCCATGAAGCAATGTCTGTGCCAGAATCTTCAGGAATGGTCATGGAGAAGCCCGCGTGTGACTTTTCAGACGCTAAATAATTTCCGAGATGCCTTTTATGATCCCTTCAGGTGTGGAGCTGATCTTCTTTACCGGGATGCCGAGCGCATCCTTAATGTCCTGGAGGGTGACATCGTCCAGGAACTGATCCTGCATGTTGAGTACTACATCAGGCACCAGAATCATATCGTAACCGTCTGTTCTATCGAGTATGGTTTTTATGACGTCCCTTCCGGAGAGGAGTCCTGCGACTGTGACTGACGGTCCGAAAAAAGTATTCTCCACGGCAAGGACATCTATGCTGAGATGTTCTTTTTCACTGATCCTGTCAAGGAACTTTTTCAGAAAAGGATAAAAGGAGGCCCCGGTAAAAGTAAGGAATTTCTTTCCCTGGGGCATTGTCTTTGGGACCCTGACTTTCTTGGCCTGATTCAGGAACAACGGCACCATGCCTACGCCATTTTCCAGTTGGTAGAGTTCACCATATTCTTTCAGCGGGGGGAAGGGATGTCCTGCCTTCAGATATAATTCATCCGCTCCATAAACAATGGGATTGCCGTGTTTCTTCATGAACCTTTTCTGAAAAGACTCGATGATCTTCAGGGCATTTTCAGCATCTTCTTTCTCGACAGGTCTTAGATCCTTGTTCCGGTGAATAGTCAGGCCGACAGGCACAACAGCGATCGAAAGGACATAGGGATAGAACCTGTAGAGATTGCTCAGGGTCTGCTTAAGTTCCTTGCCGTCATTGTATCCCGGACAAAGTACGATCTGCACATTAAACCGCAGTTTATTGTCCGCGAAGAACTTCAGTTCCTTCATGATATCAGGCCCTTTGGGATTACCGAGGAGCTTGTTCCTTACAGCCTTGTTTGTAGAATGGACCGAGATATAGAGCGGGCTCAGCCTCTGTTCGACTATCCGCTTTTTATCTTCCTTGGTGAGGTTGGAGAGCGTTATGTAATTGCCGTAAAGAAAAGACATGCGGTAGTCTTCATCTTTAACATACAGCGTTTTCCTGAGACCGGCCGGGAGCTGTTTGACAAAACAAAAGACGCAATTGTTCTTGCACGTCATGACCTTGAATGGTTTGAACTCGATGCCGAATTCAATTTCGTCCCTTCGCTTGATCTCGATGGGCGTAATCTGTCCCGCTCTTTTCACCGCAACGGTCAGGAGATCATCACCGCAGTAATACATGAAATCTATCGGGTCCCGGAGCGCGCGGGAGTTTATGGAAAGAACCACGTCACCTGCCTGCAGCCCGGATTTTTCCGCGAGACTGCCTTTCTGTATGCGCTCTATTGTTAGGCTTTGTTCATTTTGCATGGGAGAGTTTCAAACCCCTGAAAATATATTGAAGTCCCGAGACTATAGTTATGGCAGCCGTCAGGAAAAAAAGCGCATAGGGTATCCCCGGAAGGAACAAAAGATTGATGTCCAGGAGAATGTAAGCAATAAGCATGCTCTGCATCCATATTGTTGTTTTACCGAGGATGGACGGATTAACCTTCGATATGCCTGCTGCCAGGTAGAGGATCAGCCAGCCGGTGATAATGATGATGTCCCTGCTGATGACTGTTATCGTCAGCCATTTTGGTATCCAGCCGTAGATGGTCAGAACAATAAACGAAGTGACAAGGAGGAATTTGTCCGCCAGAGGGTCCAAAAATGTGCCCAGAGCGGTTTTCTGGTTTGTCATTCTGGCAAAGAGCCCGTCCAGAAGATCCGTCAGGGCAGCAAAGACGAACAGAAAAAGCGAATAGTCATAGCGCTTATAGACTATTGATGTTATGAAAACAGGGATAACGAGTATCCTTGTTATCGTCAATGTATTGGGTATGTTTAAGACCCCCACAACAGCCAACCCCCGACCCTTGAAAGAAAAATTCAAATTGAAAAATGCAAAAAGACCCTAAGGAATATTTAACGGCAGGGCCCGGAACCTGAGTCTGAGTCCGAGCCGTTTGTAACACGAATTATCTGCCTTGCCGCTGAGCATCTGCGTCAGCGTTTCGGCATAGCATTTTTCGACAGCAAAACCATATGCCGCAGATTCATTCAGCGCTGATTCAAGATGCCTTTTTGCTAAAGTTTTTTTGCCTGTCAGTATGGCAATTTCCCCAAAACCAAGTCTGCAGTAAATGATGCCCCTGGGATCTTTTGTCTTCCTGAAATTTGCCATGGCCTTGTTCATGTAAAGAACAGCCTTACGGTAATCTCCGAGCATTTTATGCCCGGTAGCGAGCCCCCATAGCGTATATGAATAACTAACAATGTCTCCAATTTTTTCATAGAGTCTTGTGGCCTTCCCGAAATAGGCAAAGGCAGTTTTATAATCCCCGAGCATCCTGTGGGCATTTCCCATGCCGCAGTAAGAGTATGCTGTGCCGAAAGTGTCTTTCATCCCGGAGAACAAGCGGTTGGCAGCCATGTAGTATTTCAATGAATCCTTGAAACGCCCTGCTATACGTGAAGCTCCGCCCAGTCCGCAGAGGCAGTAGCCGTAACCATTTTCATCCTTTAGAGACTGAAATGCCTTCCGCGATTCCCTGAATGTCAGGATCGCCTCAGGAATACTACCCTTTATCCTAAGCGTGCCGGCCTTGGCCCACAGAGTGAAGGCGACGCCTTCTCTATCTTCTTTCCTGGCGTATATCTTATATGCGGTCTCAATATTCCGAAGAGCTCCTTTCCAGTCCCCCTGGGCCCTCAAAGAAAGACCCAGCCCGACCATGGCGTCCGTAACCAAAACAGGAGATTTCAACTCTCGCGCAAGGTCTATAGCCTCGGCATATCTGTCAGCCGCACGGTCAAAATTTCCCGTCATACGATAGGTGTCTCCCAGCGCAAGGAGAGCAGAGAAAATACCATTACTGTCCCTGAGGCTGATATACCCTTTCAAGGCCTTTTCGAAATTCCTCAGGGCCTGCAGATAAAGAGATTTCTCCCTGAGGGTCTCCGCAAGGCAGAAGATGCTATATGTTTTCTGTAACCTGTCTGACTCTTTTAACAATGTCTCCATAATCCTTTGAATGAAAAAAAGCTGAACCCATAACAATAATATCCGCGCCCGCCGATGCAACTTCCGCTGCATTATCAGGGCTCACCCCACCGTCTACCTCAATAAGCGCAGGCAGATTTCTTTTCCTGAGAAGTCCCTTCAGCATTTTGATCTTCTCCGTGGAATGAGTGATATATTTCTGTCCGCCAAAGCCCGGATTCACGGACATGATCAGGACGTAGTCGATGTCACTCAGAATATCCTCAAGATTCCATACAGAAGTTGCCGGATTCAGAGATACGCCCGCTTTCTTCCCATGTTCCCTGATCCGCTGTATGGTCCGGTGCAAGTGTACATCAGCCTCAAAGTGTATAGTCAGATAGTCTGCGCCGGCTTTTATGAAATCATCGAGATACCTGTCGGGTTCTTCGATCATGAGGTGCACATCCAGCGGCAGCGAAGTGCTTCTGCGGACTGCTTCAACGATTGCAGGACCTATAGTAATATTGGGCACAAAATGACCGTCCATAATATCAACATGAATCAGGTCTGCCCCCGCTCTCTCTGCTGCTTTTATCTCTTCCCCGAGCCTCAAAAAGTCGGCTGAGAGGATAGAAGGCGCTATTTTCAGCATTTTACCCCCGGACCGGAATATGCCCATCTCATTTATCTTAGAGGCATGGGATGGGCTATATAATAATAAGAAACCTAATACAGCTTCAAGTAAATTGTGTCGCCCGACTTTATTTGTTTGCCGGCTTCCGGTCTTTGTGCCTCAACCGTCTCACCGGTCCCTTCAAGCGCTGCCTTAAGATTCAGCTTCTTAATCAGGATATTGGCCTGTTCCAGAGGCATGCCCTTGAAATCAGGACAGTAGTATATCATGTCATAAGGCCCCTGGCTTACAAGTACTGTTACAGTATCGCTGACCTGTTCATTTATATCAGGCTTCTGTGCAATAATCTTGTCCTTTTCAACTATGTCCGAATGCACCATGATTACCTTGCCGATATTCAGTCCCTTCTGGAGAAGTGAGGTTTCAGCGTTTGTGAGGGTATCATTAACGAGCATGGGCACCGATCTCACTCTAGGACCTTTACTGATGACAACCTTGACGCCCCTGCGTTCTTTCACTTTATTCCCCGCAGGTATGTCCTGTCTGATGATATTGCCCTGCGGAACGGAAGCATCGTAATCTTCACCTTCTATATTCAGATAGAGACCTTTGTCCGTCATAAGTTTATTTGCATCTACAATGCTTTTCCCTGAAAGGTCCGGCATCTGCACCGTCCTGCTGAAACTGAGGACCTTGAACGTAAGGACCCCGAATAAGAGGCCTAACAGTGTGAAGGAGAAGACGTAAAGGGCGACTTTTGCGAGTTTCTGCATTTCTTTATTCATGTCCCGACCCCAGAAACATTACGGCATCTCTAATCTTTGCGATATCAACGCGGGTATTGACGCAAGGCCCCTGAGGCCGCTCGTTAGGAACACCAAGTACCGGCAGAGGATAGCTGTCTGCGATGCCGCTGCTGAGATCGTTCTCACAGGCAACGGCAACCACTGCGTCAGGCTTGATCTCACTGATGACCCTCCGGGCCAGGGAGCCTCCGGTAGCAATAAAAATACTCATATGGTTATCTTCCGCAACCTGTATCAAATCCCTTATCCCGCATTTGCCGCACCTCTTGCAATTCTGAATGTTATAGGTCAATCTGATCTCGCACTGGTCGATCTGGAGGCAGTGAGGCAGGAGAAGAAGTATTTTCCCGGGTCTCAGGCCTTCTTTTTTTACAAGTCTGTTGTTTAGGCCTATAATAAATCTCTGGTAGTCTTCTTTTTTGTTTTTGAAAAATGACCCTGCAAACATAAGCAGAGGATACAATATTTTGAGAGTGATCCCCCTGGTCCATTTACTGCCCATCAAAAAAGACACCTGCCTTCAACCTTCTTCCCTGCATAAAGTCCCTGGCACTCATGAGCTTTTTGCCTTCGGGCTGCAGATCGATGATTGAGATGAGCCCGTCACCTGTTCCTACGACAAGCTCTTCACCGGTCCTTTCAACCCTGCCTGCTCTCCCCGGGCCTTCCAATGGCATGACCCTGGTAATTTTAATCCTTTCGCCGTTCAGTGTACAATACGCGCATGGCCAGGGATACATGCCCCTGACCATATTAAAGATCTCTTTAGCGCTTTTTGACCAATCGATCCTGCCGTCCTCTTTTCTGAGAGGGGGGGCAAAGGTCGGAGTTCCTGTCTGAGGCGCAGGGATGATCTTCCCGCGTTTCCAGTTGATCTATCGTTCTTAAGAGCAGAGAAGCGCCGATGCCTGAAAGTCTTCTGCCGAGGCTCTCGGCTGTGTCGTCATCTTGTATGTCCGTCTCTTCCTGAAGCAGGATGTCTCCTGTATCAAGACCTTCATTCATGAGCATGGTTGTAACACCCGTCTTTTCTTTCGCCGGATATAAGAGACCACTGAATAGGCGCCGCCCCTCTGTATTTCGGCAAAAGAGATGCATGCACATTAATGCAGCCGTGAGGCGGAAGTCCGAGTATCTGTGGTGGAAGGATCTTGCCATATGCCACAACAATTATCACGTCCGGGCTTATTCGCGTGAGTTCTTCAAGAAACAGAGGGTCTTTCATTTTTTCCGGTTGAAGGACCGGGATCCCTCTGCCGACCGCAAGCTCTTTTACCGGGGGAGCCGTGAGTACACGATGACGCCCCTTCTTCTTATCAGGCTGCGTGACAACTGCACCGACCTCATGCCCGGACTGAAGAAGCTCGGAAAGAGACGGAATCGCAAAGGAAGGCGTGCCGAAAAATACAATGCGCATATCTTAATTATCAATTATCGTAAAATGCAAGGCGATAATTATAAAAAACAATGATAAGTTCGCAATGATAATTCGATCATTGATCATTATTGTCGGCTATTTCCTGCTGGAGCTTCTTGTATCGTCTCTTGAAGAATTCTCTCCTTATCGGGCTCATGCGGTCGATCATGAGCAGGCCCTCAAGATGGTCTATTTCATGCTGGAGCGCCCTGCCCAGAAGCCCTGTCCCTTCAAACTCCACCGGCTTGCCCTCACGGTTGAACCCTTTCACAAACACCTTCTCCGCCCTTTTAATCGACGTCATATATCCCGGCAAGCTCAGGCAGCCCTCTTCGGCATCGACTACGCCCTCTTTCTCAATAATGACAGGGTTGATCAGGATGATGAGCGGCACATGGTTCTCCTCTTTCAGGCTGAGATCAATGATACACAGCCGCTTGGAGACGCCGATCTGGTTTGCCGCAAGCCCCAGTCCGTGCGCGCAATGCATCGTCTCAAGCATATCGTCGATAAGCTGTTGTGTCATGCCGTCTATATCAGAGATTTCAGCGGTCTTCTGTTTGAGGATTTTGTCCGGATATCTTTTGATTTCAAGTACCGACATAAGAATATTATAAAACATTTCAAGGATAGAGGGTAAACAGCAAAGAATTTGGCGGATTTCGTGTGCGCATTAAGGTGAGCGGTCTGCAAGAGCGCAGAATTACAGACAGCGGCAGGACACCGAAAGGCCGCTTCAAGAAAAGTTTTGAAATATGAGATTAGAATGTGTATTATATTTACTATCCTGCGTGGATGGGTATAGTCCACAGAATTTTATTCAGGAGGTTTCTGGATTAGTAAGATAGACTTCAATTCTAAAGATGCCCGCGATATTTACAGGCACAGCACGTCGCACATCATGGCCCATGCCGTAAAACAGCTCTTTCCCGAAGCAAAACTTGCCATTGGTCCTGCAATAGAAGATGGGTTCTACTACGATTTTGACATCGGCAGACCCTTTGCCCCTGATGACCTTGCAGCAATCGAAAAAAAGATGTCCGAAATCATCAAAGAGAATGTGCCTGTTCGTGCGGAAAGTTGTCCCGCGAAAAGAGGCCCTCGAGATGTTCAGTGATCTGGGCGAAGTGTACAAAGTCGAACTCCTTGAGGGGATAGCGGATGATGACGTCTCACTGTATGAAGAGGGCGGTTTTGTTGATCTCTGCAGGGGGCCGCACATTGAATCGACCGGCGGTATAAAGGCTTTTAAACTCCTGAGCATTGCAGGGGCATATTGGCGGGGCAATGAGAAGAACAAGATGCTCCAGAGGATTTACGGGACTTCCTTTGCCGATAAGAAGGACCTTAAACAGTACCTCGATTTTCTCGAAGAGGTCAAGAAAAGAGACCACAGGAAACTGGGTAAAGACCTTGACCTTTTCAGCACGAGTGATGATATCGGCGCGGGCCTTATCATCTGGCATCCGAACGGGGCACTGATAAGGAGGACGATAGAGGAATTCTGGCTGAATGAACATTACAAGGCCGACTATAAAACGCTCTACTCGCCTCATATTGCCAAACTCAATCTATGGAAAATAAGCGGGCACCTCGATTTCTACCGGGAGAATATGTATTCGCCGATGGAGATAGAAGGCACTGAATATGAAATCAAGCCCATGAACTGTCCCTTCCATATCCATGTATTCAGAAGCTCTCTGAGGAGTTACAAAGACCTCCCTCTGAGATATGCGGAATTAGGAACGGTTTACCGTTATGAACGATCGGGCGTCCTGCACGGTCTCCTGCGCGTTCGGGGATTCACCCAGGACGACGCACATATCTTCTGCAGGGAAGAACAGATAGAAGACGAGATACTGAATGTGCTCGATTTTACACTTTTTGTTCTGAAGACCTTCGGATTTGCCGAGTACGATGTTTACCTGTCGACAAGACCTGAGAAGTATGTCGGGGCACTTGAGAACTGGGAGAGGGCTACGAACGCCCTTAAAAGGGCGCTTGAGGTCAAGAAGCTTGCCTTTGAGATTGATCCCGGCGAAGGTGTTTTTTATGGCCCCAAGATAGACATAAAAGTCAAGGATTCCCTGAACAGATCGTGGCAGTGCAGCACTATCCAGGTTGATTTCAATAACCCCGAGCGGTTTGATATTACATACAGGGGCAGTGACGGTAAGGAGCACAGGCCTATAATGATCCATCGCGCGCTGATGGGATCACTGGAGAGATTTTTCGGGGTGCTGATAGAACATTATGCAGGCGCATTTCCGTTATGGCTTACGCCTGTTCAGGTAAAGATACTTACAATTGCAGAAAGACACGCAGATTATGCAAAGGAACTCTTTGCAAGACTGAGAAACGAAGGCATCCGTACCGAAATGGACCTCGAAAATGAAAAGATCGGCTATAAAATCAGGAATGCCACTATTATGAAGATTCCTTATCTGGTTATAATAGGTGACAACGAAGTGTCTGATCAGAAGGTGACGGTGAGGAAGCGTACGGGCGAGAATATAGGCCCGTTTACAGTGGCTGAATTGATCGGGATGCTAAAGGAAAAAATCAACAGCAAGACCAGGGAGTTATAGGATTATGAGTTTACGCAGGCCGGGAGGTGACAGCTTAACAAAAGACATAAGAGTCAATGAACAGATCAGATCAAGGGAAGTCAGGCTTATTGATGTCGACGGAGGTCAACTTGGTATTGTGACAATCGGGGAGGCCTTGAAAGTTGCCGACGACCGGGAACTCGATCTTGTTGAAGTGGCGCCGGATGTCTCTCCGCCGGTCTGTAAGATACTTGATTTCGGGAAATACAGGTACCAGTTGAGCAAGAAACAGACTCAGAAGAAGTCCATGGATGTCAAAGAGGTGAAGATACGTCCCCAGATAACCGATTACGACCTGGGGCTAAAGGTAAGAAATATCAGGCGATTTCTTGATGAGGGCAACAAGGCCAAGATCACGATGTTCTTTAAAGGACGTGAAATAATCCGGCCTGAACTTGGTATGAAGGTTTTTGAACGCATGACCCAATTGCTCACCGGAAAATTTAATATCGAGCATGCTCCGAAGCTTGAAGGCAATCGCATAACCATGGTCGTGGCGCCGAAGAGTTAGTCTTATACTGTAGCCTTTGATCCTTTTTTGCTGCATGTCGTAAATTGTCCAATACCACGAGTATCGAGGTCTTCAGTTAATTTCCGCCGGAAATAGGATTTAACATTGACAAACTCGTAAAAAGTGTCATTGCGAGCGAAGCGTGGCAATCTTGTTGTTGCAACCCACTGAAAACAAAAGATTGCTTCGTCACTCCATTCCTCGCAATGACGGTTTTCCGGACTTTTTACGAAGGTGTCAACATTGATGAATTCATAAAAAGTCGTCATTCCCGCGAAGGCGGGAATCCATGTGCGCGCAACTTCTTGAAAAGAATGGATTCCCGATTAAGGACTTCGGGAATGACAGCCATGAAAAGGACTTTTTGCGATGTTGTCAACATTCTTTTTTATAAATTTGTTATAATATCATTTCTGATTTTTCGACAATACAGTATTGCCGATAACGAATAATCTTTATTTCACAGGAGGTTCAAATGCCCAAGCTGAAAACACATAGAGGGGCCGCAAAAAGACTGAAAGTCACAGGGACAGGGAAGATAATGAAACACAGCGGCAACAAGAGCCATCTCCTCACCGGCAAATCAGCCAAGAGGACGAGGAGACTTAGAACCGCTTCTTTAGTTTCCAGCTGTGAACACGACAGAATGAAAAAACTGCTGCCGTATTCATAATATTCACTAAGCAGACAGATCGGCAGAGAACCGGCTGAGAGAAACAGACAGCCGTTCGATGCTTAGAGCTTGATCAAGAGGAGGAACAGATGCCAAGGGCAAAAGGTGGTTTCAAAACAAGGAAGAGAAGAAAAAAGGTCCTGGAGAAGGCAAAGGGTTATTACGGCGCTAAGAGCCGCCTTTTCCGCATTGCTACAGAAGCAGTTGACAAGGCAATGCAATATGCATACAGGGACCGCAAGGTAAAGAAACGCGAATTCAGGTCGCTCTGGATTGTCAGGATGAATGCGGCGCTGCGCGCACTGGGAATTACTTACAGCCAGTTCATGGCGAAACTGAAGAAAGCTGATATCGCATTGAACAGGAAAACACTTGCTGATATGGCTTACAATGATCCGGCAGCTTTTAGTCAGCTTGTGGAAAAAGTAAAAAGCTAAGCAACACGTGGAGGAGCTCCTTTCTCTCAAAAATACTTTTCTTGCGGAGGCGGACACTGTTGCTTCATTGTCCGAACTACAGCAGCTCAGAGTAAAATATCTCGGGAAAAAGGGTCTTGTTACGTCAAAACTCAAGACCCTTTCAACGATCTCTCCCGATCTGAAGCCGGCTTATGGAAAAGCGGTCAATGAAGTCAAGAGTTTCGTCGAAGAAGAGATAACAAGGCGTGAATCTCTCCTCAAGAAAGAAGAGCACAAAAAACGTATCCTCTCCGAAGCCATTGATATAACACTTCCCGGTAAATTCATTCCCTTCGGCAGGGAACATCCCATCAGCAGGGTCCTCTCGGAGATAACTTCCATCTTTGTTTCTATGGGATTTGAGATTGAGGAGGGCCCTGAAGTCGAACTTGACTACTACAATTTCGAGGCCTTAAACATGCCCAAGAACCATCCTGCAAGAGATATGCAGGATACCTTCTACATATCCGAAGACGTTGTCATCAGAACTCACACCTCACCTGTGCAGATACGGGTCATGGAAAAGCGTAAGCCGCCCGTGAGGATTATAGCTCCCGGCAAGGTATACCGGTGTGATGCGGATGTCTCCCATACCCCAATGTTTCATCAGGTGGAGGGGCTTATGGTTGACACGGATATCGCCTTTACGGACCTTAAAGGAGTGCTTCAACTGTTCATCCACAGCATTTTCGGCCCTGACACGCCTGTGAGATTCAGGCCGAGTTTCTTCCCGTTTACCGAGCCAAGCGCTGAAGTCGACATCGGCTGCATCTTCTGCGCAGGAAAGGGATGCAGGGTTTGCAAGAACACCGGATGGCTTGAGATACTGGGCGCAGGCATGATAAACCCGAGGGTCTTCGAATTCGTCGGCTACGACCCCGAGGTCTATACGGGCTTTGCCTTCGGCATGGGAGTCGAGAGGATCACCATGCTTAAGTATTCCATAGACGATATACGCCTCTTCTACGAAAACGACCTTAGGTTTTTGCGGCAGTTTTAAGTGGCCTCGCTGTGTTCTTGTTTGTGCCCACGCAGATAAAGACTACGTCCCATCAAACGAATTCCCATCCGATGAGTTCAATTCATTGAGGTAAATGGAAAAAGGGGCAGGGATTGTAAACCGGTCCCCGCCCCTTTTGTAAATTGCAGTTATGAGATACCTTATTTCCCTGATTTGTCGATCATGTCTATCAGGGAATTAGCATCTTTGGATCCCGGGACCACTATGCCGTTGGGCAGTATGATCGCAGGCGTTCCACGAATGCCGAGTTTTTCTGCGAGTTTGATATTGTCGGCAATCGCAGTTGTATCGCATTTTGCCGCCGGCAAAGGCTTCTTTGCAAAAGCGTCTTCAAGCAGCGCCATGGATTTTTCGCAGACTATGGCTTTGGCCTTCTCATCTGCCCCCTTATGGAACGGCAATGGGTACATCTTGATGTAAAAAGCGATGTCCGGTCTCTTTTCAACGATTTTGTGCAATTCCACATGGAGCTTTTGGCAGTATGGGCAGTCGGGGTCAGTAAAGATGATAACTTTGTATTTGGCGTCTTTAAGACCGAGCAAAAGCGCGTCTTCGAGAGGTATCGTAGCTACGTCGACCTTGTTGAGTTCGTTCAGCTTTTCCTGGGTCAGGTTCGTCTTTGTGCTAAGGTCAAAAATTGCGCCCTGAATGATATACTTCTTTGAAGAGTCAAGATACAGCAACCCTTTTCTCTCACCCGACTGAATCGAGACTTCCCACAGCCCTTTGACAGGGCTCTCTTTTATTTCCAGCACCTTGAGATCAGGCGCCAGATCTTTCAACAAAGCAGCTACTTCCTCTTTGCCCGGAGTTGCTTCCCCGGCTTTTTCATCCGCAAAGCAATATCCTGCAACTGACAGGATGCACACAAACAAGATTAAAGCAAAAAAAGTTTTACGGCTGGCAATCATTTTCTTCTTCCTTTCTTGCAACAGAAAAATAGGCCAATTCAGATTGGCCCTGTGCTTTTCAATATATATTAATACAAAAAAGGACCTCTGACAAGGAGAATATGCGGCAATTGCGCGCAGAAATGTTGCTTAGAGCTCCTTAAGTCTCTCCGCCTGATAATGGGAAATAAGTCCTTCTATGATTTCATCGATCTCGCCCTCAAGCACCCGGTCGAGTTTATGAAGAGTGAGACCTATTCTGTGGTCCGATACGCGGTTCTGTGGAAAATTGTAGGTACGTATCTTCTCACTCCTGTCGCCGGTCCCTACCTGGGATTTTCTATCGGATGCCCGTTCTCTCTCCTGTCTTTCCATCTCCATCTCATACAGGCGCGAACGGAGGACCTTCATAGCCTTGTCTTTGTTCTTAGTCTGCGACCGCTCGTCCTGGCACTGGACAACAAGACCTGTCGGTATGTGCACAATTCTGACCGCGGAATACGTTGTGTTGACACTCTGTCCTCCGGGACCTGAAGAACAAAATGTGTCTATCCTGAGGTCTTTTTCTTCGACCTTGATGTCGACATCCTCCGCCTCCGGGAGCACTGCTACTGTTGCAGCCGATGTATGAATTCTTCCGGACGCTTCAGTCACAGGAACCCTCTGAACTCTATGCACTCCGCTTTCATACTTGAGCCTGCTGTAAGCGTTTTTCCCGAGTATGGATATGATCACTTCCTTGATCCCGCCGAGACCGGTTGCATTAAGGTCGATCGTCTCAACCTTCCATTTCTTCAGTTCAGCGTATTTCATATACATCCTTAAAAGGTTCGATGCAAAGAGGGCAGCCTCCTCGCCCCCTGTGCCGGCCCTTATCTCAAGGATGACGTTCTTTTCATCGCGAGGGTCCTTCGGCAGGAGCATAACCTTCAGTTCCTCCTCGATGACCGGTTTCTTCTCCCTCAGCTCATTGAGTTCAGCCTGGGCCAGTTCGTGCATCTCTTCATCGCCGCCTTTTCAAGAGTTCTTCGGCCCCCTCAATGTCGCAAAGAAGCTTGCTGTACTCTCTGATCTTTGCAACCAGCGGCTGAAGATCAGACTGTTCTTTAGAGTATTTTTGGAGTTCGGTATGTTTTGACAGGACTGCCGGGTCCATCAGAAGCTGTGTCAGCTGCTCGTATTTTTCTTCTATGGTTCTAAGCTTTTCAAGCATTGGCGTCCTCAAGTTTAAGGACTTCCTGGAGAGCTTCAACCGCCACCTCTATCTGTGACTCGTCGGGCTCTCTTGTTGTGAGCCTCTGCAGGAACAATCCGGGTTGTATCAGGAGATGCATGATGAAATTGTGTTCCATCTTTGCGGAGAGCTTCAGGAGTTCATAAGAGATTCCGGCTATCAAGGGAATAAGGACGAGTCTTGAAAAGAATTTGTAAAGGAACGGCCAGGCCTGGGGGATAAACGAAAACGTGAATATGCTTATGATCATGACGATGAGGAGAAAGCTTGTGCCGCAGCGGGGATGCAGCGGACTGTACTTCTTGATATTCCGGAACAGAAGCTCATTGCCGTTCTCGTAAGCATGGATTACCTTGTGCTCTGCTCCGTGGTATTCGAATATCCTCCTCATTTCTTTCCACATGCCTATTCCGACAATATAGAGGATGAACAGGAAGACCCTGATAACACCGTCGACAAAATTGAACATCAGAGAACTATTGGAGACAAGAGGGAAGAAATTTCCGAGCAATTTTGTGGCATATAGCGGCAGAAGGACAAAAAGCCCTATGCCGAGCAAAATCGAAAGAGCGATTGTCAGTCCGATAGACACGGGGCTTAACTGATCGCCGTCTTCTTCGTCGTATGCCTTGTCGGCAGAAAATTCTATCGCCTTGATGCCGATGAACATGGCATGAAACAATGCGATGAAGCCTCTTACGATGGGCAGCCTGAAAATCCACGGCAGCTCCGACAGAGGCTCTTTCTTGAGATGGATTTCTCCATTCGGACCTCTGACAGCGACTGTCCAGCCCCTTCTGCCCTTCATCATCACGCCTTCTATAACAGCCTGTCCGCCGACATTTTTTATATTCTTAAGGGCGCATAACGAATAAAGAGACGATGTGTTTTAGTAATTGTCTCATAATAATACCGCCTTGAATTTCAAAATTCCTCCTGACCTCCTCTGCCTGCGGGTAGTGACGAGTCGAAGACCTTTACCAAATGTCCCGAAAGTCACGGGATCCGGTAAAGAGGGGCAGGGGAGATTTTTTGCCGTTGCAACAGTCAAAAAAAAGCCGTTAGCCAACAAAGGACTAACGACTCTATATCGATTATGCGTATCTACTTCTTGGTCTGTGCCGCTGCTGCTGCCGCTGCAGCCTTCGCGTATTTCTTCTTGAATTTCTCAACCCTTCCTTCGGCATCCAGAATCTTCTGCTTGCCGGTATAAAAGGGATGGCATTTTGAACAGATGTCGACCTGTATTTTTTGACTTGTTGATTTTGTCGTAAAGGTCTCACCGCAGGCGCACTGCACCGTGGTTTCCTTATACTGTGGATGAATTCCTTCTTTCAACTTTGACCTCCTGAAAATAGAGTATATTAATAATAGTAGATTTAAGTGCCTTTTGGCAATAGGGCGCCCGCGATCTCACTGTACCGTCAGATTTTCAGCCCTGAAATCGCCGACAACAATAGTAACTGCATTCCCCTTTTTGATAAGTTTGCCGGGGTTTGCAAACATGATGAAATAGTTGTGGTTAGCAAAGGGTTTTCTGGTCTGACGCAAGGCCCCGATTTTCGAGGATTCGGGGACCTGGCACTTCGCCCCGCTTTTCAGGTCAACGAGATAAGGCTTGATTTTCCCGTCAAAAAGAGGCGCGGCTTTATCAGCATCGATAACTCTGTAACGAAAATCCAGCATATAGCCCCCTGCCGTCAGACGGATACTCAATATCTTTATGCCCCATTTCTCTTCCAAGTCCTTTGCTCCATCGGGTACAGGCTCTTTAGCCTGCGCCTGTTCCCCTGCATAAGTTCTTCCCACGGAAAAGTTAATCCCTGCGAAAAAGATAACAGCAATAAGAACAAGTGTCGCACTCCACTTCACTAAAGCACCTCTCAAAAGTTATTGGGACCCTAACATTCTATTGTATCTGGAAAGTACCATTGCTAATATCATTAACAGTGCCCTTTGATTTGCTTGTGATCTTTACCTGATAGGTATCCCCTGTAGTCAGATTCAGCGGAATTCTCCAGGCAAATGATCCGGAGCCGTTGCTTCCTATCTTGACGGATGACGATATTGTCCTGTTGAGCACTCCACCCTTAAACAATTGAATCTTCACATATGTGCCCGCCTTCCCTGCAAATGTCCAGTTGATGGATTGCGAGGAGCCTCTCTGCCAAACTTCACCTCCGTGGGGACCTGTAACGGATATCGAGGGCGGCGGCGGCGAGACTATGGAGAAATCAGAATCGCTCGTATCGGTATAAGCAATATTGGACGTGCTCCTGATCCTGATCCGATAATCATTGCCGAGTTTTTGTTTTGCCGGGACAGTCCATGTGTAGGCGCCTTTACCCGCTGAAATCCGCGCTTTGATCGTGCGGTTCAATACTCCTCCCTTGAGGAGTTCGATCTTAACAAAAGGACCAGGGTTCCCTGAGTATGTCCATTGTACGGTCAGTTTAGTCCCTGTAGTCCAGTTCTCACTGCCATTAGGAGACATTACGGTCAGCGCCTGAGGGGCACTGCCGGTTCCCGCAAGCGCTACGGACAATATCGGTGCAACAGGATCATTGGAAGTCATGGAAAGAAATGCAGTTCTTATGCCGGTCGAGGACGGCATGAAATATATCTCGACGGAGCAGGTTGATTGTTCGCCCAACGTCCTGCCTGAACAGTTATCAGCGAGTATCTTAAAATCATCGGTATTTGTTCCGCCAAAAGATGCCGCTCCCATTTGAAGGTCTGAGGTCCCTTTATTGGAAAATAGAAAGGAAGCCGGCGAAGAACTTGCGCCTGCTACGGTTTCTCCAAAATCGTAGGATGCAGGCGAGACTTCAATTTTAGGGCTCGCAGAATTAGCGGTCAGAAGGACATTGTATGCGCTCAATACATTTATCAGTCCGTATCCATAGGCGTTGTCGCCCTCCGGGATTCCGAGGTCTGTTGCAGATTGCTCCAGCGACAGTTCAATTTCCTCCATAGTCTTTCCGGGAAATGCGCTTTTTAGCAAGGCCATGGCGCCTGCAACATGAGGCGCAGAAAAAGACGTGCCAGATACATAGGTATAAGAATCAGGAAAAACTCCTCCTGCTGTAAGGTCTGAGGTCCGGATATCCACTCCGGGGGCAACTACATGAGGGAATATACTGCCGTCACAGGCAGAAGGTCCGCGGCTGCTGAATGACGCTATTATATTATTACTGTCGACCGCTCCCACAGCAAAGGAGCCCGGATTGTTTGCAGGGCTGTCGCTCGTATTTGTCAAAGGCGGAGCAGGTTGCCCCTCGTTTCCAGCTGCGAAGACGACTGCAATGCCCGCAGCCCTTAAATTTTGTATGTCCAGCTGGAAACTGAGAACGCAGTTCCCAGTGCTGTCAACTAATCCCCATGAGGCGTTGACAACATCAGGGGTATCATCGGTAACGGGATTGTTATCCGGGTCGAGAAGCCATTGAAAACCATCGTGAATATCACTTGTCGTTGAATCCCCTTTGTCATTGAAAATCTTGACTGCGATCCATTTCGCATCCGGAGCAACCCCGATCGCGGTCCCTCCCGACGAACCACCGATCATAATCCCTGCGGTCATTGTGCCGTGGCCGTCCGCATCATACGGTGAAGAGTGCTCGCCGTTGGGGTCGTACCAGCTGTTGGCGCCGCCCCTCCATTTGCCTGCCAGGTCCGGGTGATGAATATCAACGCCCGTATCCACGGTTGCAACTACCACTCCCGCCCCCGTGTGCCCCAGATTCCAGACCTCCGGTGCTCTGATAGCCTCCAGGTTCGACTCCGGCAAGGCCGCGCTTCCATACTTAACAACAGGCGCGTGCACAATATAGTCCTGCTCAACGCTTTCTACCCCGGGAAATTTTTCCAGTTCGGGAATGAACCTGACCGGCACAGCTGCCGCAATGCTGTTAATAATCCATAGGCTTTTTATTTTTTGGGCTTCTCTCATTTCGAGAAAGGACAGGAGCTTCGCCTGGGTCACATTTGCCTTGTCTTTGAGTGCCCGCACAATCTTTGTTGTTCGTATCCGTTTATCATTACCTGTTATGGAACCAATGGCTGCTTTGTCGGACATATGGATAATTACAGGCAATTCGTACTCCGGACTTAGAGAACGGATTAATTTTTCGAGTGACGCAGCATGGTTTATTGCGTAAGCATTATGCGCAAAAGCCAGTATACAGATACACACAGCCGAAAAAGCAAAAAGTGAAGACACCTTTTTTATCGTCATTCTCAGTCCTTCTGAAACGGATATCGAGTGCATTTCCCGCCGGCTTGCCGCCGGGTTAGCGAGCGAATCTAAAAAAACAATTCCTTACATTAAGATACCCTGCGGTCTCTGCCGCAGGGTTCTTCATTTATTCCTGTAAGCAGCAGGGTCAGCACAAGCTGAACAGATATCATCTCCGGTTGTTTCTTTATTTTAATAAATCGACGGATACTTTGGCATCATTATTCTTTGTCCCGCCTTGCAACTCCTTCAGCAGAGGGAGGTGCAAGGCGGGTGAACCCGTCAAGTCGGATTCAACATGCGCCTATGGACGTTTACTGTATTGTAAAGTTAGCGTTGCTCATATCCGTAATGGTTCCATTCGATGTGCTTGTTACCCTGATCTGGTAATTATTACCTGTGGCCTGATTGAAGGGTATGAACCAGGTAAAGGACCCATTGCCGTTGATTCCAGCAGATGCGAAAGTGGTAATGGTACTATTTAATACGCCGCCTTTCAAAAGCTCGATTTTGAGAAAAGTGCCGGGATTTCCAGTGTATGTCCAGGTAATTGTCCTTATCGTCCCTCTTGTCCAGTTCTCTCCGCCATTAGGCGCAACAACCGTTATGGGCGGAGGAGCGATGGGCGGAGGCGATATTGTAAAGTTAGAAATGCTTGTATCCGTTACAGTTCCATCCGATATGCTTGTTACAGTGATTCGGAAATCAGGACCTGTGGTCTGATCGGACGGTATAGCCCAGTTGAAAGAGCCGTTCCCGCCTGCGCCGACAGAGGCGCTTGCCGAAATGGTTCTGTTGAGCAAGCCGCCCTTAAAGAGCTCGATTTTCACGTTGCCGGGATTGCCGGTGTATGTCCAGGTGATAGCCGTCGTCGTCCCAGCCTGCCAGTTTTCTCCGCCGTTAGGCGCAACAAGCGTTATGGTCGAAGGAGTGATGGGCGGAGGCGATATTGTAAAGTTGGCATTGCTCATATCAGTTACAGTCCCATTCGATGTGCTTGTTACCTTGATTTGGAAATCAGGACCTGTGGTCTGATTGGACGGTATAGCCCAGTTGAAAGAGCCGTTCCCGCCTGCGCCGACAGAGGCGCTTGCCGAAATGGTTCTGTTGAGCAAGCCGCCCTTAAAGAGCTCGATTTTCACGTTGCCGGGATTGCCGGTGTATGTCCAGGTGATAGCCGTCGTTGTCCCAGCCTGCCAGTTTTCTCCGCCATCAGGCGCAACAACCGTTATGGTCGGACCAGTGATGGTGAAGTTGTTATTGCTTATGTCTGTTAGTGTGCTGTTTGTTGTGCTTGTTACCTTTATCCGGTAGTCTGTTCCAGGCACAAGATTGGACGGCACAGGCCAGATATAAGAGCCGTTTCCTCCGGTGCCTGTGAATGTGGATGCGATAACGGTTCTATTAAACACACCACCCTTGTAAAGATCGATCTTCACGAAGCTGCCCGTTGCCCCGGAGTATGTCCATCTGATTGTCTGCACTGTGCCTGGTAGCCAATTCTCGCCGCCATTGGGGACACCGACGTTTATGCCTTGCACAAACGTGGCTGCTACGTTGCAGTTGGAGGTAATAGGTCCTGTTGTATACGTATTTGTATTTGCATTAAATGTCCCGCCGCATCCGGTGACTGTGTTGATTTGAAACCCTGCATTCGGGCTTATGAGAAAAGCTGTTGTCTGATTGGCCGGCACTGTCTGCTGGGTTGACGGATTAATAGCGCCGCCTGGTCCGGCCGATGGATTAACAGTGTATGTGTCCGGCGCAAAGGTTGCCGTTACAGTGCAGTTTGCAGTGACCAGCCCCGTTGTGAATGTATCGACAAGTAATGTCCCGCCGCATCCCGTGACTGACTGAATATGAAACCCTGCATTTGCGTTTACTGTAAAGGAAGTGGAGGTATTATAATCTATCGTTTGAGGTGTCGACGGATTCGTGCTGCCGCTTCCTGCGATCAAAGGAGTAACGGTGACCTGGTCAATCGCAAAATTGGCTATAACGTTGCAAGCCCCTGTGACTGACGCTGTAGTGTATTGGTTCCCAACAAGAGTGCCGCCGCAGTCGCCGCCGACCGATGAAATATGATAGTGAGCGCCCGGATTCAGCGTGAAGGATGCGGTATTGCCGGAAACCACCGACTGAGGGGTGGACGGGCTAATCGTGCCGTTGCCCGACCCTACTGATGGAGTGACCGTATGATAGACTATGGGTGTAAATACGCCTGTGATTGTTTTGACGGCATTCATTGTAACGATGCATGTCCCTATGCCTGTGCACGAGGGGTCCCCCGACCATCCTGCAAAAGAAGAACCCGCATCAGGTATGGCTGAAAGTCTCAATACAGTTCCGGAGTTGTATGTCTCCTGACAATCAGTTCCGCATGATATACCACCCGGCATGCTTGCCGCTAATATTGTGCCGTTGCCGGTGCTTCCGGTTTTATTGACAGTCAAAGTGTACTGAGCAGGTCCCGGAACATTTATATATGCAAGCAATCCTCCGGGGGCGGCAGCTCCATTTGTCAGGTCGAGCGTCCTGTCGTAGATGGGGATGTAGCCCGGTGTGGAAGGGAGCGTAATGATCGCATCCAAGGTCTTTCCGGCAGCCAGCATCATTGAGTATTGTTCTCTTGGGTAGGGCAGCAGATTGCCGTCTTCCGCCATAATAGACATATAAGAGCCTTGAACAATTGGCACATGAGTCTGAAGTCCTGCGTTCAGGTACCTTATGATTGTCGTGTCTCCTTGACTTCCCGTGAAAACAGGAGAGCTGCCGGGAGTGTAAGGTGTCCCATTTACCAGGAAGAACCGAGGGTTGTAATCAATAGTACTTGTTATGCGTCCCCTGATGGGAGGCGCAGGCGGCGCGGGCTGCTGAATGCCGTAATTGCCGGAGGCCACTGAATAATGGAGTTCAGGGTCTATCTCGCTATAGAGCACGATTGCTTCACTGTCATAAGTCACTCCCGCATAAGCAACTTTGGGTGCTACAGCTGGGTTAGTGTCAACTATCAGTGCGCCATAAAGTCCCATCTGGACCTGAAGCGACGGGTGTGTCCCGCTCTGGTAAAGATAGGTCCCAGCCTTCAGACCAGGAGCGCCCACGACACCATTCCAAGTATAGTTCTCCTGTCCTCCAGTAGAAGCTTCACTGGTAAATGATCTTACCCTCGAAGTGATGTCAGAAGCGTTTCTGGAATCCGTAGAGACGATGGAGCCGACATTGTCAATCCATACAGGGTGCATGGTTGTAATCTGTCCCGGAATTATGATCGAAGTCGGCTCAGTATATGCCCCTGCCAAATTATTCTTCAGATGAATTGTGAGCACATCTCCTGCTTTGGCCCTTATAGTAGGGCCGGGCACGGTTGCCGCAGAGCACCCGGTAAATGCATTAGTGGGACATTGGGCATATCCCCACATTACAATAGGTTCCGGGTTGTTGAACGTATTAACAGGAATCGTCAGCACATCCGCCCTCAGATAGACATCTACATCCGCACCAAAGGAAATGCCTGTCATAAGGGTCAGGAAGCTGACAAGAGCAAATGCAAGTGTCAGAGTTCTTTTCAGTATTATATTTTTCTCTTTCATTTTTTTCCTCCTCATTAAGGCATTATAGGCGCGCCGGGCGGTTCAACAACAGCCATCGTAGCCATGCCGCCGGGGAAAATATTGTAGTTGGTGAGTTCTTTCTCATTATGGGAGTGCCACATGAAGAAAATCCCGCCGAACATATTATAACCGCCGGTTCCAGGAGGAAGAGCGCCCATCTGGCCCAGGAACGGACTTCCGCTGTAATGCGGCCCCACTGTGAGGCTAAGTATGTCAGGCAGATTAACAGGTATGGGTTTGCAGTGGTCGGGTTCATATTCGCCAGGCTGGAGGGGCACACCGGCTGCGGTACATGCTGCGCCTATCTTCCCGGTGTTTGTCGGATCAGTGTGGCCGTAGATGTCCCATCCGAGTTTTTCTCCCGTCCATGTCCAGATAGCGTCTGCTGTTCCTCCCGGATAAACTGTTGTTGTAAAATTCGATTCGGACAGGTCTGCGCCTGCGCCGGGAGTGCTTTCGAGAAGCTTCCCATCTCTGGCAATTACAAGATGGTTGTTCCCATGGGTATGAAGCGGATGTGACGCCCTGTTGCCGCCGACGAATCTGATAAGCACCTTCTCGTTGGGATGCATAATAGGCATACAGTTATAAGGCTGGCTCGGGAGCCAGTCGACATAGGCATCAGCCATCGTATCCGGGAGGTTGCGTCCGTTTTCAAAGAAATAGTTCGGGAAAAACGTGGTTGTATCAACCATATCCATTTTGCCGAATTCCACGAGTTGATGAATATTAGGGTCTATCTCGCTGAGGAAAAAGAGATATTCACGATCAAATTTTGAATCATTATGAGAATATGCCTTATACGTATCCATGTCCGCTTCATTGTAACCTGCCGGCCTCACTATGAGTGTCCCGGCAAGGCCCATTTCAACCTGCAGCGCGGAATTTGTGCCGCTGTAATAGGTGAATGTGCCGGGGTTGTTTGCGGTAAATGAGTATTGGACCGTCCCCCCTGGGAGGGCTTCATTTGTCAGAAGACCCGGGACCCCTCCGGTCGCAGTGACAGCCTGCCCCGGAAATACTATTGATACAGGTTCTGCAAGGCCGTTGGTCAGAGTGATCGTTACCGTATCATTCTGATTCACAATAAAGGTGGGCCCGGGATACTGCATGCAACCGCCCCCTGGACAAAAAGCGCTTGGGGTATCCAACGCAAACCCCCACATAAAGACGCTGTTGCCGTCAGGCGTGCTGATGTGCCCTGTCTTAGCGGTCAGATTAAATGACGATCCGCTCACACCCTCAATAAAGGCATATAGATTCTTAGTCCACGTGAAGATCGTAAAGGTCAAGAAAAACAAAATAAGTGTCGTTCTATTGAATTTATTCATGGCATTCCTCCTCATCTCACCTAAGGCGTGACGACAATTTCGGTCATCATTCCACCGAAATCTTCATTATTATTGCTAAGGTCATTCAGGTTGGTGGTGTACAGGAAATACGTGCCGGGATCGACGTCAGTTGTATCAAGGATTACATCTGTCGACTCACCGCCACCGAGCGTGACTGAATTGGTGTTGTAATACAGGTCTGTTCCAGAAGGCAAACCTTTCCCCCGCAGGATGCGGGCGCCTGTACCCACAACTTTCATAGGAATTCCGAGAATGGCCAAAGTATAGAAATCAGTGGTTGAGAGACTCGAAATCCTCAGCAGCACCTTGTCTCCTTGGGCAGCGGTAATGAGGGAGTTTATCTGCTGAGAAGGATCTCCGTTCATGTTAAGAATAACCGAAGGATTTATTGTGTCGGGATATCCCCTTCCGTTCAGCATGGTATAAGTGTCTTTCATCAAGGCAAAAGGAGGAGGCTGAATATTCAGGTCCGCCGCGTGAAAATTCGGATCAAACGACACCATTTGAATCGGATAGGCAACGTCATAACCGGTTGAGCCGTCCCCATCGTTGTACGCGAAGGTTGTATATCCACCGTAGGAGGTGCCATCCTGTGCAGGGAGCACATAAAGGTTTCCGAGCATGCCCATCTGCATGTGCTCTGACGCCTCAACATGACAGTGGTACATATGGGTGCCGGGCTCTACCACATTGTAATAGTAGGTTATGCTGTTGCCCATGTTTATGGCGATAGACGCCATCGGCTCTCCGTCAAAAACTGATGACGCATTTGGGAAGCCGTGAAAATGGACTGTGTGCGGATCAAAGAGATCAGGACGCATCATCATGCCCGCGTTAGTAAGAGTGAGATAGAATTCCTGGCCTTCTCTCACCGTAAGTGTAGGCGCCGAAAAATTAGCCATCAGCATCCCCATATCCATGACCTGGTTATCCGGGACCCCTGTTACATCGGAGAACCCGAATATATAAGAGTCAGTTCCGTCAGCCATCTTGACAAAGCCGTCTCCGGCAGTCAGATGTTTACAAATAATATTGGGATTGTTCGTCTCTCCGGTGGCTGTATTAATGATGGTTGCCGGACACTGTGTCGCTATGTCCGCTTCCGCATTAATAACACAGACCGAGAGGGCCGTGATCAATAATATGAGATACTTGGTTATGCCTTTCATGGTTGACTCCTTTCTATCAATTCCGACATTTATATGCTTCAAAGACTTCATGTCCATTTACTGTATTGCAAAGTCAGCGTTGCTCATATCCGTTACGGTCCCATTAGCTGTGCTTGTTACCCTGATCCGGTAATTATTACCTGTGGCCTGATTGAAGGGTATGAACCAGGTAAAGGACCCATTGCCGTTGATTCCAGCAGATGCGAAAGTGGTGATGGTACTGTTTAATACGCCGCCTTTCAAAAGCTCGATTTTGAGAAAAGTGCCGGGATTTCCAGTGTATGTCCAGGTAATTGTCCTTATCGTCCCTCTTGTCCAGTTCTCTCCGCCATTAGGCGCAACAACCGTTATGGTCGGAGGCGAGATCGTAAAGTTGGCATTGCTCGTATCGGTTACGGTCGCATTCGACGCGCTTGTCACCTTGACCTGAAAGTCGGCGCCGGTAGTCTGATTAACCGGTATCGTCCAGCTGTAGGAGCCGTTTCCTCCGCTTCCTATGAATGCGTTTGCTGAAATTGTTCTGTTGAGCAAGCCACCCTTAAAGAGCTCGATTTTTACGTTGCCGGGATTGCCGGTGTATGTCCAGTTGATAGTCCTCGTCGCCCCAATAGGCCAGTTTTCTCCGCCATTAGGCGCAACAACCGTTATGGTCGGATTAGCTACAAAAGTGGAAAATTCGTCCGCTCCGATGTCGACAAGCACGCCATTCGGACGCGACTGTCTGTCATAATCAGCAGGAACAAGAGACAAATAAATATTACTGCCTCTGTTAATAGCAGGTGAATTCGATTGGATATGATAATTCCCTGTGAGTGTTAGCGGTTTGAAAAGCGCCTGTATGAAGTTCCCGCCTTCACCGGGTGATGCCGCAGCTGAGAGCTGATTGAAATAAGGAGTATCAAATCTCGGATTATTTGCTGTTCCTCCTCTATTGGTGCTTGAGTATCCTGTAGCACTGGTTAGTATGCAGTACTGGGGGGACATCTTGAATGTTGTTGATCCCAAAACCTGCAGATCCCAATACGGCAGGGAGGGGTTAGCAACAAGACCTCCCGTAGCGTTTGCAGCCTGATTGGCATCCCAGTAGAATGACCTGTTCTGCCATAAAATATTGTTGTAGAGGAGAGGGTTTGAGAAGTTCGTGTTGAATTCGGGCCCCCCGCCTGATCCGATTACATTTTTCAACTCGGCACTGTGAAGGGTGGATACAATGCCGGCGCCCTGGGGCATTGACTGCTGAAGGCCGTTTGTAAACGCAGCAATGCCTGTTGCAGAGCTGTCATTGTCGGCAATGGTATTGTTGATGATTCTCACCTTTGCGGTGTCAAACATTGCAATTCCGCCGCCGGCGTAACCCGCCATATTATTGACGATCATATTATTGAAAATGTTGACAGTGTTCCAGTTCGCAGAATTAAAGGGAGAATAAAAGACATCCCGGCCATTTACCTGGGATGTGAAGATTCCGCCTCCCAGCCCTGCGCCTGAAAGATTACCCTGAATGAGGTTCGCATTGATTAAAACCGTTCCTGTCCCGACGGTCAGATTTCCAGGCGCTCCGGCAAGGGCCGGCTCCCCTGCTATCATTATTCCACCGCCGTCCCCGCCACTCCCCGTACCAAAGGACGCTTCATTGAAGAGCACCTTGTTAAATGAGATTTCTCCCTGATTGCTCATGCCGGAATGGACAATGCCTGCTCCCTTCGCAGTGGTGAAGTTGCCGCATACGAAGTTGTCTCTTACCGTGTAAAAATCAGAACCGTTGTAAAGGGAGATACCTCCGGCGCCGCCGCCGTTAGCTACAAATCCACTGGTGCCGTTCCCTGCGATGTGGTTATGGTGGATGTTCAAGTGATCATTCTGGGAACTGCAGTATACCGCGTTAGAGTGGCTGTCTATGCAGCCCGGATCGGTCAGGCCCGGGGTACCAATCCGGATAGCGCCGGCATATGGACCCTGGTTGCTTATGATTCTATTGTTGCTGATCTCGAGATAATGGGCATAGGCATTGACGAAAATTCCTTCTGAGGTTGATGCCCCCATGATGGTGAAACCATCAATCCGAGGCCTCAATCCGCTGCTGAAGGTGTTCTGCTTTGTTATAACCATAATGCCGGGGGCTATTTCTTCAGTAAAGGCCGGGGTCTGCCCTGGCGCGAGGTCTACCTGATTGCCTGCGATAAAACTATTCAGGAGGCTTCTCCATGCAGGTACTCGCTCTATAGGGATCGGGCTTGCATTGATAAACGTTGAGGCAGCTCCCCATCCCTGCAGTTTAACGTTCTTGTACAGGATGATATTTTCATTATATGTCCCCGGAGGAACCATGATGAGTGTCCCTGGGGCAGCATTGGTTATAGCGGTCTGTATCGAATCGGTAGAGAGGAGATTGACAACAGGGTTGCCGTTATTCCCCACATTAAGGGTCACTCCCATCACCGTAGATTTTCCGTTGCCTCTTGTCACCAACAGCTCACCTGTCTGTGTGCCCGGAGGAACTGCGGCATCGATAGTCGTCGGCGACCAGGAATTTATCGTAAGCGGAATTCCGCCGACCGTCACACTGCCTGAACCTTGGGCAGCTCCAAAACTGTAATCACGGAAGACAGTCTTCGGATTACCCGGAACGACAAACGGATCATAGTCAGGATTCGGCACCTCCACATTAGTGCCGGCAGATGTTATCGTAATTGATTGGCCTGAGCCCGATACATATGGTCCCACGTCCGCCCCGCCGCTTACAGAATAAATCACAGGGGTTGCATCAGGGAACTGGCAGTCCAGCGTGGCGCTCTGCGGAGCAGCGAATGCCGCAACGGCAATTACCGGTGTATCGGCATATGTTGTCTTGCCGGGCCAGAAATCCAGGGTGTAACAGGTCGAACTGAACCGCGGGTCGAAATTCGGGTCGGTAATAAACTGGTCTGGATGCGCAGGGTCCGGAATAGGCCCCGGGTTATTCAGGCAGATGGAAATCATATGAGGTGAAACACCTGTGGGAATGGGAGGGTTGATCGTATACGTGGATGGAAGAAGGGCATTGTAAGCTCCCCATTCATCACTATATGTCCGAACTAATTCTTTGCCGGTGTAATCCCTGAATGAAATGGGTATCCAGGGGACGGTCGCTTTTTCAGTGAACACGGGATTATTCGGATTCTGTGTAACGGCAAGGTCATTGGTGATAAGGCCGACAACACGAGCTGCCTTCGGCACTTCCGTGAAGAGATGAAAATCAGCGGCAGCATTCTGGCCGTCCGAGAGCTTGACCTGCTTCTTATCGCACAACGGTCTTGTCTGGTTTGCAAAGGGAGCCGGAAGTAGTTGGTCCGGGAATAAGGTCTGATAAGGCGGAACTGGATGCGGATCGCCGACACACACAGATGGAAGAAGCAATAAGCTTGGGGAATACTGATCTCCGGTGAATATATTCTGGTCCTCTTCCTTTACAAGTTCATAACCATTTGGCAGGTTGACCTGTACAATGTACGTCCCTGCAGGCAGTCCCTCCGCCTCTGCTGCTCCGGATGCCATTCCTCCCGGAAAATATGATGTGAAGATATATCCGCCGTCGAAAACGCCGGGTCGCAATTGGTTCCATGTTACCATTGTTTCAGCACAGTCCTGAAGGGGCTGGCCGTAGGCGCTCTGCGCAGGGCCGACACATCCTGTAGGCATGTTGTCATCCCAGCTGTCCGACCATGCAATATTCAGGGCATCGCCCGGGTCGAAGATTCCGTCACTGTTATAATCCACGTCTTCGGGACCTTTGGCTCCGCCTGTAGACCAGCTCAACGGATAATTATCAACGTCCGCGAGAGTTACGCTGCTGTCGCCATTTAAATCATCGATGACACCGTTCATGTCCGCGTCCTGATAGAGGTTGACCTGAACCCTTGGTATTCCGGGTTCCCATGGGTCGGGTACCGCAGCTCTCGGGTCCGCCTCAGTTCTGGTGGTTGCATAATAAATAATTCCTGCAATGCCGCCATTTTCATTCTGACCGTAATTCACCTTTCCCCAGTTGATAATATTGGTCTGATCGGCATAGAGGGTCATGGCTTCCAGCAAGACAGGGAAAGGAGAAGTCTCCGTGCGCCAACCCAGATTGCTGTTCTCAGGCTGAAGCTGGGGGTTCAACTCTGCGCCTGGAGCGAGGGGACCGCCGTCGTCTACTATCAATGTTGAACCGGTGGGTTTGTATCGAGTGTAATCTACTTCTACCATCAGCCATTTGAAAAACGGAAAGACTTCTTCAAACATATAGCCTCCGTCAGGTCTGGTGGTTGTCGTCTGATACATTGATCCATCCCGGAAACGAAGGTTCACTATCTGGTTGGGTATACCCGACTCGCCGGGGTCCATATATCCATCCGTATTAGTATTATCACTGAATACAGTCCCTTTAAGGGTCCCGAACCACTGGTTGACGGGAATGTCGCCGGTATTAATTGTTCCACCTGCAGGCGGTACAATGACCGTATAAAACCCGAAGATTGTGTCCAAAGGTTTGTCCCATATAACGATCTGATAAGTTCCGGGAGGCACATTATTAATCTGGAAAGTGCTGTCATCATTGCATGCCTTAACATAAACGCCTGTACCAGCCGCTGTATTCAGGCCGATATAACATTCCGGAACAGGAACCCCGTTGTATAAAAGTATATCCGGGGGGCGGGCCTGATGTGTTTTGACAATCCTACCCGTTACAGTGCCCCTGGACTCTCCCGGTTGAAGCGGCATTGTGCCCAGCAAATCCATCGGATGGACAAAACCGAAAAACACATGCGGCAGGCCGGGTCCGAACTCTATAAGGAGGGGGGGCTCGTTGGCCTTGACCCATGCATCAATCTTAGGAGTGCCTTCTATCGTGTTCGTCTGTATCCAGTCCGTTCCAATAGGCGGCGTGATCAGAATGGTATACTTCCCAGGCGCAAGATATTTGACTGAGGCGGTGCCGTTTGCATCGGTCTTAATCTCACCTGTCCCCATCATATCTATCAAATAGTTGCCCGCAAGATCAGTCATTGGATTTCCCAACGCATCGAACTGATAGGTTGTTCCCAGCGGATTTCCAAATGCATCCTGTGACATCTGTCCCAACTGGTCGTTGACAATGACCGTAAAGCCCTCGAGACCTGCCTCGAAAGGCTGGTCCGGGGCATTGTTAATGGGTTGGTTATCATGAAATACAAGCACCGATAGTTGGGCTGTAGGCACCGGATGGTTGTGAAGGACAACATCAACAACCGGATTGGCTGCAAGTTTGATGGTATCTATGCTCGCGCCGCTCAATGTGTAATTCATTGTAGAAGCAAGCACAGACAGAAAATAGCGCCCGTCAGGCACGGTAATTGTCGCCGAGGAAGTTGCCGAAGCGCCATTTGCCGCAACAGGGGCATGACTTTTATGGATGCTCACTGCCGGGCTGTCCGACACGTGGGCCCCCGGAACAATAGGATATGTATTATCTTCTTCCAGAAGCCACCGGAAGCCGTTCACCGCAGCATTGTTATCATCCTTCACATTTACAGTGAATATAAATGCATTAGCGTCCGCATGAAAAAGCAAGACCATCAATGTGATAAAGGCAGCAAGGTACCATTTATCAGTTTTTGCTATGCGGCCTCCTGAGCCGTCTTTATTTACCCTCATGACTTTCCCTCCTCCTGTTAGCGGTTTATCTTCTAAAGATTTTTGTGGCGAAATTATTTGTCTCTCCGACAAAGCAAACTCTATACCCAAAATTTATCTTATTTTTTCAAGGATTGGACAGAGTGCCCTTTTGAGATTTGATACATTCGACAGTCTTGCCACCTTAAGCTTCTGATATTAAGTGCTATATAAATAGTTAAATATTAACAATATGTATAATCATATTTTATCTTAAATGTTTGGTCGATGCAATCAGAAAAGCGTCCTTTTTTTTGTCGGTGTTTGTCCTACAAAAATAGTACTTCCGATTGGATTTACATCGTGATAGAGATCGAGTGCGGTTAAAGGGAGGGCGGCGGCAGATATTCAGGACAGCACTGAGGCTTTCCCGTCGTTTTCATAAACCCTTCGGAGAGGGAAGGGACAACGGTTATTTCAATCCCGTATATATAAGTAGTTTCTTGAACGGGTTGCTTTCATCAAAGATTACTGTATAGGTGTAACCCGAATTGCCCGGGTCTATGCCCTGTTTTTTGCACTCGATCTCCTTACCGTTTCTGCCTGCGCAGAATTTGAGAAAGCCGTCGGACGGAACGGACACCGTAATAGTTCTGCTCTGTTTGGGAGTGAGCTTGTTGTCGGGGCTGCACTTTCCTCCCTGCGGATATATATGGACGTTCTGGCCGGAGGAGTTCTTCACTCTAACCGAAAGGGTCTTCCCTGAAGCATTGTCCTTAGGTATTGAACTGCCGCTGCTTCCTCTTGTCAGGGTGCAGGTGTTTTTAATAGGCGAACTTCCCATGTAGCCCGTGAGCACAACTCTCAACTCATTATTCGAAATGATCTCACCCGTGATCGTGTCTATCTGATCCGCCGATTTGCCGCTTATCCTGTTGCCTGTGATAGTGCCCCTGTAATGTTCCGTGTCCACTTGTGCTTCAAAGGATGAGCCGGATTGGGTAACCTTGGCGGTGTATGCGTCACCGCCCGTGCATTTGGCTGACCATGAGCCCGTGAGATTTACCGTCAGAGGCTTCTGTCCACCCTTTTTCGTGCCATGCCAGATCCTTGACTCGAATCCCTTGTCCTCGCAATAAGACCATCTGCCGGTAAGTCTGTTTCCTTCAAACTCGATTCTGAATTTACCCCAGTAATATCTTCCATTATTGGGGGAGGCGCACTTTCTTGCTGAATGGTCTTCTATCCAGTAACCTTCGAATACGTTGCCTGATATTCTGCCTATGAGTTCTCCGTTGTCTTCTGTGTACTTTCCTGTCAGCTGATTCCCTTGTTGTGCCAGTGTCAGGTCTGTTCCATCAAATTCCCACGGACCTTCAACTTGCACGGAAGATACAGTCGGAGTTTGAGTCGTCATGTTCTCAATTGTCTTTATATGCTGTTCCATTTCGGGAGTCGGAAGGCAATTGTAGCTTTCCCTGTATTTTGCCAAAGCCTCTTGCAAGCGCCCCTGCTGCTGCAAAGCCGCGCCTTCATCCCTGTTCTTCTTCGCGCACGCTTTCTTCGCCTGCTCGTTCTGCTGATTCCGCATTTCGGCTTCTATCTTTGAGATATGATCCTCAAGCGCAGGGCTCGGACAATATTTCGCCTCTTCCCTGTAGCGGGTCAGTGCTTCCTTGAGTTTCCCCTGCTGCTGAAGACTGTAGCCTTCGTCGTTGAGCTTCCGGCACTTTACTTTCTTCTCTTCGAGTTTCGCTTCCAGGTCTCTGACATATTTTACGCGTGTGTCGTTCTTCCAGTATCCCAGGCTTTCCCTGAATTTGTCCAGGGCATCTGAGAGCTTGTTCTGATTAAAGAAGTCAGTGCCCTCCTGCCACAGTGAATCAGCCTTTGCCTTTTTCTCAACGTCCCCTGTAATTTTGGCTTCAATCATCTTTATATGTTCTTCCAGTGCGGGATCCGGCCAGTGTGTAAGGCTCTCCCGATACTTCCCTATCGCCTCTCTGAGTTTCCCCTGGGTCTGCAAGGCTTCACCTTCGTCCCGCAGTTTCTTTGCCTTCGCCTTCCTGGCGGCAATGGCTTTTTCAAGGTCGCTTACATATTTCTGCCTCTCCTGATTTGACCAGAGCTTAAGGCTCTCCTTAAACTTTCCAAGTGAATCGGGATATCTGTTTTCATTGAAAAGTCCCTCGCCTTCCTTCCATAATGCATCTGCAAGCGCTTTGTTCTCCTTTTCCTTCTGTGCGTTTTTGATCTTTTGTTCCAGCCTGCTTTTATATATCTGAGAATCCGTATTATTGGGTTGCAGCGCCACCATTTCTTCAGCCCCTCTCAGCGCCTTCTCAATGGTCTCCAAAGGTAATGGCTTTTCATCCATTGCCGCACTCTGAACTCCGGGGAACAGTTCCTTCAGCCGCTTGTCTTTTGCAACGCAGTCCTGATACAGGGTGTAATACTTGGCATAAACAGGATCGTTCATATCTCCGTTGTCTCGTATCGCCCTGAGTCCCTCGGCAAAGGCTTCTGCCGCCTGTCCATAATGGTAGTCCCTCAGTACCTGCTCTCCCGCAAAGAAAAGGTTCATCGCGTAACCTTTTGCGGACCTTATCTTGTGCCATTTTTCGAGGGCCGCGATAAGGTCAAGTATCTGCTGCCTCCTCGGGTCACTCTTCATGAAGTACTGGGGTTTGGTATTGAGTTCGCCCAACATTCCGTATGCCTGAGTTTGATCTCCTTTTTCAAATATCGACTTGACGCTTTGATAATACTGCCATGCCTGGTTTCGCTCGGAGATCTTCTGTTTTGCGAAGTTCACGTTGCTCTCCCAGTTTTTCTGCTCCGCCGGCGAATGCTCCCGCTTCAGAACATCCTGGGCATGGGCCAGCATTCCATCCCAATCCATTGCATTAAAATATTCCGTGTGTTGCTTGAGGGCCTCCTGAATGAACTTGTTATATTCTTCATTGGCCTTATGCCAGGTGTTCATAATATTTTGAGAAAACTTGTTCCCCATAGTGCCCGGCATTTCATTCTGCAAGTCCTGTATCTCAAGTATCTTCTTGTATGCCGTAACCACTTTCTTCTCTGCAATGAGATTGTCGAATTCCTTTGCTTTCTGCTCAACCTGCGGCCAGATTTTCTGGAATTTCTTCGCCTTGTCGAGTTTTTCTTTTGCGTCCTTGTCGTCGGGATTTAAGCGGCTTGCCGTCTTAAGCAGCGTAATTCCCGCGTCGAAGTCCCTTTCAGAAACCGCGTCCCAACCTTTCTTCTTACAAGCCTGCGAGATCTCTGTCAAGAAAGGCTTTGCAGACTTCGGGTCAAGCTTTGCAGCCTCCTCAGCAATCCGCACAGCTTCATCGAGTTTGCCCTGAGCAATTAATTCTTTTGCGGTTGAGAGTTTTTCCGCAGCTTCTTTTGCTTTTGTCGCAGCATCGAGTTCTTCCTGGGAAATGGTAACCCTGAAAGTGGTTGTCCCCTTTCCGAGCACACAGCCTCTCTGTCCCTGTGCTTCGACTACCACCTCGCATGTGCTGGTGTTTGTACTGTACATTATGGCTTCAGTACCGAAATTGTCTCCCGCAAACCGGCATGGACTGCCGTCTTTGGTTATCCACAAGAACTTAATGCTTCCCTCCTGTTGCGGAGCGATTGAAGCTCTGAGAGAAACCTGCTGGTTCACTGCAATTTCGTTCGGCCTGTTCAGAAGACTAAGCCCCTCCGGCTTTTTCCCGGTCGGTCCGATGAGCAAGACTTTGACGTCCGATGATTGTGCGTTCAGAGTCACGGATTTCTCTCCCAGATCATCGCCATAATGCGGCGTTCGGGCTCGGAGAACGATCTTTATCGGCTGAGAGTCCTTTGGAAAAAAAATAATTTCTCGCCTGTCCGACGTTTCGCTGATTAGACTTGCATTTTTTGGCAGAAGCCATTGAAACTCTATCTTGTCTTTGCCTATTTTATCCTTGAGGACTATACTCGCTTTGGTCTCCTGACAGACCTGCGGCGAAGACAGGGAAAGCACTATCTCCATCTGAGGCGGTACTATTTCTATTTCGATAGGAGCTGATTCTGCAACTGTGTTGAGGACCCCATTGATCTTTTCAAGCACACTGACCCATATTCTCAATTTTCCGGGACGGATGAATGCGGCGGTTGTTTCATTCTTGTCTTCCTCCTGAGGGCTGAATGACATTTCATTGAGGGGTTCCCACCTGTAAATATAGTTTCCTTTAATCTCCTGTCCTTCAGAGGTAATCTTCGCCCTGAATTTCGCATGAGCCCCAATACTGATAATGTCACTGCCGGGCGATATTTTTTCTATCAGCACTTTAAGCTGCGCCACCGTCAGTGTGATGCTTCCTGTTTCAGTCTGTCCGCCTGAGTCACTAACAGATAGCTTAAGCGTATATGAGCCCGGTTTTTTGGCTTTGAACGTGACCGTATCTCCCTGTCCTTCGTACTCGCCTGTCCATGCATAAGTGTAAGGAGGTTTCCCTCCCGATACTGAAGCCGTAACATTGACCTTATCTCCGATATTCACCTTTGTCTTGTCGGCGCTCAGTTTCAGAACGAGAGGCACGAGGCCGTCCGGCTTGGCCTGCTCCCCGGTCGGGCCGCTTGACGAAGAACATTCCGGCAAGTTGAACGACCCGATTGCGAAACGGTCCCCTTTCTTATAATTCCAGTTGTAAATAGGGGGTCTGGCTACGTTATCGGTCACGTCAAGATAAAAAGTGACGGAAGGAGCCTTCTGTCCGGTTATGCCTCCGCCGGTGTAAGAAGGTATGCCCAGATCACGGTAAATTATTTCGCCTCCCTGGCGGACTGCGCTGGCACTGAGGAACTTCGAAGAATCAGAACTCCGCACAATAGCAGGAGGGCAGTTATTCTCCCATGACATTCCCGTCGGTGTTGTAACTCCGTCATATTCGGCAATTATAACCAAAGGCAGGTCATCAATATCGTCGGGATCAAGTCCCTCCGGAAGCTTCAATTTTACGGCGAGGTTATTTTCGATCACTCGATAAAATTCGTAAACAACCTTGTTGTTGTCGCACGTAGACCCGGTCTTTTTGATGCACGGCAGATGAGCGATCTCGACTCCGTAAGGATGTCCGGTTGCGGGCTTTGCTTTTACGTCGATGGAAGAGCGCGCAATTTTCTTCGGATCTGCCTTGCTTTGCGCCTTCAGCGTATATTTCCCTTCATAAGAAGGTGCTTTCAGAATCACTTGATTGGGACCGGAAGATCTGAGTTTGCCTCCGTTTAATTCAAATGTTCCCGTCATTTCTTCCCCATTTATTTCAACAGCCCATATGACGTCAACATTCTTTGTGCCTGTTACAGTTGCGGTAAATGTCTCCGTAGCTTCAGGCAAAAGGGTGGCTGATGACGGACTTATGGATATTGTTACGTTTTCCGTCTTCTTCCCTTTGAAGTTGCCGGTTACTGTATCGAATTCGAGTTTTCTAAATTCATAGTCAGCTTCTTTTTTTGTCGACAACACTATAACCTTCGGCTCTTTGTCGGTCCTCTTTTCGATAGTTTTACCGGTTGGACTGCTCAGGGTGTAACTCCCGCGCCTTGCTTTTGGATCTGCAAACGAAACAAGAAAAGCGTATTCGCAGGTTTTATCTTTATCAACATCAAATTCTATTACTGCCTCGCCATATCGGGAATTCCGTAATCTGGTCCCTTTGAAGTCGATTTTGATCAGGTCGGATTTTGCAATAGTGTCCCCGTCATCACATGACGCAAGGAATTCATATTCCAGTTCGGATATATCAGGTTCCCCTCGTAGTGTGCCGTCACTGAAACGCGTCAGGGCATTTCCGTCTAAAGCATTCAATTCATTCTCAGGTGTGAGGATGTTGTTTACCTTATTGAAATATTGACGCAGTATGCTCCATGAATCTCCATAATCCTCGCGATCGGAGAGATAATCTCCAACCTTTTTGAAGAACTGCTCTCTTTCAACAAAGCTCATGAGGTCTCCAGTGATGTAGTTCCATTCTCTCAGGAATTTTCCGTAAAGCTCGTTGTCAAATACCCCAATTTTTGCCTGTAGGCGACCGTTTTCAATTTTTATGTCCCTGATTTCGAGAGGCTTTGTGATTTCTTTGTAATCCTGGGAACTGACAAGAGAAGCGTCTTCTGAATACCAACCCCACCATGACGCGCTTGACCAGTCACATTCCGCTTTTTGTGTTCTGCACGACTGCAGAAGGCATTTTATTGAATCACCTATAACGAAGGTAGCCTTTGAAGAAGGGAAAAAGATATGGGCTGTCAGCCGTTGAGGCGAAGGCTCTATGGTCTTTGCCGCTGTGTAGAGGAAATCATACGGAACATCTTCATCCAACAATATGTAACCTCTGAGAGGAAAAGAAGGCTGCTCACATACATGTTTTGACTCAACTATTTCAAGCTGGACGTGTCTCTTCTCTGTATTCCCGCCGGCATATCTTCCACCATAATTATCAACGAGTGAATGAACATACGAGTCTGTCAGCCAGTGTGTCACCCAGCCGACAGCAAAAGCCTTCTCCTTATTTCCCGCTTTTTTTGCAAGTCTGAGAAGTTCGATGCATTGTCTGCCGGTTTCAACCTCATGCGTCCATTCCGGCGTTTGAAGCGATCCTGAAAGCCTGTATGCCCAGTAAATCAAATCCTGACCGTTGGCGCCAATCAAATAGGAACCGTTTTCCTCTGAAAGCATGTCGCTGAGGTCACTTGGCATTCTGTCTAAAAATGCATTAGCCGTATATAGATGTCCCAACCCCAGGCTCGCGAAAGATGGGACCGTAGTCAGCAGCACAAAAACGACTGAAAGAAAAGAAGTCCTGAAAAACCGCATAATTCCCCGCCCGTGATATTCTATTTTATTAATATAGAGAGTCTGTCGCACCCTATGTTGCTGAACCTATTTCTCATATTTTTGCACCAAGGCTCTATTAGCACCTTTGTAAGAAAGATCAGAAAAAAGGGAAAGATTTTACTGCTGAAGAAGGACGGTTTTGAAAAGCTTGTTTCTTTTTTCCCGATCATGCCGGAGTATAATTCCATATGCCACCCATGAACTGAATTTTTATATAATATAACTGTTTTTTCCTCTTTCGTGGGAATAATCTTAAGAATCGGATATCCGGGATTATTTCCTGTTGAACATCCTTTGCATGAAGAGGGGTATCCTGCTCCCCACTGTTTTGTGTTTGCCCGATGCAAAGATAAAACCGTAATATGGGCAAAGACAAATTCTTGCCTTGCAGGGGTGGGCATCTTCCAGGAGCTCAAGTCTTCCCTGAAAAATATTTCCGAGATTCGTCGGATCGCTTTGGCATCTTTTGATATTTCCATAAAAATCAATTTTCACGAATTTTGAGCCGGCTGAACATGGCATGCCCTTAAAGGACACATATCCGTCTATCCATAGTCTATCCAGGTCAGGATTTATGTGTCCTTTGGTCCTGCCTGATTGTCTGTCTGAATCAGCGCTCAATTCCATGAAATTCAAAATCGTTTCTTTTTCTGCTCCGGTATAATGCTGGGGATATTCTCTCCCTCTGTATCTGCCTTTGAAGATCTTGGGTCTCACGAGGATGCCTCTTTTCCGGAATAAGTCAAATAGCGCCTCAAACCTATTAACAACAGGAGGCCACATCACCTGCGTCACCTGAACAATGAACCCTGAGTGTTCGAGGGCGTTAACTTTCTCAGTAAAGTCGTCAAGAAATATTTGATCATCTCTTTCAGTGATGTGAAGGGAACAATGCACAAAGGAGACTCTCCCGGGATCAATTTTGTCGCAAAAAGCGTATACGAGCGGTCTTGACAGGTTTGTATTTATACTGATGTAATGTTTTTCCGTTAAGCCTTTACATAAGTCGATAAAATCAGGGTGCAAGAAAGGCTCCCCGCCGGACATATGCACGAGCCAGATTTTCCCGGAATCATTGAATGAACTGACAATCATTTGTGCATCGTTGCCTCTGTAAGTCGTCTGTCTTCTGTCCTCCGTTGATACATAGCAGTAAGGACAGGAGAAATTGCAGAACTTATTCAGAGTCCAATCCGCGATAATATCGTATTTCATCGTTATCGGAGTATTCCTTTATCCTGAAAACAGCAGTTCATTTACCACTTCTCTCACTGTGCCTCTGTGCGTAACTGTTTTTCTGAAGTTTATTAGTCTGGAAACACGTTCCTGGTCCGCAAAATTATGACCGGCATATCTTAACATCTTGTTTTTTTAAAAGAAACCTTGGCATCTCTGCGGACCGTAGATGTCCTCAGCGAACATGCTGCGGGCTATTCCACGGAATGTTTTGCGCTCACGGGACAAACAGCCTCCCGGAAAGCCGCTTTTCTGAAACAACGACATAATATGTTACAATGACTTGTAAAGTGAAAACGAAAGTCTCTTCACGAACATTTCCTGAACGGATCTCATTTATTAACTTGGCAAGCAAATAGTAGAATAATATGATATAATTGATGCATGGAAAAGATCGATGCACGGACACTAAGTCAGGAAGCACAGTATCAAATTCGCAGGCAGGTCGTAAAACTGCGAAAGCGTGGCATGAAATACGAGGATATAGGAGAGGTAGTGGGGATCACCGCGACCTATGCTTGCAGATATACAAGCGATATGAGCGTGATGGAGCAGGAGCAATCGCCAAAAGGCAGAGAGGAAGGCGGCCAGGGGAGCAGTTGACGTTGAACGAGGAACATGCAGCTGCAGTTCAGAAGATGATAACAGACAAGACCCCTGATCAGCTTAAAAATGCCATTTGCCCTTTGGACACGGCAGGCAGTACAGCAGTTGATTAAGCATCAATATAAGATAGAAATGCCTATAAGGACTGTAGGAGAATATCTGAAACGGTGGGGTTTTACGCCGCAAAAGCCGACGAAGCGGGCGTATGAGCAGAACCCGAAGGCAGTAAAGAAGTGGCTCGACGAGGAGTATCCGAGTATTGCCACAGCAAGCGAAGGCGGAAGGTGCAGAGGTCCACTGGTGCGATGAAACCGGGGTGAGAAATGATGAAAGCACCGGCCGGGCTATGCACCAAAAGGGAAAACACCGATAATGCGGTTAAATGCCAATAGAAAGAGCATCAGTATGATTTCATCCATTACGAATCAGGGAAAAGTACGGTTCATGGTATATAAAGATGCCATGAATGCAGATCTTTTCATCAAGTTCATGGGGCGACTACTTAAGGATGCCGGGCGGAAGGTCTTTCTGGTTGTGGACAACCTCAGAACGCATCATAGCAAACCCGTAAAAGAATGGCTGGATGAGCATAAAGATGAGATCGAGGTGTTCTACCTGCCCTCTTATTCCCCAGAACTGAACCCGGATGAATATCTCAACTGTGACATGAAAGCCGCAGTCCATTCCGGACTTCCCGCACGCAATGAAAAAGAATTGAAAACGAATTCGTCTCACACATGCGCAAGCTGCAGAAGCTGCCTGAACGGATTACAAAATACTTTAAGCACCCAGGATCAACTATGCAGCATAAGTTACACTATTCAATTGCCGGGTTAATAAGAGAAATATTTGACGTGCAAATCTTAACGATTTATTCAAAGTTTTGATGCCTTCTATTTTGATATCTCGATGATAACGAGGCCGCTCATCAGCATTTTAACCCCTGTGTTCAACCAGAGCTCTTATATCAGGCAGACTATCGATAGTGTTTTGAATCAAACATACCGCGAATGGGAGTGGGTGATAATCGATGACGGGTCAACGGACGGTACCGGGGACATTATAAGCAGGGTAAAGGACAGCAGGATCAAATATACCTTTCAGGAACATGCCGGAATATATCATCTTACAGAGACCCGTAATAAAGCTTTGGCTCTGTGTAACGGTAATCTTATCGCTATGCTCGACGGCGACGACTACTGGCCTGAGAGTAAACTCGAAGTTCAGGTTAAGGATTTTGATTTGCCGGATATTGTGCTGAGTTACGGAGAATGCATTATTGTTAACGAAAATCGCAGAAAAATACAGTACACAACCCTTCCGGCTGATCGACATATAGCGAATAACAATCCTGTCGGATCTTCATTAAAGCTTTTCTTGCTGAAGAGAGATTGCTTTATAACAAATTCAACCGTCATGCTGAACAAGAAAGCATTATTGGCTGTTGGAGGCTTTTTGGAAGAAAGAGATCTGGCACATGATTTTACGACCTGGACGCGGCTTTCTTTGGAAGGCAGATTTGCGGGTAATCCCTTCTGCCTTGGATATCGGAGAAGGCATCTTTCATCAACGGTATGCAAAAGAAGACCTGAAGTTATGATGAATGCCGGGCTCGATTTTCTGAGGCGATTTGTTCTGATGAATAAACAAAAACTTGCCGACCTTGGTTTTGTTTATGACATGGACATTCTCGATGCGCACTGGGCGAAATTGAATCCTTATGCCCACTATTATACCAGTGCAGTAACCGCCCTGAGCTGCGGATCTTACCGGGAGGGAAGGGCGGCGTTCAAAAAGTTTCTGGAAGGAGATCCGTCACTTAAGCAGCAACTGATTTATTTCCTGGTAGTCCTCTCATCTGTAATTCGGTTTGATTTGGTGAATCCGTTGGCTACCTTTCGGGTGACGGCTGAGAAGATCATGCACGCTCATTTTGGAAGCTTCGTCCGGAGGGAGTAGGTTCGTGGACGACAATAGCGGCCAGGATTATCCGCCATCGAACAGGTCGGCGCGGGCAGAATACGGATTGCCTTTTGTGTCCGTAATTGTTCCGTTCTTCGGCGCCGATACGGAGCAGCTCGACCGGTGCATTAATGCCATACTCGCCCAGGAGTATCCCCGCGACAGGCTTGAGATAATTGTCGTGGACAACAACGTGCGCCCCGTTCTCAATGACCGCTATCGCTCCTCGGCAACCTTTCTGTCGGTGATCCACGAGCTCCAGCCGGGATCCTACCGTGCCCGGAACAGAGGCATCTCAATCGCCCGGGGAGAGGTGTATGCGTTCACGGACAGTGACTGTGTGCCGTCAAAAGACTGGGTATTATCCGGTGTCAGACTCTTGCAGGAAACGCCAAACTGCGGCTTAGTAGCGGGCCGCGTTGTCCTGACGTTTGTGAACCTGAACCTTCCGGGATTGTTCGAAATCTACGATCTGTGTATTAACCTGCGGCAGGAGGAGTTTGTCCGGGAATTCCATTTTGGAGCGACTGCGAACATGATAACCCACTCAGCCGTATTTGAGAAAGTGGGCCGGTTCAACGAGGAGTTCCTCAGCGGAGGAGATTGTGAATGGGGACAGCGTGTCTGGAAGATGGGCTATCAACAGGTGTTTGCTTCGGATGCGGTGGTATACCACCCTGCAAGATCTACGCTCACAGCGCTCTGCGATAAGGCGCGAAGACTTGCCGGACAGGATTTCGTGCGGATGCGTGGCCGTAAAGCCGGGCGGAGGCACTTCTTACTCGCAGAACTCTGGCGCACTGTCCGGCATGCGCGAATTGCATGGAAGCGGAGGCGCGAATTTGGATGCCGGCGGATCCTGCAAGTCATCTCGGTCATTGGGCGTGTCCAGGCGGCAAAGTATTCAGAATTGGTGCGTCTTCTGCGTGGTGGCATACCCCGGCGATGACTTTCAGGTCTTTATGTGTGCAAGTCGGAGAAGATGCTGCTCGCCCGTTTGTGAGGACTCTTCCGGCATAATGGTTGACCGGTCGTCCTTCCGTGGCAGCTAATGACAAAGGGATTTAATAAACACAAGCCTTTTCCCCTCTTTAAAGCTTACATCCAGAAAATTTACCTCATTGCGAGAGACCCTTTTCCCCTTCCACGAATTCACGAATTTCTCTACTTCAGAAATATTATTCATGACATTGCGGGGACTATTTCCAATCTGAAGCAGGAAAGGAGCACCGGCAGGGAAGTCCGTGTCCTGATAACCCAGAATTGTAGGTAGACCGTAAGCGAGATATTCTCTCACCTTCAGAGGGGACGACTCACATTTTCCTATAAGATATAGTGACAGAGGCCCGATAGCTGCATCAGCTTGGGCAATAAGAGATTCATACTCCACTTGCTTCAGGAAGCCGTGAATCACAACATTTGCGGGACTCCCCTTGAAGTCTCCGGGGTGAGGACCAATCAAATCGAATCTCCAGGTCTTCAGGTGTTGTGCAAGACACAGGATTTTGTCTGTACCATGCCAGGGTTTGTCCGCCGAACCGATGAAAACGATGGCCGGGTCGGCATTTTGGGGAGGAGGAGAATGCTGAAATCGCTCCAGATTTATGCTGTTGCCAAGCACGAGACAGGGCTTGCCGAAATGCGCAAAATGCGGCGATGTCGCCAGTTGGTGGGACTCAAAAATAAGGCCCCTGACATTAGAGAAAATATATGGTCTCGTCAGATAATTGAACCAATGCCGGAATGGATTTCCCAGACGAAATTCCAAAACATCATCAGTATTGATCTCCATGATTACCGGGACTTTTTTTGCTAATTCTGCAAACGCAGGATGGTAAAGGTCATAACGATAATAAACGATGCTCACTGAATAGTTGAGAACTTCAGTGTAGATGCGGGAAACCTTGCTTAATCTTTCCGCAATTCCCCTGTATTCATATACAAATGTGGGGATTCCGGCGGAAGCGTCCTGGAAAGACCTGGATAATCCTTCACGGGTCAATATGAAAAAAACAACATCCTCGCCACATTTGATCCATTGTTTGGATTGATCCAGGATCTTTTTAAATACACCGTTTTCAGGTCCGTCGAGCAGATGAAAGATGTAAGCTATACGCATACAGGCACGTCAACAGTAAGAACACGTCGCATTTCTGCCCTCACAATTTCTGATATCCGGAATGAAAATATTCTACAGTATAAGCTAAAAGCTGCGCAGGAGCAACAAAGAGAAATAATTTTATCAATCTAAACGTTGCAAACACTTTTCCACTTTTTTGATGAACCTGATTTTATCAATTCCATCCCAGGGAGTTATTGCTCCGGGACAGAAGAACGATGGTCACAGGTCTCAGCTTGCCGGTCACGACGAATCAGTGATGCGACGGCTCAGAAAAGGGCAAAGATTTGGACTGCAGTATGATTTTGCGCAGTTCATTCAAGTCTTTTCCCGTGCCCATTCCAAGCAATTTATTCCCTTCATCGGCCAGACCCCCTGAATTCCATTGACAGGAGAGAACTCTCCTTTCTGATTTTTGTTCAGAAACAGGAATACCCTCGATCCCGGTAATGGCAGTTCAACGTTATCTTCAATCCAGTGTTCAGCTTTAAAAGTATTGATCACAATTGTCTCATCAGGCAGCATTGTGCCTTTCAGAGATTCAATGACTTTCAATTCATTCTTGAGAACGGTAAATCTCTTATCACGTAAATGCCCTGCTTTTGTAATCTGGTGCACTTCAGCAATGACAATATAATCAGCTTTACTGATCATTTCAGACAGAGGAAGCGTCCTGATCATCCCGTCTGAATTTTGACTAAAGGCGAAAAGGACTGCAATTAAAAAAACGCCTGCCACAGATACTCTTGATTTCATAATTTCTCCTTGTTGTTTCCCTGTTCCACTGTGGTTAATCTGCGAACCTCACTGTCTCGAGTCCGAGGCTCCTTATCTCTCTGACCTCCTTATTTTCATGTACACCTGCCTGCTTCATTGACTTTATGATCCTGTCGCCTCTTGAGGATATTACTGCCCATCATATCCGTGAGATTGAAATACAGGTCGGAACCATTCTTCATTTTAATCCCGAGGCTGCCGTATTCCGAGCCGCTTAGAAGAAGCGCCCTTCCTGTTGCGCCGATTCTTGAAGCGCCTTTGCCTGACAGAGCCGCCATCCATGAGAAGGCGATGAGCCATTTGGGAGGTTTGAATATCACAGGCTGAAAATACTCTATGTCTTTATAGAGATACTCCCTCTTACCTTTGTATGTGGAGAGTTTCAAGCAGTCTTCTGTAATAACGATAGAAAAACCGGCAAACCACGCGGATATGAGCAATAGCCATATTCCCATGAAAAAAAACGGCCAGAAGAAGATGAATAAAGGCCATCCCACAGTAAAGGCCTGCAGAGACCCTCCGGTAATCAGGAACGGAAATGCGAAGAAAGGCACAGCAATCAGGAACGCTACAATATCGCCGAGGACCATTCTCCAGAGCGGATATCGGATGGCTTCAGGGTCTTTCTTCCGGGGGAGTAATATATAAAGCAGCAGGCCGAGGAGAGCTATCCAGAGGCTGTAACGGCGGTAAGGATAGAACATGTATATGGGCGGGTGAGGGTAGCTTGAGAGCCCGCCGAAATGAAAATCATCATCTGAATAAGTCCTGTATTCCAGTTCAAGATAGTCTGTCGTCTGACCTTTTTGCAAGGATACATACAGGATATCATTATCTTTCCGGAAATATCCGGCAACGGTGTTTACCGGCGCTTCATCAGGCCTGAAAAACAGGACCTCCATCGGATATTTGTCCGCCGGCAGGCGTTTCGACCATTCTTTTCCAACTGTTTTACCTTCTTTGAGCGCGGTGATCTTGGTTAAGAGTTCCTCCCATTCCTTACCGTCTCCCTGATATAGTTTGCCTTGTGTGACTCTTGCAATGTAGTCATTCAGAGGCATATCATGACGCTCCTGCCGTCCTGCTAAATCAGCAGCTTCTACCAGTATAAGTGGGGATAGAGAAGTGACCTTAGCCAGAAATACAGCCGCACATACACAAACCAATAAGATCAGTCTTCGCCAAAGTTCCATTTAATTATTTAACGGCTTTACTTCAGGTTGTGAAAACAAGGGTTCGGGTTGCAAACCCGAACCCTTTTCCCTGCGGTCTCTGCCGCAGGGTTCTTCATTTAGACGAGATGCTGAATAGAACTCAGCATGACAATAATGACTCTGCGAACAGACTTCACCTGGCTATGAATACCTTGTATTTCTCGCATATCTTCCGGAATTCCGGATGCTTTCTGACGTTGTTCAGGTCCGGGTCGGTGCGCAGGGCATCGTAGTTGTTGAATCCGAGTTCCAGTGCCCTGTCTAAAGAATCAAGCGCGCGATCTATTTGGCGCTGCAGAGAATAGAGGGCGACGAAGTTGTATTGCACTGTCGCATTATTGGGATTGATCTCTTCCGCCTTCTTCAGGTCGTCCATGGCTTTGTTGAACTTTTTCTGCTGCATGTATGCAACAGCCCTGTTGGAATAGGCAACGTCGTAGCTGGGATATTTCTGGATTGCGACAGTGAATTCTTTGATGGCGTTGTCATAGTCATGAGTCCTCAGATAATTCATTCCCTGCTGCATGCTGAGTTTGGCCTCGGTCGGCACAGCTGCCTGGGAAGAAGCGTCGGTGCTCCCTTTGCCCAACTGGGCAGGAGGAGTTGTCGCCGACTGCTCTGGTGTAGAAGGCTGCTGGCCTGTCTGCGGGGCTGCAACAGGTTCGGCGGGTTTGGGAGCTTCGGCCTGCTTGGGTTGCTGGCAGGCGAAGAGGAACAGTCCTGCGACTACTATCAGTGAGATGATAACAATTGATGCTGCATGAGTCTTTCTGAACATTTCGAATCCCTCCTTGGTATGTATAATTGTCCGGCGATATTCAAATAGAACCTATCTTGTTCTCTTCTGCGCCAACCGCATATCCCAGTTCTGTGTAGTTGCAATCACCTGAGGGTTCTGGTCGATGTCATCGCCCTTCTCCTGCTTGACCCTCCGGGGCACCAAAGGTTGTGCATGATAAAAAGCGTTCTGCACAGAGCCGTTGTACCTGTTCAGTCCATCAAGAAAATAGTAGGTGAAGATACTGTTGTTCAACTGGTCGGATTCCCACGATTGCTCCCCGGGGCCGCTTGCGCCGATCAGCACGGTCCCCCAGCCGTCCTGGGATTCCACCGTAGATTTTGCTTTTGCCTGCGGTTTGACCTTCGGCTCGTCAAGCACGATGTCTTTTGCGCCGATAAGCCTTCTCCCATATTCCTTTGATATGCCATAACCTTCATTGTCGCTTGCGCCGAGAGACTTGCCGCCGGGCGGCAGAAAGCCGGGGACCTTTCTGTAAGCGCCGTTGCTGTAACACGCGTCGAGTATCATCACCAGCCTCCTGGCGCGAACCGTTTCTATAAAATCCTTGAGCATGTTTTCAGTGATCGAAGTGTGCCAGACCTTCTCACGGGGTTTTACTTCGGTATCATAAGTGACAATAAAAACGCCCCCGAACTTCTCGGGCGGGGTGCCGTGGCTGCTCATATAGATTGTTACAAGGTCATCGGGTTCGGCCTTGTTTTTTATGCGCTCCAGGGCATCGGCAATGTTATTCTTGGTTGCATTCCGGTTGGAAAGGAAGACAACGTTTTCCCTTGGAAACCCTCCCCGTTTCGGATCGATCAGAAAATTGTAATAGCTTGTCGCGTCATGTACGGCGAACTGAAGTCTTGGAATCCCCTGCGACTCTGCCTTGAATTCTCCTATCCCGACAACAAGGGCATATCTGTTCTTGACAGGTCCGGGCGGGGCATCCCCTTTAACAACGGGTTTGAGGACCTTTGCCCTTGAAAAGAGGTCGCCGAATCTCTTTTCCCATGTCTTGACCTTTATATCCTCGGGTGTGACCGGAGAGACCCATCTGATGCCGACAATCGTCTGGGCAATTGAAAAGGCCCTGTCTACCTCATCCTCATCAGCGTATTCTCCCTTGAGTTCGACCCTGCCGTATCTGTCGAGGACCGCATAACCTTTGGCTACATGGTTCTTTTTGAAGAGGTCATTGATCTGCGACAGGTGCCGGTCGGTCACGAGAGACTGCTCTGAGAACAAAGTCCCGAATGAGAAAAGCGTCAATGCAATTGTGACAACAATAAAGAGAGATGTTCGTTTCAACATTTGTATCCTCAATTTCTAATCCAGAACCCTGACATTTTTACCTGATACCCATCCCTCGGTCCCGTCATCGAGCCGGATCATAAACCACTTGTTCTGGTCGACCATTGTGTCACTGACCGCCTGAAAGATTTCACCATGTTTAATGTTAGCGATAATCTCCGACTTGCTCGAAGGTTCTTTCCTTACATTAAGGGTCTTGCTCAGAACTTCGACGGACCGCACCTTTTTATCGACGGATTTGGACCCTTCCTGATATGCTGCCTGCTGATAGCCGGTCCCGCCTGAAGCCGGACCCATGGCAAGACCTTTCCTGACAGTCAGTTCCTGTGAAGCCAGGTCCTCCTTGCCTTGAGCAGAAACCTTCAGCGTTACCTTGTATTTCCCTTCCGGCACGTCTGAAGGAATATCAAAGTTGCCTTCAGCCCTTCTCGTCCCGAGGGCGGATGTGATCTCGTTATCGACTGAACCGAGTTCCTTCCAATTACTTCCGGATGGGTCGAAATAGTGCAATGTCCTTGTTTCCGTAACCTTGACCTCCTGGGTACCTTCAGGCGCCATGACATAGTATGCTCCGCTCATCTGGACTCGGCCTCCGGGGGCAACCCCATCGGGGTTCAGGGAGAAGTTCTCAATTTTTGTAACATTCCCCTGAGCGGGTGTGTATCCTATATTTTGGGCTGTTTCACGGGCACCGGCAACAGGATAGCTCCTGAGGTCGGAGTATACGGAAAGACAGTGCCCCCAGGCAATTGCGAATGCGAGTGTTCCGCCCGCAGCAGCGCCGATGGCAGCCATCTCCCATTTAGCGCCTTTGCTTCCGAGAAGTCCGCCTATGAGCGCGCCGCCTACAGCCCCTGCGGCGGTGTATCTGGCGATGCAGGTCTTCCTTGCCGAGGCCCTTTCCTCGTCGGTAGAGGGCAGTTCCGGGAGGCGGCAAAGGCGCGCATGAAGAGAGAATAAAAGCCATTAGAACAATGGGAACAATGATTCGGATCGATCTGCTGTTCATCTGTTTCTCCCGGTTATCTGTGTTTCAGTTTTATTTCAAGGGTCAATATCCCTCCGTCAGCGACAGCAGAGGCTGGAACGACCCCATAATTCGAACCCGTCGATGATTCAAGCACTATGTCCTTCATCCCGCCCCTTACAGGCTTCCATCCGTTCTTGGGAGATATTACAGCATAGGTATTCTGCATATCGTCCTCAACAACTATGTCCTTTGAACCCTTGATGCTTTTCGCACCGTCAATGGAGGCCACCATAGCAGAGACAGGCGGCGGAGGCGGGATGTCTGCCGAGGCTGTTGACGGAGGATTGTCATTCGAAGGTGATTCGGCGGTTGGAGGATTATAGCTCGAAGGTGATTCGGCCGGAGGATATGAAGTCGGAGCAGAAGCTGTTACCGGCGGCTGGGTCGCCATCGGGTTGGCAGCATCAGAAAGCATTACGAGGACCTTCTCGGCCCCGGGAGATCCGGTAAAGAGAAAATTGGTATTCTTCGGAATTTCATAAAGTGTGAAGGCATCGACATATTCATTGAACAACAGATTCGTTTTTCCCGACGAGCCGATATTGTAAATGGTCATATATCCTGCCCTGTTCGTCCTGACCAGCATTTTCATCCTCTCGCCGGACCTGAATATCCTTGTCTTGGGCACAACCTTAAACTGTCCGTCATCGGACAGAAGCATAAGCTGATACGAGATGCCGGTATATTTTTCTTTTTTTACAGGGGCTTCGGTTGAGGGCTTTGGTGTGCGGCTGACGGACATGCCGACTGAAGGGCCTTCGCCACTGTCGAAGATCGCTTTTGCGCCTTTTGGAGTTCCTGCATCGGCGCTGACAAGTGAAAAAATAAAGAATGCAAAAGACAAGAAGAGAGAGAGTTTTTTATACATGGGATTTCCTCCTTTGATTTTGCTTGTTTTGTAAAATGAGATTTGCCGGCCTGTACCCTCCTTCCCCAAGGATAGAAACTATGCAATATAATAACCGGAAACTATTAAATTTTTATAGAGGAAATAATATTTTGTTCAGGACATCTCGGAAGAGAGGTTTTTGGGGGAGGGAGTTCAAATATCTGTAAACTAATTCTTCCAGTTTTCTATTTTTAATCCTTTGATTCGTTCAAAATGATCGGTATTATCAGTGACCATTACAAAATTATTTGACAAGGCAACGCCTGCAATCAATATATCCATGTCATCAATGAGTCTGCCCGATTTTTTAAGGGAAGCATAAATTTTACAGGAGGATAGAATGCTGGGCTTATCGAGATTTATAATGTCTGTAAGTTTGCAGAATTTATCAAATTCACCAATTCTTCTGTTCGCATCAATGCTTTGAAGCCCGCTGATAATTTCATAATAAGAGATGATGGAAATGGAAAGCGAATCAATATTACCGGTAATTTTTTCTTTAAGATTTTCGATGCCTTTAAGATAATAAGAGATGATATTGGTATCTAAAAGATATTTTCTCACAGAATCCTTGTTCTATATGTCCTTTTGCGTCTCGCCTGGATCTCCTCAAGCACTGCGTTTTCTTCAGGGGTTATATCTTTCCAAATCCCGAAAAATTTTTTAGCTTCAATGTGTCTATCTTTAGGCGCTTTTGGGGGACTCTCGACCTCCACCCTGAAAAGGTGAACTACATCATAAAGCTGAGCAATCTTGTTTTTTGGTATCTTTTCGACTTCTTTCATGATTTTCTCTTTAATGCCAGCCATATTAATCACCACCTTTTGATTGATTATATCATAAAAGAGAATGACCCATTCTTCTCAACAGTGATCATCACTAAACTCTAATTCTTTGCAATTATCTTCCTCTCCTCATCCTATAATGTCAGCTAACAGACTTGAATCCACATCTGTTTTTTCACATGCATCGGGGCTTGAAAATATCCCCGTTCAGGTCGTCGTTGATTTCACGGAAAAGGTCTGCGAGATGAGTTATGATGGATTTCCGTTTGCCTTCCTCTTTCCACTGAGCAACAATCTCCCACAGTTCCCTGTCCGACCTTATTCTTTCTGTCTTCTGCAATGCGTATGAAGATAATGCGGTCAAGGAGTTTCTGAACAACGTCATTCAAAAGCTTTACGTCGAATGCAGGATTGCGTTTATGGATATCCTTGGCAAGTTCAGTTCGCCATATTGCTCAGGTCTTCAAGAAAAGACTTGTCCGGGGGGATACGCAGCCTCTTGCTCTTTGTATCCCTGGGCAGAAGGGCTTCCAGTGAACCGGCTTCAACCCTTTCTCTGGATAACTCCCATAGCTTTTCAATATTATCCGGGTAATCGGGATATCTAAAATCAAAGATCAATCCTTCATCGGGGAACTTGGGGTTCGGTTTTAAAGAGGCGTCAAAGAGTTTGAACTCCTCGAAATCCGTCAGGATGACAAAATAAACTTCTTTCGTAGACCATGCGTAGCTCTTGGCCTGCAAAACATGGTTTACATCATCAAGCGCAATGGAAGGCGCCTTTGCCTCGACAAAGAATTTTGTTGCGCCGTTGATCCTGAAATTATAATCCGGCCTCCCTGTTGTCTCGGGTGAAAGCTCGACAATGACGTCCCGTTCATGAGGCGGTTTTTGTGCTCTGTTCTCGATGTCCCAGCCAAGGGCTTTGAAGAACGGGTTGAGAAAATCGATTCTTACCTGCGCTTCGGGATAGCCTTTTGAGAGGTAGTGGTTCTTGTCCTTTTCGAACTTTGTGATTAAGATATGGAGCTTTTCTCTGAAGGATTCGATGTCTGACATCACGGCAATTATATCATATCAATGGCTGTCATTCCCGAAGTCCGTAATCGGGAATCCATTCTTTTCAAGAAGTTGCGCGCACCTGGATTCCCGCCTTCGCCAACAGTAGGTGCATTAAGCACGGGAATGACGACTTTTTACGAATTCATCATAATTGGATTTGCATATGTTTGAAAAATCTCCCCTCTCCCCTCTTTGCCCAAGAGTCCCGAAAGCTTTCGGGATTTGGTAAAGGGAGGTTAGGAGGGATTTTATAAAATCAATGTCGTTATTATCATGAGACTCTTATCATCTTCATCTCCTCCGGTATGCGTGTGGGCTTGCCGTTCCGGTCGATGCAGGCGATCCTGACGTTTGCTTCAACTAAAAGCACGCTGTCCCGCAGGATCTGGTGTTTAATGGAAATCGTGACAGCGGTCATAGCGACAATTTCTGTTGTCACTTCAATTGTCTCTCCAAGCTTTGCCGGGCGTTTATAATGGATGTCCACATCCACGACAGCAAACATACATCCTTTATTATGAAATTCCGCAACATTTACCCCATGTTCCAAAAGGTATTCGGTCCGGGCCCGCTCCATATACTTCAGGTAATTGGCATAATAGACAACTCCTCCGGCGTCGGTGTCTTCGTAATAAATTTTAACTCTTAGCGGATTAGCCATTTCTTAGCCCCTATTTCTAGTCTGTCCATAAACTCATGTTGTGTCATCCTCCGGCTTGACCGGGGATCCAGAACCTATTGAAAAGACTGGATTCCCGCCTTCGCGAGAATGACGACTTTTTCCGCAAACAGCAATTTGTTATGGATAGACTCTATTTCGATTTAAGTATAATATAAGTCGCACCAAGTCCGCCGTCACGGGCTTTGGCGGAAGAGTAGGCCAGAACCAAACGGCTGAACTGACCGTGAAGCCACTTAATCACGGCTTCCTTGAGAACAGGACCTTTCGGCGACCTCAGGCCCCTGCCGTGAATTACTTTAACGCAGGAGAACTGTTTTTTTACAGCCTCCCGAAAGAACAGGTATAATGCTTCTTCGGCTTCAGCGACAGTCATGCCGTGGAGGTCGATATAATCCTGCACCGAATAATTGCCCTGATGGAGCTTTCTCGCCACATCTTTTCTGACGCGGGGATGGACCCACTCTATGTATTCCGGAGTATCGGATAATGTGATCCTCCTCTGGCCTTTGACGATCTGGCTCAATATCTCCATGGTGTCGTCTTTTGTTACGCGAATACGTTTTGTACAGCTTTGTCTCGTGAGAGGTATTTCCCTGAATTCCTTTATTTCCCTGACATCCGCCATGGCTTCAGAGAATACCTCTTCATCCGTCCTCGGATTCCCGGCCTTTTTGACCTTTATTTCCCTAAGGACAATGTGATGATCATCAAGCGCTTCCTTCAGTCCTTTAAACGGGGCAAATGAACCTGGCGAGGTTTTCATGCTTCTATTATTACCTAACTTGCAGATCTGATCAAGGGAAGATATTAATGAGACTTTGCCGGCATCGCAGAAATGACTGAAGAGCTAAATTTACTATGATTTTCCTGAATTTCTGGTTTAATATATCTCATGCGTAATGTCCTGATCATCTCCGGTGAGTCGAAAGAGATTGCGGGATTGTTCAAATCCATTAAGACTTCCACCAGCGGAAAGGGGATGAAGAATAAAGGCATCTCTGTCGGCACGGATCCGCTGAATCCGCTGCAATATGATCTTGCCCTGCTAGACCTGGACGTTAGAGAATGGAAACAGAGGTTGATAGAACTCCGGCAATATATCCCTGTGATTGCCTTTTCAATGCCTGACGTAAAAAAGGCTGTGGAAGCAATGAAACTCGGGGCAACGGATTATATCGAGAAACCCCTGACCTCTGAAATCCTGGGTGATGTAATCAAGAGGCACAAGAAGAAGATACTCAATTCGGAATACGGGTTTGATGAGACGATAGGAACGAGCAAGTTGATGCAGGAGGTCTTCGGTCTTATCAAGAGGGCGGGTGTAAGTGAGAGCAACGTATTGATTACCGGAGAAAGCGGTACGGGAAAGGAGCTTGTTGCAAGGGCGATACACAAATGGAGCCCGAGAAGCGAGAAGTCTTTTGCCGTCATAAACTGCAGCGCTATCCCCGATACGCTCCTTGAATCAGAGCTCTTCGGTTTTGAAAAGGGTTCTTTCACCGGAGCCAATTATACAAAAAAAGGTCTTGCTCGAAATTGCCGACAAGGGTACCGTATTTTTGGATGAAATTGGGGACGTATCTCCCTTGTTCCAGGTAAAGATCCTGCGGGTTTTGCAGGAAGGCGAGATCATGAGAATAGGCGGTTCCGAGGCAATAAAAGTGGATCTTAGGATTATTTCTGCAACCAACAGGGACCTGGATATTGCCTGTAAGAAAGGTATCTTCAGGGAGGACCTCTTTTACAGGCTGAATGTAATAAACATTCATCTGCCGCCGTTAAGAAACAGAATTGAAGACATACCCGTCCTGGTTAAGCATTTTATCGAAAAGCATGCCCACAAGAGGAAAGACCTGATGATTAAAAATATAAGCGAAGATGCCATGAGCATATACTGAAAACCTATTCCTATCCCGGCAATATCAGGGAACTTGAGAATATTATCGAGCGTGCCGTATCTTTTGCAGACAGCCCCAGATCCTCCCTTCTGATCTGCCTGCAGGTATTGCAGTCAATTCCCTTCCCAGAAGGTCAGTCCGTCTCTGAAGCTGAAAGAGACCCTCAGGAATGTCGAAAAGGAATTGATCTGGTCGTCGCTGCAAAAGTCAGGAGGCAATATCTCAAAGGCAGCCAGTGAACTTGGCATCCACAGGCAGCAGCTCCAGAGAAAACTCAGGAGCCTAAAGATAGAAACATAATGTTTCTCTGCAACATTTAATTGCATATCTAAAATAGCCTATCATTAGAGAGTTACAAGATAACCTTGCAACAGAAAGTTGCTGTATTTTCTCCAATAAATAAAATATCACTTTAGTATCAGCAAGTTACAGGAGTGGCATATTCATTGCTTATTTTTAAATAGTTATAAAGACATGAATTAATAAGCATATGAAGATTGAAAAAACAGTAGACAGAGGAAGCAAGGAAAAACTATATGTTCAGATATACTCGATCTTTCTGGAAAAGATCGAGAACGGAGAATGGCCTGCAGGTGCGCAGATCCCGGCTGAAGACGAACTCTGCAGGATGTACGACGTGAGCAAAGTGACGGTCACGTGAAGCCATTCAGGAACTCGTCAGGGAAGGATATCTTAAAAGACTGCAGGGAAAGGGAACCTTTGTAACGTTGTCTGAGCCGCATCCGGGGATTATTATGAGGGCAAGATTGTCTGAAGACATTTTTGGAGAGGAGGTGAAAGCAGAAAAAGAGATTTTGGAGAGGGGGTTAAGGGGGGTGACGGAAGAGATAAGAAAGATCCTTATGAATGAGGAAGAAATATATTACATCCTTTATAAAAAAACCGTTAATGAGGAATCGTACAGGGAAGAATTTTTTATCCCGCTTTTTATCCTGCCGGATATTGAAAGTGAAGACCTGACCGTAGGATCACTTTATGATTTGATAGAGGACAAAGGCGCCAAAAAGATATTCAAGGTCATACAGACGGTGGAAGTCGACAAAGATACCGGCGATGCTTCTCCAGTCCCTTCGAGACGGGACGGGGTTGGGGGCTGACTTATCAGCAGGACTATTATCAGCTCTGATGGAATCCCTATTGCTTTTTCAAGATTGACCGGTTGCGGGACAAGACAAAAGTTTCAGATGGAATTTGAAAGGATCAAATGATCGAGTTTAAATATAATTAAAAAGGAGGTATTGAGATGAGTTTTCCAAGAAGATGTATGAATTTCTGAAGATGGCGTCTATAGCTCATGCGAAGTGGGATTATGAAGTTTCGATGAGCATTATCAAGAATCGAAAGAAACTTCTGTAGTCCTTTTGATTCTTTTGCTGCCGATACTGGCGGTAACATTTTTGCAGGCAGCCGACATGATAGGTAGCAAGACCGCATACGCACCTGCGCACTATTCGAACCTGATATTCATGGTTTCGATAGCGGTAGGTCTGGCGGCAGGTCTTATTACAGGATGTATCGGTGCTGGAGGAGGGTTTATCATCACTCCTGCGTTGATGGCAGCCGGCGTGAAAGGTATCCTTGCAGTCGGTACAGACGTATTCCATATCTTTGCAAAAGCGATAATGGGAACAACTGTCCACAAGAAACTCGGCAATGTGTCTGTTAAGCTTGCTGATCGCATTCCTTGTGGGTCCGCCAGGGGGCACTTTCATCGGAGGTTATCAATAAAGGACGATCTATAACAAAGACCCCTTACTTGAGCGATGCCTTCATCAGTACGGTCTATGCGATTATTGCTCGGCTTCCTCGGTACCTATGCCATGATAGATTTACTTGAAATCAACGAGGAAAGGCAGTGCTGATGCAGGGGCATGGTGAAGGTGGTCATGACGCCCAGGCGGACCAGCCGGTATGACCGGCACTGGCGATAAGCCTACAGAAGATCAATATCCCCCCGATGATCAAACTTTGATGAGGACTTGTTCTGGCGGAAGAAGGATCTCCTGGTTCTTTATCGCATGGGCGGAGTGATCGTGGGTGCACTGGCCGCGATCATGGGTGTCGGCGGTGGCTTTGTCACCTTCCCGATGTTTGTTTATATCTTCGGTGTTTCCACAGCGACGACAGTCGGTACCGATATCCTCCAGATCATCTTCACCGCAGGTCTTGCATCCATAGTGCAGTATGCCATTTACGGCTATGTCTTCTATACCCTCGCCATGGGTATGCTCATTGGTTCGCTGATTGGAATCCAGGTCGGGGCGCTCACGACAAAGGTCGTAAAGGGTATCCAAATCAGGGGATTTTATGCAATGTCTATCATAGCAGGTTTTATCAACAGGGCAACCGACCCTTCCGAAGAAGCTGACAGAGCTTGAATATATCAAGGTATCAAAGGCGTATGGCAGATGACATAGAGTTCGTCGGAAATATTATCTTCTGGATCTGTTGTCGCGATTCTTCGGCGTCTGGGTCTATCAGCAAGTTTTTTGCAAATATCGGAAAATTAAGAGAGGAGGGATAGAAATGGCAGGTGCATAAAAAACATTTAGGCTACGGGATAGTCATGGCCCTATCGTTTTGGGTAGTATTGTTTCTGATATTTTCTCCATTTTCCCGAAAACTACAGACGGGACAGCCTCAGAACGGACTACAGTGGGCTGATGAGATGTTCAACAAGCTCGCCAAGGGTTCGTCGTATTTCATCCCCAAGGTTGCAAAAAAGCAATGAGAAGTTTATGGGCAAAATGTTTTCAGCTACCATCAATGTGAGTAAGCCTGAGGACAAGCCCGGAGACGCTGAGACAAGGGCAGAAAGGGCATCCAAGCTGTTTATGATTAATCCGCGGGGCCAAGGTTGAAGTGAACGGCGCTGAACTAAAGATCGAAGGAGACCTTGGGCTGGTTGCTGAAGGCAGCGTTAGAGGATGCGGATACGATGTTCAAGAACGAAGGGGACAAGATAAAGGCCAAATACGCAGAGGCAATGGGAACTGACGATGTGAAACAGATGTTCAGACAGTGGAATAATGTCTTGCCCAAGATAGACAAGGCCTTCAAGAAAGAAGAAGAAGATTGAAGAAGCCAAGATAGTCTCATGATGTGACCAAGAAGGCGATTGAGGCCTCATACAACTTCTACAAGAGTTGATGCAGTAAAGGTGAAGGATAAGGCCGGTCTGATGACATTCCTGCTGGTCTTCTATGTGGTCTATACCATGTGGTGGGGATTCGCGATATTCTTCATCTTTGAGGGATATAGGGCTGACCATGTCAAAGGCCAAAGTAAAGAAGGAAGTCTAAGGAGGATAAAATGAAAATACTGGTTCCTGTAGACGGTTCAAAATATTCGACGGAAGGCGTTAAGGTAGCGCTGGATTATGCAAAGACAAAAGGGGCTGATATCACCCTAATAACAGTCTCTCCTTTTGTCCCAGGGCTTGACCTCGAGATCTCTGCCAAAGAGATGGCCAGTCTGAATGAGACTATGAAGAGACGCGGTGAAGAAGTGCTTGAGAATGCGCAGAACATCTTAAAGGCGGAAGGAGTGAACTCAAAGACGATCCTTTCTTCAGCCGTCTCCGCTGCTGAAGAGATTCTCGGCACGGCTGAGAAAGACAAGACTAGACCTGATTATCATAGGGAATCGCGGACTCGGAGGGGCTGCCTCAAGGTTCCTTATGGGAAGTGTAGCCTCAAAGGTGGCGACACATGCGCCCTGTTCCGTTTATGTAGTTAAAATGACATAAAGAATAATTTAACCCCTCCTTCAATACATTTCAAGGGCCTCTTCCAAGGAGGCCCTCTTTTTTTGACTATCAGATAAGACTCATCTATAACAATTCAACTCCTTCCTCAAACATCCGCTTTGGGCCTCTTACAAGAGGCCCTTTTTCTTGTGATAGACTATAATAAAATTGCTCGATGCCTATGAAGATTATTGAAGTATACTATTAGATGAAAAAATTTCCATATTCGAACCTGATCCTTTTTGTTCTCACCTTCTTATCAACACTGATCGTAGGCGCAATGCAGACCGGCGTCGATCCTCTCAGCAATCCGCGAGATATCTATAAAGGTATGCCTTTTGCCTTGACCTTGATGACAATTCTCCTGAGCCATGAATTTGCGCATTATTTTGCCTCAAAAACACACGGCGTAAAGGCCACGCTGCCCTATTTTATCCCGGCTCCGACTATTTTCGGGACCTTCGGGGCATTTATCAAAATGCAGTCTCCTATTACAACCAGGAAATCTCTTGTAGACATCGGAGCATCAGGTCCCATAGCAGGGTTTATTCTCTCCGTGCTGGCGTGCATAATAGGTCTAAGCATGTCCGAGGTCATACTCCTTCCAAAGGCGCCGGGCACATTTGTCTTCGGGGAATCTCTGCTGTTTTCTTTCCTCTCAAATATTACGCTTGGGGCTGTTCCTGAGGGCTATGACATCCTGCTTCACCCCATTGCCTTTGCGGGATGGATAGGTCTTTTTGTGACTTCGATGAACCTCATCCCTGTCGGACAGCTTGACGGCGGCCATATTGCATATGCCCTCTTAGGGGAAAAACACAAGAGGTTTTCATTCATTCTTGTTGTACTGATAGCTGTCCTGGGAATCTTCCTCTGGGAAGGATGGATCGTCTGGTCTCTGCTCCTGCTCGTTCTCGGTCTACGGCATCCTCCGGTGATCTATTGGGAAGTGCCCCTGGACAGGAAAAGAGCGTTCATCGGATGGTTGTCGCTCGTTATATTCATTCTCACATTTAACCCCGTACCGGTCAAGGTGCTGTAAACCTATACGATTTCCTGCAACGATTACCGTAGTCCTGCAAGTGTCACGAATAGGGCGGTTCTTTATGGTATAATAGTTTCTATCGAAGCAGGCTAAACCCTTTTTGCAATAAGATGAATAATCTTTTTCCGCATTGTTTTCTTCAAACGAATAGAGGAGAGGATTTCAGAATCTGTTAATCTAACCAGCAAGAATAAATTTTTTCTTAAAAGGAGATTCCGGATGAAGGTCATACTGAAGGAAGACGTTAAGAATTTAGGCACGATGGGGCAGATTGTCGATGTATCCGATCGGATATGTAAGAAATTTTCTTACTCCGAGGGGGCTTGCCGTCGAGGCGAACGTAAAGAACATAAAATCGCTTGAGCATCAAAAAAAGATCATTCAGGAGAAGGCGAAGAAGATCAAGAAACCAGGCCCAGGACCTTTCGGCCAAAATTTCGGCCATGACCCTTGTGATAAAGGCCAAGTCCGGCGAAGAAGGAAAACTCTTCGGTTCCGTCACTTCCATGGATATTGCCGAGGCCCTGAAAAATGAGGGGATAGAGATAGACAAAAAGAAGATAGCCATTGAAGAGCCTATAAAGAAGGCTCGGCGCATATCACTGTAAGCCTAAAGCTGCATTCCGAAATACCGACACAGGTGAATGTGCAGGTTGTTGAGGAGTAACTCATGGTGTATATGGATCACTTGATGTAAGAAAATGTATGCAAAGAAAGTTTGAGGCATCATCTTGACAGGCTCCCCCCTCAGAATCTAGAAGCCGAACAGTCTATCGTCGGCGCTGTCCTTATTGACAATGACGCCTTGCCAAAGGCCCTTGAGATCATTGAAGCCGGGAGATTTTTACAAGCTGTCCCACAGTAAGATCTTCAATGCGATGACAGAGCTTTTTGACAAGAACGAGCCCATAGACATTATAACCCTAACCGATTAGCTGAAAAAGCGGGAAGAGCTGGAAGCGATCGGCGGGATATCGTATCTTTCCGCGCTTGGTCAACATGATCCCGACTGCGGCGAATGTCAGATATCATTGCCATATCGTGCGTGAAAAGGCGCTTCTAAGGGGTCTTTTGCACTCAGCCAACGATATTGCCGGCAAGGTCTATGAGGAAAATTTGATGCGGAAGATCTTGTCGATTATGCGGAAAAATCGATCTTTGATATCTCGGAGAAGAGGGTCAAGGCGTCGTTTTCGACCCTGAAAAGTGTTATAAAAGACAGCTTCGAAATGATAGAACACCTCTATGATAAGAAAGAGACGGTGACCGGGGTCCCTTCAGGCTTCAGAGACCTTGATGATCTGACAACAGGTTTTCAGAAAGGCGACCTCATCATAGTCGGCGGCAGGCCGTCGATGGGCAAAACCGCATTTGCCCTCAATGTTGCACAGTATGTCGGCCTTGAATTAAAAGAGCCCGTCGCCATATTCAGTCTTGAAATGTCAAAAGAACAGCTTGCCCTCAGGATGTTATGTTCAGAAGCGATGGTGAATTCAAACAGCATCAGAAAGGGTTTCATTAAAAAAGAGGACTGGCACAAACTGACCGGCGCAGCCGGCAATCTTACGGGGGCGCCGATATTTATTGATGATTCATCAGCCATCACCGCCCTTGAAGTGAGGGCCAAGGCGAGACGTCTGAAAATGGAGCACGGCCTCAGCCTTGTCATAGTCGACTATCTGCAGTTGATGCGCGGGAAGGGCAGCTTTGAAAGACGCGAACAGGAGATATCCGATATATCCCGTTCACTGAAGGCCCTGGCAAAAGAATTAAGCGTGCCTGTTATTGCAGTAAGCCAGCTCAACAGGAGCGTGGAATCCAGGAAACCCCCGAAACCGATGTTGGCCGACCTGAGGGAATCAGGCGCTATCGAACAGGACGCCGACGTTATACTCTTTCTTTACAGGGACGAAGTTTACAATAAAGATAACCCGGCGGTTAAGGGAAAAGCGGAAGTGGATATCGCCAAACAGAGAAACGGTCCCGCAGGAGTGGCGGTCAATCTCTCATACATTTCTCACTGCACGAGGTTTATGAACAGGTCGGACAGGGATTATCAGAATACTGACGGGGAGGATGCATTTTGAAGAGGTCTCCGGCGGTAGCAGGCCAGTTTTATTACGGGACGGCCTCTAAGCTGACAGAGCAGGTCGGGCAATATATAGACAGAAATGCCAGGAAGGAAAAGGCGATCGGCATTGTTTCTCCGCATGCGGGCCTCATATATTCCGGTCCCGTTGCAGGCGCTGTTTTTTCCGCCATCGAGTTTCCTGAAACCTTTGTACTTTTGGGGCCGAATCATACGGGACTCGGGTCGCAGATATCATTAATGGAATCGGGCCAATGGGAAATACCGACCGGGAACATTTGAGATAGATGAAAAGATATCCTATAAAATTGCCATGAACGTCCCGTTTGTCGCAAAGGACGCCAGGGGCCATATGTTTGAGCATTCCCTTGAGGTCCAGCTGCCTTTTATTGCCTTTTTCTCCGGGAACGCCAAAATTGTGCCCATCTCAATTCTTACGGCGACTCTCGAAGAATGCAGGATGCTTGGAGAGGGCATTGCGAAAGCGGTGAAAAGCGCCGGATATCCCGTTGTTCTTGTGGCAAGCTCCGATATGAGTCATTATGTGCCTGATAGCGTTGCGAGAAAAAAGGACGATAAGGCCATAAGCAGGATACTTGATCTCGATCCCGAAGGTCTTTATGAAACCGTAACAAGAGAAAAGATATCCATGTGCGGGTATCTGCCGGTCACGGCCATGCTTTTTGCGGCAAAGGCGCTCGGAGCACAGTCAGCGAAACTCATAAAGTACACGACTTCCGGAGAGGTCAGCGGAGATTATGAGCGCGTTGTCGGTTATGCAGGAATAACGGTCAGGTGAAGAACCCAAAAGACTCTGTTCCGGCGCCCGGATCATTGTTCATATAATGTGAGGTAAACAGGCAGATTAATGAAAGACAAAGACAATGACAACAGAAGAAACAAGAGATATGTTGTTGAAGACCTTGCAGGCAATGTCCTTTACACCTCCGACTTGAAGTGCTCAACCTCAGCATAGACGGCGCTGCGATAGAGACCGCAAGGCGGCTTGAATTAAATCGCGAATATACCTTCAAGATAAAATATCAATAATTCATTCCTCAGTTTGAAAGGGAAGGTTGTCTGGGCAATCCTTGTATCCAAAGTGGACAAAAATACGGGAGCTATCACTCCGGTTTACAGGGCCGGCATAAGATTTACCGATACCCTGAATGAAAAAGCCAATATGCTGATCAAATTCATTGAGGAGAATAGAACTAAAAAGGCTGGAAAACAGGCTCGGAGGGGTGAGATTCAAGATCTCGGCCAAGGAGCAGATGAAAGTTGATCTGATTCATGAGTACAGAGTGAAGAAAATCAGCCTTTCCGGAATGCTTGTGGAGACTGAATATCCGCTTGATGTGGAATCCCGCCATGATATAGAACTGTTTATCAATAACCAGCAGCCTTGCCATCCTCGGCAGAGTGGCCGATATTAAAGAAGCAATTGCCGATGGCATCAACAAATATGAAATAGGTATAGAGTTTTTTGAAATATCGGAAGAAAATGAACAGATATTGCAGGAATTCCTCAATTCTCTGGAAGAGGCATAGAGATTGTTTTTTTAGTATGTTTTATGTTATTTTATTCATTCGGAGGTAATAGAACATGTATGCGATAATAGAAACCGGTGGAAAACAATACAGAGTCTCACAGGGTGAAACCATAAAAGTGGAAAAGCTCAACCAGGAAACAGGCGCTGATATCACCCTTGATAAGGTATTGATGGTTGGGAAAGATGACGGCAGCATTTACGGCGCTCCTTATATTAAGGGCGCACGGGTTGTCGCTTCTGTTGAGGGTGTCGGAAAAGCCCGGAAGGTCCTTGTACACAAACAGAGACCCCGCAAAGTCTACAGAAAGACGAACGGGCACAGGCAGGCCTACACTTCTCTGAAAATAAAAGAAATCATTCTGGAGGCATAGATATGGCTCATAAAAAAGGTGTTGGAAGTTCCAGAAACGGGCGTGACAGCGAGTCAAAGCGTCTTGGAATAAAAAGATACGGCGGACAGGTCGTCCGTGCAGGAAGCATTCTTGTCAGGCAGCGCGGCACCAAGTTCCATCCCGGCATGAATGTCGGCAAGGGGTCGGATGATACCCTCTTTGCGAAAGTGGACGGTGTCGTTAATTTCGAGCGGAAAGATAAGACGAGGCTTCAGATCAGTGTCTACCCGGAAGCGCCGGAACAATAAAAGACAGTAAATATGAAAATCAAAAGGCGGGCGCCTAAGCCCGCCTTTTTTGTTTCTGCATACTCTATGTTATCGGAAAGTGCCCTTTTTCACAATTTGCAGGCAGGTATCTGAAATAAATAACCTCATTTCCGACGCAGAATTTGGCTTTATGTCTTCTATCGATACAAAGAAATCATGGTTCCCGCTTAAGGACTGCGGGAATACGGCTCAAAACACTCGAAACATATGTAAAGAAGCGTTGGAAACACTACACTAACGGTCCTCCTGAGAATCTACTTCCCGTTTATCTGATATCAAATGTATCACTAAGGAGCTGCCGTAAAGGTTTTTATTCCATATACCTGACTGCATGCGTTCCCGGAGCAAGAATCTCTTTCCGGTCTATCTGGTACAATAAGAGTAATTCAAGCATAGAAAGGGTTCAATGAATTTTGTTGATTATGTAAAAATATTCGTCAAAGCCGGCGACGGCGGCAGAGGGTGTGTAGGTTTCAGGAGGGAGAAGTTTGTGCCTCAGAGGCGGTCCTGACGGGGGTGACGGCGGCAGGGGAGGTCATGTCATTTTCAGGGCTACCGACGAGTTGAATACCCTCATCGACCTGCGCTATCACCAGGAGTACAGGGCCCAAAAAGGTCAGCACGGCATGGGGAAAAAGATGCACGGCAGAAACGGCGAAGACCTGGTTATCCCGGTGCCTGTGGGCACGCTCATTAAGGATGCTGAAACCGGAGATGTACTGTCAGATCTCGACAGGAATGATATGGAAGTCATTATCGCAAAAGCAGGCAGGGGTGGGCTTGGCAATTCTCATTTTGCAACCTCGGTCAGGCAAGCTCCCCGGTATGCACAGCCCGGAGAAGAGGGCGAAGAGCGCAAACTGGTTCTCGAACTAAAACTCCTTGCCGACGTGGGACTCATAGGCCTTCCCAATGCGGGGAAATCCACACTGATATCCGCAATTACCTCGGCAAAACCGAAAATCGCTGATTACCCCTTTACCACGCTTCGACCGGTATTGGGTGTTGTGAAGCGTGAAGATTTCAGGAGTTTTGTTGTGGCAGACATCCCGGGACTGATCGAAGGGGCGCATAAAGGCGTAGGGCTGGGCTTCCAGTTTCTGAGGCATGTCGAACGGACGACGCTCCTGCTTCATCTCATTGATATCTCGGAAATAAGCGAGGACGACCCCGTTGAAAATTATGAGAAGATCAACAGGGAACTCGAACTATACAGTCCGGAACTCATCAATAAACCTCAGATAGTTGTCGGGACAAAGCTCGATGTAGCCGGCAAAGGAGAACGGCTTGACAGGTTGGAAACGTACTGCAAAAATAGTGATAAAGACTTCTTTGCGATATCAGCGGCGACAGGGTCCGGGATAAGGCAACTCCTTTCCCACATATCCGTAAAAATGGAGGAGATTTGGGACCGAAAGAAAATGAAAGCAGAAACGCTGCGATAGACGCACGGTCGCTGAGTGACGCTATTGTCGAGTTAAACGTCTCACGCCGGAACGTATCGATTTATCCGAAAGACCACCCTACAGTAGAAAAATCTTTGAACCGGTCCTTTGAATTTTTGCAGAAAATATTCGAAATCAGGCCTGAGATTACACTTGCAGTGGCGAAGGACACACTTATTATTGATGATTTCACTCTTGATAAGAAGAACCTTGCCTTCAGGGAATTTGCCCTTCACCTCAACAGAATGAATATCGCTTTCATAACTTTCATAAAAGGAATAACGGTAGATGAGATATATGAGTTCCATGGGATTACATCTGAGAAGATAACCGACGCCTCACCGGACAGGGTGCAGCAACGATTCAATGATCATCCAATGGCCCATATCAGAGTCGGCTTTATTGATTACGGCGCTTTTTCTTTCGAGGAGGGCAAAGCGGAGTTGGAAGCACTGAAGACACCCCTATGGGAGCGGTATATTTACGGGCTTCTTGAGGGCCGAATCTCGGCAAGTGAGGTTCCCGGACCGGCTATGGAAGTTACGCCGGAGATCCTGGCTGACTTTTTTAACAATCTTGCTGAAGGCAAGATCGAAGGAAATGCATATGATGAAGTCATCGCCGCATATATAGAGAATCCTTCAGCGAAGGGTTCTCTGAACCTGGAAATCAAGAAGCTTATTGAGTTAATAAGCAACCTCACCCCCGGGTTAAAAAAACGGTTTCTCTCTGCAGCAGGCAGGGTCCTTGAAAAGGATATTGAATATGCCGGCAGGGAATCCGGCAGGGCATTCCCGGATGAAATTCGTGACCTTCTTAACATGATGAACGAGCAGCGAGTGGTTATGCCGGAATCACTTAAGGACCTTTTGGACAAATTGGCATTATTGCAGAATGAGGCCCTTCCTTCCGTGTCCTACGATGGTAATCTCCTCGCAGATGATATCATGCTCTCATTCGATATAGTACACCTTTTTGATACTGGGCACAGTCATGTAACAGAGTCGTATAAGAAAGAGCTGGAAAGACTGATGGAATATGATGCTTCAAGTCTCACCATGCTTCAGCAGGCGGACTTCTCAAAGGAATACAGCGTTGATTATATTGAAAACACTTTCTATGATACAGCGTTGGAAATCCTTCTGTCGGAGATCACCGCCGAGGACGATTACAGTGCCTTCATGCAGATGTTGCAGGAACAGGCTGAGCGTTTAATATGGACCGGTCAGTACAACAGAATCAGGGAAACCCTTAAGGTGCTATCAATAAATATGGAGAAGGGTTGTTTCCCGGATATGACCGAGGTTACTATCCAGTATTTTCATTCCCTGGACTTTATGTCGAAGCTGGTTGACTCTTTAAGGATTGTGGGCAGACAGGCACGGGAGGAGGCAATGTTTGTCTGTGAAGAATATGGGGAAGAGATTATCAGGCCTATGATGGATGCCCTTGTTAAGGAGGATTCACAGACAGTGAGAAAATTTTTTTTGGGGCTGCTGACGAGATTAGGCAATAAAGTCATCCCTGAAGCGATAACGCGGCTCGGTGACGGCAGGTGGTATGTGAAGAGAAATATGCTCTATCTCCTGAGCGAAACCAACAGCGATGAGGCCATACCTCATATCAGACCTTATTGTCGTCATGAAAACCGTAAGGTAAGCTTTGAGGCGATGAAGTATCTGCTTAACGCCGGAGATACCTATGGTATAGAAGCCCTCAGGGATTATCTTCATTCTGAAATACGGGAGGACGTTGAGCAGGCTATTGCGCTCGCAGGGGCTTTGCGGGTCAGGGAACTCATCCCAGATCTGCTTCAACTGCTGAAGAAGCGAATGGTAAGCAGTGCTGATGTTTACTACAAGATACCTGTTGTAAAGGTCCTCGGCGAAATAGGCGACCCCGCTTCCCTGAAGGCTCTGAAAGAAGTCCTCTCCGGCAAGAGTATACTTTTCAAGGGAGTTTTGGACAGGCTGAAGGAGGAGATATATCGATCCTTGAAGAATTATCCCTTTGAGTCTGTCAGGGAATTTGTAGAGACCGGGCTGAAATCAAAAAATGACATTATAAGGGCGGAAGCATCACGTTTAAGCCGGACAGGCGGGAAGAGCGATGAGAGCGGTTAAGAACTATCTTTCAACTCTTATGTCGGCTGTGTCCAACAGCATGCTTTATGATAAAGGCCATTCCTCTATAGACGATTTTACACAGAGGGCGCTTGTTTTGTTGCGGGAGATTCACGGGGAATCGGAGGCCCTTGAAATTATGGTCGTGGACGAGGACATCATCGTAAACAAAAAACCGTTCAGGGAAAAAGGGGCACAGATTAAGAATCTCATGAAGAACCTGAAACGGAAAGGCGTCTCGCGGATATCCTTTTTAAGGGATGTTACCTTTGAAGAGATGAAACAGATGATTGTCGATCTTTCTGCTTCAAAATCAGATCTTAAATCGTCTCCGCATATCAGGATAGGCGTCACGGACATAAGATTGGGAGTATCGAAGGCAGATTCAAATGTCAAGTTCGAAAGCCCGGCGGCTTTTACATCTGAGCAGATTCAGAAAGTCCGGGCCATCTTTTCCGAAATCTCTATGTCCGGGAAGATGAATACCGGAGCACTTGAAGAGGTTGTGGTTAATTTTATCCTGAGTATCAAGAATGGGACGAGTATCCTGAAACTGATAAATCCTGTAAAGGCACAGGATGAATATGCCTTCGCACATGCGACAAATGTCTCAATCCTCTCTCTGTTTCTGGCAGAGTCACTCGGTTTCGATAGCGATCTGCTCCGGGAAACAGGAATTGCAGCGCTCCTGCACGATGCGGGTAAGCTGTTCGTAGACCGGGAAGTGCTTGAGAAAAACGGCCCTCTTGACGCGGCGGAGTGGCAGCAGATTCAGCTTCACCCCATTTACGGAGCCAGATACCTTGCAAGGTTTGAGGGCATTACGCGGCTTGCGCCGATAGTGGCTTTTGAACATCACCTGAGATACGACGGCAAAGGATACCCTGCGCTGCATATGAATGAGAGGCGGCAGCATCTCTGCACTCAGCTTGTGGCGATTGCAGATTTTTTTGACGCCCTGAGAAGCGGCAGGGTGCACAGAAGATCTTTGGAGCTTGATGAGGTCAGCTATATAATGAAGAACAAGGCCGAAGGTATGTTTAATCCCCGGTTGGCGGATCTTTTTATCCGCACCATCCACAAAGCCCTTAACGAGTAGAGGCTGTGAGGAAGAGAGCCAAGGAGCCCTTTATACCGGTTGCCCGGAGGGAGACGATCCGGCAGGAGATATTGTCCCTGCTTAAGGACAATGAGCTTTCTGCAAAGGAGATATCCGCCCAGATCGGTGTCTCTGAGAAAGAGGTATACGAACATCTGGAACACCTCAGAAAGACCCTCAATAAGAGCGAATACCATTTTGTGATGAGACCCCCGGCCTGCAGGAAGTGCGGATTTCTTTTCAGGAAGAGGGAGAGACTCAAGAAGCCCGGCAGATGTCCTGTTTGCCGCAGTGAAGTCATAGAAGAGCCTCTCTTTGTAATCAAGAAGATCTAAAAAATGACCCTGAGGACCGCATCAATACCTTTAAGGCTTTCCAGGATATCCGAGGCTTCTGCAGCGGCCAGTTCGTCGGCCCTTATCTCATTAACTGTTCTGCACAATTCATCAAAGGCGTCTTTTACATTGAGGTCCTCATCCATGTGTTTAACAAAAAATCGTTTCAGAAGATCAGGGCTCTCTTTTGCCCTTTTGGGGGAGCCGGCAGAAGACTTGCTCTTCGAGGCTTTTTCTATCTGTCTTACCGTATTTCGAAGGTCAAGCAGTTTGTCAGCCGCCCTTCTCATGTATTCATCCGAATAGTTCATCCTCTCACGGTAATGGCTGTAAATCAGAAAGAACCTTATCACAGACCAATCGTACCCCTGTTTTTTCAGGTCTTCCGCATACAGGATATTACCTTTGCTCTTTGACATCTTCCGGCCGTCAACATAAAGGTGATTGCAGTGCAGCCAGTATCTTGCCATTGGGTATGGTCTGACTGACTCAAGTACTGCAAGGGTATAGTCGTGGTGTCTGTAAAGGTTGTCAACGCCGCCGCAATAAATGGACAGAGTCTCGTCAAAATGTCTTCTGATCATGGCAGGGTCCTGTATATTCCAGGACGGTCTTCCTTTGCCGATTGATGTGTCCCAGAAATAGCGTTCACCCGGTTTATATCCGTGCCAGAGGATGAAATCTCCGAGATTCCATTGAACTCCCGGATACGTGTCCTTGTGAAAACGTCTCTTCACGGAAGGCCAGCGGGACATATCGAGACCGTAAAGCTTTCCGAACCCGGGGAATTTTAACGGATCGAAATAGATATTGCCTTTGTGCCGGTATGCAATGCCGGACCCGATAAGCTGCTCAATAATATCAACGGATTCCTGTATGCTCTCAGAAGCCTTTGGGAGATATTGAGGAATCTTCATCCTCAGCAGGCGCATCTCATCGAGAAACTGCCGGATATTTTTCTCCGTCAGCTGATGCAGTGTCAGCCTTTTCTGTTCAGATGCCCTGATGGCCTTGTCCTCAAGGTCCGTGAAGTTCATCCCCCTTACCACGGAATGACCCGAATACTCAAGATACCTGACCAGGACATCTTCAAATAGAAAGGTCCTGAAATTACCTATGTGGGCCCTCTGGTATACCGAGGGGCCGCAGGTGAAAACAGTTGCAATCTTTTTGTTCACCGGGTGAAAGACTTCAATCTTCCTGCCCAGCGTGTTATATAGCCTTAACATATGGTCACTCCTCGCATGTCACTTTATCTTCAGACTTTTCCACTTGCCACTGTGGAATCTCCAGGTCATTAACATGCCCTGAACAGTCATTGAGGTTATCATGGCTATCCAGACGCCCAATGCCCCGTAATTCATAATAATAGCAAGAAAATAGGCAAGTGGTAACCTGATAACCCACATGGCCGTAATTATGACCCACATTGTGCCTTTAGTGTCGCCCGCGCCCTGAAGTGCCCCGCCGAGAATAACGCTTAAAGCCATGAGAGGCTCTGCCACCATATTGATCCTCAGATATCTGGCTGTCTCTTCCAGTACAGCCGGGTTTTGCGTGAGGATTGAGGAAACATTCCGCGCAAAAATGAAGAGTATCAAAGCCATAGTACTCATAAGTATGACTCCGGTCATGGCTATCTTCCATCCCAGCTTCTCAGCGCGTGCAGTAGTTTTTTGCGCCAAGGTTCTGTCCCGCCAGCACCGATGCAGACATATTCAGGGCAAAGGCAGGCAGATAGATGATCGCCTCTATCCTCAGACCGTTGGTAAGGGATGCAAGGGCGGTAATGCTTGCATCTCCCAATCTGCCAAGGATGTTGTAAAGCGCGATAGTACCTGCCCCCCAGGCGATCTGGAGAAGCGCTGAAGGCCATCCGACATGGATAATATTCTTTATCGTGGAAGACATGATGCGCCAACTGCTTTTATAGAAGTCCTTCCAAAGGCCGGTTGTGAAGAAGGAGAGACTCACGAGCATGCCGGCTGACACGGACAATGCTGTAGAAACAGCGATACCTATATACCCCATCTCAGGAAATGAAAACATGCCGAAGACCAGGACAAAATCCCCAATGATGTTGATGAGACTGACAAGAAACATCGTGAACAATGGTTTCTTGACTTCACCGCTCGCGCGGAATATCGCGTTCGAGACGATGAGGATATAATTGGGTCCCAGTGAGAGCGCGAAGATCCTGAAAAAATGTTCCGAGATATCCATGATCTCAGGCGGAAATCCCGAAAGGGTGAGTATCTCGCGACTAAAGACTATGCCTGTGATCGTTAGTCCGAGGGCAATAACAAAGCTGAATATCAGAGACTGCTTTGATACTTCTATTGCCCTTTGCCCGTCTCCGGCTCCAATAGCGCGTGAAACCAGTGCAAGAGAGCCTATGCTGACCGCATTCGCAACGATGATGATGAAAAAATATAGCTGGCTGATAAACCCGACCGCTGCCTGGACCTCAGGGCTGATGAACCCTGCGACGTAGACATCGGCAAAGCCTACAAAGAAGTTGAACAGCATAATCAGGAACATCGGCCAGGAGATCTGCCAGATGTTCGACCAGAGGTTCCCCATAGTGAGGTCTGATGAACGGCTTGCGTGTAGTTTTCGCATATCTTTCATTTTACAACAAACCAATATTGACAACATTGCAAAAAGTCCTTTTCATGGCTGTCATTCCCGTCCCGAACGCTTTCGGGATAATCGGGAATCCATTCTTTTCAAGAAGTTGAGCGTACCTGGATTCCCGCCTTCGCGGGAATGACAGAGGTCGGTTAAAGTTCTTTATCTATAGATGTGGTTTTCTTATGAACTCTTTAGTAATAATCTCCCCGCCCTTAAGGGGAGGGGAGAAAGGGGCAGGGTGTTAGAATATGTTTACCTTATTTGCTGCCGTCTCAGCTGGTTCAGTCTCAAAGAGGCGATTATTTTTCTGAAGGTATTTCTGTTAATATATGGGATGTCTGTGGGGGGCAAACAAGAATACGTAGAAGAGAAACTCTACGAGTTGACGAGGACTTCGCTGGTATTTTTTCTGCCTTTCGGATGCGCTGTTTTTCTGCTTCTGAGCATACTGGACTATTTTGTAATTCCCGGCAACTTTCTGAGATTTCTTTTGTATCGGATAGTGGTTTTTTCGACAGGCATGTTCCTGTTTTCATATTTGAAATTCAGAAAGAATATCGGCAGGCGGTTTTTGATCGCGGCGATATTCCTCACTGTTCTGACACCGTCGCTTATGGTCGAACTGATGATACTTTCTTTCGGCGGCCATCAGTCGATATACTCTGTGGGAATGATCGTTGTCTTCCTCTTTGTTGTAGGTTTCATCCCGCTTTCAATGAGACTTGCGACCGCGGTAAGTTTTCTGATGTTTATGGTATATCTTGTTCCCGTGTTGTTTCTGGATACCATCACAAACACCATGTTTTTTATTAACAACACTATGTTTTTTATCGCCTGCATCATAGGCGGTATCGTCCTGAAGCACTACAATCACAAGCTTCTTGTTAAAGACTTTTCACGGGAATACGACCTCTCTCTCGACAGGCAGCAGCTGGAAGGCATTGTCGGCGTGCGCACCAGGGAACTCTCCATATCTGAACAGAAACTCATGGCCCTCTTTGAAAATGCCACTGACGGGATCCTTATTACGGACCATGAGGGCACAATCCTTGAAGTTAATCACGAGGCCTGCAGTATACACGGCTTCGGCAGAGAGGCTTTGTCAGGCGCAAAAATTGAACTCCTTGATTCAAGTGAAGATAAATCCGTCATGAAGGAGAGGATGAAACGTATTCTCGGCGGTGAGCAGCTTCTCTTTGAGACAAGTCATTACAGAAAAGACGGCTCCAGTGTCTCGCTGGAGGTGAGTGCTAAAGCTATCCGGGTAGAAGACAAGGTCCTGATCCAGTACTTTCTCAGGGACATTACGGAGAGAAAGATGCTTGAGGCCCAGGTATTGCAGTCTCAAAAGCTTGACTCCATAGGGTCGTTTGCAGGCGGCATAGCCCACAACTTTAATAATATACTCACTGCAATTTTGGGATATGCTGAAGTTTTGCAGATCGTCCCGGACCCTTGAAGAAGGTTCCAGGCAGAGGATAAAGAACATTGAAACCTGCGCGCGAAAGGCCGGGATAATGGTATCTACACTGCTCGATTTTACCCGCAATGTCCGTTCGAAGATACTGCCCTTGAACATCAATGACGTTGTCCGGGAATCCATGAAACTGGTTGAGGGTTTTCTGGATCAGAGGATACGGATAAAGATGTTTCTTGATCCGGAGATTCCTGTTATTGAGGGAGACGATAACCGCCTCGGGCAGGTCATGATGAACCTGATCGCAAATAGCCAGAGACGCTATGCCGGACGGCGGCACAATAACAATCAGAACGGCAACAGTCGAAGTGAAGAGTGAAAGACTTGATGTGCCGGTGTATATTCCTCCGGGCAAGTATGTCCTTTTGAAAATCTCCGACACCGGGTTTGGTATCCCCAAAGAGATAATCAACAAGGTCTTCGACCCGTTCTTTACGACAAAAGATAAAGGTAAAGGGACAGGCCTTGGACTTGCCATAGTCTATGTAATTCTAAAGGACCATAACGGCTATATTACAGTACAAAGCGAAGCGGGCAGGGGGACTTGTTTTGATATCTATCTGCCTGTATCCAAGCAATGTGAACGCAGGATCGAACAACCGGAGCAGATCTCGCTGGAGGGGCATGAGAACGTCCTTCTCGTCGATGATGATGAGGATGTTCTGGACTTTATCCGGGACATTCTCGAAACTCATGGGTACACGGTCCTCTCAGTTGATAATCCGGTTTCAGCTGTCGATCTTTTTCGGGAACTGTCCGGGAAGATTCCACTCGTCATAACGGACATTATCATGCCCCTGATGGACGGCAGCGAACTTGTAACGCATTTAAAGAGAATTAGTCCCTCCGTTCGAATTGTTGTCATTTCAGGCTTTGGCGGCCGAGAGATTAAGAAAGACAGCCGTTCTGTTGATGCCTTTCTTAAAAAGCCATTTGAGGTATCAGACCTGCTTTTGACTGTCAGGAGACTGCTGAATGAAAGGGAGAAGAATGCGCACCTTTGAACGGAAATCTCAAAATGGTATCTGTCGACAGATATATAGCCATAAAAAACTTTACAACGCAGGACTTGACTCTATACCTGTATCAAATCGTAGTACAAGAAATATGGTCTGTAACCAGATATCAAATGCCTCACTAAGGATCTGCAGTAAAGTTTTTTCTGCCTATATATCTTGCCTGCATGTTAAGGAAAAATTCATTGTGGGGCAAACGGGTTTGCTGGCCTGATGAAACACAAAAGCGTCCTGCTGAGGTGCGGCAAGTGCGGTGTGGTCAACAGCGTTCCTGAAGAGCGGATAGGGGAGCACCCCAAGTGCGGCAAATGTGGAGCTCACATTTATTTTCCGGTGAGACCTGTCGATGCAACTGTCGAGAGTTTTGGCAGGGAAGTTCTGGAATGGCCGGGAGCTGTGCTTGGTAGAGTTCTGGGCGCCGTGGTGAGGCCACTGCAGAACTGAAACTCCGGTCGTGGAGTCTCTGGCGCGGGAATGGGCAGGTCGTCTAAAGGTTGTGAAGGTCAGCGTCGATAACGAACGTCCACTTGCAGCGCGATTCAACATCACTGCCACCCCGATGTTTATCCTGTACAGGCACGGAATCAGACTTGCCGATATCGCAGGTGCTTTGCCAAAGGAACAACTGGAGGCATGGATTCATTCTTTCTTGCAGTGACAGGAGGATTATTTCTTTTTGCCGGGCGCTGCAAAGACCATAGCCCCGGTATTTTCTTTTGACCGGATGTTGTTTGCCATGGCTTCTGCTTCTTTCTTCTTGTCAAACCTGCCGATAAGCACCCTGTACAGCCGTCCTTTATTTCTTTCTGAAGTCTCATAAGAAAAGGCGTGGTAATTGAGTTTGGTAAAATGCTTTACCTGGGTAAGGGCATTTTCCTTATTCTTGAAAACACCGATCTGGACGGAATAAAACGGTCCGCTCTCTTCTTTTGCCGGAGACGACTTAACAGAAGGTGGCTTGCTTTTTTCTTCTTTCTTTTGAACCTTTTCTGCTTCTGAGGGTAGGATTTTCTCTGCAGTCTGTCCGACCGCTGCTGGTTTGCTTTTTTCAGGAAGCTGTTCCGGTGCCTGCTGCGGAGGTTGCTCATTTTTTTGGATCTCCTGTTGTGATGGGTGAAGGAGGCACCGAGACGACAGCGGGCCGCGCAGTTTCGGGTTTCCCGGATAAGCTTGTATAGAGATAAGCCCCTCCCCCGACTGCAACGATTACAAGCACTATGGCGAGCACGAAGGTAGCGAGCTTTGGTTTCCTGCTAGCCTCACTTGACGTATCCGGGGCATCTTCCTCCGGAGATGGTATATCAGGTTCTTCTGAATGCAGATCAGGTCTCTTTTTCTGCCGCCATATCTTCATCAGCAACCGGTTCCGGTTTCTCAATGTCTTTCTGAAGATTCTCGATGTCCGGTCTGTCACCGGCATCTTCTTTCCCTGGACTCAGGAGCTTCATCAGTCGCTATTTCCGCAAGCACTTCAGGAAAAGTCTCTTTCTCAGCAGGTTGAGGACTAATCGTCTGCGTGAACTGTATATCTTCTTCCTGCAGCTCTTTGATGGCTGGCTCTTCGTCATGCAGACCTGAGGCTGGTTCCTGTTCATGAGGTTGGTCCACGGGTCTTTCCACTGCCGAACTCTCAGACAGAATTCATCTCAGTGACATCTATGGTCTTGGAGATAAGCTCTTCAGGGCTGAAAGATTTCTTGATAAAATCCACAATACCGTACATCAATGTATAGCGAGGCTCGACTGTCCCGCCATGGGGAGTGATGATAATTATCGGTACGTCTCTGAGCGGCTCTGATTCGTGTATGCCTTTGGCTATCTCCAGCCCGCTGGTGTCTCTCATGGCGATATTGATGAAGATCAGTGAGGGCTTTATCTTCAATGCGGTGGAGATGCTCTCGGTCATGCCGGAGCTATCGTAAACAGCATACCCCTCGGATTCAAGGATTGTCTTGATATTCCGGGATGTCTCGGTATCCGTATCGATTACTAATATTGTCTTCTCTGTCATAATGTTTGGGTCTTTCGTATTTAAGTTGAAACAACATGGATCCCCGGGTCAAGCCCGAGGATGACAATCTTAAATGGATATTTTTGTTTGTCATTCCCGCAGGTCTTAAGCGGGAATCCATTAGTCTGATGAGTATTTCAACTTTTTTACAAATGGACCTAATGATTCAATTTATCAATAAACATCAAAGATGTCAAATCCGACTGCTAATCATGGGTTATATTGCTCTACTTGTTAATATACCCTTCTATGAGAATATCTTCACCAAATCTTCTTACCGAAACATCTTTTAGGGTATATGCCTCTTCGAGCCTCCTGAAACTCTTTCCGCCGACAACGGGAAAAGAGTCCTTGCCTCCGATTATTTTGGGAGAGATGAAGAACATGACTTTGTCCACGACCCCATCACTGAGTGCATGGGCGTTCAAAGACGAGCCGCCTTCTATCAGCACCGAGGTAATATGACGTTCACCGAGTCTTGCGAGAAGCCAATGAAGATCGAGTGTCTTCCTCGTAACATATGATATGACTCTCAGGCAGATTCAGGCATTCCGACTTCTTTTTATTGCCTCTTGTTACAACGATTGTCTCCGGGGGGGTCTGCAGGATTCTGGCGTTGAGAGGAATTTCAAGTCCTGGATCGATAACAATCCGTATCGGATTCTTTCCGCCTCTGATTCTGGCTGTCATCTGAGGGTCATCTGCTTTTACAGTCCCGATAGCGGTTATTATGCCGTCTACGCTGCTTCTCAGACGGTGTACGGTCCTTCGGGCCTTTTCCCCTGTGATCCATTTAGACTGTCCCTCCGGAGTTGCGATTTTGCCGTCGAGGGTCATGGCAGCCTTCAGTATTACAAATGGCATTCGGGTCGTTATGTATTTAATATAGAATTCGTTCAGACGCCTTGCTTCTTCCTCAAGAATGCCTGACGCAACCGTTATCCCTGCCTTTTCAAGCTCGCGGAGTCCCATACCGGACACCTTCGGATTGGGGTCAGTACATGGCGACCACTACTTTCCTTATTCCTGCGCTGATAATGGCCTTTGTGCACGGAGGGGTCCTTTTGTCCGTATGGCAACATGGTTCGAGATTCACATACAGTGTTGCGCCCCTGGCTTTTTCGCCGGCCTGTGCTATGACTAATGCCTCGGCATGAGGCGTGCCGGGTCTTCTGTGAAAATCCTCGGCTATTATTTTGCCGTTTTTGACCAGTACAGCTCCGACCATCGGGTTAGGGCTTGTCATACCCTCGGCCTTTCCTGCAAGCCTCATGGTCCGCTTCATATAGGAAATGTCATCCATGGGTTATTAGAATACCATAAAATATAATTTGCTTCTAACTCATTATTTATTCTGCTATAATATCACCATGGATTGGAACCATATATGGTTGGGAGTTATTGCACTGGCCGTAGCCGCCACAGCCGGTTACGTCATCTCACTGATAATCGAGTTGAAAAAGACTCTGCAATCGGTCAATAACATGCTTAAGACAACAGAAGACAGTCTTAAGCCGACACTCGACGAATTGCAGCAGACCTTGCGGAGTTTGAGGAATGTCTCGGAAGATATCAATGAGGTCACATCGGACGTAAAGGTTTTGTCAAAGTCTGTCAGGGATGTCGGTGAAAACGTCAGTCATGTGAGCAGCCTTATCGGCACTGTCACATCATTGACAGCGATGAAAGCTTCGGGGCTCAGGGCTGGCCTGAAAGCAGGCCTTGGCGTGTTAATGAGTAATCTTTTTTCGAGGATGGGAGGCGGAAAATGAGAGATGAATGCGGATACGGTACAGGGAGCATATTTCTTTCCTTTATACTTGGAGGAGTCGTAGGCGCCGGGGTCGCACTGCTTTTAGCGCCGCAATCGGGCCGCGAGACGCGCCAGAAGATAAGACAGTTCACAGAGGATGTAAAGGACAAAGCTGTGGATTATGTCGATGAAGTGAAGGAGAAAGTGACGAGCAGCATCGACAAAGGCAAAGAGCTTTACGAGGAGAAGAAGACCATATTATCATCGGCGATCGAAGCGGGGAAAGAGGCGTACGAAAAAGAAAAAGAGAGGTTTTCAAAAGAAGAGAATGCATGAAGTTTCTATTGCTCAGGGTCTCCTTGATATTGCAATAGACAATTGTAAGAAACAAGGGTACAAAGGAATTGAATCCATAAAAGTCAAGATAGGCAAAGCCTCCGGTGTCATGCCGGATTCTCTGATGTTTGCCTTTGAAGCGATTGAAGACCGGCACTATGGCCGAGAAAGCTGTTCTCACTATCGATGAAATCCCCATAAGCGGTTACTGCAATAGTTGCTGCAGCGATTTTACGGTTGATGATGCATCTATGTCACTGAATGTCCAAAATGCGGACACATGTCTTTGCGGATAGACACAGGACGAGAACTCAATATCGATGAGATGGAGGTTTTTTAATGAAGGTCAAGGTTGTTACGAATATACTTGAGGCGAATGACAGGCTTGCCGCGGAAAACAGGAAGATTTTTCAGGATCTGGGAGTTTATGTCATAAATCTCATGAGCGGGCCCGGAGCCGGCAAGACTTCTATCCTGGAACAGACGATAAAAGGTGTGAACGGCAGGATTAAGCTTGGTGTGATAGAGGGTGACATCGCGGGAGATGACGACGCGCGCAGGATAGAAAGCCTCGGCGCCCCGGTTGTCCAGATAAACACAGGCGGAGCATGCCATCTGGATGCAAATATGATCAGGGTAGTCATGGATGACCTGCCTCTGAAGGATATCGATCTCCTTTTCATCGAAAATGTCGGCAATCTTGTTTGCCCTGCTGAATTCAATGTGGGCGAGGACATAAAGGTCATGCTTCTCAGCATTGCAGAGGGTCATGACAAGCCTCTCAAATATCCATTGATGTTCCAGGAATCAACAGCCCTGGTCTTAAACAAGATCGATTTGCTCCCCTATACAAATGCGGATCTGGAGAAAATAAGGAGAGATTCTCTGTCTCTCAACCCGAAATTGAAGATATTTGATGTCTCCTGCAGAACAGGTCAAGGAATAAGTGATTGGGTAGACTGGCTCCTGACTCTCGTGAAAAAATAGGAATCTCAAGGTCAGAGTTTCATATATGCTTGAATCGGGTTCAGGTTTGAAAAAGACCTCTGAACCCGATTTTTTTTGAGCCTCGGAAATAATGAAGAAGACAAGAACACGGATATCTGTCAAAGGCATAGTGCAGGGGGTCGGTTTCAGACCCTTTGTTTACAACCTTGCCAGGTCGTTGAACCTCAAAGGCTTTGTCATAAATTCGTCCAAAGGTGTTACGATCGAGATAGAAGGCAGGGAGAGCAATATTTTTATCGATCGCCTTTCAAAAGAGGCCCCTCCACTGTCTCAGATTATGAGTGTCGAGACGGTCTCTCTTCCTTTTCACGGCTATCAGGATTTCGAGATCAGAGAAAGCAGGGACGAGGGTAGTTTCACTCTTGTTTCTCCTGATGTTTCCGTGTGCAAAGACTGCTTCAATGAAATGCTGGATGAACATGACAGGCGATACCTGTATCCTTTTATAAACTGCACCAATTGCGGACCTCGCTATACGATCACAAAATCTGTCCCCTATGACAGGCCGAATACCACAATGTCGGTATTCAAGATGTGTCCAGACTGCGGCAGAGAATATCACGATCCACGGGACAGGAGATTTCATGCCCAGCCGAATGCATGCCCTGTATGCGGACCACAAGTGACATTAGTCATCGGTCAGCGTTCAACTGGTCGTCAAGAAGGACCCCGATTGGGAAGACCATTAAGATGCTGAAGGAGGGCAAAATTGTTGCGCGTCAAAGGACTCGGAGGCTTTCACATCGCCTGTGACGCCACGAACAGAGATGCTGTTGAGAAACTGCGGCTGAAAAAGAGGAAGAGCAACAAGCCTTTTGGCCTTATGTGCCCTGATGTGGAGACCATCAGAAAATTCTGTGAGGTCTCCAGAGAGGAAGAGGAGGTTTTAGTTTCCAATAGAAGACCGATTGTCTTGCTGAAAAAATTGCCGAACAACCTTCCTGATGCTGTATCTCCTAATAACCCCTGCATCGGCTTCATGCTTCCGTATACACCCTTGCATTATCTGCTGTTTCATTATCCGTATTTGCATTCTTCATCCTTCATCCCTCATCCTTCATCCTTTAGTAACTTCGATGCCCTTGTCATGACAAGCGGGAATATTTCCGAGGAGCCGATTGTTATTGACAATGATGAGGCGATCCTGAAACTCTCTGATATTGCAGATGCCTTTCTCATTCACAACAGGGACATCTTTATGCGGGTGGATGACTCGGTCGTAAGAGTCATCAGCCACAAGTCGATAGTCAATACCCAAAAGTCAGGGTCATCGACCAGCGCGCCGCGTTCGTTGATATACTATGTGCGCCGTTCAAGGGGCTATGTGCCTGATCCGGTTCAGCTTCATGAAGATGGCCCGGAGGTTTTGGGCTGCGGCGCTGATCTGAAGAATATATTCACCCTCACAAAAGGGAGCTTTGCCATACCGAGCCAGCATATAGGCGACATGGAAAATTATGAGACACTGAGGTTCTACGAAGAGAGTCTGAGAAACCTGAAAGATGTCTACAGGGTGAATCCCGTTGCCCTTGCGTACGATCTTCACCCGATGTATCTTTCTTCACAATGGGCATTGGGCCAGGAAAACATAAAGAAGATACCTCTCCAGCACCACTACGCCCACGTCGGTTCGATTATGGCTGAAAAGGGTATCAAAGATAAGATAATAGGGGTAACTTTTGACGGCACGGGATATGGCACGTGATGGAAATCTCTGGGGAGGAGAATTCCTGATAGCCGATATCAAGGGATTCAAGAGGGCCGGCCATTTAAAATATATTCCCCTGCCTGGTGGTGAAGGCGCTGTCAAGGAACCATGGAGAATAGCAGTCAGTCATATCAAAGAATTTGCCGGAGACAAAGCATTATCTTATCTGAAGTCGGCAGGGTTCATTGACAGATACGGTGAACACAGGATAGAGGACATTCTGAATATTGTCGATAAGAGGCAGTTTTCCCCTCTGTCATCAGGTGCGGGAAGGCTCTTTGATTCGGTATCCGCGCTGATCGGTGTGTGTGATAAGAATACCTTTGAAGGAGAGGCGGCAATCGCCCTTGAGGCAATAACAAAAGCCGGCATCGCTGATGATTATCCCGTTGATATAAAATTCAGAGATACCATTGAGGTCGATTTTTCTCCGGCGTTATTGAGGATTATCGAAGATATTAAAAAGGGTGTGGACAAGGGTGTTATTTCCTCAAAGTTCCACAATTCTGTCGTGACTTCCATCACAAGGGTTGTTGAAAAGCTTTCATCATTGTACAATCTGAAAGATGTCGCCCTGTGCGGAGGGGTATTCCAGAATATGTATCTGCTGGAAAGGACAGTGGATAGTCTTATCTCGAAAGGCATGAAAGTCCACATACACGACAAGGTGCCCACCAACGACGCAGGAATATCTCTCGGCCAAGCGTATATAATAAGAGAGAGGATAAAACAAGGAATAGAGTAAAAATTCTAATTTCGAATATCTAAATCCTAAGAAGATGAACTAGCTTAGTATCTGGAATATTTAAAAGGAGTTGACAATGCAAAAGATAATTGAGGCGATACACAATCTGACAAAGACGATAGGAAGGCCGATCAAGTTGATGGAGGTTTGCGGGACGCATACCGTCGCAATATTCAGGCATGGTATCAGAGGGGTCATACCGAAGGAGATCAGCCTTCTGAGCGGTCCGGGATGTCCTGTATGCGTCACTCCGATAAGGGACGTGGATATGGCAATAGCGATTTCAAAGACCGATGGTTTTGTGCTTACTACCTTTGGTGACATGATGAGAGTCCCGGGCAGCAAAAGGCAATCTCTTTTTCATGCCCAGGCTGAAGGCGCCAATATCCATATAGTCTACTCACCTATGGATGCCCTTGATCTCGCTATGAAACATAAAGACAAGAAGGTGGTATTCTTTGCGACGGGTTTCGAGACAACATCGCCGTCAATCGCCGGGACTCTTGCGCAGGCGGAAAGTCTGAGGGCCAAGAACTTTTATATCTACTCCGCCCATAAAGTTGTGCCTCCTGCTCTCAAGGCTCTTGCTTGATTCTCCGGACCTGAAGATAGACGGCTTTATTCTTCCTGGGCACGTAAGCACCATCATAGGGACCAAGCCCTATGAATTTATGGCATCCGAATACAAAATACCCGGAGTTGTTACAGGCTTCGATGCGGAAGATATCCTGACCTGCATAATGATGATCCTCGGTCAGATGGCTGAAGGCAGGGCAGCTATAGAGATCCAGTACACAAGGGTTGTAAGGCCCGAGGGCAACAGGAAGGCAATGCAACTGATTAATGAGTACTTTGAACCCTCTGATGCAAACTGGAGGGGCATCGGCGTAATACCGGGAAGCGGTCTGGCTTTGAAACCTGGCAAGGCTCATCTGGACATCAACCGCGTGCTTAGCATAGACGTGGCTGATTCCGAGGAACCAAAAGGCTGCCAGTGCGGCCAGGTGCTCAGAGGTATCAAGATACCGACAGACTGCAAACTCTTCGGAAAGGCATGCACCCCTGAACACCCTGTCGGCGCCTGCATGGTAAGCACCGAGGGCAGCTGCGCGGCGTATTACAAATATTCCGGAGTGGTGAAGCAATAAAGAAACAAGTTAAAATTAGCATTTAGCGCAATGCGGCCAACGCTTCTTCAAATGTGTTCGAGTGTTTTTGTTAGCCGTCATTCCCGCGAAGGCGGGAATCCACGACTCTTTTTGTTTAAAAGACTAATGGATTCCCGATTACTACCTCGGGAATGACGACGAATGGATTTTTTCAAGAACTTCTATGTAAAGGAACTCTTGCCGCACTACATTAGCAATGCAAAATTAGCATTGAAGAGATCTTTTTAAAATGCTAATTGATAATTTTCTATGACAGTAGTGACTTTCTTAGAACCTATAAGATGATGCTATGCGATCAGATACACTGGTCATAATACCCGCATATAATGAAGAAAGTAATATTTCAGGTGTCATCCAGTCGATAAAGCAACTATATCCTGTTATTGATATAGCCGTGATTGATGACGGCTCCTCTGACGCAACCGCTCAATTGGCAGGAAGAGCAGGGGCATGTGTGCTCTCACATCCTTTTAATATGGGCTACGGTGTCTCGCTTCAGACAGGGTACAAATATGCTGTGGTAAAAGATTACCAGTACGTTGTGCAGGTGGATGGCGACGGTCAGCATGACCCGGGCGGGATTGGCACTTTGCTTGACATGGTGAAGAACAACGGTTTGGACATAGTTCTCGGGTCGAGATTTCTCGGTCAGAATGACTACAAGCCATCAATATTCAGGCTCACCGGCATCTGCCTATTCAGGGTTGTGCTTAGACTCCTTTCAGGGCAGGACGTCAAAGACGTAACAACGGGGTTTCAGGCCATGAACCGGAAGGTGCTGGATCTTTTTGTCAGTGACATATTCCCCTACGATTATCCCGACGCGGATGTAATTTTGCTGCTCTCAGGACGGGGCTTCAAATTGAAAGAAGTGCCGGTTACCATGCATCCCAATAAGGAAGGAAAGTCCATGCACCAAAACCCACTGAATGCCCTCTATTATATTTTCAAGATGATTCTCTCGATGTTTCTGACGAAACTGAGGAAATACTGATTGCCGTTAATTAATGACCAAAGGATCAAAGGGCACAGAATTCAGGAACTTTTTACCCATTTCTGCTTTGAGCAGAAATGGGTAAAGGGAAAAGAATTTGAGGTTTCAAGAACGTGAGGAAGCGATATAACATAATTTGCCATCTGAACTGAGGGTTTCTGACTCTATGGCCCTAATATCTTCATTGGAGGTAGGTAACATGCCATTGAGACAACAAGTTGTTGCTGTTGCAATAGCTGTTTCCATCTTTGTTGTTATTCTTGAATTAGTTAGGAAACGAAAGCTTCGGGAAGAGTATTCCTGGCTGTGGCTGCTGACCGGAACAGTTCTCATCATCCTGACGGTCTGGTACGAACTGCTGATTAAGATTACCCATTTTATTGGAGCTGTCCTCCCAACCTCAACCCTCTTTTTTTTCTCCATCATTTTCCTGATGCTCGTTTGCATACAGTTCTCAATAAAGATAAGCAAGCTGACAAATCAGGTGAAGGATCTGACGCAGGAGATCACAATTTTGAAGTCGGCAATGCCATCGGAAGAAAAGAATAGTTCCCGTGATGGATTGCATTGATCGAACAGAATCTCAGTGAAACGTTTCAGCTCTTTCCATCTCAAGAATAGACGGGCAATATTTTTGTATCAGAAGAAGGGGATATCGAGTGTCTTTAGCAGATTTATACATAGACAAAATAGACTTTCATAGATATCTGAATCAACAAGAATGCGCTAAATGCGCCTTTCCTTCCTGTGACGATTTTATCAGCGCGATGAAAAGAGGAGAAGCAACTCCTGATGAATGTTCCTTCATCCGGCTAAATAAGGCTTATGCATTTGAGGCGGTCAAGAAAATTGAAGAGACATGGCCCGATGTACCGCTGCTTACGCATCCGAGGCCTGCTGTTACGGGACTCTTTGAACTCAATCAGCCCGATGACAGGTCATTGGTTCTTATATCCGGAAACAATGAATTTACGGAGGAGGTGCTTTTAACTGTTCTCGGTACCACGATATGCCCCTTCTATGTGCTGTTTGTTGATACGGATGGGAACACTGTGGATATGGCAATGATATATAAGACACTGACTGCTGAGAGAATACGAAACGCCCTGAAAATTAATGATATGGAAGAAAAGGTCGCCACAAGAGAGATATTGCTCCCGGGCCTTGCATCATCCATAAAGAGAGAGACAGAAACACTGACAGGATGGAAGGTCAGGATAGGTCCTGTATGTGTCGCTGAACTTCCCTTGTTTCTTTCAGATATATGGGTACCGCCCTAAAAGACGGGGTTCAAGGGTTAAAGTGAAAAAGACAACGGGAATTGAGGTATAAAGGCAAAGCAGGGCACGGGATTGAATCCCCGTATCCGTCACACTTAACCCTCGAACCCTTTGTTTATTGTATATGTTAAAATAACCGAAACACGAGGGAGGATGAAATAAATGGAGCGGATTCTGCTTGGACATGGCAGCGGGGGAAAGCTGATGTATCAGCTGATCAGGGAGCATTTTGTCCCTCAGTTTGAACTTAAGGCGCTCAATGACTCGGCTGTGCTTAAAGGGATCAGCAAAGGGAAGATGGCATTTACAACGGATTCTTATGTGGTTTCGCCCATCTTTTTCCCCGGCGGCAATATCGGAGAGCTTGCTGTCTACGGGACCGTAAATGACCTTTCCATGGTCGGTGCAAAACCTCTGTATATTACTTCGGGTCTCATCCTCGAAGAAGGATTCCCCCTCGAAGATTTAAAAAAGATACTTACATCCATGTCTGAGGCGGCACAAAAGGCCGGGGTAAAAATCGTCGCAGGTGATACAAAAGTTGTCAATAAAGGCAAAGCATGACGGCATTTTTATTAACACATCAGGAGTGGGTGTCATCGACGAGGGAGTGGATGTGTCGCCTTTAAGGGTAAAACCTGGAGATAAAGTTATCTTGAGTGGACCCATCGGGAACCATGGCATCTCTATCATCGGGGAAAGAAACGGTCTGACCTTCAAACCGCCTGTCCTGAGTGATACGGCGCCGCTGAACGGCCTTGTCCGTGAGATGCTGCGGAAGACCAAGAAAATCCATGCTATGAGAGACCCCACCAGAGGAGGTCTTGCAACAACCCTCAAGGAGATTGCCGTGGATTCAGGGTATTGTATTGCCATCGAGGAGAAAGCCATCCCGGTGCCGTCCGGTGTCAGAGGCGCCTGTGAACTGCTCGGGCTCGACCCGCTTTATGTTGCCAATGAAGGAATACTCATCGCAATTGTGAGCAAGGAAGTGGCGGAGCCGCTGGTCAATGTCATGAGAAAGAATCCAGTGGCGCCGGAAGCATGCATAATCGGCGAAGTCCAGCAAAAACCCAAGGGTATGATCCTGTTAAAGACAGCAATCGGCGGCACCAGAATGATAGATATGCTTTCGGGAGACCAATTGCCGAGAATCTGCTAAAGAAGCAAGTTAAATTTAGCATTTAGCATTGCAAAATTATCATTGAAATGAACAAAAGAACTGGTGCAGAATAGCAGTCATAGAGGAGACAAAGGAGATGATTTTCCGGTCGTCTCCTCGATTTCACTGTTCATATAATAAGACTGGTTCAAGCATTGCCAAATACGCTTGTTGGAAAGCAAATCGGAGGTCAATTACTCCGGTCAGGAACTTCTCCGGGATCAAACTATGAAGAAGCTCGTGGAGCAGAATCAAGAGCAGATTTTGTTCATAAGTTAGGTATTGTTCTCAAAGAACTGAAGGAGACTCGATTCTGGCTCAGAGTTATTGTACGCGCTTCAGTTCTAGATTCATCTCGAGTTGAGCCTATACTTAGCGAATGTGAAGAATTATGCGCAATTATCGCAAAAAGTATCCTGACTGCAAAAAGTAAGAAGTGATCAGATTCTGATGCAATTATGGATCTGATGTCGGTTTGTCAGTGTAAGATGATAATTGACTATTGCTAAATGCTAATTTTGAAATGAGGTGTTTTTATGTTACTGGGTGTTAACATAGATCATGTCGCAACCCTGAGACAGGCACGGTTGGGTGTTGAGCCTGATCCTGTTATGGCTGCTACCCTTGCGATTCTTGGGGGCGCAGATGGCATCACAGTGCATCTGAGAGAGGACAGGCGTCATATTCAGGACCGGGATTTGAGGATATTGAGGGAATTTGTTCCGGTGGAACTCAACCTCGAAATGGCGGCGACCAAAGAAATGATAGGCATTGCATCGAAGATAAAGCCGGACATGGTTACTCTGGTCCCTGAAAAAAGGCAGGAGCTTACAACAGAAGGCGGGCTGGACGTGCGATCGCAGAAAAGAACTGTATCAGAGGCGATTAAGAAAATAAAGGGTATAGGTATACCCGTGAGTCTGTTTATCAATCCGGACCGTGATGATATTAATGCATCCGGAGAGATCGGAGCAGACATGGTCGAAATACATACCGGTATGTATGCCAATGCAAAAGGGAAAAGAGTCGGAAAAGGAAGCTCGCCCGTGTTATCGATGCAGTAAAGCATGCGCCCTGGATTCAGGACTTCTTGTGAACGCAGGGCATGGTCTTAATTATTTCAATGTTTCCAAGATTGTCTCTATCCCAGGTCTGAGGGGTCTTTATATCGGACACAGTATTATATCGAGGGCAGTTCTTGTGGGCCTGGAAAAGGCGGTCCGGGAGATGAAGGCATTAATAAGAATGTCAAAGGAGAATCAATAAATGCAAAAAAATATTCTGATTCTGTGTTGTGGTCATCCTTTTTTTACTGATCTTGGATTTGGTTATCATGTCGCAAAAGCCCTGGAGAAGCGCGGGCTTCCTGGGAATGTGGATTTGATGGAAGTAGGGTTCTCAGCCTGTATGGTGCCGCACGTCATGGAAGGAAAGGACAAACTGATAATTGTAGATACTTTTTATACCAATGATAAACCAGGGACCGTGGTGCGTCTTAAACAGGAAGAGGTGCCTCTCCTGGTGAACGGAAAGACAGATACTGCAAAGTGGCATCTGATGGAAGTACTGAACGAAATGAAATTACTCGGTGATCGTCCCGATACAATCTTCATCGGAGTTGTGCCGGTGGATATGCAAACCGAGTCGGAGAAGCTGTCTCCTGAAATTGAAGGCAAGGTGGAGGTTGCAGTTGAAATGATCATGAAGGAGATTAACGCAGTTCCACCGCGATAGTCCGGCTGTTCCTTTTTCAGATATTTTCTTTCCGACAGATTTTTGTTAATAGCGAAGAGATTGCTGGAAGATCGTGAAGAAGATGATTTTAGACTTTGGGCTGTGGGATATGACATCGGATTATGGTCTTTCCCATGGCAGGTCAGATAACATTCTCCGGCTTTTCTACCCAGGTCTCTGAATTCGATATACCCCTTGCTTGACGGACTGACGACCATAGTGTCGAATTCAATAAGATGACTATACTGAGTGCTTCCGTGAGGATTATGGCATGTCCTGCAGGAAGCGTTGACAACAGAGATGTGAAGGTCATGGTAAAAAAAGCTTTCATTAGCCAGTATGCTCTCTCTTCTGTGACAGGAGTAGCAGAGCTCATATTGATAAGGGCCCTCCGGATCCCTCCGATGAGAGTAAAATTCTTCTTCAAAATATGTTCATAATTGGAGCCGTGAGGTCCCTTGGGCCCAAAGGAGTCATCATTGTTGTGGCAGTCCGTGCATTTTATAAGACTCGATGCATTCAATGGGATACAGAAGACTGGGTACATCCCTGTTCCTGCCCTGTGAAATGACGGGGTGATAAGAAGGGTTTGAAGTATTGAACTGTTCTCTTTTATTTCTCTGGTCTGCGGGCAGATTGGCGCTCGATGAGTGGCATTTAAAGCAAAGCTCATATTCGGAATTAATATTTTGAACAGTCAGACCTTGACTGCTTACTCCTTTGATATTGACCGATTTATTTTCCCGTGTGACATAGTGGTGATTGTGGCAGTCTGCACATTCAGCATGCCTTTGGGCTGAGCGGTCTGTTTCAGGCAGAATCTCGCCATGTCTGTGGATGCCGGTGATGTTCAACAGGATGACGATAAGGTTTGTTGAATTCTTTCTGGAGATCCGGAACAGTGACTCCGCTCGCGATATATACCTTATCCTTTGCGTTCTGATAAGTCGAGTTCGCTCCGTGACACCGGAAGCAGAAGACGTCCCGCCCCTCGGGGAAGCATCGGAGTATTAGACACGCCATGTCCTTTGTGGCAACTGCCGCAGCCTTTCGGCAATTTGTTCTTATCAAAATGAAGGCTGTCCCCGATGGATAGCGAAGCAAGAGGAGAAAAAGCTATTGACAGGAAGGCACGACAAAACAATCCACGGGAAAAGCTTATGCTTATTGTACGTTTAAACGTGCTTTCATTCTTAATGCCCGATCCCCGGCGGCGAGGCATTATGGCAGACAAGACATACGTCGTCATAAGTCTTTTTCTGCCAGAAAGGCGGAGCGTCGGAATCTCCTTTGCCTCCGTGAGGATCATGACATGAAGAGCACTGCACTCCATTCCCGCCCTGTGTAGGATAAAGTTTTACATCTTTGTCAGTAATCGGCCAATTCAGCTGCAAAAGAGTCCGGGTCCGCATTTCTTGTATTTACCAGGGACTCATCAAAAATAATGGAGATAGGATGTCCTCCTGAGAGGTCTGTCCCGAGATAACCTTCCATGCCGAATGTAATGAAATCAGGAACTGTTTCCACTGTTTCACCACGGTTGATTAAGGCTCCGAGAGCAACAGTTCCATCGTGGCAACTGAGACAGAGTCTTGAGAAACCGTCGATCGGCGGTGCATCTTCCGCAGAGGCATATGACTTCAGCGTCGGACTCCAATAATTTATATAATCAGTGACTGTCGTAACTTCATGATTCCACAAGGGAGACGCCGGGGCTTGCATTGTGGGGAGTATGGCAGAAGATACAAATTTCGGTCTCCGAAGTTGCCTGTGCAGGACCGGGTCCTGAAATAGAGAGATTATGTTTGGTGTTTCTGACGCCTGCAAAGACCGTAAGAGGAATTAAGAAGACATAAACTGCACATTGCAAAATCCAGATATTTTAAATTTCTTTCATAACGCAATCTCTGTCTCCGCATATTACTTTATTATACAATAATAACGATAACTCACATTGTCCGTAATTCTCATAAGGATAGTGCAGAATGTCCATGTCCTTATCACTTCTGTTCAGTCAAGTACTGAAATATCTGAACCCTTTTATTGAAAGAATCAGCCACATATATCCTGTCCCGGTCGTCGATAAAAACACCGGCCGGGAGGACCATCTCTCCCTTTTTACGGCCTGTGTTTCCAAAAACCAGAAGCAGTCTGCCTGTTCGGTCAAAAATCTGGACATTATCGAACTGAGCATCGGCTACGTAAATATGTCCTTCGGAATCCGCAGAGATACCCTTGGGTTTTGAAAAATCACCGGACCCGTCACCATGCCGACCAAAAGTCGAGAGAAAATTCCCGTCCCTATCGAATATCTGAATCCGGAAGTTCATGGAATCAGTTACATAAAGAAGCTTATCCTTTCCGATGAAAATATGCGTAGGGTAATTAAATGCACCATTGTCCGTACCGCGCTTGCCGAACTGGAACAAAAAGTTCCCCTCCTTTTTCGCAAATACTGATACCCTATTGCCATGTGTATCGACCACATATATTCTGTCTTCGTCTACAGCGATGCCTGTCGGTCTTATGAAGGTTTCCGGTTTTCCTATTTCTTTCAACGGATTCCCTTTTTTGTCAAATACAAATACTTTTTTCAATACGGAATCGGTAAGATATATAGCGCTTTTGTCAGCTGCTATGCCAATCGGAGATAGAAGTGCCTCTCCGTTGAATTTTCTTATCTGAAAATAATTCTTTCCGGCTAACTCAAAAATATGCACTGATCGCACGCCGGGATCGGTCACATAAATTCTGTCGGCATCGGCAAAGACGCCGTAAGGTCTTAGCATCGCTATGTCCCCTTCTTCTTTCCCGAAGAGATTATCGAAAGTTTTTTTCAGCCAGGATTTTCTTATCTCTATAGTCGGCAGGCCCTGAGATGCTTTTCAAGTATTGAATCCTTGGTTTCTGAGGCGGCTGAGGCCAAACAATGACCTGCTCAGGGCCTGCACCGGCAAGGTTTCGGTCCGTATCCTGAGGCGCAGCGCATGACACTGTAAAGAACAAAAGTGATAAAGCAAATAGCAGAAAGGCAGCGCGCGGTTTCAGCGAAGGTGCAACAGGTGACAAGAGATTTATTATATAGTCCTCCTAAGTTTCAGGAAAAATCTCCTAACGTAGATATCAATAGAGTTAGTCGTGGACCTCAAGACCGAACCTTCTGCGCTCAGCGTTGTCCGTCCTATCCTGTATTCAGCCGTGAGATTATATTCATCGACTCTTCGGGAAGGAGTGTCTTGAATATTTTCCCATAACTGTTTCCATCTCGCCAAAACTGTGAGATTTCTAAGGATGGGATACTGAATCCGTTCCTCATAAAAAAACCTTCTGAGACTTCTTCCATTAGATTCTCCGATAGAATAACCGGTGGAGAAGAAAATCGATGCCCATCCGGTAGGATAAGCCAAATTTCCCAGAAGGCTGTAACGCCGGATATTCCTCTTGATTGTCTCAGTCTGGGACGTCTGGTCAGACTCCTCATCGAAAGCAGATGTCGGAAGCGGCCTCTTTATGGTTGCATCTGAAATAAAGACTTCAGCTTCTATGTTCCATACGGCTCTTGATAATCTTTTCCCGCCTGCTCTTCCCCTTAGTCCTGCTCTGAGCAAATGGATTATGCTGTCGATTTTAGTCTCTTTCATTTTCAAAGTGCCTTCATCTTCTGCAAACTCATCCGTAGTCACTTGCCTAGACTTAACCTTTTCGTTAGAGACAGTCAGGGAGTAGTTGGAATATATTGTGCCCCAGGAAATATTTTTTGTGACAAGATTGAGTTCGAGATTGTTCTCAAGCAGTTCTCCGCGTAAATCATCTTTTCTGAACAGGAACCTGTATCGGGGAGAAAAGCTTAATCCCAGCAAAGGCCTTCCATAGCTCACGCTGAAGTTTATTCCGTAGAACTTTGCTTTTTCATTATTATCGACTTCGGTGCCATAATTCAGTGAAAGAGAAGTCGACCGGACCATTGACAAATCTATAAGTCCAGGAACCCGTCAGGGAATTTATAGTTTGTTTCGTGTCAGTTCCCGCAATCCCCTGTGTTTCAAGGCCTGCAAAATGATTCTCAGAGCGATAAAATTGATATGAATAATACTGATTGAAAATCTCGTTCCTTCTAATATCAAGATTAGAGCCGAGACTGAGCAGTTTGGAGGTATCTATGTCGGAGTAATTGAAGGTGTTTTGCCAGGCTACCCCCCTTGTTATATCGCTGCGCAAATTCAACTGCATCTCTTTGGATTTATAACTGACGGCAGGACTCGAAAAATCCACATACCTGAATAACCCTAAATATATAGTATTCAAGAAACGAAAGGATCCCCGAATATCCAATGTAACTTCATCTGTCGCAATTGTTCCGTATCCCTGCCCGGGGTTAAAAAAATCGCTTGAACGGTGTTGGTACTCAAGTCTCATGAGCGGCCAGGAGCGCTTCACGGATCTTTAAACGTGCGCCATAATATAGATCGTTTAAATTCTGAGTGACCGCCCATTCAGAGTTGATAAAATGTCCCTCGGGATTAATTGTGTCATGAGTGTAGCCCCCAAAGATGTCAAACGAAACAGGCCTGTAAGGAAGAAACGTAAGTTGAAAGTTGGCCTCCGTAAACTTGAGAGTTCACTTTCCCTCCCACTCCAGCCAACTGTCTGTTGTCCCGGAATTTTATAGCTCCGGTGAAGACAGCGAGTCGCGGGTGGTAGATGAATCCCCCGACTCCGATTCCATAGGTTTGCTGTATGAAGGACGTATGATAATCAGTGTTTTTTCCTAATGAAGGTATTTGGTAAAGATAATCATTATAAGACACCTCAATAAGTCCTGAAAAACTGAATTTCTTGGGGTATGGCGTCAACATATCTGCTTTGGCCTTTGTACATTCGAGTAACGCCACAAAAAAAATCATGAACAAACAGACAGACATAATTGCTGATTTATGGCGTGGCACGGCATCTTTCGCCAAATCTTTTCTCCTCAGTCATCCATTCAGTAAATTTATTTGGTTCATTCGTGAGAAAGTCGAAATGCGCATTAGACTTAATGGATTCCTCCCTTAAGACCTGCGGGAATGACAGACAAAAACAACCACTTAAGACTGTCATCCTCGGGCTTGTCCCGGGGATCCAAGTGTCTTCCAACTGAAATTCGAAAGACCCAGTTATTTTATGAGTATATTTAAGAAAATAGTTTAGAAACGCAATCTCATATTATAAGGTTATTCCGTTGAAAAAAAAAGATTTACTCGCCGCCTCGAAAATAGTGCCGAGATTCCTTATCGTCTTCCAAGGCTTGACTCGGAAACCGAGAAGCCTTGAATGTCCGCTAACGACCCGCGGGCGTAATGCAGAAGAAATGATGAATTTTTGTTTTCTTGTGAGATGATTTATATGATCTGCTTCCTGCCGGAAATGCAGTATAAGCTGACTATTCCAAACAGGAATAATTGTTTTCATTTTTTGCCAGGGAGAGCAAAACAAGAAGTCTGATAAAGCTTTATTTATTCTCCTTGAGATATTGAAAGACCTGAACCCTCCGATTAAAGGTATCGGTGACATAGATTCTGTCTTTTCCGTCAATATACATTCCTGACGGAAGGTAGAACTCACCCGGCCTGCTGCCAGGATTTCCAACCCACATGAGAAGTTTGCCTTCCTCATCGAAAATCTGAAAATTATTGAAAGCAGCATCGACTACATAAATATGTCCCTCTGAATCCACTCCGATGCCAAGCGGCCTCGAAAATGCTCCGGAAGCATCCCCAAGTTTGCCGAATTTCTTAACGAATTTTCCATTCGTATCGAATATCTGAACTCTAAAATTAAATGAATCGACTACATAAAGTCTGCCATTTCGGTCAAGTGCTATATAGCTGGGGAAATTGAATTCTCCGTTCTCCGTGCCGCGCGTCCCTATGTTAAAAAGGATCCTGCCGTCTTTGTCAAAGACCTTGATAACATGATTTTGAGTATCTGCTACGTATAACCTGTCTCTTTGATCGTCATAGGCCAGTCCTGAAGGATTCTTGAACTCACCAGGCCCGCCAAGAGAAAGAACAATATCGCCCGTCGTTTTGTTGAAACCAAAGACTTTGTCGAGCCTTGAATCTGAGACGAACAGAATGCCTCTTTTATTATCCATGGCGAGACCTATGGGACCCGCAACAGTACCCATCCCAAGAAATCTCAAGGTATTTTTCCCAAGATCAAAAACAAAAATGGTCCGAATCTCCGAATCAGCCACGTAGACATTGCCTTCAGCATCCGCCACGACACCATTCGGCCTGCGCAATCTTTCCGTGCGTTCTTTCCCTATAAGAAATTCAAGAACTTCGTTTGGTTTTCCAAAATCATACCTATCAGACCATTGCGTGATCCATTTAATCTTTGGAGAGGCCGGTGGAATAGGCCAGACAAATGTGCCGGTAGGCTTAGTGGAAGCGGAAGGAGCTGTCGCACAGCCTGAAATAATTATGATCAGAGCAGAAAATAAAACCGTAAAATACTTCGTCATACATTTCATATCAATAATTGTCTTTCATCCTAATAATATTTGTGACATCGTGCACATATATTTTTCTGTGTAAATAGTTTGCGGAAAATCGGAACTGTGAGGGTTATGACAGGTTGCACAGTTCATTTCTTTGCCCGGATTTTTGGGGTCCACTATTTCTATCTCTTTCCCGGCCTCTTTGGGTCAGGGACCTTTATCAACTTCACAGTTGACGGATCTATTCCATTAACGGGATGGATCCTTTTGCCGGGAATATTGGTTATGTGCCTGCCGTCTTTCTTGCCTATATGACATTCAAGGCACAGTTTCTCAACATCGTCCTTTGAAAGAAGTGAGGGGGTTTCAGAAGCATGGGGTATA
>CAVRZG010000007.1:0-5317 GCA_963725545.1 uncultured Nitrospiraceae bacterium | reverse complement strand
CTCACGATTTTTTTGATCCGGTGCTCTTTTGACAGATGAATATGCCATTTTATATACTTTCATAAAATTCTGGAAGGAGAGAATTGCATGGATTTCGGAATGAAAAACAGGCTATCAAATATCTTCAAAGCAGCAACAGGAAAGACAGTAATGCTTGCCGTTGACCACGGCTACTTTCAGGGGCCTACAACGGGATTGCGCGACCTCAGAAAAACCGTCACGCCTCTCGCTCCTCTCGCGGATTGTCTATTCATAACAAGAGGCATGATACGGACCTCTATCGATCCCAAGACCCCTGCTGCCATATGCCTCCGCGTATCCGGTGGTCCGAGCATCCTCGGAGAGCTATCCAACGAGGATATTACTACATCTATGGAAGAAGCCATAAGGCTGAATGCTTCCGGTGTTGGTATGTCTATTTTTGTGGGTGCGGAGAATGAAGACAGGACCATATCTAACCTCGGCAGATTAGTCAATGAAGCTGAGAGATACGGTATGCCGGTCCTCGCCGTAACAGCAGTCGGCAAGGAGATGGGAAGGGACGCGCGCTTTCTGGGGCTTGCGTGCAGAATGGCTGCGGAGATTGGGGCCCATTTCGTTAAGACTTATTATTGCGAGGATTTTCACAAAGTAGTAGAAGGCTGTCCCGTTCCCATTGTCATGGCAGGAGGTAAAAAGATACCTGAGAGAGATGCTTTGCAGATGACATTTAACGCCATCTCTGCAGGCGCATCGGGTGTGGATATGGGAAGAAATATTTTCCAAAGCGACAACCCTGTCGGGATGATAAATGCGATTGGAGCCATTGTACACAAGGGCGCATCAGTGGACGAGGCGTTTGAGATATACGCAAAGAAATAGATTAATCAGTTCTATAAAAGAATGGTAGACATTAAATGAAGGTTGCTGTCTATTACCGCAATGACGATATCAGGATTGAAGAAAGACCCTTACCTTCAATTTCTGCCAATGAAATATTGGTAAAAATGAAGGCATGCGGGATATGCGGGACTGATGTCATGGAGTGGTACCGCATTAAAAAGGCCCCCCGCGTACTTGGTCATGAAATGGCCGGTGAAATCGTTGAGCTTGGAAGTAATGTAGATAAATTCAGGAAGGGCGACAGGGTATTTGTCTCACATCATGTCCCCTGTTACAAATGCCATTACTGCACTCAGGGAAATTATACTGCATGCGAATCTCTTCACGCGGGCAACTATGACCCCGGAGGATTTTCTGAATACATCAGGGTGCCTGAGGAGAATGTAGAATACGGAACGTTCATCCTTCCTGAAGGTCTTTCTTTCGAAGATGCAGCGATGATTGAACCGCTTGGATGCGCGGTTGCGGGACAAAATATCATAGGATTAAAAGAAGGTCAGACTGTTTTAATAATAGGCTCGGGTATCTCAGGAATCCTGCACATCCAGATGTCAAAACTAAAGGGAGCAAAGGTCATTGTTACAGACATCTCTGAAGAGAGGCTGAACAAAGCTGTTGAGTTTGGAGCAGATCATGTAATGGATGCAGGTCGATTCACAATAGAGGGACTTAAGAGTCTGAATGATGATAGATTGGCTGATGTCGTCATTGTCTGCGCTGCTGCAAAACAGGCGGTTGAAAATGCAATGTCTTCAGTTGACAGAAAAGGAAAGATACTCTTTTTTGCAGTTCCGGAATCCGATATCTCACTACCGTCCCAGAGATTCTGGAGGGATGAGGTCAGTCTGTTCTTTTCATATGGCGCGGGGCCTGACGATCTAATGACGGCGATTGATTATATAGACAAAGGATTAGTTCATGCGGGGAAGATGATCACACACAGATTTCCCCTATCAGAGATTATGAAGGGATTCAAAATAGTGTCGGACGCAAAGAGTTCATTAAAGGTTATTGTCGTTCCTGATTACGAGTCCTAAAAAAGTCTCACTTCTATTGGATCGCCTTCCCGAATCCCTGTCATTCGAAGAGGTATCACTGCGGTCCCGTCAGCCTGAGTCAGGTTTGTAATAAGCCCTGATTTCCCGAGCAGGGGCAGCGCCCATATCTCGCCGTTTCTTTCTTCGAGCATAACACCTATATGCTCTTCTCTCCCGGGACTTGATGATACATTCCTGGCCATCCTTGCATTGATGACCTTTTTCTCCTTTTCGAATCTGTTCTCAGCATGCCCCGATAAAATTTCCAGTACCGGCCTGATAAAGAGCCCGAAACAGACGGCGACAGCCGCGGGATGTCCGGGCAGACCGAATACCGGAATGCCTTGCACTATTCCACCAATGGTCGGTTTTCCGGGTTTCAACGATACACCGTGGAAGAGCACGCCGGGTTCTCCGAAATCATTGATTATCTTTGCAGTTAAATCCCTGGCGCCGACAGAACTTCCGCCGGAGATCAGGACCATTTGGGATTCCCTGACGGATTCTTCAAAAACTCTCCTGATAATTTCATACTCGTCACTGAAAATGCCTTTCCTTTCAGCTATACCGTAAGAATCCGATATCATGCCCGACAGAGTATAGGAATTAATATCTCTTACCTGTCCGGGTTTCACCGGTTGATCAATCGGGACTATCTCATCTCCTGTCGAGATAATGGAAACCTTCGGTCTTTTGTAAACCCGTACCGTTGTAATGCCAAGACCTGCAAGAGCGCCGATGTCCTGAGGTCTCAGCCGGCGTCCTCTCCTGAGAATGGTCTCGCCCCTCTTCGCGTCTTCGCCGGCCCGGATGATATTCTCACCCGGGGAGACAGGCTTCATCACCTCGATCATATTCTCATCGACCTGCTGCGTGTGTTCAAACATTAAAGCTGCATCAGCACCCTTGGGCAGCATCCCTCCGGTAGATATTCCGGCTGCTTCGCCCTTTTTAATGACCACATCGGGCTGCTCCCCCATTTTAATCTCTGCCTTTATATTCAGGTACGCGGGCATCCCCTCCGTAGCGCCGAACGTATCAGCAGCGTTCACTGCAAAACCGTCAACCGTTGTCCTGCTGAATGACGGCAGGTCCTCAGGCGAAACAATGTCCCCGGACAGTATCGATCCGTAAGATTCTCCAAGTGGAAGGCTGATCAATGAAGGTCTTTTAAACGGCGCATACTGCAGGAGGAGGTCAAGGGCCTTGTCGACAGTGATAAGTTCTTCTCTCCCAAGCATGTCTTTCATTGCTGTTCCCTCAACCCGTTTGCCAGAAAAAGGTTAATTGAATCTGTTCATGGCCTTGTCCACACCATCGGCAACAATTGAATGGACTGCGTCCGTTGTTCTATCTATGGCCTCTTTTATTCTGGATATCTCCTGCCTGGTAAACTTGCTCAGCACATAGTCTTCAACCGGTGTCCCGGGCTCGCGTCCTATTCCTATTTTGACCCGAATGAAATCCCTGGAACCGATGTTCTGTATAATGGATTCGACACCCTTATGCCCGCCGGAGGAACCGGTTTTTCTGATCCTTACTTTACCGGTTTCCATGTCCAGATCATCATGTATGACAATAAGTTCATAAGGCTGCGCGTTGTATTTTCTGATCATCTCTCTGACAGGAGTGCCGCTTCTGTTCATATAAAGAAGGGGTTCTATGAGAATGACATTGTGTCCTTCTATAGAACCCCTTCCGATTCTGTATTCCTTTCTGTCCGTGAACTCTATACTGTTCCTTTGTGCAATCTCCTCGACGACCATGAAACCGATATTATGTCTGGTCCTGGAATATTTCTTCCCCGGATTTCCAAGCCCCGCAATAACCAGCATCTAACACCAATAGACAATCAATAGTAATTATCAATTATCATTCTGAATTTTAAATTTGTCATTGATAATTGATAATTATTTCGTCTCTGCTGCCGCCTCTTCTTCCTTCTTGCCTTTCTTCACTACTTCCGGTTCGGCAGCCTCAGGCACAGCTGCAACTTCAGCAGGCGCTACCTCCTCAACTATAGGCGCTACTATGTTTGCTATTACCTCATCGGAGTCTGTAAGGATTTTCACGTCCTCTCCCAGATCGATATCACCGACATGAAAAGACTGACCGATCTCAAGCTTGGATATGTCCGCTTTGACATGAGCCGGTATCTTGTCGGGAAGACACTCAATCTCGATCTCCCTGAGGACATGCTGCAACAAACCGCCGTCCCTTTTGACTCCTATCGGCTCTCCGACAGTGCTCACATGCACACTTATCTTGACCTTTTCCGTAAGAGAGACCTCAAAAAAATCCACGTGAAGCAATTCCCTCTTGACCGGATCGACCTGAAATTCCTTCATCAGTGCAAGTTTGCTTTCACCTTCTGCAAACCGAAGACTCACCATGGTCTGATCTCCTGCAGTTGTATTGATGAACTGAGTGATCTCCTTCTTGGGTATCTTTATAGGCAGGGAATCTCCGCCTCTGTAGATGACAGCCGGGATCATCTCACTCCTTCTGAGAGACCTCGCAGCGCCCTTCCCTTTTTCCTCTCTCTTGGCTACCGAAATTGTAACGCGTTCCATCTTTCCTTTCCTCCTTTAAACAAAAAGCGAACTTATTGAAGTTTCCTCATGGATCCTTTTAATCGCCTCTCCAATGACAGGCGCTATGCTTAAGACCGTCAGTTTTTTGCACTGTTCTTTTTTACTGTCGAGATTAATCGTATTGGTGACAATCAGCTCTTCAAGAACGGAATTGTTCACCCTTTCGATTGCGCTCCCCGACAGAACAGCATGGGTGCATGCTGCAATGACCCGCTTTGCGCCCTTCTCCTTCAGGGCCGCCGCTGCCTGAATTGTAGTGCCTCCTGTATCAACCATATCGTCAAGAATTATCGTATCCTTACCACTGACATCTCCAATTACATTCATTAGCTGCGATACGTTCGCCACCTCGCGCCTTTTATCAATTATCGCAATCGAACATTCGAGTTTTTTTGCAAAAGACCTTGCCCTTTCAACACCGCCGGCATCGGGAGAGACGATAATAAGACTCCTGGAATCATATTTTTTCTGGACATAATCGAGAAGGACAGGCGCAGCATATAAATTATCGACCGGAATATTGAAAAAGCCCTGAATCTGGGCGGCATGCAGGTCCATGGTAAGTATTCTGCTGGTGCCTGCAGCAGTTATAAGATCGGCAACGAGTTTCGCAGATATCGGAACCCTCGGCTGAACTTTTCTGTCCTGTCTTGCATAGCCGTAATAAGGTATTACAGCTGTTATTCTGCTGGCCGATGCCCTCTTCAGCGCGTCAACCATCAAAAGGATCTCCATAATATTGCGGTTTACCGGCATACATGTCGGCTGGAGCACAAAAACATCGGAGCCTCTGACATTCTCATT
>CAVRZG010000006.1:0-19144 GCA_963725545.1 uncultured Nitrospiraceae bacterium | reverse complement strand
TGCTGAAGTTTGACCCTGCGATATTGCCACAAGGGCTTCTAATGCTCTTTCGGGCGGAGCCGCTCCCAGAAAGTATCCGGAACTTCTCCTTTGAGGCTTGCTGGATACAAATGAAAGATCTTTTACAAGAGTATCGCCGGTGTGTACGACATTTTTACCGTCATTTGCAACTAGACCAATCGTTGACAGCCAGCGTGTAATTCGATTTAGATAAACGTCCCAGGTTTTTTCCGTAAACTTAGAGGACAGATACAGGGATTTCAATAGGGCTTTCATTTCCTTCTGCGATGTCACAAATCCACTGCCCTTTGCGTTGATAAGGGTATGAAATAGCATGTGGCTTCTCCAAAACTTAAGAATCACAAGTGCTGCTTCATTTTCTGAAGTCTGCAGAGCTGTCAATATGCCGGTTTTCCTCTTTATATTCTGCATTGCCAATAATTACCAAGTCGCGAACAATATTATCGGTTCTACCTTCTCCCATACCAAGACTCTCGCCGATTACGGAAATTGTTGTCTCTCCTTCTTTTAAAAGAATTCTTAATACGTCACAATAGCGTTGAACGTCACTCTGTGGTATATAGCTTACGGGTATATGAGGCACTTTTCCCGAAAGGACATAGTCACGAAAAATGTCCCAATAGAGTGTCAACCGAGACCCACTGCGAAGCACTAAGCGTTTGTTAAATAGTGACTTCAGAGTGTCGCCACCGTAAGTGTCTTCAATCTGATAAAATTCAGCTGGTGAATCTGTCGCTATTTTCTTAATACAAGCAAGTTCGTTGGCCGGTAATTCTTCTAGTTCTTTTTTAAATAGATCGCCCACATTTAATGCCTGCCCTAAAATATCAAGCTGCTCTATGCCATTTTGAACCAAATTAAAAACATGAATGCACAACTTTTTTACCAACCAAGGGTACCCTTGACAGTGTTCGGTGAGAGTTCTCTTAAGTCTCGTATTCAGAGGCTGTTTCAGCTCCTTAGAAAATAAAGTGAGCGCACTTGAAATCTCTGTCGTATTAAAAGGAGTGAGGGAAAACTCTCTACGCCTGTCCGATAGCCCCTGCCACATGTGGTATGCTGGATGATCTTGAGGAATCGTTCCATCAGTCTTCCAGGAAAAACCAACCACTATATTTTCTTGAGCGCTATCTATGGCCGAACAAAGCAAATTAATGTTGTTAAATAAAGGGGCTAAATCCTGCTTTGCGAATATTTCTTCAAACTGATCAAAAAAAAGTACCATCACTTTCTTTTCTTTCTCAGCTGTTCAAGAATGGGATTGAACGTTGAATCCGCAAATGGATTGTTTGTTCCACCAAATTGAAGCGGTTCTTCGGGCTTTGATAGAAAACCCGAACCAATTGCCTCCCTGAAGCATCCTGCCAAAGCGAGTTCGCCGAATCGCCTGGAGACACGGCTCTGCAATCTACAGCAAATAGATGATATTTGTTCCGATTGTGCTGATTCTGACACCGTGATTCTAGTTTCAATAAAATCGAGCTCTTCCCCCACCCAGATGGCGATTTAATCGCAATGATTCGCGTCTTTAGAGTATTTTCTCTCACACCATCCAAAAATGAAAAGAAATCTGATTGCATTTGTTTTCGGCCAACAAATTCCCGTGGTCGGGAAGGCCGATAATCAGCCCAGTGATCGCTCGAAGGCACTTTAACTATATTTTGAATTTCTCTGTTCAAATCTAACGAAGCTGAAGGTAGCTCTCCTACCGAACTTGCCAGCCATTTTAGCTCCTTTAGTGAAGAATCGGTCTGAGACACTTGCTATAATGGTCTCCTCCGTGATTGGCTCGCCAGTTGATGCGTCAAACAACATGACTGAATGATGTACTCCTGCGTTCACATCCGTCAATGGCGCAGCCCAAAAACGCCCAAAGTTCGTTATGAGCAGATAAACTTGATCTGAATAAGTTAACGCCTTTGATCTTTTCAATACCTCCGGCGCGCATATTCTGCCACAACTTATTAATAGCTTTGCAAGTTTCTCCGGTGTATAAAGCTGTAACTTGCGTCTTTCCTCTGTCGGTTTCTTTTGCCACTCAAGAGCGAGTCCCCGACCATCTTTTCCAAACGTTGACGTTGAAATTAACCAACCTGCTGAAACTCCCTTGAAGGCAACATTTCCGAGAAGCTTAGTTATTACGTCAGCTGGCAGATTATGTCGTTCGTAGCTTTGCATTCAACGTAAATTTCTTCATCAGTTATTTTGTGGGTAGCGAGAAGATCAACTTCAATACCAGTAAGCCTCACCTGCTTATTGACTTCATACTGCATACTTTCGAGCACTTCATGTCCCAATTTCTCAAGAAGTGTTCCACGATCTGAACTGGAAATGTTGTCGGTAACCGCTACTTCGATAGTAATAAACATATGCCCCTCATCAAGTCATAAACTACATCTAAATTCAACGGAAGTAAACATTTCTATGATGCAGATTACTTATATATAATTCGTATTTCTGAAAACCCCACTCATCTAAATTTCCATTATCATACGAGAAGCATCAATTAAGATCAAGTAACCGAGCTACTTATTTTTTGGGACCGAACCTCGAAGAAAGCCAGATAGTACGGGGCTGCTTTTTGAAGGCCCTCCCGGCCTCTCTAGTTTTGTACCGATTTCCGATCATACTCCGCATAATATTCGCAAGCAACATCCGCATTTGTTTCTGTGAGCACTTATTATCAGAATTCTCATCGCTGAAACTCTTGTCTGTGGTTGAAGTCTGTGTGTATCAATCAGTTCATTAGATGAAGTAGTCAATATTTCAAGTGACATTGTCTGAGAAGTGAAGTAGTGCAATCACAACTGAATATTATCCTCTCAGTTTCTCGATCCCTTTTTTTGCTTTCATATTCCCCGGATCTATCTTCAGTGCCTTATCAAAGGATTCACGCGCCTTTTTCATCATGCCTTGTATGCTGTAAATCAATCCAAGGTTTGAATAATGATCGGCGCAATGAGGCTCCAGTTTTGCGGCCTTAAGCATTGCCTTTTCAGCATCACCTGTTCTGCCCGGGAGTTTTGTCAGGGCCAATGAGAGATAGCTCCAGTATTTTGCATTCCCCGGTTCTGAATCAACATTTGACCTGAAAAGGTCAGCCGCTTTCTGAAAATTACCCTTTTTGAATTCATCTATACCCTGCTTGAATATTTGCCCCTTGTCAGGAAAGGACGCCTGAGGCGTCTTTTTCTCAGCTGCAGGCGGGAACGACCCTGAATGAGATCTCTTTTCCCATTGATTCAACCATGGTTGCATATGCCTGATTAATAGCGTTGAAAACTGCGTCCAGTTTATCTTTTAAGGAAGGATCTGCAGCGCTGAAGGACCTGTCCGGATGAAACTCCCTTGTTAGACGGTAGAAATGCTTCTTTAAGGTGTCCTCGTCGGCATCATCATCAACACCGAGAAGATCATGAGGGCTCTGGAAATCGATCTTCAGGTACATCTCGTCGACTCTTCTGATAAAGGTCTGCTCATCCTCTGAGACCGGATTCAATATATCTCCAAGATCGATGTTTTCCAGAGACTCGAATGTCTCTATAAGTTCCGGTTCTTTCTTTTTCTCTTCAAGGACGCCGATAGACCAGAGCACATAGAGTGTCTTCATTGCCTCAAATGAGCCTATCCACGCATTGTCTATGAGTTCCTTTATGTTCATTTTTCCGTCAACCAGGGACAGCATTTTTCTGTCCTGCTGGCTGAGTTCGACATCCTGATAAATCGTTGCGGGATCGGAGCTAAGCTTAAGAACCGTATCGGTGGCCGGCATCTCATTCCTGATCCTGGTCCAGTTGTCCACCCTTTTCACGCCTTCATAGACAAGGTTGCCCATGCTCATCTTCAGGGTTATGACTTCGTGTGAAGGGATCTCGCCTTCAATAAATTCGTATTGAGCCTTCTCAATCAAGAAGAGCGTATAAATAATCTCCTTCACCTGGTATTTTACCCCCCAGAACAGGTCTTTGGGTGAGATATATCCGAGTTCGACAAGTATCGCCCCCTGCCTCTTCCCGGTCTTCTTCAGGAGTTCTACGGATCTGTCATACTGCTCCATCGTGATCTTGCCGGCTTTCAAAAGCATTTCACCCAATCTGTCATCTTCATATGTCGACGAAGCAAAGACCGCATCGCCTTTTACAAGAAATACTTTTTTGGTAAATACGGGGGTCTTTATAACGAGTGTGCCGGACTTTCTGCTTCTGTTCAAATGGATGAGAATCGTGGGAAGACTTGTTTCCGGGATATTCCCTGCCAACGGTATTTCATTCATTGGTATCGTTTGACCTCAAATCTGTAAATATCAACCTCTTCAACGGGGAGAATGCCTGCCTTCATTTTTGTTATGCGAATCTGTTCTTCAACAGTGTCAACGCCTTCAAGGTCCGGAAGCAGGAGTGCCCTTCTGAATCCGCTTTCAACAATTATACCGTATTTCGCGGGATCAAGCTCATTAATATGCTTAATCTTTTCGGGGCAGCTGAGAACATCGACCGAATAAGTGAGGTCGCTGAGTTCATCCGCACGGACTGGTGGAAATCTCGGGTCTTTTGTAGCAGCTGAGATTGCGTTTGTGATGATTTCCATTGCTATTGAGTCGCAGCATGCGGAATAGGTTCCGATACATCCCCTGAGTTCACCATTTTTTTTGAGACAGACAAAGACGCCTGCTTTCCCTGACATTTCAGGCGGCAGCGGATCCGGCGGCTTAATGATTTTGCCTTCCCTGATAAATGTCTCTATGGATTTTTTTGCAAGTTCCGCAATCGGATGCATCTATTTCTTTCTCAGCAGCGTATAGTCGGCTATTGTGAAAAGAGCTTCTTTTGCGCGGGAATCCGGAAAGGCAGCCAATTCGCTCTTTGCTTCAAGGATGATCTCCCGGGCCTTTTTCAGGGAGAGCTCGATAGTGTCATATTGTTTGAATAACTTCAATATCTTCTTCAGTCCGCTCATTTTGAAACTTCCTTTGATAATGGCCTTGACCTCTTCGAGTTCGTCTTTTGAGGCAGCTTTCAAGAGATAGATAAGCGGGAGCGTTATTTTGCCTTCTTTCAGGTCTTTTCCGAGACGCTTGCCGAGTTCAGCCTCATCCGCCATATAATCAAGTATATCATCGGCCATCTGAAAGGCAATGCCCGTCTTCTTGCCGAAATCAGCGAGCGCTTTCTCCTGAATGCTTACACGGAACCAAGGATTGCGCCGATTCTGCAGGCGGCAGAGATCAGAGCAGCGGTCTTCCCGGAGATGATATTCAGATATTCCTCTTCTGTAATGTCAGGGTCTGCTGTTTTAAGCAGCTGGAGGATCTCCGCCTCCGTCATTCTTGTCGTAGCCTCTGAAAGCGATTCCATTATCCCCTGGCTTTTCTGCAGGACCGCCTGCCTCAATGCATTGGAATAAAGGTAATCTCCCACAAGAATTACAACCTGATTGCCCCATACAGCATGCGCCGGCACTTTGCCCCTCCTGATGTCTGCGCCGTCAATTACATCATCGTGCAGCAGAGAGGCGGTATGGATCGACTCAACGATGCCTGCAAGGGTAAAACGCGCATCGCCTTTGTATCCTGACAATTCAGCGCTCAGCAGCAGGATCAACGGTCTGAGTCTCTTTCCGCCGCCGTCCAGGATATGCTTGCCGATCATAGGGATGGTAAAGACAGGGCTCTTGAAAAGGTCTCTTATTCTCTCTTCAACAATTTTCAGGTCACTTTCATAGGAAGCAAAGATTTCATCGAGATGCATCATTAATGGTAGGACAGCTTCTGATTTAAAGTCAAGGGCGTCGGCATTTCCTAATGTTTAATGCGCAGCTTAGTGAGATTAACATCTGCCTTCTGCAGGTGTCTGATATCTCCCGGTCTGAAGGCGCCTTTTTCTGTAATGATTGCAGTGACGTATTTGTGAGGGGTCACATCAAAGGCTATATTCCTTATCCGTACCCCATCAGGTGCGATCCGATATTTTCCGAAGATATGGGTAACTTCCTCAGGTCCTCTCTCTTCAATAGGGATATCTTTTCCCGATCTGATCGTGAAATCGATGCTGCTGAGAGGGGCTGCCACATAAAAGGGTATTTTGTGTGTCTTGCAGAGAACAGCCACGGTATAAGTGCCGATTTTATTGGCTACATCTCCGTTTCTTGCGGTCCTGTCCGTGCCGACTATGGCAAGGTCTATCTCTCCTCTCTGCATAATGGCGCCGGCCGTGTTGTCGGTGATAAGCGTTACCGGTATCCCCGCCTGCATAAGCTCCCATGCCGTCAGACGGGCTCCCTGGAGGACCGGCCTTGTCTCATCTGCAATGACCTGGATTTTCTTCCCCTGCTCCATTGCAATGAGCATGGGCGCGGTGGCAGTGCCGTAGCCTCCTGTGGCGAGTGCTCCTGCATTGCAGTGTGTAAGAATCGTATCGCCGTCTTTAATGAATTCAGCGCCCCATCTGCCGATTGCCTTGTTTACCTCTATATCTTCTGCATGAATTTTCCGGGCTTCTTCGATCAGGGCCTTTCTCAATTCATCTATTGAGTTATCTGTCCTGACGCTTAAGAACTTTTTTATCCTGTCAACAGCCCATCGAATATTGACTGCCGTAGGTCGTGTAGAAAGCATCTCGTGAAAGACAGGCTCAAGGTTTTTCATGAATTCCTGAAAATTACCGGCCTTTATCTCCTGTGCGCCAAGCGCAATCCCCATGGCCGCTGCGATGCCGATGGCAGGAGCTCCTCTTATCCAGAGCTTCCTGATCCCCTCGGCAACCATATGGTAATCCGTGCACTCGATGAAGGTGACCTCCATAGGAAGTTTTGTCTGGTCCAGCATGATAACTTTTCCGTTTACCCATTCAATTGCATTAACCATCAGATTCTCCCGGAAGGCAAAATATTTGTGACAATCAGAAATAACAGTAAGCCCGACAATGGCGATTATAGTCCCCCATGAGATGTAATTGTAACTCTTCGGATTGGTATAATCGCCCATCAATTTTTTGTCATTGACGAGCAGTAAGGCATAAATAAGGACAAAGGGCAGCAACAGCCCGTTGACAAATGCAGAGAGCACCATAAGAAAAACAAGCGGCGCATTCGGTATTAATATGACTATCGACGCCAGTGCTATCGTCAACGTATAAATCCACATAAACTGGGGCGCTTCATTGAAAGTTTTATTGACTCCGGCCTCCCAGCCCATGGCCTCGCAGATGTAATATGCCGTTGCAAGAGGCACGATGATCGCTCCAAGCAGCGAGGCATTGGCAAGGCACAGGGCGAATATGAGATATGCATAATCACCTGCCAGCGGTCTGAGGGCAACTGCAGCTTCCGACGCCTCATTGACCCTGATTCCATGAGGAAAGAGCAGGGTACCGCAGGTTACGATGATAAAAAAACTTATTATGTCGGTGATGAAGCAACCGACAACCACATCAATCCTGGACATCTTGTAGTGTTCTTTCTTAATGCCCTTCTCAGCGATCGATGACTGCAGATAAAACTGCATCCAGGGGGTAATGGTCGTGCCTATTATGGCGATGCTCAGCATTACATATTCGGAATTCCATTGCATCTGCGGCACCACAGTGCTTTTCAGGACGGGACCCAGTCAGGTTTGGCCATGATGCCGGAGATTACGTAGCCGAAGTAGATAAGACAGGCAAAGAGGAGAATTTTTTCGACAAACCAGTAACTGCCCCTCGTGACCAGCATCCAGATAACAATTGCTCCAGCCGGCACCATAATATATTTGCTGAGCCCGAGTATTTCCATGCTTGCGGCCCAGCCTGCGAGATTGGCGACCGTATTTCCGAAATTTGCGATGAGAAGACCCAACATCATGAAGAAGGCCGTCTTGATCCCGTATTTCTCCCGGATAAGGTCGGAAAGTCCCTTGCCGGTTACAATACCCATCCGGGCTATCATTTCCTGTATTACAACAAGGGCTATTGTGGTGGGTATCAAAGTCCAGAGAAGACCGTAACCGAATCTTGCTCCGGCCACGGAATAGGTTGTAATGCCGCTGGCGTCGTTATCGATATTTGCTGTGATGATTCCCGGCCCCATAACTGACAGGAACAGAGCGAATTTTTTCCATAGGCTCATACCTTCCTCCTCTTGCGTTTTGCTGCAGGCGGAAGAATCCTGTCGACGACATCATCTATCGTAACGATACCGAGCATATAATTCTTCGGTATCCAGAACAGGGATTGCAACAAGATTATATTTTGATACAATCTCCGCAACCTCAAATTCATCTGTATCCGGTGTGACCGTCTTCAGTTTTGTTGCCATGATATCAGACAGGGTAGCATGATAAGGCGCGAGAAGCAGGTCCCGTAACGAGACGACACCGAGAAGTTTTTCTTCGGCATCGGTCACATAAATGTAGTAGACCGTCTCGACCTCATCGGCGTCTTTTCTGAATTTTTCTATGGCGTCTTTTACAGTAGTTTCAGGAGGGTAAGCGATGAAATCGTTGGTCATCAAACCGCCTGCCGTATCTTCCTCGTGACTGAGAAGCTCCTGGATGTCTTCTGCTTCTTCTTTTTCGATCTGTTCAAGTATCTCCTTGGCCTTGTCCATAGGGAGGTCGCTCAGGACATCTGCGGCCTCGTCAGGCGGCATTTCTTCGATAATGTCTGCGGCTTTGTCCGTGTCCATTCCGGTTATCATCGCAGCCTGAACATCGGGCTGAAGTTCTGAAAGCGCTTCAGCAGCGGTCTCAACATCAAGACCCTTGAAGAATGACGCCCCTTCTTTATGAGAGACCTGACTTATAATGTCCGCAATGTCGGCGGGATGAAGCTCGGAAACCATCTGGCGAGGGACAGTAAGAGCAATCTTGGTCAGTTTCGGTTCCAGGGGCTGAAGATAGTTCCAGCTTATAAGGTTGTAAGGCAGAGTTCCGCTGAAAAGGCGCATCATGTCCTCTCCGCCTCTTTCAACACCCAGACGGCGCATAATGCCTCTGATGCCGACATCAACAGCTATGAGTATTGCTTCGGTATTATAGCCTTCAAGCTTTACATCGTTGACCCTGACAACCCTGGCGCCGTTTGCGTCAACGATCTGCTTATCGAAAATGTCCCTGACCACAAGGAGATCTTTCTCGCCGAACTCATAATCCTGCAGAGCTGTCTGCTGTAGATCTTTGACGACAGGATTTTTTTGTTGAAGATATTCAGATCGTCCCAGGGGAGGTTGAATGTCTTTTTCTTCTTTTCTATTACCAGTGAAGATATCTTCGGGAAGGGCTCACCCTTGACAACTATAATGTCCTTTACCCGTCCGAGTTCCTCGCCTTTCGGATCGAGCACAGGCTTTTTGAGTATTTCGCTGACAAAGAGTTCACCAAAAAAAGGCATTTCACGACCCCACTATTTTATTTCTGACAGGTGAACAGGATATCGATAGTAGAGCGAGGTGAAATCAATAATAACCGACCATACTATATCCTGCCTTAACAATTAGAAGTATAGCTTACAGGTTTTCATTTGGGCAACATGAAAATCGCCCAAAAATGCGGCCACAGGATGAGTGAAGGTCTCAGACGAACATATTTTTCATCTAAACTTCAGACGTATTCCTAATTCCTTGGAATAATATTATAATTGACCTAAATATAATTTCAGGGGTGCTTTTTGGATAAGCTTGTAATACGCGGAGGAAAACGCCTCAAAGGTTCTGTGGAAATCAGCGGCGCCAAGAACGCTGCGCTGCCCATAATGGCTGCATCGCTTCTTTCCGCAGGATATTCCAATGTCCTTAATGTTCCGGGACTCAAGGACATCATGACTATGGGACGGCTTCTTGCGAATCTCGGGGCGGGGTTCCATTTTGAAGGGCCGAGGATAATGATCAGCACGGAAAAGATCAGGATATTTGAGGCCCCTTATGACCTTGTCAGGACCATGAGGGCGTCTATTCTTGTGCTTGGCCCTCTGCTTGCGAGATACGGCAAGGCCAAAGGTATCCCTTCCAGGAGGATGCGCCATAGGCGCGAGGCCGATAAACCTGCACCTGATGGGCCTTGAAAAGATGGGCGCGGAGATCAAACTCGATTCGGGCTATGTCATAGCAAGGGCAAAAAGACTAAAGGGCGCTGCCATATATTTCGATACCCCGACGGTCACAGGCACCGAAAACCTGATGATGGCGGCTTCACTGGCCAAGGGGAGGACGCTGATAGAAAATGCCGCGAAAGAGCCTGAGGTGCTGGATCTTGCAAATGCGCTCATTTCGATGGGCGCAAGGATTAACGGGGCAGGGCAGAGCGTCATCGAGATAGAGGGAGTCGATGAATTAAACCCCATGGATTATTCCGTAATACCCGACAGGATTGAGGCCGGAACTTTCATAACGATTGCGGGGATAACCGGTGGCGACATTACCCTGCGCGGTTGCAGACTTGACCATCTTGATGCAACGATTATGAAGCTGAAAGAGACCGGCCTTGCTTTTGAGGATGTTCCGGGCGGAATACGTGCGATCGGAAAGTCAAGGCCGAAGTCGGCAAATGTCAAGACTATGCCCTATCCGGGCTTTCCGACGGATATGCAGGCCCAGTTCATGGCGCTGATGTGCGTATCCGACGGGACGAGCGTAATTAAGGAGAACATCTTTGAAAACAGGTTTATGCACGTTGCAGAGCTCCAGAGGATGGGTGCGGACATTACCGTTGAAGGAGGAACTGCGACTGTAAAGGGTGTTGAAAAACTGAAAGGCGCCCCATTGATGGCAACCGACCTCAGGGCCAGCGCATCTCTGATTGTGGCGGCCCTTGCTGCAAAAGGCGAGACCGAAGTCCGCAGGATATACCACCTCGACAGGGGATACGAACAGATGGAGGACAAACTCGTAAAGATAGGGGCTGATGTAAGGAGAGTCAAGGAGTAGGCTGACTCTGTTTTGATATGCCCGGGCTGCTCAGTGCAGGCGGTTTTATCTGATATATGCTTCTGTGACGTAACGGCGCATCATGCGGTGGCAGTTGAAGTAGTAGGCGTTCTTGCCTATGGCATTCTGCATCATCCTGATCCAGGCATACCTGTTCTCATAATACATCGGTACAATGACATGTTCAAGTTTATTGTAAAGGTCATCGGCGTCCCTGGTATCCAGATTCTCAACGAGCGTTGTCTCTGTCGGACTCGGCCCTATCGACCAGCCGGTGAACCCCTCGATGTGTCCTTCAATCCACCATCCATCGAGTACGCTGAAGTTCATTACGCCGTTATGCGCAGCCTTCATGCCGCTTGTGCCTGATGCCTCTCGCGGCCTCAGTGGAGTGTTCAGCCATACGTCAACTCCGGAGACCATTTTCAGGGCAATGTCCATATTGTAATTTTTGAGATAGGCCATTGTAATCTTGTCCTTTCAGCTTCTCTTTTATCGAAAAAATCCTTTCAATCAGTTTCTTCCCGGCATCATCCTTCGGATGTGCCTTGCCTGCATAGATAATCTGGAGTTTTCCACCCCCGATTTTTTCAAGTCTCTCGATATCACTGAATATAAGGTCTGCCCGCTTGTAGGCGGTTGCCCTTCTTGCAAAGCCTATAGTAAGTATGTCCATGTTCATTTCTACGCCCGTTGTGGATTTCACATAATTCAGAAGCGCTTTCTTTGCATCCATATGGGCGTTCCATATCTCTTCGTCAGGTATACGACCGACCCTTACGAACAATTCCGGTTCGTTTGCCCATCCGGGGAGATACTTGTCATAGAGTTTCTTAAAGCTGTCGCATGTCCAGGTGAAGGTATGAACGCCGTTGGTGATGGCGCTGATCTCATATCCGGGAAACATGCTTCGTGAGACCTCACCATGCTTCTTTGCGACGCCGTTGATAAACTCGCTGAGGTTGAGCCCCAGCCTGGTCATGTTAAGGCCTTCCTGACCGCCGAGCCCTTTCAGAACCTTCAGTGGTATGAACTCGCCTAAGAATCTTTACAACAAGATCGTAAGGGAACCTGTCATGGCCGGCGTCTATTGGAGTGTGAGTAGTAAAGACGCAGAGGTCCTTCACTCTTTCTACATCCCAGACAAGCTTTTCATCCCAGACGTCCTCTATAGGTCTTTTAAACCTGTCGAGGAGTTCGAGGGTGAGAAGGCTCGAATGCCCTTCGTTCATGTGATATTTCTTTATCTCAAAGTCGAGTTCATGAAGCATCCTGACGCCGCCGATGCCAAGGACAATCTCCTGTTTGAGCCTGTATGCAAGTTCTCCGCCATAAAGAAAGTGGGTTATCTCCCTGTCTTCAGGAGTGTTCCCTTCGATGTCGGTATCCAGGAAAAAGATCGGTATGCATCCCCTGGTGAGACTCTCCACATTATACTGCCATGCCTGCACCAGTACATCCCGCCCTTCAATTTGAACAACGACCTTTGCGGGCAGGAGTTTCATGTATTTGGAGGGGTCCCACGCAACAGGCTGTTCAGTCTGCTTTCCCGAGGAGTCCAGTTCCTGTGTGAAATAGCCTTTCTTCACAAGGAGAGTCACTGCCACCATTGGAAGTTTGAGATCGGCTCCTGCCCTGATAGTATCTCCGGCAAGCACGCCCAGCCCGCCGCTGTATGTAGGGATATCATTCTGGATACCAATCTCCATCGAGAAATAGGCGATCTTCGGTTCTTTCGTAAGTTCCACAGGACAGATGTTATTCATAAACCATTATTTTAGGATATTTGCCATATTCTTAACAAGAACAAGAATCATAAGGGACAGATAATTCTGCCGAACTTTTCCGTGAGACCAATGTTTTCCCTGTAGTCGACAGGACAGTCTATAATTGCAGGTACATTTTGGTCGAGAGCGTCTCTGAGCATCGGCAGCAGTTCATCTTCTGATGAGACCCTGTAACCTTTGGCGCCGAATGACTCGGCAAGCTTCACAAAATCCGGGTTGCTGAATTTCACAAAGAAATCTTTCTTGTACCTCTGTTTTTCCTTCCACTCTATAAGCCCATATCCTCCGTCATTGAAAATAAGACAAACAAAATGAAGGCCCAGTCTTACAGCTGTATTCAATTCAGAAGCAGACATGAGAAAACCGCCGTCACCCGCTGCCGCGATAATTTTCTTTCGAGGATAGCAGCAATTTTGCCGATATGGCGGCAGGTATTGCAAATCCCATTGAAGCAAAACCGTTCGAGATAATAACGGTATTTTCCTCATAGGCCGGGTAGAACCTTGCTATCCATATCTTGTGAGCCCCGACATCGCTTATGAGGATATCATCCCTTCCGAGAGCTTTTCTGATATCCCGGATTATCCGGAGAGGTTTCAAAGGAAACCCTTCCGCCGAAAGATCCATTTCATTGTCCGCATATTTCTTCAGCTTCCGGTAGTATGTGGGGTCCTTCTCAAAGCCGATCCTTTTAGTGATCATAGACAACGATGTCCTGATATCTCCCACTATCTCGTGTGCTGAGTAATGTGAGTCTGTTTCAGACGGTGTAAGGTTAATATGAATGATTGTTTTACTTGCCGTCCGCATTCCAGTAACGGGGACTGAATTCAACGGGATCGTATCCCACAGCTATAATAAGATCGGCCCTGTCAAAACCGCATGACACAAAGTCCCTGGACTGAAGGCCGATGGTCGAGATAAAACATTCATCATCCGCGGGAAAAGCGCCCATTCCCATGAAGGTTGTTGTAACCCCTATCTTTGTCCTGCCGACAAAATCCCTGAGTTCTCCGGATGCCTTTCCCCTGATTACCCCGTTGCCGGCGAGTATGATCGGCATGGCGGCATTCTCAATCAGAGAAACGGCCTTTGAGAGCATGTCTTCATCCGGTTTTGAATAGCTGACCGGTTCATGCGTGATTGGTCTTCCTTCAATATTGACTGATGCGATATCTTCCGGGAACTCAATGTGGACAGGCCCCGGCTTTTCAACACATGCAATCTTAAAGGCCTTTCTGACTATCTCCGGGACAGTCTCCGGGTCTTCTATCCGCGCATTCCATTTGACGGCCGGCTTGTACAACGACAGGATATCAATGTACTGGTGTGTTTCCTTATGCATCTTTGAAGTTCCTACCTGTCCGGTGACGGCAATCATCGGCGCGAAATCAAGGAGCGCGTCTGCAACTCCTGTCAGCAGATTTGTAGCGCCCGGTCCGAGTGTCGAAAGGCAGATGCCGGGAGATCCGGAAAGTCTGCCGTATGCGTTAGCCATAAAAGCCGCCCATCTTTCATCTCTGGTCAGGATAAACTTTATCTTTGAGGAGGACAAGGCATTGAGGATCTCCATAGTCTCTTCGCCGGGTATACCGAAGATGTACTCTGTCCCTTCTGCTTCGAGGCATTGAACAAATAATTCAGATGCTTTCATAACAGTTCATCGAAATCAGTGATGTGCGGGAAGTGATTTGATTTTGCGGGTTTGACCTTGGAATTTGACCTTGCTTTGTAGAGGATGTATTTAATGCCGAACTTCTTTGCCGTCTTCAGTATTTCCTCTGTGTCGTCTATGAAGAGGGACTCTTCTTTCTTAAAACCAAGACGTTTTTCCGCCACTTCCCAAAACTTTATGTCTTCCTTTGGATAACCCGCGTCAAAGGAAGAGAGCACGGAATCAAAATACTTTCCTATCAGGGTCTTTTTAAATTTCAGATCAATGGATTTATAATGGGCATTGGTAACAAGGAAGACCTTTTTTTTGTGCTCTTTTACCATCTTCAGGAAGTCCTCTACATGGGGGTGCACTTCAATAAGGTGTTTTATCTGTTCCTTCAGGGCAGGTATATCGATCCTGAGTTCCCGTGACCAAAAATCCAGGTCGGTCCAGTTCAGCGTGCCCTCATGCGCCCTGTACTTCTTCATCAATTCTTCCTTTGCCCTGCCGAAGGTGATATTGTGGGTTTCGGCATATTTCTCCGGGACGAGATGCTCCCAGAAATAATCGTCAAAATACTTGTCCAGAAGGGTGCCGTCCATATCGAGAAGAATGTATTTGATATTTTGAAAAGGAGGCTTCACTGAGGTCAAAACGGCATGAATTTCGGCATCTTGAACCCCTTTTTGCCTTTGAACATCTTGAGCATCTTTCTTATTTCAATATACTGTTTGACTACCTTGTTGACGTCCGAGACAGCAGTGCCGCTCCCCATGGCAATTCTTCTGCGCCTGCTTCCATTGAGGACGGAGTAGTCCCTTTTTTCTCTCTTCGTCATGGAGCTTATGATCGCCTCCACTTTTACCAGTTCCCGCTCATCTATATTGATATCTTTCATCTTGCTGAAGCCGGGTATCATGTTGAGTATGTTCTCGAGAGGCCCCATGCTTCGCATCTTCTTAAGCTGTTCCCTGAGATCATCAAAGGTGAAAGTATCATCCATGATGGTCTTCTGGAGTTTTTCGGCCTCTTTCTGATCAAAGGTCTGCTGGGCCTGCTCTATAAGGCTGAGCATGTCTCCCATGCCGAGTATTCTTGAGGCTATCCTGTCGGGATAGAACGGTTCCAGCATCTCAATCTTCTCGCCGGTGCCGATGAATTTTATAGGTTTTTTTGTTACAGAAATGATAGAGAGAGCAGCCCCGCCGCGCGCATCACCGTCCATCTTGGTGAGTATGATTCCGTCTATGCCGATCTGTTCCTCAAAATTCTTCGCGATGTTGACGGCGTCCTGTCCTGTCATCGCGTCCGCAACAAAGATTATTTCCCTGGGAGAGACGCCTTGCTTAACATTCTTCAATTCCGTCATCAGGGAATCATCAATGTGAAGTCTTCCGGCGGTATCGAGAATTAGAACATCCCGGCCGTCGAGTTTCGATTTTTTCACGGAATCCATGCAGACGGTCACGGGATTCTTTTCTTCCCTTGAATAATAGACGGGCACATCGATTTGAGAGCCGAGGGTAATAAGCTGATCAATGGCAGCGGGCCTCTGAAGGTCTGCCGCAACAAGCATCGGCCTTCTGCCCTCCTTTTTGAAAAGGCGAGCGAGCTTGGCAGAAGTAGTCGTTTTCCCCGAGCCGTGCAGTCCGACCATCATTATGATTGTCGGCGGGTTGGGGGCCAGGGGGATCTTGCTGTTGGTCTTGCCGAGGAGTTCGCAAAGCTCATCGTTTACTATCTTTATGACCTGCTGTCCCGGGGTGAGGCTTTCAAGGACTTCCTTGCCGACCGCCTTTTCCCTGATCTTCTGAACGAAGTCCTTTACAACCTTAAAGTTGACGTCCGCCTCAAGAAGAGCAAGGCGTATTTCTTTCAGGGCGAGTTCGACGTCCTCTTCCTTGAGGAGTCCTTTACCCTTCAGTTTTTTGAAGATCGATTCTAATTTTTCTGTTAGTGATTCAAACATGTCCGGTCAAATGAACAGAAGACAATCTCCTTGAAGATCGGGTAGCTCCAACATTCAGGTCGCGCAAAGCCGTAACTCCATATCTACCTTTCTTATGCAGACTTATGCCTGCTGCGCACAAATTATTAAGATCCGGCAAACTCTTGAATAAAACCGACGAGAGTCCTTTATGAAGCAAGGAAAGAGTCTATTTTTGACTTTCAACTGCTGCTTGGGAACAACACCGACGATCTGGTCGACCTTTGCGCCGTCCTTAAAGAACATGATTGTCGGAATTCCCATTATTTTATATTTGCTTGCGATCTCGGAATTCTCATCGGTATTCAGCTTCATCACCTTAAGTTTTCCGCTGTATTCTTTTGCCAGTTCTTCAACTGTCGGGGATATCATCCTGCAGGGACCGCACCAGGCAGCCCAGAAATCAATCATAACCAAACCCTGTGCGTTAAGAACCTCAACATCCCAGTTCGCTGTTGTAGCTTCAAATATACCTTCTGCCATTTGGTTCCTCCTGTAATCCCGTTGCCGAGCAAGCAAGGGGAAGTTGATGGTTTAATTATACTCAAACGATTTACAAAATGGAAGGCAGCGATTACACTTATTTGCATAAAGGATTTCAATCCCGTTATGGACTACAGTTGCGGGCAGCAGTGTTCAAGGAATCCCCTCCTTTGCAAGAAGGGTAGGATCTTAAACGCCAGTACCTGAACTTTTTAATTCATTGACACTATCCGGATTTTTCTGCTATGTTTTAGAAATGAAAAAGTATTTGATATTCGCTGGTCTTATACTGCTTCTGCTCCATGAAACTGCACATGCCGTCGAATTGAAAGGACTTCAGCCGGTCGACCCCTATGGTGTTTTTTCAACGTTCAGTACCGAAAGTTTTGCTAAAGGAAAAGTTGCTTTTTCCACGGGCGCTGAGGTGTCCCTGGACCCGGACCTTTACCGGTTTATCATGAAGACTGCATACGGCCTCAGCGACATCGTTGAACTGGATATGACCCTTCCGTATGTCTTCGGCTCTGATGTCCGGGATGGGTTTGAAGACGCCGCTATCGGCGTGAAGCACAGATTTTTTGAGGAAGGGAAATATGGACCTTCACTGGCATATATAGTCAATGTCTCTCTGCCGACCGGAAGCGAGCGGTTGACCACGGACGGTCGCTACGGGGCGGGCTTGATTGTAAGCAAGAGGGTGGGTCCGGTCAACGGCCACATGAATTTCTTCTATGAAAAGACAGGGACCAAAGAGCTGAAAGATGAGCTTACCTTTCTGGCCGGTCTTGACTTTTCAGCTGCGCATAATTTTAAGCTCCTGTCGGAACTGGTGGTACGGAAAGGCCATGATTCCAGCGACATTGATCTGATAGAGGGAAGGATAGGGTACAGGATAAAGACTACTGATTCCATTTATACGATCGTTCGGGGCGGGGTTTGATTTCAAGAGAAGGGACTCCTCAGACGCGACTGATGTTTTCAGTGACGTTTATATCGCCGCCGGAAAAGAAAAAGATCAAAAAACTATATGAAGTGGAGTAGGTGAGAGATGTTTGATATCGGCATGCCTGAAATGATAATGATTTTCGTAGTTGCGCTCCTGGTCATTGGTCCCAAGAACCTTCCTGAGGTCGCAAAGGCCCTCGGCAAGGGCCTTGGGGAACTGAAAAAATCCTTCCAGGACGTGAAAGATTCGGTCCAGGAGGAATTCAAGGAGTCGACCTCTGATATTCGCGATGCGGTGACGGATTTCAAGAAACAGATCGAGACTGAAGTAGAAGCCTCAGGGAAGGTCATTCAAAAGTCGGTGGAGGATGCAAAGGAGCAGGTTTCAAAGGAGGCCGCGGACCTGAACAAGGCAGTCGAAAGCGAGCCTGATAAGGCCGCAACAGATGCGGAGACCGGGTCGGAGAACAAATAAATAACACTGCCGATGGCAGATGTATATCAGAATTCCTTTAAAAATCCGCCTGACCGGCAGTTTAATTCGCATACTTTGTTAAAAGCAGATTTTTGACACATTTTTGGAATAATTCCCAAGCTTTTATAAGGTTTGCGTGTATAATATAGCTTATGTTTACGGAGGGTAGCCATGACTGAGACCAAGTTGATGACGTTCTTTGATCATCTCGGTGAACTCAGAAAAAAGATAACCGTTTCCCTGATCGCATTGTGTGTTATGGCTGTAGTGACATTCAATTACTCGGAGTATCTCCTTGAGTCTATCATGTTCCCGCTTCGATATAACCTCGATTTTTCAGTTAAAAAGATGTATATGTATTACGTATATGCGGACAAACTGAAGGGCACAAAACTCGTCTTTCTGGCGCCTGCTGAAGGGTTTTGGATGAACATGAAGATCGCTCTGGTCGCTGCTCTCATTCTTGCCTTGCCGGTGATTTTCCAGCAATTGTGGAGCTTTATCTCTCCAGGTCTGCATTCAAAAGAAAAAAAATATGTAGTGCCTTTTGTCCTCATTGCAACGGTCCTTTTTCTTATCGGAGCTGCTTTCTGTTTTTTCATCGTACTTCCCTTTGCGCTGGATTTTCTGCTTAGCTATAAAGTCGGTGATTACATGATGCCGATGTTGTCGGTTGGTCAATATGTGGATTTCTGCCTCAAGTTTATCCTTGCCTTCGGAGCGGTCTTTGAACTTCCTGTAATCATCGTCTTCCTCACCAGGATGGGGATAGTAACACCCAAGACGCTGGCGAAACACAGGAGGTATGCGTTCGTAATAGCTTTCATTATTGCGGCAATTCTTACTCCTACCCCTGATGCCTTCAATCAGACCCTTGATGGCTTTGCCGATGATAG
>CAVRZG010000005.1:0-102427 GCA_963725545.1 uncultured Nitrospiraceae bacterium | reverse complement strand
AGAGGGGAATAGTACCTTCCTTTTGCAAAGGGAAGGTAGGAGGGATTTTATAGACAATGTGCACTTACTTATGGTCTCATTAGTAAGCGCATCAGATTGTTTCCGGACTAGAATTGCCTCGAAGTCATACCCGTAGTAGTCAAAGTTCACAAGTACCTGCTTCTTATAAAACGTATATAGTTATTCAGCCGCTAATCTCCGAATAATTCCAACAATAATACTGCATATTTAGAAATAGCTTTACATAGAAGCCCTTGAAAAAATGTAGTTGTCGTCATTCCCGAGGTAGTAATCGGGAATCCATTGTCTTCAAGAAACAAAGAAACCATGGATTCCCGCTTAAGGACTGCGGGAATGACAACACAAAACACCCGAAACATATGTAAAGAAGCGTTGGAAACAAGATTGTACAATTATGTGTATTCCAAGTAATCGTCGAAATAACCAGCTTCTACAGAATTATCAGGAACCCATCAGCAGTTTTCCGGCAAAAATCATTGACAATCAACCTGGGAAGTTATAATCTCTTAATCGAATATAGAATAAAGATAAAAATAAATGTTCGGGCAAAATAAATGACAAAAATTATAATCACGTCAATAATCCTTTTGCTGATCACGTCAACACAAGCGACAATTGCAAAAGAAAAGGAATATCGGCCAGGAGGACAGACCTACGCTTCTATTTGGAACCGTTTCTATGCTGGAGACCATGAACCAGAACTTGATGACCCTCTCATAGAAGCAGGGGGGAAAATGACACTTGTGATCTGTGAGGCAATAAAGAATAAAGACATGAAATATCGTCGGTACGCTATCGGCGCGCTGGGTTTCATTGGCGACAAACGTGCACTGCCTACATTAGAAACTATATTAAAGACAAAAGAAGAAATCTATTATTTTCGCGGCGACGCACTTCATGCTATTTATCAAATAGACAAATCTCTAGGTAAGAAATACGCTTCGGAATTCGGTAGCGAACATAAATATCTCAAGAGGTTACAAGAAAGTATCGAGCGAGACGACAAATGGCTGACCGGACCAACAGAAGAACATTAAAGAAAGCCCTAACAACCGCCTCGACACGACCGGGATTAAACGTGGTTTGGTTTTGGCAATAGTGATTGCCCCGGCGTGTCAGCCGAACGCGAAGGATTGACAGACAAAAAGCCGTGAAAGAGGTCTGATCTACCAAGAGTTCGGCATAATAGATTCTGAACAATCGGATCGAGCAGACCAAACTCACGGCAGCTCATCCTTCTTCGCGTTGTACGTAATAATAAATTAATAATACTGGCGTTGATAACATACATATAGGTAATAGAAGATGTTAATTACGGATGCGGTATTTGAAAAACTAACAGAAGAAGAATTAAAACTATACAAGGAATACAAGACAAAATCGTCAGGAATGCATCATGCTGGGTTACTTGATGAATATCCTGATAGAGTAAGGTACTGCACAGAACTATTTCCAGGGAATTACTTGGATGAGAAGATACTCGCGAAAACAGCAGGAGTTAAAAATTATATGTGCTGATTTTAGAAGTCTACTATACGACACAAATACAGGTGAAAGAGAAATATTGAACTTTATAAGAGATCGAAGAGCCTACCACTTAATAGGCTCTATTCAAAAGAAAAATTATAACTTTGGGCATCACGGCACCTTTATTTTTCCCGAATTGCAACTTGGGACTTCCCACCAAGTTGATTATCTTATGCTTGGAAAAAATTCTGATGGTTTCCATTTTGTGTTTGTTGAATTGGAAAGTCCTTACGGGAATATTTCCATTGGGGACGGTGATGAGGGAGAAGTCATAAGAAAAGGTCTTAATCAAGTTGATGATTGGGATCGTTGGCTTGAGGAGAATTACGGTTCAATTGCAGAAACACTTGGAAAGTATCGACATCCAGATATATGACTTGCCCGAGGAATTTTACAAATCAGACAAAACCAGAATTAAGTATGTTGTCGTAGCTGGCAGACGCAATGACTTTAATAAAAAATTGAGGAGGAAAAGAAGAAAACTCGCTGAAGATAAAAAAATCATTCTGATGCATTATGATAACCTACTGGATTGTGCTATAGAGGCAATTGGTGGCAATACTTATTAATTGACAGCGTACAACACAAACTGGAGAAAATTAAAAGGCATTTGTCGTGTGGAATTGGAGGATGGTGCCGTGCTGGAAGCAGAAGTGCATTGGTACGGGGACACGGTATCGGGAAAAAAGAAATGAAAATTAAAGGATATTTGTGAGGTGATGACTATGAAAAAACAATTTATGATATGTGTCAACAATTACGGCTATGAAGCGTCTTTGGAAGTAAGAAAACTGTATGAAGTATTAACCGATAAGACAGCGGAAAGACATCATCAGATCAGAGTCATTGATGAATCCGGCGAGGATTATTTGTACCCTGAAAAGTTCTTTGCTCCCGTGCGGTTACCTAGTCTTACAAAAGAAAAATTAGAATTAACGGCCGCATAACACCCATATCGAGACGACAGGGAATAACTTCTTTTTTTTTTGCAAAGGCAGTTGCCCGGCGCGTCAGCTGTAGCGTTATGTAAGAATGTCCCTATAGTCGTCCTTCAAACTGCGCGCCCCGGAGAACTCTTTGTTATGCTAAAATATCAAAAGAGAGGTGATATATTATGACATCAGAAACAATCAAGCTAATTTCAACCGTGGAATCTTTGCCTATAGACATTAAAACTGCACTCATTGAAAAACTACTTAATAGCCTGCATCCTTCTCAGAAAGAAATAGACAAATTATGGGCGAAGGAAGCTGAAAGACGGCTTGGTGAAATCAAAACCGGAAAAGTCAAAACTATTCCCGGAGATGAAGTCTTTAAGGAAATTCATAAGAAGTACCAAAAATGAATTACTCTTTCCATCCAGAAGCAAGGGAAGAGTTTTTTAAAACAATTAATTATTTTGAAGAATGTCAAAAAGGACTTGGTCTGGAATTCTCCAAAGAAGTCTTTTCAACAATTCAGCGAATAATCCGGCGTTGCTTTAACCCCCGTCAAGTACTCTAGTCCCTTCGTTTTCCTATGACAATAACCGTTTGCGGCAGATGCTTTATGACAATATTTTTGAAATTCTGTTTCTGCAAGCCAGCCTGTGATCTCATTGGGACTCTCAGAACTGCCAGATCATCCGGTATCATTTTATTTCCTCCCAGTTGATAAGTGCCCTATTATAAATAATCTGCCGCGAGGATTTCCGGGATGTCCTGCGACAACTGAATCTTTTCCACTGATCTATCGATGAAGGCATCCACTGTATTGTCAATAAAAAAATCCGTGTGCTATGCTTAAAGGAACAAAAATTCTTCTAATTAAAAGGAGTTGACAGGGACATGACAAAAAAAGTAAATGACAAGCAATATGCGTTATGTATCATCATCTGCCTCGCATTCTTTCTTATCTGTGTCTTATCTATGACTGGAAATTCCCAGGCTATTTCTGCCTCGGATGAGGTTGCCAAAATTCAGAAATCCTATGAGAAGATCAAAGACTTGAAAGCCGGTTTTTCCCAGCAGAGTTTTCTGAAAGACCTGAAGCGTACCGACACCTATAAGGGGGAGTTGTTTATCAAGAAGCCCCAGAAGATGAAGATTTCTTATAAAACGGAGAACCCGACAGATATATATATCAGCAATAATTCGGTTGTCATATATCAGAAGAAAGAGAAACAGGCATACAGGAGCTCTTTTGACAGCGGCACATACGGACAGACGCCGATAGTCCTTCTGAGCGGTCTGGGCAAGATGCAGGAAGAATTCTCAATAACGGAGAAGAATGGCAAGCTCCTCCTTAAACCCAAAAAGCCGATGGGTTCGATACTGTCCATTGAGCTGGAAACATCGGATGGGGCATTCCCTATTAAATCACTCACGATATATGATTCCGCTTCCAACAAGGTCACCATAACCCTCAGGGACGTGAAAATCAATACCGGCATTGAAGACAGCTTCTTTGTGCCTTCATTGCCGAAGGGGGTAACAATGATGGAGCATAACCCCTGATGGGACTAAAGCAGTCATCCGCAGACGGGTCCGAGCGGATTAGAGTAAAAATTTCCTGCGTTATATAATATCGGATGCTCATACTCGGCATAGACACATCATGCGACGATACTTCCGCTTCTGTAGTGGAAAACGGGACAACAATTATTTCCAATATCATCTCAAGCCAGACTGAGATACACAAGAAATATGGAGGTATTGTCCCTGAGCTCGCTTCCCGCAGGCATATTGAGATGATCTGGCCTGTCGTTGACGAGTCACTGAAATCTGCGGGCGCTAAATTTCAGGACCTGGACGGTATTGCAGTATGCTATGGTCCCGGACTGATCGGCTCTCTGCTCGTGGGGTGCTCATTTGCAAAGGCCATCTGCTATACAAACAGTATTCCTCTCATTGCTGTAAATCATCTTGAGGGGCATGTCTTTGCGTCCTTCCTTGAAGAACCAAGGCCTGATTTTCCGTTTATTGCCCTGATTGTCTCAGGAGGGCATACGTCTTTATACAGAGTAGATGGCTTTGGAAAATATAAAGAACTGGGCAGAACACGTGATGACGCCGCAGGCGAGGCTTATGACAAGGTGTCAAAACTGCTCGGCCTTGGATATCCCGGAGGCCCGGTCATTGATGCACTCGCAAAGGATGGTAATCCCTGTGCGATTGATTTTCCGAGGGCCTATCTGCCGGAATCCCTTGATTTCAGCTTTCAGCGGGCTGAAGACAGCGGTGCTGAATTATGTGAAGCAGTCAGCGGTGGCAACAGGCGGCAAATCAGCAGGGTCACCCTTTCTCATTCAGCCCGAATCCTTGCCTGATATTGCGGCTTCTTTCCAGGCTGCTGTTGTTGATGTCCTTTTGAGGAAGACTGAATGGGCCTTAAAGAAAACGCGGACTGAGAGAGTTGTCATTTCAGGAGGGGTTGCTGCCAACAGTGAGTTACGGCAGAGGATGAAAGATATGGGAAAAGAACGCGGGGCGGAGATTTTCGTGCCTTCGGTCACCTTGTGCACGGACAATGCAGCCATGATCGCCGCAGCCGGGTATCACCACCTCAAGGCAGGACATGTTGCAGGACTTGACCTGAACCCGAAGGCATATCTCTCACTTGATAATTCATCAGTGGATACTCATGTCCGGTAAAAAGAGCCGGATAACGAGGGAAAGAAAGACTGTTGAGGCAATGATAAATATCTATTGTCTCGGAAAGCACGGCACTCACGACGGACTCTGTGCGGACTGCTCGGAACTACTCCGTTACGCTGATAAGAGACTTGAAAAATGTCCTTTTCAGGAAGGCAAGACAACCTGCGGCAACTGCAAAATACACTGTTATAAGCCTGCCATGAGAGAAAAAATAAAAGAAGTGATGAGGTATGCGGGGCCGCGCATGATGACCCGTCACCCGATTTCAGCTCTGCATCACTTTATTGACGGGCTCAGAAAAGAGGCTATCAGAAACAGGCTGGAGAAATAAGCCCTATCGCCGGGCCATAACCAGAATTTTCAGGACAATACTCCAACTATAATCTCTCCTCTTCTTCCCTTATATTCGTGTGAATAGACCTTCTCCCAATGGAGTTCATGCAGAAAGAGGTTTTTGTCTTCATCTTTCAAGACCTTGAGATACTCGGTATCAAAGATAAAGTAAATCTTTCCTTTTTTGTTCTCAATGGATTTAAGTTCAGCAAAGGTATCGAGTTGACGGACTTCTGTCTTCAGATAACAGGTGACAGGCAAAAATCTCCTGTAGCCCATCTCATATACTACGTCTGCATCGCCGGGCAATACGAGATTAATTTCCTGCGCAATCCTCCGGGGATAAAGCTCCTGTTTTTCATCCATCTGTATATCGAGATTCGTATAGACGAGAAAAAAAAGAGCTGTTGTGAGAGTCACATAAAGAGGGATATGCGCTACCTGAAAAGTTCGGCTCTTATACAAAACGAAAATTGCGGACAGTAGGGCGCACCCAATAAGCAAGAGCACGGGAGAAGATATTTTCAGATGAAGAAATATGAATACAGGGATGAAGGCAACAGAGACAAGCGATTGCGGAGAAAGCAAATACCCTCAGGAATTTCCGGAAGAAGTTTATTAGTGGAGGAACGTCCCGCAGTTTTCCGAGGTAAAACTCAAAAAATACCGCGACGGCGATGGCCGCAAACGGGCCTGCAGGCAGGAAATATCTGGTCCTCATATTCGGCAAAATCCAGTACAAAGGGAAATTGGCAGCGACAACGATAAAGGAAAACATAAGAATTTCGTTATTGAATAAGTTCTTTATTTGCTGCCGCAGTTCTTTGTAGATGAGGAGAGGGATAAGAAACAATACGCATGGAATGAAAGAAGCAGTCACCTCGAAAGGGTATGTAAGAAAATGCTGAAGGAAGGTGAAAGTGTGTCTGCTTTCAGTCCTTTGCATGCCTTCGCTTATCCACGTGTGCACATATCGGTCAAAGGTCGTCCACTGCAGAACAGACAGCATATAAAGAGAGAGCACAGAGAGAAAAAGAATCAGCCCGAAAACGTGTCCCCTGGAGAAGAAAAGAGACATTTTTTTCCTTACGAGCAGATATGGGATTACCGACATATAGAAGAAAAAGACCACCTGTGGTCCTTTTGCGAGAAACCCTGATTCCCACTAAGGTCAGCGTGATTCCCCAGAGGACTGAAGGCTTCCATTGTCTCACATATCCGTTTATCCAAACAAGAAGGACCGAGGCAATCAGAAAGAAATGAAGACTTTCTATTTCCGCTTCCCTGCCTTTTTTCAGGAGACCGACCATGCACAGGGTCATAAGAGCGGCAAAAAGCCTTCCGTCTCTTCCCATCCACTTTGCGGTCATGAAATAGACGGACAGGACGGTCAGCATCATCATCAGTACAGACGGGAAGCGGCTTGTCCATTCATTCACAATACCGAAGACGCTTCCGCTTGCGGCGATGAGCCAGTTCATCAGGGGCGGCTTTGCAAAATAAGGCTGCCCGTGCAGTACCGGCATAAGCCAGTTTCCGGTCTTCATCATCTCTTTGGCAACGATTACGCGTATAGGCTCATTGCCATCCCATGCCGGGACACCGAGGAAGGGCAGATAAATGAAAGCGCCTATCAGAACCAGCAGGACGCTGTCCCTAAATGAATTATTTTTCATTGTCGATAGATTCTCTGACATATCACAAATCAATGTTATATACTAAAAAATCTTAATACTAATCGACAAGGTATGGCAATAGACAAGTTCAGACAAGAGCCGAGGACCGTAGTTCTTATCGGGTTCATTTTCTTCTTCACGCTTTTCTTCCTTTTTTTTAATCTCGGAGGAAGGACTCTCGAAAATCAGGACAATATGCGCTTTGCCGAAGTTGGAAGAGAAATACTCGGAGACAGGAGACTGGGTGATGATGCATCTGGGCGGGAATATTTATGTAGACAAGCCGCCTTTGCATTTCTGGAATACTGCGCTGTCCTATGAACTGTTTGGTATAAATACCTTTGCTGCGCGAGTCCCGTCGGCCATCTTTGCCTTATTCGGGATTATCGGTGTTCTGCTCTTCTGTCTTACGTTTGACCGCGAGAGTCCGAAGACCGGCATCTATGCCGCCCTCTTTCTTGCCTCCAATTATGGTTACGCATACTACGCCAGAACAGTGCGTCTGGACATGGAATATTCAGTCCTGTTTTCTCTCTCCCTTTTATCGTTCTATCTTGGCTACGATCTCTCAGAGCGAAAGAGCAAGGTCATCTATTACCTGCTTTTCTGGATATTTATGGGATTGGCATTTCTGGAAAAGGGGCCTGTTGCATTCATTCCGCTTCTGATTGTCCTCATATATATGCTAATTCTGAGAGACTGGAAGCAACTGCGGTTCGGAATACTGGTCGCTGCTTCCCCCGTGCTCATTCTGGTTGTTCTGCCATGGGTAGGATTACTTTATAAACACCCTGACTTTAACAGTTACATGAACCTTTTGGAACACTCCAGGATTATGACCAGGAGAGAGGGTTTCTTCTATTATTTCCCTGCCTTTATGATCAATTTTTTCCCGGGTTCGATTTTCCTGGTTATCTCAGTTCCTTTTATACGAAGATGGTGGGATGCCATAAAAGAGCGGCCATGGCTTGTCTTCTGCATTACCTGGTTTGTCGTATATTTTGCGATCATACATCTGACCTCTGCCAAGACGTTTAGGTATCTGCTGCCGGTGTTTCTGCCTGTCTCTGTCATCACGGCATGGGCAACTGAGCGCATGTTCAGTACAGCGATACTTAGCCACAATCTGCGAAGGTACTGGAAGGCGCCTGCGGTTGTCTTTGCAGGTCTTGTCTGCCTGGCGCCTACAGTGTGGAGCTTGATCCATGGAGGGCAAATATTCATATCAATCATCCTTTCTCTGGCTGGTTTCTTCTCCCTTTTTTTTGCCTGGAGAAAATCAAGAGATGCTGTGATCTTCATCTGCATTCTCAGCATGCTGGGTCTCCTCTCTCTGGATGTAATAAGGACAACATACAATAAACAGGTATCTCACAATCTGCGGCTTTATAACCTTCTAAAGGACCATCATATTGAGGCGGATGAGGTGCTCCTGTACAAGACTGACAGGGATGTAAAGAGGATGCTCGGGTTTTATTACAACAGGCTACCCCGGGATGAGGATGTTATAACCGGCATCGAAAAAGGGGTAAAGGCGGTTGTCACTCCTCCGGGTCATGTAAGCGATGTCCTCAGGATTTACGGGTCTGATAAGAAAACTCTGCTTTTAAACAACCCCAGCGGCGAGTATAATTATGTCGTTGTCTTTACTATGCCCTGAAAAATAAGCATAATATTATATTATATTTGTGTTGATCAAATCCTTGCTCTCTAACATAGATTTGCTTTCTCTGGAAAAAACTGCCCGGTTCAGGGCGTCACGAAAAGAGAATTGAGCAACGCGCTTTTTTAAAAGATGAATTAATAAGGAGAAGAGTCAGATGAATGTCCCTTTTGTTGATTTAAGTCGTCAGTTCAAACCGCTTCTGCCTGCTATCCACGCAGCCATGAACAGTGTCATCGAACGGAATGCCTTTATTAACGGACCTGAGGTCCGGGAATTTGAAAAGCATATGGCAGAATGGATAGGCCTTCCCGCTGTGTGCGGTGTTTCAAACGGCACGCACGCCCTTGCGCTTACATTGGAGGCCCTTGGCATAGGTCGGGGCGATGAGGTTATCACAGTCCCCAATACCGCATTCCCTACAGCCGAGGCAATTAACCTGAGCGGCGCCGAAGCAGTATTTGCTGATATCAAACCGGGGTTCTACAATCTGGACCCCGAAGCAGCAGAGCGCGCAATCACTCCGAAGACCAAGGCGATCATTCCTGTCCACCTCTACGGAATACCTGCCGACATGGATTCCTTCATGAGCCTCGCCAAGCGCTATAAGCTCTTTATTATTGAAGATGTTGCCCAGGCACAGGGCGCGAGATATAAAGGCAGGAGAGTCGGTACAATAGGCGCTGCCGGTTGCTTCAGCTTTTTCCCATCCAAGAATCTTGGGACGTTTGGTGATGGCGGGGCTGTGGCTTCCGGAAATGCGGAACTGATAAAGAAGGTGCGGATGCTCTCAGACCATGGAAGACTCGATAAATTCAGTCACATGATACTGGGAACCAATAGCCGGCTTGACACTCTTAAAGCTGCTCAACTATCAATTTGTCTCGATCATCTTGACGAGTGGAACGAGAGCAGGAGAAAGACCGCAAGTCTTTACAATGAACTGCTCCGACCATATGGAGAAATTGTTCGGCCACAGGTGCCGGATGGATGCGAGGCCGTGTGGCATCTCTATGTCATCCGTTACAGCAGACGGGATGACCTCAAGTCATTCCTGAATGAACCGCGGCATCAAGACAGGTCTTCACTATCCTCTCCCTTTACACCGTCAGCCCGCGTATGAATACCTTGGGCTGGGGGAGGGCTCATTCCCCGGCTGCCGAAGCGGCCTGTAAGGAAGTCCTGTCTCTCCCGATGTTCCCTTTCATGAGATCTGAAGAAGTTGAAGCTGTGGCAAAAGCGATAGGCCTTTTTTTTGAGAAGGGAGGCAAATAGCCTGATATGGCCTCACCCGGAACAGAGCTTTCAGTTGTTATTCCCATATATAATGAAGAAGAAAACATAGGTCCTCTGCTTGAGGAACTCTTCCCTGTTCTCAGGGATACCGGCAAGACTTTTGAGGTCTTGTGCGTCGATGATGCGAGTACCGATTCAAGCCCGTCTGTGCTGAAAGAAGAGCAGAAAAAATATGCTGAACTCAGGATTATCCGGCATAGCATTAACTCGGGAGAGAGCGCGGCCGGCGCAACCGGCTTTGCCAATGCCGAGAGGCAGTGTGATTATTACAATTGATGGTGATCAACAAAATGATCCTGCTGATATACCTGCACTGCTTAAGGCCCTTGAGAGTGCGGACGCTGTCTGCGGCGTCAGGAGAAAACGGGAGGACGATTGGGTCAAACGCATATCCTCCCGGGTTGCCAACAGGTTCCGGAACCGGGTGACCGGGGACACAATATCAGATGCGGGGTGCACTTTCAGGGCATTGAAGGCCGATACTCTCAGGGAAATTCCTGTCTTTAACGGGATGCACCGTTTTCTTCCCACGCTCCTCAGGCTTCAGGGATACAAGGTTGTCGAAATCCTTGTGAACCATCGACCGAGAACGCGCGGAGAGTCCAAGTATGGGATAGGCAACCGCATGTTCAGAGGCCTGATTGACTGTTTTGCCATAAGATGGTGGCGAAGGAGATGCGTGCCCGCTAATCGGGCGTTTCCTGACAACAGGAAGAAATGATCATGGACGCCCCTGAAGTGCAAGAGCCTTTTGCTCAGTCAGTATCGGAAAAAAAAGAAAACACCCGGGATATCATCAAGACCCTCCTGCTAGTTATAGTTCTCGCAGGTTCACTTGCAGCAGTGCGTTTTTCTCCGATTTGGTATTACCTGGACCGCTCGCATATCTATATGCTTCGGGAGGAACTGACTGCGTTTCATTCTCTGGCCCCTTTTGTATTCTTTGCAGGCGGAGCCCTGGTTATTGCCATGGGCGTGCCTCGCACCATAATCAGCATTCTGGGAGGTATGGTTTTCGGATTTCTCTCCGGAACTATTCTTGCAACTGCAGCTGCCTTCGCAGGCTCTGTTGTGGTCATCTGGGTAACCCGTGTTCTCGGCCATCCGCTTTTCCACCAGAGGATCGGTCATCGTCTTAAGGCAATCGAAGGTCATCTCAGGAACAACGGTTTTGCACTTGTTCTGATCCTGAGACAACTGCCGTTGCCGAGCATGCTTATCAATGTGCTGATAGGGCTTTCTTCTATAAAGACCTCTGCTTATGTCCTGGGTTCCGTCATCGGCCTTGTGCCTGAAGCGGCTGTCTTCGCATTGTTCGGGAGCAGTGTGCGTGAGGATTTTGCCTTGAGAATATCTCTGGCTTCATTGTGCCTGATTGTGCTTATCATTGTCATAAAGATTTATTTTCGGCGGTCTCCTCTGGCCAGGGAATTGTCACAGAAGCTGACAAGGGACAAGACTTAACAAAGGATGAATTATGAAGGATGAGGGATGAAACCGAAATCCATAAATGAATTTTTATCAGGAAAGGACATGCAATGAAAATTATGCAGATCGGTACAGGCCGCTGGGGGTCAAACCACCTCCGTGTGTGGAAAAGTCTCCCGGTCGACCTCTATGTAGCCGAGGTTTCAGAAGCCGGAAGGAAGAAATGTATTGAGGCCGGGGTCCCCGAAGACCATATAACGGAAGATTATCACAAGTTTCTTGATACTGTTGACGCCGTTGATGTGGTGACACCTGCCCCGACCCATCACCGGATAGGGATGGAAATCCTCGGGAAGGGAAAGGACGTCTTCATGGAAAAGCCGATCGCGGAGACAGCGTCAGAGTCACGCGAACTGGCTGACCTGGCCTCGCGCAAGGCGTTGATCTTGCAGCCGGGCCACATCTTCCGGTATGACCCTGCAACGGATTTCATCAGAGAATATATTGACGGAGGCCATATGGGAAGCATCCAGTCAATGTGGGGCTCATTTTGCGGATTCAAACGGCCCCGTTCGGACGGTGGTGTTACGGTTTCGGATGCCATCCATTTTATCGACTTCTTTAACAGCCTGATGGGAGGCCTGCCCAAAAAAGTCCTGGCCAGATGTAATGACATCCTGGGAAGAGGGATGGACGATATGTCATGGATATGGATGAACTACGGCAATACATCCGCCATGGTTGAGGCGAACTATTTTTCTCCTGAGAAGAAACGTCTCATCACAATTATCGGAGAGAAGGCCACTATTGTGTGTGACTTTGCCTCTTCACAGGACAAAATAAGGATACATCGCAACCGGCATATTCTTGACAACAATACATGGAAGACCGTAGGCGGTGAGATAATTAACCAGGAGATTCTGCCGGCTGAACCCCTTCTCCTTGAACTGAAGGACTTCCTCAGGTGTGTAGAGACCAGGTCCCTGCCGAAAGCCACAGCCATGGATGGAGCGGATGCAGTAGCAGTTGTGGAAGCGGCTATGGAATCACATCAGCAGGGCAGAGAAATTGCCCTTTAGGGCCGTTTATAAATAATTGATAAAAAAGCTTGACAATAAGTCTGAAATGCGATATAAATAAATCAAGAGCGAGCTTACCAAAAGTGGTGGACTTGCTCCTCTCAACCCGGTGTGAAGGTTGTAAGGTCGTAAGACGTGAGTTTTTGATGTAAGAGTCTTAAGCTGTATGTCTCAGGATGTACAATCTACCGGGATGTCGAGAGGATGCAAGCACCACTTTTTTATTTGTCTTCCGGAACTCACTTCCTCCTGCAACGATTTGCAGCCTTCAAAAAATCTACTACGACTTTCCGCAGGCGCAACCTTGCATATCTGCTTACGCAGCTCTTTTTTAAGCAAAAAAAATCTGCGCGGGGAAGCGCCGGGTGAAACATGCAGTATCAGAGAATTACATCCCTGCCCAGGTTTTGAATTTAGTCAATAAATATAATATGTTATGGCGTTCGCAGTTTATGACTCGATGACAAACTTCCCGGATGAGCGATGATAACTGCTTTCTGGCAGGATTACCGGATTAACTACTGATAGAAATATTAACATCACAGGTGCGCGAATTCGAGCGTTCTATTATAATTTTATTTTAAGGGGAGTTCAGTGGACGCCATCGAAAAGAAGGGGTTGATGGAGGAAGGATTTGACTTCATTCAAAAACCTGTATCTCCATTGGCTTTTCTGAAAAAGATCAGAGAGGTGCTTCAGAAATAGGTCCTGAAAAAATACAGTCCACGGTCCGTCATTTCTGTTTCATGATTTCTTCACAATTCCATGTCATAATAATATCTTGATAGATAAACGAGTTTCGCGCTTATGGAAGAAGAGGGGAAGGGAAAGATGACGATAAAAAAGAAGATTGCCATTGCAGTTTCTGCACTTTTGCTTCTTGTTTCCGCAGGTTACTTTTTGTATATCGAGGAGCAGGGAAATTTTCATCCTATCACTCATGGTGAAGCGTACAGGTCTGCCCAACTCGACAGGGACGAATTTGAATATTACATCAGGAAGTATGCTATCAGGAGTATTGTGAACCTGCGCGGCAGAAATCCTGACGCTCCGTGGTACAGAGAGGAGAAAATGGTCAGCGCAGAGAATAATATTGAAGGCACTATGATATTTCTCTGTCCGCATCCCGTGAGCCGTCTGAAGACAATGTCCGCGAACTAATCAGTATTTTTCAGAACGCGCCTCGTCCTGTGCTGATACATTGTCAGGCAGGAGCCGACAGGTCAGGGCTGGCAGCGGCTATGTGGAAAGTGGTTGTAGACAAAGCGTCAAAGTCAGAAGCGGAAAAGCAATTATCTATTGTCTTTGGGCATATCCCCATAGGAAAGACAACTGCCATGGACCGTTTTTTCGAGAATTGGGTATCCAGGAGGGTTGACCAAAGACAGCAACTCCGCGAATCAGCAGGGCAGGTATATGGGCGCAAGAGCCTTTGCGGTGACATGCCCCAAATAACTGCAAGACTAAGATGGCTTTTCCTGTCTCGTTTAAGACAATCATCCCTGCAAGCGCAGCAATGAATATGATGATACTGATTCCCTGGGAAACAGAGATATAAGGCATGAGAAAGCCTCTTGCTTCATCCCCTCTGAAAAATTCGACGGTAAACCGCAACGACGGCATAGAGGAGGAGGTAAGTCATAAACAGCCTGCCTTTATAGGACTTACGGCCTGCGAGTACCATAAGAATTACAAATATTATAAGTTCGCCTGCGGACTCGTAAAGCTGAACCGGATGAAGGCGGATGTTGAGCGGCGCAAGACATTCCGGGTCTGCGAAAATAACTCCCCAAGGCAACGTCTCTGCGGCTTTTCCAAAACAGCACCCGGCTGAAAAACATCCCAGCCTGCCGAAGACATGACCGATAGCGATTGAAGGAGCAAATATATCAGCCATTGTCCAGAGCGCGAGGTTATGTTTCTTTACATACCAGATCGCAGTCGGCACTGCAAGCAGCACGCCTCCGTAAAAAACCAGGCCCCCTTCCCATATCTTAAAGATAGCAAGCGGATTACTGACATAGTAACCGCTGTTTATGATTATGAACAGCAGCCTCGATCCGACAATAGCGGAAAGTAGGATATAAAACCCCAGGTCAATTATCCTGTCGGAAGATATGCCTTCCTTTTTTGCCCGCCACACAGCGAGATAGAGGCCGACCAGAAAACCGGCAGCAATGAGAAAGCCGTAGGTATGTATTGTCAGAGGGCCGATTCTTATGAGAATTGGATGCATATCTTTTTATAATAACACGGCAGGCGATTATCTTACCTTGAAGAAAGAGTTATTGATTCGCCTCAACTTTAAGAGACGGTATTTTTTCGGTAAATACCTTGCCCAACAAGAGACCGATGATCGCCCCCGCCAGAATATCCGACGGGAAATGGGCAAGTTCCTCAACCCTGTCAATGCTGACTGCCAGGGCAAACAGATAGAATAAGGCCCGGTATTTCGGATAATACCGTGAGAGAGTATACGCAAAAAAGAAGACCATGGCGGAATGGCCTGAGGGAAAAGAATCATATCCGCTTCTTAATGAAGGCCCTATGAAAATGAGGTCGTATGTCAGCTTTGGCCTTGCTCTTCCGATGAGATGCTTTATCACCTGGACGACGACCCCTGTTGTCAGCAGGCCTGTGAACAGTGCCCTGCCAATGAGATGCAGCCTCTTGTTGTAATATTTGCCGGCCATGTAAAGCAGAAGCCCAATGGCTATGAGAGTTGCGCCGTTGCCGATGAAAGTCATGAACAGGATCGACGTGCTTAAGCACCTTGTGTAGTCTCAGACTATCATAGATACCTCCGAACCACTCAACAACTATCCGGTCAACGTAGAATAGCAGAAAAGGGATCAGGCATGCCGCTGAAATCAGTATCTTATTTTCTTTCAAGAAGCGCATAGCGTCCGTCTGTCTTCACCAAACTAAATCCGAGTCCTTTCAAGGTTTCGATATCCTTTTCTTTTGTTATGGCTACATATGTCATGTTATCGTGCAACTCCGCCGCCAACTTCTTCTGGCCTCTGACATTGACTATCTTATGTCCTGAGTAAAATACTATGCTCGGATTATTCATCCCGTAAGCGACTATTTTCTCATCGTCTCTCAGTCTGTCTCCCGGCATATTTACTGTACTCATAAAGTGTCCCCTGAAGATACTGATTTGCGGCAGGCAGCGCAGTTGCCGAGATCAGGACAAGAAATGCGACCATTACCGCAGAGATATAGCCATAACTGTTTCTATGTTTCATCAGTGCATATAAACAACCCAGCGCCAGTGCACACATGATCAATGCGGAATAATACGTCCATTCGGCACTCATGAATGCCGGCATTTTTCGATATATGCTTTTGAGAAGATGAATGCAGTGCCGATCACAAAGGACGCAACAATAATGAATATCTCTGCATATCTGTTCTTTCTGCCTGATATGCGTAAGGCCCATTCCCAGTCGGAAGAATCTTCCTCTCTGCACATGCCCATGGAAATGAGCATTGAAACTGCAGGTATTGCAGGAAGTATGTAATTGGGGAGTTTTGTCGTCGAGAACGAAAAGAACAGAAATATAAAACCGAACCAGATCAATAAGAATAAGCCGGGGTCGTCATGCACGGTACGAATGTCTTTATCCGCCCTCCGGGATTTAATCTTCACAGCAACGGCAATTATTCCGGCAGGCAGAAACGCAATCCACGGAAAAAGTCCGGCAAGAATCACGGGGATATAATAATAGATCGGTCCTTTGTGTCCCGATATAACGCCGGCGTATCTCGCAAAATGATGCTTGATGAAAAACTGCTGTACAAACTCATTTCCGTTAATCATATACTCAGCCGCATACCACGGCAATGCAAGGACAATGAAGAGAAGAGAGGCCTTGAAATGAAATACCTTCCTGAGCCCTCGTATCCTCTCTGTTGCCAATAAATATAGGATAGCGATGCCGAAGGGAAAGACAATGCCTATTAATCCCTTGGTCAGAAAGGCAAAGGCGGAGAATAAATAGAAACCGTAAATAAAGAGCCGGTTCTTTTTTAGAGACAGAAAGAATGAAAAGAGAGAAAGGGTTATAAAAAGAGAAAGCACCATGTCGGTGACGGCAGCATGAGAATACATAAAGAAATAGACTGAAATGAGAAATGAAACGGAAGCATAAAAAGCTCTTTCCGCACTGCCGAACTGAACGGCAAATAAAAACAAGGACACGCACAGGAGAATCCCCGACAGGGCGGATGGAAAACGTGCGGCAAATTCGTTTATGCCGAAGACCTTATAGGAGGCTGCCATCAGCCAGTAAAAGAATATGGGTTTGTCATAGCGGTTCACACCGTTATAAGTCGGAGTTATCCAGTCGCCGCTCTCGACCATCTCTTTTGTCGCCTGGGCAAATACAGCCTCATCAACGTCAAAGAGCGTGACGGAACCGAGCCTGAAACAGGAGATAAAGACGGCGATAACAACTAATATAAGAAGATACTTTCTCATGAGCAAGTCAGTTTCACTCTAAGTTGCCGGGACACAATAAACTGGTTCACCTGTATGAGTATTTTATCTTTGAACACATTCTCAGTGAAAGGTCTATTTTTTTATGAGCGAGGTCAGCAGGATAATCCCGATTCCGACGGTCAGAGATGAATCTGCCACGTTGAAGGCAGGCCAATGAAAATTTCCCACAAAGACGTCTATGAAGTCCACAACCTTGCCATACACGAGCCTGTCGATGAGATTCCCGACAGCCCCGCCGAGAATGAGTGAAAGCCCAAAAAGATTGTAGGCATTTTTCATCATGAGAATTGTCACGAAGATTATTGCCGCTGCTGAGATGAGAATAAAAAAACCGCTGCCGAGACCCCTGAACATACCAAAGGCGGCGCCCGTGTTCCTGATATTCACTATGTTGAGGAACGGGAATACTTCAATCGTGGAATATGGACTCAAAGAAGAGACGATCAGATATTTTGTAATCTGATCCAGTGCGATAACTGCCAGGACGATGCTTAAACCACCTGAGGCCTTTTTCATTATGTAACGGAGATGACCTTATAACAGCGGTCACATACATCAGGCGCTTCCGTGAAAGCGCCGACGCTTTCTCTCCAGTTCCAGCACCTCTGACATTTGGACCCCGGCGCTTTTTCAATCTTTATCTCAAGCCCCTCTATCTCCGCGCTTTTGTAAGCGTCTACAGAACTCTGTCCCAGGATGTCTACCGCAGAGACTATGAAAAAGGTCGAAAGAAAATCCTTGTCCTGCGATAAAAGGGCGCTATACCGGTCGGGCAGACGGAGCATGATCTTTGCCTCAAGAGAATTGCCGATGAATTTTTCCGCCCTCTTGATCTCAAGCGCTTTATTCACTTCATTCCTCAGAACAAAGAGGTCGTCCCACTTCTTCTCAATCTCCGGGTCAAGGTATTTTTCATCAACCACAGGGAATTCAGAAAGGAAGACTGAATCTTCCGCCCCCTGCACTGTCTGTTTTATATGGCTCCAGACCTCTTCTGCTGTAAAGGAAAGGATCGGAGCCATCAACTGGGTCATGCTCACGAGTATCTTTCGGAGCACCCACTGGGCAGCGCGCCTTTCCGGACGAATCCGATCTGAAGGTGTAGAGTCTGTCCTTTAAGACGTCAAGATAGAAAGAGCTCATATCAACAATGCAGAAGTTATAAATGTTGTGAAAGACTTCATGAAAGTCGAAATTTTCATAAGATGATGTAACCTTCGCTGTAAAGGTCTGGAGTCTGCTCATGGCCCATCTGTCGATTTCGAGGAGGTCTCTGCTGTAATCTTTCCCGTCGAAGTCATATGTGTTTCCGAGGAGAAATCTGCACGTATTCCTGATTTTCCTATATGCCTCTGTAAGTCTGTCCAGGATCACCTTTGATATTCTTACGTCGTCTTTATAGTCTTCCGCCGAGACCCATAACCTCAATATCTCGGCGCCGTTGCTTTTGATAACTTCCTGGGGCGCAACGACATTGCCGAGGGATTTAGACATTTTCTTGCCCTGACCGTCTACAGTAAACCCGTGAGTGAGCACAGTCTTGTAAGGCGCTCTTCCCCTCGTGCCTATTGATGCAAGCAAAGAACTCTGGAACCATCCCCTGTGCTGGTCGCTCCCTTCAAGGTACATGTCAGCAGGCCACGAGAGCCTTTCATCTTTTTCAAGGACTGCGGCATGGCTTACACCCGAGTCAAACCAGACATCAAGGATATCCATTTCTTTGGTAAATGATGTGCTGCCGCATTTTCTGCATTTATACCCTGAAGGCAGGAACTCTTCAGCATCTTTCATGAACCAGACGTCGGCGCTATTGCCTTCAACAAGTTCGACTATCTTCGAGAGCACCTCGTGGTCTGTCACAAACTCTTCACACTCATTGCACCTGAGAATTGTAATAGGCACCCCCCAGGACCTTTGTCTGGACAAACACCAGTCGGGTCTGCCGGTGACCATGCCGTGTATCCTGTCGCGGCCCCACTTGGGAATCCAGGTAACCCTGTCTATCTCGGAAAGGGCTTTGTCTCTCAACTCATTCTTTTGCATGGAGATGAACCACTGAGCAGTAGCCCGGAAAATGACCGGCTTTTTACACCGCCAGCAGTGGGGATAGGAGTGTCTGATCATCTCTTCTTTGATCAGCCTGTTGTTCTTTTGAAGTATCTCGATGATCTCGGCATTAGCCTTGAAAACAAATTTGCCCTGCAGTGGAGAATCTTTTTCTTCACCAATAAACTTGAACTTGCCGTGATCATCGACAGGCGCATATATGTCCAGACCGTATCTAAGGCCTATCTCATAGTCGTCCTCTCCGTGACCCGGGGCAATGTGGACAACGCCTGTGCCTTCTTCAAGTGACACGAAGTCCCCAAGGACAGCCTTTGATTTTCTTCTGATGAACGGGTGCAGGGCTTCCATACCTTCTATGGTCTTCCCCAATGTCTTCGCAATAATGTTGCCCTGCAGGCCTATCTTGTCCTTCAGGGCTTCGAACCTGCCCTCTGCGACAATGTAAACCTCGGACCCCTGTTCAACTGCAACATACTCAAAATCCGGGTGGAAGGCAATTGCCAGATTGGCAGGCAGAGTCCAGGGGGTAGTAGTCCAGATAATGACGAATACATCCTTGCCTTTCAAAGCCGGCAGGAACCTGCTTATATTTTCCTCGTCGACCGCAAACTTGACGTATACGGATGGGGATTCCTTGTCGTTGTATTCGACTTCCGCCTCTGCAAGGGCCGTGACGCATGATGAACACCAGTGCACAGGTTTCTTGCCTTTATAGACGGAGCCTGACTCAACAAATTTGCAGAATTCCCTGACGATCGCTGCTTCATAGGCATTTGTCATAGTGAGGTATGGTTTCTGCCAGTCACCGAAGACTCCAAGCCTCTTGAATTCCTCTCTCTGGATATCCACGAATTGCGCAGCATACTCTCTGCAAAATTGTCTCTTTTCAAGGACCGAAAGCTTGTCTTTTTTGTCCCCGAGGTTCTTGTCAACCTGCAGTTCAATCGGCAGGCCGTGACAGTCCCATCCGGGTATATATGGCGAGTAAAAGCCATTCATAGACTTGTATTTGACGATAATGTCTTTGAGTATCTTATTAAGCGCATGACCGATATGGATATGGCCGTTTGCATAGGGAGGGCCGTCATGGAGGATATAGTGTTTGCTTTCTCTTCCCTTCTCCTGCAGCTTCTCATAAACCTTGCTCTCTTCCCAGAAATTCAGCATCAGCGGCTCTTTCTGGGCGAGGTTCGCCTTCATGGGGAAGTCTGTCTGCGGCAGATTCAGAGTATCTTTATAGTCTTTTGTCATAACTCGCGATTTATTCTCCGGCGCTCATGTCAGCTATTTCAGGATGCAGAAAACCACTCAGCGCATATCCTTTATCCAGGAGAGCATATGGGAGAGCGCTATTATTTTTCTTCAGCCTTTTCCTGCTTCTGCGCCTCCCGTTCTGCAATAATCTTCTGCGTCAGGTGGCTGGGCAATTCCTCGTAGAGGGCAAATTCCATCGAGTACAGGCCGCGTCCTGAAGTAAGACTGTGCAGCTGGTTGGCATAGGTGAGCATTTCAGACATGGGAACCAGGGCGGTAATCTTCTGGTTGCCCCCTGCCTGGGGCTCGACACCCTGCACTTTTCCTCTCTTGGAATTAAGATCTCCGATGATCGCGCCGAGAGTGTCGTCAGGGATAATGACTTCGACCTTCATAACAGGCTCAAGCAGAATAGGTTTTGCCTCCTGGATTGCTTTTTTCAAGGCCATGGAACCTGCTATCTTAAAGGCCATTTCCGAGGAATCAACCGAGTGGTACGAACCGTCAAATAAAGTGACCTTTATATCAACGATGGGATATCCGGCCACAACCCCTTCTTTCATGGTCTCAACAACGCCTTTCTCAACAGCCGGCCTGTATTGCTGCGGGATGACCCCGCCGACGATCCTGTCGGCAAATTCATAGCCGCCGCCTCTCGGCATAGGTTCCACCTCAAGCCAGCAATCACCGTATTGACCGCGGCCTCCGGACTGTTTCTTGTATCTGCCCTGCACCTTTGTCGCAACCTTGATTGTCTCTCTGTAAGGCACTTTCGGTGTCTTCATCAGAACATCAACGCCGAATTTCCTTTTCAGCCTTTGAAGTGAGACTTCCAGGTGGACTTGTCCCATTCCTGAAAGGAGCATCTCCTTGGTCTCCTCATCCCTCTGGAACTTCAGGGTGGGGTCCTCTTCGAGAATCCTGTGAATACCTGAGCCGACTTTTTCCTCATCGCCCTTGCTCTTTGGAGCTATCGCATAGGCAATAAGGGGTTCTGCAAACTTTGCCTTTTCAAAAATAATAGGGTGTCCTTCTTCGCAGAGGGTGTCCCCGGTATAAGTCTCCTTCAGTTTTGCAACAACGCCGATCTCTCCGGGGCCTAATACCTGGGTAGATATCTGCTTTTTCCCGAGGACATGAAAGACCTGGCCGATCCTTTCTTTTGCTCCTGTCGATGCATTCAGGACATTGGAATCAGCCTTAAGAGAGCCCGAATAAATCCTGAATACAGAAAGCCTGCCCGCAAAGGGGTCGGCTATTGTCTTGAACACATAAGCTGAAAAAGGCTCTGAAGCGGAGGGCTTTCTTTCAACCTGAGTTCCGGTTTTCGGGTTCATGCCTTTGATCGGTGAAATGCGTGCCATCTCAACAGGCGACGGCAGGCAGAGAATTATCGTTTCGAGCAGCTGAGGTATTGCAATGTTGGCAACAGCGGAGCCGCAGGCAACGGGAATGAACCTTCTGGTAAGAGAGCCTTCCCTGACCCCTTTTATAATCTCCTCATCTGAGATCGCGCCTCCCTCAAGATATTTTTCAAGGAGACTGTCGTCGGCTTCAGCGATCTTTTCAACGAGTTTCTTCCTGTATTCCTCAGCTTCCGGCAGCAGGTCTTCAGGGATGTCCGATTCAACGGACTTACCTGTTGTGGTCTTGAAGGCCTTCATCTTAATAAGGTCAACAATGCCCTCAAACTGTTCGCCGGCGCCTATGGGTATCTGCAGCGGCAATCCTTCGCTTCCGAAGGCCTTTTCGATATCTCCGAGTGCCCTCGAAAAATTCGCCATGTCCTTGTCCATTTTGTTGACGAAGACCAGCCTCGGCAGTTCATACTCCGAGGCATACTTCCATATCTTCTGAGTCTCAGCCTTGACTCCGGATATCGCGCTGACAATGACTATGGCCCCATCGACAGCCCTCAGACATCCGCGAGTGTCTTCAAGAAAATTAATAAATCCCGGCGTATCAATCAGATTGATCGCCGTGCCGTTCCATGTGCAGAACGCAAGGGAAGAAGTAATGGTTATTTTCCTCTCGATCTCTTCCGGTTCAAAATCTGTTGTAGTGGTCCCGTCGTCAACACTTCCGAGTCTGTCTATCGCCCCGGAATTGAACAGCATTGCCTCAACCAAAGACGTCTTGCCTGCCCCGCCGTGCGCGATAACAGCCACATTCCGAATTTTATCGACATCAATGTTCGCCATAAGACCCCCTCAAATTAAGATTAGGATTGTAAATTATGAAGGACGAGGAAAAACAGGCTGCCTCACTCTTCATCCGGCATCTTTCATAATTCATTATCAAGAATCTCTGCAATAACCGGTTTTGCCTCAGGTTTCTCATCCTGTTTTGAGCTCCACAGCCTTATGAATAAAAAAGAAAGCAAGAAGGCGCCGAACCCCGCAACAGCGGATACCATATCAGGGTCGGATCCGGCAAAAAAATGGCTTAGCAATTCTTTACCCAGTACCGCCCCGCAAACAAGGGCAATAGCCGGGATTCCGTATACCACCATCGAACCTCTCAGAAAAGTATAGGGTTTGAGGACTACTTTCACTTTTTGCCCGACCTGCGCATGAACACTATTGAATGCCTGAATTTCCATGTCCTCCTGATTAGGCTTGCATATCTTCAAAGAACACCCTTCGCAGGCACTTTTTTTATGCACGACAACAGTGGCAAAGGTACCATCAACACTCTTTGACTAATCCCACCTCTTCCACAATCATGAATTTTACCATAGAAGGTCTTTAAAAATCCTCAGTTTTCGAGCGAAATTCCGTGCCCTGAATATGCGTAAAGCCGATTTCCAGGGTCACAGTTTGACAAAATACCCTCTCTTTGGATAGGTTATATCGTCAAAAACCGCACCCGCAAAAAGATCAGAGGAGGATATTATGGAAATCATCCGAATACCGCGTTTCATGCAGGACATATCGAAGAACTATCTGATTCGGACAAAGAAAATCGGTTTTGTGCCGACGATGGGTGCGCTCCATGACGGTCATCTCAGCCTTGTAAAGAGGTCGAGGGAAGAGAATGACATAACCGTAGCAAGTATTTTCGTAAATCCCACTCAGTTCGGACCCAATGAAGATTTTCAGCAATATCCCCGGGACATGGACGGGGACTCGGAGAAGCTCCGAAGGGAAGGGGTAGACATCCTTTTTCTGCCGGATACAGGAAATATGTACCAGGAAGGGTATCTGACACATATCGAAGTGGAAAAGCTATCCGATAAAATGTGCGGCGCCTTCAGGCCGGGCCATTTCAGGGGGGTTGCAACTGTTGTGGCAAAGCTTTTCAATGTTGTCAAGCCGACCCGGGCGTATTTTGGTCAGAAAGATTACCAGCAGACCGTTGTTATAAAAAGGATGGTCAGCGACCTGAATATGGACATTGACGTGGTAGTCTGCCCTACGATCAGGGAGAAAGACGGACTTGCAATGAGTTCCAGAAATGCATATCTGGACAAGGGCCAGAGAGAGGCTGCAACCGTTATATACCGGTGTCTTCAGGAGACATCCGATTTAATAAAATCTGGTATAATAGGAATACAAGACGTAAAAGCTTCTATGCTGGAAAGACTTTTGAGAGAGCCCGCGGTTTCTGCCATTGAATATGCAGGTGTTTATGACCCTGCAACCCTCGATGAACCTGTGGAACTAAAAGAAGATATTTTGCTCGCAGTGGCTTTGAGGATAGGAAATACAAGGCTCATAGATAATATGCTCGTAACGCTAAGGAAAGAGAGGTAGCTCTGAATGCTTCAAAGAGTCCATATCCAGGTGCTTGATAACCCTGCGGAAGGCATTCTGTACGACGAACATTCATCCGAGGTCGGAGGGACCAATAAAATACTTACAGAAGAACTTTCAAAAGAGCTGGATTATGTTCTACCCCTCGGTTGTTTATGTCGAATACATCGACCTGTTTATGGACGGCGAAGAGGAATTTGACGATATAAAGGAGCTTTTGAGAATGGGGGCCCTTAATACCCCTGTTGTTCTGATTAACGGCGTCCTGAAAATACACGGCGGCATCCCGGCCACAGTGATCAAAAAAGAAGTCGAAAAACTGCTCTCATCCGGTCCCGCACACTAAAAAGGCGCGGGCATGTCTTCTGCCGTTTTCTCCGGTAAGCTTTTCACATCTTTGGGGATTGTCCCGGTCTTGTCCCAGTGCCCCTTGTTTCATTCTTCAACAGCAGCGCTGCCAGGTTCTTCACTTCGTCGGAGTAGTCAACATTGCCGTGCAATAGGTCGGTAGTGCCGCTGCGCCCCACGAGACGGGGCCGCACAGAGAAGACGTCAAACCCGTTTTTCTTAAGGGGATCCACGAAGGCATGTTCCAGATAGTATCTGCGACGATCGTCTACCCTTCGGAACCGATCGATCAAATTGTTCGCGTAGTATTGGGGGGTGCACTTGTAGAACACGGTTGAGACTCTGCCCTTCCAGACACTTTTCCAACGGTCTGACAGTAAAGGGTATTTGTGCGCTGATCTGAGCAATATCTCCTGCCATGCAGCTATGCATGGTCTAAAGACGACGCTCTTGTCCCTGTGGGCCTTATGTATGGCCTCGAATCCCTCGACAAAGATCCTTCCGGTGATCTTGTAGAAGGCTGTGTCTTCCTTCAGCAATCGGCTGTGCTCTATGACATGCTTCATGATTTCGCCTTCACCGTAACCCTTGCCGCGAAGGCATGTTTCTTCATGGTCGCCCCTGAACACAAGGATTTCCAGGGTTTTGTCGTGCTGCGCTGCCAGGGCGGCGAGCCCGGAGAACGTATGGTCTGTTCCCGTGTTATCGCACAGGACGATATTGGTGATGTGTCTTTGCCTAATCCAGCAGATCAGGCTGCAGTAGGTCTGAAACAATCTATGCTGAGGGTCGGTCAACCGAAGGTACGGCATGTTGTCAGGCGGATGGATCGCAGAAGTGACGATCAGCGTCCCTATGTCTGGGGAAAGGACTAAACTGTTACGTCGAGAAAGAAGGGGACGTTCTTGATTAATTAAACTTATCATTTTCCCTTTTCAGCATGTTAAATATTGCTGATGTTGTTACCCCTAAATTCCGTGCAACCTCTGCAAGTGTTATTCCAAAATCTTTAATAAGAATATGGGCTGCCTGTGCACGTGCGAATGAAACATTACGTCTTCGCCCTCCATAATACAACTCATCAATTTTTATATTGTTCTTCCTGCAAGTCTCATTAACAACCTCTCTTATTTTTGCCTTTTTCTCATCGGCAGTGTAATAATTTCTGATTCTTTCTTCAGCTTCTTCCAGTATTCTTTGTACAAACTCACCACTGCCGAGTATACGCTCATCAGACAGTTGCCGTTCTCCCCTCCTTCTCATTGATACTACTTCAGACCATCGGACAACCGATTTGGTCAGCCCTCCGCCGACCAAATCCGGTCTCCTCCCTTCCTCAATTCCGGCTATTACAAATTCCCTATATGCTTTTATCGCCTCTTTTTCTTTATTCCCAAACCATTTCAGCGTGTAATCGCAATCCTGCCAGTCATATTGTGTTTTGCCCACGATTACACTGTGACCACAATAGCGATACCCGTCAAGCTCCGATATCGTAGCAACCATGCCTGACCTGAGAGGATTAAGATGAATGTACCTCAGAAGTTCGGCAAAATATGTATCTTCATCACAGACAATTGATTTATATCGGTTCTGAAACAAGTGTCCGTGACGGTTATGGCGCAGATTATATGCAAGCGCATATCCTGTCAATAATCGCCGCATGAATTTCGATATCCCATCAGGTCCGCTCCTCAGAAGAAGATGTGCATGATTTGTCATCAGAGCCCAGGCATAAATTGCTGTTTTAGTTTCTTTTACAATAGCTCCGAGTCTGGATACAAAATCCTCTTGATCTTTTACATTATCGACAATCCTGCGCTTTTCTATCCCACGCAATATAACGTGATGGAGTGTTCCGGGTGAATCCAGACGTGCTTGACGCGGCATTCCCTCTTTTGCCCCTTTTCAATTTTTAAAAAGTATAATCTCTTTAGTTTAATTAGTCAAGAACGTCCCCCTTGTATGCAAATCAGCCTAAGAACCAGTGCTATAATAATGTAATCGTGTTCATAACTATTGCTCAATTGAGTGCCGTTTATGTCCGCTGTCTTTAATGCCGTTATTCATTAATTTGCGTCTATAACGAATTAAATGAGGCGCAGGGGCAACCAGCCTGTGCAAGAACCTCAGAGGCTGCTACCTGTCGCCTCGATTTTGTTGTTAAGCCATGCCTTCTATTTTGGCTTGTATCGGTGTTCATAATTGGTTAAATCATCCAAGACTTTCTTATCCGCACGAGTGATCATATTGATATTGAAATCATTTCTCTCGTGGAAAAGTCCGGAACCGTAAAACTGCATGCGGGGATAGGGATTTTCAAACGGATATCCATAGCTTGCATATACCAGATTACGGAAATAGCGAACGCAGCATGCGTCCGTGATAAACAGGTCTTTTGTTGTACGTAAGTAATCAAGCCCAATTGGTTCGCGGCCGAAAAGTGTTTTAGCAGTGATATTGAATTTAGGTTTTATATTTTGAAACTCCCATGATAGGACAACAGCATCCTTATTTTGTGTTGCTTTGTGTTCTTTCGGCAACACGCAATGAACCCCGGCCGCTGACGTTCCCGGCAGTATCATGGCAACCTTTACGTTTTCTATCACACCGCGCCATAGAGCACCCGTCTTTAATATATATTTGAACTCATAATCGCCGGTTGACCACTCAGTTCCTTGAACAGAATATGTGTGGCGAATGGTTTTGGTCTCACCTTGTTCAAACGAAACTGTAAAGGTATAAACAATGGGGAAGTTCAAATCCTGTAATGGGGACTTGCTCCAACCTTTTTTCTTTATGACTTTAATTTCCTTGCTATCTATAAACGTGCGAAATTTCGGATCGGGTACATCTTCTTCTTTGTCCTCTGGGTCGTTTGGGCCATCCGTGTCAAACGGAAAGCCCATTTGTACAGAAGTCTTTTTGCCGTGATTTTTAAAATTCAGGCTTGCCTCAACACCCCAGCCAAGGCCGACACCCTTTGTGATTGTGATGACTTCGGACACGAGTTGAATATTGTCGTGTTTCACCGGATAGACAGTCACTCCCGATCCGTAATAGGCCGAATCATTGCCAAAGGCTGAATTGAAGAGGGCGAACAACACTGTAAAGTGAAGAACCAGCAATGCGTTCTTAATGTCCAGTAATTTTCTATTGTCTCTAATCATCATTACCTGCTTAACATTCATTTTTATCTTTATTCTATAACTTGAAGCATTATATAAGGATACATTATACATGTCAAGCGGGTGCATTATATCATGCGCTTCATATATTATTGATATATGGAAACTAATGCTGTAAAATATTTCTATGTTAGTTCTTATATGTAATCCGGTTAAATCTTATGCTTGATAATTATAAGAGTTATCTTCTGCAGATAGGAGCTGTCAGGACAAATTATGTGCCGTATTATGTCAAATGGGTGGGGGACTGCTATGCATTTCTGGATGTTCCTTATACTGAGCGTATCGACAATGATCAAAAAAAGAGTTTTCTGTCACATCTGGCAAAGAGTTATGAAGACTGGCAGGTGATACAGGCGGAGGAGGCTTTGAGGCATTATGATTATTTTCTGTCCCTTGAACAGAAACCGCCGGCTCCCGGGGAGACTGTTTCAGAACAGGATTGGACTTCTCTTGAAAGGAGATTCCGGGATACGCTAAGGCTAAGGCATATGTCGTACAGCACTGAAAAAACATATCTTGGATGGCTGAGAGGTTTCAGTGCTTTCGTTAAGGAAAAGGACCCTGCCCTGCTTGAGGGGCGCGACCTTCGGGATTATCTGAGTTATCTTGCAGTAGAGAAGAAGGTGTCTGCCTCGACCCAGAACCAGGCATTGAATGCTATCGTGTTTCTGTTCCGGCATCTCCTCGAAAAAGATATCGGGAATGAGTTGAGCGCGGTCCGGGCACATCAGAGAAGGAGACTGCCGGTTGTGCTGACGCCTGAGGAAATAGAGCTGATATTCGATAATATGTCGGGTGTGCATCGGCTTATGGCGATGCTGATCTATGGATGCGGACTAAGACTCATGGAATGCATGAGGCTTCGCATAAAGGATATAGACATAGATCAAAATATGGTCATTGTCAGGGCAGGGAAGGGAGACAAGGACCGGAGGACCATGCTCCCGGAGACGCTGAAGGATGATATTAAATTGCATGTCTCGGGAATAAGATCTCTTTATGATAAAGACAGAACAGACAATTTGAACGGCGTATGGCTGCCGGATGCACTGGCAAGAAAGTATCCGAATGCGGGAAAAGAGTGGGCATGGTTCTGGCTTTTTCCTTCCAAATCTTTATCGGTTGATCCATACACACTTCTGACGAGGAGGCACCACATTCATGAAGCATCGCTGCAGAAGGCATTTTACGAATCAGTAAGAAAAGCGGGCATAGCCAAACAGGCATCGGTGCATACCCTCAGACACAGCTTTGCAACTCATCTTCTGGAAAGCGGCTACGACATCAGGACGATACAGGAACTTCTGGGGCATGCCAATTTACAGACCACGATGATTTACACTCACGTGGCAACAAAGAATATCCTCGGCGTCAGGAGTCCTCTGGACAAATAAGTAATCCATTATTGCGAATAACCGGGCATTACCGGGCTTTAATATTTCTTCCCCTCACAGTAAACTAAAACTATGGACGAATATTCATTTGTGCCCTCTTATCTTCAGCTCCCGCCAGGTGTTCTTGCAAGGAAGGTTGAGGAAGCAGAGGAAGTTTTGAAGGAATGCACCCTTTGTCCCCGTGAGTGCAGGATTGACCGCACCGCAGGCGAAAAGGGTTTTTGCAGGACCGGAAACAAACCCTTCATTTCAAGCTATGGAGCCCACTTTGGTGAGGAAAAACCTCTGGTCGGACGGCGCGGCTCAGGGACAATTTTTATGGGCAACTGCAACCTTGGCTGCATCTTCTGCCAGAATTACTCAATAAGCCATCTGGGAGAAGGGATGGAAACATCAGTTAAGAAGCTTGCAGACACTATGCTTTCCCTGCAAAATGAAGGATGCCACAATATCAACTTCGTTACACCCACCCATCAAATGCCCATGCTGCTGAGGTCTTTGCTCATCGCCTCTGAAAAGGGGCTGAGACTGCCGGTAGTTTACAACTGCGGAGGTTATGAATCATTGCATGCGATACAATTGCTGGAAGGTATTGTTGACATCTATATGCCTGATGTTAAATATGCGGACCCTGCAATGGCAAAAAAATATTCACAGGCGGAGAATTATCCTGAAGCTGCAAGGGCAGCCTTAAAGGAAATGCACAGGCAGGTCGGCGACCTTTTGACAGACAAAAGAGGGATTGCCTTCAGGGGCCTTCTTGTCCGGCATCTTGTATTGCCCGAAAGGATTGCAGGGACGGCAGAGGTCGTGAAATTTATTGCTGAAGAGATTTCCACAAACACCTATATCAATATAATGGACCAGTACCACCCGTGTTTCAAGGCGATTGATTACCCTCCGTTGAACAGAAGGATTACCGGAAAAGAGTATGCCGAAGCGTTAGACATGGCTATTAAGGCGGGGCTCAAAAGGATCGATGGGGTAACGGTGTAAGACACACCCTCTCCCAACCCTCCCCCCTCAAGGGGGAGGAACAGGATAACTCATTATGATTTCAGCTGCACAATCTCCGCTTCCATCTTTTCCAAATCCAGCAATGCCACGGTTGATTTCCCGTAAAGCCACGTGCCGACTTCGCCCGGATTAACGATGAGTGTATCCTTTTCTTTCCTGACATCAGCCTTGTGGGTATGGCCATAGACAACGAGGTCATAATGGCCGCTGTCTGCGAGGGCGTCAGCCACATGATGCTCGTGCATAACGACAATCTTTCTATTGTGAAGAGTGAATATATACGGCTGGTTGTGCAGATTGCCTTCTGCCCGGTCCTGAAGCAATAACTTGTCCCCGTCGTTGTTGCCGAATACTCCTGCATATCTGCACTTCAGTTCCTTGAAAAGTTTGAGGGTAAACGGTGAGGTATAATCACCTGCATGGATAACGAATTCAACCTTCTTGCTGTTGAATAGTTCGATGGCCTTTTTGGTGAGCGGCACATTATCGTGAGTGTCCGACATGATTCCGATAAGCATATGTCCTCCCTTTTGAAATAACCGGGAATTTGTTTTGTCACTTGGACTGCAATAAGTAAGAATATGTATTCCAACACCCTCCCCTTTATCCCCTCCCCTCAAGGGAGGGAAATTCTTTAGTTCCCTCTCCATTGAGGGGAGAGGGCAAGGGTGAGGGTGTAATATAGTCTTACTTATCCATCTGTTCTTATTTGGTTATTGATTGTTTCCCTGTTTTCGCAATTCAGTCATTGGTGCTTATCTGATCATTGCTTGATAGTGTTTACTACCCCTATCCGTATCATCATCACAGCAATGGACGCAAGAAGCAATGACATAACCTTGGCAATCCCGATTATTCCTCCTTTGCCGACGACCTTGATGATCTGCTCTGCATAGATCAGGGCGATCCATACGATAAACAGATTCAGCACGAGAGAAATAATCGTCGGGAGCACCCCGAAGTGGTCCGCCAGGAGAAGAAGGTTTGTCAGCACCGCCGGTCCCACGATCAGAGGAACGCCGATAGGGACGACACCGACCTTAAGGTCGGGCTTGATTCGTTCCTCACTGTTTTGAACAAGATCACGAACGGCAAAGACGAGGAGAACGATGCCCTCCCGCTATCTTGAAATCATCTGTTGTTATGCCCAGTATCCTGAAAATAAGTTCGCCGAGGGCCATAAAGAGGAAGCTGACTATGATGGCGGTCAGAATAGAGTCCCTGATGACCACTTTTCTCTTTGCCTTTGCCATTTCCTTTGTCAGGGAGATGAAGATGGGAACGAGCATAAATATATTTGCGGCGACAAAGAGAGGGATGAAGGTATTGGGCAAGAGGCTGATAATTTCTTCCATGGATTTAATTATACCTCAGGAGATCACGTTTCAGTATTTTATGGATGCATTCTATTTGACAGCCTCCTGTATTTGAGGTAAATTACATAAGAAATTTCCCAAAGGCACGGAGGGATCATGAAAACTGTTTATCTGTCAGTCATAAGCTTCTTTTGTTTTTTGTCTGTCTGCCTGGGGCGTTGAAAGCCTGCCGATCAGATCGGGTGAGACAGTATCCGGGACTATTGAATCTGCATCGTCATCTAACAGCTGGTCATTCTATGGAGAGACAGGGGAGAGAGTAATCATGCATGCATTGAAGACATCCGGCACCATGTCGGGCGTGTATCTGAAACTTTATGATACGGGAGGAGTCAGTTGAAGATCAGAATGCCGGGAGTTCAGGCATTGATCATCAGCTCAAGAAAACCGGTTTGTACAAGATGTCGGTGGAAGCCGTTGCGCAGAGCGGGACGGGGGATTATTCCCTGACCTTTCAGAAGATTCCCGGTCCGGTTTCCGCTCCGGGGGACCTGGATGGCGGCACAGTGATCCCCGGCATGAAATACTCCGGCACGATTAATGAGATTTCGGATTTTGATGCTTACCAGTTCTATGGGCAGGCCGGCGATACTGTGAGAATCTATGCCCTGAAAAAATCCGGCAATATGACGGGCATGTACATAAGACTCTACCCTGGGGACGGAGGAGAATGCGGAAAGTGAAAATTCCGGAGTCTACGGCATTGAAGATCTGCTCACGAAAACCGGTTTATATACTGTGATAGCCGAAGCGAACAATCATAGCGGAACCGGCAAATACGAAATAGTATTCATCAAAGATCCTGCGGATATTCGTCCCGGGTATCTATAATCAGGATCCGGATAATGGTGATCTCATCATTGACGATCACGGCTCATTCTCCTGGTACCCTTTGAGCGGCGTAACGGGATATGATGTATTTTTTGGAAAGGACGTTACAGAACCCCTCCAGAAGATCGGAAGCAATATTTCTTACCCCTTCGATCTCTTTCCCTGAGATGGAAAGTGGAAATATCTACTACTGGCGAGTCATAGCCCATGCTTCTTCAGGGGACATAAAGGGACCGTATGCCTGGTTTGAGTATAAGAAAGATACTACGCCTCCTATTGACGGAACTATCAGTGCAGTTCCGGGCAGTAATCAGGTGTCATTGAGCTGGTCCGGCTTCTCCGACACTGAAAGCGGCATCAACAACTATAAGCTTGTGTTTAGCACCGAAGGGGTTCCGGCATCATGCTTTGAAGGTGAGACAGCATATTCCGGGACTAACAAGTCTTATCTGCACAAAGGGCTTGTTAATGATACTACATACTATTACCGTCTCTGTGCGAAAGATAAGGCTGGAAATATGTCAAGCGGCGTTACAACTTCAGCTATGCCTTCCATATCAGCTGCACCGGACCTTACCGGTACATGGATGTTTCTCACTCAGACTTGTAAAAACTCTGCGAGGGGCGCCCAAATGTGTGGTCAAGGGGAAGATGTCTATCCTCAACAACGGTCAAGCAGGAAGCCAAGACTTCGGTTGTAAAGATCTATCTTTCCGACGACAGTGTTGCTGACGGCGCCGACAAATTGTTCAAAAAGTTTGCCACTGGAAAAATCAAGTCCGGCAAAAGCAAAAACACATCAATCAGTTACAGTCTTCCCGTGGGGACCGGCGCCACAGGCAAATATGTCATAGCACAGATTGATGCGAATAATGCAGTTGTGAAGCGGATGAACCAACAATAATATAAGCTTTGGTCCGTTGCCATAAGTGATTTGTGCTTGCGTTTTCTGTAAGTGAAGAAAAAAACAGATGGCTCAGGGACCGGATGGAGGAACTCGGCATACTTGAGAAGGACATCGAGGAGAAATTTGTCCGCTCCTCCGGCCACGGCGGGCAGAACGTAAACAAGACTTCAACGTGTGTCTATCTCAAACACATCCCTACCGGCATCGAAGTGAAATGCATGAAAGACAGGAGCCAGTCGATCAACCGGTTTCTTGCGAGACGCGAGCTGATAAAAAAATTCGAGATGGTCACAGGACAAGCAACGCCCGGAGATGTGAAGAGGGAGAAGATACGCAAACAAAAGGCAAAGAGCAAAAAGAGGGCGCAGCTGAAACATAAGAACGTCCAAACTCAGCATGAGTGAGGGATTACTGAATTATAAGAGAGGAATTTATGGATGGCACTAAACGTTCTGACATAAAGCCGGGATTACGTGTTTCAATTGTGTTGAAGAAAGACCAACTGACAGGGAAACTGACGGAAGGAACTGTAAAAAATATTCTGACGAAATCTCCCTCTCATCCGCATGGGATTAAAGTCCGCCTGGAGAGCGGGGATGTAGGGCGCGTAAAGAAGATAGGATAGAACTTGCGGAGTTGAAGATATCGTGACGGACAAAAAGACGAAGAAATCCGAAAGAGTGAAGTGCCGGGATGTTTTTGACTGTAATGATAAACAATGCCCTTCTTTCCGATCAAAGAATTACAGGTGCTGGATAACTTCAGGGTCGCATCAACGGGAAGTGGACCATGAGCAGTTGCCATGTAAAACAGCGTCTTGCCTTAATTGCGAAGTATTTAAAGCTAACATAGATGCAGCCGCAAGAAAAGAGGTCATCGACGTTGTCAATAAACTGTTCAAAAAGTTCATGTCGGACATTGAAAGAAAAGACAGGGAACTGGAAGGCATAAGCATGGAGCTGGCTTTAAGCCTGTCTGAAGTTTTCGAGGCTTTGAAAAGAATTTCCTCAGGTGATCCCACGGTAAGAATATCCGAGTCTTCGGATATCGAATTGATCAGAAAACTGAAACATATGGTCAATCTGACAGCTAAAGAAATCGGAGAAATCGTTGACCAGTCTCACGGCATTGCAATAGGAATAGCCGAACACTTTGATGTATTGCACAGAGTATCACGGGGTGAACTGGATGCCAGGGTGAGCGGCGGCTCAGACATAGAACTCATGGAATCCCTGAAGAAGGTTACTAATGAGATGATTGACAGCATTTCCAGGGAGATCACTGAGCGCAGAGATGCCCAGAGGCGCCTTACAGAAGTCCCGTGAAGAACTTGAGCATCGGGTCCGGGAGCGAACAGCAGAACTCTCAGTCATAAACGACCTGCTGAAAGAAGAAATAGAAGACCGTAAACTGGCAGATGAAGAAGTGAAAAATCTCAATAAGGAGCTCAAGCAGAAAGTTGCTGAACTTGTGGAAGCCAATAAAGAACTGGATGCATTCAACCACACTGTCTCTCACGATCTCAAGGCCCCTCTGATCGTAATTGGAGGTTTTGCCCGACGACTGCTGAAAATCCATGCCGACAGCATTAGTGCTGACCGAAGAGAAATGCTTGCTATTATACTGGAATAATACTCAAAAAATGGAAAGGCTGATTCAGGATCTCCTTGCTTTTTCACGGGCAGGCCGGCAGCAGATGAAGGAAGAAAAGATTGACATGAAAAGTCTTGCAGAGGTCTCTGTGGAAGAGCTCAAGCCGCTGACAGATGGGAGAAGAATCGTGGTGGATATTAGTTCGCTTCCGGCCTCATTCGGGGATATGGCATTGATCAAACAGGTTTTTATTAACCTTCTTTCGAATGCAATTAAATTCACGGGTACAAAGAAAAAAGCAGTGATTGAAGTCGGATGCCGGGTTGAGGAAGATGAAAATGTCTATTTTGTGAAGGACAACGGCATCGGGTTTGACTCTGACGCTGCGAGATAAATTATTTTCCCTGTTCCATCGTCTGCCGGGCGCCGGGGAATTTGAAGGGACTGGCGTCGGACTCTCGATTGTACAGCGTATCATCAACCGTCACGGCGGGAGGGTCTGGGCTGAAGGCAAAACGGGCAAAGGAACAATAGTCTATTTTTCCCTGCCGAAAAAACCGGCTGGGAATTGTTAGTCCGAATCATTATTGTCCAAAATATTATTGGGATAGGTATATGACTCAATTTCTGAATCAAAAAACTACCTGTCTTTTTGTTCAAACCTTTATCTGACATCAATGTTAATGCATAATTCAGAACTGAGACCTCCGCTCCGTCTTCGGTCTCCTCAAGGTTGCCCGTGATTTTGCTCCAGAAATCGAGTCATATACCTTACTCTTCGGGGTCGAAATCTGTTTTGGACAGGCATTGGTCTGAATAAATCATCACCAGCTTCCTCCACCGCCTCCTCCGAAACCTCCGCCTGAAGAACCGCCTCCACTGAAGCCTCCGCCACCGCCGCTGATTCCACTGCCCCTCGGCGCTGAAAACATCGCAGAGCCGAGGCTCGAAGTCGCTGCGCTTATGGAACGGGAAAACGTGTAAGGGTGGAATGTCCTGAAGCCCGCGGGGGAAGTGAACCAGTCAGGCGGTTCCTGGTAGATCCCCTCAAACGCCTTTGCCCAGTTATCAACTATGTCGAGCGCGATTGCATAGGGAAGAAACTTCGAAAACAGGTCTTTGTCTTTCATCCTTTCCAGTCTGTCCCTTTCAGCCCTGCTCATGAATTCCCTGAACCCCAGGATATCCATATATGCTGCTGAGCCCGCCCTTGTCTTTGCGGGCATCACCTTTGCAAATGCAAACACGGGCAGGCCCGTCAATATGCCGGCAACCACGCTTTTCCCGGATGATGTCAGCCATGCAAACAGAACGATGCTCAGAACAGTGACTGCGAATGCTGCTGAAACATATACTTTTCGTACCTTGTCCGGACTTACCAGAAAATATTTCTTGCTCGACGAGTTCTCCGTACAGTGTCTTCTTCAGCAAGTCGATGCTTTTATAAAACTCATTTTTCAGGTCCGACACCATCCTGCCTGGTAATTGCAGCTCTTTCGGAAAGATTCGGTCCATCAGCATCCTTTCAAAGGGATTCAGGCTATCATCGGGCTCTTTTGTCTTTGCGAGAAAATAGTCGGTCGAGTCCAGGATCAGTCCCTCTGTTTTTGTCTCTTCCATCTTCATATATCCTTTGACGGCAAGACCGACGATTGTTGATGAAATGTCTCTCGGATCAAGTCTCTCATCCACCAGCGTCCCCACTTCACCCGGAGTCAGAGGCGTATTATTGTATTTGGGCGGCTCATACATTACAGTCACAGACTCCATCACCTTCGGGTCTCTCCCTTTTGATTTCCAGAGAGCTGTCATGAAGGCCAGGGAGAATAGTGGAAACAGAAAGATCCAGTTTTCTCCGATATCAACGGCCCAGAGAAATTTTCTCCACGAGGACGGAGGAGAAACCAGGCCTTTGTCCCATCCAAAAGCTATTGTCAAGCCCTCCTTGGGATTCAGGTTTCTGCCGGCGAAGAAGTCCCCGATGTTACCCGCAGTCTCATACCTGCAAGCGGGCTCTTTTGAGCCGAGTCCTCCGGTGTAACATGCCGCCCAAAGGTTCCTGCTCTGGTTCTTTGCCGCGAGGACGACATGAGCAGACGCCTCTTTGATCGGCGACCACCAGTAATTGCCCGTGACATTCCAGTAGAGTTCATCATGGTCTTCAAAGAAGAGCACCGCGTTTTCTACTTTATATGTAATCACATAAATGTTCTCTCCGCTGACGTATTTGGCCGGATCACCGATGCGAACATTTATCAGACTACCCTTTTTTGTGGCCTTGTATTCCCAGTTCTTGCCTGATTCATCGGTAACGGAAAGAACATTCAGGGGTGTCTTGATCCTGTTGCCGCGTTCATCTTCATATTTATAGGGAATCTCCCTGTAAATCCCGTGCCTTGATGTATGAAACTGCACGACAATGGTCTCTTTCACGAGCATAGATGAGTCGTCATTGACAAGAATATCGGCGTGAAACTTGTTGATGGTGAAATCTTCTGCGAAACCGGCTGATTTAAATACGAGCAGAACCAGGACAAGAATGCTCAATGCATATGTCAATAGCACCCCGCGCCTGCCCGGCAGTTCCCTGAAACGGTAGCGAGTGCATTCCCCGTCGGCTTGCCGCGGGGTTAGCGAGCGAATATAAAGAAATAATTCCATACGTTAAGATACCCTGCGATCTCTGCCGCAGGGTTCTTCATTTGCATTTCTTCTGTTAAAAGCTCACTTTAACAGGTTTCCTCTCGGTCTCCGGTTCTCCAAGCTCGAAGAATTCCTCCTGCCTGAATCCGAACGAGTTCGCTATGATGTTGGAGGGGAAGGACTCGATAGTGATATTGAAGTCGCGCACTACCGCATTATAGTACCGTCTTGCGTATTCGATGTTGTCTTCCAGCGCCTTCAACTGGTTCTGCAATTCAAGGAAATTCACATTGGCTTTGAGTTCAGGGTAGGCCTCGGCAACCGCGAAAAGGCTCTTGAGAGTGTCCGTCAGGAAATTCTCCGCCTTTGCCTTGTCGGCAGGAGTTCCTGCATGCATAGCCATGGACCTTGCTTTTGTGACATTTTCGAATACGGATCTTTCGTGCGAAGCATAGCCTTTGACGGTCTCAACAAGATTCGGAACAAGATCATACCGTTTCTTCAGCTGTACGTCGATATCGGACCATGAAGACTTGACAGTGTTTCTCAGCCTGATCAATTTGTTATAGATCGCTATCGCAAAACCTACAACAAGCACTATGATCCCGAGGATCGCAAGGATTGCTATCATGTTCCCCCCCTTGGTTTATTTATTATTATTCGTCACTGATTTGTCCGAATAATTCTATCATAAAAAGAACAGTTTGTCTTTTCAGTCCGGGCTGACACCGTGGCTTCCTCTGCACTTCAGGCCGTAACCATCTTATGAAATGCTTCTGTCAGTTTCTGAGTGATTCTGCCGGGACTTCCATCGCCGATTGTCCTTCCGTCAATCCTGATCACAGGTATGATCTCTGCGCCCGTGCCGGTCATGAAGCATTCGTCCGAATTATAAAGGTCATATCGTGTGAGTGTGGACAGGCGTGTCCTGATTCCGGCTGATTCAGCCAATTCAAGAACTGTCTGCATCGTTATCCCGTCAAGCGCCCCCTGAAAGGGAGCCGGAGTGAGAAGTTCGCCATTCTTTACGATGAAGATATTGTCCCCCGTGCACTCAGCAACAAACCCTGAACTGTTCAGCATCACAGCCTCGAGGCAGCCTGCCTGCTTTGCCTCTATCTTTGCCATAATATTGTTGAGATAGTTGAGTGATTTGATCCTGGGGTCCAGACAGTCGGACGGCATACGTCTTGATGAAGAAGTGATTACCTGAACTCCCTTTCTATAGTGCTCATCCGGATACATCTGAATATCACCCACAATGATAATGACCGACGATCTTTCACAGGATGCAGGGTCAATACCCAGCAAACCTTCCCCTCTCGTCACGACAAGGCGGATGTATCCATTTACCTTTTCGTTCACGCTTACAGTTTCCAGTACCGCTTTCATCATTTCAGTTTCAGTCAATCGAATATCGAGCAGGATAGCCTTTGCGCTCTGGTAGAGCCTCTGAATATGTTCTTTCAGTTTGAAGACCCCGCCGTTGTAAATCCTGATGCCCTCAAAAACGCCATCCCCATAGAGAAGCCCGTGATCAAAAACAGATATCCTGGCCTCCTCACGTTCATAGTATTTTCCGTCAATATAGATCTTCATTGGACCTCCTTGTCTGTAAATATATCCCTCAATTTTTCGTACCTGATTCCAAAGCGCTCCTTCAGCAATCTGTCAAAACGCGCTATTATTTTCATAATGTAGATATCATGTTTGACATATTCTTCGGCCATTGTTATAAAACTCCTGTTCCTGCTCCATGCTCCCTCGACAATACCGTATTTCAGCACGGTCCCCATAAGTACCTCTTTTGAATCAGCAACCACAGTAAAGCATCTTCCCCCTTTTTCCTGAAAAACAGTATCTTCAATCGGATGCTGGTAAAGCTTCCCGAGTTTCAGCCTTGAATGGCCGAAATGAAGAATGGCAACCTTCACCCCCCTGTCAAGAGCATTTCGCACCTGGTCTTCAATCCTTTCCAGTTCTTCTTTCCAGATGGAGATAAGAACAGTATGAGAAGCCCCGTCGATGATAGCCTCTGGCCTTTTCGATTAGAAAATCATAGTCTACGATATTCCAAATGGAGATATTTTCCCTCCCGGCGACTGTCTCAGAGAGGTTTTCGCGGACCGATCTCATGACCGTTTCCATCTCTTTTTTGTGCCTGCTGAGGAAGTCTTCGAGAGCTATTGGAAGGTATCTCTTTGACTTGCCCTCAGCGATCATTGTAACCATACCTCTCCCTGTCAGTTTCTTCAGCACTTCATAAATCTTCGAAGTAGGTATCCCGGACGTCTTTCCGAGTTCATAGGCAGTGCTGGGATATTCCTTGAGCAGTGACACGTACCCTTTTGCCTCATACTCAGACAACCCGAGTTCCATAAGCTGCGAAATTGGGGTCTTCATATGTTAGTGTCTACCATAGTAGTTAATAGTATACTAAAATTCGGCATATGTCAATGCGGCATGAATACTGGTTTTACGCATTAACCTATACAGCGGCATTTGTTGAAACTCCTTGCCGGTCGGCACAAGCAGCCAAATCTGAAGATGTCAGCTCGAAAAAGAAATACCGGTCTAAAATAAATATTTCAAAGCACCGGAGAGCAAGGTATGTGGCTCGATTTCTGAAACAAAATCACGGGCAACCTTGAGGAGACCGAAGACGAAGCGGAGGTCTCAGCCTCGAACTCTGCAGTAACATTGAAGTCAGACAAAGGTTTGAACAAAAAAACAGGTAGTTTTTTGATTCAGAAATCGAGTCATATACCGTTCCAATAATATTTTGGAGAGCAATGTTGCTAAAAAATTCAATATGGTTTCATGATTGAAATGTTCTATAATCTTACGAAGCAAGTATGATCCCCTATAAAGACGATAACCCCACATCCATATTCCCGTATGCCACTATCGGAATTATCGTCACGAATGTCCTTGTCTTTCTTCTTCAGATTACTTCACAATCGGGAATGCGGGAAGTGACATATTCCTACGGAGCGATTCCGCAGTACCTGCTGACCGGGGAAAGGGTGCAGCCGATCTCACCTGTTCTTACCGTGTTCACGTCCATGTTCATGCACGGAGGCTTCTTCCACATTGGCGGCAATATGCTCTACCTCTGGATCTTCGGCAATAATATCGAAGACAAACTTGGGCATCTCCGGTTCGTTGTCTTTTACATATTCTGCGGAATCATCTCAGCGTATTCCTATGCATGGTTGAATGCGGATTCCACAATTCCCATGATCGGGGCGAGCGGGGCCATATCCGGGATTTTGGGGGCTTACGTGTTGCTTTTCCCCAGAACGAACGTGCATACCCTGATATTTCTCGGTTTCTTTATAACAACTGTGAGGATACCTGCCTTGATAGTTATAGGGTTTTGGGCTATTATACAATTCATCAACGGTTTGGTGAGTGCAGGCCTTCATGAGAGGGGAGGCGGGGTTGCATGGCTCGCCCATGTCGGCGGCTTTCTCGCGGGGCTTGCTACAATTAAACTCTGGATGCCAAGGAGGAAAAAACAGTGGTTGTAATCTGTCCGAAGTGCAAGATCAAGTTGAAAGTTGATGATACGAAACTCAGCGAGAGTGGATCACGGTTCAAGTGCCCTAAATGCGGCGCCATCCTGCTTGTCAAGAAGCCGGTTGTGCAGACGCAGAAGCCGGTAGATAACGGCACAGTATTGGTTGCGCACTCGAACCCCTCTGCCCTTAGTCAAATAACCGCGCTGCTTAACAGTCACGGTTACCGGACTATAACGGCTACTGAAGGCATTGAGGCCATGGTCAAGGCGATCAAGGAACTGCCTTTTCTTATGATCCTTGAGGTGGGGCTTCCGAAGATTTTCGGCTTCGAAGTCTGCAAAAGGCTGAAGTTGAGACCTGAGACCAGGGGCATGAAATTCATACTGGTGAATTCAGTTTATGATGACAGAAGATACAGAAGACAGCCTGAATCTCTTTATGAGGCTGATGATTATATCGAAGAGCATAGGCTGCCCGAACTTCTTATCGACTCCATCAACAGGATAAAGGGTGCGGAACCCGGCACAAAGGCGGAGAAACCGGAGAAGGCGGATCAGCCGGTTCAGGAAGAAAAGCCTGCAGTGCAGACAAAACCGCCTGCACAGAGTGATGTGAAACCGGTCGAATCGGGCATTGACGAGAAGATAGAGCGGGCAAAGAGACTGGCGCGGACGATCGTATCTGATATTTATCTCTATAATACTCCGAAGGTTGAGACGGCAATTATAAACAATACTTTCTATTCTGTTTTTGCCGCTGAATTGAAGGAAGGTCTTAAGCTGTACGAGCACAGAATAGCTCAGGAAGTACGGGACAAGGGCGATTTCTTCAGAGGAGACAATACAGGATTTCATTGACAACAAGAAGAAGTCTTTATAGAAAAAATTAAAAAATAGAAGAATTTACTTAAAATAACGAGATATAAGTCTATATTTGCCGTTTTTCCTCTTATTGTCCTCTTGCCATACAAGCCCGATTCTTATTATATTAGCACTCACTAGCTGCGAGTGCTAACAAAATAAAACCTGAATAAATCCAAAGAAAGGAGAAAGAAGTCTATGAAGTTCAAACCACTTAGAGACAGAGTTTTGGTGAAGTTTTCTACGGAGGAGGAAAAGACTGCCGGTGGATTGTTCATACCGGACAGCGCGAAGGAAAAGCCCCAGAAAGGCACTATCATTGCAGTCGGGTCCGGTAAGATTACCGATGACGGCAAGCGTCAGCCCATGGATGTGAAGGTTAAGGACACTGTCCTTTTTGACAAGTATTCCGGATCCAAGATCAAGATCGATGACGAAGACTTCCTTATTATAAGGGAAGAAGACATCCTCGGAATCGTCGAATAAATAAAGTTATCTATAAAAAGGAGGAATAGTTAATGGCTAAACAGCTTATTTTTGATGAAGCGGCAAGAAGCGCCATACTTAAAGGCGTGGCCTTGCTGACAGATGCAGTAAAAGCTACCCTGGGACCAAAAGGGAGAAATGCAATTCTTGACAAAAAATACGGCGCGCCGACAATTACCAAGGACGGCGTCACAGTTGCTAAGGAGATAGAGCTCAAAGATCCATGGGAGAACATGGGCGCACAGCTCGTCAAGGAGGTTGCATCCAAGACCTCTGACACAGCCGGTGACGGAACAACCACTGCAACAGTTCTCGCACACGCAATCTACAGAGAGGGCATGAAGAACGTTGTTGCAGGCGCCAACCCCATGGACATCAAGAGGGGTATCGAGAAGGCGGTTGCAGTTGTTGTTGAAGAACTCAAGAAGATGAGCAAGCCTGTCCAGGACAAGAAGGAAATTGCCCAGGTCGGGACCATCTCCGCAAACAATGATTCATCCATTGGTGAGTTAATCGCAGAGGCGATGGACAAGGTCGGGAAAGATGGAGTTATCACTGTAGAAGAGGCAAAGAGCATGGCCACAACACTCGATGTGGTTGAAGGCATGCAGTTCGACAGAGGTTACATCTCCCCTTATTTCATAACAGATCCTGAAAGAATGGAATGTATCCTCGAAGATGTCTATATACTTCTCCATGAGAAAAAGATATCGAGCATGAAGGACCTGCTCCCGATCCTTGAGCAGACCGCAAAGATGGGCAAACCTTTAATGATAATCTCGGAAGAGGTAGAGGGCGAAGCGCTTGCCACACTCGTTGTCAACAAGCTTCGCGGCACCATTCAGGTCTGCTCCGTCAAAGCCCCGGGATTCGGCGACAGACGCAAGTCCATGCTTGAAGACATCGCCGTCCTTACCGGCGGCACTGTAATATCTGAAGACCTCGGTATCAAGCTCGAAAATATCAAGATCTCAGACCTCGGAAGGGCAAAGAAGATCAACGTTGATAAAGAGAATACCACGATAGTTGAAGGCGCCGGAGACCCGGCCAAGATCCAGGGAAGGGTCAAGCAGATAAAGGCCCAGATCGAGGAGACAACCTCTGACTACGACCGTGAGAAACTCCAGGAAAGACTTGCCAAACTCGTTGGCGGCGTTGCAGTCATCAACGTGGGCGCGGCAACCGAAACCGAGATGAAGGAGAAAAAGGCAAGGGTAGAGGACGCCCTGAACGCAACAAGGGCCGCAGTGGAAGAAGGAATCATCCCCGGCGGAGGCGTTGCACTTCTGAGATGCCTGCCGGCACTTAGAAACCTGAAGCTTTCAAACGATCAGCAGATAGGAGTTGAGATCATCAAGAGGTCCCTTGAAGAGCCGATCAGGCAGATCGTAAACAATGCCGGCCTCGAAGGATCGGTAGTTGTGGAAAAAATAAAGCACTCAAAAGAGGCAAACTATGGCTTCGATGCCGACAAGGAAGAGTATGTAGACCTGATAAAGGCCGGCATCATTGACCCGACAAAGGTCACCAGGTATGCCCTTCAGAACGCGGCATCGGTTGCAGCTTTGATGCTCTCGACCTCTGTTATGATTACAGATATACCGGAAGAGAAACCTGAAGCCCCCATGCCTCCGGGCGGCGGAATGGGCGGAATGTACTAAAAGACACGGCATAAGCCCGAATATGCAAGATATAGCAGGGGCAATTCTCAGAATTGCCCCTGCTTTTTTGTCCTGCAATTTGACTATAATCTCCTGATTTTGTCATCCTAAGATTATGAAGAAAAAGAAAATTCACATCACTGGAGCCTCACTCCTGCTTTGTCTGCTTTACTTACGGTTCAGCTTGTTATCCCTCTTCCCATAGGCAACAAGAGCATAGAGATCCGGATACCGAAAGGATCTACTTTCAGGCAGGCAGCGGATATCTTTGCCGGAGAGAATGTTCTGCGCAACAAAACCCTGTTTCTTGTTATCGGCAGGCTGACGGGTATTGACAGAAAGATACGGGCAGGCTATTACTCTCTTTACAGTTCCATGAACCTGCTGGATCTTCTCAGTGTCCTGAGAAAAGGGCAGATTATTGAGTACGAAGTGACTGTAGTAGAAGGTGACTCTCTGCGTGAGATTGCCGGGAAGCTTTCGGAGAAAAATATTGTCAGCCCGGGAAGACTTCCTTGACCTTTCAAAAGATGGTGACTTCCTGAAATCCTTTAATATTGCCGCGCCTTCCTTTGAAGGATATCTGTATCCCGAAACCTATAAAATTCCTAAGGGCATGGACCCGCAGGAGGCAGTTGGAATGATGATCAATAAGATGAGGGAAAAATTCTCGGATAAACTGCGGGAGCGTGCTAAAGAGATCGGTCTTTCCGAAAGGGATGCATTGACCCTTGCATCGATAGTTGAAAAAGAGGCTGTCACAGATGAAGAGAGGCCTCTGATATCGGCTGTCTATCACAACAGACTGAAGAAAGGAATGCTTCTGCAGGCGGACCCGACATCGATCTACGGCGTCAAAAGCTCCAGGGAGAAGATTACATATAATGATCTGCTGAGAAAGACCCCCTATAACACTTATGTAATCAAGGGGCTTCCTCCCGGACCTATTGCCTCTCCGGGAATAAAATCAATTACAGCTGCACTGTATCCTGCAAAGGTCCCCTATCTCTATTTTGTGTCCAACAATGACGGTACGCATCATTTCTCTGTCTCTGCGGCAGAGCATCTGGCTGCCGTCAAAGAATACAGGCAGAAGAAACTGCAGGAGAAGGAAAACCCTGCAATGCAGGGGAAGACAGGTGACGATGAAGAATCGTAAGAAGACGAAACTCATACATGTGGGAACTGTGCCTGTCGGTGGGGGCAATCCTGTAGCGGTTCAGTCCATGACCAAGACAGATACATCAGATGTAAGGTCAACCGTCAGACAGATCAGATCGCTTGAGTCCGCAGGATGCGAAATCATCAGGCTTGCAGTACCTGACATGAATGCGGCAAAGGCCCTCGGGGAGATAAAGAAATCAATCAATATACCGATGATTGCCGATATCCACTTTGACTGGAGGCTTGCGCTTGAGGCAGTACGTCAGGGAGTGGACGGGCTCAGGATTAACCCCGGGAATATCGGCGCTCCCTGGAAGGTGAAGGAAGTAGTCGCTGCTGCTGGAGGGGAAGGAGGTTCCCATCCGGATAGGCGTTAACGCAGGGTCTCTTGAAAAAGATCTTCTGGAAAGATTCGGACATCCCGTTCCTGAAGCCCTTGTTGAAAGCGCTGGAAGACATATCAGGATTCTTGAAGATCTTAATTTCACTGATATCAAAGTCTCGTTGAAGGCGTCCGACGTCCTGAAGACCGTTGATTCATACCGCCTCTTTTCAAGAAAATTCAAATATCCTCTCCATATAGGCATATCGGAAGCGGGACCGCCGTCTCAGGGCATCATAAAAAGCTCTGTCGGACTCGGCATACTGCTTCACGAAGGCATAGGTGATACCATAAGAGTATCCCTTACCGCGGAGCCAAAAGAAGAAGTGAGGGTCGCATACGCGATACTGGGTTCGCTTGGCCTAAGGCGAAGAGGCGTCAATATCATATCCTGTCCTACCTGCGGCAGAACAAAGATCGGTCTGAAAGACCTCGTGAAAAAGGTTGAGACAAAAAGTGGAAAATATTAACAAGCCCTTGAGTATCGCTGTAATGGGATGTGTTGTAAACGGTCCCGGCGAGGCGAGAGAAGCAGACTTCGGCATCGCGGGAGGCATGGGGAGGGGGATCCTGTTCAGAAAGGGAGAGATCATCAAACGGCTTAAAGAAGAGGACCTGGTAGATGCACTTTTTGAAGAGATAGACAAATATTAGGGATATAAGACAGCACTATATAAATTCCAGTCCGGCGATGTAATAGAGACCACGATATTTTGTAATCCACCTCACCGTTGCCGTTTCAAAGTTTGCCTGAATCCTGTTCCTTATTGTTATGTTCTCGCCTTCAGCGAGAGGGTTTGTAGTGAGAAGACACAGACCGGATTCGCTGAGATTGGAAACGACGCCATCAAATATCTCATCCTTGCGCATGTGATTCGACACATACTGAACGGCTCTGATTGTATCGGCGCGTCTGTGACGCCTCTTGTCAACTGCTGTCATTTTTTCCATTGTCATACAGGATATGTACCATGACTTCGGGGTTGGCCTATCCAAACTCCGCGTCTCAACGGCTGAAACTGTTACCGCATCGCTCCTGATATCTTTTGCGGAAAGACAAAAGTTATAAGCATTAGATTATTGATAAAAAAAAGTATTGTCAAGTATTTTTTCCCTGTCATATTTGCATCTGCTTTATAACTTTCTGAATATCAGATCACAAGGCCTGGGGAGGATGGAGGTGGGCAGCCGGACGGAGGGGGTGTCCGGCTGCCGAAAGATGATTTTATCTTATCTTCTGACTTCTATAATAGAGAAAAAATGTGAAGAAATATCGAAGGGAATATGAAAAAAGTGTGAAGGCGGACCGTGCTTTCTATCCCAGCCGCTCTTTAAGCCGCAAAGAACTGATTGCTATGACCATTTATAAGGCTTGCAGATATTACTTCTGCGTCTTTAAGAGCTTATACTCAATGCTGTCGACAAGGGCCTGGTAGGACGCCTCGATGATGTTCTCAGATACTCCTACAGTGCCCCAACGCTCTTCTTCGTCTCCCGATTCCACGAGAACTCTCACCTTGGCAGAAGTTCCCTTCCCCGCAGTGAGGACCCGCACCTTGTAATCGTGGAGTTTGACGTCCTTGAGCTCCGGATAGAACTTGTCGAGGGCCTTTCTCAGGGCGTGGTCGATTGCATTAACAGGACCTATTCCTGTTGCCGCAGTATGTTCGATACGGCCGCCTACCTTCACCATGATGGTTGCCTCACTGAAAGGTTCTTCGCCCTCTTTCCTCTTCTCGATCATCACCCTGAAGCCGATCAGATCGAAGAACCTCTTGTGCATTCCAAGGGCCTTTTTCATCAATAGTTCGAAAGACGCCTCTGCGGCCTCAAACTGAAACCCCTCATTTTCAAGGTTCTTCAGAGTCACTACGATATCCCGGATCTGCGGAGCATCCGGCGAGAGTTTGATGCCGAATTCCTCTGCCTTCCTCAATACATTACTCTTACCGGCGAGGTCCGAAATCAGCACCCTCTGGGAATTTCCAACCAGATCGGGTCTTATATGTTCATAAGTCTCAGGCTTCTTTTGTATCGCACTTACATGTATCCCCGCCTTATGTGCAAAGGCGCTGTCACCAACAAAGGGCTGCCTCTTGAAATGTCTCATATTTGCTATCTCGTTTATAAACCTTGAGACATCACGCAGCCTGCGCAGATTCTCCGCGGCGATGCACTGCATGCCGAGTTTCAACTGAAGATCTGGAATCACCGAACAGAGGTTTGCATTGCCGCATCTTTCTCCGAGCCCATTGATGGTTCCCTGGACCTGCACTGCGCCGCTTTCGACCGCGATAATTGAATTTGCAACGCCGCACTCTGAATCGTTGTGCGCATGAATGCCCAGAGGCGTGCGGACATCTTTCATTACCTCACAGAAAATTCTCCGCACGTCTCCCGGGAGAGTGCCGCCGTTCGTGTCACACGGGATGATACAGTCCGCACCCGCTTCCTGGGCGGCAAGACAGGCATTTTAAAGCATACTTGGGGTTGTCTTTATAACCGTCAAAGAAATGTTCCGCATCAAAGAAAACCCTTTCCACATGCTTCTTAAGATAGGCAACAGAACTGTTGATGAGGTCAAGGTTTTCATTCAAGGGATATTCTTAAGGCCTCTTTGACATGGAAGTCCCATGTTTTTCCAAAAATAGTGATGATATCGACCTTTGAATCGAGGAGAGCTCTGAAGATAGTATCTTCGGAAGCGTTGTGTTTCGGCCTGTGAGTGCTGCCAAAGGCAACAACCCGTATATTTTTCAGCTTGAGCTTTTTTACCCTCTTGAAATATTCCAGATCTTTCGGGTTGGAGCCGGGCCATCCTCCCTCAACATAGTGTATTCCCAGTTCATTGAGTTTTTCAGTAATGCGGAGCTTGTCTTCAACAGAGAAGGCAATCTCCTCTGTTTGTGCCCCGTCCCTCAGTGTTGTGTCATATATCTCTATTTTTCTCATTACTATTTACGTTTCGCTGGTGCAGTCCTGGTTTGTCTGCTTTTTGTTTTTTCACCGAGGTCAAAAGCGTCATGCAGGATCCGGACCGCAAGCTCCGTATACTTTGCGTCGATAACGCAGGAGACCTTTATCTCCGAAGTGCTTATCATCATGATATTCACATTATTCCTGGCCAGTGTCTCAAACATCTTTGCCGCAACTCCCGAATGAGTGCGCATCCCCACGCCGATCACCGATACCTTTGCTATATCTTCGCGCATCTTCACTTCTTTTGAACCGATTTCGCCTACAATTTCTTCCGTGATCTTCATGGCTTTTTTGCTGTCCGATTTGGGGACGGTGAAGGATATGTCCGCCGACTTACCGTCGCTGCTGACGTTTTGAACTATCATATCAACTATGATATTTGCACCCGCAATGGTCTTGAAAAGCTTTGCCGCGACACCTGGTTTGTCGTGCACGCCGATCGCGGTTATCTTCGACTGATTTTTGTCATAGGCTATGCCTGACACAACGACCTTTTCCATATCCTTGTCCTCCTTAACTACGAGTGTGCCTGGATTCTTGTTAAAGCTTGATCTGACGACAAGCGGAACATTATATTTCTTTGCGAATTCAACTGAGCGCGCCTGAAGCACCTTTGCCCCGAGGCTCGCCAGTTCCAGCATCTCATCGTAGGAGATCTTGCGGAGCTTCTTTGCTTCGTGAACGATGTTGGGATCTGTCGTGTAGACGCCGTCCACATCCGTGTAGATCTCGCAGAGGTCCGCCTTCAGTGCGGCAGCCAGGGCCACTGCAGTCAGATCGGAACCCCCTCTTCCCAGGGTTGTGACGTCAGAGGTCTCTGTGACACCCTGAAACCCCGCGATTACAGGGACAGCCCCTTTTCGGATAGCTCTCTTGACCCGGTCGGCAGAGATCTTTTCTATCTTTGCGCTGGTATGTGCTTTGTCGGTTATTATCCCTGTCTGTCTTCCGGTAAAGGACATTGACTTGCATCCGAGCTCATTTATCGCAATCGCGGTGAGCGCAGCGCTTATCCTTTCGCCGGAAGATAGCAGGAGGTCCATCTCACGCCCCTCGGGATTCTGAGATATCCGTCCGGCAAGACCTATGAGTTTGTCGGTCTCTCCTGACATTGCCGATACAATAACAACCAGGTCATTGCCTTGTTTCCTGGTTTCCGACAACACGTTCTGCGACTGCCTTTATCCGTTCGATACTGCCTACAGATGTTCCACCGTATTTCTGCACAATCAGCATTGATCTTGACCTCATTTTTTTAATAAATATACCATGTAGCTCAAACAAACTCAAACTGAAACAGTATATATCACTTTCATAAAAAAGGGGTGAGGCATGGAATGCCTCACCCCTTGACAGGCGACCATGGAAACTATTTTTTTGCCTTCATCTGCTCTCCGCAGCATATTATGTCGCATGTATCGATGCAACCGCATGCCTCGTCAACAGAGACAACCAGTCCGCACACATCGCAGGAATACTTGTCGCCCTTCCTGACTTCCTTCTTTTTCTTGCCGACCGGTTTTCACGGACTTCTTCACCGTCTTCTTTTTTGCTGCCGCCTTTGCCGGTTTTGCTACTGTTTTTTTTGTCGCCATTATACTCTCCTTTCATCTTGTGATTAAGATACGTCCCCTTCTATTTCACCTGTCATGCGCCAATCTGCGCGTTCCGGGGCTTTATCTTTCATATTTTTATTGTAACTAAAAACAATTATAGCAAAAAATATTTTGAATGTAAGATAAGTCTCCGAAGTTTCATACGGATATCTGTTGTGATAGAATAGATACCAGCAAAATGCTTATCAGACTATCAACGGGCAAGATTCTGGATATCCAGGAAGGCGAAACACTGCAGAGTGCCTTCAAGCGACAGGGCATGTATCTTGTATCCTCCTGCGGCGGCAAAGGCACATGCGGAAAATGCAAAGTCAGAATACTTGAAGGCAGGTTCAGGACTCTATCGACCGCCAAGCTGCAACCAGGGGAAATTGACAAGGGGATGGTGCTTGCCTGCCAGACCTATGCTGACGAAGATATCACCGTGGATATTCCAAAGGAATCTAAGTTGGTTGTAGGCGATGTTATAGAAATCGCGAGATCTCAGGACCTCTTTGAACTATTCAGATCCTCCGACGGAAAGATCTCTCCTATCGTCCAGTGGATAGGCCTCGATCTTCCTCTGCCTACGCTTGACAATAATGTCAGCGACCTTGAGCGCCTGAAAAATGCCGTCGTTGAAACAGGCGTGAAAGGCCTCAGGTTTTCCCATTCATTTATTTCATCGCTGCCTCATGCCCTGAGAGATGCGGGCTGGAAGGTGAAACTCGGCCATACTCGTGAATCAGATGCCTGTTTTCTGAAACCGGTTCAACAGGACCGGACAATACGGCATTGCCGTCGACATCGGCACAACGACATTGGTCGTATACCTTGTCAACCTTGAGGACGGCAGTATTATCGACGTCGGTTCAACATATAATTCCCAGATACGTTACGGGGATGACGTTATCACAAGGATAGTCTATGCAACCGAAGGCGGCGGTCTTGAAGAGCTCAAAGAAACTGTTGTAAGTGATATCCGGACGTTATTGACCCCCCTTGTCGAAAGACATGAAATTTCCATCCAGGAGATCGAGTCCGCCGTGATATCCGGAAATACAACCATGACGCATCTGTTCTGGGGCATTGATCCGCAATTTGTCAGAGAAGAGCCGTACACGCCTGCAATTAATTCCTTTCCTTTGTGGACGGCCGGCACAGTGCGCCTGCCTATCAACGAGAATGCGCCTGTGTACACTTTGCCATGTATCGCGAGTTACGTCGGCGGAGATATTGTTGCAGGTGTGCTCGCCTCAAAACTATACCGGAGCAACGAACTGTCCCTGTTCCTGGACATCGGGACGAACGGCGAGATCGTCCTCGGCAACAGGGAATGGCTTGTTACGGCGGCCTGTTCAGCCGGGCCGTGCTTTGAAGGCAGCGGCATACGGCATGGTATGAGAGCCACTGAGGGGGCTGTGGAATCTGTAAAAATTGCCCCTGATACTCTTGAACCGGAACTTGGCGTTATCGGTCACGGCAGACCCGTGGGCATCTGCGGTTCCGGGATGATAGACGCCATCACAGAGATGTTTCTGGCAGGGATCATCGACCAGAAAGGCAGGATTGTAAAGGGTGCCGCATCTGCAAGGATCAGGGACGGTGTCGAAGGCCCTGAATTCGTGTTTTACAGCGATAGCAGAGGTGAGGTTGTCCTCACAGATGTTGACATAGAGAATATCATAAGGGCCAAGGCCGCGATATTTGCGGGCATCTCGCTATTGCTGAAGGAGACTGGATTCACCCTTGATGATGTAGAACATGTTTATATTGCCGGGGGATTTGGAAATTATCTGAACGTAGGTAAAGCGATACTCATCGGCATGCTGCCGGACATCCCGAGAGAAAAATTCATGTTTCTGGGGAATACGTCTGTTGCAGGGGCGTATCTCTGTCTTCTCTCCGAGAAGATGAGAAAAGATGCCGAAGAAGTTGCAAAGAAGATGACAAATATTGAGCTGTCGGTATCAAGGAATTTCATGGATGAATACCTATCCGCACTCTTCCTGCCCCACACTGACATAACATTGTTTCCAACAGTTGAAGGAATTCTGAAGAACAGGCAATAGAAACTCATACGAATTCCGGCCGGCTCCCGTTTCTGACTGAAGCCTGTCCCCCTGAGGACGCTTATAACACCTAACCCATATTATTCTAATATAAGGAATCGATCTCTCTCTCCAGTTTTGCTTGGTCTTCTTCTTTTATATCCAAATATTCTAATCCAAAATTTACATACTCAGAATCATTACTAATATTGACACCTTGTTTTTTATGCTGCAAGGACCCAATAATTTCATTAATGGCCTCTCGTGAAACATTGGTAAACTGTAAGCCGGCTTTATATATTGGAACAATATTCCCTTTAGCATCTTCTTTATTCTCAGTTAATGAAGACCATACGATAATCCCTTTTACCGTCAAAACGTTGAGCTTATTCTTGATTGTTAGAGTGTATTGTCTGCCTATATTTAATCTGATGTCTGCTTTCAGTGAAATACCGCCCTCACTCATATCCAGAACCTGTACATGGCCGGCTAAAACCATTGAACTATTTATTTCATCTTTATCTACTGAAAATCTTTCGTATCGTCTTACTTCTTGCATAATATTTTTTTAGGTTCTTCCTTTTGATAATGGATAGATGCTTTAAATGTTGCTCTAAAGGACTGATACACCGGAACTCGTATTAATATCAATCTCTATCATACTTATAATTTCTGTTATCTTACCCTTTAATACATCTGTAAATTGCATGCCGGCGATATATATGGGAATAATGTTTCCAGCGGCGTCCTCTACATTATCTTCTAATAAAGACCAAACAACAACCGCTTTAACAAATAAGACTTTGTTTTCGTATTCTATCTTTAGGGAATATTTTTTGCCGATATCCAGTTTCCTATCTGCCTTCACAAAAACGCCGTTTTTGCTGATGTCTATAATTTTCACGTAAGTAGCGGACGGCATCTCACTATTCACTTCCATATGTTCTACTTTCATTCTCTTATACTGTCTCCTCTCCTGAATAGTATTTCTCGGGTCTTTATTTGCTGCCTCACAATTCAAGGAAGAGATTGTTTGCAATTCCGGGGTGAGTTCGCTCTTCTCCCACATTCTCTTTTCTTTCTCCACTGATGGATTTCACAAAATCCCTAAATGTCTCATCTTTTTCTATGACCTCAATACCCATTCCGTTTCTCATCGTGGGGATAGGAGTCCTTACAGTTCTTCTTACAATTCCTTTAAGAAAAGAAACCCTATTGCCTGGCAGTGATAGTTCAATATCAATAGGGGTTCCAACGTTATAACCTCGATTCGTTCTTATAAAGAGACCACTTTCGGACAGGTCACCCGATATGCTCCAAAAGCTTGTTTGATCGATACTAATTCTTGTTTCAAGCCTTTTAATAAATCGTGGATGCTTTCGCTTTTCCATTTTATCTGACATTTTTCCCGCACTTATATGAGACTAATTTATTTTCAACCAAATATGCTAATCACATTTGGTAAATTTTTTATTTTGTATGCATAAATAAGCGTATCTAACTGAGAAGCCTCTACCATCTCAATTTTATTGTTTTGATACACAGCCTTTATAAGCATACCTTTACCTTCCTTTGATTCTTATAATAATCATTTATACCAAGAAAGCAATCCTACCTGGGTAGGGTGGACTATTTTTTTCGATTACAATATAAATTTGCGCAATCTCAAGTATTTACTACAGTCTGAATTTCGGGAAGAAGCGCAGGGTAATAAAAAGTTTATATATGTGCCCATGGCTGTCCAATACATTGTGAAAAGGTATATGGCTCAGTGTTTCGAACAGGCCTGAATATCTATTTTGGACAAATATGATATGCGCCTAAATATGGGAAGGACTTACGAGGGAGCGAATAAGATCGAACCTATTCTCAACCCCCATTTTGTGATATATGTTGCTGAGGTGATCTTTTACCGTTTGCTCCATAATCTCAAGCTCCTTTGAGATTTCGACATTTCTTAATCCATCCAGTAACCTCCTGATAATATCCGCCTCCCGTCTTGTTAGTCTGTATTGCTTCCTGATATCATTCACGTTTAATCTATTGGAAATCTTATCTTCAACGATGTATAAGACAATAATTGGGAGAGAGTTTACAGATATAGCAAAGCTGAATAGCCAGTTGCTCGGCGAACCCACTAACTTTTTTATTATAATGATTTCTCCTGGAAACAACTCCTGAAACTTATCGTTGTCAAGAGCATCAAAGATTCGCCTGCCGACAGACGGTATTTCCTCCGGGATCTCAAAACGACTCAGAAAAAGTGAGGCCTGCTTATTGCTGTACACTATGTCTATTTTTCGATTCAGGATAAGAACCCCGGCTGGGAGCGTATCGAAGATAAAATTTATTATTTCATTGTTATTTACCGAATGATATTGCGCTAAAGTGATGTCCTGGATTTTATTTGATATGGGAACTTTATTTGCAGTATTTTTATCCATGCTATTCTCCCATCATTGCAAGGCTCAATTCAGTGGCCCCCCCCTGAATGCGCATATAGGTGGACTGAGTTGGGCGGTTCCGCTCTTATCAGTTTTTCTGCTTCCTTAATGCTGATATGCAAATCGTCAACATTGCAGCCCGAAAAAACTAAGAATAGAATTTGTCTTCCATTATGGAAAATGCATTTCACCCTTTTCATTTATGTCCTCCCATAAAATCATTTTTGGACACATATCCCTCTATTTTATTGATTATCGATTGAAATACGCTCTGTTGCTAAGTATATCATATGTGTGGCTATAGTAAGTGTGCCGCTCAGGACTCTCTGGAATGCTGCGTTTCTGTCGTCCGGGAAGAAACACCAGGTTTTCCTCGGTGACACGAATGGTGAGAATTTTACTAATCAAGAAAATACTGATTTGGGGTATAACATAAATAAAGGGCAAATGTTCCAGTGCTCGACTGTTACTGACCCCTGATTTATTAAGTGATGGTCAGAAGGAAAGCCCCTTAGACTTATTTTCTAAGGGGCTCCGCAGGTTCACTCATTAATATCCAACCACTCTCTTCCGGTTGCTAAAATGGATCTTGTCTGCCTCATAGAAGCTGATCTTTCCCATACTTCTTGATAAATCGGCTTGCTATCTTTTCTGTATCTCTATCTGTCTCCCATACCCCTCCTGTCATCCGGATGGGTTCTCTTTTCTCCGTCAGAACGTTTGCCGTCAAGCCTGCCGTCGCGTTTGCCGTCAAGCCTGCCGTCGCGTTTGCCGTCAAGCCTGCCGTCGCGTTTGCCGTCAAGCCTGCCGTCGCGTTTGCCGTCAAGCCTGCCGTCGCGTCTGCCGTCAAGCCTGCCGTCGCGTTTGCCGTCAAGCCTGCCGTCGCGTTTGCCGTCAAGCCTGCCGTCGCGTTTGCCGTCAAGCCTGCCGTCGCGTCTGCCGTCAAGCCTGCCGTCGCGTTTGCCATCAAGCCTGCCGTCACGCCTGCCAAGATCGCGGTGTGGCCTGGGGTGATCACGACGCCATCTCTCATGCTCTCTGTGTTGACGCTTGTACCAATCATATCTGTTCCAGTGGCGGTCGTGGTGCCAGCTCCGCCAGTGTGTATGGAAATCACGGTAGTGTATCCTGTGATACCCGCGCGGCAATCGGCGATAATAATCCGGGGGCAGGTCTATGATGTAGCCAGGGACAAAATTTGGCTCTATATAAACCCATGACCCGTCATATACGTTGGATCTGTACCAGCGGTCCCCGTAGAACCGGTACCAGTAATTGTCGTAAAAGTAAAGGCCCGGCGCATCCGGTACCATATAGACGTCAGCGTCACCGCTCGGAACAACCACTAAGTCCGGCGGCGCTGCGAATATCAGAGGCGCGGGAATACCGACGGTGACGTTTACCCCTGCGTAAGAAACGAGGTGCATGGTCAAAACAAAAAACAGAGAAATGACAATGAATCTGATCCGTTTCATTTATCTCTACCTCCTTTCGGTGATAAGCGCTGCATGATGCAAAACTTCTTTGAAATATCGCTCTCAATGTTCATTCTACATAATCAACGCCTCCTTGTCTTCAGTGGCCAATTTTTAGAGAGTGCCTTCTATAGTGGCTGCTTTGGTATCGCCGGTCAGAAGAAACAGATAACAAAATTGCAATAATTGAGAGACTTTTCGTTCTCATTGCATAGTCTCCTTGCATGGATCGAATCGACCGGTTGGCCCTTGTCTTTCTCCAAGCATCGATCTTTTACAAATATAATTATATTACATATTGCAACGATAAAATAGAGGATACATCCTTCCTCAATTATCAATTGAAACGGGTAGCGAGCGCATTCCCCGTCGGCTTGCCGCGGGGGTTAGCGAGCGAATATAAGAAAACAATTCCTTACGTTAAGATACCCTGCGGTCTCTGCCGCAGGGTTCTTCATTATGCAAAATTACAGCAGGTGAAAGAATTGTTGATAAAAGGAAGAAGTTGGGCGCACAGGGCAATATTCCTGTCAGAAGGCAATTCTCCTCAGAATCAGTCTTATTATTTCAGAAAGAATCAATAATATTAACGTGTTATATCTGGCATCGGTTTTGCTATGTAGTATGTAAAAATGCGGGAGGTGATGAAAAAGTTCCAAGCATCTTTGGAGGAAGGAAAGGCCTTATTGAATAATGTGAAACCAACCGGTTTGAGATCTCAGGGTGAAATACATGCATCTTAGTTTGAGGATATACGACCCGGGCTCTCGGGAATAAGGCAGAGAACACTCTTTGATATCTGTGAACTATAAGAAAGGAGATACAGACATGAACGTGGAATTAACCGACAAAGAAAAAGAGGCCCTTGTAGCGGTACTTAAGGACTATATACCCGAACTCAGGGGTGAAATTGCGTCGGGCGGCAAACATGATTTCAAAGAAGAACTGAAGCTCGAAGAGGCGACATTAAAAGGCATACTCGAAAAATTGAAAGGCTGAAATAAGGATATTATTCTTCGACGAGCAGCCGTATGAAAATAGAGGGGCAGACAAAAAGATTTTATGGTTTGCCCCTTATTTTTTTACAAAGCCTCGGAAGGTATATCGAATCCATCGAGAGAATTTGTTGCAAACGCTTTAGGGTGAATATCGAATGTATTTTTCCCAGTAAAACAAAAGCTCCCGCGTTGCTCTGATGTCACCGACGCAGTAGCGGGCAATTTCGAGACACCTTTTAGCCTTGAAAAGCTCCTTGACATCGTAGCCTGTTATGCCGTCTTCTTTCGGACTCTTTATACCAAAAGTGCGGCACCACATGTCAAGACTGAACTTCCTGCGGGTAGCTCCGTAAAATGACAGCTGGTCGAAGAGGTCTATGTGGGCGTCGCCGTATCTGTTCGGCATCAGGTCTTTTCCGGCTTTTATTCTGTGCACTGCCGAGCGGGTAAGAATGAACGGACAGTCGAACCCCCTGCCGTTAAATGTTATGAACTGCCTGTATTCCTTGATGACATTCCAGAATTTCCCGATTATCTCTTTTTCCGTTCCGGTTTCATAACGTATCCCTTCCTCTTCGAAAGGCAGCAGGGGCTGATCGTTATTCTGATAGAATGCAAAGCCCTTTTGTGAATCCGGGTCGAGCATCCCAATGGCAACGATTTCTGCTGTCTGGGGATAGAAAGAGAGGCTGTCTCTCACCTCTTCCTTTTCTTCTTCTGTCTCGGCAAAACGGAGGAGATATTCCTGTGTTGGAATGTCCAGGCTCTTAAAGTCCCTGCCCGCAGTCTCGATGTCGAAGATTATCCTGGCCATGCCGTTTGTCTGTCCTTCAAAATCTCTATGGTTGTCGCTTGTCTATGAGGCCTTTGGCAGTTCCTTGAAGACTCTCCAGGTCTTCAGAAGATCGATGGCCTTCTGTAACTGGAGATCGTCTTTTTCTTCGATTTCCATCGGTATCATCTCATCAGATTCAAGGGACTTGTCTTCATTCTCTTCGTTCTTCAGATGTTTTTCAAGGTCTTTTTCCCTGATGGCCGGACGGGCCTTTTCCCCGTCTTTCAGTTCAGGTTTTACCAGGATGTCCGGCGTGATTCCTGTAGACTGTATCGAAGTTCCTTTGGGCGTATAATAACGGGCCGTTGTGAGTCTTAGTGCCGAACCGTCTCCAAGCGGCACGACTGACTGCACAGAACCCTTCCCAAAGGTCTGTGTGCCGACAAGTACTGCTTTGTTCCAGTCTTTCAATGCCCCTGCAACAATTTCAGAAGCGCTGGCACTGCCCTGATTAACTAAGCACGATCATCGGCAGATCAAAGTCTGTTTTGTGCTTGTTGCTTTTGTATTCGATCTTATCTCCCTTCCTGTCCTTAATGAATACCACCAGTTTACCTGACGGAAGAAATTGGCTTGAAACGTCAACTGCGCTGTTCAGGAGCCCTCCGGGGTTGTTCCTCAGGTCAAGGATAAGGGCGTTGACCTTTTCTTTTGTCAGATTATCTATAGCAGCGGAAAGGTCTGATGATGTCTGCTCCTGAAACTGGGTTATCTTTATATATCCTATGCCGTCTTCGAGGACCTTATATTTCACGCTCTTTATCTTTATTACTTCCCTCGTTATAGTAAATTCCTTCGTCTCTTTCCAGCCTTCCCGCATGATAGTGATTTTCACAGAAGTTCCGGGAACTCCCCTCATCTTGCTCACGGCATCATGGAGTCCCATATCTTTTGTGAACTCGCCGTTTATCTTTATGATTTTGTCCCCTGCTTTAATGCCTGCCTTGTAAGCCGGAGTATCTTCCAGTGGGGCAATTACAGTCAGCATCCCGTCTTTGCTTCCTATCTGGATGCCGAGGCCGCCGAATTCTCCCTTGGTATCCACCTGCATTTCTTTATACTGGTCCGGTGTCATGAACGCAGAATGGGGATCGAGTGAACTGAGCATTCCTTTTATTGCGCCGTATATGAGGTCCTTGGGCTTTACGTCTTCGACATAGTTTTTCCTGATGAGCGAAAGGGCTTCCGTAAATACCTTGAGTTCTTCATATCCCTCTTCAGCATCGACACTGCTTATCTTCCATTTCCCGACAACAAAACCAGCAGAAATAATAGTGACAACAAGAACTGCGGCAATAACAACCTTTTTGCGAAGTAACTTCTGAAGCATCTTCATAACCTCCGGCTTTTATCTCCTCTGTAACCACTGTAATGGATCAAGGGGTTTGCCCTTATATCTGAGTTCAAAGTATAGACCGGGAGAAGTAAGAAGCCCTGATTTCCCGACCCGACCAACTGCCTGCTTCCCCTTTATTATATCTCCAACTTTCGTAAAAATCTCGGACAGACTTCCATAAAGGGTATGATAACCGTCTCCATGGTTAATAATTACCATCTGGCCATAGCCTTTGAACCATTCGGCAAAGACCACTTTCCCGCCGTGCACAGCCTTTGCATATGAATCGTTATCAGTAGCCTGTATAAAGGCGCCGCTCCTGAAAATGGGCGTATTGAACTGTGGGTCCTTCTGAGAACCGTAGCGTATTGCGACCTTCCCTTCAACAGGCCAGGGGAGCCTGCCTTTAAGGCTGCCGAACCCTTTTCCGGCAAGGATTTCCTCTTTCCCTCTTTGGGCCTTCTCGGACTCCCTTATTATATCCAGGATTCTGTTGGAGGCGTCCTGGAGATCTTTTAATATCCTGGTATGTGAAGCCTGTTGTTTCCTCACCGAAGAAAGAAGGGTCTCTTTATGCTGCAATGTCTCGGGAAAGCTTATCCTCCTGGTTTTTCACCTTCTCCTGGTTTTTTTCGAGGTCTTTTTTCAGTCCGACAAGCTGACTCTCCTTCCTGCTGAGGCTTTCAAGGCTCCCTTTGTACGTTTCAAGCAGCCTGTGTTCATAGACAGAAACAAACTGGAGGTATTTCCCCTGCCTCATCAATTGGGATATGTCGTCGGCGCTCATCAGCAAAAAAACCGTATCCGCATTGTTGCCATATTTATGAATGGCCCTCAATTTTCTGTTCAGCCACTCTCTGTGCCTCTCGATATTTTTTTTGTTTTCACGGATATCAGCCTCGAGTTTTGAGATGCTCGACTCGGTATCTGAGAGTCTGTTCCTGTATTTCCTGAGGTCGGTTTCAACATCTTTCAATTGTTTGTTAGTGTCTTCGATATCGGTGAGGACGGACGATTCATGTTTCCTGATTTCTTCGATCTTCTGCTTCTGCTTTTTTATCTCTTTCTGTATCTTTCTGTACTCTTCATGCGCTGTGCCTGCATAACTCGGGGCACGGAGCAATGGACACAGTATTAAGATTAAGAGCACACAAAAGAAGGCTATGGGAAAAGCGCTCCTGGTTTCCCTGCGCTGTCTCTTCTTCAGTCTGCTCTTTACTCTCTGCTTCATGGATTCAAACTTTAATATCTGATCCTTCCGATGGCAAAGACAGCCCCTGTTATGCCAAGGAAAAATCCTGCCGCAGGGAGGGCATATGACAGGTTGAGAGGAAAGACGAATGATTTAAAGATTGGGAAAGTGAGAGTCACTCTCAGAAGCACGAAGTAGTAAAGCACCAGGAGACCGACAAGGCTCAGGAAACCTCCGAAGAGACCGATGACCGCGCCTTCGATTACAAAGGGTGCGCGGATAAAGCTTCTTGTTGCCCCCAATAGCCTGTAGGTCTCTATTTCCCTGTTCTTACGATAGAAAAGGATTTTGACCGTGCTGTAACAGACGAAGAGTGTTCCGGCAGACATCAGGATAATCAACACCGCGCCTATTGTCTTTACACCTGTTCCAAGGGAATAAATGGAAGTTAGAAATTTCTCTCCGTATTCTATTTCATCGACACCTTTTATTGATTTCAGACCTGAAGTCAGTTTTTTGACTGTTTCCGGGTTCATGGCCGCGCTCTTGAGCTTTATCTCCACTGTGTCCGGCAGAGGGTTTTCTCCGACGCCTTCAAGGACATAATCAGTATTCTTGAGGTTTGCTTTCAGCTCTTTCCAGGCCTCGTCTTTAGATATAAATTTGACTTTGTCGACAGCCGGGTCTTTTCGGGCCGCCTTTATGATTGAATCCACATCCTGCTGTGGCAGACCCTCTTTGAGATACAGCATGATTGAAAATTTGTCAGGCAGATCTTTTGTCGACAGACTTATGTTGTAAACGGTCAACAGAGTTATTGCGGTGAAGAGCAGGCCCGCCGCGATGGTAAGAATAGAAAGCAGATTAATCCATTTGTCATGAAGCATGCTTTGTACAGCCAGCCTGAAAGAATAGGACATTGACATCAGCCTTTCTCCTCTCCCGCGAAATTTCCAAAATCCAGTTTCAATACCCGTTTGCCGGTATTCCTGAAGAGTTCCTTATTGTGTGTGGCAAGCAGGATTGTTGTGCCCCGGGCATTAATCTCTTTGAAAGTTTTCATGATGCCTACTGATGTGTCGGGGTCGACATTGCCGGTAGGTTCATCGGCAAGGAGGATAATCGGCTCTGAGACGATTGCCCTGGCTATCGATATCCTCTGTTGCTCTCCCCCTGATAGTGTTGTAGGATAGTGATCGGATTTGTGCCTGAGGTTTACGAGCTTCAGGCATTCAAAGACCCTGGATTTGACTTCTCTTTCATCGATGTCCCTTATCCTGAGCGCAATGGCCACATTCTCAAAGACGTTCCTGTTGTCAAGGAGCCTGAAGTCCTGGAAGACCACGCCGATATTTCTCCGCAGGGCCGGGATATCGGATTCCTTTATCTGCATCAGTTCCGTGTCTGAAACAGTGATTGTACCCTCATCAGGTTTCTCGGCCATATAAATCATTTTCAGGAGAGTTGTTTTACCCGAGCCGCTCGGGCCTGTGATAAATACCATCTCCCCTCTATCGACAAAAAAGGTGATTTTTCTCAGGGCAGTCTGGTTGTCGTAGTGTTTTGAAACATCCTGGAACTGGATCATCTTATGAGGCGTAGTCCCCCGCATCTCCGGCTTGTCCGAAGAGGGCAGGGTTATTGAAAGAGAATGGATGCCTGATGAGTTTTAATCCTGTTTTTTGCATTCCGTATCTATTTGTTCAAAGTGTCCTTTATTATCTTAACTATATTCTCCGGGGTAAGTCCATAAAGGTTCAGCAATTCCGGGGAAGTGCCGGAACAGCCAAAATCATCTTTTATTCCGATTCGAACGACCCTTGCAGGATGATGCTCGGACAGAAATTCTGAAACAGCGCTTCCAAGCCCGCCTATGATCGAGTGTTCTTCAGCTGTAACAATAAGCTTGCTCTTCTCCGCAGCCTTGAGCACGCTCTCCGTATCGAGGGGTTTAACCGTAGACATGTTGATAACCCCTACGTCCAGCCCGTCCCGCTTCAGAATTTCAGCTGCATCGAGAGCCGCAGATACCATAATGCCCATCGCTATTATTGTCGCGTCTTTCCCGAGATGAAATGTGTAAGCTTTTCCAATTTTGAAAGAATAACCTTCAGGCATTACCTGGGGTATTTTTGATCTGCCGAGTCTGACATAGACGGGACCATTATAGGCGGCAACTGCGTGAATGACCTGCCTTGTCTCATTGCCGTCTGCAGGAACGATGACAGTCATGTTCGGCAGGACCCTCATAAGGGCAACATCTTCAACAGCCTGGTGCGAAGCGCCGTCTTCGCCGACTGTTATTCCGCTGTGAGTGGCCACAAGTTTCACATTCAGGCGGGAATAACAGACTGTCTGTCTTATCTGTTCCCATGCCCTGCCGGTCTCAAAGACCGCAAAGGTCGAAGCAAAAGGCAACTTTCCCGTGAGTGAAAGTCCGCTGGCAGTCCCTATCAGATCCTGCTCCGAGACCCCAATGTTAAAGAACCTTTTGGGAAATTCTTTCCCGAATTTTTTTGTCTTTGTCGAGCCGGAGAGGTCTGCATCAAGTACGACCACATCCTCTCTGGTTCTGCCCAGTTCCAGAAGCGCTTCCCCGTAAGCGTCCCTTGTCGCCATCTTCTTTATTTCTTTGCTTTGTGGTTTATCCGCTCTTTCACCCATTGCTATTCAAGCTCCTTTAGCGCTTTTTCGAGTTCTTCGGAGGTAGGCGCAATCCCATGGTATTCGACCTTCCCTTCAAAGAAGGAAACGCCTTTTCCTTTTATAGTCCGCGCAACGATCATCGTGGGCATATTCTTTACGGACTCTGCCTCATCCAGGGCGTGAACAACTGCCTCCATGTCGTGTCCGTTGATATCAATAACATGCCACCCAAAGGCCTCCCATTTCTTCACGATGGGTTCAATGCACATCACATCGCAGCAATGGCCGTCAATCTGCAGGCCGTTGTTATCGATTATCGCACAGAGATTATCAAGTTTATAATGAGCTGCCGTCATGGCAGCTTCCCAGACCTGGCCTTCCTGTGTTTCCCCGTCTCCGAGCACACAATAGACGCGGGAAGAAAGTCCATCCAGTTTCAGCCCCAAAGCCATACCATTGGCAACTGACAGACCCTGTCCCAGGGAGCCTGTAGATATTTCAATGCCCGGAAGTTTTCTTGAACAGGGATGTCCCTGCAGAGGGCTGCCGATCTTACGCAGTGTGCCGAGCAATTTCTTGTCAAAATATCCTGAAAGCGCCAGGGCGCCGTACAGGACCGGAGCTGCATGGCCTTTTGAGAGGACGAATCTGTCCCTTTCAGGCCATTTCGGGTTGGAGGGGTCATGCCGCATTTTGTAGAAATAGAGAGCAGCCACAACATCTGCCGCAGAAAGCGATCCGCCTGTGTGTCCGGATCCCGACTCGGTCAGCATCTTCAGAATCTCTATTCTGAGGGTTTTTGCCTTTTTCTTAAGGGACGCAATGTCCGGTTTTACATCTGAATTTTTCATCTATTTTACCCTTTTCATGATATAGGTTAAAAGAATATCGTCCAGACCGTCCGACAATTGTTTTTTTTGCTCTTCCGTAACAGCATCAAGGGCATGATTACCTTCTTCTCTCCTCGACTTCCTTCATCTCTATCAGTTCGAGAGGTTTCTCAGCCTGTTTCGGTTCCGTGATCTCTTCCTGCTCTTTCCTCTACCTTCTCTGCAGCGGTCTCTTTTTCTTTTTCAGTATAGTGACCGGTATGCTTGCCCATCAGGAGATCTCTTATCATGCCCTTGTGCTGCACCTTCATGAGTTTGGTGACCTTCTCCTTGAAATCAGGGTCATCAAGAATACTTGAATAGTCGGTCTTTTTTGAAGCAAGGATAGCTCCCTCATGATAAAGGAGGGTCACGACTACAGGATTGACTTTCCCGCTGTCCTCTGTCTGAACATGATAGATTTTGTCTTTATACGATATGTTTGTATTGAACCCTACGAGCATTATTTCTTCTTATTTTACTTTAATTTTCTGAATTATTATATATGGCGGATGAGAAAAAAGGGAAGGGGCGGAACGGGCCGGATTGTGCGAAGGATTTGAGTTTAGAAACGTCAGGTTATCAATCAATCTGTTCATTGAGACATTTATTAATCATGCTCATTGGCAGTAGCGACAATATCCAGCCCGGGATTCTGCAAAGCTCTGGCATTATTATGCGCAAGTGTTAGACTATTATTGGAAGTAGGGAACTTATGGCACTATTCAGACTCCTTCTCGGAATCGCGTTGCTCATTATGGGGCGTAGACTTTTCTGGCTATTCCTCGGAGGCGTCGGCTTTGTCTTCGCCTTCGATTTTGCGGAGCAAACGATCCATGGCCAACCTCACAGCGTTATACTCATGATCGCTCTCTTTTCTGGGATATTAGGAGCCATGGTTGCTATCTTTCTTCAAAAAATTGCAGTGGTAGTCGGAGGGTTTTTCGCGGGAGGCTATCTGCTGATCGAACTGCTGAAGGTATTGGGCGTAAGGACCGGCGATTACCATTGGTTTCTTTTCATTGCAGGAGGTCTGGTCGGCGCTTTCCTTATGAGGGTTGTGTTCGGGTGGACGTTGATTATTCTTTCTTCTCTTATAGGGTCTATTCTTATTTTGCAGACCTTCCATTTCGGGCAGCAGTTGCTGAAGTTCCTCTTCATTTGCCTTGTAATATTGGGTATTGGAATCCAATTCGGGCTGATCAGGAAGAAATCGCCTCCGTAAGAGAGATAGGCGATGCAGGTGCTTCTCACAGGTCTGAGAAACACAGGGTTGAGCATTTCATGTTTTTCTTATACGATTAATTTATGTCAGGCATTGCTATCTGGATAACCGGGCTGCCGGGGAGCGGGAAGAGTACGGTGGCGGATGAGATCAAGAGGTTGCATCCGGAATTCATTATACTCCGGATGGATGAGTTGCGAAAAGTTGTCACACCTTCTCCGACATATTCAGAGTCTGAGCGTGATATTGTTTACCGGGCGTTGGTGTATCTCGCGAGAAAACTAACGGAAGCCGGTCATGATGTCATCATCGACGCAACAGGTAATCTCCGCAAATGGCGCGAACTCGCACGACAGCTTATCCCACAGTATGCAGAGCTATACTTGAGATGCCCGATAGACATCTGCATTGAGCGGGAGCGGAGGCGCACTTATACACATGAAGCGCCAAAGGATATTTACCGGAAAGGCTCTGAGGGCTGGCCTGTTCCGGGAGTCGCCGCGCCATATGAAGAACCCCTGAATCCGGAACTCGCAGCAGATGCCGGCAGGGATTCTCCTGAAGAGATTGCCGGAGCAATAGAAGCTATGATCAGTAGCCTGAAGGCTGATAAACATTAGCCGAAGAAATGCCTTTCAATCCCTCGCTTTTCTCCTGAGGAAATCTTCTCTTCAGAACATCGCTGTCCAAAATATTATTGGAAAGGCATATGGCTTGATTTCTGAAGCAAGATTACGGGCAACCTTGATGAGACCGAAGACGAAGCGGAGGTCTCAGCTCTGAATTTTGCATTGACATTGAAGTCGGATAAAGGTTTGAACAAAAACACAGGTAGTTTTTTGATTCAGAAATTGAGTCATATGCCTTGTTTTCCGGCGATTTGAAATATCGTTTGGGACAGGTATGTATTCAGAAACAAAGATGCTGAAATTCTCTCTCTATGAGGGCGTCCCCTGCGCAAAATTTCAGGAAAACAGCTACTCTGAATGTTTCCCCATTAGGCTATATATAGAAGCATCCAATTTCCTTCGTTGCATTTTTGATAGAATTGAGCGGCAACCGCCGACAAGTAACAGTTCGGCGTTAGATCAAGGAGCTTTACTTCATTATTTTCAAGCCCTGTTGCACATACTCTTCCTCTGTTATGATCCCGTCTCCGTTCTCATCCCAATACTTGCATTTGCCCTTTCCTATTGCTTTGTCTTTCCACGCTGAAAGACATTCATCTAAGCTAATTTTACCGTCTTTATTCTTATCCACTTCGGAGAGCAGCATATTGTACCCCGTTTTCAATGCTTTAACTTTAACGGCCGCTCGATCTTGAGCTGAGACAGGATTTATCGTCAGTGCAAGGATCAGGGCAGCTGTGAGTAAAATGATGATGTTCATTCTATTCATTTTGGATCTCCTTTCGTTCTTCAATTGTAATCTATTGTTTTGTCCATTGTACCATAATGAACCTCGTATCCCCACCGACCGCCTCCAATCAGAAAGAAACAGAACCAAACCAGAATCAAAGCAAGATTCAAGATGAAGCATCTAAGGAGTATCTTCGCCGTAAGATCAAGACGATTTTTCAGCTCCCCCGGTTCATTCATTTCGTGCCCTCTTATTGGGGCAGTTTTTTTGACTTACTTTCAATTAAGTCCTTAATTTGTCCTCTCTGCTCAGCGGTCAAATCAATAAATACAATTCCCATTCCGATGCTTGGATGAGAAGAGCGGACTTGAGCTTTGAGAGTTATCTTGTTCCTCTTAAAAGGAATAGTCACGCGAATTAGTTTTCCTTCTTCAAGAGGTTGCATCATGTAGATATAAAGACCATCTTTGGATATATCAGAAGTCGTGCACGTGATTATATCGTCTATTACGATGTCTCCCCTGAAATAGTGCCTTTCACATTTTCTGCGTTCTCTTTTACCCTCACTATTCATCTGTATTATTATTTATAAGATAGGTTTAATAGTCAAGCGTGATCGGCGTTTTCAGGTTATTTTGAAACTCCGGCAAAACGGCAGATGATCATTGATGCCTGTGCGCCTCTTGATTTACATCTATTGTAACAGTGTTCACAGAGGGATGTTCAGGCAGAAAAGGCATATTGCTGAAGGGAAAGAGAATCTCTTTCCCTTCAGCGCGATGATTTTATCTCTCGGGTACTTCTATCCCCTCGTCTTTCTGAGCTTTCGGATGATCTTTTTCAGGCTTAACTTGTTTCTTTATGTTCTTGGGAGGAACAGAAATCTCCGGTTTGACACGTTTCTCTTTCTCTTCAGGCATGACCTGCTTCTTCATGACAGCCGGTGGGACTAGTCCTCTCCGGTCTGGTCGTTTTGACCCTCTCCTCAGGTATAACCTGTTTCTTTATACTTGCGGGAGGAACAGAAATCTCCGGTTTGACACGTTTCTCTTTCTCTTCAGGCATGACCTGCTTCTTCATGACAGCCGGTGGGACCGTCCTCTCCGGTCTGGTCGTTTTGACCCTCTCCTCAGGTATAACCTGTTTCTTTATACTTGCGGGAGGAACAGAAATCTCCGGTTTGACACGTTTCTCTTTCTCTTCAGGCATGACCTGCTTCTTCATGACAGCCGGTGGGACTGTCCTCTCCGGTCTGACAGGGTTCACTCTCTCCTCTGGCATTACCTGCCTCTTTATGCTCCTGTTTGCCGGGACGACTTCCCGTGCCCGTGGTTTTTCTTTCTCCAAAGGCATCACAGGCTGTATCATAGGTTTTCCTTTGCCGCGGGCTTTGGGTGCGGTCAGAGTATTCAGCGGCAGCGGCTTTGGCCTTGCGCCGGGGTTCAGGACAGACTTCTCCGGCGTCTTTACGAATGGGCGCAACTGTTTTAATTCTTTAACGTGCACGTCCCTGACCCGCTGCGGTGGGCGCTTGGCCTGTGGAATTGGTTTGGTTGAGACAAAATAACTTGAGCGCGTGGGTCTTATTGATGGAGTGCCTATACTGATATTGTTTTTGACAAATATCTTTTGCTGTATGATGTTTTGATCTACCCTTGCGAATCTTGGTGAAGAAGTGGCAAAGGTGTTGCGGTTGATTACTGTTACCCCGTTGTTTACATATACGTTTTTATACACATTGGTGATTTTGATATTTGTTGATATTAACATTGGTAATATTGACACTGTGCGGACCGTAATGGCCTCGTCCGTAATATACTTCTCCCGGCGCCAAAGGCACCCATGCCACATAATCCGATGTTCGCACCCAGCCCACATATCCGGGCCCCCAGAAAACTGCTCCTGCAGAAGGAGGGACCCAGCACCAGCCTATTCTTGCCAGAAAAGCCCACCTGCCGTAATGGTATGGGGCCCATCCCCATGGCTCGTGAGCCACCCAGACGTAATCGCCGCCCCTCCATATCCATCTGCCTTCCCTGTAAGGAGCCCAGCTTGGACCCACTCCGGCAGTCGGGGTCCAGACATAACCGTAATCAGGGTACCTGCACCCATCTGCCGCTGGCTGTCAAAATCGTATGAGTAAGCCCTGAGTTCGGCAGGCAGATAATGTGAGCTTTCACCTCGCATCTCCAGTACCCTGTCATTTCTCGCCTTGTTCCAGTCTTCCCACTCATCCGGAGGCCCCATGGGAGAAACCTCTCCGCTTGTGTTCTGAGCGAGAGACAACATCCAGCCTGCGTTTACTCTTATCACACCTACCTTGTTCTCGGCTTCAACATATCCCTTATAAACTGCCACGTCGGTGTATTGGTCCGGCATATCAATCCTGAAGATCGCCCTGTCAAAGGCCCGGACCGATGCATCGGGTGTATCCACCTGCATCACGCCCCCCACCGGACTGTCGGAAAGAGCATCGTAGTAAACATAAGCATATCCCTGCGAGAGATAAAACTGCGAAGAATCCTTGTCCATTGAGAGGACCTGCAGAGCCGAATTCTGATCGAGTCTTATATAAGTCCCTGTGTTCAGTTGCAGTTCTACCCTCCCACCATCAGGCACCCATACCTGGTCGCCTTCTTCAAGCGGTCCGTTTATCGACGCGAGGCCCCATTCCTCTGAATCGGGTGTCTTAATCTGTACATCACCGCTGATAAGACTTATGCGCATGTAGCCGAAGTTGTCACAGAAGGCGTAAGCTGGCATCAAAAACAGCAAAGCCACAATAATTACTGCTCTAAATACTTTCACGTTCTCCTCCTTATTATTGGACGTTACCAATAAGCTGGTTCAGCATATATTATATTAACAAAACAAAAGATATTCATACATGCTGAAGGATATGACAAACTGCTTTGTCTAACAGCACTCCCTCTTTTCCCTTGTTTTATGCAACGAGAAGTAACTGCGACCTTTTTCAGGTAAATCAGCGGGCAATGTGCCCTGAAAGGAGTCAAGTTACCCCATGTAATTGTAATGCCGGCCGATTGAATCTCGTAAAATCAACAAGTTGTCAGTAGGCATTCATCTTGCTTCTTTTTTTAGTGCAAGGATTGATATTCAATATATTCTCTGGTAAATTCTTGATAAACGGAAAGTCCTAAAGGAGGTCAGTATGAAAAAAAAGGTGATTGGCTTGGCTTTAATTATGCTGTTTGTCATTCCCGTTTCTTCGAACGCTCTTACACCGCTGGAAAGCATCAAGGCAGATATTAATAAGGTCCTTGATGTCCTGCGTGATCCGGCTCTCAAGGGCGAATCCGGGAAAAAGATTAAGAATACCAAGATCCGTGCCCTTTCAAGAGAGATGTTCGATTTCACGGAATTATCACGGAGGACGTTAGCTCTGAACTGGAACAAGTTTAACGCTGCTCAACAAAAAGAATTCGTCGATCTCTATTCAGTGTTGCTTGAGAAGACATACGCAGACAAGATCCTGTCATATACGAATGAGAAGGTGCTCTACAACGAAGAATACACTTTGACAGAGAATACGGTTGAAGTCAAGACAACCATAGTTACCAAACAGGCGGACATACCTATTAACTACAGGGTGATCCGTAAAGGCAGCGAGTGGAAGGTGTACGATGTCGTTGTCGAAGGCGTAAGCCTTATCAGCAACTACAGGTCGCAGTTTAGAGAGATCCTCATAAACAAACCTCCTGAGTCATTAATCGATACTCTCAGGAAAAAGGTTGGGAAATAGGGGCGTAATTGATGACTTCGATCGAGTGCTACTAATAAGGGCATAAGTATGAAGACATTGAAACGGGTAGCGAGCGCATTCCCCGTCGGCTTGCCGCGGGGTTAGCGAGCGAATATAAGAAAACAATTCCTTACGTTAAGATACCCTGCGGTCTCTGCCGCAGGGTTCTTCATTATAAGATCCCTCCTAACCTCCCTTTGCCAAATCCCGAAAGCTTTCGGGACTCTTTAGTGAAGAGGGGATAGAGGAGATTTTTTAATAATGATGCCCTTCTTATGCACTTCTTAGTAACTCATCAGTTGCATGAAATGTGGGGTAGACATTCTGAAGAAGCTTTTAAAAGCGACATAGAATGAACCGTATTCACCTGACGGCACTTTAAACCTCAGGTGAATTCCTGATTAATGCATGTGAATCTGGGTTAGCGCGGGATCAATTTACTTTCAGGGGTCTTGTGAGGCCTTTCAACTCGAACATGAGTGATACGTTGAAATCATCGGGTCTGTTGACGATGCCGAAATTTATAGCCCAGCACTGGGCGACGTACCTGATATTTCCGCTGATTTCCCTTACCTCATGAGTTATAGCGTCATACCAGACCTTGCTGTCCAGATAAAAGGGCTTTAGGAAATTGAGGCCCAGGCCAGCGGTGTAATATTTAATGCTTTCCAACCTGTTGTATCTCTGGCCCGCAGATATTGTTGCAGCCGGGAACCCCATTGAAAGCTCGGAATTTACGCTTTCAACCTGTCCGGTGTGGACATCGTAGAGGGTTTCGAGACGTACGGATAGAGGTCTCTTGAGCCCTATTTCGAGATGCAAAGGCTGAAACGGTCTGTCCCCTTGGAAAGTGTCAAAGCCCTGGGCTATTCGGACTACCATGAATTCCCCCTTGTTGTCGATAAACCTGTTGAGCAGTGCCAACTCAAAGAGGGACTGTTTTTTGAAGATATCCGCCGAGTCGAAAACAGGCGGGTTGTTTTCAGAGTTGGTTATAAGAGAATAGCTCAATGTGGGTTCAATGACATGTGTAAAGGAGCTGTATTTTTTCTGAAGACGTGCACTGACACCCGCCGTGTATTCAAGGGATTCCCTGTGAAGTGAGTCCTCATCATTCTTATTGAGAAAGTAGGCGGTTTCGCGCAAACCAAGGGTCTGAAGAAGCGTTATATCTTCGCCTGCTTTGTATGAAACCCGTGGGTAGAAGTCGAGCCTCCTGCCGTCAGCGCCTCCGTCACTCCAGAAATTTGAAGCGGTTGCTGTCCCGGAAAGCCAGAACCGGCCTATATTCATGGGGTTTAAGACGTACCCGGCTTCGGGAAGCCTCTCTGCCGGGCTGATGCTGTTTTCCGTCAGATCAATCCAGTACTGGGACAGCAGATATGCGCGAGATGTGGAAAATGGGACATTTATCTCACCGGTAGATTCCAGAAAACGGTTTGTCCTCACTTCAAGGTTGGTTTGATACTCCCTGTAGAAATCTTTTTCATTAATAAAATTGACGTTCAGAAATCCGCCGACGCCGTCCGCGGACCTCTGATCATGAACAGCCTTTATTTCAAGGAAATCTTTTGAAAGTTCCGTGTCCCAGATATGATACATCCACCACTTGCCTTTTATGTCTCCCGGGTAGATATACCGGTACTCCAGACCCTCACCGATGCCTCTCTTCGTGTATCCGTCAAGAGATATTGTTGCGTCACTGTTTTCCGATATCGCCCAGAAGAACGGGATGTCCGTGTAAACCCCTTTCTGATTGCTGTAACCGACGAAAGGTATCAGCAGTCCTGTTTTCCTGTCCGCCTGGATCGGCGCATACAAATAAGGGGTGTAGAGAACAGGGATATCCTTGATCCTGAACGTCACGTTCTTTGCCGCAAACCTGTCTCCTATCTGGGCATCCACGTTTTTCCCCTTGAAACACCAGGCAGGCACAGGCGCATCACAGGTTGTCAGAAGCGCCTCCGGGATGACGTATTCTTTTTCGCTTTTTTTCTCGATGACCTTGCCGGAGATATGGTAGTTGTCTTTTTTGTAGAATATCTGCGCATCGTAAAGAAGGCCGGTCTTGGCAGTCAGATTGAGTTCCGCCTTGCTTGCTGTGAAAGAATAATCAGGGTCGTCGTATCTTACATTTCCTGTGGCCACGGCCTCCGAAGATTCCTCATTGTACGTAATTTCATCGGCTTCTATCAGCATATCCGCTTTATGTATCTTTACAGACCCTTTGGCAACATAGGTTGATTTTTCCTGGATGAATTCGAGGGAATCGGCATTGATGGTAGTATCTTCTCCGGCAAGACAGTGCCCGGCCATGAGTGCGAAAAGAAGCGAGCAAAGAGTAAAAAACACCCGGACTCTTGGTGGTCTAACAGCTCGCCTATGAGTTCCGGAATCTGTCCGAGGGACATATCATGCAGTCTTTCAGCATTCCCTTAACCTCGTGAGTATGCCTGTCTGTCCAAGCGCCTCCTTTGCTTCACCGATGGTGTAAAATGAACCCGTGACTACAACAAGCGAAGAGTCCTGATCGGGAGGGCAGAGCACGAAATCGCCATTTCAAGGGCGTCTTTCACGGTCGGCGCAGTCCTGACATTCAGAAAGCCCAGCGATGCCGCGATACCGGAAAGACTGTTCCGGCGAAGACGCCCGTGAGTAAGAAGGAGCGGTCACGATGATCTCTGAGGCAAGAGGCAGCAATGGTCTCATTATCCCTTTTATCTCCTTGTCGCTCATAATGCCAAGTACCATTATAATCTTTTTGTATTTTTTAAGGAAAACCTTTTTTATGGTTTCCGAGAGGGCATCTGCGGCGGCAGGATTGTGCGCGCCGTCTATGAGAATGGAGGGATTACCGCTGAATCAGTTCAAGCCTCCCGGGCCACTTAGTTGACGCAAGACCGCTTCGTATCCGTTATGAACCAGTGACAGGGAATCTTTGCCGCCTCTCCTGTCCAGGAAGATGCCTGCGGCTTTGATTGCAACCGATGAATTCTTCATCTGATGCTCTCCTGCAAGCGGCACGAAAAGGTCATTGAGCCTGACAGGACCATCGACATAATCAAAACATGTCCCTGATGCATCCGCACTTTTCAGAAAAGCTGAAAAATCCTTTCCATATGTGTATAACGGGGAGTTCGCTGCCTGTGATGTTTCCATTATCACTTTTGACGCCTCAGGCCCCTGGTCTGCGCTGACAACGGGGACTGTCTTCTTAATGATGCCGGCTTTCTCACCTGCGATCTCCTCCAATGTGGCGCCGAGAAAATCTTTGTGATCGAAACTTATATTTGTTATGACCGAGACAAGGGGCTCGATAACGTTTGTGGCATCGAGTCTTCCTCCCATGCCCACTTCCATAACAGCTACATCGACTTTTTCCCTCTGAAAATAGAGGAGGGCGATGGCTGTCACCACCTCGAAGAATGTGGGCTGAAAATCATTGTAGCGTGAGACGATGTCTTTTATCTCAGAAGCAAGACCAACCACAACGTCTTCGGATATCTGTTCGCTGTTGGTCCTTATCCGTTCAGTAAAACTGATAAGGTGGGGAGAGGTGAAAAGCCCGACACGGAACCCGGCGGCCTGAAGAATAGATGCGATAACGGCTGATGTTGAACCTTTGCCGTTGGTCCCTGCAACATGGATGGTGTGAAAAGACTTGTGAGGATTGCCGAGTGCGGCAGAGAGCTTCCTGATATTATCGAGTCCGAATTTTATCCCGTACTTCTGCAGGCTGTATAGGTAGGCAATTGTTTCATCGTAGCTCATAAGAGCATGTCGAATAATTTTCGCAAGGGTCTCCCTGAGGTTTTTCCTGTCGACCACCATGTCGATCAGTCCATGTTCATGGAGAAATTCCGATCTCTGGAAATCCTCGGGCAAAGGCTGTTTGATGGTCTGCTCAACAACCCTCGGTCCGGCAAACCCGATGAGGCTCTTTGGTTCTGCGATGATGATGTCTCCCAGTGACGCAAAACTTGCGGTGACCCCTCCAAAGGTCGGATCACACAGTATGGATATGAATAGATATCCCGTTGTCCCTGAGCTTGCCGATGGCAGCAGAGACCTTTGCCATCTGCATCAGTGAGAAGATGCCTTCCTGCATCCTGGCGCCGCCGGATGAGGAAACGGATATGAGAGGCTGTTTCTTTTCCAACGCCCTTTCAGCGGCCCTGGATACCTTCTCTCCGACTACAGACCCCATGCTCCCGCCCATAAAGGAAAAATCCATCACAGTAATACTTACAGGATGACCTTTGATAGTCGCATCGCCTGAGAAGATGGCCTCGGAGAGGCCGCTTTTTTTCTGGTTCTCCTTTAGCCTGTCCTTATAGGAAATGGAGTCCTTGAAATGGAGCGGATCCGCGGATGTGAGACCCTCGTCAATCTCCACAAAGCTGCCTTCATCAACCAGGAGTTTAAGGCGTTCCTGCGCGCTGATCCTGAAGTGGTAGTTGCATTTAGGGCATATCTTGAGGTTCTTCTCGATCTCTTTTTTGTAGACGATCTCCTTGCAGCCGTCGCATTTTACCCACAACCCTTCAGGGATCTTTACCTTTTTGTCGGTCTTTAAATCTTTTGTCTTTTTAAACCATGCCATCTGCTAATGTCTGTCCTTCAAATATAGAATATATCATCGTTGCTCATTGAATAGCCCGGCGAAGATCTGTGAGAAATTCCTTCAGATGTTCAGGAGATTCGCGAAGTTTTTTTACTATGGCGCTTCCGACAATCACGCCGTCAGCCATCTTTGCCACAGCAGACGCCTCTTCGGGAACTGAAACTCCAAACCCTACTGATATAGGGATATCCGTGTGCTTCCTTATCGCCGATAAAAGCATGCCCATGGAGCCGTCAAGACGAAGTCCCGATCCCGTAATCCCTGTCATCGAGACATAGTAGAGAAAACCTCTTGAAGACTGCGCAACCTTTCTAATCCTTTCTTCTGTTGAAGTCGGCGCCAGAAGGAATATGGTATCAAGTCCCGCCTTTCTTGAAAGATGGATCAGATCGGATGCTTCGTCAGGCGGGAGATCAGGGATGATGACCCCGTCAACCCCTGCATTGACAGCATCTTCAACGAAAGCCTCCAGGCCGTATTTAAAAACAGGATTGTAATATGTCATAAGTACCAGGGGTATCTGAGTGGACTGCCGCAACTCGCGAACCAGGGAAATCACTTTTCTCAGGGTAACGCCGTTCAGCAGCGCCCTTTCTGCAGCACGCTGGATTGTGGGTCCGTCAGCCAGAGGATCGGAAAAAGGGACGCCGAGTTCAATTATGTCGGCCCCGCACTCCTCAAACAAAAAGACGACCTCTTTTGTTTTTTCCAATGAGGGATCACCAGCCACGATATAGGGAATAAATGCCTTTCGGCCTTCTTTTTTCAGTTTGGCGAATCTTCCGGAGATCCTCGTCTTCATAACGTTATCCCCTTTATCTGCGCAACCTGCTGGACATCCTTGTCCCCGCGTCCGGAGAGATTGACAATGATGATCCTGTCCTTTGAGAGATTCGGCGCCAGCTTGACTGTCTCGGCTATTGCATGTGCCGATTCAAGTGCCGGTATAATGCCTTCAAGGTTCGACAGGAGTTCAAACGCGGCAAGAGCTTCTTCATCCACTGCATAGGAATACTGCACACGATCCGAGTCACGCAGAAACGGGTGTTCCGGCCCTATGGATGCGTAATCAAGTCCGGCAGAGACAGAATGCGTCCCGAGGACGTTTCCGTCGTCATCCTGCAGGAGATAGCTCTTGCATCCCTGAAAAACACCTACTGAACCGCCGGCGAAGCGCGCGGCATGTTCTCCTGTGGCAATGCCTTTGCCGCCGGCTTCAACGCCTATCATCTTCACATCATCCCGAAGGAATTCGTAAAAGAGTCCCATGGCATTGCTTCCTCCGCCGACACATGCAATGAGATAATCGGGCAGTCTCCCTTCAGCATGCAAAATCTGCTTCCGTGCTTCCCTTCCGATGACGGACTGAAAATCCCTTACCATGACCGGAAAAGGATGCGGTCCGAATACTGTGCCGAGCACATAATGAGTGGACTGAACATTCGTCGTCCAATCCCTGAGGGCTTCGTTGATCGCATCTTTCAGGGTCCTTGACCCGATCGGCACCTCTATGACCCTGGCGCCAAGCAACCTCATCCTGAAGACATTCAGAGACTGCCTGTGCATGTCTTCCGTGCCCATATATATGTCACACGCAAGTCCCACCAGTGCAGCGCCCGTAGCTGTTGCAACTCCGTGCTGACCGGCGCCTGTCTCAGCTATAACCCTCTGTTTCCCCATTTTCCTGGCAAGAAGCACCTGCCCGACAGCGTTGTTTATCTTATGAGCGCCGGTATGCGCAAGGTCTTCGCGCTTCAGATATATCTTTGCTCCGCCAAGGTGTTCTGTGAGCCGTTTTGCAAAGTAAAGTGGTGTGGGCCTTCCTATGTAATTCTTCCGCAGTTGTTCGAGCTCTTTTTGGAAGGCTTTGTCCTTCTTTGACATGAAATATGCTTCCCCAAGCTCTTTGAGAGCAGGCATGAGGGTCTCAGGAACAAAACGTCCGCCATACATGCCAAAATAGCCTTTACTGTCAGGTGCCTTCTTGATATCAGCCTCCAATGAATCAAAGTCTTAAGTCAGTATTATATCCCATCTTCCACAAATATTACACGATCCGGGCAAGTGCGATTCACCGTAGTTTGACAGAGAGGATTGGATGTTTTTATACTTATTCTGTGTTGAAAATCGCGGTCATTGACGGCCAGGGTGGGGGCATCGGAAGCATAGTGGTCAAGAGGCTGAGGGATGAATTCGGAGATACGGTAGAAATACTCGCCCTCGGTACGAATGCTGCTGCAACAACGGCGATGATGAAATCAAGGGCCAACAAAGGCGCTACAGGCGAAAATGCCATCGTCCGTAATGCGGGCAAGGTTGATATTGTCGTCGGCCCCCTGAGCATTGTCCTTCCCAATGCAATGCTCGGTGAGCTTACCCCGAAAATGGCGGAGGCTGTTGCATCGTCGGACGTCAAGAAAATCCTGCTTCCCCTCAACCAGGAAGGCATTGATATTGTAAGTGTGGAGAAAGAGCCTCTGCCCCATATGATAGAAAAGATCATAGAGATTATCAGGAAGGAGACGAAACATGTGTGAAGCGAATGCCTATGTATATAAGGATGGGAAGGAAGAGATGTACCTCGAAAGTGTTGATATCATGCGGCCCGAGGAGGGAAAGATTTATCTCAGGAACCTGTTCGGGGAACAGAAGATATTTGACGGTCAGATCAAGGAAATCTCTTTGCTGAAGCACAAAATAGTCCTGGAAAAGAAGTAGAAGCCGGGTCCGGCCTGCACTTCTGTGCGGCTGGCAAATGTGCAAAAAAACCTTTCCAACGCAGGATCTGGCTTTATGCGATATCAAATCGGATTTTATTGCCGTCCAATATATCTGCGGAACTGGTCTATGGCTCGATTTCTGAATCCAAATTGACTACCTGTGATTGCGTTCAAACCCTTATCGACTTCAATGTCGTTGCAAAGTTCAAAGCTGAGACCTCCCTCAGTCTTCGGTCCCCTCAAGGTACCCGTGATTTTGCTTCCCAATCGCCCATAGCAGAGCCTCAGGGTGATGAACAAGTTTACGGGCATACTTTATTAATTAAAGTGAGCTTTCGGGGTTTAAGATCTAGATAACATATGTTGACAATCTCATCGGGAAATATAACGGAGTGCATACGCTGCGGGACATGCTGCAAGAAAGGCGGCCCGGTCCTTCATCATGAAGACAAAGACATCCTGCGTGGAGGTCACGTCGGATATGAGCATCTGGTGACCCTCAGAAAGGGAGAACAGGCATACAACCCTATAAAGGACATGCTCTGAACCTATCCCCGGTCGAATTGATCAAAATAGCAGGCAACGGCAGGGATTGGGGTTGTTTCTTCTATGATGAGGCAACTGCATCGTGCGCTGTATATCAGCATCGCCCGCTTGAATGTCGGCTGCTGAAGTGCTGGGATACTACGGGCATAGTCTCCGTCATAGGCAGAAATACCCTGCAGAGGTCGGATATAATCAACTCCGGCGATCCGGTCCTTGAACTCATACAGAAACATGAGCAGGAATGCCCTTGCCATGAGATAGAAAGCCTTATATCTGCTTTTGCGGCGGGACAAAAGAAGGCAGTCGGTGCTTGCCGGGATGAAGGAACTTCGTCCACAATGACCTGTCCATACGGACCTTTGCATTCAAAGAACTGGAGCTGAAGAGGGAATTCGAGATGTTTATATTCGGACGTCCGGTGTCTCAGATTTTGGCGGAACGCGGCTTGAAGGTCACCATGAATAAAGGGAAAAAATCATAAACGAGTTCATGCGAGTTCGACTGTATTGCCGCCCTTTGTTTTTGTTTCGTACAGGGCAAGGTCTGCTTCATGGACCAGTGTCGCGGTGCTGTCGATAGATGAATCGGGTATGCTCGCCATCCCGATGCTCAGGTGATCCGCTCTGAAATATCGGGAAACGCGTAGAAATGCCGGCAGGTATGATGAATGAGCCGTTCATCCGGTAAGCAGCGGGACATATCCGTCTTCCGGCGGAACGGATTCGATAATACATAATAAGTCCATAGGAGGTTGTAATGGGAAGAGTTAAGAGCGCCCTTGAGATTGCACTTGAAAAGGCGGACAAAGTCGGTGTCCTCTCTCCTGAGGAAAAGGAAAGGATGCAGGATGAAGGAAAGATAGCGGAAATACTGAAGGATTTTTTCCAGGGCAGGATCGATTCAAACAGTCTTTGGCAAAAGTTAAGGGGGAGCAAGCCCTCCGTGCTGAGAATGGCCCAGACGACCCTGATTGATTCGATGAGCTTAAACAGCCTTCTGGAGCAAATGGAGTCCAGGCAGAAAGCGATCCTTGCTATTGAAACGCTGAAAGACCGGCAGAATACCGTTGTCATCGAATCCAGTCTGAAGGCCCTGGCAGTCATCATGAAAGAGTATGAAGAAGTGAAAGCGAAGGTTGCGGCTGATCTGAGAAAGCATGTTGAAAGCAACCCTCAGCTTAGAATGAAGCCTGTTAGGACACCTGACGGAAAGACCATAATGCAGATGGCGGTGACTGTCGACGAGGCGGTAAAGGCCAAAATGGATGAGTTTCTGTCGGAGCACGAAGAACAGTACACAAATGAGTTTGCCGGTATCATAGAAGAGTTGAAAATCCAGATAAAATAGGGCGGATCAACAAACAGCCTCCCTTTGTCTGGGAGGCTTCTCTTCTGCGGCCTCCGGGAAGCTAATTTGGCTACCTGAGCATTTCCACCTCCTCATTGCTGTCAAAAATAGTGTTGGAAGGTATATGACTCAATTTCTGAATCCAAATAAACTGCCTGTGATTGTGTTCAAACCTTATCTGACTTCAATATCGTTGCAGAGTTCAAAGCTGAGACCTCCGCTTCGTCTTCGGTCTCGTCAAGGTTGCCCGTGATTTTGCTTCAGAAATCAAGCCATATACCTCAGTGTTGAACAGTTCCGGGTATTTATTTTGATGCTACCTTCTCTGAAACATGCCTGTCAATGTGGCCTGGTCTATGATATGGCCTTTCATGGCCTTTTCCAGGTCTTTTTTTGCGGCGCCGGACTGCAGACGGAGAAGGGTATCGAGGGCGTAGATTTTGAAGAAATATCTGTGTGTGCCGGAAGGCGGACAAGGACCGATGTATCCGTGTTTTCTGAAGTCATTAAGCCCCTGTTGCACACCGCGTGGAGAAGAGTTTTCAGATATTTCCCTGGTCCCCGGAGGAATATTCCACATGACCCAGTGCACAAATATTCCGGAAGGCGCATCTGGGTCCTCCAGGATCAAAGCCAGGGACTTTGCCGAGGCAGGAATATTTCCGATCAGCAGCGGCGGACTGATGTTTCTGCCCTTGCAGGTGTAAGTGTCAGGTATGTGGCTGTTATTCTCAAAGGCTGGGCTGGAGATGGTCAATTCGCCGGCATTTGCCGGTTCGGAGCTCAGGCCCAGAGACGCCACGAGAAACAGAAGCAATATTGATAAAACAAAAACGACTGCTTTTGTCATTGTAGACCTCCTTCTTCAAATGATATCTGATGCCCAATGAAATGTCCATGGTTGTTCGTTCCTGGCAAGGAAATTCAAATCAGAGAATTTCAGATGGGGATATTGCAGTGGTTTTATTGGGAGGCGGTGGTAATTATGATTCTGTTGAGGCTCACATCTTTTATCGGTCTCTGTCGCGTTTTCTTCCCGGTTTCTTCGAGTGCTTCCTCCAGTTCTTTCTCAGCCAGGCTATACTTTGTTTCCATTATGCCTTTGTGCTTTGTAGGTACCCATTCCGCATTTGGATTAAGCGAACTCCTCAAATAGATGACTTGTGTGAATTTGTCGTACCTAATTTCAGTCTTGCCCATCGAAGCCTTTTCATACCGAAAGGAAGGATACAACATCCAGGAAAGGATAAGTAAACAGCTGAGTACGAGTACAGGTACGCTTCCTTTTGTCATCACCACCTTAAGAAATTGGCTCATATCGTTACAAAAGCACATTCCATGCCAAAAGCAAAGCTTTGTAACTTGCTGTTGTATAAGGAAATTAGTCCGCTGTTTCAGAGATATGACAAAATTTGTTCATAATTGGGATACGTATATTGTCATTTTATGCCGGTAGACAGAACGGATATGCAAAGTCTTCACATAGTAAACTGGAACGAAGCTTCTCTTCCCCTGTTGCGCGTCCCTGCCTTTCATCAATCCTTCACGTCGGGCTCGAAGAATATCCAGCGTATCTGCGGAAAAGTCGTCCTGAGCGCACATTCCACCTCATTGATGTCTTCTATCAAATGAACTGCAGTGTTCATCTCCTCCATCCTTGCTTTTACCGATACCATCAGGTCCGTTCCAAGCTGAAGGGTGATAAGACTATATACCTCTGCAATCTCCGGCCGTCCTGAAAGGAAGTCGCGCAATGCCGAGAGAGTTTCAGGGTCTGCGCTTTCGCCTATCAGGAGACTCTTTACTTCAATGCCGACGATAATCGCTACGAGTACCAGTACAACCCCGATGCCGATTGTCCCCAGTGCATCAAAGATCGGGTTCCCTGTAACGATTGTTGCTACAACAGCGACGAGCGCAAGGGACAGACCTGCCAGGGCGGCGATATCCTCCCCGAGCACCACAATAAGTTCACTCTCGCGGCTTGCCCTGAACCATTTCACAAAGGGGCGTTTGCCCCTGCTGCTCTTTGCTGCAGAGAGAGCCCCTTTTAACGACCCGGATTCCAGCAGCACGGAAATAATCAGGACCCCTACCGCTACCCATGGCGCTTCAGGCATCTCAGGGTGCATTAGCTTATGTACACCTTCATAGATTGAGAAGATGCCCCCCATGCTGAACAGCATGAGCGCCACGATGAAGGACCAGAAGTAGACAGCCTTGCCGTGGCCGAGAGGGTGTACTTCTGAAACGGGCTGTTTCGACCGCTTGATGCCCACTAAAAGCAGGAGCTGATTCGCGCAGTCGACAAAAGAATGGATGGTTTCTGCGAGCATTGCTCCCGACCCTGTGTGCCACGCCGCGAACCCTTTCGCCACAGCGATACCGCCGTTAGCGCCCAATGCGTACATGATCGCCTTGATGGAGCCGTTTGCATGAGACATGTTACATATTATCAGAAAGAGCAATCATGTGTGAACTCTTAGATTCATATTCATCCCTGCGGTTCTCAGACAGCCCGGAAGTACGTACGGTGGCGTGGAGATCGATCAGTCATGCCGCGTTATCGATATCTTAGATCGCCCTATTAAGGGCCTATATGCGGCTTTCCCGTCTCTTTGGGGTGAGCACCCAAATAATATCATAATGAAAATCTTTCTGCATGACGCTTCCTTTTTGACACTGCAAATACGTCCGGAGGGCAACATCGTTACCGGGATGCGGAAGTCCGAGGTTTTCCACTATGCGCAATTCTGGTAGAAACCTTCATGGGCAACAGATATGATCGTGGCGAGGCATCCTCATCAAGGCGGACCGACTCCGCCCAGGTGAATCTCCGCTACGGCTTGAATAATTTTTCGACTTCCTCTGCAGGCAAAGGTTTGCTCAAGTAGAAACCCTGCCCCATATCACATCTTAGAAGACGTAAAAACTTCCACTGTTCCTCTGTCTCTATCCCTTCTGCAATTGTTTTTAAATTCAGCGTATGTGCCATGTTGATAATAGCCATGACGATTGAGGCGGAATCGGGATCCTGCACCACTTCCCTTATAAAAGATATATCAATCTTCAGATTATCAATCGGAAATCTCTTGAGATAGCCAAAGATGAATACCCTGTTCCAAAATCATCAATAGATACTGAACACCCTATCTCTTTTATCTGCCGTAAGCACTGATTTGGTAAATTCTATATCCAGCATAAAGGCGCTTTCCGTTATCTCCAGGGTAAGGAGCGATGGAGAAAAACCACAGTCTTTCATTATCTTTTTCACCATCCCGGCCAGATCTTTTTGCCTGAACTGAATTAATGAGAGATTTACAGAGATCGGCACTACAGGATATCCATTATTCTGCCATTCCTTTACCTGTCTCATGGCTTCCCTTAATATCCATTCTCCAACCTCTATAATCATCCCCGTATCCTCAAGCACCGGGATAAACTTCCCCGGAGGCACTCAATCCCTTGTCCTTGCTTTGCCACCTGACAAGGGCTTCCATACCGACCATCTTTTTTGTGATAATATCCCAGTAAGGTTGATAGTGGAGGATGAATTCCTCATTCTGAATAGCATTGCAAAGGTTCTTTTCCATCAATATAAATTCTGACGCCTTTATATTGAAATCTTCAGTGTAAAACTGGCAGGTTTTCCTTCCCTCTCTTTTCGCTATCCAAAAGTGCCAATTCTGCATTTTTTAAGAGATCTTGCGGATTCTTATTGTCATGAGGATATATTGAGATACCGGTGCTAAAAGTTAATACTATTTCATTGCTATCGATCTTTAAAGGGTAAGATATATACTTCATGATCTTCTCCATGACCGGAATGACATCATCAAGACTGGCAATATCAAGAAGCGCTATCCCAAATTCATCGTTTCCAAGACGCGCTATGGTATCACCTTTGCGGACAGCGGTCGAAAGCCTTTCTGCAACTTCATTGAGGACCTTGTCCCCAACCTCAGTTCCATAGGTATCGTTTATAGACTTGAACCTGTCAATATCCGTAATTAAAACTGCAACAATCTTTGAAGTAGCGTTCTGCTCTTGCTACTCCCTGTTTAAGCCTGTCAATAAAGAGGTTTCTGTTGGGAAGACTTGTCAGACGCATCGTAATAGGCAAGATATTCAATCCTTTCCTCTGCCTTCTTGCGCATAATGATTCCTGCCAGTGTATCGGCAACAGTGCGCAGGAATTCTTCCTCTTTTTTGCTTCTGACGTGCCCTTCTTTTAAAAAGATATTGAACACACCCAGTGTTCTCCCGCTAAACAGGATAGGCACCGCGTAATGACCGTAAGGAAGTGTCCCCTTGTGGCATATATCATAACACTCATCATGGTCACTGAATTGTATTTGTTGGGTCAATGCGGCTTTCCCGCACAGGCATTGACCGAAAGGGACACTTACACTTGCTTTCCGCACTGCTTCAGGCATATTACTCTCGGCTTTCATTACCAGCATCTGATGCTGACCGTCTTCAACAAGCTGTATATTACCGATTGGTTCAAAGGCGATCCAGGGAACTGAAAGAAGCATATTGAGAGCCTTCTGCAAGAATTCATCTAATGGTCTATCTTCCAGTGATTCGCTGAGTATCATGTTGAGTCGCAGACTGGGCAAAAATAGTTATCATGAAGTTCTTCTTCCGCCCGCTTGCGCTGTTCCTCTTTTTCAATTGTCTCCAATGCATAGGAAATACCTGATGTAACTTCACCGATCAACCTGATCTCCTCGTCATTGAAAAAGTTGGATTCGGTCGAATAGATACTGAGAACGCCTGCAAGATTATCTTTCACCTTAAAGGGGAATGCGGCAGAGGACCGATAGCCTCTTTTGAGCGCTTCTTCGCGCCATGGTTGCATCACAGGCTCATTCTGGATATCATTGCAGATGAAATATTTCCCTCCACGGAATGCGCTTCCTGTCGGTCCCTGTCCTTCAGGACTGTTATTTGCAGAGATGAGAATATGTTCAAGATAACCATCTTCAAATCCGCTAAAAACAAGCGGTTTTATCATTCCTGTTTCATTATCAGGCAATGCAATCCATGCCATTTTGAATTTACCGTAATCAACCACAATATTGCATATCTCTCTGAAAAGCAGATTCCGATCCTGTGAACGGACGATTGCCTGGTTGACCTGGCTTAGCACTGCATACAGGCGATTTGCATGGATTAATTTATCCTCAGCCTTTTTGCGCCCGGTGATAACTTCAAATACGACAACAAAGTGTTCTTTTCGCGGACTGTACACCGATATTGAGAACCAGATGTCCAGGGCCTCAAGATAGGTCTCAATCCGCTCGGGCATGCCTGTCAAAGCCACCCTGCCATAAATCTCGAACAATTCCGGATCAGTTTCCCGTATCCCTGGAATAACTTCCGATACCTTTCTCCCGACCACATCTTTCAGCCCTGTCAGTTTCTCAAATGCCGGGTTGACATCGAGATAAATAAAGTCCCGTGGTACCCCATTCTCATAAAGCATCCTGCAATAGGCATATCCGTTCAGCATATTCTCGAATAAGGTACGATAGTGTTCTTCGCTTTCCCTCAAGGCATCCTCTGCTTTCGCATGTGCTGTACGCGACCGTATTGAGCTGATTCCATAAGCCAGATCATCAGCCAGATCAGCCAGTAATCTCACTTCCTCATCAGAAAAGGGGTCAGGGTGCCTGGAATAGATCGTAAGGGAGCCGAAAGCCTTTCCATCTGCAAGAAGCGGAAGACCGACGGCGGCGGCATACCCGCGCTTGAGGGCATCTTCCCGCCATGGGGCGAACCGGGGATCGAACAGCATGTTCCGGAAAACCGTTGGCGAGCCAGTCCGTATCGCTGTGCCGACAGGACCCCGACCGCGTTCCGTATCAGCCCATGTGACATCCAACGATTTGATATACCCTTCGTCAAAACCCGCGAAAGCTACCGGACGAACGGTCTTACCGTCGTCTTTTTCTGCATAGCCGATCCAGACCAGGGCATGGCCGCAGTCTTCAACGACGATACGGCAAATCTCATTGAGGTACCAATCTTCATCTTTGGCGCGCCTCAAAGCGTGACTGCTGTCGTTCAAAGCCAGCAGTGTTCGGTTCAGCTTCCGAAGTTCTTCTTCTGCCCGCTTGCGTTCAGTGATGTCACGAACGACGCAGATGATGTCCTCGACATTCCCTGGTTCTGCATTCTTAATAACTTTGCCGACGGTCTCGACCCAAATATATCTTCCGTCCTTCTTGCGGTGGCGATATTGTCCCATGTTGGTAGCACCCGTTCTAATGGCCTTTTGCGTAAGGGTTATGACCTTATTGACATCTTCCGGATGTATCTGATCAAAGGCCTTTGTGCCCATCAATTCTCCAGGTTCATAACCAAATAACGTTCGACATGCGGGTGAAACATAAAGATATGTACTGTCCGGCAAATGGCGTGTTACCATGTCGGTTGAATTCTCTGCCAAAAACCTGTACAGTTTCTCACTCGCTTGCAGGGCCGCATCTGCCCGCCTTTGATCGGTGATATCTTTCCAGATGGTATTAAAGACTGTAAGTCCGGACAAGTTGATAACTTGCGTAATAACGCGGACATTTCTTATTTCACCTCTTTTTGTTCTTTGTCTGACTTCGAACTCAGACCTTCCATCTTTTAGAATCCTATTAATAGTCTCTTCCATTTCTTCAGGGGTTTGATCCGAATCAATATCGGATATGCCGAGTTTTGAAAATTCTTCTCTGGTATATCCGAGATTGCGGCATGCCGCTTCATTGAATTCGATGATCTTTCCCCGGGCGTCAATGATTAGCATGCCATCAGGGGACTGTTCAAATATTGTGCGGTAATATGATTCAGTTTTATTACTGGAAGGCCCAACTTTCTTGGAGGTAGTATTCGTCTTTTCTTTTCTCGTCATATTCTATCCCTCCTACTAATCATTCTGAATAGATCATAGCAAATTATTAACCAAATAATGCAGCAGTGTTATCTCTTCTGTCGTGTCTTAGCAATGTTCAAAATTATGTAAAGTTGCAGTCTGTTTGTAACAGGAAGGTATGGTGAAGCATGACAGATCATCTTGTGTGACAGTTAATTTCCGAAACCGACATCCATGGCGAGATGTTCTATTTGAGGGTTATCAGGTGCGGACCGCGTTTATAAGGAGGGCTCCGAGCGAGAAGCGGATGATACTTGCACAGTCCTTAGAATCAAGCAATACTAAAAGTTAATGATGAACGAAAGTGGTATTTAAGAAAGTGCTATGAAATTTCTTGTCTTCTATGACTTTTTTGAATAACTCCTTATAATTTCGACTTTTTGTCTTTTTTAAGAAGTCTGCCTATCTCTTCCGGGGGAAGAGGCAGGCAGAATATGTTGCCCTGCAGTTCATCACATTTGAGGGAACGGATGAGTTGCATCTGTTCCTTCTTTTCCACGCCTTCTGCTACGACCTTCATATTCAGCGTATGGGCCAAAGCGACAATCGCCCTTGCAATCACTTCGTCCGTAGGGCTGAATGAGACTGAAGATATGAAAGGCTCCACAATCTTTAACTTGTTAATAGGAAAATATTTAAGGTAACTGAGGGAGGAGTAGCCAGTACCAAAATCGTCAATCGAAATATTGACGCCCATCTTCCTTAACACTTTGAGTGCCTTCACAGTTCGCTCGAGGTTTTTCAAAAAAATGCTCTCTGTTAATTCCAGTTCAAGGAACTCTGGCGCAAGGCCGGTTTCTTCAAGTACTCTGCTTACTATGTGTGTTATATCTTTTTCATGGAAATGACGGGATGAGATGTTCACCGCAATACGTAAAGGCTTAAGCCCGGCTTCCTGCCAAGCTTTATTTTGTTGGCAGGCAGTTCGGAGAACCCATTCACTGAGTGGAACTATGAGGCCTGTTTCTTCCATCAAATAGAGGAAACTCTTTGGATAAAGCAGGTCCTCTCCTGGCTTCCGCCAGCGCACAAGAGCCTCCAGGCCGGTTATCATCCCTGATTTAAGATCAATTTGCGGCTGGTAGTGAAGGATGAACTCTTTACGTTGGAGAGCGAATTTCAGATCATTCTCCATTACCATTCGCTCAAACGCTTTCTCAGTTAAAGCCGGCGAATAGAATTGATATGTGTTTTCCCCGAGTTCCCTGGACCGTTGCAAGGCTGTATATGATGTATTAAGGAGAGCTTTAGCGTTATCCCCGTCGTTTGGATAGACGCTGATTCCGACATTAATTGACACAATCAATTTATGGTTTTTAAGAGTGAAAGGTGATTCCAGGGAGGTGAATATCTTTCTTGCTATGAGGGCTGCATCTTCAGCATACCTGATCTTGGGAAGCAAAATCATGAAACTCATCTCTGCCAGGTCGAGCCAACAGGTCGCTCTTTCTTACACAAGCCTTTAGACGCTTTGCTAACGACTTTAGTAATTTATTGCCATAAGTTTCACCGAGGGTATCGTTAATAAGCTTTAAACGATCAATGCAGATAAACAAAATAGCTGCAATATTTTCATTTCGGGCTGCAAATGCGATGGTCTGTGTTACATACTCATAAAAGACATCTTTGTTAAGAAGCCCTGTCAAGGGATCGCAGGAAGCAGTTTTATCGACAGTTTTTCTATGGTTTTTCAATTCAGGTCTTTATTAGTGTCCCTGAGATGTCTCAGATCGAACACTTACCAAAATTATTGTGTCAACCATCGAAAGTTGAAAGAATATCTCATTGTCATGTTTTTCTATTCATAATGATCTGATATGCCACTGGATTCTTTTAATGTTTCCTGCCCTCTATTAGAAAACAAAATACTTTATTTGTCAAATAAATAAAAAGCCAAAGTTCACCCCCGGGGCCTTAACTGTAGTCGTCCATTTCACTTTACAGTCGACTCCGACAGAGGTTCCCCGTTGCAAAACATCATTTAGAGTCATATAATATAAGCATATATTGGAGGTGTATACTATGCGTGCAACATTAAATATACCCTGATGATCTTATCAAAGAGGTGCAAAAGTTGTCAGGCAAAAAATCTAAAACCAAGGCAATTACAGCCGCTATGGAAGAATATATAAGACATAACAAGGTCAGGGATCTCCTCTCCCTCAAAGGCAAAACTTCCCTTTCGTTCGATTGGGAAGCCCAGGAAACCGGGGAACTTAAAGCTCAAGCCAGGAGAGAGAAGTCCCTTGGGAAATAGTAATGTTTTGATTGACACAAGTGCCTGGATCGAGTTCTTCAGAGGACATTCCAAGACAGCAGAGACTGTTACATCTCTTATTGAAACGGGGCGGGCAAGTCTGTGTGGTGTTATATACTATGAGCTTTTGCAAGGTGCCAAAGACGACGAGGAGGCGCTGCGTCTTCCAGACGCTTTATCCGCTCTCAAGTATTTCGAAATGACGCCAGACGCTTGGATTCAGTCCGGGCATGTCGGAGCCAGGCTCAGACGTAAAGGAATTACCTTGCCGATGTCTGATATTCTCGTGGGGATGGTGGCGATGGAACATGGCCTTCAGGTTCTTACCTTGGACAAGCATTTTAAAAGCATTCCCGGATTGATACACTATAAAGAGTGAGGTGGCAGACTGTTCAGGAACAGGCGGCAGTTTTGCAGCGGAATAAGTGGCAGGGTTCATCGGGATATCCAATTTAGATTGTCGGTGTCATGCTCAAGACCGTTGAGAGCTGTTTTTTCGCGGCCTCGCACCAATGGTGCGAGTTTTTCATTATGCCATGTAGTTTTCATCCGTCTCCCAGTTTAAAGGATTATTGGTGATGTATTCGCGTATTTTGTCCAATTCTGTTTCGCTGCGGATGATATGCTCATAATAATTACGCTGCCATAATTTGCCGGGGAATGGGGTCCAATTGTTCTGTTTGACGTTTCTGATGTATTCATTTGTTGTCATGGTTTTAAACCAATCAATAATATCACCCACCGTAGGGGCAACCCTATGTGGTTGCCCGTTTTCCCGTTGTTGGCCGGTTTTCCATTGCAGGTCCATTTCAGGTTGATCACCCAAACGGGCCACCTACCTTGTGACCATCCAAACCAGGGCGGCCACATAGGGCCGCCCCTACAATTACAATGATACCGTGGAAATGATTCGGCATTATAATGTGCCTATCTATAACAATCGATGAAAATTTATACGGTATTTTCTGCCACCATTTTTCGACCATAGACCCCGCACCGTTCAACCGCTCTTCCACGCCTTTAATCTCCCCAAACAGACATTCCCTGTCCTTGGTGCATATCGTTACAAAATATCCGCCCGACTGTGAATAATCGTAATCCTTCAGGCGGATTGATCGGCGGTGATGTATATCGGGATCATATTTCATGTTTTTGTAGGGGCGCACCAATGTGTGCGCACTGTATTGTCATTATTTTGTTATATCGTATGATCCATTGTCTGTTACAGGGCAGACAAACGGGTCTGCCCCTACGATTGTGATAAACAACGTTTATTTTTCTCCTTTAACGGGGGACGTCGGAACGTTGTTTCAAATAATGTTTTCCATTGAAATTTGATTATAATCAGGAACATTGGAAAGAAAGAGAGAAGGGTATAGGGTGTTCGTCTGGCTGGTGATGCTGCTACTTTTCAACTTCTGCACTGAAATTATCGAATGTTCTTTCGTTTAAAGCCTCCTCTTTTCAGAGTTTATATTTCAAAACGACACTCTTACAAAACTTATCAATATCTTTGCTGTTTTTTTGCCATACATCATATACGATCCGGAGGTCTATCTTTTCATATTCGTGGACAATCCTGTTTCTGAAACCGACCATCTTTATCATCCGCTGAGAGAGTTGCTTCGAAATGATTTTATTCTGCGCCAGCATCTCAAAAATATCTGCCTGTGAACCGGGCGCTTCCCATCCTGAATCGCTTATTATATGGGCTCCGATATCGACACATGCCTGTATGGACTGTATAAGATTGAACAGGACTATACTCTGGAGGTCATGATCCTTGCTGAATAATTCAAGTCCGTGGTCCTGCTTTTGCCGGACCTGTTTCAGATACTTCTCTATTCTTTCAATTTTTTTTAGAATGAGAGGTTTATCTACCAACCGATTTCTCCCTGAAACGACGTGCAACAGCTTTGAGATAAATATCCTGGATGGGTTTATAGTCCAGATATTCGGTGATCGCTTTTTCCGTAAAAGCGACCCGGAATTTTCTTTTCCTGTCAATAAGTACCCGGCCTTTTTTCAGGACCTGGTATTTCAGAAAGGGCGGGGCAGTGTTTAAGATTACGATATCGACGGGCCGAAGAGAAAATCTGGGCGACGCCTCATAATATTCTTTTCTGAGACGCTCAAGGTATTTCTTCCCTGACCCCGTCTCATCTATAAGCACGGCGATGTCTATATCGCTTTCTTCAGTCTTCCTATTCTTTGCGTAGCTTCCAAAGAGATAGAGAGCAGCCACTTCAGCCCGCTCCCTGAAATAATGAACGATCCTCTCTATCTCTTTTTCATCCTGCAAGGCGTTAGCCGCACTTCGTGAAACCGCAGTTATGGCAGACGGCGCAGCCTCCTTCGTGTTCTACGGCCCCGCCGCATTCAGGGCAGGCGCCCATCAGCAGGACTACCTTATTGCCGTCCCCGTTGCCTTTTGCGCCTTTTGAATTGTATTTTTCCAAAGCCCTTGCTATGGCGTCAGAGCAGGAAAGTATCCTGCCGCCGTCATGCCACGTCGGTGAATGACAGGAGATGCCTTTCAACTGCATTATGACTTCTTCGGGAGCTATGTTCGATCTGAACGCGAGGGAGACAAGCCTTCCTATGGCCTCGGACTGGCTGGCAGCGCAGCCGCCTGCTTTTCCCATAGAGGTGAAGAGTTCGAAAAGATGACCGTTTTCGTCCTCGTTGATGGTGACATAGACATTGCCGCATCCGGTTTTCATGAACCTTGTTGAACCCTTTATAACGTCAGGCCTCTTGCGCGGCACAATCTTTTGCTTTACCTCTGCGGCCTCATGCTTGTCCGCTTTTTTGCCTGTGGTGAGGACCTGCTGCTCTCTTGATCCGTCGCGATAGACCGTAACGCCTTTGCAGTTAAGCTTATACGCGAGGCGATAGACTTCCTCCACATCCTTCGGAGTGGCCTTGTGGGGGAAATTTACGGTCTTGGAGACTGCGTTGTCGACATACTTCTGGAAGGCAGCCTGCGTCCTGATGTGCTCCTCAGGAGTTATGTCGTGAGCAGTTACAAAGACGGATTTTACGTCCGCAGGAATTTCATCAAAGTCCTGTACCGAGCCCCTGTCCGCGATCCTTTCCATGAGTTCCCTGGACCAGAACCCGCGTTCTTTTGCGGTTTTTTCAAAATAGGGATTGATCTCGATCAGCTTGGTGCCTTCCATGACAGTCCTTACAAATGAGACGGCAAACAGCGGTTCAATGCCTGACGAACAGCCTGCAATTATAGAGAGCGTGCCGGTCGGTGCGATTGTTGTTACGGTAGCATTCCTGACCCTGATCTTTCCGTCGAAGATACTTCCTTCGTAATTTGAAAAGACGCCGCGTTCTTCTGCGAGTGCCGCTGAAGAACTCTTGCCCTCGTTCTGGATGAATTTCATTACTTCTTCAGCAAGGTCTGCGGCTTTGTCGGAATTATAGGGGATGCCCAGTTGTATGAGCATATCAGCCCACCCCATTACGCCAAGGCCTATCTTCCTGTTGGCTTTTGTCATCTCTTCTATCTTTGGGAGAGGGTATCTATTTACATTTATAACATTGTCGAGGAAGTGGACCGCCTTTCGCGTCGTGTCTTGCAGTCTGTTCCAGTCGACTTCATAACGCGGTGCACCTGACTCCGAACCCTTGACCTCTTTGACCATTTTCGCAAGATTGATCGAGCCGAGGTTGCAGGATTCATATGGGAGAAGCGGCTGTTCACCGCATGGATTGGTAGACTCTATCTTTCCGACCAAAGGGGTAGGGTTCGATGCGTTCACCCTGTCGATAAACACTATTCCGGGTTCTCCGTTTTTCCAGGCGTGCTCAACGATCAGATTGAAGACGTCTCTTGCCTTCAGTGAACTGGTGACCTTTTTTGTCCTTGGGTTGATGAGGTCGTAGGGTTTGTCCTCCTCAACAGCCTGCATGAATTCATCGGTGATGGCAATAGAAATATTGAAGTTATTGAATTTTGTATTGTCGTCCTTACAGGTGATGAAGCTGAGGACGTCGGGATGGTCAACCCTGAGGATTCCCATGTTGGCGCCTCTCCTCGTGCCGCCCTGTTTTACGGCCTCCGTGGCTGTATCAAAGACGGTCATGAAAGAGACCGGTCCTGAGGATATGCCCTTTGTCGAGCCCACGATATCTCCATTCGGCCTCAATCTCGAAAAGCTGAACCCTGTGCCGCCGCCGGATTTGTGGATAATGGCAGTATGTTTCACCGCATCGAAGATGGACTCCATGGAGTCCTCTACGGGCAGGACAAAACAGGCGCTCAACTGGCCGAGCCTCCTTCCTGCGTTCATAAGGGTGGGGCTGTTCGGGAGGAACTCCAGGGAAGTGAGCATCCTGTAGAAGTCCTTCTCCAGTTTGGCCACTTCCTCAAACGACTTGCCGTATTGCGAATCCGCAACAGCCAGACTTCTGGCGACCCTCCTGAAAAGGTCCTCAGGCTTCTCTACTATTTGTCCGTCCTCGTTTTTCTTGAGATACCTTTTTTCAAGGACCTTTATCGCATTCTTGGACAAGTAAAAACTCTTTACTGCTTCCATCTCTCCCCCTTTTTTGTGTGTCTATACAATTATTATACTTCCTGCCTTGTTTATTTCGGTTGACGGCCCATGTCAGCTTGGATTAGCTAAGTGATGATTTATCTTCAGCTGTAATCGAGACGGATAAAATATGTATCTGCTTCCTCATCTTTTCTACTACATTTTCACCCTCGAGAGGGCACGTAGCAGTACATAAATACGGACAGTTAAGGCATTCAAGCCAATCTTTGAAGCCTTTGCAGAATTCCATACTTTTTTCCCCTCCCCCATGAGTCTACAAATTGTATTTTTAAAATCATTGTAAGACATTAAACCACAATATATAGTGCATGTCAAGCAAAAAATGCTTTTTTTTCAATCCATTGATTTTAAAAGCTTTTTCCTGTGAAGAGGATGTTAAGGAAATGTGAAAAAAATGGATCTCGCTGAAGGCTATCCCGCAAATTACGCATAGTACAAAAAGGCCTTTCGGGGTAATTGTGCAAACCCCCGAAAGGCCTCGATCTCAAATCATGTTTCCGATAAAAAAGTCTATTTATAACTGCGTATAAACTCTACACTTAAACACCCTCCCCAAACCCCTCCCCTCAAGGGAGGGGCGTATTTACTACCCTCTCCCTTGAGGGGAGAGGGTAAGGGTAAGGGTGAGGGTGTTTGTTACTTTATATACAGACTCTATTTAGAAAGGACCAATATTTCTGCCCTTCTGTTTGCGGCCCTTCCTTCCGGAGTGTCATTTGGGGCCACTGGTTTTGATTCGCCATACCCTATGGTCGATATCCTGGACGCGTCAATTCCGCCTTCTTTGACAAGGTAATCCTTTACTGCCGCAGCCCTTGCTTCGGAGAGGCGCTGGTTATACTCGTCTGTCCCGATATCGTCAGTGTGTCCTTCCACTGTAATCTGCGAGCTAGGATATTTACTGACGAAATTGATGGCCCTCTGCAGTTCCGCCCTGTCCTTTTTTGTTATATCTGTCTTATTAAAGGCAAAATTAACGTGGATAATCATCCTGTCAAGGACTGTCGGAGCAGGTGGCGGCGGAGGCGGTGTTACCGAGACGGTCGCGCTGCACATTGTGGAACCTCCCGGCCCTGAAACCTGCGCTATATAAGGAGTTGTTGTCTTCGGGCTGACGGATTTAGTGCCGCCCGCAGGCTCTGTCTCTGTCCCGTCGAGGACAGCAGATTTGACCTTGCCTGAAGTCTTCAGGGTAAGCTTAGAGGACTGGCCCTGACCGATCTCCTTTGGCTCCGCGGAAAGTACACAACCCGGCGCGGCCGGCTGCATCACGGTGACGGTGGCGCTGCTCATTGCTGTGCCGCCGGGTCCAGAAGCCTGGGCAACATATGTGGTCGTGTTTGCAGGACTGACGGATTTAGTGCCGCCCGCAGGCGCTGTCTCTGCCCCATCGAGGACAGCAGATTTGACCTTGCCTCCGGTCTTCATCGTAAGCGCAGAAGACTGACCAAGTTCAATCTGTTTAGGTGTTGCTGTAAGATCAACAGTCGGAGGAGGCGGAGGGGTGACTAAAACAGTCGCTGTGCAAATCGATGAACCGCCCGGACCACTCAGCTGAGCATTATATAATGTAGTGATCTTTGGCGTAACTGTCTTTGAATAGCCTGCCGGAGCAACTTCTGTTCCGTCGAGGAGAGCAGATTTCACCTTGCCGGCTGTCTTTAATCTCAGAGTTGCAGACTGCCCCTCGGCAACCTCTTTAGGTTCTGCCGTGAGTTCGCAAGTCGGGGCAGCCGGCGGAGCCACTGCAACAGTTGCGGTGCTTATTGTTGAACCGCCGGGGCCTGAACACTGTCCAACGTATGTAGTCGTATCTGAAGGGGTAACGGTCTTTGTCCCGCCTGCAGGACCCATGGCCGTTCCGTCAACCACAGAGGATTTAACGTTGCCGGAGGCTTTCAACGTGAGAGTCGCAGACTGTCCCTGCCAGATCTCTTTGGGCTCTGCCGAGAGCTCACACGCAGGTGGCGGCGGAGGTGTTACCGAGACGGTAGCGCTTCTGACTGTTGACCGCCTGGTCCCGAACACTGTGCAATGTAAGAAGTTGTATCAGAAGGGCTCACAGTCTTTGTGCCGCCTGTCGGGGCTACTGCTGTGCCGTCAAGTACAGAGGACTTAACCTTTCCTGCTGCTTTCAACGTCAGAGTGGAAGACTGTCCCTGCTGGATTGCCGCAGGTTCTGCCGAAATCTCACAAGACGGCGGCGGAGGTATAATTACAGAAACAGAAGCGCTGCATGTTCCCGAACCACCCGGCCCTATAACATGAGCCAGATAGGGCATTGTGTTTGGAGGCGTGACAACCTTTGTCCCGCCTGAAGGAGATACCGCTGTCCCGTCAAGAATTGCGGTCTTGACCTTCCCCGAGGGTTTCAGGGTAAGGGTTGAGGACTGTTCCAGTTCAACTTCTCTCGGAACCGCTGTGAGCTCACAGGTAGGCGGAGGCGGACAGAGAGCCATAGCCTTTGAACGCGCATCCTTGGCCATTGCAATGGCCTCCTGAGTTTTGCAAGCCCAGTATGTCTCGTAGGCTTTTTCCATGAGTGTCTTTGCCTCATTGAACTCCTCGGGACACTGCTTATCCTTTCCTGCGATTGCTGCATTTTCTACAGCCTGTTCTGCCTGCGGCAGTTCCTTGTGATAAAACAGGTAATTCTTTTTTGGAGCGTACTGGAAGGTCGAACATCCGATAAGAAAGCTGATAATAACGACGGAAGCTGATACTGCTAAGTTTCTTGCAGATAGCACTCTCATAAATATACTCCTTTCTTGAATGATGTTTAATATGGTTCTCTGAAACAGAAAGTCTGTTTGAACTGCAACACCTCACCCCGTATTAAGCAAACTACTTTAAATATAAGGAATTATATGATGTAAAACATCACCTGTCAATAGCAGGCTCAAAAAAATGTTAAGGCAAAATGAAAATGTCCGGTTTTCAGTTGCGGGCACAATGTTGTAAGTCAAATTAGTCCCTTGTCAATCCTGATTCCGCAAGGCTATAATAAACGTCATGCGTGCGACATATGAATGGTTAAAAGAGCTTGTTGATATCTCTGCTTCTCCTCAGGAAGTGTCCGAAAAACTCACTATGATCGGGCTTGAGGTTGAGGGAGAAGAGAAGGTCGACGGCGATGTTGTCTTTGAGGTGAATGTAACGCCAAACAGGCCGGACTGTCTGAGTATGACAGGGATCGCGAGAGAATTATCCGCGGCCTTTCAAGACCCCTATGAAGTTGCCTCCGCACGAGATTGAAGGCGAACAGCCTGTTTCCGATTTCTCTGTGGAGATCCTGAATCCCGACCTCTGCAACAGATATACCGGAAGGGTGATCACAGGAGTAAAGATATCGGATTCCCCTGAATGGATGAAGTCCCGGCTTGAAAAATGCGGCATAAGGTCTATCAATAATGTGGTAGACGTGACCAACTATGTCCTGCTTGAATTCGGTCACCCTCTGCATGCGTTTGACGCTGATCTGCTGAAGGGGCGAAAGATCATTGTCTCAACTCCCGGAACATTTAAGGACTCAGCCTCTGCCGCGCTGACAAAGGAAAATGCCGACGGAGCAAAAGCTCCGGAAAATATGAAGATGAAGACCCTTGACGGCGCTGAGCGTGAAATCCCTCACAATTCACTCTTGATCTGGGACTCGGTCCGTCCGGTTGCAGTGGCGGGAATTATGGGAGGCGCCAATACAGAGGTCAGTGAAAGGACCACCGACGTCTTCCTCGAAAGCGCCTATTTTGATCCTGCATCCATAAGAAAGACATCCAAGAGGCTCGGTCTATCGAGCGAGTCGGCATACAGGTTCGAGAGGGGTACTGATATTGAGTTCCTCGAAAAAGCCCTGGACAGGGCTGCTTTGCTTATTAGAGAGACAGCCGGTGGCACTATTCATAAAATCATCGATGTCTATCCGGTGAAATATCTCCCTGAACCTGTTCATGCCTCATATGAAAGGATCAACAGAGTCCTGGGCATAAAACTCTCGAAGGAAGAGATGCTGGAAATCCTGAGGCTTCTGGGGATCAGGGCGGAAGATAAAGGAGATACCTTTACAGTCTTCCCCCCGCCTCACCGCAGGGACATCAAACGCGACAGCGACATCTCTGAAGAGCTCGCCAGGATTTATGGGTATAACAATATTCCGATAACTAATCCAAAGACGCCCCTTTCTTCAGGCAGACTGAAAAAGAGGACTAAGGATATCCGGATAATCCGTGAGGCCATGAGAAAAGCAGGGCTTACAGAAGTCATTAATTTCAGTTTTATGAGTGCATCAGGTCTGGACATGATCAACATCCCTGATTCGGACAGGAGACGAAACGCCATTGCACTCAGTAACCCGCTTAATCAGGAAGAGCACCTGCTGAGAACATCCCTGGTCCCGGCTCTGATCAACAATCTGAAATACAATCTCGACAGAGGCATGAAAGACATCAGGATTTTCGAGATGTCCAGGATATTCGAGGATATCGGGAACTCGCTTCCATTAGAGGAGTTCAGACTCGGAGGAATTTTTTACAAGGAGAAGACACCTGCTCTCTGGAAGGAGGACGCGCCGGGATTTTATATTGCCAAAGGCGCTCTTGAATCCCTCTTCGAAGAGTTGAAGATCGCCCGGTATTCCTTTGTTCCCTCACTTGAGCCTTTTCTGCATGCAGGCCAGTCGGCTGATATCTATATATCCAGAAACCGTATCGGGTATGTCGGCGTGATGAGTCCGGAGATAGTTGAAAAGCTTGATCTGAAGAAACAGAAACCGGAGATCGTCCTGTTCGAGATCAACCTTGACCTGCTTCTGAAACTCGTGCCTGATTTAATCCAATATAGCTCCATCCCTAAATTTCCGCCGGTTGAACGGGATATCGCCCTTATAGTTGATGAGGCAATCCCTTCTGCAAAGATTACAGAGGTAGTCAATTCTTATCCGTCGGAGCTTATCGAAGAAGTCTCTGTGTTCGACAATTTCAGAGGGGGCAATATACCTCAGGGAAAGAAGAGTCTCGCGTTCAATATCATTTACCGTTCAAAAGAGAGGACTCTGACCGACGAAGAAATAGAAGTCCCTCCATTCATCTCTGGTTGAGTATATCGCTGAAAAGACAGGCGGAGAGTTACGGAAGTAAGAACAACTTCTAAAATAGCTTGACATAAAATGCAGTAGAATGATAGTTTAATAATGTAGTCACGCCACGAAGGCTGAAACAATGACCAGTAGGTCAAAAAGCTTTCGCGGCTTTTTTTTTGCCGCGGGGAAGGACCTATATGAAATTCAAAACGTCTCGAACAGTAAATTTCAAATTTCGCAGTATCAGTAAGTATCCCTTTTTATTATTTCTGATGTTAGCATCAATCTTTCTTGTCGTGGGAGCCTCATATGCAGCCATTCCTCTCATTACCGATGACACAGGGACACAGGGCAAAGGAAAGTTTCAACTTGAACTTTCTGGAGAATACGCTCACGACAAGCAAGAAAGCGTTACAAACAAAGACGGCACGTTCTCGGCTACTTTGACTTATGGGCTTGCCGACCCGGTTGACATCGTTCTCTCTATACCCTACAATTCCTTGCACTCTGACGATTCAGGTTCGAAGACGAGTGAGAGCGGCCTTTCCGATATGGCAATCGAAACAAAATGGCGGTTCTATGAAAAAGAAGGATTAAGCTTTGCCCTGAAGCCGGGTTTCACCATCCCCACAGGGGATGATGAGAAAGACCTCGGTAATGGGAAGATGACGTATTATCTCTACTTCATAACCTCGAAGGAAATGAATCCATGGTCATTTCACCTCAATCTCGCATATATCAGGAACGAGAACAAAGAGGATGATCGCAAAGATATATGGCATTCATCTCTTGGCTTCGACGGTCGATGTGATGAAGAACCTGAAACTTGTTGGTGATATCGGCGTGGAGTCTAACCCTGAGCGTTCATCGAGCAATTTCCCGGCATATATTCTCGGCGGCATTGATCTATTCACCGAGAGAGAATTTCGATGTCGGCCTGGGTCTGAAGGGCGGATTAACGAAATCAGAAACGGACCTCGCTGTCCGTGGCGGCATTACATGGAGGTTATTAAATGCATATACCTGATGGTTATTTAAGTCCCCAGACATTTGTACCTCTCTATGGGGCATCGTTTGTCTTCTGGGCAATCGCCCTAAAGAAAATTAAGAAGGAGCTTTCTGCCAAGTATATCCCATATCTGGCAATGGCAGCAGCTTTTTCATTCCTGATTATGATGTTTAACGTCCCCATCCCCGGCGGAACTACCGGCCATGCAGTCGGCGGTGCTTTAATTGCGATTCTGTTGGGACCTTGGGCAGCGGTTTTGGCAATATCTGTTGTCCTAATAATCCAGGCTATGGTTTTCGGAGACGGCGGCATCACTGCGATCGGGGCCAACTGTTTTAACATGGCAGTGGTAATGCCTTTTGTCTCTTATTGGGTCTTCAAGTTAATAAAAGGCGGTGCGAATAAAGGAGCAAGAGTCTATGTGGCTGCATTTCTTGCCGGTTATATCGGCCTTTCAGTTGCTGCCTTATTGACCGGCTTTGAATTTGGGATTCAACCCATGATAGCTGCGGGTCCTGACGGGAAACCTTTATATGCTCCTTATCCGCTGTCGATCGCTGTTCCTGCAATGGTATTAGAACATATGATATTATTCAGTGTAGTAGAAGGAATGGTGACAGCCCTGATACTGAAGTATTTTGTCAAACACGAAAGTGGTTTAGTATACGCAATGAAGGAGGCCTGATATGACAAAATTTCAGAAAAAACTCTGGATCGGTCTTGCTATAATGGCTCTCCTGACTCCTCTTGGCATTTATCTTCCGAAAAAATTCAATGCCGGAGATGCCTGGGGAGAATGGGGAACAGACAAGATACAAGAGCTTCTGGGCTATGTCCCTGCGGGTCTCAAAAAGCTGGCTGACTTGTGGAAGCCGCCCGTCCCTGATTACAACTTCGGCGGGGAAAACGCAGCTATGAGTACGCAGGTCATTTCATACATTATATCCGGTATAATCGGCATTGCTGTCGCTGCTATAGTGATATATGTGATAACGAAGTTTCTGATTAAGCATGAGAAATAACATCCCTTCGTTTTTGCTGAATCCCCCCTCCTCGCTCCCTCCTAAAAGAGGAGGGGGGACTATTAGCATGTCATTTATAGACAAGGGGATTGAAGGTTTTGCCGGTGTTCTTAAGGATGGGTATACTCAATGGGAAACGGCATCGGGAAAGGGTTTTTTTTATGATCTCGATACCCGTTTGAAAGTCGTTTTCTGGCTTTTTTTTCTTGTCATAGTCAGCCTTAAGAAAGAGCTGCTGCCTGAATTAGGCATTTTTTCCATGGTGTTTGTCCTCGTGGTTTTATCGCGCATCAATCTTGTCACTTTTTACAGAAAACTGTTTCTCCTGGGCTTTTTTTTCGGGTTTCTCATTTCCCTGCCCTCATCTCTGAATATCATAATTCATGGTGAAGTGCTTTTCCCGATCATAACATTGCCAAAGGCATATGATTTTTGGGTGTATCACATTCCCCGGGTGATAGGCTTTACCAGGGAAGGGTTATTCGTCGTCGCGATGCTGACACTGAGAGTTCTCAATTCTCTGTCGCTGACTTTTCTCATACTGTATACCACGCCTTTCCCGGAAATTATCAAGGCATTAAAGGTTCTGAAGGTCCCGGATGCTTTTCTCATAATCATCTCTTTGACGTATAAATATATCTTCATTTTTGCCCGTATCGTGGCTGATATGCACCTTGCGAAAAAAAGCAGGCTTCTTGGCGCGATAAAGAGTGCGGAAGCAAGGGACTGGATTGCGGGCAGGATAGCTTTTATTTTCAAGAAAACTCAGTTAAAATGTGACGACGTGTTTAACGCAATGATAGGAAGGGGTTTCTCAGGCGAGATTAAGCTCTACCAGTATGAGAAGATAACCGTAAGAGATTGGGTACTCGGCTTTTCTCTCTTCACTGTAGGTTTTCTGTTCCTGTGGGTTTAAGGCGGATATATGGATATTATCAGAGCTGAAGGACTGCATTACAATTATTACAACAAATTCCCCGCCCTAATTGACGTTAGTTTAAGTATAAGCAAAGGTGAGAAGTTCGCCATTATAGGATCGAACGGCAGCGGAAAATCCACACTTCTTCAGATATTGTCCGGATTGCTGTTCCCTTCCCAGGGCAGGATCTTTTTCCACAACCTGGAATTGTCCGAAAAATCTTTAAGGGAGAAAGACTTCCTCAGATTCTTCCGGGAAAAGGTGGGATTTGTTTTTCAGGACTCGGATATTCAGTTGTTCTGTCCTACTGTACTTGATGAGTTGCTTTTTGGCCCCCTGCAATTAGGGCTGGAAAAAGACGAGGCACTGGAAAGAGCCGGCGAAATCATGAAGATGCTCAAGATTGAAAACCTGAAAGAGCGTCCTTCCTATATGCTGTCCGGCGGTGAAAAAAAGAGGGTGGCGATCGGCTCTGTCTTGACCATGAACCCTGAGGTGCTTTTACTCGATGAGCCTACGAGCGGCCTTGATCCAAAAACTCAGGTTTTTCTTCTGGAATTAATCCTTGCGCTCAATGAAGCAGGGAAGGTTATTGTTATTGCTACTCATGATCTCTCTCTGGTTGACGAGTTGCAATCCAGGGTTGCAGTGCTTTCTGAAGAACACCGAATTACAAAGATAGGAAGTGCGGAAGAAATTTTAGGGGACGAAGACCTGTTACTGAAAGTAAATCTTATCCATGAGCATGTCCATTACCACGGGCAGACCGCCCATACCCATATACATTCCCATTATCTTTTTCATAAACATTAAAAGGATTCTTTCTACACAGCCTTTTTGACGTAGATCTCTTTTGCTATGTCCGGATCGACGGCAACCGTTGTTTCGTCGATCTGGATAACGAAGGACGGTTTTTTCTGGAGCAGTCTGATAACACTGCCTGCGGAAATGCCGAGCGAATTGAGTTTGCTCAGCCTCGATGGTTTAGTGGGAACGATAAAGGTAATCTTCCCCAGGGAACC
>CAVRZG010000004.1:0-122082 GCA_963725545.1 uncultured Nitrospiraceae bacterium | reverse complement strand
TCGAGTGGATTTTGGAGCCCACTTTCCACCGTGCGAAATACCGGAAGAAACATTCGCCGATAGCAGAGCAAAAAGAATCAGACTGGAATTTTAATCCACGGGTGCGCATAACACATAGAAAGCCGCATTTTCAAAGATTTCTGATGCCTGTTGATTGCCGTCAATAAACTGATAGCACCTGGAGCTGGTGAGCGACAGGAAATACTTCCAATAGAAAACCAATTTATAAGTTGATATAATTGTATCTATTAGAATTGGTAATTGATAGATATTTGAACCTGATCTCAATATTAGGAAATAACCGATATGAAAAACGAACATAAGACGAAAAAACAACTCATCAATGAACTAATCGAGTTACATCAGCGAATTGTTCAATTGGAAGAATCTTTTAATTTTATAAATAAACAATTCAAGAGACTTCAAGAAAACTGCTGCAGATACCGAAAAAGAATCGGAAAATGTCAGCATGGAATTAGCAATAAGCTTATTCGAGGTTTTCGAGGCACTAAAGAAAATATCTTCCGGAGATCCTGACGTGAGAATATCCGAAGAATCTGGAATTGAGATAATTTCAGAATTAAAACATATTGTTAATGTAACAGCCAAAAACATTGGAGAAATAGTTGATCAGTCTCATGAATTTGCAATGGTTCTTTCGGAACATTTTGACGTGTTGCACAGGGTATCAACCGGTGAATTGAGTGCCCGGGTATCCGGAGAATCAAAAGTAGAACTCTTGGAAGCTTTTAAAAAAGTCACGAACGAGATGATAGAGAGTATTGATAAAGAAATCACTAAGCGCGAGCAAATTGAAGAAAATCTCTTTGACTCCGAAGAACGATACCGGCGGCTCTTTGAAACCTCGAAAGATGGGATCTTGCTGATGGATAAACAGACTGGAAATGTGATCAATGTTAATCCGGCCATCGAGGAGTTATTGGGGTATTCCAACAAGGAGATTATCGGGAAAAAGCTCAAAGATATTGGTCTGCTGAAAGATATTGAAGATGTTCAGGAGGTTATTCAGAAGTTGGATGAAGTTGGATTTATCCATTACTATGATGTGTTGCTAGAAAACAAAATAGGGCAGAAAATCGACACGGAGATATATCTCACTGATCGGGCGAAAGTAATTCAATGTAACATACGCGACATCACGCGAACGTAAGCGGGCTGAGGAAGCACTTAAAGAGTCGGAGAAGAAATACAGAAACCTCGTAGATAACGCCCTGGTAGGAATATACAAAACCAATATTATAGGTGATCTTCTCTTTGCGAATAATGCCTTGGCAAAGATATTTGAATTCCATTCGCCGGAAGAAATGATGACTAAATCTGTTCCGTCTGTATACAAAAATCCTGAAGACAGAAATGTTTTGATCAAAAATCTTAAGGAGAAGGGAAAGGTAGATAACTTTGAGATTGAGATACTGACAAATGCAGGAACAATAAAAAACATTCTCTTAAATGCAACCCTTGATGATAAAGTCATATCTGGAATGTTAATAGATTTAACCGAACGAAAGAAGGCTGAGAAAATGCTGCGCATCTCGGCAGATGAGATAGAAGACCTATATAATAATGCGCCTTGCGGCTACCATTCGTTGGACAAAGATGGGGTATTCATTAGAATAAATGACACTGAACTTTCATGGTTGGGATACTCAAGGGAAGAAGTTATCGGGAAGAAGAATTTCGCTGACGTTATCACACCCAAAAGCTTGCAGTTCTTTAAAGAGAATTTCCCTAAATTTAAAGTGAGGGGTTGGGTGAATGACGCGGAGGTCGACCTGATCAGGAAGGATGGCTCTATAATGCATGTACTCCTAAGCGCGACTGCAATAAAGGACGTCTCTGGCAATTACCAAATGAGCCGAACTACCTTGTATAACATTACTGAACGCAAAAAATCTGAGGAATCATTGCGGAAGAGCGAAGCCAGTCTTGCCAACGCACAGCGAATTGCCCTCTTAGGAAGTTGGGATTGGAATATACTAAGAAATAAATTGTACTGGTCTGATGAGATTTATCGTATCTTTGGTTTAACTCCTCAGGCATTCGGCGCAACGTATGATGCGTTCCTGGAGTCAGTCCACCCCGACGATCGAGAATTGGTGAAAAATTCGGTGAAGCAAGCGTTAGATGAGAAAAAACCATACGGCATTGAACACAGGATAGTACTCCCTGACGGCTCAATCCGCTTTGTTCACGAGCAGGGAGAAGTTACTTATGATGATAATGGCAATCCCGTCAGGATGACAGGAACTCTACAGGACATTACCGAGCGAAAACATATGGAAGACAGGCTTCAGTATCTTGCATATTATGATGATCTGACGGGCCTTCCGAACAGAAACCTTTTTATAGACAGGCTCAATCAGGGAATTGCGAGAGCCGAGTATAAAAAGAAACTCCTAGCTGCTCTAACTATTGATATTGATAGGTTCAAATTCATCAATGACACATATGGGTATAATGCCGGAGATGTTGTATTAAAGGAAATCGCACAAAGGCTTATAAGCTCTATTCGCGAAGGCGACACTGTGGCACGTCTCGGAAACGATGATTTTGGGATATTACTCATTGATGTTGCGCAAGCTGAAGATATTATTCTCGTTATAAAAAAGATCATGACAATTGCATCACGCCCTATACATTTTGAAAACAAAGAAATTGTGTTTACAGTCACTGTTGGCATTTCAGTGTATCCTAATGATGTACAAGATGCCCCAACACTTATGAAATATATGGACTTAGCCCTTGCAAGGGCAAAACAACAAGGGAGAAAAAACTACCAGTTTTATACTGAGGGCATGGATGTGAAGGCCACAGAATTTGTTCTTATGGAAAGTCTTCTTGACAAAGCTTTAAAAAATGACGAGTTTTTACTTTACTATCAGCCCTATTTTGATATTAATACAAAGAAGATGCAAGGAATGGAAGCATTGCTCAGATGGAAGAGTCCGGATTTTGGCTTGGTCTCTCCGGGGAGGTTTATTCCTGTGCTTGAAGACACAGGTATGATTATAGAGGTTGGAGAATGGGTTTTAAAGACAGCCATGCTGCAGGTTAAAGAATGGCAGGCTAAAGGCTATCCGGTAGTACCTGTATCTGTGAACCTCTCTTTGATTCAATTCGGGCAGAAAGACCTGGTGGAGATGATAAAAAGGATAATGGGCGATTTAGGATTCTATCCATACCTTCTCACTGTGGAGATAACAGAAAGCGTCTTTATGCAAGATGTAGAGTTTACACGGTCAGTCCTAAAAGAACTTAAGGACATCGGGATGTCAATATCCATCGATGATTTTGGCACAGGTTATTCGTCGTTGAGTTATCTTAAGAGATTTCTGGTTGATAATCTGAAGATTGATATATCCTTTATAAGGGAAATAGCAGCAGCCCCTGATGCTGCCTCAATAGTAACAGCCATAATATCAATGGCGCACACGTTAGGCATAAAGACCATTGCGGAAGGTATTGAAACCGAGGAACAATGGAAAATCTTAGGACTTCTAAAATGCGATACAGGACAGGGATTTTACTTAAGCCGGCCTTTGCCCGCAGAGGATGTTGGCAAACTGTTCCTATAGAGATTTGTAGAATTTTAAAAGACTCAAATCGAACTGATTTATTTGCATGCATATTTTTTTTGTAAATCGTTAATAGTTCCACTCACAAGAACTGTTTATTTTTCGTAAATGGGCAGAGGTCTGCCAATTGTTCCAGGTTATTTAATTGCACATACAGTGCGGTGAAATAAGCACCCATGAATGACTAATGGGGTCAGGTCTTGTTTATTGCAATGGTGCTACGGTCGAGGGGATGTTGGTTCTCAGAGGGCTTTCAGCTGCTCAATAAAATATCTACACACATGGTTTCAACCGGAATTCTTCATTCCTGAGATGATCCTGAGATGATCATCACGGCGTTGGTTATCAGGTGAAGGGAGCGCAGTTTAAGAATACCATTCACAATAACAAAATTAACCTTGCAACTAATTTTTCGGAAATCTCGTCGAAATTGAGTCATATACCTTTCCGATAATATTTTGGACAGCAATGGGAAGAGATTGTTATTCCTTGCCTGCATGAATGAAATGGCTCACTATCGGTCTCTCCGGCCCGATATGAAAGGCATTATGCACGGCAGACCTTCATTCTTCATTTCCCGACTGACGGCACGTTACAATGCAGCTGATGCACTTCGTCTCCGTTTCTGTCGGAAAGATCTATCCGCGTGAAGCAATAACCGTCATCGGAGTCTTGGGTCTCTCCGTCCGTTAAATTCTGGTCGGCTGTTAAACGTCAAGACTCTGCCTCTATTGTCAGGCAAGAGTCGCTATACCATCTAAAATAAAGTGAAAGAAATTATTCTTTCTGGAGAGGAACTAAATAAAATATTTCTCTTAAGATGTGATCGATGCTATGCTTATCAAGCAACTCCAGGCTTTTCAGGTATGCATCAATAGGGATATTACCGCCAAAATGTATTAGTAAAATTTCGTAAAGATCATAAGCTTTTCTTGCCAGTTCATCTTTAATTTTAAAACTTAATCCATATCCATTTTCTGATTTCTGAATAAGTCCTTCACAAATGATGTTTTGATAAATCGGCAGAAATTCGGAATAAAGTACAAGAGTGCCTAAAAAGAGGTGAGGAAATATATCGGTATTTTGCGATATTAATCGGAGATTCTCAGCAAGGCTCTTTAAAGTCGTCCATGGATGAAAAAGAATAATGCCGTGACCGACATCCACACTTACATGTTCGCCAAAATTTCTTTTAACATCCTTCAAAAGTTTCAAGGCATCCCTATTAATTGTTGAATCAGTATTTTTATTGAAAAGTTTTAAGTCATCATCAAAGAAACTCTCAAAGCCGATTTCCTCAATCGAAAGATGAAAATCTTTGTCCCGGGCCAAATCTAAACAATCCACTAATTTATCCTTGTATAACAGCAAAAGATCCGCCCTGGTCCTGATACCGATCTTTTCCAATCCTATTTCATTTGTAATCAGGGTAGTAATAAAGTTGTATAAGAAAGGTAATGGATTTTCTGTTTGTATTTGAAAGGATGTTATGTTGTATTTTTTGTAAAGATATCGGGCTTGTTTCAAAAGCAGTTCAGTAGTTTCTTCTACTGAGTAGCTTGTAAACTCCTGATATTGGAAAATACAGAATGAACATCCGTGTCTTTTTCGATTAAAAATGTCTTCAAGCCTTTGTATAGCAGCAAGAGAAGCTTCGTATCCCAGCTCATTTAAAATATCATTAATGGCAAAATGATTTGATGACAATGTGGAATTTGCATAAGGACATCCTGTCGCGGCTACGATGCTGACATCAATATGGTTTGCTTTTGGATTTCTGTCGGGTCCTATATATTGCCAATCAAGAAAAGGAACATATGGGAATAATTCTTTCTCTAAATCCCAATGTTGTGTTATTCCTGAATAAAGGATTTGGTTGCCATTCTTGAAAAATAAATTAGGCACATCACTAAAATGTTTTGATCCAAAAAATTGTCGGATAAAAGCACTTATGGCAGCCCGCCCCGGTCCGAATACAGCATACTGAATATTAGTATGAAGGAGTAGCGCAATTGCATTAACTCCTCCGACAATAATAGGAATAGTTGGAAATTCTCTTTCTAAAAGGTTAACGATATCTACGGTAAAGACAGAATCCAGACAAATAAGACTATAATCACCCTTTCCTATCAGAGGAATTATTTCATCGATGTAATTAGCATTTATAATATATGTATCACAGTTGATGCCGCTATTACGTAAATCATCCACGAACAAACACATCCCCATATGCGGAGGACAATCCGGAATAATTTCCAACTGTAAAAATAGGATATTGTTATGCATAACTTGAAGAGTCTGGTTACTTTATCTTCTTCATGACTTCAATTAGCGGGATTTTATGTTTCTTTGCAATTCTTTTGCAGTCCTCATATTCAGGCATAATCTTTATGATATCAGTTCCTGACTTTGCGATCTTTACCTTCACCTTTCCAAATTCAGTATCGACCTCTCTGATCTCCCGCTGAAGCACCTTTCTTTCTGTCTCGTAATATCTCAGGCCTATTGACGTGGTCTCTCTAAGGATAATCTCGAGACAATTCTGCCTCTTTAGATTCAATACAGAGCACTGTCAATTTTATCCCCGGTCTGCTCTTTTTCATGATTATCTGGGTAAGAAATACATCCAGGGCGCCTGCCTTAAAAAGATTCTCCATGACACTTTCGTAAAGTTGCGGGTTCATATCATCGATATTCGTCTCAATAACAATGATTTTGTCTTTTCCGTGCTGTCCGGCATCTGTCCCTTTTACGATCGAATCCTGGAAATCGCCTATGAATATCCTCAATACATTGGGCCAGTCTTTCAGATCTTTGCTTCCTGCCCCTGTACCGATTATCTCAGTGTTCATAACAGGCATCCCGCCGAAACCGGATGAAAGTTCCCTTATGATTGCCGCGCCGGTCGGAGTGGTTAATTCAAGAGAAACATGCTTGGAATACACAGGTGTTTCTTTCAATATTTCTGCAACTGCCGGCGCGGGGACAGGCAATTTCCCGTGTTCCGTTTCCACAACCCCGCATCCGAGATTAACCGGCGAAGCATAAATCTGCTCGATGCCGAGGATGTCCAGTCCGATCAATGTTCCGAAGATATCCACCATACAGTCTATTGCGCCAAGTTCGTGGAGATGGACTGTGCCGGGAAACTTACCATGGACTAAGGCTTCGGCCTCAAAAATTCTCCTGAAGATGTTCGTCCCTTTCCTCTTTATTTCTTCAGAAAGGGACGAAGCATGAATAATTTTGTCAACATCTTTCAACAAAGACAGGTCTCCGCTCTGATTCGCGCTACTACCGGCACGGGTTGAACTCTGGATTACATCAACTTTGAATGCCGCTATATGGGATCGCTGCACTTTTTTTGAAGTCAAGTGATAGCCGCTTACAGGAATCTTTCGCAGTTCTTTTTCGATTGCTTTCAAAGATACCCCTGCATTGACCAGAGCCCCGAGGCACATGTCTCCGCTTATCCCGGAAAAGCAATCAAAATAGGCTATCTTCAAACTCACCCTCCGTTTCAGGATATTTTACTTGAAAAGTGAGATATATAACAGGGAGGCAGATATCTAATTTTACTTTGCCTGGGACCACTTGGCGCCATGCAGCCTTTCACCTTGATAAAACATGGTCGGATGTGCTAAAAAACATGCAGAATCTCGGGGCGGCGAATTGTATAATTTGCAGTGTGTTCAGGGCAGGGGGGAAAAGCCATGGATATAAAATCAGACGGATACCGTATTGGTGAACTGCTTGTGCAGGAAGGCCTTCTTACAGAAAAGCAATTGCAGGAAGCTGTAGCAAAACAGTATAAGAAGACTTCCTATTCTCCTCTCGGTGAAGTCTGTGTTCAACTGAGATTCATATCGAAGGCCCAGCTTAACGACATCCTGAAAAAATACCGGAAACGTCTTAACCTGGGTACCTTGCTCGTGCAGATGGGCCTGATCAGTCAGGAAGAGATTGAGGAGGCCCTTGAGGTGCAGAAGACCGAGGGGAAAAAGCTCGGTCGGATACTGATAGAGCAGGGTTATATTACTGAATCCAATCTTGTCAATACCCTCAGCATACAACTTGGAATACCCAAGATGATCCCAGCGCCGGGGCTTATCGACCCGGTTGTGTTAAAGGGAGTCAGCAAGGCCTTTCTTCTGAAGAATGAATGTCTTCCCGCCTTCAGGGATGGTGATACAATCACAATTATCATGAGCGATCCATTGTCAGAAGAAACCATCCGGTCTATGGAGCATGTCTTCAAGTGCAAAGTGGAACCTGCCATTGCCGGCTCAGAGGATATTCTGAAGGGCATAAAAGTAGTATATGATGACCTGCGTATGATGGACAGTTCCCTGCAGAGACCGTCGACTTTTCAAAGAAACATAATGATCTGTGATGCGCAGAAGCAGGACGGCGGCCAGGATAGCATTGAAGACATCCTGAATTTCATTATCTCAAGCGCGATCATGGAAAATGCATCTGATATTCACATAGAGCCCCTGGAAAATATGCTTCGTGTCAGATACCGTATTGACGGCATCCTGCAACATAAAACAGACCTCCCTTCATTCATCGCCCCGAGTCTTATTAGCAGGCTCAAAGCATTGTGCGGTCTGGACATAGCTAACAGAAGAAAGCACCAGGATGGAAGAATTGCTGCCAGGATTATGAACAAGGGTTTTGACCTCAGGATTTCCACCTATTCTTCTATTAACGGAGAAAGCCTTTCGATCCGCATCCTTCCCAACCAGAACAAGCTTATGGATATAGAAATGCTCGGATATTCACCCTATGTCCTGTCTCTTTACAGAAGGGTCCTCTCGATTCCTTCGGGGATTATTCTTATTACAGGCCCGAGCAACAGCGGGAAGACTACCACCCTTTATGCATCCCTGAAATACCTGAATAGTATGGACAAGAAGATTATTACTGTCGAAGATCCGGTCGAATATACGATCAACGGTGTGATCCAGGGGCAGATCAGTGAAAAGTCCGGCCTTATGTATAAGAATTCCATCAAATCCACATTGCGTCAGGACCCTGATGTCGTTATGATAGGCGAGATCAGGGACCTGGAGTCAGCGGAGGCTGTCATTGAAACTGCACTTAGCGGACACAAGGTCCTTACGTCTTTTCATACCGATGACACAAGCAGCGCTTTGCTGCGTCTTTATAAGCTTGGCATTGAAACATTTCTTATCTCGTCAACAGTAATATCAGTTTTGTCTCAGCGGCTCGTCCGCACCCTCTGCCCGAATTGCAAAGAACCTTATGTGCCGGGTGAAGAAGTCCTGGCGTCTTTTGACAGCATCGCTCCTATTAATCTTGACGAACATGACTTTTATACCTCCCGGGGTTGCGTGGAATGTAACAACATGGGGTTTAAAGGACGCACCGCCATAAGCGAGATCATGATTGTGAATAATGATATCCGTGACGCGATTATTAACAGACAGCCTACTGCTCAGATCAGGGCGGTTGCGCGGCAAAGCGGCGGACTCCTTTCCATGAGGGAAGATGGTTTTTATAAAGCCACGAAAGGGTTGACCTCGCTGGAGGAGGTTATACGGATGGCATCGTATAACGATGGAGATTCTCTTCTTCAGCGTCCTTCCGAGGAGATAGTCGCCCTCAGTGAAATGGAGCACGCATAAGGCAAGCTTTGTTATGCTTGTCCGGAACAAATATTTCAAATCACCGGCGAGCAAGGAATACGGCTCATTTTCTGAGGCAAGAAAACTACCTTTACATGTGCAAGCCTTTATTGAAACGGATAGCGAGCGCATATGAAGAAACAATTCCTTACGTTAAGATACCCTGCGGTCTCTGCCGCAGTGTTCTTCATTTGCAGTGATGTTGCATTGATCAGCTGTGAGGCCTACGCTTCGCCTTCAGCCCCATCAGGACTGCCCTTGCTCTTTTCTTTCCCATATATTGTAGTTAAATCAAATGGCATATAACATAGCTTATTATATGGACATTGGTCTTAGGGAGACTCAGGAGGACTGTCTTTTAATCGACGGCCGGATAGCCCAGGAAACAACAGGGAATGTCCTTAGAGAAAGGATAACAGCCTCTGAGGTTTTTCTGGCGGTTTGCGACGGTATGGGGGGCCATACCAGAGGTGAATGGGCAAGCAGATTTATCTGCGAAAGGCTCCGGGATTTTCTGAAAACCTCGCCTTTTCTGAGAGAGTCCACTCTTGCGATGTTCAGAAAGATCCAGTACGAGATGGAAGAAGACGGCGTGGCAAACAGCGGCTCTACACTGGCGTGTGTCGAGGTGAAAAACAACGCGGCGAACGTATATAATATCGGCGACAGCAGAGTATACAAACTCACTGAGAAAGAGATCTCTGTCTTGTCGCATGACCATTCTCTGGTCCAGAGTATGGTTGACAAAGGCCATCTCTCGAATGATGAAGTCCGCAGTCACCCGTACAGGCATATTCTCGAATTCGGGATGGGCGGGGTCTTCGCAAAGCAGTGGCGCACATCAGGGAAGGAGATATATTTTCGCGAGGATGTCTTGAATGCAAAGGAATATTATCTCCTCTGCAGTGATGGTGTGCACGACGTAATGACAGATGGAGAAATGCATGATTTGCTGAGTCCCGACCCTTTCGGCAAATTGCCTGAGTTTATTGGGCGTCTCAGGGAAAGGATGCAGGATAACGCCAGCTTTATTGTTATAGGAAATGAAGGATGAATATAGAATTTGCAGCTGAGATGGTGAAAAGAGTTCTTCCGAGCTATGAGATCAAAGAGATACTCGGTGAAGGTTCTTTTGGTTCTGTATACAGGATTGCGGATGAACTTAAGGAAAGGGCCGTGAAGATCATTTCGCTGAGTGCTTCTCCAAGCGTCCAAAGAGGATCCGTCACGAGTGCGGACAAGAAGATCGAGAGGGATTTCAGACATATTGTGGAAAGTTATGAGAAGATCGCGTGTGACGAGATTGTCACCGTGTATGATTTTTTCAAGCTATCCGCAAAGGAGAGCAACAGGTCTGCAACTGCCTATGCGCTTGTCGTCATGGAGCTTTATCCGTTTAATCTCTATGACTATGTAATTGGGCATTTCGAGAAATCGCAGCAGCTACTGGACGTTCATATGGCGCAATCTCTAATGGAGAACCTTGCGTATCTGCTGGATAATCTCTACACGAAAAGGGGTTTTCTTTTTGAAGACCTGAAGCCTGAAAATATTCTCGTAAGGGAACAGGACGGGAGCTTTAAGCTCGTTGTCGGCGATATCGGAGGTCTAAAAAATCTGGGCAGTGTATCAGCCTCGGGTTCGCAGGTTACGCTCTCTTATTGCGCCCCTGAAATCATACGGAAAGGCGAGCGGCCCTGCCTGAAGTCCATTATCTATTCTTACGGTCTGATCAGCTATTTCATGCTTGAAGGCCGTTTGCCCTATGAGGAACTTTCCGTAATTGAGAGAATCGATAAAATCAGAGATGCAGGAGTCGGCTTTGAGAGGAAAGACATCCCGGATTACCTGATCAGGACCATCGAGAAGAGCCTTATTTATGAACAAGATGAACGATTCAATGATTTTGGGGAGATCATCAATTCTATCAAGGGAAAAGAGAGTCGGGAATCCGACTTGTTTTCAGGCAAGACCATGGACCTGGACAACTTCAAGAAGATTTCTCGCAAGGACCCGTTGCCAACGGCAGGCAGTATCGCATTTAAGAGACCTATTTTCCCCGGAAGCGTACTCGGGGGATTGAAGGGATCAATGTCCATGAGGACGATGACAGGCGCAAGAGCAAAGGTGGAGCAGGCCCGTTCAAAGGCGGAAAAAGACGTTGTCGGGAAAATTGACAGAGAGATAAGGGACCTGGTTGTTAGAAAAGGGGATATGTTCAGACTTCAAAATGAAGAGTGCGCAGTCTTCAATGATATTAAAGTGGAGGGTGGGGCGATGCTGATAATAGAGAATGCAAAGCTCCATTTCCACGAAGAGGCGGGGATCGTTTCCTCGGGGGCGTTAAGGATAAAGAACTCCTCTTTCGGCCCTATCGAACCCGCAAAGAAATGGAAGAACATATCATTGTGTCCGACTGATGCCAGGGTAAGTTCTATCGAAAGGTCGAGGTTTTGGAACGGGAAAGGAAGGACGTGGGCTTCCATAAGAAATGTTTTTCATCTTCAGAATCAGTCTCTGAACGACAATTATCTGTACGGGGGCGCTTTTTTCATTGCAGGTGTCAGGGAAAGGATAATGACGATAACCGACTGTCAGTTCCAGAACTGTGCGTCCCATGAGGGCGCAGGGATCCTATGCCTGCGTGCGCATCCGTCGATAGAAAACTGTGTTTTTGACAAGTGCACTGCAGGGTTGATCGGCGGAGGGATCGAATGTGTTGAATCAAACCCTGTTTTAAAGACCTGTGTTTTCCAGAACTGCTCCGCTGATAAAGAGGGCGGCGGAATGGGCTGCATCTCGTCGAATCCTACCATAGAAGGCTGTACCTTCAGCGGATGCACCACAAGGTACCTGTACGGCGGCGGCATATATTGCTCCGGATCAAGTCCGACTGTCAAAGCCTGTAAATTCATGAGGTGCGCAGCAGGCAAGAGCGGCGGGGCCATATATTTTGATGAAAAGAGCAACCCGAGAATTCTTTATCCTGCTTTCTCCGACTGCAGGCCTAACAATACAAATCAGGAACAGCAGGCTGACAAGAACAATTTTCACTTCAGATAGAATGCTTTATCTTTGAGATAGGAATATCTATGGAGACGGACGGGAAGGACACAAAGAACAGCGGCGGCACTTCAATGAGCGGTGATCTTGAAAAACTGCTTGAGGAACGCGCGCGTCTTGATGACATTATCCAGAGGAAGTTCACGAAGACCGTAACGATCATGTTTACGGATATGAAGGGTTCTTCCTCCATTGCCGAGGCTGAAGGCGACGTGGCAAGCCGGTTTCTGATTAAGAAACATAATGATATCATTTTCCCGATCATAAACGAAAAGAAAGGCGTACTTGTGAAAACAATGGGAGACGGTACCCTCTCGTATTTTGATAATGCCCGTGACGCCGTGGCAGCCGCAGTCCGGATGCAGATGGATTTGAGTCAGTTCAACAAGTCACGACCCACAAAGACAGCGATACAGGTAAGGATAGGTCTGCACACAGGGTCCAGCATCATTGAAAAAAACGATATCTTCGGTGATGTTGTCAACGTCGCATCGAGGTTCCAGACCCTCGCGTTACCCGGTGAAATATATATTTCCGAAAGTTCCTTTAACGCGCTTGAGGACAAAAATGAGTTTTACTGCAGGTTTCTCAAGGAGACGAACCTGAAAGGGGTCCGGGGGATTTACAAAGTATTTAAGGTATTCTGGGATCAGGTGGAAATCGAAAAGGACAGGGCATTGAAGGCCTCTTCAATAGGAGGCGGGATAGAGCATACCATAGCTCTGGATGCCTTGGGAGGTGAAGCCGGGCCTGTCGCAAAAGAGAGCGAAGAAGACAAGATTGCAATTCAGAGGGCTGTCAATTATGAAAAGGACAATGAACTGATCGATTTGTATTTGTATTGCCAGCAATTCAAAATTAAAGCCATGGAGGATATGCTTCGTAATCTGAGGAGTGAACTTGAGAGCGCGGGCAAGACAGATACGAAATTCAATAGCGAAGAGGCCCTCTGGTTCTTTAAAGATGTCATCACAATGGGAAGGATACAGGAAGCTGATTTCCCCCTGACCAATAAAGCAATATCCAGGGTGCCCATAATAATCGGCATGAAGAATAGAGAGGGGGTTCTGAAGATCGATTCTCCGTCTTCCGATCCGATCAAGCCTGTGGAACTTGAGAAGTCCCTGAACAAGGAAGTGCTTAAGCCGGGGATAGAATATCCTCTCGGGAAAAACGGCATCATTATTTTTTCGACATGTTTCCCCATGGAATATAAGGTGTATAAAGACAGGTTCCTTGTGCTTAGGATCCTTAACCCGGAAGAATGCCTTCAGAAGGAGTTCAATATAAAGCTGAAAGATTTGTGGAGGGATTTTGCACGCGAAAGCGAAAAGGTTGTTGTGATCGGGCGGTAGCGTATTTATTGATGTTGTCGGGAGAAAAAAGTATAATAGCCGGGTTATGAAAATAAGAGTTATCGGCTGCTCTGGCGGTGAATTGCCAGGGCATAATGCGCCCGGGTTTCTCCTGGATGATGAAATTATTTTTGACGCGGGGAGTATTACGAGCGCGCTCAGTTTGAAAGCCCAGCTCAGGATAAAGCATATCTTTATTACTCATGCCCACCTCGATCACATAAGGAGCATCCCTTTTCTTGCCGACAATATTGTTCTCGGAAAGAAAGACCAGAAGATAAGAATTTACAGCATCTCTCCTGTGGTTACCACCATCAGGAAGCATCTCTTCAAGAGCTCCATGTGGCCCGACTTTACTCTGATACCGGGTCCTGATGACGCCATCCTGAATCTTGTAAAGATCCGGGCAGGAGAGCCGGTTATGATAAACGGTTATACCATCGTACCTTACAAAGTCAGTCATCCTGTCCCTGCTGTGGGGTATCTTGTGGAGGACGCAAAAAAGTAAGACGTTTTTCTACACAGGCGACACAGGTCCTACGCCGTCGACATGGAAGAAGATCGGAAACAGGAATATGCAATGTATTATCATCGATGTTTCTTTTCCTGACAATATGAGAGAGATGGCCGTCAATACCGGCCACCTTACCCCGGAGTTATTGAAGGAAGAACTATCAAAGATGTACCATGTCCCTGACCGCATATGTATTACTCATCCAAAACCCCAATTCTTTAAAACGATCAAGTCTGAACTGGCCCGCCTGAGAATGAAAAATATACAGGTATTAAAAGATGGAGATATTATCAGGATTTAGAAAGGGTTAAGATCAGTTGTTCTGCGGGACTTACTAAAGAGTGGATAAGTAACGTATCATTACCGGTGCTGTCCACAGTATCATTGGGAAGGCATATGACTCAATTTCTGCATCAAAAAACTACCTGTGTATTTGTCCAAACATCTATCTGACATCAATGTTAATGCAATACTCAGAGCTGAGACCTACGCTTCGTCTCCGGTCTCCTCAAGGTTGCCCGTGATTTTGATTCAGAAATTAAGCCATATGCCTTGTTCTTAATAAAAAAGCAGGGAGGCAATATGGGCAGAAAAAGCTTTGCAGCAGCCCCTTAGTGAGACATCTGCTATCCATTCACCCTTTATGTTCTTATGTGGTACCATTTTGATATTTGTATAGGGCCAAATTCTGCATTGCAAAGGTTTTTATGACCGTATGCCTCCCTGTAAATCCGCTGATCTGCATTTCGGGGGTTAATGAGTCGCACAGCTCAGGCATGGGTCGAATATCCTTACGCACCTTCCGATGAGCCTTTCCCCTTCGCTTGAAATGCTGTCCCCGTCCAGATGTCTTTCAGCAATATCCCTGAGAAATAGATTGATATATGCGTTGTTGAATTGTGTCGCAACCAGGAGACGCATCCGTTCTATTCTTCCCTGGTTGACAAGATAGTGATGCATGAGGATACCTCGTGGGGCTTCCAACACGCCTGTGCCCTGTCCGCTTGCCTTAAGATCCGCATCCGCATTCATATCTTTAAGATTTATTTCATCAAGCAGGCGGAGGATCTTCCTGGCCGCCCAGAATATTTCCAGCAGGCGGCAGGCGTCATAACTTTCAAGTGTGAGGGACGGACTATTGTTTATGTGCCCCGTAAGGTCAAGATTTTTGAGGTCGGGATCATGAATAGGGCTGTCATCCTGAAAGCTGCGTGACAATGGGCCGACAAGCATGATACCTGCAGGGAATCCCAATTTAGTCAGATAAGGGAATTTCGCAAGGGTCCAGTCGGTCCTCAATTCAGAGACATTATCCAGGAATTCCTCCCGGCTGAAACTATACTGCAAAGCTCCTCTCTGATCATAAACTCCAAAACTGTCGTTATCACTGTAGGCAACAAAATTCAGGGGCTGTCCATGAGGAAAAGAGATACTCCTCGTATTAGAGTGTATATTCCCGATGGTTTGAATGAGTCTGAGGGTCCTTTCTTTTACATCCTGCGCAATTCTGCGGATTTCTTCGATGTCGGATTCAGAAGGAGCGACATTGAAATGTCCTATGCCGACGGTAACAGGATGGGATGTGCGTTTTCCTATCAATCTGACAATCTGCAGTCCGGCATTTCTCAGAGCAAAGGCTTCTTTTGTGATTTCCGGCTGGTTTTGCATTAACTCAAATATCCCTGCGGATGCCCCGACAAAATCGGGCATGGTCAGGAAGAAGTAGCTCAGGGCATGACTGTCTATCCACTCACCCAGAACCATAATATCACGCAAAGCCTTTACCGACTTGGGTGTTTGAACGCCCAGGGCTTCCTCGATAGCATTTATGGAAGCAACCTGGTGTGCCGAGGAACAGAGTCCGCATATGCGAGACACGGTGTGGGGAACATATTCAACTCGCAGTCCGCGCATAAACCCTTCAAACCCCCTGAATTCGTGCACCAGAAAGCGGGCTGTCTTGATCCGGCCTTCTTCTATTTCTATCTGGATATTGGCGTTGCCTTCGATTCGGGTGGCTTTCTTCAGAATTATTTTTGTGCTCATCGGTGCCTCGACAGGGTGTTGTTGATGTAACGGTTAAATTTCAGCGAACTGTTTGCATGCTTACGAAAAATCCTCATGACGGATTTTATCTGGTCCTCAAGACCTTTGTGGCGGCTTATCAGGGAACTCAGCATAAACTCATCGAAGCTCTGCCCTTCATCCATCTTCCTGAAGACCGACTCCGACGGTCCCCTGCAGCCCCAGCACGGGAGTCCTCCCTGGGGACAGACAGCACCGCATCCACCTTTGGTCATAAAGCCGAGGCATACTGATCCTTTTGACGTAAAACACTGGTCAAGTTCCCAGTCGTGCCTGGGTGACACCCAGAAATAATCCACAGGGATCTTCTGATGCTTGCGGCTGCACTCGGCACATACTATCGGTTTAGGCTTAACAGGCTGACCTTCTCCTTTGAGCTCCCTTATAAGCTTGTTAAGAAGGCCTGCATCGGGAGGGCACCCCGGCAGATAATAATCCACCTTAACAAAATCATCAAGCTTTCTTGCCCTTCTCAGCAGCCTTAATTCCTCTTCCTGTTCCTGATATGTCTTTTGACCGATGCCGCTCGAACCTGAGAGATAATAGGCAAAAGTATCTTGTGTATTTCCATATGATTCTTCAAGCAGGTCCTCAAGTTCATACTGGTTTGCCTGGGCTGGTATGCCGCCATAGGAAGCACATGTCCCCCATGAAATCAGATAACGGCTTTTATGCCGCGCTTCGATAAGCTTTTCCTCATCTTCTTTCACTCTTACAATGCCGTCAACGAGCGCGACATCAACATCTCCGATTTCTTCCGCGTCAATCAGCATCGGACAATAAGATATATTTGCATTATCAAGAAGCCTCATCAATTCATCCTGATTTTCGAGCAGCACAGCGGAGCATCCCCCGCACGTGGAAAGGGAAACGACAGCAGTCTTCACGCGGTTCCGCTTCTTTAAAGGAGGCAGGAAAGTCTTGAGTATCGAGGAGAGAGATTTCCCGGGATCAGCCAGTAGCGACAACATTGTCCGGAGACGGATGATCAGTCCCTGCAAGAGATACAGAGCCAGTGCAGGTTCTTCCTTGATTCTGTCCAGAAACTCCCTCTTTTTTATAACGAGAAGCAAGACGTCATCACTTGCAACTGAATCTGCCGTGCGGGGGTGATCAGTGATGATTGCCATCTCGCCGAAGAAGTCTCCGGGAAGCAGGCGTGCAAGCAGATGTTTTTCGCTTCCGGTCCCTACGCTGATTTCCACACTACCTTCAAGAATAATGAACATGCAATCGCCCGGGTCGCCTTTGTAAAACACATACTCGCCCTTGTCGATTTTTGCGCATGAATCAGGATTAATACTGAAATCCATCGGAGGACTCATCAAGTGTGTGCTATCGCCTGCTTGAGAGGCTTCCTTCAGGACTTGCTCTCCAGAGGCTGCAGAATCGGATTCTCGCAATTCACCGGGCCCCTCATATCTGTCCTCAAGAAGAATGCGGAGAGATTCATTGCCGTCCACCATCTCCCGGATCATACGGTTTGTATTGTTGATTCTCTCACAAAGGGTCTTCAGCAGATGGATGACCACTCCCGGGTCGTGGCGTATGCGCTCCATTAAAGATAGACGGGTCAAGGGCAGAAGATGACTGTGACTTATGGCGGTAGCAGTGGCTGCACGGGGATGTTTGTCGATGAGGGCCATCTCACCGAAGAAATCACCTTTTTCAAGTAGGGCAAGAACAGACTTTTGAGAATTCTGAGCCCGGCTGATTTCAACTGCGCCGGATTGTATGATGAACATGGTGTCGCCGGGGTCACCCTGATTGAAGATGACTTCACCTTTCCGGTACGTGATACCAAAAAGTTCCCCGCCCTGGCTCATGGCGATGCACTGAGGGCACATAAATACAGCACCCTACTTCCCCCTTTATATCTGTTGTAATCGACTCCTGTGCGGTCTTAGGCAGACCTGAGGATTTTTATATTGTGTTGTACCCTCTTATAAAGACACAGATTAGTCACAGATAATTGACCAACTAATTTTGAATAAACAAATAATTGTTTGTCAAGCATAATATCAGTCTGTGCCAAAGGGGGTAAAGAACAGGCACTTGTGGTATAATTTCCTTGCTATGGATATTAAAAAGATCGTCAGAAAAAGTGTCGCTTCATTAACAGCTTATCAGGCAAAGGAAATCCCGTGCAGTGTCAAACTGGATGCAAATGAAAGCCCTTACGGATTTCCGGAGATGTATAAGGCCCTGAAGGATTTAAAGACAAACAGATATCCTGATCCTGAGGCTGCAAATCTCAGGAAAGCAGTGGCAAAGGGTTTCGGTGTAAGACCTGAGAATATCTTGCAGGGTAACGGGTCGGATGAGCTGATATATTACCTTGTCACAACCTTTGGAGGGCCTGTCCTGTATCCAACCCCTACGTTTTCCATGTACGGGATAATCTCTCAGGCGCTTGGTGAAAAGCGGATAGAGGTCCCTCTTGACAGGGATTTCGATCTTGCCGTCAGGCCGATGCTCGCTGCAATACGTCAGAAAAAACCAAAGTTGATCTTCCTCAGTTCGCCGAACAATCCCACAGGCAACTGTTTTTCAACTGAAAGGATACTGAAGATAATAGAGGCGGCATCAGCAAAATCCATTGTCGTGGTTGATGAGGCGTATCAGCCTTTTGCGAGTGAGAAAGGTTTTGTTCCTATGCTTCGGGACTATGAACACCTTGTTATCATGAGGACACTCAGCAAGATAGGTCTTGCCGCCCTGAGGGTGGGGTTCGTGATTGCAAGTGAGCAAATAATAAATGAAGTGAACAAGGTGCGTCTTCCCTTTAATGTGAATGCTCTTTCACAAGCCGTTGCAGTAAGTGCGCTTGAGAAGAAGGATCTGATGAGACAATATCTGAAGTCTGTCATCTCGGAGAGGGAAAAACTCTTCAAAGAGCTGTCGGATATCAAAGGTATTGTTGCTTATCCTTCCGAAGCCAATTTTATCCTTTTTAAGATGGAAGATCCTGACCATGTATATCAGTCGCTTCTGAAAAAAGGCGTGCTTGTGCGGAATGTGAAAGGAGCTGTCGAAGGCTGTCTGCGAGTCACAGTCGGAACTCCGGAGGAGAACAACATCTTCATAAAGGCGTTAAGAAGTGCGACGATGAGGGGTAAATGATGAGAACTGCAAAGGTTGACAGGAAGACTAAGGAAACAGATATAAAGGCAGAAATCAATCTTGACGGCGAAGGCAAATACAGCATCGACACTTCCATCCCATTCCTGGACCATATGCTTTCTTTAATGAGCAAGCACGGACTTATTGATTTGAGGATAAAGGCCAGGGGTGATACGGATATTGACGACCATCACACTGTTGAAGATGTCGGGATTGTGCTCGGTAAGGCTGTCAAACAGGCACTTTCGGACATGAAGGGCATAACGAGATACGGACAGGCGTCTGTCCCGATGGACGAGGCTTTGGCTGAAGTATGTCTCGATATCAGCGGCAGGCCGTTTCTTGCATACAAAGTTGAATTTCCCAAGAGGAGCAAAATAAAGGACTTTGATCCGGATCTGATCGAAGATTTTCTTCATGCCTTTGTAAGCAACAGCAGCGTAACTCTGCATGTCCGGTCTCATTACGGACGAAACACCCATCATATTATTGAAGCCATATTCAAGGCCCTTGGAAGGGCCTTAAGACTTGCGGCAACTGTTGACCCGAGGGTTAAGGGAGTGCCTTCGACAAAGAAGGTTATATAACTTTGAGCCTTAAATAGGAGCACCTGGTTGTTGTGTTACAGAAATAGCTTTATCGGGCGATAGCAAGACCTTTCCGAAGCAAAATGTGGTTGTCGTCATTCCCGAGGTAGTATTTGGGGATCCATTGTCTTCAAGAAACAAAAAACCCTGGATTCCCGCTTAAGGACTGCGAGAATGACGACACAAAATCACCCGAAACATATGTAGAGAAGCGTGGGAAACACTGCGCTAGTTTCCCCGGAGATTTGTGCTATAGACAAATAAAGGAGTGCTTTCATTTTGAAGATAGCAATTACAGGAAAAGGCGGAGTCGGTAAAACAACATTATCTGCGGTCCTGTCCCATATCTATGCTGAGGAAGGGAAGAGGGTCATCGCTGTTGATGCGGATCCGGATGCTAATCTTGCTTCAGCATTGGGTATTCCGCGAGCGGATGCTGAAAAGATAAGACCCATTTCCGATATGTCGGACCTCATTGAGGAGCGCACAGGGGTCAGGCCCGGGGGGATAGGCGGCATGTATAAGTTGAACCCCAGGGTAGATGATCTGCCTGAAGGAATAGGCTACAAACTCAACGGCATAACACTTCTGACCATGGGCAAAATAAAGGCTGCATCTTCGGGTTGCTACTGTTCGGAGAACGTTCTGCTTCGGAGTCTGCTCAAGCACCTTATTGTTGAACGGAGTGAAGTCGTCATAGTAGACATGGAGGCTGGGATCGAACATCTCACAAGGGGCACTGCCGAGTCTGTTGAGGCGTTTATTGTTGTTGTTGAGCCGGGGCAGAGAAGCATGCAGACTGCCAGGACAGTGTCTGCTATGGCAAAAGAGCTTGGCATCAAGAAGGTTTTTGTTGTTGCGAATAAAGTCCGGTCCGCCGAAGACCTCAAGTTTATCGAAGAGAAGATCGGCGACCTCGATATCGTGGGTTCTTTGACCTTCAGCCATGAGGTTATGGAGGCCGACATGAATGGAGCGTCCCCGTATCACTTTTCAAAGGAAACAGTCAGAGAGGTGCGGGCTTTAAAAGAGAAGATTGAAAAAAGGATGAAAAAGTAATGAGACAGTCTTTAAGGGAGTCTAAGTGAACATAAAAAGGATATTGGCCGGCATTGACTTTGAGCAGGATACGGAAAAGGTGCTCTCGTATGCATCTTTTTTTGCGAGCCGATTCGATGCGTCTCTTGACCTTCTTTATGTAATCGACTATCTGATCACACCGCCGTCATATGTTGCCCCCTATATTGAGCAGGAAAAAAGTGAGGCCCTTCAAAAGTTCACGGGAATCAGGGACCGCCTCGCGAAAGAAGGCATTCAGGGTAAAACAGAGGTTATGGTCGGAAGGCTCCAGGAATCTTTTGATACTGCATCAAAAAAAATACAGGCTGATCTGCTTGTCCTCGGTTTTGTAACTCACGCCTTGCGAAGAAGCAGTGCCGAGAAACTCATCAAGGGATTGCAGATGCCCATGCTTGTTGTCAGAGGCCGGAAGGCGGATGAAGCCTTGACCGGCTCCCTTAAGATCAAAAGGATTCTCTGTCCATTTGATTTTTCCGAGGCTTCGGGAAAGGCCCTTGGAATCGCCGGCGAGTTGCAGGGTCTTTTTTCATCGGAACTGTATGTCGCACACGTTATCCCTGATATCATCAGCAACAAAAATATTGCAAATATAGATAGTTATAAGGATATAATTAATGCTTTACATGAAGATAATATGACTAACATATTGAAAGTAATAACTGAAAAAAGAATTAATGGTGCTCCTTTAGTAGATAAAGGCATCCCTGCCAAGAGAATTGTAGCTCTCTCGGAGGAGAGAGATATTGACCTCATAGTCATAGGCGCCCGGGGCCTCGGATTCATAAAAGGTATGCTAATCGGAAGTGTAACTGACGCTGTCCTGAAGTCATCGCCCTGTCCGGTCCTCGTTGTGCACTGATGTTTGTCGAAATCCTGTTCCTTCTTGCCGGGCTGCTCCTGATACTTGTGGCCGCCGAAACCTTCACAAACGGGGTAGAAACTTTAGGCAGAAGATTTTCCCTCTCCCAGGCCGTTGTCGGAAGTCTCCTTGCAGCCGTCGGCACAGCCATGCCGGAGACAATCCTTCCTATTGTTGCAATATTTTTTTACAGCGGTGAATCGGCAAAAGATATTGGGGTAGGAGCTATACTTGGAGCGCCCTTCATGCTGTCAACCCTCGCTTTCTTTCTTGTAGGTCTTACAGTGACCGTATCATCATTAGCGAAGAGACGAAAATTCGAGATACATGTGGAGCCTCATTCCACTTTTAGGGACCTGGGTTTTTTTCATACCCATGTATGCTGCTGCGGTTCTGATACCAATTGTTGCCGGACGGTCTTTTGACAAATTCTTATCAATTGTGCTCGTATTTGGTTATATATTCTACGCATACAGAACCTTTAAGGGAGAAAGCAGTGACCTTGAACACTCAGAGGAGATGTATCTGGTGAGAATATTCAGAAAGATAGGGATAATCAAAGCTGAAAATCCCCATATCATGCTGATTGCGGCGCAGGTCATCGGCTCTCTCATTGTAATGATAGAGGGCGCGCGGACATTTGTTGCGAGCCTTGAACATGTATCCGTCCGGTTCGGCATGGACCCTCTTCTTTTTGCACTTCTGCTGGCGCCTGTTGCAACAGAATTGCCTGAAAAGTTCAATAGCGTATCCTGGACCTGGAAAGGCAGGGACACCCTTGCCGTCGGAAACATTACCGGCGCCATGGTATTTCAGTCGACATTTCCTGTCTCCGTGGGTCTTCTGTTTACAGAATGGAAACTGACGGGAATGGCTCTTTTCTCGGCAGTGATCGCATTGGTGTCGGCACTCGTCGTCCTGATGGAAATAGTTATCAGAAAGAAAATTTCACCCTATTCCATGATGTTCGGAGGAGTACTCTATCTCATTTATGCCATAGTACTGGCATCGGGAAAGGTGTAATGAAGAATTCTGCTCGTAAAGAACTGCTGAGAATAAGGGATGAGATTTCGTATGAGACGAGGATGGAAAAGGATGCCCTGATAAAACGAAGACTCTTTACCCTGCCCGAGTTCCTCTCAGGCCGGACCATTTTGTTCTATGCCTCTTTCAGATCCGAGGTTGAGACCCTGAGTATCATAAGGGCGTCGTTGAAAATGTGGAAACGTACTGTTCTGCCAAAAGTCGACAGCGAAGGGCACAGACTTCAGCTCTATGAAATTAAAGACCTCGATGAATTAGCTCCTGGGTTCATGGGCATCCCGGAGCCCTTTAAGATAGAAGAAAGAGATGTACATCTTGATGATATCGACCTCATCGTCATCCCTGGCGCAGGATTCGACTATTCAGGCAACAGGCTTGGATATGGCGGAGGATATTATGATATCCTGCTTGCGGGAAGAAAAAAGGAGACGCCCATAATCGCGATCGCCTACGAGGAACAACTGATCGACAAAATCCCTGCGGAGAAGCACGATGTCAAGGTGGATATAATTGTGACGGACCAGAGGGTGATCAGAGTCTGACGAGTGTACGGTCTGTAATTTCCAATATGCTAATGAATGGGAAGAACGGTTTTCTTGATACTGCGATCAAGGCTGCGAAGCTTGCGGGGGAAGTGCTTCTTCGTAATCTCGGCAAGCTTTCAAAGGAAGATATCGGCCTTAAACAGGCATCTGATTTTGTTACCAGGGTGGACAAAGAGTCCGAAGTTCTGATCATTAGTATATTGAAGGAACGTTTCCCCGACCATTTCTTTCTCGCTGAAGAGTCTGCTCGGGCTCCGGAGACCGAGCAGTACAGGTGGATAATAGATCCCCTTGATGGGACCACAAATTATATTCACCAGTTCCCTGTTTTTTGTATTTCCATAGCCCTGGAGTACAAGAGGGAGATCGTGCTCGGCGTTGTTTATGAACCTTTAAGGGACGAACTGTTTAGCTCGGAAAAGGGCAGGGGCGCATTCCTGAATAATGCTCCGATATCAGTCTCTTCAGTCAGGTCATTAAAAGATTGCCTGATTACAACAGGCTTTCCTTTCAGAAAAAAAGAAACCATTGATTCCTATCTTAATCTCTTTAAGAATGTCTTCCTCAGGATAAGCGACATGAGAAGGGCAGGCTCGGCTGCACTTGATCTTGCATATCTCGCCTGCGGGAGATGTGAAGGGTTCTTTGAGATTGGCCTCAGCCCGTGGGACATTGCAGCGGGTAGCATTCTTATTAAAGAAGCTGGAGGCGTCATAACTGATTTCAGCGGGGGTGACGAGTATCTGGCTACCGGAAATGTCATCGCCGGAGTGCCGTCAGTGCATAATGAGATACTGACCGAGGTGAAAAAAGTGTTTGCAGGAATCATCGATAAATGATATATATGTAAAGGTCCTGATGATGTCCGTCGGCTCTGAGGACCGAAGGTCTTTGTTACAAGGTATGACTTTGACATAACTATGTGCAGGTGCTAAAATAAACCCTCTTTATCACATCATAATATGAAGGTTCATAAATGGATCTAAAGAAAATTGAAAAGGGCGTCAAACTAATACTGGAAGGTATCGGAGAAGACCCTGAAAGAGCAGGTATCAAAGATACACCGGAGCGGGTTGCGAGGATGTATCAGGAGATATTTGCCGGACTCGAAACCCCTACAGAAGAACTGCTCAGCATCATAGAAGGCGAGAGCCACGACGAGATGGTGCTCTTGAAAGATATCCCTTTTTATTCCGTATGCGAGCATCACCTTATACCTTTTTTCGGCAAAGCCCACGTTGCCTATATACCTTCCGGCGGAAAAATCGTGGGTCTCAGTGAACTTGTCAAGTCGGTGGAGGTCCTTGCGAAAAGACCGCAGGTCCAGGAACGGTTAACGACTCAGCTTGTCGACCTGATCATGGGCCGCCTGAAACCCAAGGGCGCCATGGTTGTCATTGATGCAGAGCATCTCTGTATCAGTATGCGGGGTGTTAAAAAGCCCGGTGCAAGAACCGTTACATCTGCAGTAAGAGGCATCTTCAGAACCAAACAGTCTACAAGAGAAGAATTACTGGAACTTATCAAGAAGAGGGATTAGTTTCTCATGTAAACCCCTAATAAAGAAAGGAGACCGTACACATGCCGGCAATGCTTATCAAGGGTTCAGAGATATCGAAACAAATTAAAGAAGAACTTAAGGTTGAAATAGCTAATATCAAGGAAAATAATAATTTAATTCCTGGCTTGGCTACTGTGCTTGTTGGTGAGAATGAGGCTTCGAAGGTCTATGTAGGGGCCAAGGAAAAGTCCTGTAAAGAACTGGGTATCTATTCAGAGAGGATCGACCTCCCCGGAGATACTAAAGAGGAAGACCTCCTCTCTTTGATCGCGAGACTAAACAAAGATCCGAAGATCCACGGCATACTGGTGCAATTGCCCCTTCCAAAGCATATCAACGAGACAAATGTCCTTTATTCAATAGATCCTGCAAAGGATGTCGACGGGTTTCATCCGGTAAATATCGGCAAGATGATGCTCGGTGAGCCGTGTTTCCTGCCCTGCACTCCACATGGCATATTGGAGCTGCTAAGAAGGAGTAATACCGAGCTTAGCGGAGCCGAGGTTGTAGTGGTAGGCAGGAGCAACATCGTCGGCAAGCCCGTTGCAAATATGCTTCTCCAGAAGAATGGAGGAAATGCAACAGTTACGATATGTCATACAGGCACAAAGGATATCCCGTCGCATACGAGAAGGGCTGACATTCTTATCGTTGCCGTGGGAAAACCCAAGGCCATAACTGCTGATATGGTCAAGGAAGGGGTTGTTGTCATAGATGTCGGGGTGAACCGTCTGGCAACAGGTCTGGTGGGTGATGTGGATTTTGAGACCGTGAAGGAGAAAGCAAAGGCGATAACGCCTGTCCCCGGCGGCGTCGGACCCATGACCATTGTCATGCTCATGAAGAATACCGTACAATCGGCAAAAATGCATGCGGGATTGTCTTAACCCGCAGTTTCTCTCATAGGATAAAGGCCTTGTTTGTCTAACATTTGATGAATTCGTAAAAGTCGTCATTCCCGCGAAGGCGGACTCCAGGTGCGCGCAACTTCTTGAAAAGAATGGATTCCCGATTAAGGACTTCGGGAATGACAGCCAAGAAACGGACTTTTTGCGATGTTTCATATTTGGGTTAATATATAATTACTAATGAGTTCATGAGTAAAGCCATACCCCCTCACCCTTACCCTCTCCCGCCAGGCGAAAGGGGATCAATTATCTCCCCTCCCTTGATGGGAGGGGATTAAGGGGAGGGTGTCTAAATGTGGCCTTAATTATGAAGTCTTTAGTTAAAGTTATTGTCGTATTACAGGAAAGGAGGAGCGTATAAATGAATATTAATGCCATGCCTCCATGCCAGGCAGCATGCCCCATACAGACAAATGTGCGCGGCTATGTCGCTGCAATTGCCAAAGGAGATGTGAAAGAGGCAATAAGGATAATCCGCCAGGTCAACCCGTTTCCTTCCGTATGCGGAAGAATATGCACGCGGACCTGTGAATCTGCTTGCCGGCGGGGTCAGGTGGATGAACCGATCGCAATAGCTTCTCTTAAGCGGTATGCTTCAGACCGAACGCGGGAACTGAAGGAGATATCAAAAACAGGACCTTACTACACTGAGAAGATCGCTGTTGTCGGGGGCGGCCCTTCAGGGCTGACTGCTGCGCATGACCTGGCATTGCTTGGCTACAGCGTGACAGTTTTTGAGGCCCACGATGAACTCGGCGGCATGATGATCAGGGGGGTCCCTGAATACAGGCTTCCAAAGCATGTTGTCAAGGACGATATAGAACTCATTTTGTCGCTGGGTGTTGAAGCCAAAACAGGAATGAAACTGGGCAGAGATTTTACCATAGATGATTTACTCAAAGAATATCAGGCGGTTTTTCTCGCGCTGGGAAGTGAGAGAAGCCTGTTCCCAACGTGTAAAGGGGTGGAACTTCCCGGGGTGGTTACTGCAGTTGAGTTTCTTCAGCAGGTCAGTCAGGGGCAGAGACCGTTCATGGGAAAACACGTTGTTATCGTCGGAGGTGGTCATACTGCTCTTGATGCTGCCCGCACTTGTGTGCGCCTCGGTTCTGCTGATGTCACCGTTATCTATCGCAGGACGCTGAAAGAGATGCCTGCCGGCAAAATAGAAGTGGAAGAGGCTGAGAGTGAAGGGGTAAAATTCAGGTATCTGACTGCGCCGGTTGAATTTTTGGGGAGCGGAAAGGTCGAAAAAGTCCGGTGTGTGGAGATGATGTTTGTTGCCGACGGGTCGAGAAGGCGCAGACTGGTCCCGGTTGAGGATTCCGAATTTGAGATCAGCGCGGACGCTGTTGTTCTGGCGATCGGCTACAACCCCAAGACCGACGATATAAAAGATATCGAAATAATATCCGGCAAAAGAGGAACGATCGTTGTAAAAGACGAGTCAGGAGCAACCAATATAAAAGGCGTATTTGCCGGTGGAGACGTCGTAAGCGGCCCGATGAGTGTGATCGATGCGATAGCTTCCGGAAAGAAAGTTGGCAGGTGCTATTCACCGTTCTCTCCGGAATCTGCCTCCGAAAGAGGTTGAGGAGCCTGCTGTCCTTAAGCCGCTTGATGAAAAGATTGTGGGTCTTACTGTCAGAGCGGCAGGCAAAAAATGCCGATGCTTTCCGCTGAGAAAAGGATAAAGAGTTTTGATGAGGTAAACCTTGGATACGACCGGGAACAGGCTTCTAGAGAGGCCAGAGCGTGTCTGAACTGCGGGCTCGGCGCGGTAGTATCGGATGATTGTGCGGCCTGTCTTAAATTGCGTTATCGTATGCCCTTATGGTGTGCCGACCCCTGGAGAGCAAAAGGCCGAGATCGATATCAGTCAATGTCAGGCCTGCGGTATATGTGCGGCCGAATGTCCTGCATCGGCTATCGACGTCAGACTTGAAACAAAGGAAGAAAGCCGGAAAAAATTGGATGAAGCTATAGCTGCGGCGAAAAAGGCGGCTCCCGACGGCTTTCAATATCGAATTTTTCTGTGAATATCTTCAGCCTGAAGAAAATCCCGGAGATAAGGCGGATACCTTCAGGGTCGGCAAACCCTGTCTGGGGAGAATAGATATAGCCAACTCTTGAGACCTTTTGAGGAGGGTTCCCGTACTGTAAGGATAAATAAATGCAAGCGGCCGGACTGCCGTTTTAAGGACTGTGAACAATGGATTGATAAAGCATGTACAGGCCGCAAGAAATATATTACGGGAACTCGGCATGGATGCGGAAAGATTAAAGTTTACGGAAGAGCCGTGGAATAAGTAGTGTCATGACCGGGCTGTTTAACGCTGCAATAAGATAGAAAACCATTTTAAAGAAAAGAAGGTGATAATATGGTGGTTGCCGAAATCAAACCTCTCACAGAGATCAAAGAGATGGTCAAGAAATTCAGAAAGATCCTGGTCCTGGGGTGCGGCGACTGCGTGTCTGTCTGCCTTAGCGGAGGTAAAAAGCAGGTCGAACTCCTGGCTTCCGCCCTGCGAACGGCAAAGAGGATGGAGGGTGATGAGGTAACTATAGGAGAGAAAACCATCCTTAGACAATGCGAACCCAAATTTATCGAACAGATAAGTGATGATGCCTCACGTTACGACGCTATTGTCTCGATGGCGTGCGGCGCGGGGGTTCAGGCGCTTGTTGAAAAAATTGGCAAGTCTGCCCGTACTTGCCGGCCATGAATACAAAGTTTATTGGAGTTTCGAGCGGAGAGGGTGATTTTCTGGAAATGTGTTCAGCCTGCGGAGAATGTATTATCTCGGAGACAGGCGGCATTTGTCCGGTCACAAGATGTCCTAAGGGATTAATGAACGGCCCCTGCGGAGGTTCCAAGAACGGCAAATGTGAAGCCAGTCCTGATATCCCCTGTGCATGGATCCTGATTTATGAGAAGATGAAGGAACTGGGCAGGCTTGAGGATCTGAAAAAGATTGCAGGGATAAAAAACTGGTCAAAACACAGTAAACCCGGCAGATATGAGACATCGGAAAAAGAAGAAACAGTTGCAGTTTCAGAAAAGAAAAGGCCGGAGAAGACTATCTCAAAATAAGAACCTTCTTAAATATATTTTTTAGAGTACAATGCGCAATGTTGCAATCATAGGGGCGGGTGTGGTTGGCACTGCAATTGGATATCTCCTGAATAAGAGAGGATATCCTGTTACAGGCATCGGAAGCAGGAGCCTTGATTCAGCCAAAAGGGCGGCCGAGTTCATCGGCAGTGGGACGGCATCTACTAATCTGAGCTCAATTGCAAAAAAGGCTGATATTGTCTTTATAACCACGTCGGACAGTGCCATCAGGGGCGTGTGCAGCAAGATAGCTGCAGGGAACGGGTTCAAGCGGGGCAGTGTCGTATTCCATACATGTGGAGCTCTCTCGTCCAAGGTCCTCCTTTCCGCGAAGAAGAGGGGCGTATATACTGCGTCTTTGCATCCTCTTCAGAGCCTGGCAAGCGTTAAAGAGGCTGTCAGGCGTATCCCTGGTTCTTACTTCTCTATCGAAGGAGATAACAATGCGTTGTCTGTTGCAAGGGATATCATCGCTTCCCTGAACGGCAAGGAAATAGACCTGAAAATACAGAAGAAAACACTCTATCATGCCGGCGCATGCGCTGTGTCCAATTATCTTGTGGCAACTATCGGGTTGGGGTTAGAACTGTTTGAGGCTGCGGGTATCGGGAAAAAGGATTCCCTGAAGGCCCTTATGCCGCTGATTAATGGAACTGTAAAGAATATCAGAAAATTGGGAATCCCCAAGGCTCTGACCGGACCTATTGCGCGAGGTGATTCAGGAATTATCCGGGACCATCTGAAGTCCATTTCACGGGACAGGAGAGATTTAATTGACCTTTATTGTGAGCTTGGTCGATATACCGTCAAAACAGGCATTGCAAAAGGCACTTTGGAGACAAGAAATGCCCTTGAAATAAATGCGCTATTCGATACCTATCAGAAAGGAAAACACTTATAGATGAAAGTTCTTGTTGTTGACAGCGGGGGGAGAGGGCATGCAATCGCATGGCAGTTTAAGAACGATCCGAATGTGAAGGAAGTCATCTGTGCGCCCGGCAACTCCGGCATTGCGCGTGAGATACGATGTGAGAATGCAAGAACGAATGAAGAGATGCTCGATCTTGCGAAAAGAGAAAAAGTCGACCTCACCTTTGTCGGACCTGAGAGTCCGCTTACAAAAGGGATTGTCGATCTTTTTTCCTCAGAGAAGATGCCGATTGTCGGACCTCAGCAGAAGGCAGCGATCCTCGAAGGGAGCAAAGCATATACAAAACTGCTCTGCAGGGAGATCGGCGTGCCTGTGCCGGAATTCGAGGTCTTTGAAGATCCGGGTCCGGCACAAGATTATGTTAAGCATGTGAACCATCCTGTTGTTGTTAAAGCGGATGGTTTGGCCCAGGGCAAGGGCTCTATTGTCTGTTCTAATGAGGAAGAGGCGTTTCGGGCTATTGATCAATTGATGGTTGAGAAGGCCTTCGGAGACGCCGGAAGCAAGGTTGTCATAGAGAAGAGGCTCTTCGGTACGGAAATATCCTTCTTTGTTTTTACGGACGGTGAGACATTGGCCCCGATGCCTGTTGCACAGGACTACAAAAGGGCTTATGACAAAGACGAAGGTCTCAATACAGGCGGCATGGGGTCCTATTCTCCCCACAGGCTTGAAGGAGAAAACCTTGACAGACTTGTCTGCGAAAAGGTTGCAATGCCATTGATCCGGGGCTTTAAGAAGAAGGAAGGGGTGGCCTATAAAGGAATACTTTACTGCGGCTTGATGCTCGTGGGTGATGTGCCCCATCTTCTCGAAGTCAACGTGCGCTTTGGCGATCCCGAGGCGGAAGTCATTCTTCCCAGGCTTATTACTCCATTGAGCGACATAAGTTTTCAGATTATTAATGGTGTCCTCAGCGAAAAGAAGGTGGAATGGAGCAAGGACTATTATTGCGATGTCGTCGCGGCCCAGGGCAGGACCAGGCAGATGAAAAACGGAAAGAGCAAAGGTTGGTATCCGGGTTATCCTTCAAGATATGGAAAGGGTCATCAGATTTCAGGAATTGATTCTGTTGAAGATCCTGACTGCAAGATTTTTTTTGCCGGGGTTAATTTTTCCGAGACCAAAGGGCTTGTAACAGACGGGGGTCGGGTCCTTCATGTTGTAGGGAGAGGGAATACGCTTGAAAATGCAAGGTCTGTTGCATACAAAAACATTGAAAAAATCCATTTTGATGGTGTTCGGTACAGGACTGATATAGGAAAGGAATGATACTCAATCAGCAACTAACAGTTATCAGTCAGGTTAAGATGCAACAATGATATTTTAGGAGGCTCATATGGCATTCCGTGATGTGTTGAATTCAGGCAAGTTTGTCGTTACCGCTGAGATAGGCCCGCCAAAGGGGACGGATATCCAGGACATGCTGCATCATATAGAATTACTAAAAGGAAAGATTGATGCTGCAAATGTCACCGATAACCAGTCTGCTGTAATGAGAATCTGCTCTATGGCTGTCTGCAAAATAGCACTTGATCTAGGTCTTGAACCGATCCTGCAGATGACCTGCAGGGACCGGAACAGGATCGGCCTTCAGTCCGACCTCCTGGGCGCTTATGTGCTTGGAATACAAAATGTCCTCTGCATGACAGGTGATTACGTGACGGCAGGGGACCATAAAGAGGCAAAACCTGTCTATGATGTGGAATCTGTTCAGCTGCTTCAGATTGTCGACTCTTTGAATAAGGGAAAAGACATATCAGGCAATGAACTGAAGGGAGCAACGGATTTTCTGCAGGGGGCCGTTGTTACACCTGAGGCAACTCCCCTGGAGCCGCAGGCGATGAAATTTGAGAAAAAGGTTATGGCAGGCGCGAAGTTTTTTCAGACACAGGCGGTCTATGATATCGGGACCTTCAGGAATTTCATGAAGATTGCAAGGCGGTTTCCTGTTAAGATTCTTGCGGGAATCGTTGTACTGAAATCTGCAGGTATGGCCAACTTCATGAACAAGAATGTGCCCGGCATCAGAGTTCCACAGGAACTCATCGACGAACTCAAGGCTGCGGGCAAAGAAAAGGCGCTTGACACGGGATTAAACATAGCAGCGCGTCACATAAGGCAGCTGAAAGAGGAGAGTATATGTGACGGAGTCCATATTATGGCCATCGGGATGGAGGACAAGGTACCCGTCATTATGGAAAGAGCGGGCCTGCTGTGATTTTGAGTTACTGGGGATTTTCTATATGGCAGATGGGGGAGATTTGAAATGGCAAAGAGATTGAAGAGTCCGGTCGGCAAAGAGTCCAAGCTTAACCCTGATAATTTCAGAAAATGGTACAGATATCAGTTTTTCGGCACAGCCAAGGTAAGGCTTCCAAAGGAGAAGAAGCTCATCGATGCAAGTGTGGCGAATATATCCTTTTCAGGAATAGGACTCTATTCATCCAGGTCGATAGGCAAGGGGAAGAGGGTGAAGATCAAGATCTCTTTTGTTGATAAGCACGGGAAGATACAGGAAGATGTTGCTGTCGGCAAGGTTGACTGGCAGTCCAAATTCAGGAATATGTATCTTACAGGAATATTTTTTGATGATGAACTCAGTATTGCGTCCCAGCCCAGACTCATCGAACATCTGATGTGGCTTATTGACACCTATAAGTGGCCCCAACCATACAAAGATAAGAGGATAGCTATGCTGTGATAGAAAGCAGGAGGTATTTTGTACCACAGGAATCTCTATAGTTAAACCTGCTATAGTGGGGATTCTGGTCGGGAAGCTTTCCGAGGTTTGAAGGTATATGACTCAATTTATGAATCAAAAAACTATCTGTGTTTTTATTCAAACCTTTATCTGACATCAATGTTAATGCAAGATTCAGAGCTGAGACCTCCGCTTCGTCTTCGGTCTCCTCAAGGTTGCCCGTGATTTTGCTTCATAAATCGAGCCATATACCTTGTTCTCCGGCGATTCAAAAATTCGGCAAGGGTATGATGAGCTTTAAAAGAGGGAAATATGGGATACAGTGACCTTGTTCATGAGCTTGTTCTTGAACATGTAAGAAAGAAACTATCCAGAGAGTATAAAGAGGTAGCCGTAAATAGAAAAGGGGAGAAGAAGGCCGAGTACGAAGGATATTATCCTGATATGATCCTTGGAAACCATGGTATTGTTCTGGCGCTCCTTGAAATTGAAACCGCAGACAGCCTATCCGAAAAACAGGCTGAAACATGGAAAGCCATGTCCGGTCTCGGCGTGAAGCTGATTGTCATGATCCCCAAAGAGTTGAGGATGAGAGTCACTGATCTGCTTTGGTCCAAAGGGATCATGGACAGGGTTTCAGTCGGGACTTATGAAATAGCAGTGCATATGCCTTGATGACATCATCGCATATGGGGAAGGTCGTATTTATGACTGGATTTGAAAGTCTGAAGAATGCATTAGCATCTGCATGAGCGCCACTCTGTTTTCAGCGGCCAATTTCATATAAACGTTGCTCAAATGGTCTTTCACTGTCTGTTCTGCGATATCCAGATCCCTCGCAATCTCGGCATTTTTATAACCGTCCAGAGTTCGCTTGAGTACATCCGTTTCCCTTCTTGTCAGTCTGAACTTAGCCCGTATCTTATTCATGTCGAACTTGTTGGAAATTGTCTCTTCAATGATGAAAACACTTATAAAAGGGTCTGCATTTTCGCATATGGAGAACCTGAATGTCCAATTACTCGGCGAGCCGTCAATTTTTTTCTGCAGATGGATTTCGCCCGGAAACAGTGTTTGCATCTCTGATGCCCTCAGCGCACTAAAGATCCTTTCACTTATGTTTGCTATCTCGTCGGGAAGCTGGAAACGATCGAGAAAGATCGCGGCTCGCCTATTGCGGTAGATAATATCCAATTTGCTATTGATGACAATTACGCCTGTGGGTATTTTGTTAAGGACGAAGTCTATGACGTCATTCATTTTTCATTCCCCGGAGTAATGTCATTCTGCTGCATAGAAGATAACATATCGGTTACACATTGACAAGCATGGTCCTGAAAACCGCACAGTTTTCATTTTACCCTGACAGCGTATTTCTGAGGAGTCCCGGGAGAGAATTAACCCCAAAAAAGGCAATTGATAAAACAGGCCGACACGCAGGCGGAAAAAGACAAACTATCACCGTCTCGTCGTGTCAATTGTTGCGTAATGAAGAAAGAAGTTCGTCAGCCTTTTTCTGCATCTTCCTCTCCTGATACCTGTTTATTTCGTGGTCATATCCGATGAGATGCAGCAGGCCGTGTATAAGTAATCTTTTAAGCTCTTCATGGAAGGCAAGCCCGTTTTCTTCAGCCTGCACCGAGGTTTTCTGAAGGCTGATAACGATGTCTCCGAGGATAATGTCCTTCGATGTCATTCCGGTGTCCGGCGCCGAATACTCATCTTGTGGAAATGAAAGGACATCGGTAGTCCTGTCGATCCCGCGGTACCGGCGATTCAGCATCCTCATCCTCTTATCGCCGACAAAGAGTATGCTGATTTCAGCCTTGTGGAGTCCGAGCAGCCGCAGGGCTTTCCTGAGCAGTATTGCTACCTTCTGCTGATTTGGCTTTAACAGCCTTTGGCGATTCTTTATATAGACCTTCATTGGAAAAATCAAATCCCGGATAATCTATCCTCTTATGGAATATGCCAGTGAGAATATAGGTAAAACGTCTCTTTATTTCGTGGATGTCTTTCAGTGTCAGTTCGCACTCATCGAGCTGGCCTTCAAGAAAAATATGGTTGATTATCCTGTCTACCAGCGATGCGATACGCGCGGGAGTCGGGTCGGTAAGAACCCTGGAGGCTGCCTCAACAGCATCCGCCATCATCACCAAGCGCGGCAACACGGGTCTGCGGTTTTGGGCCATGATACTTGTAATCCTGCTCTGAGGGCTGGTGTGCGGTATCCCCCATGTCTTTTGCCTTTTGATAGAAGTAATTGAGGAGCATCGTGCCGTGATGCTGCTCAATGATGTCAACAATGGGCTCCGGAAGCTTGTATTGCTTCGCAGTCTCAACTCCTTCCTTGATATGATTGGTGATAATCATCGAGCTCATATGAGGAGTTATCTTTTCATGCTTGCTGACAGAGCCGCTCTGGTTCTCAACAAAATAGTCCGGCATCTTGATTTTGCCGATGTCGTGGTAGTATGCGCTTACCCGTGCCAGCAGCGGGTTTGCCCCGACTGCTTCAGCGGCGGATTCAACGAGGTTTCCGACAATAACACTGTGATGGTAAGTGCCGGGAGCTGAGATCATAAGGCTTTTCATGATAGGTTGGTTGAGATCAAGTAATTCAAGAAGGCTTATGTCGGTTGTGACCTTGAACATGTATTCAATCAAAGGCAGCAGAAGAGAGACAATTGCCGTAACGCTGATGCCCCCGAGGGCCGCAAACAGGATGGATGGAGGGGCCTTCATTGTGAACAAATCTCCCTTGAAAAGGAGCAGGAATATCACGGTCACGACATTTGCCGCTATTACATAGCCTCCGCCTTTAAGCAGGGAAGACCGTTTTTTGCACCTCATGACGCCAAAAGCCGCCGTAATGCTGCCCACAAAAGCATATATCGTAAAAGACGCATCATGTACCCAAAGTCCGGAAAGGAGACTGACGGCAAAGGAGAAGGTGATCGCAGTATGGAAATCAAAGATCAGAGAAACGAACATGGCTCCGGCCGGAATGGGAACACCGAACAAAGAACTGTCCAGGAATCTGTATTCCAGGCCTTTTGACAGAGTAGTAAGAAGATAACCGAACAATCTCCCTGTCAGCAGCGTTCCGATAATCAACAGGCCGAGAAGAAGAACCATGTTGAGTTTTATTACGTATGCCGGCTTGTAACGCAGGATGTCCCTGTAGAGGATAACCAGCAGCAGGCATGAAATTAGAAATCCTCCTGCCAATTGCCCCGCCCCGAATTCCCTCTGGATGGACAGAGAAGCAATGAGTCCGCAAAGGACTATGAAACCTATCCTGATGTACTTCTCCCTCCTGCTGAGATGAAGGTTGGCCGCTGTTACAGGTGAGGACGTCCCGTTGGTCAGCTGCTTCAGAAAGTCGATGAGTTTTGCGGACTTATTCTTCAGGTGAGCGTTTTTCATATCGTTCGTAGGCCCTTACAATTTCCTGCACCAGTTTGTGCCTGACGACATCTTTTTCCGAAAAATATACGAATTTAATCCCTTCAACGCCGCTCAGAATCTTTTCCACTTCAATAAGTCCTGACGCCTTTCCGTGGGGAAGGTCTATCTGAGTTATGTCTCCGGTAATGACGGTCTTGGAGTTGAACCCCAGCCGGGTGAGATACATCTTCATCTGTTCAGATGTTGTATTTTGCGCCTCATCCAGGATGATGAAGGAATCATTTAAAGTCCTGCCCCGCATAAAGGCGAGAGGCGCTATCTCGATAATGCCCCGGTCAACAAGCTTGCCTGCTTTTTCAGCTTCCATCATATCAAAGAGAGCGTCATACAGGGGTCTCAGATAGGGGTTTACTTTTTCGTAGAGATCTCCCGGCAGAAAGCCGAGCTTTTCCCCGGCCTCCACAGCAGGCCTTGCAAGAACTATCCTGCTGACCTGTTTTTTAAGAAATGCATTAATGGCCATTGCCATGGCAAGATATGTTTTTCCTGTTCCCGCAGGACCTATGCCGATGACAATGTCATGATTTCTGATCGCCTCTATGTATTGCCTCTGCGTCTCCGTTTTTGGAATGATGAAGCGCTTTTTTGAAGATACCGGTATATTATTCAGAAAAAGGTCTTTTACAGAGGTCGTCTGCCCTTCCGACAAGGATGACCTGATAGCATACCGGATGTCTTCGGGAGTCAGAATATATCCCTCGCTGCTGATCGACCGGATTTCGCGGATAATCTTTTCCGCCTTCTCGACGGCCTGATCAACCCCCTGCAGAAAAATCTTATTTCCTCTCTGGGACGCGACAATCCCAAGGGTCTCCTCAATTACTTTAAGGTTCTTATCGAGCCTTCCGTGAAGAAGATTCGTCTCTTTGTCGCTGTCAAGTTCGATTTCTACGGTTACCGTAAGACCTCCTATTCGGATCTGAATGTTACGAAGGGATGCTGAAGATTTTCCGTCTTTTTCAACTTTACAGACATCACTTCAGCCTCTTTTCTGGTAGCGAACTCACCCACGAAGACTTTAAAAAGCTTTTCATGCTTTTTTGTCACATATGAAATAACGGATGCCTTATATCCTTTTTTGCTTAGTTTCTCTTTTAGGGCGTCAGCAGCGGCAGCGCTCTTCAAAGCCTCTATCTGGACGGTGTATCTCCGCTTTTTTGAGACCTTGTCAGCGTCCTGGGTTTCCACGGGTTTTTGTTTTTCGCGATTTTCCTGGACTTGCCTGGCATTCCGGACCCGTCCTGGTTTCTGCGTCTCAACTGACTTTTGAGGATGCTGCTCTGTTTCCTGGTCAAGGGTCTGTTTCTTATCATCAGAGACATTCTCCTGTGCAATGTCTTCTTTTTTTATGGGATCGGCACCTGGCTCTGCAGCGACGTTGTTCGGTTGTGCAATGACATTTTCCTGGGGCAGGGCAGCCTGCTGCTCCGGTTGCAGAGGTCTGAAGGATTTACCGACAAAAAACCCGAGAATGAAACTGACGGAAGCGGTGACGATCACAACCGCAATAATAATACCCTTCCCTATATAGAGAACAGAGGACCTGTCTTTTGCACCGGGCTGTTTCATAGAATAAGCATAGCATCACCATAAGAAAGAAATCTATACCCGACGTCAACAGCTTCCCTGTAAGCTTTCAGCAGGTTTTCACGTCCGCAGAAAGCGGATGCGAGCATAAGGGGTGTCGATCTGGGGAGGTGAAAATTTGTGATCAGGGAGTCGACGACGTTGAAAGAATATCCCGGGTATATGAACATGTTTGTGGACCCATGTATTGCGCCGTTCCCGGCAACAGTAACGCAGTTCCCGCTCATGAATCCTTCCAAAGCCCTGGTTGTTGTTGTGCCGACTGCAAAGACTTTTCTTCCCGACGCCCTGGTCTCGTCTATCTCTGAAAGGAGATGTTTGGAAATCTCGAAATACTCGGTGTCCATCGAGTGTTCTTCGACATGGTCTGTCCTTATAGGCTTGAACGTGCCTATTCCGACATGAAGAGTCAATTCTCTTAACATAATGCCTTTTGAGACGATGCTTTCAAAGACCGGGCGGCTGAAATGCAGGCCCGCTGTAGGAGCTGCAATCGAGCCTTCCTGTTTTGCATAGGCAGTTTGATAGGTATCTTTGTCGGACTCATCAGCCGGCCTTTTGATATAAGGTGGCAGGGGCATTGAGCCATATTTCCAGACATTTTCCATGAAGGCGCCTGCATAGGAAAAGCGGGCCACCTCGCCGCTGACTCAGTTCTGCGGAAAAATCATCGGAGAAGACAACGGCGCCTGTATATCTGCCCTTCGAGAGCACCTCCCAGGTATCTTTTTCCAGTTCCTTCACAAGCAGGACCTCAAGCGACTTACCGTCTTTCCGCCGGCCGGTGAGTCTTGCCGGGAAAACCTTTGTATTATTCACAATCAGCATATCTCCTGCGCCGAGATAGGAGACAACGTCGCTGAACATCCTATGCTCCACAGTACCGTCTCTGTGAACGACCAGGAGTCTTGAACTGCTGCGGTCTGTCAAAGGTCTTTTGGCTATAAGGTTTTCCGGAAGAAGGTAGTCGAAATCAGTGATTTTCATAAAGCTTTATCGTCGTTCCGGGATAGAAATGGGACAATATCTCCCTGTAATTTTTGCCCTCCCTGGCCATCTTGAGCGCGCACCACTGGCACAGGCCCACTCCGTGGCCGTATCCTTTCCCTTCAAAGAAAAAAGAATCGGCATCTTTGTGCACCGAAAAATTTGTGCTCGGCAGCCGACTCCACCCAATTGCCTTCCTGAAGTCAGGCGCGCTTATAGATGAAGATCCTGAACCCGCTATTATCCTGAGTTCCTTAACACGGCCCGAGGATGTGTGAGATTTTATCACTATATCTTTTATCTCTGACACGTTCAATGCCTTTTCAATCTCTCTCGACGTTATTTGTTTCTCCCAGACGGAATATGGTGATATATCACATGTTGACTCAACCGACTTCAGATACGGATAACTTTTCCCGAATACCTCCTCGGCGTTTTCTGTTTTTCCCCCGCACGTAGAGTGATAAAACGCCTCGATCGGCTTCCCTTCATAGGTCAGTATCTCACCCCTTGTTTCATCGACAGCATAGGTCACCCTGGCGTCAGGGTTGTTCCCTTTATATACCTGGTCGAGTACTGACGACGCAATATGATACACTGCGCCTGCATTCGTTCTTTTTTGATAAAGGGCATAGGTCCTTGAGACAACAGCCTGCGCCTTGAGTGCCTCCATGTCCCAGTCAGAGCTTACCTCTGCTACCACAACGTCTTTTATATAGTCCTCCATGGGGAGTTCATTTATGATGTACAAACCGCCGACGCCTTTCCAGACGTTTATGTTGCCTGAATACCGTGTCCCCATTACAAGCAGGTCACCCTTCATGCTCCCGAGTCTTTCTATCTTCTCATTTCTATCAGGAATCGCGGGATAGGATTCACTGAGAATCAGCACCCTGATGTTTTCAGAGGCAAAAGCGGTATGCAGCGGAAAAAAATACAAATCCGATAAAAACAAAAAATCTGATCATTAATCTCTCACCTTTTCCCCAGCAGCCAGAAGATCAGTGTCAACAGGAGGCTGAGAAGAATACTTGTGGCCAAAGGAAAATAGAATGTAAAGTTTTTCTTCTGGATCAGTATATCACCGGGCAGTCTGCCGATCCAGGGCAGTTTACCGGAAAGAAGCAATAAGCCTCCAATGGCAATAATTATGACGCCGAGAATGATAAGGACTTTTCCTATATGCTGTATTTCGTTAACCATATGGGTTTGTTCGTTTACCGGCTTGCCCTGTTTTTAACGTAGCAAACGAGTAAGCCCGGTATGCCGGGTAAACTATTTTCTTTATCTTCTTCGAATACCGTTCCATCTCTGAATAGACGCAGCCGCAGTACTTCTGCCTGTATAAGCCAAGTTCTCTCGATGTCTTCAGACCGTCATAATATCCGGGCCTGAAATCTTCCACATAAAACGGGATAGAATATCGTTTCCCCATCTCTTCGCCGACCTTTACTATCATATCAAATTTCTGATAAGGACTTACAAGCAGCGAGGTCGTAAATCCGTCAAGCCCCATTTTTTTTGCTGTTTTTGCAGTCTCTTCAAGCCTCATGGCATAACAGAACGAACACCTGTTGTCTTCATGGTTTACAACGATACGAAGGTATTCCTTTAGCCCATAGTGGTCAATGTACTCTATATCAAGGTCCCAGGACCTCTGAAGCTGCTGTAACGCATCAAAGCGCAGTCTGTATTCCGTATATGGGTGTATATTCGGGTTTATCCAGAGCCCCTTTACCTCTATGTGCCGTGAAAAAAGGGACTGCAATGGATAAAGACAGCAGTTCGCGCAACAGATATGCATCAAGAGTTTCATGGAATACTATAATTCTTTTCAACCGGGTTGTTCTATATATCATAATATATCTTCTCATCTTAGTGATCCAAAAAATGTGGTTTCCCTAAACAGTTGATGTTACTGCCGATGCTTTCGGTGAGAGCCTTAAGAAAGAAGTCAGGATATGTTCATAGGTTGCGTAAAATACAGTGACTATAATTTGTAACGCCTGCAAAGAGAGATAATCGGCATACGAAGAATAACAATGAATATGCTTCAAACCAAACAGTTGCGATGGTCTGAAGGATATTTTCCCTTCTTCCTGAAAGCCACATCTGAAAACTGAATCTGAAAGATGAATGTTTCAATAGGGATTTGTCAGTATATTAATTAAGGATAACAAGATTGACAATACCTGACGGAAGTGTTATTATTTAGCATAAGCTTAAAGAAGCACTTGTTGTACTTTTAACCTCAATATTCCCATCCTTGTGGTTTTCTTATGGCATTACTTCCTTAGACTTAAAATATATAAAAAGGAGGTATCTCACTATGAAACAAGGAACAGTGAAGTGGTTTAACGACAGCAAAGGTTTTGGCTTTATTTCTGCGGAAGACAACAGTGATGTTTTTGTCCACCATACGTCCATCCAGGGCAGTGGTTTTAAAAGCCTTGCCGAAGGTGACAATGTCAGCTTTGATACTGAACAAGGCCCAAAAGGCCCCAAAGCGATCAATGTAGTCAAACTGTAATTCAGTTATGAAAGGCTCCTTCCCGATGGAGGGAGCCCTTTCATTTTGCCCTTTTTATTGCAGATTACTATCAACAACAACTCCGAATAAGCGTCATTCCGCAACTCCGCAGCGGAATGACGCTTATTCGAACTAAACACCTCAAGGTGATTTGGCCATGAAACACTGCTTGCTGTTTTGAAATAAGCAGAACGATCCGGGTTTCTAAAAAAAAGTTCTTAAGATCATCTTCCTGTTGCCTTCTGATTGATAATTTATTCGTTCTCTATTATCAGAGGCAGAAGTAAGAGGCATTGTAAAGAATATAGAGAAAACGGTCAGGAAACAAGGAGAAAAAAGAAGCGGTCAGGAAGGAGATTCCCCCCTCTAATATCTGATCCTGTCTTATCCCGTTATAATCTCATTTAGGCGGGTGTTGCACCCTCCGGCATAGAAACATTTTTCTCTCCCTTTGAAAATGCGAGTATGCCAATATAGATAAAATTGACAATAGGCAGAAGCATCAACAGCCCCAGCCACTTGTTCCTGCCGAGATTCTCTGAGATGGACATCCAGAGCATGATGCTGACGATAAAGCTCACGATGGGCACGAGAAGCAGAAGGAGCCACCACCATGGCTTTCCCGCGCAATTGACAACGGTCCACACCTGAACGAGGGGTATCCATGCCAGCCAGGGGTTGGGTACGTCAAGCTTCTTGGCGATCAGGAAAATACAAAGGCAGAAATAGACATAAACAGCAATCCCCAGGATAAGGAAGCCTGTTGCAAACCCGGCCAACAAGCCCACCAGCAGACCGGGCGCCATTACCGGCGGCATATTCGGAGATTTTGGAAAAGAAGGGAATGGCGGCATCGGCGCTCTCTTGCCGGGATCGACCTTCGGGGTTTGCGATAATGGCTGCTCAGGGCGGGGGGCAATGCTTCCTTTTTTCAGGTCCTGGGCAGGAAGTTTAGGCTGACCTTCAGCAGGCTGCTGCCTCTGAAGATCCGGCTCTGCTGTCGGCGCCTCCTGTTGTTTCTGTTCGACCGGCGCCTCGGGCGGCAACCCCGATGGTTCTGTTTGTGACAGGGCCGGTTTTGTCCTGGACTTCCTGACTTTCTGTGGATGCGTCAGAGGCTCTTCCTTTGCCGGACCAGCCATTTGCGGGGAGAAGGTCGGGTCCAGAAGATATGCCTGCTGAAAGTATTCATTCGCTTCGTCAAACCTCTTTATCTTATATAAGGCGTATCCTGCACGGTAATAAGCGACCGCATCAGGTTTGCGTTCCACGTATTCCGTCAATAGTTTTGCTGCTTCCTTGAACTTGCCCTGATTGTAATAATGCATCGCCTTTTCATATTCAGTATCGGCTTTTGCAAGGACTTCAGACGATATAACGATTGAGAACAACAGAAGCAGAAAAAATGCTGTCTTCTTCATGCTAACCTCCATATTGAGGTAATATTTTACCTTAGAAGCTTATCAACTTGCGCAATTTTAGTCAAATTACCTGCCGCAATTCCCCTGAGGAAGAAAAGACTTTATCGATCTATTGCCTTTTATTCTTGTGACTTTCCTGACCGCTGAATAAATTCGGTCCGTTGCTGTACGAAATATCAAGATGCCTGTAAGCCTGTTCCGTCGCCTTTCTCCCCTGCGAAGTCCTTATGATAAAACCTATCTTGAGCAGATACGGTTCAACCACGTCCAGGAGAACATCTGTCTCTATCTGGAGAGTGGATGCCAGTGCTTCGATGCCTACCGGACCGCCCTTATAATTGATGATGATCGTCTTCATCAATTTTCTGTCAGTCTCGCCGAGTCCCTGCTCATCGACGCCCTCAAGGGACAATGCCTCCATGGCAACTTTCCGGGTGATCTTCCCCTCTGCCCTGACCTGGGCAAAATCGCGGACCCTCTTCAATAACCTGTTCGCCGTACGCGGGGTGCCGCGTGCCCTGCGGGCTATTTCGTAAGCCCCATCCTCATCTATCGGTATCTCCAGCAGAGAGGAAGAACGCTTGACGATATGAACGAGGTCAGCTTCATTGTAAAAATCCAGGTCCCTTGTGATCCCGAATCGCTCCCGCAGAGGAGATGAAAGGAGACCGGACCTTGTGGTTGCGCCGATCATCGTGAAAGGTTCAAGCCTGTAACGGTGCGTTCTTGCGTGTGCCCCCTTGTCGAAAATGAAATCCACTGCAAAGTCTTCCATCGCAGGATAGAGAAATTCCTCGACAATCTTGGGTATCCTGTGGATCTCATCGATGAAAAGGATGTCTCCTTTTTCCAGATGGGTAAGAATGCCCATCAAGTCGCCGCCTTTTTCCAGCGCGGGACCGGAGGAGGTAATAATCCTTGTACCCATTTCATTTGCAATAATATGGGCCAGAGTTGTCTTGCCGAGACCGGGAGGACCGTTGAAGAGGATATGGTCCAGCGACTCTTTTCTCTGAAGGGCGGCTTCGATGGCGATTTTGAGCGTCTCCGTTACCTTGTTCTGCCCAATGTACTCAGAGAGGCTTTTCGGCCTGAGACTAAAGATGATTTCTTCGTCCTGCGGAGAGCTGTCTTTCAGTATATCCGGTATGCTGTCTGCTTCTTCGTGGATCACTGTTTCTGCCCTCTGTAGACCTCTTCGAACAATTCTTCGGATGAGCTTATCTTAGGGTTACGTTTGATAGCCTCTTCAATCATATTCCGCGCCTCTATGTGTTTATGCCCGAGCTGATTCACCAGGACATCCATGACCTCTTTTCTGAAATCTTCCGCTGCCAAAGGCTCAACGCTGACTTCCTGCATCAAGGCATATTTTGCGACTTTCCCTTTCAGCGTAGCGATGATCTTTTCCGCCTTTCGCTCCCCGATGCCTTTCAGTTGTCTGAGGGCCTTTGTGTCTTTCTCCTCGATAAAGCCGGCTATTTCCCTCACAGGCTTGACCAGGGCCTTGACAGCTGCAGAAGGGCCGATATCTTCAACAGAGATGAACAGCTCGAAGAATTCCTTGTCCAGAGGGTACTGAAACCCCACAAGCACGGGTTTCGGCTGTCTTTCGGTCTGGTTGAAGGATACAAAAAGCTCCAGTTCGTCGCCGTCGGAATGACTGCTCTTTATCCCGTTCATCACGTACGATGGGATCAGGATATCGTAGCCTATATTGTTTACTATGAGGCTGATCCTGTCATCGCGCGCGCGATCAATACGCAGCTTTCCCTTCAGATAGGATATCATCTGCCTGTCCCGGTCCTCCTCCTGTAATAAGCTGTAAGGGCCACGGCCAAAGCATCAGAGGAATGAAAAGATTTTATGTCGGACGTCTTGAGAAGGTTCTTCACTGCAGCCCGGACCTGATATTTGTCAGCCCCTCCATAACCGGCCAATGAGTTCTTTATCTCTTTTGGGGAAATTTCTACCATGGATATACCATTCTGAAATACAGACAAATATATAATACCTAAAACGCTCCCCAATATTATACCTGCCTTCGGATATCTCACCATTGAAAAGGCCTTCTCTATGGCTATGATATCCGGCTCGATGAGTCGTATTAGTTGGAGCAAGTCCGTATATATCTGAAAAAGCCTGTTTGCGATATGCTCGCCGGGCAGGGTCTTGATGGTCCCGCATCTCAGAAGGGATGGCGATTTTTTGTCGAAATTGACTGCGCCGAAACCCGTTGTTGCCAGCCCTGGATCAAGACCAAGAACGATCATAAAGGGTGCAGGCTATTTCTTCCGGGGTATCTCAAAGAGGATCTCTTCAACTATCTGGCAGATGACGTGGCCGATCGTAATATGGGTTTCCTGAATGCGGGCCGTATTGTCCGAAGGCACAACAAAAGCAAAGGTTGCTTTGGAGGCAAACTTCTCTCCCTTAAGGCCGGTGAGGGCGACAGTCGTCAATTTCTTTTTCCTTGCAACGTCCATTGCCTTCAGGATATTAGGGGAATTTCCGCTGGTGCTGATGGCAATTACAATGTCTCCTTCTTCGGCCAGCGCCTTAAGCTGTTTCGCGAAGATTTCGGAAAAATCATAATCATTGGCAATAGATGTTATCACTGCCATGTCCGTGTTCAGCGCTATGGCAGGGAGACCGGGGCGCTCCCTCTTGAACCTGTTGATGAACTCGGCAGCTATGTGCGAGGCATCGGTTGAACTGCCGCCGTTGCCGAAGAGGATGAGTTTCTTCCCCTCGGTAAAAGCATTGGCAATAGCCTTTGAAACATCGAAGACTTTAGCGATATTCTTCTCTTCGATGAATTTTTCCTTGACACGGATGCTCTCTTCAAATGCCTTGAGGATATTGTCTTTCATTGTAAATTGACGAACACTCTTAACCGGATATGATCTGTATTAGAGTAATCAAATCAGTGTTCTATGTCAACCTCCTTTTTATGCAAAAAATGTCTATAAATACTTGACCTTTTTTATGCCCCTGTGCAATACTATTCCGGAAAGTTTCGGACGTTTTGTTGTATGTTGCTTCAAGGACTTTGGACTTTGCAGCTTCTATGGCATCACTCCGTAAATCTTCTATTTTTTTAATTTTCAAGGAGGTGTAGTAGTATGGTAAAGGGGACCGTGAAATGGTTCAACGAATCCAAGGGATTTGGATTCATCACTAAGGAGGATGGCGGAGACGTTTTTGTGCACTATTCTGCTATTCAGGGAAATGGATTTAAAACTCTGACTGAAGGTCAGGCCGTTAGTTTTGATGTTGTCGACGGACCGAAAGGCCCTAAAGCAGAGAACGTTAATAAAATTTAACCTCTAAAATGCGGGTCCTGCAAAAACAGGACCCGCATTATCTAAAAAGCTTGCCTGAGTTCAACATAATAGTTTTTTTATCATACCGATCCTGAAATCGAAAAAATGCTTAATACACTTATCTCAGACTTTTTCAGAACTTGTCCCGGCTGAACTGAGGATAGAGTATTTGAGCTCATTCTCGGTCGTTCCTCCCTCCGAGGCTTTTGCCTCTTTGTATTCACATGCGATATTTGACTATCGGCAAAAAAAACCGCTCAAATACCCTATCCTCAGTTGCTGCTACCAATAATATGAAAATCTGTGTTACCTTTATGAGAGGGAGTAAATAAGAGGATTATGGAACCGGAAGAGTATCTGGATATCGTCAATCGCAGAGGTGAAGTGATCGGCTGCGCGCCGAGGTCCGAGGTCCATGGCAATCCTTTGCTGATGCACAGGGTTGTCCATGTCCTGGTTTTTAACAAGACGGGTCACCTGCTCCTGCAGAAACGGTCACAAAACAAGGACGTTGCGCCCGGAAAGTGGGACACATCAGTCGGCGGACATGTGGGCGCGGGAGAGGATCTGGTGCTGTCATCTAAAAGGGAAATGCATGAGGAACTGGGGATTACCGGCCAGGAGCCGGAATACCTTTATGAATATATCCACTCGAACCCATACGAGACAGAGCTTGTTTCAACATACCGGTGTGTGCATGAAGGCGATGTCTTCTTCAACACCGATGAGATTGATGAAATAAGGTTCTGGAGTTTTGATGAGATACGTGAGGTAATCGGCAGGCAGATTCTCAGCGATAACTTTGAAAATGAGTTTACGAACTATCTCGATTATCTCGGCTTGACGTAAACGACATTTCTTACTTCTGCAGGCGGACCTTCTTTTACAGGCCCTACTGCCGTTACCCTGTAATTCCTTTTTGTTGAAGGCCTGTCATTGTCAGTGAAGGTCGGAATAGGGGTCTCTCCGAGTAATACAAAACCCTCTTTTTTGTTCAGCTCCCTGTAGACTTTGTAACCTGTTATCCATGTCTCGCGCGGTTCACTCCAGACAAGGACTACCGAGTCTTTGGTGGCCACTGCCTGCAGGTTGGCAGGGCTTGAAGGTATCAATTCCGAAGGATTGACCTGAAGTTCCTTTGATGCTGCGCTCTCGTAATGGACTTCTTCTCCTGAAACGCTCCTGACTGTATAATAAACAGTCTTGTTTGGATCAAAGGCATCCTTATAACGAATTTTCCTTGAGAGGCTTGCTTATTCAGAGCCGCAGCCGCATAAACGCCTTGCGTGTAGCTCTTATAAATATTATAGGAGACAGGTTCCCCGGTTCCTTTCCATGTCAGCAGTACGGAATTATCCGCAACTTTAAAAGAAAGACCGTGAAGGCGGCGCAAGAACCTGTTTCAGTTTTACCTCGATGGTGTTGGAATCCTTGCTTGTTATTCCTCTCAGATTCTGTGATATGATCTTATATTTACAGCTGTCTCCGTGTTGGATATCCGTATCCCTGAATGAACGCTCGCTGTTTTTAATAAGAGCAAGTTTTTCAAAATCACCCCAGAGAGCATTTCCTGAAGGGGAGGGCTGCAAAGACGATCTCATGAGATAAAAGCCTTTTATTGCCGCTTCTTTAGCCTTGGGAAATTGCCATGTCAGGATGACCTCGGACGGCCTGAAGACAGCTGTCAACTGAGAAGGCGGTTCGGGTTTCTCATAGGACTTAAGAGTAGGATCGCCTTTCTTGCCGCATGCTGTCAGCAGGAAGAAAGCGGCAAGACAGAACGCAGCAGAAAACAAAACCTCTGCTTTTCGGAGTATTTGTCATGAATGTATTATTAATGTCCATCGCAAATTTTATCCAGACTCATTATATCACGAGAACCCTGGCAGTCGAAAACAAATATTTCGATGCTCAGTGTTTACCGCGGACTAACTTTCATGAGCCCTTTTAATCTGCTTCTTCACTTCTTTGACTGAAGTGCTGCCCGAGGACAACTTGTTTCTGACCGATCTCTTCAGGACTGAGGCAGGAATAGATATCTTTGGCAACAATATCCGAGAAGGACTGTAATTCCTTCAGGGAGAGATCGTGAAACCGTTTCCCTTTCTGAATGCAATAGAGAACAATTTTGCCCGTGGTTTCATGTGCCTTTCGAAAAGGCATGCCTTTTTTCACAAGATACTCTGCGATGTCGGTTGCTGTGGAGTAGGCATCACCTGCCGTATCGGTACATCCTTCTTTCACGTTAAAACTTATGCCCGGGAACATATCGTTCATAACCGTCAGGCACGCCTTGACAGTATCAACGGTATCAAACACAGGTAGTTTGTCTTCCTGAAGGTCCCTGTTATATGAAAGGGGAAGACCTTTCATTATCGTCAGGAGAGAAAAGAGATTGCCGTACACCCGGCCTGTTTTACCCCTGACAAGTTCGGCAACATCCGGGTTCTTTTTCTGCGGCATAATGCTCGACCCGGTTGTAAAGGCATCCGGAAGTTCGATGAACCTGAATTCCTCGGTCGTCCAAAGGACCAGCTCTTCTGCCAGCCTTGAAAGGTGCATGACAAGTATCGAAGATGCAGACAAAAACTCTATCGCAAAGTCCCTGTCGGAGACCGCATCAATACTGTTCTCTACAATTCCGTCGAAACCGAGAGTCTTTGCAATGAAATCCCTGTCTATGGGAAAGGTCGTGCCTGCCAGGGCGCATGCTCCCAGAGGAAAACGGTTTACCCTCTTCAGGGTGTCCGAGAAACGTTCAGCATCCCTTTGGAGCATCTGCACATACGCAAGTAGATGATGTGACAGCAATACAGGCTGCGCCCTTTGCATGTGAGTATAACCGGGCATCAACACATCGAGATGTTTATCAGCAACGGATATCAGTGTATTCTGGAAACTTCTTAAGGAGGGATAATATCTCTTTGACTTCGCCCTTAGATACAACCTGAGGTCCAGCGCTACCTGATCGTTGCGCGACCGTGCGGTATGAAGTCTTCTGCCCGCGTCACCTATCTTTTGTGTGAGTGCGGCCTCGATATTCATATGTACATCTTCAAGGTCTTCCCTGAACGAGAACCTGCCGGTTTCTATTTCGTGTGCGATTCCTTCAAGTCCCTTTATGATCTTTTCCGGAATCTTTCCGTGGGATGATTCCCTGTCTGCCGAGCATCTTTGCATGCGCAATGCTTCCCTCTATATCGTATTTCCAGAGGCGGTAATCGAAAGAGATAGATTCTGTAAAGGATTCGGCCGACTTTGAGGTCTTTTCTTTGAACCTTCCTCCCCATGGCTTTTTCATATGTTATTTCCCTGAATTTGTGGGTTCATAATAGGAATCAAATCCTCTGATGCCTTCCTCTTAAGCAACTGATGTGCCGATTGACTATTAATGATAATTGGCGGACGTAAGACTGTCAAGAGATATCCTTTGACGACTTGTGATAACAGGCTGAATGCGATAAAGTAATAGTATGGGAAATGAGACTCTAAATGCGCTCCAGCAGAGGATAGAATCGATCATTAAGGGCAAGAGTTCCGCCGTTAAAATGGCGATCGTGACGCTGCTTGGAAGGGGGCATCTGCTCATTGAAGATGTGCCCGGCGTCGGAAAGACTACCCTGGCCTTTACCATTGCAAAGGCCAGCAACTGTTCTTTTCAGCGGATCCAGTTTACGAGCGACCTGCTTGCCCACCGATATCATAGGAGTAAATATCTATAACCCTGAAACAAGGCAGTTCGACTTCATGCAGGGTCCGATATTCACGAACATCGTACTGGCCGATGAAATCAACCGGACAAACCCGAAGACCCAGTCGGCATTGCTTGAGGCGATGAACGAACGGAGGGTTTCCGTCGAACGGAAGACCTATACCCTTCCGGAACCTTTCATGGTAATTGCTACGCAAAATCCTATTGAATATCACGGGACATTTCCTCTTCCGGAAAGTCAGCTTGACAGGTTTATGATGCACATAAAAATCGGCTATCCTGAAAATGCATATGAGAAGCAGGTCCTGACTCAACAATCCCCTTTGGAGGTGATAGAGTCAATGGCTCCGGTAGTCTCGGCAGACGAGATTATCCGCATGCAAAGAGAGGTCGATGAGGTGAGAATTGACGACAGTCTGCTGAATTATCTCCTGGCAATTGTTTCAGAAACCCGGACAGAATGAAAAGATAAGGCTCGGCGCGAGTCCGAGAGGAGGACAGTTCCTTCTGAAGGCCGCCAAGGCAATGGCATACTTTGAAGGCAGGGATTATATCGTCCCGGGCGATATCAAAGAACCCGCTCGCCCTGGTGCTCGGCCACAGGACTTATCCTGAAGACAAAGACATATATTTCGGATGCCGAACAGGTGGTCGAGGAAATTCTCAATAAAATACCCGTGCCGTTGTAAAATGAGACCTACCAGAGAAGGCAAGCGATTTTTTCTGGCAGCTCTTCTGATAGCTCTCGCTGCATTCAATACCGGCAACAACCTTATCTATCTTATCCTGTCGATGATGCTTTCCATATTTCTCCTTTCCATTGTTATCCTGAAGATCAATATGAGAAAACTGGTGCTGAAGGTATCCCAGGACAATCCGATATATGCCAATACCCCTTCAAGCATTTCCATGGTCATGGCGAACAAGAAATCCATCGACTCACATTCCGTAAAAGTCATGAGTTCCGGCGCATTCGCTGAAGAGATTTACCTCCCCCTTATCCCCGCGCGTTCCGAAATAACAAATACAGCGCAGGTCATGTTCCGAAAGAGGGGGATCTACAAGTACAGAGATTTCTTCATCGAATCTGAATATCCCGTTTGTTTTTTTCAAGGAGAGGGTTTTGAGTTCCGTAAAGGGCGAGATAATCGTTTATCCGGAGATCAAAGAAATAGATTTCTTTATGCCCCGTTTTCCAAAAGAAGTCGACAGTCAGGCCCTGTCAAAGATCGGAGAGGGTGAAGAATTTGCTATGGTGAGGGAATTCAGATACGGCGACGACAGCAGAAAAATACACTGGAAGGCATCGGCAAAAACTGAAAAGCTGCTGGTTACAGAGTATTCTGCCGGTGACGTGAAAAAGCTGACTCTGATACTTGACAACCTGATATTCCGGGATGCCGAATTTTTTGAAAAGGCGGTGTCTTTCAGCGCTTCCCTGTCATCACACTTTTTAGGGCAGGGTTATTTTGTAAGACTGATGACTTGTGCAAAAGTGATCCCGTTTGGAAGCGGCATGGAGCATCTCTTCAAGATACTCGATATACTTGCTGTTTTAAGGAGCCGGGACTCTTGGGAATGTCCGTTATCCGTTGAAACTGAAGGACTTACCATTTCGTCCTCAGTTCGGAACAGTCCGTCCTGAACAAGATTTATCTCCGTAAGCGATATAGTGATCTATGCCCATCTTCTTTAATATTCTGACCGGCGTTATAGCCCTGACCGGTTGCGTCAGCCTGCTCATATCGGGTGAGATTAATCCCGTCATCTCTCTCGCCGGCATAGCCCTTTTTTATGGCTACTACAGACTGATGACCAATATGTCCCAGGCGCCGAAATGGTCTATCAGTCTGCTTTCAGTGATAACGCTGATACTGTTTCTCTTCGACTTTTTTGGGGTATCCGATGATTATCTGATAAGCGTGGCCAACCTCACCATATTCTTTCAGGCGATCAAGAGTTACGACCTGAGAGAGCCATGGGACCACCTGCAGGTCTGCTTCATGTCCCTCCTCCAGTTGATAATCACTTCAGAACTCACCCATTCCATCGCATTCGGCGTGTTGTTCATATTATTTCTTGTTGCCCTGGTAAATGCGATCGTCCTTGCCCACTTCATAAAATCGGGAATGGGAGCAAAGATTCAGTCATAAAAATACCCTTAATCGGATATCCCTCTCTCACCTTTTTCCTGACGGGCATAATTTTCATAGCGACGCCGAGAATAACCGGAGGCCTATGGGGAAAGGGCGCACCAGAAAGGCATTAAGACGGCCGGATTTTCCGAGAAGGTCGATTTCGGGTCTTTCGGAGATGTGAAACTGGACCCGACTGTTGTAATGCGCGTGGAGCTAAGCGCAACAGCAAGGGGCCGTATTACTGGAGGGGCATGACCCTTAATTATTTTGACGGCATCTCATGGCGTGAGGTAGCAACAAAGAAAAGTTTGATATTCAAGCGTGACGGCTTCTTCACGATAAGGCCTTTCAGTAAGGAGAAGGCGGTAATCCAGATGATTTATCTTGAACCGATAGATACGGACGTCATTTTCGGTCTCAGCGAGATTGCCGCTCTTGAAGTCAATGCAAGAGCGATCAATGTGGATGAAGCTCAGGCAGTTTTTCTACCTTACAAAAAAGGTAAAGAGGTCTATTACACTGTCTACAGCATTAATGAATTACCTTCCCGGGATTCAAGGAGCAGACCGTATCTGCAGGTCCCGGGCGGCATGGGTAAGGTCAGGCAGCTTGCTTTTACTGTTACCTCTGGAAAAAATGACGAGCTTGGTAAGGCCCGTGCAGTCGAAAATTATCTCAGGGACAATTATACATATTCTCTTAATACGTCAGAGCCTCCTTCAGACATGAGACCGATAGAGGATTTCCTATTTCATTCCGAGAAAGGTTATTGCGAGCATTATGCAACTGCCATGGTTATGATGCTCAGGCTGATCGGCATTCCTTCAAGGATTGTTAATGGTTTTTACGGCGGGGAGCCGAATGCCTTTGGCGGCTATATGATCGTCAGACAGAGTGATGCCCACTCATGGGTAGAGGCAGTGATAGACAAAAAATGGATGCGTTTCGATCCGACCCCCGCGGTATATGCAGGACCGCCCTCGAAGGTATCATTGTATCTCGATATGCTGAGAATGAAATGGAACCGTTATGTTGTCTCTTTCAGCTCATTAGATCAGAGAGAGATTATGCACTTCTTTACACTGCCTTTCAGATTGCCCGGATTACCGCAATTCAGGGTGACGGGTTTTAAGGGATTTGCATTACATGCCGCAGTTGCGGTGCTTATGCTCGTTGGGATCATGTTCGCAGTCTTTAAGGCGCTTAAATGGAAACGCTATGGCTTTGTCACCGCAGAATATATCAAGTTCAGAAAGGAGCTGAAGAAGAAGGGGATGAAGATCAGCCCCTGCCAGACGCCGCAGGAACTAAGAAAGGCTGCAATACATGCAGGGCTCAACGGCGATGTCTCTGATTTCTTGAGGATGTATGAAGAATTCAGATTTGGAAATAAGACAATGACGGATGAAGAAAAGGTGAAATATCATCAGTTGTTAAAAGAGATTAAAAGAAATGGTTAACCTATACTATTCTTTATGAGGCACAGAGGCCCTTACGGTTTCGATGATTTTGTCGGGGACGTCATTTTTTTCGAGATAGGCAAAGGCGCCCATAGCCAGTACGGCAGATTCGAAGTCTTCCCTGGAGTAACTGCTCACGATGATAACAGGGATTTTCTTCCCCTTCACCCTTAATTCTTTCAAGACTTCAATCCCGCTTTTTTTGGGAAGGGACACATCGAGTATAATGACATCGAAACTGTTCTCCTCTATTATCCGGAGAACTTCCTCTCCGGTTTCTGCCTCACCCTTTACAACAATATCCTGGTCATCTGAAAGGGACAAGGTCAGCATCTTGCGCTGCATGGGGTTGTCGTCGGCGATGAGGACCGTTATCATGTTCCTTTCACTCCCCACCTTCAACCTTGAAAAGCTCGCTGAGTTGCGTCTCGAACTCGTCAAGATCGAGAGGTTTCACAAAGTATCCGCGGGCTCCAAGGTCCCGGGCCTTTTCTATATCCACACGCGCTGATGATGCAGAAAGGACAAATACAGGGATATCTTTAAGCCGGTCATCTTTCCCCACCTCAGCGAGGAAACCGAACCCGTCCATTACGGGAAGGTTCAAATCAAGAAGGATGAGATCGGGTATATGTATTCCGGCCCCCCCGACCTTGCCGAGCAGTTGGCCAAATGCCTTTGCCGCATCTCTGACCACATGTACCACATTCGGCACCATGCTGTCCTTGAGCGTCTCACATGTAAGAAATGCGTCCGCGCTGTTGTCCTCAATCAGAAGAACGGTAAGGGCTTTCTGCTGGAGTTCTGTCATTTCTGTTCTCCTTTCTGAAGCGGTGCGGTGAAGAAGAATGTTGACCCTCTGCCTGGTTCCGACTCCACCCAGATTCTTCCTCCCATTCGTTCCACTATTCTTCTGCACATGGCAAGACCCATTCCGGTGCCGGGAAACTCAGATTTCCCGTGCAGCCGCCTGAATATGTCAAAGATGTGACCATAGTATTTGGGATCTATCCCAATCCCGTTGTCCCTGACCGAAAATACCCAGGCATCGTCTTTTTGCAGCACTGATACATGTATCTTCGGAGTCGCCTCCCCGTGGAACTTGATTGCGTTTCCGATGAGGTTTTGGAAGAGACGTACGATCTGTGTCCTGTCACCCATCACGACCGGCATGGGCTCGTCATAAGTCACTTCGGCATTATTCTCATCTATCTCCGTCTTGAGATTAGCAAGAGCATGGGCCACGCTCAATGCAGCGTCCACAGGCATTATCTTGTTGGTGCTGGTCTCGATGCGCGAGAACTCCAGTAGGTCCTTAATAAGGGTTTGCATGTCCCTCGTACTTTCCATGATGTATCCAAGGAGATTATCACCCTGCTCATCGAGTTTTCCCTTATAGCGCTTGACGAAGAGTCTCACAAAACCTTCCGCAGTCTTAAGCGGCGCCTGCAGGTCGTGGGAAGCAAAGCGCGCGAACTGCTGAAGGTCGTCATTTGAACGCTTAAGCTCTGCAGTCAGCTTGTGCAACTCTTCCTCCGCCCGCATCCTGTAGAGGGATTCTACAATAGCAGGCGCCAGGGCTTCAAGAGAATTAAGTTCCTCCTGACGGTAGCCCCCTTCCCGATTCCCGACTCCTATGATGCCGATTGACTTCCCTCCGTGCAGCAGGGGGACAGCGAGAAATGATTTAAGCGGCGGTCCTCCCTCAAGTTTGTCCGGTAAGGCAGGGTCTGGGGCAAGATCGTTTATGAAGGACCCCTTGCCCTCGACAAGTACGCCTCTGCAAACTTCACGGGCCCTGGAGTTTCCGGCTGTTTCCTGATATCCTTTCTTGTCATATATTGTGCAGATCTCCCAGGCGGGATTGCTGTTTGCAAAATTACGGAGCAGCCCATCAGCTCCCATCTCGCCGATAAAGCCGATATTGCTCTGTGAAATCTCTTCGATGATTGCGAGATAAGCCTCTGCCAATTCTTCTTCAGATTTAATGGTAATGGACTTCTGGAATATCAGATTGATGCCTTCCAGAACAGCATTCTGGCCGATGAGCTTCTGCTCACTCTCGCGCAAGGCCTGCTCGCTCATTATGCGGATCATCGCGACAGCGACCTGGTCAGCTATCGCCTTCATCATTGACAGGTCGTCTTCGCTGAATGTTTCACGGCTGCAGGAGCCGAAAGACAGTGTGCCGATTGTCTGACCGCTTGGCCCGAGCAAAGGGTGACAGGCATAAGCCTTGACCCCATAAGATTTCACCAATTCCGTGCGTTCATCGGAAGTTGCGGGTATGTGCTCTGCAACCATGCGGCGACCGTCGCGGGCGACACATCCGCAGACCGCGACTCCCAAGTCCAGCCATTCGATCCGCCTGGCCTCTTTCTCGGGTATGCCTGCATAAGCGTTCAGATGCAGACGGCCCAACCTTTCATCCACGATGAAGTTGAAGAAAGTCTGGCAATCCAAATAGTCCATCACCTTCCGGCAGAGTTCATTTACGACCTTTTGCGGCTCCTGCATCTTCAACAATTCCCCGGCGGTGTATGACAGCAGCTCAAAACGGCGAAGGCTCCGCTCGAGAGAGTCTTCAGCCTTTTCGCGCGCAGCCTTCATGCGCAGGACCTCTATCCCATAAGCAAGGTTATCCGCGAGTTCGGTCAGCAGCCTCACCTCGGTTTCCGTAAAAGGGTCGGGCTCGCCGGAATAGATCGTGAGAGCTCCGAATACCCTGTCCTTGATTGTCAGCGGGAAGACTATCGAAGACGCGAAGCCCCGTTTTAACGCATGTTCGCGCCACGGCTCAAAGGCAGGATCAGTCAGCATATTCCTGCAGACGGCAACCTTGCCCGTGCGTATCGCCGTGCCTGTTGGTCCCCTGCCGCGTTCCGTATCTGCCCAGCTGAGTTCCAGAGTTTCGAGATAGCCCTCTTCAAAACCGGCGAATGCTACGGGCCTGACCGAGTTGGCTTCATCATTCTCCGCATAGCCTATCCAGACCATGCTGTAGCCGCAGTCTTCAATGACAATTCTGCAGATACGGTCCAGGTACTCGGTTTCGTCCTGAGCCCGCACTATAGCCTGACTGCCGTCGCTGAGAGCTTTGAAAGCTTTGTTTAAGCGCAGCAGTTCGGCCTCTGTCTTCTTGCGCTCGGAGATATCGTGGGCTGTCTTCGAGATGCCTATAATTCTCCCCCTTGCATCCTTGATGGGAGAATATGTCATGGAAACCGGGATGACCTTGCCGTCCTTCCTCATCCTCTCCGTCTCGAAACGGGCTATATGCTCTCCCCGGATGATCCGCTCTATAATACCGGGGGTTTCATCAATATGTCCGTAAGGTGTTAGAAAGGAGACATTCCTGCCGATTGCTTCTTTAGCTGCGTAGCCGAAGATTCTTTCAGCGCCGTCATTCCATGTCTGGACAATACCGTTAACGTCTTTGCCGATTATCGCATCTTCGGCATTCTCAACGATGGCTGCAAAGCGACCGCTCACTTCCTCGGCCTTCTTACGATCGGTAATGTCGTGTACCATGCCGATCGAACGGATAATCCTGCCCGCATTGTCCCGAACATGCTGGCACTTCTCATGAACCCAACGAACTTCACCCGTGCCACTCCGCACGACCCGGTGCTCGATCTCGTATGAATCCCTTGCCTTCCCGGACAGAATACGAATACGCCGAGTCCACTGCAACGCGATCGTCCGGATGGACCCGTTCGAGAAATGCCTCGTAAGTTGCGATGAACTCCTGCGGCTGCAAGCCGAATATCCGATACACCTCGTCCGACCAGTCTAATTCGTCTCTTCACGAGATCCAATTCCCAACTACCCAGATGAGCAATCTCCTGAGCGCGGACCAGCCGCTGCTCGCTCTTCCGGAGAGAATCGGACAAGATTTCCCGCTCGGCCAATGCCCGGGCCAGTTTGAGCGTGCCGTAACTGGATTTTGACAGGATATCCGCGAGCTTCTGGAAAAAGGCCATGCTCGTATGCAACTGTTCCCTGCTCAGCCGGGGCACGGCTTCAAGAGCTTCAATGTACTTTCCTTCGTCGAACCCGTAATTCCTGGCCTGGGATCGGAAAAGTTCATAATCAAGGGCTTCGTCCTCGAAGAAGAATTGCCCCATGAAGAGATTGCCCATATGTTTGTCGCCTACGATGATCGGTGTTGCAACATCCCACATATGGTTCTTGCATTTATAAAGTCTGAAATCTCCGTGTGGAATGCCTGAGGAGAGTTGCAGGTCGCTTTCGACGCAGTTTCTGCAGGTTTCGGGGTGCGCCCTGTGGAATTCAGTACAGATCTTCTGCCAGCCCACGCCGACCAGCACCTTGCCATTGAGATCGATGATGGCCATCGGCATAGGTGAGAGTTTATGGAAATCATCCATAAGTGTCTGAATTGACTCTGAATCGATGATGTCGGAGAGATTGAGGTCACCTATGTCGCCTTCGGGAGAAAGGACACTGTCCAGCTTGCGTCTTACGCGATCCTCGCTTTCGCGCAATGCCTGCTCCGCCCGCTTGCGCTCGGCGATCTCCTTCTGCAATTCCAGACTCGCTCTTCTCGGCAATCTCCCGCGCGACTACCGCGTCGTCCATAAGGTTGAGAGCTGCCAGGCGTGAGGAGAGGAGGGTCTCATTGGCGGACTGGAGTTCCGCCGTGCGTGCCTTAAGTTCGTCGCGCTGACGCCGCAACTGCAGGTCTGCTTCGTGTTTGTAAAGCGCCATTTCGATGTTCGTCGCAAGCTCCCTTTCCTCGAAGGGTTTGACGATGAAGCCGAACGGCCCGCTGAGTTTGGCCCGCGCCAAAGTAGCGGTGTCGGAATGGGCGGTCAGATAAATTATCGGCAGATCGAGCTGACTGCGGATCGCCTCCGCTGCTTCGATGCCGTCCGTAGCACCTTCCAGTTGAATATCCATGAGTATGAGGTCAGGATTGAGACGATTGGCCTGCAGGACAGCTTCTTCGCCCGACGCAGCGGTCCCGGCAACTTCATAACCGAGCTGCCTCAGCTTGCCTGCCAGGTCGGCGGCGACGATAGATTCATCTTCAACAATTAGGATGGAGCTCTTGCTCATATATTCTTACATATCCCGTCAAGTGCTCCCCAGCTTGGTTAAGTGTGGGGATTAAGGGGTGTTTATTATTATAAATTACCACCCCGGTCTTCAGCCACCCCTCCTAAAATAGGCGGGGAGCTATGAGTTATCGCTCAGGTCTTTTACGGATTCCGCCTGCCTGAATGTGATCTTGAATTCCGTACCCCCTTCGCGGTCCAATTCCACTTCAGCATGCAACTGTCCCGCGAGCATCTGCACCAGGCGAAGCCCGAGGGAATGAGCCTGTTTCCAGTCAAACCCTTCCGGCAGACCTGTCCCATCGTCACGCACTGAAAGTCGAATCATGCCCTGTGCGCTATGAATCGAAACGGTCACTTCACCGTCCTTGCGGGCACGGAAAGCGTGCTTCAGGGCGTTGCTGACCAACTCATTAAGGATCAGTCCGCAGGGCACAGCCGAGTTCACCGTCAGAAGCACCGGCTCCACGTCCATGACCAGACGGACGTCCGAGGCTGCAGTCCCGTAAGCGCGCCAGAGATAGCCCAGCAGGCTTTTTGCGTACCCGGCAAAATCAACCTGCGACCAGTCTGCGGATTGGTAAAGCTTCTCATGCACCAGGGCCATCGAACGGACCCGATGGGTCACTTCATCAAGTATATCTCGCGTGGCGGCGTCCTGCAACTCCTCGGCCTGCAGGGACACCAGGCTGGAAATGACCTGCATGTTGTTCTTCACCCTGTGATGGATCTCCTTCAAAAGCACTTCCTTTTCGGTGAGCGACGCCTAAGCGCAGCCTCGGCCTTCTTGCGCTCGGTGATATCCTGCACCGTGCGTAATCTCCGAGCGGAACGCTGGTGAAGCGGAAGTGTTTGCCGAGATTGGGGAAATAATCCTCAAAGGAGTAAGGAATGTCCTCGGTCATAATCTTCTCGACGACTGGCATGTAATGCTCCGTTGCGCCGGGGCCAAATATTTCATCCGTCGTTTTGCCCCTGATCTCTTCGGCCGTGCCCCTGCCCCAGCTCTTCAGAGTCGGGGGGTTGGCATCTACCAGCCGCCAGTCTTGATCCGCCCGTCCTCCCGTGAAGCGTGTCGCCTGTCCCCCGTTGTTGAACGAGGCACGGCCCGTGGCGCGAATCCAGCGCAGCATGCCCCCGTCGCGTAGTCCCACAGTGCGATACTCGATGTCGAAAAGGCCGTCGCCGGCGGGATCGAACGTGTGCTGCACGACCTCGTTTGCCCGATCGCGATCTTCGGGATGCAGGCCGGCGAGGAACGTGTCGTAGTCGACTTCGGCCTCCGGCGGCAGGCCGAAGAGTTCCTTGCACCGCGCATCCCAAACGAGAGCGCCCGTAACAGGATTGTAGTCCCACGTTCCCAGATTGGCAGCGGTGAGAGCCAGCCGCAATCGCTCCTCGCTCCGGCGCAACGCCATCTCGGCTTTGCGCAGCTTCGTGGAATCGTAATAATAGCAAATGACACCGTATTGCCCGTCAGGCAGCGTCATGCGGTGCAGTTCCCACTCGTAGGACTCGACGATTTCCGCGTCATGTCGTGGGTTGATGAAGGGTGGCGAGTAATACGGTTCGCCGGTGTCGAGAGTGTGGCGGAAGTGGCCGATAATTTCCATTGCGACGGGTTCAGGCCAGAGGATGCGCATGGCCTCCGCAAAATCGCGCCCGATCAGTGGCCGCACGTTTCGGAACGCCCCGGTTTGCGAGCCGATGTTCATCTGCGCAATGCGGAACTGGGAATCGACGGTGTAGATGCCGAACGGGGCGCGCTCAACCAATTCCGCAAACGTCTTCTTGCTGCGGCTGATCTCATCCTCCGCCTTCTTGCGCTCTTCTATTTCCTTCTCCAGATCATTTTTCGACGCGGTTACGGCCTTCAAACCGGCTGTCATTTGATTGAAGGTATCGGACAATTCGCCGATCTCGTCGTTTCTTTCCTTCTTAATTTGAAAATCAAGATTGCCTGAACCGATAATTCTTGCCCCGGCCTGGAGCTTTGCCATTGATCTTATTGTCCGCCGGTAGGTCAGAGCATAGTTAGCCAGAAGAAACAAACCGAAAAGACACAGGAGTGTGTATACGAGCATGGTCCTGGTTTCTCTCAGTCTGTCTGCTCTGGCTTCAATCAGACGCGATAACCTTTGAGCGTCGGAAAACAGGCCTTGAGTTTGTACTGCCAGCCGGCTCGAAGATATTTTGAGAAAATCCGAATCAAGGCCGCCGCTCCGGTTTCGAGGTGAATTTGGTGCGACGGCCAATACACTGTCAAAAGTCTCTTTCAGCCGCCGGGTGTTTTCATTAATGTTCCTGACAATCATCTGTTCTTCCGGCGTATCGACACTGAGACCTTTCACTTGATTCAATAAAGAAACGAAACTCGATCTCCATCTTGCGATCTGCTGCTCCTCGCGATAGATCAGATAATCATTAGATAAATAACTCAGTTCGTTGGCTCCCTGTGCAACGCTCGCGGCAAGCGCTGCCTGGTTTGTTACTCTTTTTGCCTGATTATCCGTGACTATTACGAGTGCCAGTGCAGCCGTCACGACTGAGCCGAATAAGAACATTGTCATTCTGAATTGTGTCTTGATCTTCATGGCTTCATCGTATGATGTTTACTGTGTCTGGTTTTACAGATTCGAGAATATTCGCACTGATTCATATAGCTCCCCTCCTTGGTAAGGAGGGGTTCGGGGGTGGTTGTCTATATAAAAATACCACCCCGGCCTTCAGCCACCCCTCCTATCCGCACTCGGTCCCGAAAGCATTCGGGGCGAGGCGAAAAATAGGCGGGGAGCTTAAAAAGAGACAAAAACTACAACTTCACGCAGGATCGGTGTTAATCAGTTTATGTCTTCGAAATCCACACGATACCGGGGAGGCAGGCCCGCCTCCTCGCATACCTTATTTATTTCCTTCTTCAGATCCACCATGCGAAGTTCACGGTCGACTGCGGCGCGGTTGAAGCGGGTCAATTCGTTGTTTGAAGCGCGCAGTTCCTCCATGTAACGCTTAATCTCATCCTCGGCCTGCTTGTGCTCTGTGATATCCTCTGTGAAAATCACAATGCCGCCCAGTTACCCTGTTGCCGTGTGCCACGGCCGCACTTCCCAGCGAAGCCACTGCACAGAACCGTCAGAACGTTCGAAACGGTCTTCGTCAGTCCGAACAACTTCTCCCGACAGACCCCGGCGGTGGATCTCCTTCCATGTTTCGGTGATCTCCGAAAAGACTTCATAGTGCGAGAGGCCGATCAGATTGCGCCCCTCAATGCCATAGTCGGCCAGCCATCTGCTGCTCACGCTCATATACCGCATCTCACGGTCAAACATCACCAGAGCCGCCGGGGCGTGTTCGATAAATAGCCTCAGCCGACCTTCGCTTTCCGCCAACTCAGCTGTGCGGTCGGCTATACGCTGCTCCAGAGTCTCATTAAGTTCCTTGAGTGCTCTTTCGGCAGTCTTGACCTCGGTTATGTCAATGCCCATCTCCAATATAAGAGTAGATCCGTCAGCGTCAGTGAAAGGGAAGTCGTAGATATCGTAATTGCGGTTGTCCGGGCCGGTCCACTCCCAGTGATGCGGTTTCATCGTCTTTAGAACCTTATAGGTTTCACAGATCTCGCAAGGTCCTGAGAGTCCGAAGAGATATTCATAGCATCGCCTGCCGTGGGACTCGCCGAAGCGTTCGCGGAAGAACCGGTTTGCAAAGGGCACGTGATAATCATGGGAGAGCAGAATTACGTAAACCGGCAAAGTCTCCAAAACATCGTAGAGCCGTTGCCGTTCCACCTTCGCCGCATTTTCAGCGCGTTCGCGTTCGAGTATTTCGGTTTCCAGCGTCTTGTTGACTTTGACAAGCTCTGCCGTGCGTTCAACAACACGCATCTCCAGTTCGTCATGCGCCCTGCGCAACTCCTCTTCAGCCTTCTTGCGCGCGGTTATATCGTGTGCCACATGCACAGAGCCCATCATCTTTCCCTGCGCATCGCACAGGGGCGTTGTGCTGACAAGGAAGTCTCCTCCGAGACTGTCTTCATGTACTTCTTCAATGTGCTCCCTGCAATCCGCAATCGTACGGGAATGGGGGCAGAATGAAGGCGGTCTGGACGTCCCATGCACAGCTTTATAACAAGGCAGCCCTATGCACTCCTCGGGCTTAAGCCCCAAACGACGGGCCATGGGTTCGTTCACCCTTAATATCTTGTGCTTATTGTCGAGTATCGCGATCAAATCAGGCACGCTGTCGAAAGTGTGCTCCCATTCCTCTTTGGCCCGAATTATCGACTCTTCGTCCCTCTTGCGCTTGGTAATATCATAACCATAAATGCGTACCGCATTGAACTGAGGGGACAGATAGACAGTCTCGCCGAATACCCTGTCCTTTATGGACACCTCCCGGTGAAAGATGGATTCCGCTTCTGTCTTCAAACCTTCCAGAATCTCTCTGAGATCCGCGGGAAGAAAGAGCTCGACATTTCCTTTGTCCATCCTGAGACTCTCCAGGATATTATGGGTGGCGGGATTGGCGAAGATCACTTTCCCCGAGGCAGTCCACTTCTATTACCGGGTTCGGATTCAGTTGGGGGAAAGAGGCAAGATGTTTTGTGCGCTCCTCAGCCTTCTTGAGATCCGAGATGTCGCTATAAGTTATAACCACACCCTCGATGCGATTGTCCGAAGTCCTGTACGGAAGAGTGGATGCGGATAAACCAGGATCCATTGATTGAAATATCTCTTCTTATCGGTGAAAGGTGGTCGAGCACCGATTCGGCGTCGGCAATGAGATCCGGACCGAGAGTCTCCTGCGACAAATCGATGATCGGTCGTCCCACGTCGGATGGTATCAGTTTCAGCAGCTTCGACATGGCCGGAGTGAAGCGTTTTACATGGAACTGATGATCGAGAAAAATGGTCGGGATGCTTGTGCTCGCGAGAAAATTGCTCAGGTCGTTGTTCAGCTCTTCCTCATCCTCGATCTTGGACTGGAGCTGGGAATTTACGGTGATCAATTCTTCATTCAAGGACTGCAGCTCTTCCCTCGAAGTTTCGAGTTCTTCGTTGGCGGCCTGAAGTTCCTCGTTCGAGGCCTGAAGTTCTTCATTGAGGCTTTTCAGTTGCTCAATGTTGCTCTGAAGGGTCTCCCGTGTGGCGGTCAGCTCGGTCTCAAGCTGCCTCACCGATGTCTCCTCAATCTCTGATGCTTCTAAAGGCACTCCCGCTTTTTCGGAGGAGACGCATTTTTCAGAGAATACCAATAGGTACAGATTTTCTTTCAATTTTGAGACGCGAAGAATAATCTGCCTCTTTTTTCCGTCATCAACCGGCATGCCGGTGCGGAAAGAGACAGGCCTTGCTTCGTGCGTGGTCCTGTAAACCCCGGCCCGTATCCTGCTGAGCAATTTTTCCGGAAGGAGTTCCAGCAGGCTCTGAGTGGGCGCTCCCCTCGGCTGCTGCAGGTATCTATTGGTAGGACCGTTATGATAGACAATATCGAAATTCTGATCGACTGCCAGGGCGGCAGGGGTAAATTCCTCGAGCAGCGAGTTCTGGACAAAGTCAGCAGCAGACCGCCGGTCAGACGATGCCGGCTCCTGTCTTGAGGGAGATGACACACTGCGTTCGGCCGCATAAGGAACAGCGAGGGGCATCCTCAAAGGAGGCGATTTTTCGATCTTTCGTATAAATCCTGCATTTCTTATGGCCGATGTGACTTAAAGAGAGCGCTGTTTCTGCCGGGAGACTCCGCATTGCCGAGAAAAAGGTATCCCCCGTCCTTGAGAGCATAATGGAAGATGGCCAGGCACTTCTCCTGGGCCTCGTGTTCGAAGTATATCAGGAGATTGCGGCAGATGATAAGATCGAGCTTAGAAAAAGGAGGGTCCGTAAGGACATCCTGTTTTGCGAATACAACGTTTTCCCGTATATCGTCTTTTATGGTTGCGGTCAAACCGTCTTCTGAGGTAGTGAAATATTTCTGCCTGTATTCGGGCGGGACATCCGCAACGATACTGGCGGCATATGTTCCCTCCCGCGCCTTTTGGATTGAGGTGTCGTTGACATCAGTGGCAAACACCTTTATCTCTCTCTTCCTGCCCGCAAGTTCGAGTTCGCTGCAAAGAAGCATGGCGATTGAATATGACTCTTCACCTGTTGCGCAGGCAGGGGTCCATACGCGTAATGCGGCATCGGTATCTTCCATAACAAACTTCCTCACCACTTCTGTTTTAAGGGCCTTCCACGCAAGGCGGTCCCTGAAGAACGAAGTGACGCCGATCATAAGATCTGAGGCCAGCATCGACGCCTCTGAATCTTTCTTTTCGATCGATTCAAGGTAATCCTGAACCGACCGAACTCCGGACAGGTACATCCTCCTCCTGACTCGCCTGGCGACCACGGTTTTCTTATAATAATCGAAACTGTATCCGGTCTTTTCGTGGATCAGCCGGAAGAACCTCCGGAAATCCGACGGTGCAGAGAAGAGTTCGATGTCTGCGGAAACTGCTCCGCAGCCTGCATCCTCAGTATCTCACGCGCGATCTCCGCAGGAGCAAAGACTCCGTCCACCTGCCTGGTGTTGATCGCAGCGAGAGGCATGCCGGAATTCGGCGGTCTCGGGATCCTGGACAAAGACGGTGCCGCCCATCATTCTGACGGACTGTATTCCCCGTGCTCCGTCGGTCCCTGCGCCGGACAGAATTACAGCGATAGACCTTTCCCCAGCCTCATCGGCGAGGGATTCAAAAAAATCGTCGATCGGCAGGCAAAGATGCGCCTTTCTGCGGTCTGAAACGAGGAAATTGTTCCTTTTGAATGCGTATATCTTTCCCGGGTGGACTGAGATAGAGCCTTCCGGGAAGAATCTCCATTCCATCTGTATATCTCGTCTAACTTAATGTCCGGGTTTTTGACCGGAGAAGACTCGGGAGAAGACTTTTTTGTTTCGCCAAAAGGTGTTGTACAAAGACGATGGAAAAACCGAATTCCTTCGGCAGCTCCGACAGAAACGCTTAAATGCGTCGAGGCCGCCTGCTGAAGCGCCTATCCCTACTATCCAGGAATTCAGGAGAAGTCTTGTCCACGGACTTTTTAGCTTTCTTCATGAACGCCCCCTGACAATGAGTAATTTGAACGGAGTCCGTCAAATAAGCAAACGCGTAAAACCACCTGATATTATTATTTATTCATTGTATCATACAGAATTAATTACTGTCATCAAGGCAAATTATCATATAAGTTCGCCTGTTGGCATACCGAAAGTAACCACAGGAGCACGGAGATGCCTCCTTTTATGTTTTCACCCTTTTGCTATACTTTGATCAGATGCGTCAGACTGACATCGAGTGGAGGTACCTTATGATAAGAACAGCCGCAATATTTCTGATCTCTTTAGTGCTATTTTCCGGATGTGCTCTGAACATGTCCCTTGCGCCGGAGCCCAAGCCGCTTGAGGAGAAGGTCGTTGAAGGCGAGGGAAGACCAAAGATACTTCTTGTTGATCTCGACGGAATGATCTCTTTCAAGGAAGAAACCGGCATCACGGGGATTGTTACGAAGCCTTCAAAGGTGGCTTTCTTCAGAGAGGCGCTTCTTAAGGCGGAAAACGACCCTGACATGGCTGCAGTTGTTCTGCGGATCAACTCACCCGGCGGAAGTGTTGCGGCAAGTGATACGATATATCATGAGATTATGAGCTTCAAGCAGAAGAAAAAGATACCTGTCGAGGCCTTTATAATGGAGGTTGGCGCCTCGGGCGGGTATTACGTTTGCCTCGGCGTGCGACAGTATTATCGCAAGTCCGGCTGCTATAACAGGAAGCATTGGCGTCATCGCAGTGAAATTTAATGTTGACGGTCTACTCTCAAAGATAGGCGTATCGGAGGAGACTTACAAGTCAGGTCCGAAGAAGGACTTCTGGATGCCGTTCCGCCCAAGCACACCCGAAGAAAAGAAGATGCTTCAGGGCATAATCGATAAGCTTTATGCCCGCTTTGTAGAAGTAGTCTATTTGAACAGGCAGAAACTTCTTACAAAAGCTGAGGTGGGAGAGCTTGCCGACGGCCGTATACTTACCGCGGATGAGGCATTGGACTCCAAACTCATCGACAAGGTGGCATATCTGGACGAAACGATCAACGTTGTGAAGAACTCTCTCAACCTCGATAAGGCACGTGTTGTGACATATGAGAGACCGAAGACCTTTAAATCGAATATCTACTCGGATATCTCTTCGCCCGGTCCCCAGGTGATAAACCTTCTCACTGTGAATGCAGAAGATTTTTCTATATTCTCCGGAACCCGGTTCATGTATCTATGGAACCCATAGGGCTTTAAGGATCATGGAGGGAATTCTTGGAAGAAGTGGATTGAAATGGAAATCTCAGCTTGAATAGTATCCGGGGTCATCCGGCTTCCAGGCGTACTCTCCGATCAGCGGCACGAAGACGCACGGCGTATGATAATCTTCCTTTAGGGTGTCCTTTGATTTCTTAATCTTTAAGAGCTGTTGTGAAGAACGATCCCCAACCGGACCAAGAATGATACCCCCGTCCGCCAGTTGTTCGATCAGGGGTTTAGGCATCCGGGGAGCGCCTGCGGTGAAGATGATCCTGTCAAACGGCGCTTTATCAGGCCATCCTAACGTGCCATCTGTAACTATTATATGGATGTTGTCGTACCTGAGGGAATGGAGCCTTTTCCCGGCCGCCTCTGCGAGTTCAGCGACTCGCTCGACTGTATATATGTCCTTTGCGAGTTCGGCAAGGATCGCTGCCTGATAACCTGAACCTGTCCCTATTTCGAGTACCTTCTCATTACCCTTAAGTTCGAGAAGCTCCGTCATGACAGCAACCATATAGGGCTGAGAGATGGTCTGGCCCTCACCGATCGTCAAGCGCCATATCGTCGTAAGCCCTCTCCTGTACGGCTTCAGGCACAAAAAGATGTCTCGGGACTTTGCTCATCGCCTCCAGAACACGCTTGTCCGAAATTCCCCTCGGAATAAGCTGTGTCCTGACCATCGATTCCCGTAGTTCCTTAAAATTCATCCTGCACCCAATTCCTTTGCACTATTCATTCTCTTTGAGATCTCCCGTGCGGCAATGACCCCTGAGACAGAGGCCTGGACAAGTCCCCTGCTCACGCCGGCGCCGTCGCCGACTGCAAAGAGACTCGCAGTCTCCGTCTCCAGTGACTCCGTGAGTTTTAGCTGCATAGAATAGAACTTCACCTCAACTCCGTAGAGCAGTGTGTGCCCGGAATTGATACCCGGCGCAATTGCATCGAGGGCGTCAAGCATCTCAAGTATGTCCGTGACATAACGGTAAGGCAGGACAAAGCTGAGATCTCCTGCTGTAGCATCCGTCAAAGTCGGCTTCACCTTACCACCGGCTATCCTCTCCGCAGTTGATCTCCTCCCGCGGCCTAGAGTAGCCGGAACATGAAGGCACTTTTTGCCCACAGGTAGCGGACCCTGCTATCGCCTCCATAAAGTATAAGGTTCATAAAGGGCTCTGTGAAGGACGTACTTACGGGCAGAGCAGAAAAGTATTGTCTGTTTTTGATGCGCGTAGCTATGGCCGTTTACCGTCCAGATGCCCTTGAGATATTCTTTTACTACTTCTCCGTAAGGATTGAAAAGGTCCTCACCCTGTCCTGAAATGTTTTTCGACTCGAAAATGAGTTTCGGCTCGATCGGTGATTTTTGTAAGGTGTTCAAAGACCGGAGCCGAAGTCTCGACCCTTACGCCGATGTCGACAGGATTTCGTAGGATGGTCAGACGAAGCCGTCTGGTTTCCTTTTCGAGCCACCTTGATCCCTCGCGACCGGGCGCAAGAATGACATAATCAGCATAGAGATTTGTTCCATCTTTAAGTTTCACACCTGTGACTCTTTTTCTGCTGCGCAGTATTCCATCGGCTTCGGCATTGAAAAGAATCTCGACCTGGGTATTAAGAAAATCCTTGATATTTTTAAGAACGGTCCCGCACCTGTCGGTACCGATATGTCTTATCCTGGACGGCAATAATATCAGGTTGTTTTCTGATGCGAGTCTTGTTATTTTATCGATCTGCCGGCTGTCATTGCCGTATATTTTGTCCGGAGCTCCGTAGCTGACATATATTTCGTCAACATAAGAAATCAGGGACTGCAGGGTGCTCATATCAACATATCTGTTGAGAAAACCGCCGATATCCGGGGACAGTGTCAGTTTTCCGTCGCTGAAAGCCCCGGCCCCTCTCCCAGCCGCTAAGAAGGGCGCATTCCGGACACGTCATTGCGGGAGTATCTTCTTCAACTTCATCGGACATTTCCTGTGCTGAAGGTCCTTGCCTTTTTCGATTATGAGAATGTTGGCGCCACCGGTTTGCCTAAGTCAATCGCAGCGAATTCTTCCAGGACCTGAGCCATGGTGGCTTCCGTCATATCGCTTCATCTTCTTAATAACAGTGAGAATGTATTCAGGGTCGGGGATATGCCCTTCATTATTTATGTATCGGCTTTAGGGTTGATATCCAATTTCAACCGTTCTTTCAGAAAGTTCATTGCCTCGTAGTTTGTGAGGTCAAGGTGGATAGGTGTTATTGAAATACAGTTATCCAGTATAGCCTGGATATCCGTATCCTCACCGTGCTCCCAGTAAGGTTTTCCCCCTCCTATCCAGTAGTGTTTTTCACCGTGAGGATCAAATGTCTCATGAACTGAACCTTCATATATACGCTTGCCCTGGCGCGTAAATTTGATCCCTTTAACGGATTTCAAAGGGATGTCAGGCACATTGACATTCAGCAGTGTGTCATACGGCAATGAATTATCGAGGATATATCTGCCTATCTCTCCGGCAACCCTCGACGCAACATCGAAATTCAAGGGCAGGGCAGGTTTTTGTGGAATAACCAGAGACACGGCAAACGCAGGTATCCCCATGATTGTGCTTTCAATGGCAGCGGAGACTGTCCCCGAGTATGTGATGTCATCTCCCAGGTTGCCCCCCTTGTTGATGCCGGATACGATAAAAGCGGGCTTTTCAGGAAGAATTTTATTGACGGCGACAGCCACACAATCAGTCGGTGTGCCGCTGATGCTATAGATGTGGTCCTGGAGTCGCTCAACTTTCAGAGGTCTGTGCATGGTCAATGCATGGCTTACCGCGCTGCGCTCCCTGTCAGGCGCAATCATGTACGCGTCGCCGATTTCCTGCATTGCTTTAAAGAGAGAAATCAAACCTCGGGAATGGACGCCGTCATCATTTGTGACAAGAATAATCGACATTGACCTTATTGTATCAGAATCAGGTCAAATCAGGAATATTGTCCAGCTTTCATTTGAACTGCTCAAAGACAGGGGGCCTGCAAAAGAAAAAAGCAGGACAGTCTTCAACTATCCTGCTTTTATATTAAAACAAGGACGGACTATTGGACCTGTGGCTGTCCTTGTGTACCCGGGCCGCCGGAGCCTCTTTTCTTTTTCATTGTGTCACGATGCTTTTTCATCTCGGCCTTGTGTTTCGAGCGGCAGGCTTTTAGTTCGTCCCGACTCTGTGCAGCCTGAACGCAGACTTTTTCCTCTTGAAGGCTGTTGATTCGCTCGTCGAGCTTTTTCATATGAAAAGCCTTCATCTGGTCAAAATCAGCACACTGAGCTTTAGGCGGCGGGCTGCCTTCGACTGCAAACGCCGATATTGCGAATACGAGTGATACTACGATTGCCACAGCAATTAACACTTTTTTCATAATTCCTCCTTTAGTCCCGTACCGGGACGATGTATCTAAGAATATAAGACAAAAATGGAAATATGAAGAAAGTATGAAGAATTGTTGCCTCGGAGACAGGGACACGGGCGCAAGAGAATTGTACGGAGTGTGCCGGGACTTTGCTATGACTGCCATGACAGGACAAAATTTAGGGGAAGTCAATCCACCCGGTTGTCGTAGGTCTGTGCATGAGTTGTCATAAACCTCATGCCTCGAATTTAGGTAAGATGCTCATAACAGCTCTGATTACCCAAAACTTTATCTGCACAAAGATTTATGTGAGAGATGTCATAAGGGGTTCTTCTGACTTGCGGATTGAAAGGCAGCACTCAACTTCTTGCTATCTACCCTTGTTTTTTACTTTTTGGCTTTTGCAATAAACCATGTGAATGTGCTTTCAAAGGTGATGTTCTTCCCTTCGTCCACGATCTTTACCATGACGTCCACAAGGGTCCGTCCCTTTTCCGAGAGTTCTTTCTTTGCCTTCATGGCTCTGTCTGCGTCAATAAAGCCTTCTGAAAATAGTCTTCCCTTTGCCGGGTTTTTATATTTGACTTCAACCCTCCTCACTACGGGGAAATAAGCTCCGTTCCAGTCGCCAAAGTTTCTTTCCAGAATCTCCCCGCTTGAGGCTTCAGCCAGTGCATATTGAGCAGATGCATGAATGGTGCCTAAATGATTCTGATATTTTACATCGTCTTCAAGCATAAGAATCGTGTCGGGTTCATCCGACTTTTTAATCAACAGGATCTTATTAAAAGGCAGGTCCAAAACATTCATTCTTTTCCTTTCGTATAAGCTGATAATGATAGCAAGTCAAGAGTTGCGCTTACAAGGACTGTAAACACAATTAGTGTTCAAGATAATTTAGTAGAAACCTACGAACTCCTGAAAACGTTTGCTCGCGGCTGAACTGCGCAAAAAAGACAATCTCTTGGAAGTCAATATCCTTGTGGTTGACATATTCATGTTTTTATTGCAAACGCTCATTATTGTATCAATATAACAAGAATGTTTTCAAAATTGCCAAAAAAACCGAAAAGCCTTGATATTCCTGGATCCCTGATCGTAACCCTTGACGTTTAACGTGTGTCATTACAGAAAGAAACAGTGGAAAAATCAGTTAGGGACAAAGAAACCGAGAAGGTATATTCCATCAACAAAAAAGGCTTGCATCTCTGCAAACCCTTGATTTTACTGGTGGCGGGGAGAGGATTTGAACCTCTGACCTTCGGGTTATGAGCCCGACGAGCTACCAGGCTGCTCCACCCCGCGATAGTATCATTAACAATAACCTATCAAGGATTTGTTTGTCAAACTTCTTCATTGATAGCGCATTGCCGTAGCCGCAGGCTTTAGCCTGCGTTGATTGGCGCAGCTTGCGTCCCTCTGTTGACCGAAAGGTTACTCAAACTCCAATCATTATTCATTAGATCTGCAAGTATGGTATGATATTAAGCAAAAAATCCCGGTGAAATGGTAGAATTACTCAGGCAAATACGGTGGCAGGATATTGTTGACATCATCCTCATGTCAATCATAATCTATCGCCTTCTCCTGATCATAAAGGGCACAAAAGCTGCGCATATGCTTATGGGGCTCGGTGTCCTGCTGATGGCATCGCTGCTTTCGCGGTATTTTGAACTGTATACGGTAGACTGGTTAATACAGAGCTTCTGGGCACAGATCGTCATAGCAATCATCATCCTTTTCCAGCCTGAAATCAGAAGGGCGCTTGCACAGATGGGTGAAACCCAGCTGTTTCAGACACTCACCTCGGCTGAAGAACTGAAGTCACTCGATGAAATCGTCAGGGCGACCATCGCCCTTGCAAACAAAAAGATAGGCGCTCTGATCGCAATAGAAAGGGATACGAGCCTGAGGGACTTTGTTGAGATCGGCACACCACTGGACGCGAAGGTGTCGAAGGAAGTTCTGCTCAGCATTTTTCATCCGACATCGCCCATTCATGACGGCGCAGTCGTAATAAAGGGCAACAGGATTGTTGCGGCCGGATGTTTTCTACCGATAACGATGAGTTCAGATATCAGCAAGGCCCTGGGTACAAGGCACCGTGCAGGCTTGGGGTTGTCAGAAGAAACAGATGCGGTTGTGATCATCGTGTCAGAAGAGACAGGCGCGATATCAATGGCGATTAAGGGGAAGTTCGAAACGCATCTCGATATGGGAACGCTCAGGGATGTCCTTACTGATCTGTTTACGGCAAAGGGAAAGAAATGAAGAAATTCTTTTTTGAAAACCTTGGACTTAAGATAGCAGCTGTCCTGCTGTCTGTGGTTTTATGGATTTTTGTTACGTCCCGCGGACAGTCGGAGATGTCTCTTGACGTGCCTCTGGAGTTCAAGAACATACCGCGGGATTGAGCTGGTAAACTATAATGACAAGACGTAAACCTCAACATCAAGGGACAGGAAAGGTTCATAAAGAATGTAAAATCAGCAGATATACGGGTCTACGTTGATCTCAGCAAGGCCAAAAAAGGTGAGGGAATATATTATATCGACAGGGAAGACGTAAGGCTTCCGCGTGCAATCACGGTCACTAATATTAATCCTTCAAGTATAAAAGCAACAACCGAAGAGACGATATCAAAAACCGTAAAGGTATTCCCCGTGCTTACCGGTGAACCTGCAAGAGGATATTATGTGAAATCCGTGGAAGTGGCGCCGCAATATATAGTAATTGAAGGCGTCCGGTCAGAGGTAATAAAGATCGGCACATTGAAAACCGAACCCTTTGATATTACCGGCTTCAATGAATCAATTACCAGGAGCTGAAGCTCGATTTGACCGGCAAAAATATAAGGGCAAAGATAAATGAAGTGAATGTCAAGATCGTAATAGGAGCGAGAGGAAGATGAGACTCTTTGGAACAGACGGCATAAGAGGAACGGTAAACGGACATCCCATGACGCCCGAAACCGTCTGAGGGTAGGTATGGCAGTCAGTCATCTGCTGAAGGTGAAACACGGAAGAAACATGATACTGATCGGCAAGGACACACGACTGTCGGGCTACATCATAGAGAGCGCACTCACGTCCGGCATATGTTCGATGGGCATGAACGTTACCCTTGTGGGCCCTATCCCGACTCCAGGGATTGCCTTCCTGACGAGGACATTACGACTGGATGCGGGAATTGCCATATCAGCGTCGCATAATCCCTTTGAAGACAACGGTATAAAGATATTTTCTCGTCCGACGGATACAAGCTGCCCGATGAACTCGAAAGAAAGATCGAGGGGCTTGTGAAAGAAGATGGTCTTTTGAAAAACAGGCCTCATGGTTCAGAAATAGGCAAGGCATACAGGCTTGATGATGCCACAGGACGTTATATTGAATATATCAAATCAACAATACCGAGGGGGGTAACCTTCGAGGGAATGAAGATCGTGGTTGATTGTGCAAATGGCGCTGCATATAAGACAACACCATGGCTGTTCCGTGAATTAGGGGCAGATGTGATATCGGTGAACGACAAGCCCAACGGCATAAACATAAATGCAGGATCCGGTACCCTGCATATGGAAGTGCTGCAAAAGGCTGTTAAACTCCATAAGGCAGACGTCGGGATAGCGCACGACGGAGACGCTGACAGGGCAATCTTCTGCGATGAAAAAGGCCGGATTGTGGATGGCGACAAGATTATGGGGATGTGGGCAGTGGAGCTGAAGAGAGAGAGGATGCTGAAAAAAAATACGGTTGTTGCAACGGTAATGAGCAATTTCGGTCTTGAGAAATTTCTCGCAATGAACGGCATAAAACTCATAAGAACAAAAGTAGGGGATAGATATGTCGTTGAAAAGATGTCTCACGGCGGATACAACCTTGGGGGCGAGCAATCGGGACATATCATTTTCCTTGACCATAATACAACGGGTGACGGGCCTCTCACAGCCCTGCAGGTTCTGTATCTGATGAAGAAAAGGGATGCTGCTTTGTCAAAGCTTTCGCAGGGGATACAACTGTACCCTCAGATACTGACGAATGTAAGAGTTAAACATAGACACGATATTAAGGCTATACCTGAAATTGAAGATGCGATACTGTCAGCGGAGAAAAAACTCGCTGGAAAGGGTAGGGTGCTCGTCAGAGCATCAGGTACTGAACCGAAGATCAGGGTTATGATCGAAGGTGAGGATATGAAGCTTATTAAAAGACTTGGTAATGATATAGCAAAGGTTATCAAAGAAAAAATGGGCTGATTCCGTTTTATCCGTATAAATAGAGTCTATGTATACACTATTATACACCCTCACCCTTGCCCTCTCCCCCTAGAGGGACAGGTAGTAAAATCGCCCCTCCCTTGAGGGAGAGGGGTTTGGGGAGGGTGTTGAAATCCCGACTTTATACACAGACTCTAATTAATCCACAGAAACTGAGGCATTTCTATGCAGTTCTTTATAGCATTCCTTAGTGGAGTAGTCTTTTTTTACGCATTCCAGTATTTTCCCTTTTCCACTGTTGCCAGTTTCTCTGTCCGCATCAGGATACCTTACCATTAGAAAAAGATTCTTCATTCTGATTGTCCTTATTTCAGGCGCTGCTTATGCGTTTATGAGATATGACCCTCCGCAGGAGATGCCGTATATAAAAGATACCGTAATGGTAAAAGGCGAATTTACATCCTGTCCGGCAAAGACTGAAGGCGGGTCTTCTGAAGCAAAGATTTTTTGTGCGGAGTGTTGAAGGCGTATTTTTCCCGAAGGGCATTATAATGTAACACCCTTGCACGTCCTCGAAGGCAAGGAGATAGTCCTCTTGTCTGACGATGAATTTGATATGGGCAGGGGATATGAACTTGACATAACATTGCTCAAAAGCGGGAAGAGACTGAATCCGGGAGAGTTTGCAATACATAACGACGTCTATGCAAAGCTTAAAGAGATCGAGACAGACCGGAGATAGAAAAAAGACGCTTCATGTGATAATTGAGGAATCCAGATACAGGATCAACAGGTACATTCCAGGAGCATTTTCAAAAGGAGATCGGCAGCGTTTCTTGCTTCCGTTACGACCGGTCAGGGGATGACCTCTAACGATAAATTAATGGACGCCTTCAACGTAACGGGGCTTACCCATATACTCAGCATATCAGGCACCCACTTTGGTCTTTTATCGGTCCTTCTATTCGGCATGGTCAGGCTGATAATCAATGTGCTGCCGTATCGAATACTGCAGAGGCTCACTATGTATCTCACTCCTTCGCAGGCTGCGGCCCTGTGTTGCCTTCCTCTTATGGTTATTTATCTCTGTCTCTCCGGCGCCAGCATCCCTGCTGTGCGTTCCTTTCTGATGATCGGACTTTTTCTTCTTGGGCCTTCTTATAAGTCGGAAGGGATTCTGGCTCAACTCGCTCCTCTTTGCTGCTTTTGTGATTGTTATCTGGGAGCCCGGAGCGATCTTGTCTTTGTCTTTTCAACTCTCGTTTCTTGCTGTACTCTTTATAGGTTTGTCTATCCGGAAAGAGAACGACGGGGAGGAGAAAGGCAATAAGTTGTTCAGGTCTGTGAAAAATGCCCTTTTCATGACGCTTGCAGCTGCTGCCGGAACTGCGCCCCTGGTCGCATATCATTTCCACTATATCTCTGTCGTCTCTCCTGTCTCAAATCTTCTGTTAGCGCCTCTGATTGGGTTTATCCTCATACCGATGTCAGTAGTTGCTGCTTTGTTCTATCTCCTGACAGGTTATTTTGCATTTTCGCATCTCATCTCAGTTATTACCGGGGCAAGTATCTATCTCGTCGAAATGTTCGCACGAATTCCATTTGCCGACATAAAAATACGGGCTTTCCCGGCTGTAGTTGTCCTTCTTTTTTATGCGGGCTTTGTCCCTTATTTGTCATGCAGAAAGAAAAGGCTGCTGCTTGTGCCGCTTGTACCTGCGATTTGCATTTTCATTTTTCTTTTTCAAAAGGATGAGTTTGCCGCCACGTATCTTGATGTCGGCCAGGGCGATGCATCTGTTCTGGATCTTCCTGATGGAAGGTCGATGGTAGTGGACACAGGGCCAACAGGCAGGGAAGCCGCTTCATTTCTGAAGTACAAGGGAAAGCGCTGCATCGATATTCTTGCTGTCTCACATGCGCATCCTGATCACACGGGTGGAGTTGGCTGCCTGGCTGAGCAGTTTCGCGTGAAAGAGATATGGGACAACGGAAGGCTCCTTCTGCCCGACAGCTTGAAGTATATCCCGCATCGTTCCCTAAGCAGGGGAGATATGATCGAAGGTCCGGGGTACAGGATATCTGTGCTCCATCCTTACCCCCGATTCTATACCTCAACCGGAAGAGAATATGAAGCGGCGAACAACGACTCGCTGGTTTTCAGAATTGAAGGCGGCAAGGGTTCATTTCTCTATGCGGGCGACATTGAAACCGAGGCTGAAGATGATATCCTGTATCTCGGCAAATGGCTGAAGAGCAGTGTGCTGAAGGTACCTCATCACGGCGGAAAGACATCCGCCCACGAGCTTTTCCTGAGAACAGTTTCTCCTGATGTCGCTGTTATAAGCGCAGGCAGGGACAACTCCTTTGGCCATCCGCACCAGGAGACCCTCGATGCCCTGAAAGGGGTGAGAATATACAGAACAGACCTCGATGGTGCAATAAAGATAAGGCCGAACGGCAGCGGCGTTGAGATCAGGACATATAAAGACTTTATGTTGAAGAGGGCCGGGTCATTCTCTGATGAGGTGGACAATTACAGGAAATTGTGCACTACATGGTGAAGGGCATTTGTGGACAATTAGTAGATTAGATCATTGCTGTCCAAAAATAGTATTGTGAAGGTATATGACTCGATTTCTGAATTCAAAAAACTACCTCTGTTTCTGTTCAAACCATTTATCTGACTTCAATGTTGTTGACAGTTCCAAGCTGAGACCTCCGCTTCGTCTTCGGTCTCCTCAAGGTCGCCCGTGATTTTGCTTCTGAAATCAGCCATATACCCCGTTCTCCGGCGATTTTGCAATATCTCTTGGGACAGGTGTGACACTCTTAGATATCCCTCTGCCCTCCCTTACCTCGCCTCGCCCCGATGCTTCGGCGGGGCCCCGGAGAGGGAGGCAATATCCCTCTTTGGCAAAGAGGAACGGAAGTTTTCTCATTCAGTAAATTCCAATCCTCAACAGTCTTGGTGATCCAGAGAGTCTGGGATATCAAATTAAAACAGCAGAAATGCTATATAATAAAAACAAAAATTCTTTAACAGGAGGGAGAGTGTCATGAGAAAGTTTTGTTTGATGGTCGTTGTCATGATAGTTTTTGCTTCTGCGGGCGCCTATGCTGCAAAGCCCGGATGCCATAATCGGGGACTGGTATACAGCAGGGGAGACCTCCGTTGTTCAGGTCTATAAATGCGGGGACCTATACTGCGGCAAGATTACATGGCTGAAGAATCCCAAGAACGAAGAGGGCGCGGACAAGGTCGATCTTAAGAACCCGGATGAGAAGCTTAAGGGACGCAAGATTCTCGGTCTTGAAATTCTCAACGGGTTTAAGTACAAGGACGAGCAGAATTGGGAGGACGGTAAGATCTATGACCCGAAGAACGGAAAGACCTATTCCTGCAAAATGAAGATGGAAGGCAATGAACTGAAGGTCAGGGGATATGTCGGTTTTTCCCTTTTTGGAAGGACCACTGTCTGGACAAAGAAGACATAATACATTCAAATAAACGGGAGGGTTGTTATGAATAGAATAGTTCTCTTGAGTGTTTCACTGATGCTGGCTGGCCTGCTTGTTGTTTCCAATAGTACCTTTGCTGATGATCTGAAGCCGATTAAACTTCCGAAGCCGCAGATTAATAAAGGTAAACCATTGATGCAGGCTTTGGCAGACAGAAGTTCTGCCCGTTCCTTCAGTGCTGAAAAACTTTCTGAGCAGGAGCTTTCAAATTTGCTATGGGCTGCCTTTGGAATAAACCGCAGCGAGACGGGGAAGCGCACGGCCCCATCTGCGGTGAATTGGCAGGAAACAGACATTTATGTTGCCACTGCCGACGGACTTTACTTGTATGAAGCAAAGAACAATATGCTGAGACAGGTCCTGTCACAAGACATAAGGGCGCTTACAGGTCGACAGGATTTTGTTAGGGAAGTGCCTGTAAACCTCGTGTATGTTGCTGATTTCTCGAAGATGGTCAATGCCTCAAAAGAAGAGAAGGCCCTCTATTCAGCTGCCGATACAGGCTTTATTGCTGAGAATGTGTACTTGTATTGCGCCTCCGAAGGGTTAGGGACCGTTGTCCGGGGATCGATCGACAGGCAGGGCCTTGCAAAGGCAATGAAATTGCGGTCGGACCAGAAGATTATTCTTGCACAATCTGTGGGTTATGCGAAGAGGGTAGCTATGGGCGACTCGGATGATATGAGCAGAAAGCCGTAATTACTGCAGAGGTAAAAATCATAACATTAAGAGTTCTCCCTGGTTGCGGGATTTCACACTTTGCGCGGACCGTCCGGGGGATGGCTGTTTTTTCACATTTCCTTCATAACTTCTTCACATTTTTTTACTAATATAAAAGCATGGATACTTTCTGTGAGCCTGTTGAGCTACTTGGATCCTTTCTGCGTAGTAAAAGTTTCTTTTCTCTTCTGAAAAAAAGCATGATCGTGGCGGCCGGCCTGTTTTTGATGCCGATGATAATCTATGCTCAGCCGGAACAGACCGCGATCAGAACTGTCCCGATAGATCCTCCGGCGGCTTCTCAGGGAACTTGTACTTCCAAACATTCCTTTATCGTGAGAGTAAAGGAGGAACTGTCCGCCATCCTGAACAGAATCAAGGCAAAAATTACAGGCAGTGGCGGAAACTTTGCCGGCAATGCAGAATGCGGGTCTTTTGCAAGTAAATCCAGGCTGGGTATTATTAAGGGAGGCTATCGAAGTATTTCGGTAAATGAAATAGAAATCACGATTGAAGACAAACCCCTCCTTGTGCCTTACAGCACGATCGAATCCGAGATAAAAAAATCCCTCATTTAGCTGCTGAGGCTCCTTAATTTCTTATATCTGTTTATCAGCCCATTTGTCGAGGTATCATGTGAAGTCACTTCATCTTCTTCAAGCAGTTCAGGCAGGATCTCTTTTGCAAGCTGCTTGCCGAGTTCAACTCCCCATTGATCGAAGCTGAATATGTTCCAGATGACCCCCTGAACAAATATCTTGTGTTCATACATTGCGATAAGCCTTCCCAGTGTTCTCGGAGTGAGCTTTCTAAAGAGAATGGAGTTGGTAGGTCTGTTGCCCTGAAATACTCTGAAAGGCGCTTGCATCTTCATTTTTTCATCGCTCATACCCGAGACCCTGAGTTCTGTAATTATTTCATTATGTGTCTTCCCTTTCATAAGGGCCTCCGTCTGGGCAAGGAAGTTGGACAGCAATATTGCATGATGGTCCCCGATAGGATTATGGCTTATGGCAGGCGCAAGAAAATCGCACGGTATCAGTTTTGTGCCCTGGTGGATAAGCTGGTAAAAGGCGTGTTGGCCGTTGGTTCCCGGTTCGCCCCAGATTATCGGACCTGTCTGGTAGTTAATTTCTCGTCCTGATCTGGCTACGGATTTTCCGTTACTCTCCATGTTCCCCTGCTGAAAATAGGCAGGAAACCTGTGCAAATACTGGTCATATGGCAGTATGGCCTCTGTCTCTGCGCCGAAGAAATTGGTGTACCAGATTCCTATAAGAGCGAGCATAACAGGGATATTTGCTTCGAACGGAGTACGCCTGAAATGCAGGTCCATATCATGGGCGCCGTCGAGCAGTTCAAGAAAGTTCTCGAATCCGATCGTGCAGGCAATAGACAGGCCGATCGCGGACCAGAGTGAATACCTGCCACCGACCCAGTCCCAGAATCTGAACATATTCACAGGGTCGATGCCGAAGTCTTCCACCTCTTTTGTATTCGTGGAGATTGCTACAAAGTGGTTTTTCACGAACGCTTCATTACGCGAAGAATCGAGAAACCATTTCCTTGCCGTATGTGCGTTTGTCATGGTTTCCTGAGTAGTAAATGTCTTTGAAGCAATCATAAATAGCGCGGTCTCCGGTGATAGTCTCTTTAATGTCTCTGAAATGTGAGTGCCGTCAACATTAGAGACAAAGTGTGCGTGTATGTGAGGCTTTCGATATGGCTGCAACGCCTCGGTCACCATGAGGGGCCCGAGGTCAGAGCCTCCTATCCCTATGTTGACAATGTCTGTGAGGGGTTTACCTGTATAACCTTTCCATCCACCGCTGATGATCTTCTCTGAGAAACTCTTCATCTGTTCAAGCACTGCATTGACTTCAGGCATCACATCAGTACCATCAAGATATACAGGCGTATTGGAACGGTTTCTCAGGGCGATATGAAGGACGGCGCGACCCTCGGTTTCATTAATCCTTACTCCGCTGAACATTTTTTCGATTGCATCATGAACACGGCATTCCCGTGCAAGTTCCAGAAGCAGTTCCATGGTTTTGTCAGAAAGAATATTTTTTGAATAATCTACCGTCATATCTTCAAATGTCAGGGAAAACTTCGAGAATCTGCCGGAGTCCTTCATGAACATATCTCTCATGTGCTTTCTTCTCATTGTTTTATAATGAGCCGTCAGCTTCTTCCAGGCAGTTGTGTCAGTCGGATTGATATTATCCAGCATCGTGCGCCTCCATCTAAGAGTTGTAGAACAGTTGGTTCATTCGTGAAAAAGTTGAAATGCTCATCGGACTAATGGATTCCCGCTGCTTAGGCACCTACTTCTGGTTAAGACCTGCGGGCCAACAGTAGGCGCCTTAAGCGAATGACAAACAAAAACAACCAGCTAAGATTGTCATCCTCGGGCTTGACCCGGGGATCCATGTTGTTTTAACTTAAATACGAAAGACCCAAATATTTTATACAACTTGAGTCTATTTTATCACCATATCCCTATTAGGCGTCAGGCAGAAGTCTCATCGGTCGCTCTCTCTTTTATCGATGTCCATTCAGATATAAGGGAGAACCCGAGAGCAAGCAGAGTCGGACCGAGAAAGACGCCGATAAATCCAAATGCAATAACACCTCCCAGCACTCCGAGCAGGATAAGAATAAAAGGAAGGCTACCCCCCCGGCTTATGAGATAAGGCTTGACGATATTATCAACGCCGCTTACCACAAATATGCCCCATATCGCCATAAAAATACCCCAGGCAGCGGACTTCTGATAAAAGAGCCAGATCGCCGCCGGTATCCAGATGAGCGGCGGGCCCATTGGAATGAGTGAAAGAAAGAAAGTCAAAAAGCCGAGGACTATGGCGCCCGGGACACCGGATATGAAGAACCCGATTGTTGCGAGTGTGGCCTGTACAACAGCTGTCCCCATGATTCCGTAAACAACGCTCTTTGTAGTGTCAGCTGCCACCTTGATAAGTCTGTTTGCATTTGCTCCCGCTATCCTCCTCAAGAAATTTGCGAAGCTCTGAGCTGTCTTCTCTCCGTCACGGTAAAAGAAGAAACAGACAACGATACTGAGTAATATCTGGAGCAATGCCTGTGCTATGAACGTAGTGCTTGTAAGAATATACAGGCTGATCTGTTTCTGATACGGGCCTATAAAGTTCTCAAATTGTGTTCGATCTGCCGTCCACTCGAGCCATCGCTGATGGATGTCTTGCCCTATTAACGGCAGTCTTTCCACCCAGGGAGGTAAAGGCGGCAACCCCGTTTGAAAAGACTGTCTTATTCGTGCAATGAGATTAGTAGCGTCGTCGGCAAAGCTCAGACCCAGAATGAGGATTGGAATGATAAAGACGCCCGGCCAGCAGCAGAGTCATGACTGTGGCGGCAAGTGTCTTTCTTCCCTTGAGGACGCGTGTCCACCACTCGTAAACCGGCCACGTTGAGAACGACAGGATTAAAGCCCATAAAAGAGCTGATACGAACGGTCGGAGAACAAAAAAGCAGCCTGCGATGAGAACGAGGAGAACAACTGTGCTAACAAAATTCTCAATATGTCTGTCACCTTCTTCAAACACGGGTCTCTCCCTTTGTTGCTTCCTGTATTATTGTGGCATTACGACTTTCAGTCCCTCTATGTTTTATAAAGAATCACTGTTGTCCAAAATATTATTGGAAAGGTATATGACTCAATTTCTGAATCAAAAAACTACCTGTGTTTTTATACAAACCTTTACCTGACATCAATGTTAATGCAAAGTTTAAAGCTGAGACCTCCGCTTCGTTTTCGGTTTCCTCAAGGTTGCCCGTGATTTTGCCTCAGAAATCAAGCCATATACCTTGTTCTTTGTACAATGCGAATTCTTACCGGTAATTCTATCACATGTGAAACAAAAAACGTTCATTGGGCGCGACAAATCAATAGGTAATCATATTTCACTTTTGACCATGGACATCCTTTGACTATAGTGGTAGAATTTTTTATAGAAATTCATTGTTGTAATCTCTTAACTTCTTAATCCAAGGAGAAATATTATGTCTAAAATCGCAGCAATTGTCGGAAGAGAGATCCTCGATTCCAGAGGGAACCCAACTGTGGAAGCTGATGTAATTCTCGACGACGGCAGCATGGGTAGGGCGGCAGTGCCGTCAGGCGCATCTACCGGGGAACATGAAGCAGTCGAGCTGAGGGACGGCGAAAAGAACAGGTACCTGGGAAAAGGTACGCGTAAGGCTGTGCAGAACATAAATAAAAAGATTGCGGCAGTCGTGCATGGTTTGGACGCCCGCGATCAGCAGGAGATCGACCGGAGGATGGTCCTTCTCGACGGCACGCCGAACAAGGGAAAGCTTGGCGCCAATGCCATCCTTGCGGTTTCCATGGCTTCTGCAAGGGCTGCGGCAACGTCCTGCGGGATGCCGCTTTACCGCTACCTTGGCGGAGTGTCAGCCTCGGTCCTGCCGGTGCCGATGATGAACATCCTCAACGGCGGCGCACATGCGGACAATTCAGTCGACCCCCAGGAATTTATGGTAGCGCCATACGGAGCGCCGAATTTTTCAGAAGCTCTTCGCATGGGGGCAGAGATCTTTCATACCCTTAAGGGTGTGTTAAAGAAGAAAGGCTATTCGACATCAGTGGGGGACGAAGGCGGGTTTGCGCCTAATCTCAAATCAAATGATGAGGCGATTGAGGTAATCCTTGAGGCAATCGCAAAGTCTGGCTATCAGGCGGGCAAAGATGTTGGATTAGCTCTCGACCCCGCAGCAAGCGAATTCTACGATAAGGGTAAGAAGAAATACATATTCAGGAAGTCTGACAGGAGTGAGAGGACATCTGAGCAGATGGTAGAATTCTGGGCCAAGTGGGTGAAGCAATATCCTATCATATCCATAGAAGACGGCATGGCCGAAGATGACTGGAAGGGCTGGAAGGTAATGACCGATGTCCTGGGCAAGAAGATACAGCTTGTCGGAGACGACATCTTTGTAACGAATACCGGGAGGCTTGGCAGGGGCATAAAGGAAGGCATTGCGAATTCTGTTCTGATAAAGGTGAATCAGATAGGCACTCTCACAGAGACATTTGATGCGATGCATATGGCTGCGTCCGCGGGTTACACATGTGTGGTGTCTCACAGGTCGGGTGAGACCGAAGACACGTTCATAGCTGATCTCGTTGTCGCAGCCGGCTCAGGTCAGATAAAGACAGGTTCCGCGAGCCGCACGGACAGGATAGCGAAATATAACCAGCTGTTGCGTATAGAGGAGGAATTGGGCAACTCGGCAAAATTCGCCGGCAGAAAGGCATTTCGGAGGTAGAAGGAATTAACCGTATGAAACTTAATGAACTTGCCGGGAAACCGGCGCCACGGTCGATTCTTGAGAACATCCCGCGTCTTACTGCAGCGTACTATACTCATAAACCTGATGTCTCTCAGGCAGCGCAGCGGGTTGCCTTTGGGACCTCTGGTCACAGGGGCTCTTCTCTGAAGAACAGTTTTAACGAAGCCCATATCCTTGCCGTCAGTCAGGCCATATGTGAATACAGGAGATCAAAGAAGATCAGGGGCCCCTTGTTCCTCGGGATGGATACCCATGCTCTGTCTGAACCGGCCTTTGCAAGCGCTATCGAGGTCTTTGCTGCGAACAGGATAAACGTTCTGATCCAGAAGGGATGGAAATATACGCCGACGCCAGTCATCTCACATGCGATTCTTACCTATAACCTGAAGGTGCGGGGCCTAACCGGCCGATCCGACGGCGTTGTCATTACCCCTTCCCACAATCCGCCGGGAGACGGCGGCTTCAAATATAACCCTCCGCACGGAGGGCCTGCGGATGCGGCGACCACAAAAGTCATAGAAGACAGGTCCAACGAGTTACTGGTGAAAGGACTGAAAGGGGTCAGGAGAATCCCCTTCGAGAAAGCAGCAAAATCCGAATTCATCAGGGAGTATGATTATATATCACCCTATGTCGAAGACCTTGCCAATATCCTAGACATGGAAGTCATTGCGAAGGCGGGACTTAATATCGGGGTGGACCCGCTCGGCGGATCTTCGGTCGATTTCTGGGAGCCTATTGCAGAGCGTTATGGTCTGAATCTGAAGGTTGTAAATGATATCATTGATCCGACATTTTCCTTTATGACTGTGGACAAGGACGGCAAGATAAGGATGGACTGTTCGTCGCCATACGCCATGGCCGGTTTGATCGGCATGAAGGACCGTTTTGACATAGCTTTTGGAAACGATACTGATGCGGACCGGCACGGCATTGTAACAAAAAATGCCGGGCTTATGAATCCAAACCATTATCTGTCCGCGGCAATATGGTATCTGTTCCAGCACAGACCTCTATGGAGAAAAGACGCTGCAGTGGGAAAGACCCTTGTTTCGACGTCAATGATCGACAGGGTTGCCTCAGCGCTCGGACGAAGAGTCTCGGAAGTTCCCGTTGGTTTCAAATGGTTCGTTGACGGACTCATCGACGGTTCGTACGGATTTGGCGGTGAAGAGAGCGCAGGCGCCTCTTTTCTCAGGAAGAACGGCAAGGTCTGGACGACTGACAAGGACGGCATTATCATGGATCTTCTTGCCTGCGAGATTACTGCAAAGACGGGGAGGGACCCGTCTGAACTCTATGCGGACCTTGAAGTCCGCTTCGGGAGACCCACATATATCAGGATCGATACCCCTGCGACTCCGTCGCAGAAGACGATATTGAAAAGGCTCTCTCCGGAAATGGTAAGCGCTCAAGAGCTTGCCGGAGAACCGATCATTGCCAGGCTGACGCGCGCTCCGGGTAATGGCGCCGAGATCGGTGGACTCAAAGTTATCGCGCAAAACGGATGGTTTGCAGCGCGGCCTTCAGGCACGGAGGATATCTACAAAATCTATGCGGAGAGCTTTTTGGGTGAAGAGCATCTGCAGAAGATCCAGGAAGAGGCCGTTGCAATAGTGAGCGCAGCGCTGTCTGCAGCAGGAGCTTAAGGAGCGTGAATTTGTGCGGTTGACAATAAAGCAAGAAATTGATATAAATAGTGTAAAAAATGCACGAGATCAAGAGAAAATCCGAACGGTATATTTTCACGCACCCAATTGCTTTCAGACTATCTGAAGCCCTCACAGGTAACGACAATAAAGGCATTATTCTGAATATTTGCACTCATGGGGCATGTATTATGACCCCGCATCACCTGACCGAAGGCAGTGAAATCGTTCTTGAGAGCAGTCTTCCTGCGCTTAGTTTGTCTGCTCAAGTGCGGTGGATAGAACCTGTGACGCGGTTTTTCTTCCGCGCAGGACTGGAATTTAAACCTGAGGATGAGACAAAAAAGAAGCAGATCAGGAATCTGGTTGCAGTGACGAAGAAGTTTTCAGCGCTGGTTTCGAATGATAACCGACATCTGAGTCTTGAACAGGTGATGGCCTGAATACCTGACGAAATGCACGTCAGAGGGAACAAAGGAAAGCACTGAACGCCTCAGGAGTATTATCGATAATGCGCCCTTCGGAGCCCATATGTATGAACTTCAGGCAGATGGGAGGCTGATATTCAAAGGGGCAAACCGGTCAGCCGAAATGATCCTCGGAGTTGACCATGCTGATCTCGTCGGGAAGACCATTGAGGAAGCCTTTCCTCCCCTGGCAGAGACTGATATACCTGAAATTTACAAGCGAGTTGCTGAAACAGGGGCTATGCATGAGATAGAGCAGGTGACTTATGATCACCAAGGGACATCCGGCGCTTTTGAAGTTCACGTGTGTCAGACGGACATAAACAGAATGGCTATTTTTTTCCATGATATTACAGAGAGGAGGAAGGCGGAGGAAGCCTTACGGCAGAACAAGGACCTCTTCAGGAATACTCTCGAGTCAACAGCGGATGGCATACTGGCTGTAAACCAAAAAGGGGAGATTATGCATTCGAACAGACGGTTTGCCGAGATGTGGCGCGTCCCACAGAATCTGTTAGAGCAGGGAGATGATGATAAGCTGCTTGCCTGTGTTTTGGGTCAACTGAGAGACCCGGAGGCTTTTCTTTCGAGAGTCAGAGAACTTTATAACTCAAATAAAGAAGATATGGATACTATTTTCTTTAAGGACGAGCGGATATTTGAACGATTTTCGTCCCCGTTGATGAGCGATGGTGAAATAACCGGCCGAGTATGGAGTTTTCGGGACATCACTATGCATAAGCGCGCTGAAGAAGAGATAAGGAAAAGAGAAGAGGAACTCAAAAGCATATTTCGCGCAGCGCCCGTGGGCATTGGCGTTGTTGTTGACCGGACAATCAAAGCTGTCAATGAAAAACTCTGTGAGATGACGGGATATCCGCGCGAGGAACTTCTGGACAAAAGCGCACGATTATTGTATCAGACGGATGATGAGTACGAATATGTCGGCAAAGAGAAATACAAACAAATAGCTGAAAGAGGAACCGGTACTGTCGAAACCCGCTGGATCAAAAAGGACGGAACGATAATTCAGATCATTCTTTCATCAACACCTATTGATCTTTCCAATCTGTCGCTTGGGGTTACTTTTACTGCGATGGACATAACCGAGCGCAAGCATGCGGAGACGGCGCTTCGTGAGAGTGAGGAAAGACAGAAGAAGATCCTGGAGTCAGTTCAGGCCGGCATTCTTCTGATTGATGCTGAGTCTCACTTAATAGTGGATGTCAACCCTGCTGCGGCAAAGATGATCGGTTCTCCCAGGGATCAGCTTCTTGGTTCTGTTTGCCACAGGCACGTTTGCCCGGCTGAGGTTGGTCAGTGCCCCATTACCGATCTCGGGCAAAGCATAGACAAATCCGACCGGCTGCTTGTCAGTGCTGACGGCGAGCTGCGTTCGATCATAAAGACTGTAGCGCAGGTGACAATTCGCGGGCGTAGACATCTCCTCGAGAGTTTTATTGATATAACCGAACGCAAGCAGGCTGAAGGCGAGCGGATACTGAATGAGTCGCGCATTTCAGCTCTTCTTGAACTGAGCCGTATGACTGGTCGAACCGATCAGGCGCTTACAGACTATGCGCTTGAAAAAGCTATTGAGCTGACGGACAGCACTATAGGGTATCTTGCATTCATGGATGAAGATGAAAAGGTGCTGACTATGTATTCCTGGTCCCAGGCGGCAATGAAAGAATGCCGGATAGAAGGCAAGCCCCTTATCTATCCGGTTGAAACAACCGGTCTCTGGGGTGAAGCGGTCAGGCAGAGAAAGCCGATTATCACCAATGACTACGAGGCCCCAAACCCCATAAAAAGAGGATATCCTGCAGGCCATGTTTGTGTTAAGCGCCATATGAACATACCGCTTTTTGACGGCAACAGGATTGTACTGGTTGCGGGAGTCGGGAATAAGAGAGAACCATACGGTGAATCCGATATACGCCAGTTAACCCTGTTGATGGACGGCATGTGGAAGATCATCAGGCAGAAACGGTCTGAAGAAGCATTGCGGGAATCGGAAGAGAGACTTTATAACAGTTACAGCACACAGGCCCTGATAAATATATTGCTCAGCGAATCGCTGAAAAATGATCCCCTGGAATTGATTCTGCAGAAGGCGTTGAATATGGTGCTTTCAATCCAGTGGTTGCCATTTGAACCTGCAGGCAGCATCTTTCTGGTTGAAGATAAGCCTGATATCTTGGTCATGAAAGCCGGCAGTCATATAGACAACGCTCTGTGTTCGGGCAGACTCTGCTGTTCCCGTGTGCCATTCGGCAAATGCTTGTGCGGCATTGCAGCCGTTGGGCAGGAAGTGCAATTTAACTCCGGTACGGATGTTCAGTGTAAATTATGTCATGAATGCGTATATCCTCACGGCTATTATATAGTTCCCATACTGTCTGCCGGCAGAACGCTGGGTGTGCTCAATATTTGGGTCAGAGAAGGCCAGGGCAGGGACGCGACCACCGAGGAATTTCTGCGTGCGATTGCAAACACCCTGGCAGGGATAGTGGAACGCAAGAAAGCAGAGCACGATAAAGAAAGGCTTCAAACCCAGCTTATACAGGCACAGAAGATGGAGGCGATCGGCACGCTTGCCGGAGGAGTAGCCCATGATTTCAATAATATTCTTGCGGGCATCCTCGGTTATACATCACTGATGCTTATGAAAACAGATATAACCCATCCATTTCATGAAAAACTTAAAATCATCGAGCAGCAGGTTTTGAGCGGCTCAGAACTGACAAAACAACTGCTGGGTTTTGCTCGCGGCGGGAAATATGAAGTGAAAGCGGCAAATATAAATGATCTGATAATAAAGACATCGGACATATTCGGAAGAACTAAGAAAGAAATTACCATATACAGGAAATTACAGGACAACCTGCACACCGTTGAGGTCGACATGGGACAGATCGAACAGGTGCTGTTGAACCTGTATGTGAATGCGTGGCAGGCTATGACTTCAGGAGGTGAACTCTATCTTGAGAGCAGTAATACCTTTCTGGATGAGGAGGAATGTCGTCCGTTCAGTGCAAATCCGGGTCAGTACATAAAGATATCCGTGACGGATACAGGGTCAGGCATGGATGCCGATACCCAGAAGAGGATCTTCGAACCTTTCTTTACAACGAAGGATATGGGTAAAGGTACCGGATTGGGCCTGGCTTCTGCATACGGTATTATCAAGAATCACGGCGGTATCATCAATGTATACAGCGAAAAAGGACTCGGCTCGAAATTTTCGATATATCTGCCTGCTTCAGGAAAGGAGGCTGCTGAAAGTAAACCGGTGGAGGCGAGACTGCTCAAGGGAGAAGAGACAATCCTCATAGTTGATGATGAGCAGGTAAATATTGAGGCGGTGAAAGAGCTTCTGGAAACCCTCGGATATAAGATACTGACCGCGCAGAGCGGCAAAAAGGCGATAGAGGTCTACAGGGAATACTCTAAAGATATCCAGCTTGTCATCCTTGATATGGTTATGCCGGAGATGAACGGCAGGGAAACCCTGGAAAAGCTGATGGAGATCGACGGAAGTGTTTCTGTGCTTCTGTCAAGTGGGTACAGCATAAATGGTGAAGCCAAAGATATCATTGAACTGGGCTGCAGGGGATTCTTGCAGAAACCATTCAGGGTTGAAGAACTGTCCCAGAGGATAAGAGAAGTGCTGGACAGCCGTCAGTCATAGTATGTGATATATGGATTCATCGATCAAGCAAGCGGACAGTTGGTCGGATGTCGGCTGCCCAAACTTTTCTCCAGAGACCTATCGTTTATCTTCTATCAGGTAAAAGAACACAAAGAACTTGCTCTTCAAGGTCTTTTTGTGCAAAATATATGCGGTATTTGATCAGCAGGAAATCATTAAAAGTCTTTTTCTGTAGTTGAGTTATTTCTTCGGTCCTTTTAATGAGGAGGACATGGGGGTGTCCTGAAGAAATAATCTCAGTGTTAACTGGATGACGCTATTCGCACATTAGCGGCAGTCTGTTTTCAAAATATGAATAAAACACTGACTTACAAAAAAGCGGGCGTTGATATTGACGAAGGGGAACGATTTGTTGGCCTTATCTCTCCTTTGGTCAAAAAGACTTTCCGGAAAGAAGTAATAACCGACCTCGGGTTCTTTCAATGCGCTGTTTAAGCTTGACCTGAAGAAATACAAAAATCCGGTCCTCGTAAGCGGAACGGACGGCGTTGGAACAAAACTCAAGATCGCCTTCATGATGGACAAGCACGATACAATCGGCATAGACCTTGTTGCCATGTGCGTTAATGATATCCTGACGAGCGGCGCCGAACCTCTTTTCTTTCTCGATTATTTTGCTACCGGAAGACTCAAAGCCGACAAGGCGTCAGAGGTGATCAAAGGAATTGTCAAAGGCTGCAAAGAGGCTGGCTGTTCCCTGATAGGCGGCGAGACGGCAGAGATGCCCGGCTTCTATCAAGCCGGAGAATATGACCTTTCGGGTTTTGCTGTGGGTGTTGTTGATAAATCAGGCATCATAGACGGATCCGGGATAAAGGCTGGAGACGCTATCATCGGCATTGCCTCAAACGGCCTGCACAGTAACGGTTATTCTCTCGTGAGAAAAGTTTTTTTTGATTCGAAGAAGATCAAACCGGATTCCTATATCCCGGAGCTGAAGTCGGAACTCGGGAAGGAACTTCTGAGGCCCACAAGGATCTACGTAAAGGCGTTTGCAGCTCTGAGAGGCAAGGTGAAGATAAAGGGAATGGCCCACATAACAGGGGGGGGAATCTCCGGCAACCTCCCGAGGATCTTCCCGGCTGGTATTTGCGCGAGCATCAGAACAGATTCATGGCCTGTGCCGGCTGTGTTTTCGCTCATCAGAGAGATGGGGAATGTCCCTGAAGATGATATGAGAAAAACCTTCAATATGGGAATAGGGTACATCATCGTTGTTTCCGGAGTCGAGGCAGAAAAGGCTGTTGCTCTGCTGAAGAAATCAGGATACCGGGCCTTCGTAATCGGCAGGACAGAGAAAGGAGGAAAGGGTGTTCGATATTCATAAGATAAGAAGTCTTTTCAGAAAGGTGTTCACTCCTGTCACTATCATGCTTGTGCCCCACAGCAAGACAGAGCCCCTGAGTATAAAGGCGCCTTTCATCGGAATACTTACTGCTCTGGTATTATGCTGTTTCGGCATCGTATATGTATTTTCTATTGCGGTAAGCACAGTTGAATACTACAAGATGAAGAATAACTTGAACTATTATTCAGAGCAGTTTTCCGAATTGAATACTACAATCTCATCGCTGAAAAAGACTGAAACAGATTTTAAACGGTTGTTCTCTCTCGGTTCGAAAGAGAAGGTGCTGGAGCATGCGGATACACTGGATAGCGGCTCCATTGACATGGATGACTTAAAGAAACAGATTATAAAAACAACTGAAACTATCGGTGAAATAAAAGAATATTTGCATGCGCAAAGAGATGTCTATGTGTCAACGCCGAAAGGGTATCCGGTTCCCGGCAACATTTCATCTCCGTTCGGCATGAGGGAGCACCCCACGACAGGAAGAGATGATTTTCATTCAGGGATCGATCTTTCAATATCCCCCGGCACTCCTGTAAAGGCCACTGCAGACGGCATTGTGAGCTACTCAGGATGGCATGGAGGGAGCGGAAATCTTGTTGGGCTTGAGCACGGTCATGGTTTTTCTACATTCTATGCCCACAACAAAAGCACGAGTCGTAAATATTGGCCAGAAGGTTAGGAGAGGCGACATAATCGGTTATTCCGGCTCTACTGGGAATTCTACGGGACCTCACGTCCATTATGAGATATGGAAAGACGGAAAACCTCTTAACCCTGCCGGCTTATTTAAAAGGGAGGTCATAATGTTCACAAGAAATACCGAAAAACTTGAGGCATTGATTGGCGTGAATTCACATTTCAGGGGCGATGTCGATACAAAAGGCACGCTCAGGATTGACGGCACTTTAGAAGGTAACGTGAACGCAGACTGGGTTATCCTTGGCGAGAAGTCCAGTATAAAGGGCGATATTTCATCAAGGGGCATCGTCGTTGGTGGAAGGATTGAAGGCAATCTAAGGGCCAAGGAGATAGTTGAGATCAAATCGAAGGGTCAGATATACGGAGACATTCACACAAGCAAGTTGACCATCGTCGAAGGCGGCTTGTTTGACGGCAGATCAAATATGACAAAGGAAGAGTCAAAGATAGTAGAGTTTCAGGCAAAAGGGTAACCCTCTACCTCGGCGTTGTTCTCGCCTCCTGTTTATAGGAAACGAAATTGGGCGATCTCATTTACGTTTCGCGCATCACCTTTTTGCAAGACCCTTCAATTGAGGGTTGTATGGAATTGTATTCCTCACTCTTCGCAGATGACAGCTATAGGTATAGCCTCGAAGAATTGCAGGGGCTCTTTGGCAGCAATCTGAAATTTACAGTCGGCAGGCATGTTAAGGCGGAGAACATCCTGTTGGTTGCTAAGCTAAGAAACAAGGTTGTGGGCTTTGTCAGTTGTCTTTTTGCAATCAGATATATGACCTTGAACTGTGGAGAGTAACCGAATGCAGTTAACTGTTACCGAAGATGAGCTTGCTGCATTCATCGGATCAAAGGCACAGAAATATCTGCTGAAGTTCAGAAAATTTTCTGTTGATGGGATTGATCGTTTTTCAGCAACATGGCACTGGCCTGCCTTCCTCGTTGGTTTCTGGTGGTTGTTGTACCGGAAAATATATCTCTGGGCTTTCGTTTACTTCATTTTACTGTTTATCCCCTATGCTAACGTTGCTGCATGGATAACCCTGGCAGTTTCAGGAAATTATCTTTATTACAGATATTCAAAAGAAACTATACTAAGAATTAAGATATCGAAACCCTCTGAAGACATTATAGAAACCTTATCAGAACTCGGAGGAATAAATAAATGGGTGCCGGTTGTCGGAATCATTCTCAGTATGGCAGCTTTTTTAATGTTTGTTTTAGGATTAATTCTTTCTGCCTGCTGAAATTGTGCTCCTTTCTTTTTAGTCAACCTGATAATCATATAGATGGCAACTCCTGAGCATATCGGTTAGTGATATGCTCGAGGGAAAGAGAACCAATCTTAACCCTTAGGAGGTGCCGTATGAGATTATATGCAGCTTTTGATTTACATTCAAGTAACTCGTATTTGGGTATCAGTGATGAGAAAGGCAAGCGAATATTTAAGAAGAGACTTCCCAATGATCCGGAAACGATCAAGGAAACACTCAAGCCATTCAAAGCTGACATTGAAGGGATTGTTGTGGAGTCAACGTATAACTGGTACTTTTTGGTTGATCTGCTTCGGGAAGAGGGATATCGGGTTCATCTGGCCAATGTAATGAAGACACAGCAATACTCCGGGCTGAAATACTCCGATGACAAGAATGACGCGTTCTGGCTTGTTGAGATGTTGCGATTGGGAATACTGCCAGAGGGGTATATTTATCCGAAAGAAGAGCGGCCGATACGGGACCTATTGAGGAAGAGAGGACATTTAGTAAGACTACGGACATCGCTCATCGTCAGTCTTCAGAACATTATCGCACGGAACCTGGGCGGTAGGCTTAAGTCAAACGATATAAAGGTTCTGACGACGGACAGGGTAAGTCCTCTGTTTCAGGGGAATGAGGACCTTGCACTGGCTGGTAAAGTGAGCAAGGAGGCCATAGACTTCATGACCAGGCAGATCAAACACTATCGAGACAACCATTGGTGGAAGGATCCACTTAAGCAATCCCTATGACCGTCTACTGAGTATGCCGGGAGTTGGGAAAATCCTTGCATTCACGATCCAACTGGAGACCGGCTCGATTGATCGATTCCAGCAAGTGGGCAACTATGTGTCATATTGCAGGAAAGTTCCCAGCGGGAGGTTTAGTAATGACAAGAAGAAGGGCACTGGCAACAGGAAAAACGGCAACAAGTATCTGGCATGGGCATTCTCCGAAGCCTCTGACCATGCACGGTTATTCGATGCTGAATCTCGGAAATATTACCAGCGCAAGCTGCAGAAGACGAACGCTCCAATAGCACATAACGCGCTTGCGCACAAACTGGCCAGAGCGGCGTATTACATTATGAGGGATGGAGTTATCTTCATGCCAGACAAAGCCTTTTCATAAGGATCTGGCGGGGACGGTGAACCTGTGTAGTAGTTGGCAAAAACCAAGCACCTGATTGGCAAACCGTTCCCGCCAGTAATATAAGGGTTATCAGTGTCTTTACTGTCCGCGTCGGGAGCCACTGTTGGGTTGGCTAACAACCACGCAATCTGATATATAACAAATGGACCCGACCCGGAACCGAAGGTTTTCTGGTCCGCGCTTAAGCGGAAAGGGTTTGCCTTGCAGTACAGTCTTTAGGGCATAACCTTAATCCTGATGGGTGCGTGGCGCAGTGAAGACTGACGCACTATAGTAAAGAAAAAACGGCAATGGTGATAGGCAATGGTAACTTGAAGCTATGAAGACAAGAACAACATTCTTGGTATAGGATCGTTTTTTCTCTTGACAGGTGCCATCTATATGGGTGCTATTTCTAACGTGGTTCGCTCACTTCCTAAACAGTTCTCCACTGTTCAACAGTTCACTCTTGATTCGTAAAGGGTCTATATTTCGAAAACATCCTATCAGCGGGAATATGAAATCACTCGCAAGATAGCGGATATTCTATTGTTGCCCCGGGTCTTCTTCTTGACTTTTTTTGAGTCTCTTCAATCCTTCAGCAATTTGCTCACCTTCTCTTCTTTTCTCCATTTTTATAGAAGTTATATACCGATCAAGAATCCCAAGTTCATCTGACTGACGAGCCAAATAATCAAGAAGAGAAAAAATATTTTCCCCGGTACCTACTAAAACTGCTTTAACTGATTCATAACCGTTTCTTTGTGACTTATCAGCTGCATAGGTGAACACATCATATATTTTGTCATTGAGAGTTCTGAATAGTTTGCCTCCAAAAAAAAGAGATATGACTAAATAAACAATGAGGAAGATCATGGTTGTTTGTATGAGACCCTTTACCCTGTGATAAATTAAATCAGGTGAAAACTTCTTTCCAATTCGCGAGAAAATGTTACGGCAGAAATTGTCATTCTGTAATTCAAAGCCGGATTCGTTATTTTGATTTTTTAATGAAAGTCCACAATGAGGACAAAAATTACTCGCAGCAACTATTTTTGTTCCACACTCAATACAACGGGCGCTGAAATTGTCTTTTTCCTCTCTGGATCGTTTCCCTTCGTCATTATTAGTGCCTGACTGCGATAATTTCTTTGCTCTATCGGCTTTCCATTTGTCATATTTCTCCCGGGACGTAAAACAAGGCATTTGAAGAATACCTCTTTAAAATAGTTTTTGTACAAATATCTCAATTATATCAAAAGATCAGAAGTACGGCACAGTTTTTGTGCAAAAAAAGCAAAAATAGCTTCACATCGTTGCAGTAACATAGGAGGGTCAAATCTTCATTGTTGACAAGCGATGTTCAAAAGAAATACGTATAATTGTCAGGTTCAATAATGGTGCGGACTACTGTTCGAAGGTAATCTCCTATCTACAGCTAAACCCTTTGAAAACTTTTACTCCCGGATTGAAGTCATCATTTTTCGGCGTGGCAGGGAAAACAAAAAAGTGTATACTCTTCTATCATCTTCAGCCATAATTCTGCAATAGCTGTAAGAGAATCATCAAATTCCGGATACCCTGGCATGGTCTCCATATAATCAAATAGTGCTTCACAAAAGTACCAGTTGCAGCCTGAGGGTCGGAATTGGCGCTCCATCGAGCAGCCGTGGGATGTGAGGAACCGGCAGGAATCAGTGTCATTTCTTTCAAAGACAGGGGGTGGCGGCTTTAATCCGAGCGCATGAACATAAACAAGGTCTTCAAAATTGTAATAACCATGCTTGCCGATGCAACAAACATCTTTACATGCCGGGCAGGCGCTTTGAGTGGCCTGCTGGATAAATGGGCTTATGTCTGCGATCTTCCTGCAGATGTTTTCCGCGAGCTCGCGGATATGAAGGAGTTGAACAGAGTTTTGTTGAAAGACCTTTTCTATCTGAGATACGGCCTGATTATAGATTGTCTGATCCCGACAATTGGGATTTTCGAACATCTATATCTCAAAGATGAATTCTATCTCAACAGGTGAATTGAGAGGAAGGATATTAACTCCAACCGCAGCCCTTGCATGCCTTCCCGCTTCTCCGAAGATCTCACAAATCAGGTCCGACGCCGCATTTAACACCTTTGGCTGATCCGTGAAGTTCGGGTCCGACGCAATGTAGCCGGTAATCTTGACGCACCTCTTGACCTTGTCGAGGCTGCTGATATGGGCTTTCAAAACTGATAAGCCATTGATTGTTGCAGTCCTCGCGTCTTCTCTTGCCTCATCGACACTGACATGTTCACCTACTCTGCCGGTCCGTACCAACCTGCCGTTTATCAAAGGAAGCATACCGCTAACGAAGATGAGATTTCCTGTCTGAACACAGGGGATGTACGACCCGAGGGGGCTTGGCGCCCCCGGCAGGTCGATTCCTAATGTCTTAAGTTTATCTTCAGGTGACATGGCAATAGAAAATAGGTTCATTTGTAAAAAAGTTGAAATGCTCATCAATCTAATGGATTCCCGCTTAAGACCTGCGGGAACGACAAAGAAAAACAAACACTTAAGATTGTCATCCTCGGGCTTGACCCGGGGATCCATGTTGTTTCAACTTAAAAACGAAAGACCCCAAGAATATCGATGCAAAATTGTCATTTAGCAGTGCTTCGCTAAATCTGCATTGTCTTAGAGTCCAAGTTCCTCCGGAATGCCGATCCTTCCCAGTACCGCTGACGCGGCTGCAACTGCCGGGTTTGAGAGATACACTTCGCTCTCGGGATGACCCATTCTGCCCACAAAGTTTCTGTTGGTTGTTGCCAGGGCCCTCTCGCCTTTTGCGAGGATGCCCATATATCCTCCAAGGCAGGGACCGCATGTAGGAGTTGAAACCACAGCCTCGGCTTCCACAAAGATGTCGAGAAGACCCTTTTTCATGGCCTGCCTGTATATTTTCTGGGTAGCAGGGATAACGATCATCCTCACGTTGGGGTTTACCTTTCTCCCTTTGATTATTGTCGCAGCTTCCAGAAGGTCCTCGTAACGGCCGTTTGTGCATGAGCCTACAACGACCTGATCAATTGCAATATTTGAAAGCTCCGATGCCGGTTTTGTGTTCGACGGGAGGTGAGGGCATGAAACAGTCAACGGGATATTGGAGCAGTCGTATTCACGGATATCAACGTACTTTGCATTCTTGCCGGATTTGTAGAAAGTGAACGGCCTCTTGGCCCTGTTTTTCACATAGGCCCTTGTTACCTTGTCAGGCACTATTATCCCGTTTTTACCCCCGGCCTCTATAGCCATGTTGCACATGGTAAGCCTTCCGTACATGGGAAGGTTCGTTATTGTCTCTCCTTCAAATTCCATTGCCCTGTAAAGTGCGCCGTCCACGCCTATGTTACCGATCGTATGGAGTATCAGATCTTTTCCACCGACCCATTTGCCGAGTTTGCCGAAGTAGATGAACTTCATTGACTCAGGGACCTTGAACCAGCATTCACCTGTGGCCATCGCAGCCGCAACATCAGTTGATCCGACACCGGTCGAAAAAGCCCCGAGTGCGCCATAGGTACAGGTGTGGCTATCCGCGCCGATGATGCAGTCTCCAGGTACGACGAGGCCCTCTTCAGGGAGCAATGCATGTTCAACTCCCATTCTGCCGACCTCAAAATAAAGGCTGAGGTCATGCTCCTTCGAAAAGACTTTGAGCATCTTGCACTGCTCAGCTGCCTTTATGTCCTTCTGCGGAGCAAAATGGTCGGGGATAAGGGCAATCCTGTTCTTGTCGAATACGTCTTTGGCCCCAATCCTCTTAAACTCCGATATCGCTATGGGCGCTGTTATATCATTGGCAAGAACAAGATCAACCTTAGCATTTATAAGTTCTCCGGGCGCTACTTCCTTTTTGCCGGAATGCACAGCCAGTATCTTCTCAGTAATCGTCATACACTTCCTCCATATTTGAGTTGAAATATTATACCTCATTTTGTCGGATCAATTTGAACCACAAATCCCGTATTGCCGGAATAAGGGACTTTTTCGTACCCGGATTACCATCGGGAGGCATTTTGTGGTAAAATATTTTTCACATTCTTAAAGAAACAGCTGGTGCGATGAAAAAAATCAATAAAATACTAATTGCTAACAGAGGTGTCACTGCTGTCAGGATCATGCATACCTGCAGGGACAGGAAGATACCAACGACTACTGTTTACAGTACACCTGACCGTCTTGCCCATCATGTGTTTATGGCGGATTCCGCGATCCATATCGGAGAAGCTCCGCCTGCAGAGTCCTATCTGAATATGGACAAAATGATCGCTGCAGCCATCCAAAGCAATTCGGATGCTGTTCATCCTGGATGGGGCTTCCTGGCCGAGAACGACAAATTTGCGCAGATGGTAATTGATGCGGGGCTGACATGGATAGGTCCGAGCCCCGAGGTTATAAGAGCCCTTGGAGACAAGATCCAGGCAAAGAAGCTGGCCCAGAAAGCCAATGTGCCCACCATCCCCGGTATTATGGATGTTCACGGCATTGATCAGATAATAAAATGGATGAAAGAGGAAAAGGTGGCTTTTCCGATCATGATCAAGGCCGTCGCCGGCGGCGGCGGAAAGGGCATGGTAAAGGTCGGGAACAAGAATGAATTGCAGCAGGCATTTGGTCAGGCTCGTTCAGAGGCGCTGAAGTCATTCGGCGACGACAGGGTGCTTGTTGAAAAATACATAGAGCGGGGCAGGCATATCGAGGTGCAGATTGTTGCCGATGAGCATGGCAATGTCGTCCATCTCTATGAAAGGGAATGCACTATCCAGAGGCGCAATCAGAAGATAATAGAGGAAGCGCCGTCGCCGTCCATCAATGATGATCTCCGCAAAGAGATATGCTTTACTGCCACTCGCCTGATGAGGGAGATAGGATACAACTCTGCCGGGACTGTCGAATTTATTTTTGATTCGTCGACAAAGAAATTCTATTTCCTTGAGGTCAACACCAGGCTTCAGGTTGAGCACGGCATAACCGAACTTATTACGGGATTGGACATTGTCGGAATCATGATAGATGCTGCCATGGGCAAGAAACTGCCTTTCAAACAGGCTGATATCCACCCGAACAGATGGGCATTGGAAGTCAGGATGAATGCTGAAGACCCGAAGACGTTCAGCCCTTCCTTCGGGACAATAACCAGGTTGCAGGTCCCACAGGGTCCCGGTGTGAGGATTGCATCAGGAGTATATGAAGGCGCGGACATACCGCCATATTACGATTCACTTTTCATGCTTCTGATAACTGCCGGCGCGGACCGGGGAGATGCGATAAGGGTTATGGACAGGGCCCTGAGCAGAAACCTTCGTGTGGAAGGAGTGAAGACTCTTGCCCCTCTGCTCTTAAGCATCATCAGGCACCCTGCATTTATAGCCGGCGAGTTTTCTACGAGGTTTATTGAAGAACATATGGATGAACTCATATCGATGTTCAAGGAAAAGAACAGCGAGGACGAGGTGCTCAAGATAGCAAGATATGTTGCAGAAATATCGGCCTTGGGTCCTCAGAGCTGGATGTAAGCTATATTATGAAAGATTATATTTTCGTAAAACCGGGAATGTCCTCCAAAGAGATTGTGCAGGCTGTGCGCAATCTGGACGGCGTCTGTTTTACAGCTGTGGGGATGCGCGACGCCGGACAGTCCGATTACAAGAACCGCCACCGCATATATGACCTTGCAACCCTTACCCCTTTTTATAACAGGATGGGGTTGTTCAGCTCCGAATGCCACGGAGGTGCCCGTTGGCATGTAGGCGTTATGAACAGAAGGGAGAGCCCTTTTGAAGAGCTTGAGATTCTCAGGCAGCATATGCCTAATGTCTTGTTGCAGACTCTGATCAGGGAGACAAATCTTTTCGGATACAGGCCGTATCCAAGGAACGTCATTGAATATGTTGTATCACGGGTTGATATTGACGTCTGGAGGTGTTTTTCCTTCCTTAACGACATAAGAAACATGCGTGCGGTTGCAGAAGTCGTTATGAAGAGGGGCAAACTTTTTCAGCCGGCCGTATCCTTTACATCTGCCGACTGGACGACAAACGAATATTATCTCGGCGTGGTAAAGGACATTGTCGACCTCTGCAGCGGCACTGATGAGATCATCTTCTGTGTTAAGGATATGGCAGGTGTCGGAAGTATCAAAAGGGTGAGCAGCCTTATTGACGCAATAAAACAGAAATACCCTGAACTGGTAATTCAGTACCACAGGCATATTACGGACGGTCTTGCGATACCGGCGCTCCTCTCTGCTGCGCAGGCAGGAGCAAAGATATTCGATGTAGAAGAAGATTCCCTGGTCAGGTTTTACGGACATTCGCCCATTCTTTCTGTCCAGGCATATTTCGAAGAAATGGGCATCCCGGTGAACCTCGAAAGAAAAGAGGCAGAGGCAGCGGTTCAGAAGGTTCGGGAATGGATAAATTATTACGACTGGGCTGAATCTCCGTTTAAGGGCTTTGACCATACTGTTACCCTTCACAAGATGCCTGGCGGCGCCTTCCCGAGTTCGTTCGAACAGGCTGAAAAAGGCGGCTTCCTCCATTATATGCCTGCTGTTCTAAAGGTGATGTCCCTTTATAATAAGATTATCCATTACTTCGATGTTACTCCGGGATCACAGATTACATGGGTCACATGCAGCGGTATTGTGAACAAATACGCCAAGGCTAAAGGTGACAGCGGTGTCAGGCATCTGATAGACCTGCTGTCAAAATTTATTGATGAAAAGGACCTCAGCCTGGATGCGATGACCGGCGAAGAGAAGGAAGAAATCCTCGGCCTCTTCAGAAATGCCCCCGGCGACTTCAGAAACCTGGTTTTGGGACACTACGGCAAACTCCCGATGGGATGGCCTCCGGACTGGGTGTATCAGAGCACCTTTGGTGACGAATGGGAGGCTAAGATAAAAGAGAGGATCGAACTCTCTCCGCTTGATTCGATGCCTGATGACGACCTTGAAAAACTCAGGCAGGAGTTGTCTGATCATATAGGCAGGGTGCCTTCTGAAGAAGAGTTTATCCTGTATCTCATGCACCCGAAAGACGCCCTCGATATGATAGAGTTCAGAGAGAAGTACGGCGAATCACCGGTTGTGCTTCCTACGGACGTATGGAGGCAGGGTCTTAGAAACCCCGGAGACAAAGTGGATTTCGAGCTTTGGGGAAAGCCTTACAGTATTGAGCTTGTCTCTGTTGGATCAGAGCATGAAGGGATAATCCATGTCGTAATGCGTGTGAACAATAAGACACGTGTATACAGTGTTGCTACCCCGAGGGCCAAGAAGACCGAGATCAGAATGGCCAAGGGACCAAATGATGTGGGCGCCCCCATTAACGGGAATATATGGAGGATCGGGAATCCTGAGAGGGGTGCGCTCAAGGTAGGAGATCTTGTCCATAAAGGCGAGGAGATTGCCAATCTTGAGGCCATGAAGATGGAGAATGTCATTGTTGCACAGATGGATGGACAGATTGTGGAGATCTGCGTAAAGCTGAACAGTTTCGTTGTTGAAGGTCAACTGCTTTTTATCATTGAAAAGCAGGCTTAGTAATCCCTCAGAGAAGTTCCTTTCCTTTAGGTAACATTTACTGCAAAATTAACTGCCATTGTCGTTTTGCTCTGAAATTCTTATAATTATAATCACAACACAATTATGGAAAAGAAAACTAAATTTACAGTCATTTATTTTCTCATAGCATTTTCAGTAATAATCCTTCTGGAAAACTATCTTCTCAGCCGCGAAATAACGACGATCAGCTACAGCGAATTCAAAACACTGCTTAATGAAGAACTGGTGAATGATCTTGTGATAACTCAAACGACCATAGAGGGTAAATTTGTCCGGGGAGCTCCGGACCGTCTCATAGCTATTCGCAAGATACAGAATGAAACTGTAAAAAAGCAGATGGAGCAAACCTATCTCTTTACCGTGGTCAGAATGGATGACCGTGACCTTGTGAAGGAGCTTACAAGCAAGGGAGTAAGTTACACCGCAAAGCAGGAAGTCACCTGGTTTAAGACACTTCTTTCATGGATACTGCCGATGGTTATCTTCATAGCAATATGGGGGTATCTCCTGAAGAAAATGGGTACTGCAGGAGGAGGGGGCGGTTTCATGGCGGTCGGCAAGAGCAAGGCGAAGATATACGTCGAAGGCGAAACAAAAGTCACCTTTGAAGATGTGGCAGGTGTTGATGAGGCTGAAGACGAACTGAAAGAGATCATAGAGTTTCTCAAAAACCCTCAAAAATTCCAGAGCCTCGGCGGCAAGATCCCTAAAGGCATATTGCTGGTAGGCCCGCCGGGTACAGGTAAGACATTGCTTGCCAGGGCTGTCGCGGGAGAGGCGAAGGTTGCTTTTCTCAGCATAAGCGGGTCTGATTTTGTTGAGATGTTCGTCGGGGTGGGCGCTGCAAGGGTGAGGGACCTGTTTGCCCAGGCAGACAAGCTTGCGCCGTGCATCATTTTTGTCGATGAGATAGATGCCCTTGGTAAGGCCCGGGGAATAAGTCCGGTCGGAGGTGTTGATGAGAAAGAGCAGACCCTGACACAGCTCCTCAGCGAGATGGACGGCTTTGACACAAGGAAAGGCGTTATCATTATGGCGGCGACAAACAGACCGGAAATACTTGACCAGGCATTGCTCCGGCCCGGTAGATTCGACCGGCATGTCCTTGTTGACAGGCCCGACATCAGGGGACGGGAGGCCATCTTCGGGGTGCATACGAAGAAGGTCAAATTAGCTGAAAATGTGGACCTCAGAGTGCTTGCATCCATGACGCCCGGAATGGTCGGAGCAGAAATTGCAAATATAGTAAATGAGGCTGCGCTTCTGGCAGTGAGAAAAGACAAAGATGTCATAGAGATGAAAGAATTTGAAGAGGCGATAGAGAGGGTTGTTGCGGGGCTTGAAAAGAAGAGCAGGGTGATGAATAAGCAGGAACGGGAGCGGGTCGCTTACCACGAAAGTGGTCACGCGATTGTCGCAAGCATTCTCCCGAATGCGGACCCTGTCAGGAGGGTTTCGATCATACCGCGCGGCATAGCAGCTCTCGGGTATACAATACAGCTTCCAACAGAGGACCGGTACCTGCTTACAAAATCCGAACTCCTGGACCGGATGGCAGTTATGCTCGGAGGAAAAGCTGCTGAAGAGATAATCTTCGGAGAGGCCTCGACAGGCGCCAAGAACGACCTCGATAAGGCAACAGAGATGGCAACCGGCATGGTGAAGTCATATGGCATGAGTGAGAAGCTGGGTCCTGTGTCATTTGACAAAGGCAGGTCTTTATTCCTTGATGCTCCCTGGACGCAACCCAAAGAGTATAGTGAATCCACAGCAAGGGAGATTGATGAGGAAGTCAGGAGTATTATGACCGAATCATTCTCTAAGGCAAAGACCATTTTAAATGAAAGGGTAGAAAAGCTGAGGCAGATTGCCGGAGTGCTTCTTGAAAAGGAAGTGCTGGAAGGGGATGAACTGAAAAAGCTGGTGGAACAATAAGGTCGCATAAGATATTCTGATGAACTGGCATCAGAAAGAAATCGATAAGGTCTTCATAGACCTCGGATCGTCTCCTCATGGTCTTTCCTCTGAGGAGGCTCAAAACCGTCTTCAGAAGTACGGTCATAATCTCCTTAAAGAGAAAAAGAAAAAAACTCATCTTATCATGTTCCTCGACCAGTTCAATGACTTCCTGATTCTGGTCCTTATCGCTGCGGCTGTTATTTCAGGCATTATCGGCGAACTCTCAGACACTGTCGCCATCGTTGTGATAGTCATTCTCAATGCGATTTTAGGTTTTGTTCAGGAATACCGGGCAGAGAAGGCTATGGCTGCCTTGAAGAAAATGGCGGCGCCGAATGCGACTGTTATAAGAGACAGCGCCCGTACCGAGATTGCTGCTTCAGAGCTTGTCCCCGGCGACATTGTCGTTCTCGATGCGGGAATGATAATACCGGCAGATATGCGACTTGTTGAAGTAGCCCATATGAAGGTTGAAGAGGCGGCTTTGACCGGTGAATCTTTATCTGTGGAAAAGCATATTGAACCTGTGCCGGATGAAAAGCTCCCGCTCGGCGACCGGAGGAATATGGTGTACAAGGGAACCACAGTGTCTTACGGACGGTCTGTGGGAATTGTTGTTTCCACAGGCATGGATACTGAAATCGGCAGGATCGCTACCATGCTCCAGGAAGAAGAGGAAGTGAAGACGCCTTTACAGAAAAGACTTTCTGCATTCGGTCGAAAATTGGGTATGGCTGTCCTCGTTATTTGTGCTGTGATTTTCGTTATAGGAATTTTAAGGGGCGAACCTCCTCTGATCATGTTGCTGACGGCTGTTTCTCTTGCGGTTGCTGCAATTCCTGAAGCACTGCCGGCTGTTGTGACCATCTCTCTCGCCATCGGGTCAAAAAAACTGGTTAGGCAGAATGCCCTGATAAGAAGGCTCCCTGCTGTTGAGACCCTTGGATCTGTTACTTATATTTGCTCGGACAAGACAGGGACCCTGACGTTGAATCAGATGACAGTTGAGAGGATTTATATTGGCGGCAAATTGATCGGCATCAAGAGTCTTACTGAAGAGAATGTGAAACAGCCTTTACCCGAACTCTTCATGACAGCGCTTGCACTGAGTAATGATGCCACGGCTGATAAGGACGGCAGGACTATCGGCGACCCGACGGAAACGGCATTGTATGAGACAGCAAGGACAGCCGGTTTTGTCAAAGGTGAACTTGAGAAAAATTTTGCAAGGGTTGCTGAAATCCCGTTTGATTCGAAGAGAAAATGCATGACTACTATCCACAACTGGTCGGGTGAAAAATTGAGTCAGGAACTCGGGCCCATGTTTATGGAAGACCATAGATCCTTCAGGTATGTTTCAGTTACTAAAGGTGCAGTTGAAGTCGTGCTGGAAAGATCTATCGATGTGCTCACAGCTGAAGGCATAAGAAAGCTTGATAAGGAAGAGGTGCTGAACGCCGGTGAAGAGATGGCTGCCGGGGGACTGAGGGTTCTTGCAGTCGGGGTCAGATTATGGGACGTGCTTCCAGGCGACATTGACCCTGACTCTGTTGAAAAGGGACTTGCGCAAGACCAGCCTGGATGAATTGCCTCAACGCCAAGGGGTCTGAATGAGGGGTGTCTCTACGATTGTTGTAGCCCCCTCTCCGCGTAAAGCGGAGCACGATCACGGCCAGGGGGTCCTGATGCGGAGCAACAAATCTGCGTTGCACTGATGACAGCCATTGCGTTTGGGTCTATGCTTACGAGTGTTCATCGGTCAAGCCATTGCGGCGCAGGCGCTGCTCTATCTCATTGCTGGCGTGGGGCAATCTGATCGAGCGCGAGATGATGGGCGTGGCGCTGAAATGAAACCGCCGTATTTCTACCACCTCGCCGACGTGATGCTCGAACCTGGAGGAGGGCGTATGAAATGAATGATTCCCTAGAAGGGTTGGTCTCAGCAGATTGAACGCCGGCGCGCTACGCTGCCCAGAGCGCCGGCTGTAAACGGGGGCAGCTTATCCGAAGGATTCAGGAGGATCACACCATGAACAAGGATGTATTCGAAGGCAAGTGGAAGCAAATGCGGGGTCAGGCCAAAGACTGGTGGGGCAAGCTCACCGACGACGACCTGGAGCGAGTGGGCGGCAAGTACGACCAATTCGTCGGCCTGCTCCAGGAAAAGTATGGCTACACCCGCGAGCGCGCCGAAGAGGAAATCAACCGGCGGACGGCGGAGCATGAAGCCCAACAGAAAAAGGTCGCGTCCCGACCAAGTAATTCGACAGTCCCGCTCCTGCAAGCCCGCTCAGGTTTACACGGCGAGTGGGAGAGGGACATCGCGAGTCGTTTGAAACACGGATAACCCGTGATCTCAAACACTCACACAGGAGATACAAATGATAAACCTTCTGATCTACCTTATCGTTGCGGCAGTGATCGGCTGGGTGGCGACTGAACTCATGCATGACCGCTCGAACCTGCTGCTCAACATCGTTGTGGCCGTCGTCGGCGCATTCCTGGCGGGTTACTTTCTCAGCCCCTTCTTTAAGGTCGGGACCATCAACGATGCGATCACCGTTCCAACCATGCTGGTCACGCTGCTGGGCGCCATCATCCTGCTGGCGATCGTCAACCTCTTCCGCGGCGCGCAGGCGGTGGGCGCGCTGACGGTCTGACTCTACATCGGTCCTGATAGTGGATGTCTAGAGCGATTTCCCGTAGTGTAAGGGGCTAGACCTTGGTCTTGCAAGCGCCTAAAAGGTCTGCCAGGCATCACCGTACACCCACGCGGAAATCGCTCTAGGAGACACAAGGAGTAGCATGTCTGTGAATCAACCGACCAATCAGGTCGCCGTGGATCGCCGCGAGGAAACGGTGGTCACTCAACAACCTGGCTACGCGGCGACCGAGCAGGTGACACGCGATGTTGCGGCGGAGCGGCGGCTGGGTTTGTTCCAGGTCACACGGATCGTTTGGAGCATTCTGGGTCTACTGGAGATTTTGCTGGGGCTCCGCTTCATGTTGAAATTGATTGCGGCCAATCCGAACAGCGGCTTTGCCGCTTTCATGTATGGGATTACGGGGCCGTTCATTGCGCCGTTCACGGGATTGATCGGAACGCCCACGTCCGGTGGAATGATCCTCGAAGTGACGACACTCATTGCCATGGCGATCTATGCGCTGTTCTTTTGGGGTGTCGTTCGCGTGATCCAAATCGTTGCGGATCGTCCCAGCGCTCGCACGGTCACGCGCTCGGTGCGGGAGCAGACGCCGGGCACAGGCACCGAGCGCACGACACACACCACCCGTAGCGGCTAACCGCGATTAATCGTCAGGGTTTGAGCCATCAGGCAATTGCTCGAACCCTCACACAGGAGAAGACAGAATGAACAATCGTAAAGAAGACAGCATGGACAATCATGACCACGAACACGAGAACGACGTCAATCAGGTGGGGGGCTTTTTCGCCGGACTGCTGATAGGTGGACTGGCGGGCGCGGTGGCGATGCTGTTGCTGGCGCCGCAATCGGGGAAAAGGACGCGCGCTCAAATCCAGTTGAAAAGCATGGAGCTGCGCGAGCAGACGACCGAAGCCGTGGAAGACGCGATGGCGCAGGCCCGCACCCAAGGCCGCCAGATCAGGGCCGACGTGCGTGAGAAAGCTGATGAACTACAGCAACGCGGTCAGGCGGTGCTCGACGAGCAAAAGGAGCATTGGTCCGCACTCGTCGAAGCTGGGAAAACGGCCGTCCAAGGCTCCCAAGCCTGACCGCGCTGGGCCGATTAGCGCTGCAGTAACCCAATCACAGGGTTGAGCAGAACAACCGGCTTCATCTTGTTCGACCGCTAGGTCAACCGCCACCCGGTCAGTTGACCGGGTGGCTACCCATAGATCATTCAGAAGGAGAAATCTCATGTTGTGGACTATCGTCGTGGTTCTAATCGTGCTGTGGCTGCTCGGCTTTTTCGGTCGGAGCATAAGCCCTAGTATCCCGCAAACCGGCAACGTGATCCACGTACTGCTCGTCATCGCGGTCATACTCGTCGTATTGAATCTCCTGGGAGTGGTGCGGTTTTAAACCTCTCGCGCTTTGACGAATAGACAATGCGAATTGCTGCCTTGCGCGCAAAACAAGAGGCAGTGTGGAACAAGTTGCAGTCAAAGATGGGAGGGGCAGCCAGACAAACTGCCCCTCCATAAGCATTGCAAGAAAGCGGGAGAATAGGCCTTAACCTCAAAGAAAAATGGCGGGAAAAAAGGGCGAAAAACCGATTGAAAAGATCAAAGGCGTGGCACTCCAGGCTGCCCATGCCGAGACTGAGCCAGCCCCCGCCGAGCAGGCCCTGTACCAGATCGCGGAGCAGTTCATCGCCGTGGGCGCGCGGATGGGCGCAGCCCCATTCCTCAAAATACTGCGCTTCTTGCGGCGAAACGAGCAGCCCCTCAACGAGAATAAACAGGGAATTACCCCCACTACTCTCGTGAGACCTTTCCACCTGGCCAGCAAAGACCCAACCGTTGCCTTGCTGCTCTTCGTCCCACGCTCGCTCGAAAGTCGTCTCATCGACGATCTGACCGGGTAGTTTTCTGCGATTAGATAGTTCAAATCGAGGAGGGTATCGTGACACTGGCATCCCCGTCTGAGCCGAGCCAACTGCAGCCGGTTCCAATTAAAGACTCTGTCATCAGCGCCAAACATTTGACGAAAAAGTTCGGTGATGAGACCGCGGTACAGGATGTCTCTTTTGACGTACCCCGCGCTTCCATCTTTGGTTTTATTGGACCCAGCGGATCGGGAAAAACGACCACGGTCCGCTTATTGACGGGCGTCTACACACCTACGGATGGCCAGGTGATTGTGCTCGATCGCAATCCGGCCAAGTTCAGCCAGGGTGAGCGGGCGCGCCTTGGCTATATGCCACAGCTTTTCGTGCTCTACCCCAACTTGACCGTATGGGAAAACCTTAACTTTGCCGCTTCTCTGTATGGCATGAGCCTGTTCCGGGGAAAACGTCTGAAGGAGGCCTTGAAATTTGTAGAGTTGTACGAGCACCGTTCGAAGCTGGCCCGAAATATCTCGGGGGGGATGCTGCGCCGTCTCAGCCTGGCAGCCACTCTGGTTCACGACCCGCAGCTGCTCTTCCTGGACGAGCCGACCGCCGGGATTGATCCCGTCTTGAGGCGCAAGTTTTGGGATCATTTCAGGGAGCTTAAAAACCAGGGACGCACGATATTTATCACCACCCAATACGTAAGCGAAGCAGATAACTGCGACCTGGTGGGTGTACAGAACAATGGGAAGCTGCTTCTGGTGGATACCCCTCAAGGGATACAGACATCACGCCTACGGCGGCGATATGGTCGATTTCCGCACTACACAGCCATTCGATTTCCAGGCCGAGGCTATGCTGCGCTCGCTGCCCTTCGTGCGGGCCAAAACCGTTCGCACGGGTTCCAACAGCATGCGCATCATCGTAGACCAGGCCAGCACCGCCACCCCCGAACTGATGGGATGGGCGCAGCAGCAAAATATCCAGGTGCAGGCGGTGGAGGAGTATATGCCGTCCTTTGAAGATGTCTTTGTTGAGCTGGTGCGTCCGGAGGTGAGTCATGGGTAACTTTTTCCGAGGCATCATCCGGGCATCCTCTTTCTTTCGGAAGGAAATTTTTGAGATTTTGCGCCAGCCCCGGCTGGTCGCCACCCTGGTGCTGGGGCCGTTCTTGATCCTGTTCATCTTTGGAATTGGCTACCGTGCCCAGTCGCGTACCTTGCGCACGCTGTTCGTAGTGCAGCCTGACAGCCCCATCGCCGCCCAGGATATCCAACAGTATGGGAAATCGATGGGCTCGCTGCTCATCTATGCCGGGGTCACTGGCGACCAGAACGAAGCCCTCGACCAGCTGCAGCGGGGACAGGTCGACCTGGTCATTGTGGAGCCTGGGGATGCCACCAGCACCATCAAGAACAACCAGCAGGCTGTTTTCACCCTGTATCACCACGAGATTGATCCCGTACAGGTAAGCTACATCAACTACCTGGGATGGCTCTACGTGGGCGCGGTCAACCAACAGGTGCTGCGCTCCTTTGCCGTGCAGGGACAGAAGGACGCAGTCAACTTGCACACCAACCTGCAAGAAGCCCATCAAAACGTGTCTGCCATGCGCCAGGCCGTGCAGAGCGGAGATGAAGCGCTTGCTCAGCAAAAACAGCAGGGGTTAGCCGGCAACGTGGATGCCGTTTCCCAGGCGGTCGGCGCCAGCCTGGGTTTACTGGACAGTCTGCAGCAAACGAAGGGCACTAACGGAGGAAACGCCGACCCGGTGCAGAGTACGCTCACCGACCTGCGCCAAAACACCAACCAGCTTGGCGACAGCACAGGCACCAAGGACGAGCGGCTGGCGCGCCTTGATAAGATAGACAAAGACATCACCGACCTGGACGGCAAGCTGGCAGAGTTCCAGAGCATTGACCCTTCCATCATCGTCAGCCCTTTCCGCAGCGAGACGAAAAGCGTAGCGAACGTCCAGCCTTCTATTTCGGATTTCTTCGCTCCGGCGGTGCTGGCGCTCTTACTCCAGCACCTGGCAGTCACGTTCGCCGCCTTATCCATCGTTCGTGAGCGCAACGTGGGCACCATGGAGCTCTTCCGCGTTTCACCCTTATCGGCGGCGGAAGCCCTATTCGGTAAATACATCAGCTATATGCTGTTCGGCGGCGTGATCGCGGCCATCCTATCCGCCCTTTTAGTATTTGCCCTGCACGTGCCCATGCTGGGTAACTGGTGGTATTTCACCCTGGTCATCGCCGCCGTGCTGTTTACCTCCCTGGGGATCGGCTTTGTCATTTCGATCGTTTCGCAAACCGACAGCCAGGCCGTGCAATACAGCATGATCGTCCTGCTGGCCAGCGTCTTTTTCAGCGGATTCATCATGAGTCTGGATATGCTTTGGGAGCCAGTGAGAGTCATCTCCTGGCTGCTGCCCACTACCTATGGCACGCTCCTGTTGCGGGATATCGCCCTGCGTGGGATTGATCCAAACTGGGCGCTGCTGGGTGGCCTGGTCGCCATCGGCCTGGTCCTGATGCTCATATCCTGGCGGCTCATGCGCCGTCTGATTGCATCGTCACAATGATAGAGAAGCGGCTCAACAACGGTTGTAGTCTTCTCTCCACGTAAAGCGGAGTAAGATCACGGCCAGGGGGTCTTGATGCGGAGCAACAAATCTGCGCTGCACCGATGACAGCCCTCGCATTCGGGTCTATGCTTATGAGGGTTCAAAGTGTCGCTGTGTACAGCGCGTAAGCATCGCGCCAACCCGGTCAGGGTTCTGGCCTATATTGGATACAAAAACATCGAAAAAGCTACGGAGAGAATAATGACTCGTCAAACTGTGCAAAAGCTGTTCCTGGCTGTGCTCATCCTGACCCTGTCTGCCTGTGCGGGTGCAGCTACTCCAAAAGCACCCGTGGAGGTACAGGTAACGCTCACCGAATTCAAGTTCGACTCTTCTCTCACAACCTTCTCCGTAGGCACGCCTTATCACTTTGTTCTCAACAACAAAGGCGCGCTCGCCCATGACTGGATGATCATCAGCGCAGGTGAGACAGACGAGACCAAGTCCCTGGTCGAAGTGGAAGATACGGACTTGCAGCCCGGCGCCACCGTGACCAAAGATTTCACATTCACGCAACCGGGCAACTATGAATTCGCCTGCCACGTGAAAGGTCACTATGAAGCCGGGATGGTGCTCAAGATCGTTGCCAAGTAGAAATGAACAAGACTGTGCAGGTGGTGTACGCGATAAGATGGGAGGGGACACATGGTGACTCGATTGACTCGAAAGTGGTGGCTGTTAGCGTGGCGCGGCATGGTCGCCGTGCTGTTTGGCCTGGCGGCTCTCGTCTGGCCGGGCGCCACCCTGACGGCGCTAGTGCTGCTGTTTGGGGTCTATGCGCTGGTAGACGGCCTCTTGGCCGTGATCGTGAGCCGGCTTGACCGCCACGAATTTGATCACGGGTGGGTGTTGCTGCTCAAGGGACTGGCGGGCATTGCCATCGGCGTGCTCACCTACCTCTGGCCGAGCGTCACAGCACAGGCGCTGGTGTATCTCATCGCGGCCTGGGCGATCCTGACCGGCGCGTTTGAGGTCGTGGCGGCGGTTGATCTGCGCGAAGTGGTCGAGGGCGAGCGGCAGTTGGCTTGGGGCAACCTGATCGAGCACGAGATGATGGAAGTGTGCTGAAATGATTGAAGCACCTGCGCAGCAGCCACACGAGGCGCTTGCGCTGCGATCCGGCCAGCAGGTGTTCTGCCGCGATGGGCACGCGGGACACATCACGTTGCTGTTGCTCGATCCGCGCGGGCAGGTGCGACGGTTTGTGATGCGCCTGGGTCATCTGAGCCACGAGGTGATCGTTCCGGTGGACTGGGTGGGTGAGTCCGATGCGGAGAACGTGCACCTTTCTGTGAATCGGCACGCGCTAGAGGGACTGCCAGGCTATCGCCCCGACAGTGTGATCGCCGCCGAGGTTGACCGCGCGCTGTGGAATGACGATGTCCTGCGCCAGAGCGACTATCACGAAATAGATGTCGTTGTGAGCAACGGCGTCGTCAGCTTGAACGGCTACGTGATGACGCTGACCATCAAGGCGCGAGTCGAGCAGGCAGCCCGCACGGTGCATGACGTGTTAGACGTCGAGAATCACCTGATCGCTGACGACCAGGTGGTGATTGCGGTCGCGCAGGCGCTGGACCACGATGCGCATACCCGCGAACAGACGGTGTATGTCAGTGCACGCAACGGAATCGTTTCTCTCAGCGGCGAGGTGAGCAGCGCCGCCGTGCGCGCCGCCGTCGAAGAGTGCGCAGCCAGCGTCCCGGTGGTGCGCGGCGTCCTCAACTATATGCAGGCGCTGGGCGTCGCCAGAGACGACGCGGAGCAGCGCGTGCTGCAGCCGCAGATCGGGACAGAGATCTATGCATCGGATATTCGGCTGGGGCAAGTCGAGCGGGCCATTATCAGCCCGCACAACCGCCGCGTGACCGCCATTGTGGCGCACGGGCAATTCTCAGAGCCCGCGCACTCGGATCCGAGTGTGTTTCCCATCGAGATGCTGCACGCTGCGCCAGAGTGGCACACGGTGATCCCCATTAGCGCCGTGAGCGACGTGAACGCCAGCGGGGTGCTGCTGCGCATCACCAGCGTCGAGGCTGCGCGCCTTGCTGATTTCGATCCGGCTCGCTTTGTCACACCAGATGCAAACTGGCAACTGCCGTATCCCTACCACCTCGCCGATGTGATGCTCGAACCCGGAGGAGAGCTTGTGAAATGAATGATTCCCTCCCTTGTGATATACCTTGTCGTTGCGGCAGTGATCGGCTGGGTGGCGACTGAACTCATGCATGACCGCTCGAACCTGCTGATCAACATCGTCGTGGCCGTCGTAGGCGCATTCCTGGCGGGTTACTTTCTCAGCCCCTTCTTTAAGGTCGGGACCATCAACAATGCGATCACCGTTCCAACCATGCTGGTCACGCTGCTGGGTTCCATCATTCTGCTGGCGGTCGTCAACCTCTTTCGCGGGCGCGGCAGGCGGTGGGCGCGCTGACGGTCTGGCTCTACATCAGTCCCGATAGTGGGTAGTCTAGAGACACAAGGAGTACCATGTCTGTGAATCAACCGACCAATCAGGTCTCCGTGGATCGCCGCGAGGAAACGGTGGTCACTCAACAACCTGGCTACGCGGCGACCGAGCAGGTGACACGCGATGTGGCGGCGGAACGGCGGCTGGCTTTGTTCCAGGTCACACGGATCGTTTGGAGCATACTGGGTCTACTCGAGATTTTGCTGGGGCTCCGCTTCTTTTTGAAATTGATTGCGGCCAATCCGAACAGTGGCTTTGCCGTGTTCATGTATGGGATTACAGGGCCGTTCGTCGCACCGTTCACGGGCTTGATCGGAACGCCCGCGTCCGGTGGAATGATCCTCGAAGTGACGACACTCTTTGCCATGGGGATCTATGCGCTGATCTTTTGGGGTGTCGTCCGCGTGATCCAAATCGTTACGGATCGTCCCAGCGCTCGCACGGTCACGCGCTCGGTGCGGGAGCAGACGCCGGGCACCGGCACCGTGCGCACGACACACACCATCACTCGCGGTCACAGCGATTGATGGTCACGGGATGATTGAACGCCGGCGCGCTACGCTGCCCGGAGCGCCGGCGTAAGTTGGGGGCAGCCTGTCCAAAAGATCCAGGAGGAAAAGCGATGGATAACCAAACCCTTGTTCGTCAAACAGGCCAGGCCAGGGGTAAACTGATGCGGCTAGAGCAGGATCTGGGCCGGGTCAAAGGGAATCTCGATGGCGCAACCCGCAATCGCATTGTTGGCGGCGTTGCACTGCTGATTGGCTTGCTGGCCCTCATTGGGTTCTTTGTGACGCGCAGCCAGTTTGTCGCGGTCATTGCTGCCGCCGGTTTGTTCATTGGCGGCCGGTGTTCATCAGGTCGCTGATGAAAATTGGGAGAGCGCACCACTCAATTGATACGATTACGGACAAAGTCGCCAACGCGCAAGCGAAGCTTGATGAGCTCAAAGCGCAACCGTCTATGCTTGCCGGAATAACGAGCTGCATCACACTGGCTATTGACGGCGACGAATCACCGAGCACGGCATCAGCCCGACCCTGCTGCTGGGCAGTCTGCCCGTCAGCGTGTCGAACGAGAAAGATGCCGGGTAAGCCAGCATGTCTGAGCCTGAGCGTTTGCGCTATCGCGTAAGCAGGGCATCCGTCAGCGGCATAGGTATGTTCCTCAAAACATTACCTTAACATGGGAGATAACACGATGGCAACCGACATTGGTATTCGTGCTACATTGAACCTGCCTTACGAGCAAGCCGTCCAGAAAACCACGGACGCGCTCAAGGCAGAAGGCTTTGGCGTGCTGACGCAGATTGACGTGAAGGCCACGTTGAAGCAGAAAATCAACGCTGACTTTCGCCGCTATGTGATCCTCGGTGCGTGCAATCCCGCGCTCGCTCACCGCGCCCTCTCGGCCAACCTGAACGTGGGACTGTTGCTGCCTTGCAATGTCACCGTGTACGAAGAAGGCGACGGTTCTGTCGTCACCGCCGTAGACCCGGTGGAAACGCTCGGCGTCCTCAAAGAAGATTCGGTGGCGCATGAGGTTGCCGTGGAAGCCAGAACCAGGCTGCAGCGTGTGATTGCAGGCCTCAAGTGATCCAGATGAGCGGCGGCATGATGGGGAGCGGGATGCAGCCACGTTGCTCCGCTGCGCTCCGCAACTGGCCGTCCTACCGCGACGGTGGACCTCATAGACAAAGGAGAAAGCGATGAAAAGACAAGTGGGTGTGTGGATTGACCATAGAAAGGCCGTTATCGTGATGGTCACGGACGAAGGGGAAGAAACAAGACTCATAGAATCCAACATGGAGAAACATGTCCGATTTGCGAGTGGTTCATCAGAGGACGGCTCGGCAGAGAGCACGCGAGACAGACAATTTGCGAGCCATCTCGACGGATACTATGACAAGGTCATTGCGTCCATCCGCGATGCGGAATCCATCCTGATCTTTGGCCCTGGTGAGGCAAAGGGCGAGCTCGAAAAGCGTCTTGAGAGCAAAGAACTCGAGGGACGTATCGTCGGCATTGAAACCGTTGACAAGATGACGGATCGTCAGATTGCGGCCAGAGTTCGACAGCACTTTCCAGCTTAGGCGTATGTTAGTGTACCCACATGTCGCCAACAATCACTGCGCGTTGTAAACAACGACGACTGCCGTGAGTATCTGATGGATCGCGTGAGAGTGATGCTGTCGCGCGAAGAAATGGACGAGACTCAACATCGCGCGCATGGTAACGCGCCAACATGGTCCGTCCGGCGGCACGAACGTGCCGGGCCGGCCCGGTAACGCCAATGATGGAGGGAAAAAATGGACACGAGTATCGGCACACGGCTTTGGGACCGGGGTAAAGTGTACAAGGATGATGAGCGTATCGCCGAAGTCGTGTACGCTCTACAAGTCGTGCAAGAGACCGTTGACGGCGTGGAGCAACAGGACATCACCGGCCAGGTCAGAGTGGTTGAAGGCAAACGGAATCTGATCAATGAGGGCGCACTGGTATTGCATCTCAGTGGTGGCCGTAAGTGGGGGTTCTTGGCCTCGATCGATATGGGTTCGGGAGTGTACAACATCGCGGGCACAAGCGAGCCGGTCTCGTGCCTGCCTAGCCTCTGAAGAAGAGGCGTATAAGAAGCGACCAACGGGAGGAGGACTGGGATGGATCATTATATCGGAGAAATCAGGCTATTTTCGTTCAACTTTGTGCCGAGCGGATGGATATTGTGCAACGGGCAGATCCTTGACGTCAATCAAAATCAGGCCCTGTTTTCGATCCTGGGTGCGACCTATGGCGGTGACGGTCGAACCACTTTTGCCGTGCCTAAATTGCGTGGAAAAGGTCCCACACCGTATACCCATTACTGCATTGCGCTACAGGGGACCTTACCAACCCGCGATCAGTAAGTGGGGATACCACGATCTACATAGGGATGGCGATAGTGACCTTGACTGGTTTGAAATCCCATAGAAAGGGGGGACAGCCATGGCCGTCATCACTTTTTCCAGGCAAGTGGGTAGTCGGGGCAGTTATATTGCTGCTCAGGTCGCCACAGTGTTGGGCTGGAGGTACTATGACCGTGAGATACTGCTCCAGGCAGCGGCCACGATTGGGCTGACCGACGAAGCGGAACTTGCGCGGCTATCCGAGTTGGAAGAAAAACGTGGCGTGGTGCGCAGCCTCCTGGACGTTCTGGGCGTACAACCTGCTATCCCGACGATACCGAGTGCGTCCCTGCGCGGACTGACGGCCGCCCACGACGACTTGGAAGTTTTCACAAAGCAGGAAGGATTATCGCCGGCCGAGGCTCGCCAGCGCGTATTGAGCAGCCGCTACGCTTTGCCGATGGTCGAAGTAAGCTACCACGACCTGTTGACGGAAGTCATCACCGAGCTGGCTCAGGCTGGGAACGTTGTCATCATGGGCCGGGGTAGCCAGGTAATCCTGAGTACGTTCCCTGCGACGCTACACATCCAAGTCGTCGCGCCTTATCTGACGCGAGTAGAGTGCTTGATGGAACGCGAGGTATTGGACCGCGCCTCGGCCAAGCAGCGTGTGGCACACTCAGACGAGATGCGAGCCGGCTTCATGCGACGTTACTTTAACGTGGACTGGCTCGACCCGACGTTGTATGATTGCGTGTTCAACAACTCGGGCCACCTGAGCGAGCAGTTCATCATTGACTCGATTGTGGCGATGGTCCGCCGCCTGTAGGCCCAGTAGCTTTGCGTCTCCTCATTCCCACGCAAGCCGTCAGCGAGTTGCCGACGGCTTGCGATGGAGATGTGTCGCCGCAGCCATTGGGCCGGACTAGGTAGTTGGTGGTAACCAAGAATATGCCCGAACTGATGAATGACTTGCTCAACCGCTTAACCAAGACACTTGAGCCAGCGGATGGTGCGATCCTCGCGGATGTTCGCAGCTATCTTGAATGGCAGGCAAGTCGCCAGGCCACGTTTACGCCATCCGCTTCCGATGACGTGGACCTCCGCACCTATCTGCTCGAGCTGCACACCGCCACTGTGGGAGCAGACCCGGTGACATTGTCGAGACATATCACGTCGCTCAAGCGGTTTTATGAGTGGGCACTGGCCGAGCGTCTGATTGATTCGACTCCTTTCGCGCAGTTCAATCTCGATCGCCCCATCCTCAGCCACGATCAGATTCGGCGACAAGAAGACGTGCCAGCTAACGATCCACAGCAACGCGAGATGGTCAGGCTGCGCGCGTTGAACCGTCTGGCGGGTGAGCTTAACCGCTCGGTTGATGTGCAGGCCGCGCTGGACGCGGCACTGCATACTGTCGTCGAGGTGCTGGGACTGCGAGCGGCCTGGGTGTCTTTGCTGAGCGATGCTGATCCCACAACGCGCACCGCGAACGCCGCACTGGCGCGAGCTTTTGTGCTGAGCGCCACGTGTGGCTTGCCGCCTGGCCTCGAACAAAATAACCGTTACTACCTCCGCCAGCCCCCCGACTGTCATTGCCAAGCCTTGCTCCGCGCTGGCCGGTTGACCCGTGCAGTCAACATCGTCGAGTGCACACGTCTGCGGAGTGCTGCCGACGCCGCCCAAGATACCCAGGGGTTGCTTTTTCACGCGACTGTGCCGATCATCTTGCATGGCCAGCCGCAGGGCGTCCTCAACTTTGCCACAGACGAGTGGCAGTTCCTGATGGCGTCGGATCTAGAGTTGCTGTCGGCTGTCGGCGCACAAGTCGCAGTCGCGCTCGAACGAGCACGCTTGTACGATCTGGCTCAGGCCCAACGCACCCGCCTGGAACGCGAACTTGAGATGGCCCGTGCCGTGCAAGCCAGTCTCTTGCCCGGCCAACTGCCCAACATCCCCGGCATTGGCCTTGCGGCCAGTTGGCGTTCGGCGCGCGAGGTCGCGGGTGATTTCTATGACATCTTTCCGTTGGCGGATGGCCGTTGGGGAATTGTGGTCGCGGACGTTTCGGACAAGGGTGCGGCGGCAGCGTTTTATATGGTCATAGCCTACAGCCTGATCCGGGCCAAGGCCGAACACGCGCCCAGCCCGGCCGAAGCCCTCATGCAAGTGAATCGCGGACTCGTCGCACAATCGTCGGCCGCGATGTTTGTGACCGTGTTTTATGCGGTCCTCGACCCGGCCACCCGCACGCTCACCTACGCAAACGCAGGACACAATCCGCCGATGGTGCGACGCGCTTCCGCGCCGGGCAAAACAGAAGAGTTGCCTTTGGGTGGCCTGATCCTCGGCATGTTCGACGAGGTGCGCCTGGCCGACGCAACGATCGGTCTCGCGCCCGGCGATGCGCTGGTGATCTATACCGACGGCTTGACCGAGGCCCAGAACCTGCAGGACGAGTATTATGGCGATGCTCGGTTCGCTGCCGCGATCAGTGCCGCTCCCGCCAAAGCGCCCGCTCTCCTTGCGCATCTCCTGGCCGACCTGTCTGCTTTCACCGCGTCCGAGTCGCTGGCAGACGACGTCACATTGTTCGTCGTGACAAACGAATCATAGTTGAGAAAAGAAGGAATATGTTTAACAATATCCTCGTTCCCCTTGATCGCTCGTCTCTAGCCGAGTGCGTCTTGCCACACGTCGTCGCGATTGCCAGGGCCTTTGAGTCGCAGGTCACTCTCTTGCATGTGATGGACTCGGCCAACCTGGCCAGCCAGCCCCGCGCGGTTGATCCGCTGGATTGGCAGATTCGGAAAGCCGAAGCCGAAAACTATATGCACGATCTGGCGCTCCGCTTGCAAAAGGCCAGCCTGCCAACCGAGAGACACCTCATGGAAGGTCAGGCGGCCGAACGGATTGTCGAGTTTGCACACCATCACGAAGCCGACCTCATCCTCCTGAGCAGCCATGGGCAGAGCGGCCTGAGCGGATGGAACGTGAGCAGCGTCGTTCAGAAAATCGTCCTGCGCGCTTGCACCTCGATCATGGTGGTGCGGGCGTATCAGCCGGTCCCGCCCGAGTTGACGGACCTGCGCTACCGACGATTACTCATTCCCCTGGATGGCTCGCAGCGGGCCGAGTGCGTCCTGCCCCAGGCCGCCACCCTAGCCCGCGCCCACCAGGCCCAAATCATGCTGGCGCATATTGTGCAGAGGCCGGAAATGCCCCGGCGAACGCCGCCCACACCCGAAGACATTGAATTGGCCGATCAAGTGGTAGAGCGCAACCGGACAGAGGCCATCGAGTACCTTGAGCAAGTCAAGTCACGTCTGCCAGGGGATGTTCAAACGCGCGTGCTCGTCAGCGAGCATGTCTTTTCGACGCTGCACGAACTGGTAGATCAAGAAAAAATAGACCTGGTCTTTTTGAGTGCACACGGCTATTCCGGGCAGACGCGTTGGCTTTACGGCAGCCTGGTCATCAGCTTTATCGTCTATGGCGCTACCCCGTTACTGATCGTGCAAGATGTCCCCGCGGACAGAATACAGCCCACCCCGGCCGAAGTGGCAGCCAAAAAGGACGGGAGACGATAGCGCATGGCGAATCCCCCCTCCGATCCGAACTCGGCGGCAGACCAGGCCAGCGCTGCAAACATCAGCCGCATGGAGGACCTGGCGCGCCAACCCATAGGGGCCTTGGCCCAAGTGGAAAACCAGGTCGTCGCGCCCCGCCCTGCCCGGGGCCAGCCCCCAGGCCGCCCTGGGGCAAACCGTCGCTGCTGGATTATTTGGAAGAGCAGAGCGCGCTCTTGCGAGATGCAACCCAGCACTTTCGCGAGACGCCCGAAAAAGAGTCGCTCTCGTACGCGGCCGAGTGGATGCTGGATAACTTCTACCTGGTGCAACAAACCCTGCGCCAAATCCGCGAGGACATGCCGCCCGGTTTCTATCGCCAATTGCCCAAGCTAGCGGCAGGCCCCTTGGCAGGCTATCCGCGCGTCTATGCCGTCGCGCAAGAATTGGTCGTGATGCAAGCGGCGCAGCTCGACCTGGACCGCGTGAAGCGCTTTGTCCAACTCTATCAAGACATCACGCCACTGACGATGGGCGAATTGTGGGCGCTGCCCGTCATGCTGCGCCTGGGCATCGTCGAGTGCCTGGCGCAAGCCGTTAGGCGCATCACCGGCCTTGCCCCGGCAGAGCGCGCTCCCGGCCATGACCCTGCCCCGCGAGCTAACCGACGATGAGATCGTCGCCAACTGCATCATGAGTCTGCGGACCCTGGCAACCCAAGATTGGCAAGACTTTTTTGAAAGCGTCAGCCGGGTCGAGCAAGTTCTGCGCGACGATCCAGCGGACATCTATGCCAGAATGGATCAAGAGACGCGCGACCGCTATCGCAAGGTGATCGAGGAGTTGGCGCGTGCCACGGGCCGGAACGAGCAAGAGGTCGCGCGAGAAGCCGTCAGCCTGGCTCAGAGTCTCACGACGAGACACGGAGCGCGCCGCGCACGTCGGCTACTATCTGCTCGATGCAGGCCGCGCGCAGCTCGAAGCCCGCCTGGGCTATCGCCCCGCCTGGCACGAGCGCCTGCGCCGCTGGGTTTTCGATCATCCAACGCCGGTGTACCTGGGCAGCATTGCGCTGATCAGCCTGATCATTTTGCTGGGCGGCATCCGCTATGCGAGAGCACCGGCGCGACTCTTGGGCAATGGATTGGGGCTGGCTTGCTCCTGCTCATACCGGCGCTGACCGTGTCCGTCAGCCTGGTCAACTGGATCGTTACCCTGGTCATTCCGCCGCGGGTCTTGCCCAAGATGGATTTTGAAGACGGCATCCCCGCCGAATACCGCACCCTGGTGGTCGTCCCGTCGCTGTTGACCAGCGCGGCCGAAGTGAAGTCGCTGCTCCAACAACTGGAACTGCACTTTTTGCGCAATCAGGATCCGCATCTGTACTTTGCGCTGCTCACCGATTTGCCCGACACGCCGCAACCGCGCACATCGGGCGAGCACCCGTTGGTCGAGCAGGCCGAGTCCGGCATCCGCGCGCTCAACGAGAAATACCACCGGGAAACGTCCGGCCCGTTTTATCTTTTTCATCGCGATCCCAAGTGGAATCCGCGCGAAGAGCGCTGGATGGGCTGGGAGCGCAAGCGCGGCAAATTGCATCAGTTGAATCTGCTTGCTGCGAGGCAGCGGAGAAACCGCCTTCAGTGTGCAGACGGGCGACCTGGAAGTGCTGCGTGAGATCAAGTACGTCATCACGCTGGATGCCGATACGATGATGCCGCGCGAAGCCGCGCACCGGCTGGTCGCCACGCTCGCGCATCCGCTGAATCGCGCCGAGTTCGATCCGCGCAGTGGCGCCGTCATCGCCGGGTATACCCTGCTGCAACCTGGGATCGAGATCACTTCGACCAGCGCCAATCTCTCGCGCTTTACCCGCATCTTTGCCGGAGACGTCGGCCTGGATCTGTACACGCGCGCCGTGTCCAACGCGTACCAGGATTTGTTCGGCGAAGGGATTTACGTCGGCAAGGGCATCTATGATGTAGACGCGTTTGAACGCAGCCTGGCCGGACGCATGCCGGAAAATGCGTTGCTCAGTCACGATTTGATCGAAGGCATTCACGGGCGCGTCGGGCTGGTGACCGACGTCGTCTTGTATGAAGAGTATCCGCCGCATTACTTTGTCTACCTGCGCCGCTCGCGCCGCTGGATCCGCGGCGACTGGCAGTTGCTGCCCTGGCTGCTGCCGCGGGTGCC
>CAVRZG010000003.1:0-79407 GCA_963725545.1 uncultured Nitrospiraceae bacterium | reverse complement strand
ATATCTTTACAAAAAATACAACATAACATCCTTTCAAATACAAACAGAAAATCCATTACCTTTCTTATACAACTTATTACTACCCTGATTACAAATGAAAAAGGATTGGAAAAGATCGGTATCAGGACCAGGGCGGATCTTTTGCTGTTATACAAGGATAAATTAGTGGATTGTTTAGATTTGGCCCGGGACAAAGATTTTCATCTTTCGATTGAGGAAATCGGCTTTGAGAGTTTCTTTGATGATGACTTAAAACTTTTCAATAAAAATACTGATTCAACAATTAATAGGGATGCCTTGAAACTTTTGAGGGATGTCAAGAAATTTTGGTGAACATGTAAGTGTAGATGTCGGTCACGGCATTATTCTTTTTCATCCATGGACGACTTTAAAGAGCCTTGCTGAAAATCTCCGATTAAATCGCAAGTTACCGATACACTTCCTCACCTCTTTTTAGGCACTCTTGTACTTTATTCCGAATTTCTTCCGATTTATCAAAACATCATTTGTGAAGGACTTATTCAGAAATCAGAAAATGGATATGGATTAAGTTTTAAAATTAAAGATGAACTGGCAACAAAAGCTTATGATCTTTACGAAATTTTACTAATACATTTTGGCGGTAACATCCCTATTGATGCATACCTGAAAAGCCTGGAGTTGATTGATAAGCATAGCATCGATCAGATCAAAGAGAAATATTTTATTTGGTTCCTCTCCAGAAAGAATAATTCCTTTCACTTTATTTTAGATGGTATAGCGACTCTTGCCTGACAATAGAGGGCAGAGTCATGACGTTTAACAGCCGACCAGAATTTAACGGAAGTAGAGACCCACGACTCCGATGACAGTTATCGCTTCACGCGGATACACTTTCCACAGAAATGGAGACGAAGTGCATCAGCTGCACTGACGTGCCGTAAGTCGGGAAATGAAGGATGAAGGTGTGCCGTGCATAATGCCTTTCATATCGGGCCGGAGAGACCGATAGTGAAATGTTATGAATCTCTACAAGACAGCACATTTCTTATCTTCCGGGAGAGTTCCTCGATCCTGAAGGGTTTCTGAATAAAGCCTTTACAGCCCATTTCCAATATCTTTGCAGCTTCGCCGTTGATGCTATATCCGCTTGACAGAAGGACCCTGACTTTTTTGTCTATCTCCATCAGTTTTACCAGAATCTCCTTACCGTTCATTTTAGGCATTATCATATCAAGAATGACAAGTTTTATATCTTTGGAGTGTTCCCTGTAGAGTTCTATAGCTTTCTTGCCGCTTTGTGCGGTTAGTATCTTGTAGCCAAGCTTCTCCAGAAGTTCCTTCATCATCTCGACATTAACCTTCTCGTCATCAACCACGAGGATGGTCTCGTCCCCGGTGAGCAGTGTCTCCTCGGCCGGTTTCGTTTCAACGGCCTCTTTCACTGAAGCAGGCAGATATATCGTAAATGTAGTGCCGTGTCCCTTTTCACTATATACATTGATCATGCCGCCGTGATTTCTGATAATGCCGTATGCAGAGGCCAGTCCGAGCCCTGTCCCTTTCCCAATCCCCTTTGTCGAGAAAAACGGCTCGAATATCCTCTTCTGCGTCTCGGAGTCCATACCAACCCCCGTGTCCGTCACCGATATCTTTACGTACTGCCCCGGATCTGAATTGAAAGGACGACTCTCCTGTTCATCAAGAATGGTGTTACCGCTCTCAAGATATAGTTCGCCGCCTGACGGCATCGCCTGCCATGCATTCACATACAGGTTCAACAGCACCTGTTCGATCTGTCCCCTGTCCACCTCTATCGTATACAGGTCTTCCTGCAGTTTCTTGTGTATGGTTATCTCTTTCTTTGTCCTGCCGAATATCTCCGATGTCTTTATGATCAGGTCATTTAAATTAACAGGCTTTACCTCATATTTGCCGCCGCGTGCAAAACCAAGAAGCTGCTTGGTAAGTTCAGCTCCGCTTCCTACCTGTTGTTCGATGATCTTGAGCTTTTCATAGAAGGGATGGGTTCTTCTCAGTCTTCATAAGCATAAGGGATGTATAACCGAGTATGCCCATCAACAGATTATTGAAGTCGTGGGCAACTGCCTCCGGCAAGTGTGCCGATGGCCTCCATCTTCTGGGCATGGAGCAGTTGATCTTCCATTTTTTTCTGTACGGTAATATCCCTGAGAAAGCTCAGGGCAGCCGGTCTCCCCTCCCATGTAATCAGAACCGTACTCACCTCAACCCACAGTGTTTCACCTGATTTTGTGACAGCTCTGAAGGAATACATTGACGGAACAGTATCCCCTTTTAATCTTTTCTTGTGTCTTTCCACTACCATGTCAATATCTTCTGGGTGAATGAAATTGCTGAAAAGTGCACCATTCAGTTCCTCATATGAGTACCCTAAAAGACGCGACAGTTGAGGGTTAGGAAACATTATTTTTACATCTTGAGCAACAAAAATAGCATCTGACGAATTCTCAAAAAGCAAACGGTATTTCTCTTCAGATATGCGTAGTGACTCCTCTGCCTTCTTGCGATCGGTAATGTCGATTGTGGTCGCAAGGATCCTTTCTATGCCGCTGATTGTTATTTTACTTAACAGTACATCCTCCCAAAACAGTTCCCCTGTTACTTTGCGGTTGAGCCATTCGAAGCGCTGAGGGCCTTCCCTGTAGGCCTTATGGAATCCATGCCAGTGCCTCCCGAAAAGAATAGGGAGATTCCATCCAGAAGTCATTCGCCTTCAGTTTATCAAGAGTGTTTACACCATATTGCCTGAGCGTGTTAGTATTTGCGTCAATTATCTCACCGCTGTCCTTGTCATGTATAATTATCGACACATTGGACTCCTCAAAGAGTGTCCTGAAACGCTTTTCGCTCTCATGCAGCCGTTCTTCCGCACGCTTGCGTTCGGTAATGTCGCTGAAAACTCCCAGTATGCCTACACTTTTACCGTCTTTATCTCTGATCGGGGTCTTGACTGTATAAATCCATGCTTTCGCATCACCCTGCATGTATTGCTCTTCGAAGGATTCTGTCTCTCCTGAGTCCATGACGTTCTTGTCGTCAGACCTGTACTTCTCGGCTAATTCTTTCGGGTAGAAGTCGTAGTCTGTTTTTCCAATGATTTCTTCAGGCTTGATACCCAGATCACGGGCATAGTTCTCATTACAGGATAAATAGACCGAATGTCTGTCTTTGGTAAAAATCTTCTGTGGAATGTTCTCAACGAGAGTCCTGTATTTTACTTCGCTCTCCCGCAGCGCTTCCTCTGCCCGCTTGCGATCCGAAATATCACGGGCAAAGCCTGTAGTACCAGTGACTTTTCGACGCTCATCGAACAGGGGTGCTTTATAAGTCTCAAACCATCTATCGACGCCTTGATCGCTAATGACTTCTTCAACGGCTTTCTTCTTCCTACTTAACATAACGATATTGTCGTCAGCGCGATAGCTTTTAGCGAGGTTTTTTGGCCAGATGTCAAGATCTGTTTTACCGATAAGGTCCTCTGGCGATGAATGTCCGCTGGCCTGAGCAAAAGGAACATTCACGGCAATGAAACGGCCTTCGGAATCCTTTAGCCACGCGAGGAACGGAAGATTATCAAGAATAACCATCAAGTCCGAGCGGTTTTTTTGAAGCATTCCCTCTGTTTTCTTGCGCTCCGCGATTTGCCGCTCAAGCTGGATAGCATAGGTTTGTGTTTGCTCAAATAGTCTGGCATGATGGATGCTGATAGCCAGGCGATCAGCTACTTTTTTTAGAAAACGGGAGATCGGTTTGAAATCGCGTTCACTCACTGAGGCAATACCCAGGACGCCTATCGGCTCTTTGCCGATAGGCAATGGAATAGCAGCAAATGAATGAAGTCCCGCTTTTTTGCATTCTGACCATGTGCAGCGAACATCTTTATGGATATTGTGAGAAGTTATCATCCGACCATTCTGGGCAGCCAGCCCGCAAAGACATTCTCCCACGATATGCAATGGTACGGTTTCGATTTGCAGATACGATGATGTCGGTCCTGCAGATTTGAGGCGTAATTCGCCTCCTTCTTGTAAAAAGAGGACAACTAAATCCACTCCCAGTGCAACAGATAGTTCCTTGATCGCTACATTGCATGCTTTCTGAAGGGAGAGTTGAGCTGTTACCTTTTGAATTAACCGATCGAAATAGTCAGTTCTTCGGTTTCTTTTGCAAGTGTTGTTTGTTTCTTTATTTGTTTGGGTCTCTTACTTTTGGAGGGATTCATTCAGCTTAACATCTCCCTGCGTTTTTGACTTGACTTTATCATTCATGGAAACACCTGGTGATTTTATGGGATATTGACAATCTTCAATTTAATATCTATCAAATATGCCTATTTAAGGTAAATAATAAGTAATTCTATTCTACTTTAATATATTATTCCATCTTTTCTTTTCGCTGCATTTTGAGAATTCGATACATTAATTGATTATCAGTGGACGTGAGGGTGATATAACAGTATGTCATGGGGTCACAGTATGTCATGGGGTCAAGTCTTTCATCTTGCTTTAAGTAGAACCGTTAGGGGGTAAAATCTCCATTGTTGATAAGTGAGGAACGGACAGGTTGCTATTATTTCCTTATCTCCATGACACGTGTTGAATTCAGGGCATAAAAAAGAGACGCGCTGTTTCAAGCATATGGCAAGGTTAAATTTCCTGTGCTATCCTTGTTCTAAGAAGGTGCTCGCTTCATAATCTTAATCATCAGGAAGGAGAACACAGGAAATGGCAAATGATGAAGGTCGCCGATTGTCAGAAAACATTCGTCAGAAAGTCGAAGAAATGAAACAGCTCTGTGAGGGGCTTGACGAGGAGACAGCCTCCCGCGAACCCGCGGACAAATGGTCACCAAAGCAGATCATTTCTCACCTCTGCGGGCCGGAGGGGGCAGATTTTACAATAACTATCAAGAACATTTTGGAGCATGATACTCCGCTTGTTGACATCGACCCCGGAAATCCATTTTTTAGCAAAAGCCGCTCGCAGATGTCCATGTCCGGGCTTCTTTCGTTCTTCGAAAAAAGATACAATCAGATAGCAGCCTCAATAGCAGGATTGTCCAAAGATCAATTGGCGAGAAAAGCACATGTTCCGGCTTTTAAAGAAGCGCCGATGGGCGAATATCTGACCCTGGCTGAGCTGATCGGAATCATGGGAGTGAAGCATGTGGAATCTCACACGATCCATATGCGGGAAGTTCTTCAGGAACTTGGCAAAAAATAATTTTTTCAGAAACCCGGGCAGACAAGTGTGCTGAAATTTGTGGGTGTGATTCTTTCCGGGAACTAAACTAATTCAGATTTAATCGCTGTACCTGCTGAAAATCTCGTCAAATACTGATGAAATCTTTATAAATGCATGCAGCATATCAGGGTCATAATGTTCGGGCCTGGTTTTGGCGTCTCCCTCGGTGATTATCGCAAAAGCCTTGTTATGGTCAAAAGACATTTTGTACGGTCTCCTGCTCCTCAGGGCGTCATAAATGTCGCAGATCATTATTATTCTCGCTTCAACAGGAATATCGCCGCCCCTTAAACCTTTCGGATATCCTGTGCCATTCCATCTCTCGTGGTGATATAAGGCTATCGTTTCAGACATTTGTATCATCGGGAAAAGCCGACCCTGAAAGTATTTTCGCACCGATAGTAGTGTGGGTTTTTATGATCTCGGTCTCCTCGGGCGAGAGTTCCCCCGGCTTCAAAAGTATTTTGTTCGGGATGCCGATTTTACCGATGTCATGCATCGCACTCGCCATTGAAATCCTCTCGACAAAGTCAGAGGGCATTTCGAGCGCCTCCGAGAGCTTGTTTGCATAAAGCCCTATCCTCGATATATGTTTTCCGGTATATTCATCCTTGGTTTCGGCGGCTGCAGTCAGACGGAAGATCATTTCACTGTTCATGCTGCTGATCATTTGCAGCGCACCTGAAAGTTCCTGTGTTTTCTCCTGGATGCTATATTCAAGCTTTTTTTCATACTGGTGCTCAGCCCACAGAAGTTTCTGTATTTTTGTGTTGATGCCTCCTGTGGAGAGAAAGCCGGGAAGTCCGTTTGGGATAATCAATTTGGGAGGTTCCACCATGCTGCCGCCGAGAAGATACGAGATGGATGAATATTTCATATCAAGCTTCCTTGCCGCCTCATCAAGCCTGAAAATGTAGGTTATGACGAATATGAAACTCAATGAGAACAAGTATATTGCGGGTCTAAGCCACAGGTTGAATCCGGAAAAAAGGAATACTGCAAGGGCCATTGTTGCAATGATGCTGAAGAGCCATAAAACCGTTGCTATTTTTTCACTCAATCTCATAAAAAGCAGAAAGAACAGGACTGAAATTGCAATTACAGACAACCGCTCCAGCCAGTCATTGACATCCTTTATGGGATTATTGTCGATAAGGTTATTCAGGATATTGGCGTGGACTTCCACGCCGGGCATCCTGTCTCTGTGCTGGCTGAAAGGCGTTAATATCATATCGACCGTCCCGGGTGCAGTCAGTCCGACGAGTACGGCCTTGCCTGCGAAAAAAGACGGTTGATATTTGTCTTCGATGATGTCGACCATTGGAATCCGCATGAACGTGCCTGGCGCGCCATAGTAATTGATGTTCATCGAATCCATCTGGAATATGCTTTCCGAATTTTTCTCTCCATTAACATATTCATGCATTTCCTGCCGGTTCAACGCCTTTCCGGTCAATGTCTCATACATGGCAGATGTCAGAGAAGGGATCTGTTCACTCTTCAGATAAAGTGTGTGGAATATCTGCCGCGCAACATTATCAACCCCCTGTTCGATATGAATATGTCCGGTCCTGTAAGGTGATAATGATTTCACCGGGTTTACAATTTTCAGCGTTCTGTCAATATATACCGGCAATATAACCCGGCCATGCTGTTTGATAGCCTGTGCAAGCACATCATCATCCTCTGACGCCTCAGACATGATTACATCAAACCCTACGACCTGAGCCTGCATTATCCTGTCGAGAAGCATGGCATAATACATTCTTCTGACAGGCCATCTGCCGACTTTATCAAGGGTTTTCTCATCTATGGCAGCTATGATAATTTTTCCGGAGGGTTTGCTCTGACCACGCATCCTGAAAGACAAATCATATATATACGCATTGATCCCTTCCAGGAAACCGAGATAATCTACGACAAAAATGAGGAGCACCCCTGCAAGGGTTATAAGGAAATAGGAGGCTCTTCTGCGGGAAGCTAAATCCACTTTTGGATATCCGATCTGCTCCTTAATTCTTAAAAGATTAGAAGGATGATCAACCAGGCTGCTCCGATGATTGCAAGAGGGCCAAAGCGTATCCCGCGCTTGATTTCGAAACTCTGCGGAGTCGAAAAATCACTTTCATGCCCTTTAGTATCAATACTGCTCGTGCGAACAAGATATGTTCCTGACTTTGCCGGTCTTTGTATTGTTATCGTTGGTCTTTCTATCTTTTCATCGACAATAATATTCCTGAATTCCGCATCCGGCGCCATCTGGAAATGATAGGTAATCCCATCGCCCATATCACGCCAGCTGATATGGATTTCTTTTTCATCCACCTTAGGCTTATCAAGAGATGGAGGCGGCGGGACTACACTGAAGCTCGTTGCGTCTGACGATGCGCCCTCATACCCGTCATCGGCGATTGAACTTACCCTGTAATAATAGGTCTTGTAGCCGGGTAATGTTTCTATGTAAGCCGTATCCGTAATATCAGCTTTATCCATAACTAACTTGCTGAATTCTTTGTCTTCAGCTATCTGAAGATGGTATCTCACCGCGTCTTTTACCCTGAGCCACTTAAATTCGACTGACTTCTCCCTGCTTTCAGCGCCGGCAAGAGGCGACTGAATAAAGGGTGGCACAGGGTTAACCCTTACCTTAACTGCCACAGCGTCTGAAGGTAATCCCTCAAGTCCGTCAGCGTCAATACTCGTGCTCTGTAAAAAGTAGCCGCCATCATCCATACCTGACATTTCTGCGGACTCATCCGGCTTTATAACCACATCCCGCAGCACGTCCTTAAAGTTCGCGTCTCTTGCAAGGGTTATCCTGTAAGAAGACACTCCGTCTATATTTTTGAAGTGGAACTTAAGCGGCATGGATTTGTAGACAGGCAGCAGTCAATCAAATCCGGCGCCGGCAAAAGTTTCCGAGGAGTAAGAGGCGGCTCATTCATCCTGACGAGGGTCCCCTCTCCTTCGTTTACTTCAACCGACTGTTTCATTGCAGCAACGCCTATTATCCCGCGCAAGACTTCCGATCTCGTGGCTTCAATATCATCTACTGAGACCCTGAATTCAGTGCCTCTGGCTGCAGCGACGGCCGAAGGAGTATGTATTTCAAAGCGTGATTCGCTGCCTGTAGCTTCTTTGAGTCTTGATATGGTTTTTCCTGATTGAAGATATAGTTGACGCATAAAATGGTCAAAGCCTTTTTTTGAAGCCGTGTTTATCTTCAATGTTGAATTAGGCCTGAGATAGAAAGACGCGCCGTCTTCAAAGGTTATCTCAACAGCGCTTTCTTCGGCAGTTCTGATCCCGCTTCCCTGCTTTACGAGGTCTCCGGAATGAAGCGGATGCCATTCTTCACTCCCTTTTTCCTGAGTCATTGCATTTCCTTTTATAAACGTGACTTTCCCGTCTACCGGGGTCCCCCGAAGCATGTCTACAGGGAGGACCAATCTCTGGCCGGGATATATAAGGTCAGGATTGGCAAGACGATTTATTCTTGCGATCTTCCGCCATCCGCGCGAATCCTCAAGATACTTCTTGCAGATATTGATAAGACAATCCTTCTTTGCAACTGTAACTTCAATGGTAGGACCTTCATATGAAAAGGCAAGAGAACAGCTGAAGAAGATACCGCACAAAAAAAGCATAATGCCGGCAAGAATTTTCACGATTATCCCCCATACGTTGACGGTATTGTCTAATTATATCATTAGTTTGCTTTTTTCCAAAACAAAAACAGGCCCGGATCTCAAAGATGCATCCCAGTGATCGCAACAAAAGAGGCCTGTTGCTTATGCAGCAGGCCTCTTCTTGCAGACATTTATTCCCCTCTTATTTTGCCGACAGAGTAATATACCTGGACACCTGTCCTCTCCTGACGAAAAGCAGGATGTCCTCCGACGGCTTTATCTTGGCAACAACCTTTTCATAATCCTTGACGCTGGTTATCCTGCCTTTGTTGATCTCCAGGATCACATCACCCGGTTTAATAGTCTCAAAAGCAGGACTGTCCTCATCCACCTCGGCAACAATAACGCCTTTTATGTTATTAGGCATATTGAGACGTTCAATAATCTCAGGAGTAAGGTCCTGTATACTCACCCCGTTGAGGAGATTGCTGTATTCGCCCTTTGCAGGCTTCTGCATCTCTGAAGGCAGTTCACTCACTATTACCTTTTTTGTCATCGGTTTGTTGTCTCTGAGAATCTTTATTTCAATCTCATGTCCCGGCTCCACACCGGCTACCATATTTCTGATCTGATTGGGGTCTTCAACCTTCTTGCCCTGCACCTCAACAATGACATCCCCTCTCTGCAGGCCTCCTTTTTCTGCCGGACTGTCCTCCATGACTTCGCCGACAAGCACCCCTTTGTCATCCTTCAGTTCAAATTGTTTTGCGAGCTCCGGGGTCAGGCTCTGGATTGATACCCCAAGCCAGCCCCTTACAACTTTACCTTTCTGTATGAGACTGTCCATGGCAGCCTTTGCCATACTCGTCGGCACTGCAAACCCGATGCCCTGGTATCCTCCGCTCGTGCTGAAGATAGCGGTATTGATCCCGACCAGTTCTCCTCTCACATTGACAAGCGCGCCACCTGAGTTCCCTGGATTTATTGCGGCGTCAGTCTGGATAAAATCCTCATAATCTGCTATCCCGATATTTGCCCGTCCCACTGCGCTGACAATTCCCATAGTAACTGTCTGGGTCAGTCCGTAAGGGCTTCCAACGGCAAGAACGGTCTCTCCCACCCGCAACTTGCTTCGAATCACCCATTTTTATACTGGGAAGATCTATGGCCTCTATCTTGATGACGCCACGTCGGTCATTGCGTCACTTCCAACAATCTTTCCCTTGAACTCCCTCTTGTCGGATAGAGTCACCTTTATCTCATCCGCTCCCTGTATAACATGATTTGCCGTCAGGATATATCCGTCAGCAGCTACAATCACACCGGAGCCCAGACCTGAGGATTTCCGTTCTCTCGGAGCTTTATAGCGGTCCCCGAAAAAGTGTCTGAAGAAAGGATCATCAAAATAAGGTTCAACCCCTCCCTGGAGTTTGACTGTCCTGGGTCGTAGCTATGTTGACCACAGCAGGTCTCACGGCATCGACAATCTCCGCAGTAGCCTGTCCTATCCTTGTCAGTAGTTCAACCGATTCTTTTGATATCTTTGCCTCTGCCGCATAGGAATACGAACAGACGCACAAGCTCAATGCAAGGACAAACACAGCTGTAATACCTGTCATTGTAAGATTTGTTCTATGTGCTACTTTCTTTCTGCAAAACATTTTGCCTCCTGATTATTGATTTGTCAGATGTTTGTAATCATATTGTATGGCAAAGATGCCCAAAAATCCATAGATCCGTCAAAACGTGCTTTACGAAAACGCCACCTGTTCAGGATTGACAAGTAACTCCCCTTCCCCTCTTAACCTAAGAGTCCCGAAAGCTTTCGGGATTAAGGTAAGGGGAGGTCAGGAGGGGTTATGAATCCCTAGTCGATGGCTAATGACATCCTTAGCAAAGGCACATATGATCCTCAGAACTTCAACTCAACTGTTTGTTCTATAATATACAGACTAAGGAGGAATGATGAAAATAGCTATTATCGGATTATCAAATTCAGGGAAGACAACAGTATTCAATGCTCTTACGGGAATGAATATAGAGGCGACGGTCTATGCTACCGTCTCCGGAGAGCCGAACATCGGCGTGGTCAAAGTGCCTGACCCGAGAATCGACACTTTGTCGGATATGTTCAAACCGAAGAAGACCACGAATGCAACTATCGAATACATTGATTATATAGGTCTGACAAAGGGAGACTTAAAGCAGAACAGAAAGGTCTTTGATCTGATAAAGGACGTTGAGGCAATAGTCCATGTAGTAAGGGCCTTCGATGATGAATCCGTGACACATCCCCTTGGAAACATAGATGCTGCGAGAGATGTCGATACACTGGAGCTTGAGTTGGTTTTCGGAGATCTGGACCTCGTGGAAAAACGCCTTGAACGCATGGAAGAAGCGCAAAAAAAGCGCGGGAAGAAGCCGGACGAGTCAGAGAAGAAACTTCTTCTGAAGTGTAAGGAATCCCTCATGAAAGAAACGGCCCTGAGAGATGTGGAATTTACCGACGAAGAATTGAAGGCTATGAGGGCGCTCCAGTTTATGTCAACCATTCCAAAAGTAATAGTCCTGAACATAGGAGAAAAAGACCTGGGATCAGAAAGCGCCGGCAACCTGGTGTCAGCTTTGCAGGAACATCATCAATCCATTCCTGTCCTGAGCCTTTGCGGTAAGGTGGAAATGGAAATAGCCCAGCTTTCCCCCGAGGAAAAAGGCCTTTTTCTCGACGATCTGGGCATAAAAGAACCTGCTTCAAACAAGCTCATCAATGCGTGCTATCAGATGCTCGGCCTTATATCATTTCTCACGGTTGGAGAAGATGAAGTAAGGGCCTGGACGATCAGCAAGGGCACGGATGCGGTAACAGCTGCCGGTAAGGTCCATTCGGACATTGCCAGAGGGTTTATCCGGGCGGAGGTCATCTCTTATAACGACTTCATCTCTTCCGGCACGATGCAAACAGCAAAGGAAAAAGGACTCTTGAGGCTTGAGGGCAAGACATACGAAGTTAAAGACGGCGATATCATCAATTTCAGGTTTAATGTGTAGCTTCGATTTCTATCGCCCCTCTGTCAAGGAGTTCCCTGTGAATAAATGGCTTCGTGCTTGCGGGCACTTCAGTATCCCGGTAAAGTTCCTTAAGATCTGTGGTTTTGATGTTTTCCAGATACTTGACCACTTGCGCTAAAGGAGTATTATTGTTTCGAATAAGGGCCAGCTGGACATCGTACCTGCCTGACCATTTCGGGTGTTCCGCTATCTGCCGTATCACATGGCCGGCTATTTTTCTCATGCGCACAATATTGCAGATGTCGCCCTCCGTAATATAATGGCTCTGAAGACATACGTCCACGACCTCTCTCATCCCGTCTTCAATGAGTCTCATGAGGACGTTCCTGCTTGCCCTTCGCGCAATTGTTATCTTGATCCCCAAAGGCAGGGTCAGGATTTTTTCATTTATATACAACTCTGCCTTAGTCCTGACGCCAATCGGTACCTGCTTGTTCCTTGTCAGGTCGGCGATGTCGATTATTCTCAGGGACTTGAGTAATGCCAGTGCGATCTTCTGCGGAGTCCTCGGGTTTTTACTCAGCGCCTGGACTATCCGATAATACTCCTTCCATTTTCCATTATGGTACAGAGTCTCCATGACTTCCGGAAGGACATTTCTCCTGTTTGCAATGACCAGTGCAAGGTCTTCTGTCAGGTTCCGGTTTAATATTACCCGGGAGATGACTTGCGAAGACGGGTGGTGGACCAGGGATTTCAGTTCTTCCTCGGTTGCGGTAATTGCCTTTCTCAGGTCGTCATCACTGGGTTTCATAACTCTATTTTACCTCTCAATAATTCTCATTATAGATATTTACTATATTGGTCGGAAGATCAATAGCATTTTCATATTGGATATATTGATTTTGGGAAGGTTAAATTAGCTTATATACTACAATGAATACAATTATGTCTCCGGAAACAATCACATCAAAAGAGCGGATAAGCAATCCCATTCGGCCAGCTCTCCGCAAAGAGATAGAAACTGTCTCTCAAAAATGCATCAACTGCAAGCTTTGCCAGAAAGAATGTGGTTTTTTGAGAAAGTACGGCAAGCCGAAGGAGATTGCAGACTCTTATGATCCGTCAGACAGGTCCCATCAGGCCATGCCCTTTGAATGCAGCCTCTGCCGGCTTTGTGCCGCTGTCTGTCCGGTAAAGATTGACCCCTCAAAGATGTTTCTTGAAATGCGTCGCGAAATGGTCAAAAGCGGAAAAGGAGACTATCCTGAGCATGCGGTCATTCTCGGCTATGAAAAAAGGGGGACATCACAGCGGTTCTCTTTTTATACATTGCCTGAAGGTTGCGACACCGTCTTCTTTCCGGGATGCACACTTCAGGGAACACGTCCCGATAAAGTAATAAAGCTCTATGACCATTTGAAAAAAAAGGTCCCGAATCTCGGTATGGTGCTTGACTGCTGTACCAAGCCGTCACATGATCTCGGGAGAGAAGACTATTTCAATACTATGTTCCAGGAGATGAAAAAGTATCTTGTAGACAACGGCATACGCAATGTTCTGGTCGCGTGTCCAAATTGTTATAAGGTATTCAAGATGTACGGCGCCGAGATTTCCGTCAATAGTGTCTATGAGTTTATGGCGCAAAATGGTCTGCCTGACACCGGACCGGTCCGGGGCGCTGTAACAATCCATGATTCCTGCGCGGTAAGGTTCGAAGAACCTGTCCATGCCGCCGTCCGGGATTTGGTTTCTGCAAAGGGTCTGACGATCGAAGAAATGCCCCACCATGGAAAGAAAACCCTCTGTTGCGGCGAAGGGGGTTCTGTCGGGTTTTTAGCTCCCGAGCTTGCAAAAAACTGGGGCAATTTCAGAAAAAAGGAAGCTGCCGGCAGGAGAATAATCACATATTGTGCGGGTTGTGCAAACTATCTGGGTTCACTGACGCCCGCAAGCCATCTCATTGATCTTCTGTTCGAACCTGAAGCCACACTGTCGGGCAGTGTCAAAGTCTCTAAAGCGCCCTTCACATACCTCAACCGACTGAGACTGAAGAATTTATCTGAAAAAGAAGACAAATGGCGCAGCAGTCCGTGAACGAACATTGACAATCGGAGGAGAAGATAAAAAGGGCAGACTGATGAATCGTCTAGTTCTTATTGCTTCTCATCATCGCGGCCATTTTTGCTATCCGCTATACAGGGGCAACCCGTTATCTGGACCAGGAGACCCTGAGAAGTCTTATTCAGGGATACGGGACATTGGCTCCTGTAATCTTCATGCTGATATATGCGGTTGCTCCATCACTTCTTTTGCCGGGTCTTCCGCTGACAATTGCAGGAGGCATCCTCTTCGGGCCTTTCTGGGGTGTTGTATATTCAATTACAAGCGCGACAATCGGCGCCTGCATAGCGTTTCTGATCTCCCGCTATATTGCCAGGGACTGGGTCGAAAAAAAGCTGCGGAGCCCGAAATGGAGAAGTCTCGATGACGGCGTGGAAAATCACGGCTGGAAGATTGTGGCTTTCACCCGTCTGATCCCTCTGTTTCCTTTTAACATTCTGAACTATGCTTTCGGACTGACTAAGATCAGGTTTCTTCATTATGCGGTTACTTCGTTCATCTGCATGCTCCCTGCATGCATCGCCTATGTCGTCTTTTCGAGCTCGCTGCTGGATTTGTTGAAGGGCAAGATATCTCCTGCTTTTCTGATAGGACTCGGGCTTATCATCCTTGTCTCTGTGATTCCTGTTTTCTATAGGCGACATAAAGAGAAAAAGGGACAGGATTTGCAGCTTTAGGCAGACACTATGTATTCAGGATATACAATAGCTCTTCTCCTTCCCGCCAGAAACGAGGAACTGGCATTGCCAGCGGTTTTAAAAGACATACCGCCCGAGATAGACTACCTGTTGGTAGTTGATAACGGTTCTGTTGACAGCACAGCAGCAGTTGCCCGTAAACATGGGGCTATAGTCATTTCGGAGAAGAAACCCGGATACGGAAATTCATGTCTTGCCGGTATCGAAGCACTGAAGGAGATGACTCCTGACATAATTGCCTTTGCAGATGCCGACGGCAGCGATGATGTATCCAGGCTGAAGGAGCTTCTCGACCCGCTCGTAAATGAGCATGCCGACTTCGTTCTCGAAAAGCGAATCCCTATAAACCGTGAAGCCCTCAGCTTCCAGCAGCGTTTTGGAAACCGCCTTGCAACATACCTCATGCGTCTTTTCTGGGGACACGCTTTTGAAGACCTCGGCCCTATGCGCGCAATAAGATGGAAAACACTTCAGGAACTGAATATGCGCGACAAAGATTTTGGATGGACAATCGAGATGCAGATTAAAGCCGTGCAAGCAGGACTCTGCATAAAAGAAGTCGCCCTTCCCTACAGGAAAAGGTCCGCAGGCAAGTCAAAGATAAGCAGGACTGTCTCAGGGACTCTACATGCCGGCGTAAAGATCATATGGGTTATCTTGAGGGAGGCGTTATCGGGCTTGAAACAAGCTTTCTGCCGGCTCTCGTCAGGAGATACACACTCAGCGGCGCAAACCAGACGAGTACCGGGATGTAGTCGTTCTCAATCCATCTGCCAAGGTAAAAATAGGGAATGAGCACATAATATGCGAGGAAAATAGACCATGATAAGGCGAGGCCTGCGACACCGGCTGTGAACGGAAGGAATACTAAAAGATAAAGCACATACCACGGATGAAGTGTCGGAGTGCATATCAGAAAGCTGATTGAGACAATATACAAGGTTGAGGTTAAAACGCTATTTTTCATCTCTGTTGACAGACCGGATTTCCATTTCAGACGAATGTAAAGAAAGAGACAGACGACTGTGAAGACAGACAACAATACAATTCTTGCGACAGATCCGGATGAGACGATGTTTCTGAGTGAACGAAAAGCGAGGCCGGAAAACTCCCAATTCTGCGCATATATGCTGACGGTATTAAACATGTGCTGTAAATCGGGCATAAAAGGGACTGTGAAAATACAAATCCCTGTGACAAAACCTGTGATGAAAAAGAGTCTCCCGCGTTTTCCTGCAAGTAGTATCAACCCCGGCAGAAAGATCAAAGGGACAAGTTTTACAAGGACCGCAGAGGAAAAGAATAGACCTGAAACCAGTGGAATCAGCCGGGGTTTCATAACTGACAGAGAACGCTCTTTTATCGATGATATCCTGGCATCGACATTATTGGCATTCATGAGCAGCCAAAGGGACGCGAGGAAAAATAGAAGACCCGTTGCATCGATATGCCCTGATGCTGCCGTCTCAATGACCGCGAGTGGATTCCATGCATAAAGAACACTTCTCCACGCGGGCAAGTGCATGCTGCGGAGCAGCCTTATCATGACAAGACATGTCGCGAGATCCAGGACGATGAGGAGGGCCTTTATCCCGAATATGCTGTTGTGCAATGCAGCGCCTGCCAAGAATATCAGCTGCGCAGCCGGAGGATAGATGGTGACAAGGTCGGGGTGGTTAACGCGCTGCAGGAGTTCTGCAAGGAATGCACTCTGTGAATGCACGGAGGACGGTGCAAGGGTGTATGGATTATGTCCATTTAACAGTTGCAGGCCGTCCCAGAGATACCGGTAGATGTCATCGGACAACTCAGCCGGTCTGAAGAGAAACATCAGGCGAACACTTGCAGCGACCAGGATGATAACGCGGGGAGACCAGGAGATCGCACCCTGCTCTCCTGCGTAGAATATCACATAGAGCATCAGGATTATGAGAGCAGTTATTCCCAGAAGTTCGGGGAGTGCCGTCCTGAAATCAGGAAGCAAAGACAGCAGCAAATAGGAGGTCATTACAATGAGCACACACAGCCACTGCGCATATCTCAAAAACAAAGTCTTCTGCATTTTCATATTTTCTATGTTCTTCAATGTCCCTGCAGAGGCACTGGACCTCGGTCTAATCGAGCCGGACGTTTTGAATCGCAATTTAGATTCGTATGTAATACTTGATGCCCGTCCTAAATCTGAATGGTCGGCCGGGCACATTCCAGGCGCATTATCATTTTCCTGGGAAGATTATACCAGAACAGATGAAAAGGGCGTGCCTTATCGGGTGTGGCCGGCGCAGGAACTGGCAAAGGCTCTTGGGAAAATGGGCATTAGTGAACGCGCCGCTGTCGTCGTCTATGGAGACGCTGACAAAAGCTGGGGCGGTGAGGGCTGGGACTGCTGGGTTCTGTCATGGCTCGGACATAGGGGTCCGATCAGGCTATTGGCGGGAGGCATTCAGTCCTGGAGGAATAACAGATTTCTGACGATGTCCGGTGCTGTGAAGATCACAGCAAAACCTGTTCAATATAAATTCAAAACAAATGCGCAGATTGATATCTCACCATCGGAGATCGAACAACAGAGAGCAAATATTGTTCTCATTGATACAAGGTCTACGCTCGAGCGAATAAAGGGAAGGATTCCTGATTCCGTGCACATAGAGTGGAAGGATTTTTATACGGGCAAGGATAAGCGTCCACTACAACCCGAAGCAGTCAAAAAACTTCTCAGGGACAATGGAGTTGACACGAGAAAAGAGATTGTTTACTACTGCACCGGAGGGATCAGGTCCGCCTATGCCTGGCTTGTTCATCAATTGGCCGGTATTCCGACTGCACGCAATTATGAAGGCGGATACGAAGAATGGAGCAGGCTTTCCAGAAATAGATAATAGCTATAAAGAAGGTCATTTTTATCTATTAAATCAATTGGAACATTTCTCGGCGCATATGTAAAATTCTTACGTTTAATTGTTTAAAAAATAACTAAGGGGGGCAGTTTAATGAACAATTTCCGTAAGATTTTCATTCTTCCTTTCGTTCTGGTCGCACTGATTTTCGTCATATCCGGATGCGGCAGCAGCAGTTCATCTTCAGGAGATTCTTCTTCATACACTCTCAAAGCTCTGAAAACATTTATAGACAGTGGTTCCACGTCTGCAGGCGCATCCGGGAGAATCCTAATTGTTGATGTGAGACAAAGCAGTGACTATATCGCCGGCCATATTAAGGACAGTCTGACAGTTCCCATGAGTATGATAAACAGCAATGGCATCCCGATATACACAAATGGATATGATCAACTCAATACAACAGCTTCAACTGCTCTGAAAGACTCATGGCTCGCCCACATGCTGATTAATCAGCTTGTTAATGACTTTGTCGGCACTTATGAAGACTCCAGAATAGTCTTCTACGGATCGACAACAGACGAGGGCCGTCAGGCCGCTGAACTGGCCAGGAAGATCGGATACAAAAAAGCTTACTACTTGTTCGGGGATTTCCAGTCTTGGGATAACGCCTATCCTGACTATACTGAAAAATACTATTCAGGGGTCGACTCTGTTGACCTGTTCGACGGCTCTTTTATAATGACAGGGTTTGTCAACAATACAAACTTTGATAATGTCTCACTGTACGGCACTCATCACGGTATCGTCTATAAAGGTGGAGGTCTGCACGACTATGGACTTCTTCAGACAGACATGGCGCCATTCCCTTTCCAGGAACTCCTTACTTACCTCGGAGCAAACCCTCAGGGCAATATGGCAGACGGCATCTATTACGGAACGGACGCAGAGTACGGAAGCAAATTTGTTAATGGCCAGAAGATAAGTTATGAAGTCACATGGCCCGGCGCGTCGAAATACTATACCCTTGATGAACTCTACGAGGAAAAAGCCTCTGCTTTTCAACCGGCGACACCATCTTTTGTAGCGGTCGGCATAGAATCGAGAATAGGAGGCACAAGGGAATCGAACGTAAACTGGAATCCGGGATGCATCTTTTGCTTCTATTCCTGTGTTTGCGGCATTACAAGCAATGCAAAAGCCAATGAAAATGTATGGTTTGCAGACGGCGGCACTTACGATTACACGGACGACCCGAGAAACTACTACGCAGGACGTTATTATCCAAGAATGAATATATTCCCGGGCAAAGGTCAGCCGATAAAAATTAAGGTACAGATTGTCAAATAGTCATCAGAAAAGAGAATATTCCTATCAATAGGGGCTGCTGGAACTTATCTCCTTGGAGAATCAGAATTCCCCTGTTGTTCACAGCCGGAGGCGGATAAGATTATCTACCTCCAGTTTTTTCTGGATGATACCTACAGACTTTTTCAGTTACATCTAGTACATTAGCAAGCACGTAAGTTGTGAAGTCTTTTATTTCAATGCAGGTGGTCTTAAGTGAATTTTATACGATAGGATCGAGAAGAGTATCTGCTGTCAACAGGGACAGAAGTATCATGGTATAGTTCTGCTGTATATATCTGATTGACAATCGCTATATGCACTTTTTATAATTCAGTGCAATCTTACCAGAGGGAGGTGAACGGATGACCGCGAAGCTTACATGTAGACTTTGTCAGACAGGCATTGGCTGAAGTAGTGGAATGAGCCTTGGTCAAGGGTTTTCCGACACTGAATGGTGCGGTCATCTGGTACACACTTCTATCTATTTATCTTCGGCTTACTAAGACACCTCGCTTGCCGTACACATCCAGTCAAGAAAGCATTTAATTTAAAAAGGGTTTTGGAACGTGTTCCCTGCTACGCTTGTAGGTTTGCAAACCTAGCGGCAGGACAATGACGTCGTGTGAGATGCCCGAGCGGAAGGGTAAACCCTATCATCTCTGGATAATCCTGTTGCCGAGAGTCTAGTGGGTTCATAATTTCCGATATTTATCTGCCAAAACCCGGAATTAATGAAAGGTATGCTGATAATGGCACTTAAAGAGAAGATTGTTAGCAGGGAATTCCCGGAATACATACGGGAACCAAATCCTGATACCGGTCTTGATGAATCTTTGAAGGACCTTACTCCCGAGAAGATAGAAAAAACGATCAAGTCGGTTTTGGGAGGACGCTCAGCGAGAATCAAGGCTGTGATCGACACTTGTATTCATTGCGCACTGTGCTCGGAGGCGTGCCAGTGGTATTTGTCCAATGACAAAGACCCGACGTATGCGCCTGTAGCGAAGATGCGAATGACAATATGGGAAATGATCAAGAGGAATTACAGAGTTGATGCGGAGTTCATCAAGCAGTGCGCGCGGATAGTGTTTACTGAATGCAACATCTGCCATCGCTGTAGCATGTACTGCCCTTACGGATTGGATGTAACGTTTATTGTAGGAATGGTACGTCGAATTTGTTTTCTTTTGGGTGTAGTACCACAACGCATGATGGACCAGGACCACTCACATGCCACTACTCTGAGCCAAGTATGGTTCACGCAGAATGACTGGATAGATACTATGCAGTGGCAGGAGGAGGAAGTAGGGGCGGAGTTCAAGGATTTGCGCATCCCTATCGATAAAGAGGGTGCGGAGGTGATGTGGTTACCTTTGGGCGCTGAACCCAAGACAAGCATTTACCATATAGAGCGGCATGCCAAGATCATGAATTGGGCGGGTGTTGATTGGACGGTGCCGGGGAGAGATGTCTGGGATTGCAGTAACATGGCTATGTTCCTGCGTGACTTTGCAACACAGAATCGGATTGTGCGGGGACTTTTTGAAAATGCCGCTCGCCTGCGGATTGATAAATTCGTAATGACCGAATGCGGTCATTCACGCTTTGCATCAACCTTTGCAGCGCCTCCTATGCTGGGCTGGAAAGATCTGCCGTTCAAAATGTATCAGTCTATCGAGTTTTTCCATGAGCTTCTAATGGATGGAAGGATAAAAATAGCAAGAAAGATTAAAGAACCTGTCACGATCCATGACCCCTGCAACCTCGTAAGGAGAGCAGGAGCGACGGAGAAATTTCGGGAAATGGCCTATGCAACCTGCGAAAAAGTTATAGAGATGTACCCAAACCGGGAGCACAATTTCTGCTGCAACGCCGGAGGGGGGTTGGCTTCATTGTCCAACTGGACCGCCCACAAAGCCCGTGGGAATAGAGTGAAGGCGGAACAGATTAAGGCCACAGGTGCAAAGATTGTCATTGCATCGTGCCATAACTGTAGTACAGGCATTAGCGACATAATCAAGTACTACGGGCTCAATGTAAAGAGTGTTTATTTTGATCAAATCTTAACTGAGACAATGGAAATTCCCGAGGAGATGATGATAAACCGCTAAAAAGTCAATTCGAGGGGTAACTGGGCTGGCACCCTGCCTGGTCTGCAAAACCAGCGAATGTTCTCTACAAGAGGCATGGTGGCTTCGATTCCCACTACCCCTCTCCCAAAAATAGCAAGAGAGCACCAGTGAAAGGCGTGGGCAGCCCTGAAATATCAACGCCGCAAACATGCTTCAATGGTTATTATTGATTATTTCTATATCAATAGATGGAGACATATCTTGAATCAATTGGACATCCTTTATCCAATCGACTAAATTACCGCAAAATAATGAATTTATCATATCAGGAGGGGGTACAATGAAAAGAAGTTATTCGCTCGCGCTCTTGCTGGCGCTGATTTTCACGTTGGCCTGCACAAATGTCAGTTTTGCAAAGCTTGCAGCATCCCAGAAGGGATTTCCCAATGCAAAGCTGCTCGTGTCGGCTGATTCTGTACAGTCCACTATTGGTACAAAGAATTTCGTGATTATTGATGCGCGCACATCCGGGTACGATGTTGCGCATATACCAGGCGCGATCAATGTCAAGTTCGGAGATTATTTCACGGCGGGCACAGGACTTCTTCCGATCGCTGACCTGAACACCAAATTGAGCGCTGCCGGTCTTAAAAGAAGCATGACCTTTGTTATATACGATAATACCTCTGCTTCATTTGGGGCGGCGGGGCGCATATTCTGGATGCTCGAATATCTGGGCTGCACCGATGTGCACATATTGGATGGCGGCTGGGACAAATGGTCCGCCGATGGAAGGCCTACGGAGACCGCTGTCAATACGCTTCCGGCAAACAAATTCAAGACCGTCCGTGAAAGCCTCGAGGAGGGGTACAAAAGAGCGCATCAAGAAGTTGCTTGGCACAAAGAATTTTGCTGTGGTCGATTCCCGCACTGACGAAGAATACAATGGATGGCAGCTTTACGGAGAGGCCCGTGGCGGGCATATACGGGGAGCTGTGCAGATTCCATATGCATGGTTTTTTAATTCCGACAAGACAGTTTTGAAATACAGCGATCTCAAGACAATGTTTGAGTCAAGGGGAATTACGAAAAAGAAAGAAGTTACAGCTTACTGCACCGTAGGCATCCGAAGCGGGTTTGTATATTTTCTGTACCGGTTGATGGGTTATTCCAAGGCATCAAATTACGATGCGTCTATAGTTGAATGGGCGGCAGATTCTACTCTTCCCATGGACAAGATGGCTAATTACCAGGCCCTCGTGTATCCGGCATGGGTTAAGGATCTGACTGACGGCAAGAATCCGGCTACCTATCCTGGCAAAGGATTTGTAATTCTTTATACAACATGGACTGCCCGTTCTGCAGAAAACAGGACAGACTACATAGGTACAAATTACGAGACCGGGCACATCCCGGGAGCGATTTTTCTAGATACCTATAGCATAGAAAATGGGCCGAACTCAGAATATGGTGAAGGCTATAAGTCTCCTGCAGAGGGCAATGTTAAGCCTATTCCGGAACTCCAGCAATTCTTGGGCAGCATGGGAATATCCAAAGATGCAACAGTAGTTGTATACGCCGACGATGAAATTGCAATGATGACTGCAGGGCGTGTAGCTTGGGCATTACTTCTCGCCGGGGTCAATGACGTTCGTATCCTGAATGGTGGATTTAATGCATGGGTTCAAAATGGAAATCCGGTCGAAACAACCCCGCATCCCTGGGTTTCTGTGCCCTTTGGTGATGACCCGGGCAATCCACGGTATCTTGCAACCATGGATGATGTGAAAAATGTTATAAATGGAACGGTTTCCAATGTTGTGATTACAGATGACCGCTCATGGGAAGAATACATTGGCGATTCCAACTCATATTATCCCTACTTTTTTGCCTTGGGACGAATTCCAACATCTAAATGGATCGGCGACTGGGTTGAACTTGCAAGGGGCGATGCCCAATCGCTTAGAACTTACACTGAAGTTGAAGCAAACTGGAGAGCTGCAGGTTTTACACCTGACAAGAAAATGTATTTTTATTGTGGGACCGGCTGGAGGTCAGGCCTTTATACATTTTATGCGTATCTATTAGGGTGGCCCGCTGCCAATTATGACGGTGGATGGTTTGAATGGTCATACTATCCAGACAACCCGAAACAAACAGGAACGCCTTAAAGACATCCTCTTTTCATGTCTCACACGCAAGGGACCGCCGCAGTGCGGTCTCTTGCATGTGTCCACAATATCATCAACCATTCTAACCGCTTACCTTAAGAGAGTCTTTCAAATGAATTTTCCAATATCAGCAGGCCAACAATCGCGCCAGACCGTGGATTGAAAAGAAAGTCCGGAATAAGTTGTCCAGACTGCAACGGCACTTCAGTTAGTCTTGGCAATCTTCTGAACAAATCAATAAATATACGGCGTGTGGGAGAAAAAGAAGAAAATCAGATTTAAAGATCCTTATATTCAGTCAATGCGTATTTCAAGAACGTGTCGTATGCGCGGGGAAGTGTTATTTTCTTGTGGGCCACGATATAAAACAGCCGCTTCATCTTGGTATCAGTGAGTTTTATTTCTTTGAGTATCCTGTGCTTTATGTCATCGGATACGGAAAACTTTGACATCATAGAAACGCCGGGTCCTACCTTCACAGCCGGTTTCTATCGTGTCACCACTGAAGCAAAGCTCTGGATTCCTTCGGGGCAGTTTATTACAATAGGAAAAAGCTATTCGGGAGGATTGCGTGAAAAAATACTTCATCACTATATTGGTTGTTCTCGTTTTAGGAGTTCCTTGTTTAGCCCCAGCAGGGGACTACGCCTCTGGAGTCAAGGCGACGGTCATCTTGAAGACGACCACAACAACCGGCAATTATCCGGTTAAATACCTGAATACTGAGAAGCCGGAAATAACCGCCATGAAAGTGGAAATAGGACCCGGCGCTGAAACAGGGTGGCACAGCCATCCTGTTCCCCTTTACGCCTATGTTCTGCAAGGCGACCTGACTGTGGAAGTAAAAGGAGGGAACACATACCACTTCACTGCCGGAGATGCTATCGTGGAAGTCGTCAATATCCCTCACAATGGGAAGAACCTCGGCACGACGCCGGTGGTGCTGATCGCTTTTTACACAGGGGAAACAGGTACGCCAAATACAGTTGCACAGCCTGAAGATCACTAAGAACTACAGCTCGGACAGATGAGGCATGGTGATGAAAGTCCGATGAGACATCTCATCCGTAAATTGCTTCCGAATGAACAGATTTAGGAGCGCATTACGAGATTTTTTATCAAGACATCTCAGGGCAAGGTCCCCCAGGGAATCTCTACCCTTGTTTTATAAAGTGGTTTTCGAACCTGATAATATTACCCCGGCAGACATCGCGCTATTCAAAAAACAATTCGGATTTGATGATGTTTGGATATTTCACGGAATTGCAATGGAACGAGAGGAAAAAGCAATTCTTGTATCAGGGCCGTCCGGAATTGGGAAATCAACACTCTTACGCAAATTTGATAGCATGAACATGGCCAGACCGGTGGACGACGGCTTCATTTTGATCGGCAGAAACAATGACTGTTATTACATCGTCGAGAGTGGCCTTTATCACATTACGAGGACAATCTCTATAATTTCCAAGTGGCTCAGGATACTATCCAGGCATAAAAGCCCTTATTTAAATAGCGATTGTAGTAGCAAGATGGATAAAGCAATAAGAAGAGGCCAGTTGCTCCACAGCATCGCTTTCGTTATCGGCGCCCTTGTCAGCCAAAATAGAAGTTCAGTGAAAGTAACATCAAGTCCGGTGAGACTGGTTAAATTGTTCCTGGTTAAACATGAGAAGGACAGGCATCCCCCCAAGAGGATACGCGGAGACAGGATAGAAACTATCAATGCTGATGATGCGGAGAAGATATTCAGCGAGCACTTAAGTTGTGAAGTCTTTCACTCCACTGAACGTGGTATTAAGGAACTTTTATGCAATAGGATCGAGAAAAATATCTGTAGTCTCCGTATCTGAGACCTGATATAATTGTGCATATAACAATCGCAAATCGATATCAATAAGGAGGCACAATATGTCGGAACAATGTGAATTATTAGAACAATGTGGCTTCTTCAGAGAATTTCAAAACATTAACGACCTTGCCTGTAAAGGGTTCATTAGGCGGTATTGTAAAGGTTCCGAGATGAATGAATGCAAAAGAAAGCAGTATCGACAGCAAAATGGCACTCCGCCGCCGGATGATATGATGCCGAATGGGCAAACGTATATAATAGGAAAGTAGGTTTCTTTCATAAGATATTTCAAAAAGTAAACCTGCTTCCTCTCGTTACCGAATATTTGTTGAAAGCATATATAGAAATTTCATCTTACAATTATCGGAGATGTTATCCGCAACCAACTGAGAATGCTTTTTTGATCAAAATCTCAGGCAGAATGCAAAATGAAGATTGGACACTTTGCAACGCAGCTCCACAGGATGCAGCGAAAAAAGCAATTAAAACGAAAAGGCCGCATATGCGCGGCCTTTTCGTTCAGTCAGAGTAAACGTACAGCAAAAAGCTTAAGGTGTTATAATCGGCCTACCTGAAGGCGACTGGCACCAGCCGGGAGCCCCGTCATTGCAGGAAGGGTCCTGTGTATATGTGGTGCTCCAGCCCTCCCAACCGTCAGAGTAATTACGGATGTTGTCATAACCCATCATATACGCGTATAGAAAAATAAGCGCAGAACGGTATCCGCTGCCGCACTGGAAGATGACCTCTTTGTCAAAAAGATTTGATGCACCGGTGGAGGCTAAACCTATGCCCTTCCATACGTCTCTCACTTCTGTGTAACTGCGGAGTGTTCCGTCACTGTCATTGTAAACAGCCGAACTGTCATCGCCGTCATATGCCCATACACTGTTTGGAATCCTTCCTTTGGCAATCACGTAACTATACCCGCTGATCAGGCCGTCATATTCGTCTTTGGACCTGACATCAGCAATAAGAGTGGAGCCTGTGTTTGTATATTGCGAGAAGACATAGTCAGTGGTCGCAAGATATTCGGGATGAGTGGTACCGCTGAAAGTTGTGGGCACAGGGTAGTTTATTGCAGTTTCAGTGTCATATCCGTTTGCAAGCCACTCCTGTGATCCACCGTTCATAAAACGTACATCATTGACCCCGGCATACTTTAAGATCCACCAGAGACGGGCGGCAAAAATGCGGCTATCGCTGTAGACAACAACTGTAGTATCTGCAGTGATTCCCATGCTGCCCACTGCCGCCTGCAGATCTGCATCCGGGAGGAGAAACCATCTCGGGGCTCCGTTTTCATATACGTCTGAATTGGAATGAATAGCTCCTGGGATATGCCCGATAAGGTAGGAGTTATCAGCCCAACCTTGCGCCATGTCATCAAAACTCCCCCACTGGGTCTCGAAAATCAGGTACTTATGGCTCCTGTCATAGGGATATTCAGGAGGAGCTGGAGTCGTGCTGCCAGGCTTTGTGATAATCAATGAGCGCCTTTACCCAGGAAGGATGCACGATTGTGGAAAACCGGGGCGCTGCTTCCATGGGAAGAGAAGAATCTGCAGCCCATTCAACTATAGACGCGTCGTAGTTTGAAGCCTTGGAATAACCCATCAGGCGATATAAGAAGTATACATAACCACTGCGGATACCCACTGTGCAGTATGCTGTAACTTCTTTCTTCCTGGTAATTCCCCTTGATTCAAACATCGTCTTGAGATCGCTGTATTTCAAAACTGTCTTGTCGGAATTAAAGAACCATGCATAGGGAATCTGCACAGCGCCCGGTATATGCCCGCCACGGGCCTCTCCATAAAGCTGCCATCCATTGTATTCTTCGTCAGTGCGGGAATCGACCACAGCAAAATTCTTTGTGCCAAGCATCTTCTTAATGCGCTCTTTTGTTGCTCTTCTTGAGGCTTTCACAGCGGCCTTGAATTTGTTTGCCGGAAGTGTATTGACAGCGGTCTCCGTAGGTCTTCCATCGGCGGACCATTTGTCCCAGCCGCCATCCAATATGTGCACATCGGTGCAGCCCAGATATTCAAGCATCCAGAATATGCGTCCCGCCGCTCCAAATGAAGCAGAAGTATTATCGTATATAACAAAGGTCATGCTTCTTTTAAGACCGGCAGCGCTCAGTTTGCTGTTCAGGTCAGCGATCGGGAGAAGTCCTGAGCCCGCAGTGAAATAATCTCCGAACTTGATATTAACAGCCCCGGGTATATGCGAAACATCGTACCCGGATGTGCGCGCATCAATAATCACAAAATTCTTTTTGCCGATAGTGGTCTGGACAGAATCAGCGGATACCAGCAGCTTTGCATTAGGGAAACCCGTTCTGGGATGCTGCAAGCTTTGCAAAACTGACATTTGTGCCTGCCAACGTGATAACCAGAGTCAACAAGAGTGCGAGCGAATAACTTCTTTTCATTGTACCCCCTTAATATGAGTGATTAACTATTCTTTTTAGTATCTTGTCGAATGCAGATAATGAATGTCCAATTGATTAAATGGATATAGATAATTATTACTATAGAATTAAACTATATTGAGCAGATCAGCAAGCGATGTAAGATTCGTAATCCTTGGGGATCTGCTCATCACGCGATGTCCAGGAAGGACTCGGTTAAGACCACATAATCCGGGGCGACTATATCCTTATTTCCGTTAAGTCTTTGAAGATCACGAGTGCGAACCCCAGAGGGAATATGACAAGTAGAGGAACCGCCAGAAAGGTACTTCTCTGAAATGCAAAAATAACCGGAAGAAGCGTATAGATAAAAAATGCGCTATTCATTATGAGATAAGGGACGGACTGCTGGCGGTAGAGGAACGCCAGGCCAGGCAACCTTTCTTTTCCCTTGAGCCCGAATTTCGGAGTCCGGCAGAAGTCCCCTCCCCTGCTGAAAATACCTTTCATAACAGAAAGGGCAATGCTTGGCGCAATTCCCACCGTAAACACAGGCAGTAATAAGAACACAGGCAACGACATCCTCTGCTTGCGCATCCGGCTGTAAAAAATAAAATAAAGGAAGATTGCAAAACTTGTGAACATGAACAAAGGGACATCCGTGCGAAGTAATTGATATGGTCCTACGCCTGTTCGGGAGAGTATGGTTGGATAAAGAGTCAGTGTCACTACAGTACCCAATAGCCAACAGAAATTTGCAAGAAGATGGGCCAACGCCTCTTTTTTTACAGCAATGGAAACAGGTGTCGCAAGCAAGGAGGGAAGAATCTTTCTTTGCGGTCTGAATTGACCCCTTTGCCCAGCGTTGCTGCTGACTCCTGAATGCCCCTATGGTCACAGGAAGTTCCGAAGGCACTGCAAGGTCATCAAGATATACAAACCGCCATCCCGCAAGCTGGGCACGGTAACTTAAATCCAAATCCTCTGTCACGGTATCGGATTGCCATCCTCCTGATGATTCTATTGCTTTCCGCCTCCATATACCGGCAGTGCCGTTGAAATTGAAAAACAGTCCTCTCCTGAACCTGACAAAATGCTCGATAGAAAAATGCTGTCCAAGAAGGAGAGACTGGATGCCGGTCAGCCATGAATGCTGCGTATTCAGAAATCCCCATCGCGCCTGGACCATCCCGATTCTATTGTCGGAAAAACACGGGACGGTACGGAGAAGAAAATCAGGAGTGGGAAGAAAGTCAGCGTCAAAGACAGCGATGAATTCACCGGAAGCCTGGGTTAAACCATAACCCAATGCGCCCGCCTTAAAGCCTGAACGAGTCGACCTCCTGATCACACGCATTGTTACGCCTTTCTCCAGCCAGAACTGCACCCGCTCGTCAACTATTTGTTTCGTATCATCGTTTGAGTCATCGAGTATCTGTATTTCGAGACGGTCTTTCGGCCATTGGATCTCAGCTGCAGCATTCAGGAGGCGGGCCGCTACAAACCTTTCATTATAGAGAGGGAGTTGAATAGTCACAAATGGACATTGTTCTGAATGCAAAGGAGAGAGATTGCAATTTTCTGAAGGCTCTGCCTTTCTCTCGCGGCGACAGTGAAATAACAACCAGAGCCTGTGCATTCCATAAAGCGCGAGACCCGACAGGGCCATAAAATGTACGGTTGCCCAGAGATTGAATTCCGGTAAAAACATCCTTATATCTATAGCATAATTCTCCGGTCTTTTGTCTATTGAAATTCTGAATATATGAAGACAGATGCATCCTGATTATCTATTTGATCTTGGGAGTACGGTAACAGTAAATTTACTGTGTGACATTGCTGTCCAGAGTATTTTGTGATAATTTTCAGTTTAAAAGGAGGACACCCATTTGTGAGAAAAGTAATATTCAGCATTGTAGTTATTAATCTGCTCATTCTGCTATCTTCCGGCATCTGCTTTGCAGGCGCATGGACAATGCAAAAGGGACATTTCTATGACAGAGCAGCCTTTAATTATTATTTTGCCGATGATGAGTTCGATAAAAACGGCGACAGGACTGACTTTGCAAACAGCGGAAAATTCAGAGATGTAAATGTAAGCAACTATATTGAATATGGCCTGCTGGATAACCTGACGATCATTAATTCTGTTTATTGCAAGTCGATAAATAAAAAAGATGATACCGGCGAACAGAAAACATGGGGTATCGGCGACATTGATCTGGGCGCAAAAGTCCAGATAATGAAGCTTGCGGAGGGCATTCTATCTACTCAGGCATTGGTAAAAATTCCCTGGGCTTATGATAAGAATGACGCCCTCCCACTCGGGAACGGACAGGTTGACCTCGAACTCAGGCTGCTCTACGGACATTCACTATATCCTTATATCCCAGGCTACTGCAATTTCGAACTTGGCTACAGATGGCGACTGCAAGACCCTTCCGATGAATTGAGATACCTGCTGGAATTCGGCATGGACTTTACAAAAAAGTTTTACGGACGGGCCAAGCTGGACGGCATCTACAGCATGGACAACGGGGAGCACTTCGATAATTCCGGGAACCCTACTATCACGAATAATTTTGACCTGGGCAAGCTTGATTTGACGTTGGGGTATAAACTCTCACAAAGGTGGGGGTTGGAAGCCAGTTACACACCGGAAATATACGGCAAGAACACCGCCGCAGGTGCTACATACACCCTGGCAGTAACGTTTCAAGGTCCCTAAAATAAAAAGAGCCATTTTAAGGGTTCTGCCTGATTGGACAACCTCTCTTTTGCGGGAGGATGACCAAATACCCTTATATGGCTCCAGAATAACTTGCGATCTCAGTTCCGGTTGACCTGAGCTCTCCAAGGTGCTTCGGCAGATGCTTCTTTCCTTCGGTGCTGCCGGAGGCTGATCACCGCATCCAACTCCTGCTCCCTTTACTGCTCATGATCCTCAGGTTCTATCCGGTCCTGAGCATCGCAATTCCTTTTCTTAATTATAATTTTACTCTTTTAATGAATATATATCAAGAGCTGATTCAACCGATAAATAGAGTATTGAGGCCGATTTAAGCTTCTAATGACTATCTATCTACTATTATCTGCCTTATGGAGTAATTCTCAGCGTCTTTCATGATATTAAGGATATGATAGCCCTTCGGTTACGGGTATCAGCATTCAGAGAATCCCCGGATATATCCAGCTTCATCTTGACAGTGAACTATCGTTCACTTTATAATCTGATTATGACAGGAGACTTGAAAGAGGACAAACTCCGCTCCAGGGTCAGGGACATATCTCATTTCTATTATGAAAAAGGCAGAATGCCGAGCTTTTCCGAGATAGGGGAGATAGTAGGTTTCAATTCAAAAAATGCGGTCTTCAAACTCGTCAATAAACTTGAGCAGCTTAAATTCGTCGAACGGGACGAAAAAGGAAGGCTTATACCGGGATCTATAGCTTCTGCCGTAAGGATTCTCGGCACTGTTGAAGCCGGATTTCCGAGCCCTGCTGAGGAAGAACTGGCTGATACCCTGTCCCTTGATGAACTCCTGATACAAAACCCCGAGGCCACCTTTCTTCTTAAGGTGTCAGGCGATTCAATGTCGGAAGCAGGTATCCTTCCCGGAGATATGGTGCTTGTCGACAAAGGACAGGTCCCGAAAAGCGGGGACATCGTTATAGCAGAGGTCGACGGCGAATGGACCATGAAATATCTGAGGAAAAGAGGGGAGAACGTGTCCCTTATTCCTGCAAACCCGCGCTATAAAACGATCAAACCCCAAAAAGAACTCAAGATTGCGGGTGTAGTAACAGCAGTAGTCAGAAAATACCGGTAGCATTACATCATCAGAAGAACATATGAACAATCAGCCCTTAACTATCCATTCATGGCCCAAAGCAATCATCCATCTGGACGCCGATGCCTTTTTTGCATCCTGTGAGCAGGCAGTCCACCCTGAACTCAGGGGGAAACCCGTTATCGCGGGCAGGGAACGAGGGATAGTCGCTGCTGCAAGCTATGAGGCAAAGGCCAGAGGTGTAAAAACAGGGATGAGCCTGATGGATGTAAAGAAAGTCTGCCCTGATGCCATCATAGTCCCATCGGATTATGAGACCTACAGCCTTTACTCCCTGCGGATGTTTGAGATACTCAGACGCTTCTCACCTGATGTCGAGGAATACTCCATAGACGAGGCCTTTGTTGACCTCACCGGCTTGAGGAGGAGCTTTCATGGTCCTTATGGGATGATCGCCAAAAAGATGCAGGATGCAATCGTTACGGAGATAGGGATTACCGTATCAGTTGGAGTAAGCATCTCAAAGGTCCTGGCAAAGATCGGGTCAAAACATAACAAACCCCGTGGTCTCACAATCATACCGGGGACGGATATTCATATCTTTCTGAGAAAACTCCCCATAGAAAAGGTATGGGGGATCGGTCCCAACACCGCAGCCTTTCTAAGGAAGTTCGGAATAACAACCGCCCTGGAATTTGCAAGAAAAGACGAAGGGTTCATACAAAAACATCTATCCAAGCCTTATAAGGAGATCTGGCATGAGCTGAACGGCAGGAGTGTATACCCTGTTGTCACAGAATCAAAAAGCAGCTATCAGTCCATCAGCAAGACAAAGACCTTTACGCCTGCATCAAACGAGGAGACCTTTGTATTTGCCCAGCTTTCCAAGAACCTGGAAAACGCCTGCATCAAGGCCAGGCGGTATCAGCTCGCAGCAGCCAGACTCGTCATCTGTCTCCGGAAACAGGACTACACCAGTGCAGGCGTGGAGATCAAATTGAGCCGCCCTACTTCTTATCCTATCGACCTATTTGGGCCGCTCAGGCAGGGATTCAATCATATTTATCAACGGAACGGATTTTACCGTCAGACAGGGGTCGTCCTTGCCGGACTGGTCCCGGAAACAGGAATCCAGTATACACTCTTTGATGACACCGCAAAGATAGAGAAGATGGCCAGGGTATATAATGCAGTCGATAAATTGTCCGAAAAGTTCGGTAAACATACGGTGCTGCATGCGGCAAGCCTGCCCACAAAACTGCAGGCCCAGCACGAGGGAGAAAGAGGAGACACCCCACAAAGGATAACGGATTTGTTCAGGGGTGAAAACAAAAGGCAAAGGTTGGGATTGCCCATGTTGAATATAAAGGTCTGACGGAACGCCGCAATCCGGAGAGTCCTTAGAGGCAAACCTCCTTTCTGTACTAAACCGCTTACAAGTCCTTCAGAAACTGTAGTTCAACTGGAAATTAATCCGGGAAGTCACTGGTCATATACAGCTATCTTCTCTCATGTCCACCGAAAGAACCTCTGTCACCTGAAGGCTGACCAGATGATCTTCCACCTGAAGGTGCTCCAGATGATCTTCCTCCTGAGGGTGCTCTAAATGTCCTTCCTCCTGAAGGCGCGCCAGAAGACTTGCCACCAGAAGGTGCTCTGAATGTCCTGCCTCCTAATGGGGCTCCAGATGATCTTCCACCTGAGGGTGCTCTGAATGTCCTGCCTCCTGAAGGCGCACCAGAAGACCTGCCACCTGAAGGTGCTCTGAATGTCCTGCCTCCTGAATGGGGCTCCGGATGATCTTCCACCTGAGGGTGCTCTGAATGTCCTGCCTCCTGAAGGCGGGCTGATTCTGTTTCGATTAAAAATAGATGTAGAGCCGTTTCTAACTCCAGGGGAAAGAAAATGTCCTGTTCTTGGGGCACCTATACCCGCAAATGTCCTTCCATGGAATCGATCTACCGGATCAATTCTATGAACCCTATGATTTCTGAAATCATTGAAATGATTCGAGACGAATTCAGTCCTATGGTGAAAGTGGAAGGATCTGTGGAAATCGTTCAGAATGAAATATCCAGGGAACCAAAAATCGAACCACCAGAACGGATACGGAACCCACGAATAAAGGTAATAGTAATCTGGCGGAGGAGCATAGTAAGTTACTATTGGAGGTCCTTGATCATAATAATAGTTGTTTATTACAGAAGTTTCAGGATACTCAGCACTTGGGTTAATTTCATGGGGTTCACCGGATGTATAAGGTCTAATTCCCAAATCAAGATTAGCTTTGGCATTCTGAACCCTGCTCAAAGCATCGTTCTTGCTCATTGATAACTTTTGGGAATCCACCGCATCACTCACTGATTGCTGTATCTCGCCCATTATATCGGGTGTGACAGGGTAATCGGCAACCCATCCGTTTCGTGGTGAGATACCAACTGAACCTAATATGCTTTCTGCTTCAGCCTCATCTGAAGTCGTCCCTAAATTAAGTTGATTAACCAATTCAACTGCGAAGTCACCTTCACGGACGAGTGGTTGCTGTACTGGAGGGGCTTTTGTAGTAGCCTGCTGAGATTGTGCATAAGTCATGACTGGGTATCAAAAGCAAACCGACAACGGTAGTCATGATTTTTACATAAAGCGACCTTTTCATATTACACTTCTCCTTTTTCCTATACCAAAATTGTCTTTAACCCAAACCCTACAATTTTCAACCTTCATTAAGAAGTCTGAATAGTAGAATTGGCAACCATATGTATGTGAGCAAGAAAAATGCCATAATCTAACTTAAAGATTTATTTGGATTTTTAAAGAAGAAATATGTTTCTTATGGGGCAAAATTCCCTTAAAGAGAGACATGTTTCCTGAATGAGGAATAGAAGGCAGATTTTTAGGTGAGGTCATTGCCATAGACTAATCTGCAGATAATCGTCAATCTTTATCTTGCCTTCTGATGCAATGTTTATCAATATTTGCAATATTACTCAAGGCAATATTTTTGACTTATATCATTGGGGATCTCATAACTATACCCTTTTCGTATATTTTCTCAAAACAATGAGCCCTATATTCCATTGCGATGTACTGAAGCCCGCACTTCACAAAACAGTCAAAATGATGTAGCTTATAAACAGTAATTGACAGGAGGGCAGAACATTTTCTACAGCGCGACTCGCTCTATTTTAGTTTCCATACTCATAGCTTCTGCTCTCTTCATTGCTGCATCTTGCTCATCTCGGGAAAGTCAGGATAACGGAATTTCTCACTATATGAAATTCCTGAGCAGTGAGGATCAGCATGGAAACCCGTCCTTTGCTCTGACATGATTGTCATCGGATAACTTTCGAGCCGCAGTTTAGTCAAAATCTCTTCAGGTGGACGCTGCATTTCTTTACCGCGATTTTCATAGCTGGACTGGTAGATTTTCCAAAAACTCATCATTGCTTTGGTGTCGTCTATATTCGTATGAGCTCAGTGCAAATTCTGGAGATGAGATTATCTGGTCGTTAGCGCATTCCTGAAATGTTGTAAGCAAATCTGCTATAATCCCGTTTTAGTCAACTGGAAATAAACAGTTGGCCGCATAGGAACAACTTCATTTCTTAAGCGTTGTGAACCTGATCAGAGGAACTCTAAATCCTGTTGATATTCATCAGCAGTATGCTCATTATGCCATTTAATAGAGCATTGTTGAAACAAAGGCGGGGCTTGATTCCCCGCCTTTAATCATGTACATAGTGATTAATTAACCCGGTCTGACTGAAGAATCGTTCCATTAACACCCACAGCAACAAAGGTTCCATTCCCATAGGTGACTCCAGAAAGATACCAAGAAGTACTCCAGCTTCTTGTTTTCCATATCGCACCATGCCTAGACGTGAGGATCGTGCCTGAGTCACTCACGGCGACAAAGGTTCCATTCCCATAGCTCACGCCAGGAAGCCCGTTACCAATACCCGAGGTTCTTTTTGTCCATATAATCCCATCCCGGGATGTTCGGATTGCGCCTCTGCCATGCTGGCCGATACCGCCTCCAGTTACTACAAAGGTTCCGTTCCCATAGGTGACTCCATAATGTGTGCCATAAGTTTCTGAGGTTCTCCGTGTCCATGTCACCCCATCTGGTGATGTGAGAATTCCGCCTGCGTAACCCACGGCGACAAAGATTCCATCTCCGTAGGTGACTCCTGAAAGTCCATTATCAGTTCCTGAGGTGATCACTATCCATGTCACCCCATCTGGCGACGTGAGGATCGTGCCTGAGTCACCCACAGCCACAAAGGTTCCATCTCCATAGGTGACTCCTGAAAGTCCATTATCAGTTCCTGAGGTTCTCTCTGTCCATGTCACCCCATCTGGTGATGTGACGATCGTGCCCGACATACTGGACAGCGTGCCTGAGACACCCACAGCCACAAAGGTTCCATTCCCATGGGCAACTCCATAAAGAGTGGCAGAAACTCCTGAGGTTCTTGCAGTCCATGTCACCCCATCTGGCGACGTGAGGATCGTGCCTGACGTACTGGGGAAAGAGTCCGAGCCACCCACGGCAACAAAGGTTCCATTCCCATAGGTAACTCCATTAAGCTTATCGCTTCTATAATCAGTTTCCGAAGAGGTTCTCGCTGTCCATGTCACCCCGTCCGGTGACGTGAAGATCCTGCCTGCGTAACCCACGGCGACAAAGGTTCCATTCCCATAGGTGACTGCAAGAAACCAGAAGCTCCTGGGTTCTTTTTGTCCATGTCACCCCATCCGGTGATGTGAAGATCGTGCCTGTGTCACCCACAACGACAAAGGTTCCATTGCCATAGGCAACTCCAGTAAGCCGAGCATGAGGTCCCGAGGTTCTTGCCATCCATGTCATCCCATCTGGTGACGTGAGAATTGTGCCTGACGTACTGGATGGCGTGTCTGAGATACCTACAGCGACAAAGGTTCCATCTCCATAGGTGACTCCTGAAAGCCTATTATCAGTTCCTGAGGTTCTCTCTGTCCATGTCACCCCATCTGGTGATGTGAGGATCGCGCCTGACGTGTGGATCCCTGAGTCGCCCACGGCGACAAAGGTTCCATTCCCATAGGTAACTCCATAAAGAGAAGGTCCTACTGTTCTTTTTTTCCAGGTCACTCCATTCCGTGATGTAAGGACTACACCTCCAACAACACCTCCAACACTTACGGCGACAAAGGTTCCATCCCCATAGGTTACTCCAGAAAGAGACAACGAAGTTCGTGATCTTCTTGCAGTCCATGTCACCCCATCCGGTGACGTGAGGATTGTGCCTGAGTCACCCACGGCGACAAAGGTTCCATCTCCATAGGTGACTCCTGAAAGATAAGAGGTGCCCGAGGTTCTCACTGTCCATGTCACCCCATCTGGTGATGTGAGGATTGTGCCTGGGTAACCCACAGCTACAAAAGTTCCATTACCATAGGTTACGCCGAAAAGGTGGTTGCCCTGCGGTAAAGGATTCCTCCAGTGCCAGTTGTTCAGAGATCCCGAGGGCATTGAAGAACTCACATTTTCTTGACTTCCCCAACTGTCAGCACCTGAAAATAAAAGAGTAGCAATAATTGTGAGACATATGAAGCTGAAAAAACTCCTACCAAATGTCTTTGCCCCGTTATGCATGATACCTCCTTCATTATAAGAGAATTCTTAATACGCACAAATATAGAAGAAAAATGTGAAGATGTGATGATGGAAATATGAAGAAAACATGAAGATTGACCGATTTCTTTTCTATTGATTTTGCAAAGCACGACTAATTTGTTCCTTGGAATAATCTAAAAAAGCAACCTATTGACAATATCAACTGTCTCCAGCCCAGTATAACTGATATTTTCATCGTAATGTTATCTCCTTATTTGTGTCTCAGCTGGATTTCAAAAGAAAGTTCAATTATAAATCCAAGAACAATTATATCTATTTCAATAAGATTTTGAGTGGTTCTGTGCTTCTCAACTCCACATAAAGTCAACACTAGGGGGTCTCATTGATCACACTTAGTTCTTAAAGTATTAAACACAATTTGCAGGATCTCTGAACTCTCTGTTAGTAGGTGTTATCCGCGGCCAATCAAGAATGATGTGCTGCTCCGATGTTACCATATTTATAAGGACCGTCGGCAAAAAAGGCGGGGCATGTGTCTAAGGTGACAAGTCAGAAAAGAACAATTTCGGAAGTGTCGCTATCGACCATGGTAAATATGGGATATTGATTTGTCATGGGCTTTAGAAAGGAAAAGCAGGGATATGATGGAGCCGATGAACGCAAAGAACATGTCGGACTGAGTGTCCCATTGATAGCCCTGAGTACCAAGGAAGGCCTCTGCCCCCGATCCTGTTGCTATTGACACCCACCATTCAATTAGCTCGTAAAATGCGCTGATTGCAAGGCAAATACAGATCACGATGAAAAACAGCAGCTTTCCCTGCTTAAGCGGCGACTTCCTTATCAGAATCTCCCGCGCTATTATTGCGGGAATAAATCCCTGCGCAAAATGACCGACTTTATCGTAGTTGTTGCGGCCCAGTTGAAACGCATCTCTCAGCCAGTTGAATAACGGCACTTCTGCATAAGTATAGTGGCCGCCGATCATCAGTATTACAGAGTGTATTAGAATGAGCCCGTAGGCAAGAGTCGTGAACTGGAATTTTCTGAATGTAAACGCAAGGATTAGCAGCCCTAATATCGCCGGCAAAATTTCAAGAAACCACGTAAAGTAATCGTGTGGGTGTATTGCCGACCAAATCAGAACAAGAAAGAAAACCGACAGCCACAAAAGAATAGCCCTTCTCTGAAAAACAGACTCACTGCCCATAGTTTCAGTCCTTGTTATTGGATTCTAAAATACCCTGAATCCCCGGGGTCAAGCCCGAGGATGACAATCCTAAATGATTATTTTTGTTTGTCATTCGCTTAAGGCGCCTACTATTGGCCCGCAGGTCTTAGGCGGGAATCCATTAGTCTGATGAGCATTTCAACTTTTTTACGAATAAACCAACATTTATCATGTATTTCTTTCATTTTCAAGGGTTAACCTAATCCCCGGCCGTCAGCCTTCAAAATATCGCGGGGTCACTTTTTTGCGGCCGGTTACCCGGGCATAGGCTTCGTCAGTATACCCGAGCGCGATAACAGCATGAATCTCTTCTTCCGGGGGAATACCGACGGCCCTCTGTATGGAAGGATCTCTCTTCATTGCGCTAACGGCAAATCCGATGAGGCAGGAGCCGAGCCCCATGCTGTGGGCAGCAAGCAGGATATTCTGCGTAGCAAGCAAGGCATCCTCAGCAGGGCAACTTGCTCCGGGTCCGGAGCCGATGAGGATAACAGCGGTGCTGCCGTGGAAGAGCCGGTCTTTGCCGGAGCTATTCCATTCTTCAAGCGCCTCCTTCACCAGCCTGTAATAACGCTGGTAATAGGCATCGAGTTCTCCCTTACCTATCAGCTTTAGGAGCGAGCGAAGCAGTGTATTCTCTGCAGCTTTATTCAATCTCCTGAAATAAGAAGCCACATGACCTGCATAAGATACGACTGCCTTTCTTGTCGGTAAAATTGTGAAGGTCCAGGACTGACTGTTTGTTCCGGATGGAGCAGTGATGCCGATCTTCACGAGGTCTTCGAGCACAGCCCGTTCTACAGGCGTGTCAATAAAGTTACGGCAGGAACGGCGTGAGGACATGAGCTGCACGAGGAGTGATGTATCGTATTTCCCGGGCGGAAGCCACTGCTTCCCTGAAGTGAAAGTCCTGTACTCCGACATCTTCGCGTCAATTGCTTTGACCCGGATCGCATTCTGAGGACAGACCGCCTCGCAATGGCCGCAAGAGATCGATTCCCCTCCGGAGGCAGTTGCCTTTCTTTCAACAATAGAGAGCGTTCCTGTAGGGCAGACCGTGACGCACAGGCCGCAGCCATTGCAAAGATCTCTGTCAATCTCTATCCCTGTTTCTTCCATTCTAAAAATACACCCCATGAAATGTGAAAGGCGTCTTGACCCAAAAGTGAAGCTTCCTCCTGAAGCATAATAAAAAAGGGCGAGATAAGAATCTCGCCCCATGACATTGACATGTTCTTATTGCAAGGGTCCATAGGCGATATTATTGTTGTTCTCATCAGATTCCGCCACTGTACTACCCGCGTCGACCACAGCGATGATATACTTGCCGGATAATGAGAGACCGGCCGCAAAAGTTTTATTAAAAGTCTTTGGAATGACTGTGCCTGCTATGATCTTTCCTACAGAAGCACTGCTCAGAAGAGTATCTCCGCCATCAAAAACATTGTCCTCTGAAAGATAATATTTCACAACTGCTGATTCAGCGTCCCCTTCTCCAATATTCTGAACGATGAATGTGCCTTTTATTGAGCACTGGGTACCCTTTGAAGTGTCTTTACAGGTTTCGGTCACAGATGTCCATTGGCCTGTAAGATCAGGTACGGATACCGAATCCGAGTATGACTGGAGAATCGTGCCTGACGTTCCTGCAGCTACAAAGGTACCAGCGCCAAAGACCACTCCGCCAAGATCGTTAGTAGTCGCCGATATTCTCTTGGTCCAGGTCCCCCCGGTTGGAGAAGTCAGCACCATCCCCCGGTCACCCACTGCAACAAAAGTATCATCGCCAAAGGTCACTCCGGTTAGGGGATCAGTAGTCATAGACGTTTTTTTGGTCCATTTTATTCCGTTTCCGGAAGTCATGATGGCGCCTTTGTCTCCCACAGCTACAAATTTGTCCTTGCCGAAGATTACTCCCTTAAGCACAGTATTTCCAGCTGATCTCGACGTCCATGTAATACCTTCAGGAGCAGTCAGAATGGTTTTATCACCCACGGCTGCAAAGGTATTATTGCCGAAGGCTATTCCATAGAGAGAATTAATCGTTGCACCCTGGATCGGGGCCCAGGTTGTTCCATCTGAAGAGATCAGGATAGTACCGCTATTTCCCACAGCTACGAATGCGTTGTTACCATAGGCGATCCCGTTAAGGGTCTCGGTTGTTACAACAGTTGCCGGAACCCACGTCACCCCATCCACAGAAGTCACGATAGCTCCGTTGTTTCCTACGGCAACGAAAATATTGTTGCCGTATACAACTCCATTCAGAGTATCAGTGGTTACAGGGGCCGCATCAGTCCAGGTTGTTCCATCCGCAGAAGTCGCGATAGCCCCGTTGTCGCCCACTGTGACAAAGATATTACTGCCGTATGCAACTCCGTTGAACGCGTCATTATTGCCTGAAATAACGCCGGTCCAGCCGGACCCGTCCTGAGAGGTCAGGATCGTGCCTCCGGACCCTATGGTTATGAAGTTATTGCCCCCAAATGTAATGCCAAGCAGATCACGAGTAGTCCCCGATGCAATAGGTGTCCACGTTGTTCCATCTGAAGAGTTCAGCATAGTACCGGAAGTCCCCACAGCGAAAAACGCGTTGTTATTAAATGTTACATCCACCAGATGATTAAGAGTCCCCGAGGACTTCGCAGTCCAGGTTATTCCATCGAAAGAAGTCAGGATCGTGCCCCCTTCTCCCACAACCACATACATCGAACCTGTGGAATCACTGGTCACTCCGTAGAGAGTCTGGTGAGTCCCGGAGGTCTTCTTGCTCCATTTTATCCCGTCAGGAGATGTCAGTATAGTGCCTGCCTCACCTGCTGCAATAAAAACAATGCCGCTCGCAGAAGAGGAAAAGGACCTTACCCTGAACAGCGCGTTAGTTGTCCCCGACTTCCTCGTGGTCCAGGTTATTCCGTCCGTGGAGGACAAGATTGTGCCATTGTTGCCCACAGCCACAAACCTGTTATTGCCGTAAGCAACGTCATAGAGGATATGTGTCACCCCGGAGGTCCTGCTTATCCAGTTCGTCGAATCAGTTGAGGTCAGGATAGCGCCATTGTTACCCACAGCAACAAATGTTCCGTTGCCGTCATGGGTCACACCGCCAAGCAGATTATTTGTAGGCGATATCGCAAGGGTCCAGTTAGTGCCGTCAGGGGAGGTAAGAATGGAGCCCTTGTCTCCCACAGCAACATATACGCCCTGAATTTCACTGTATGTAACTCCAAAGAGCGCATTTCCCTGAGGCACGGGATGCCTCCAGTGCCACAGATCGAGTGACGCCATCGAGAGCTGCGGCAAAAAGAGTAACAGTCCAATCGCTGACAAAAAACAATTCAAAAATGTCTTTCTTCTCATCTCCTGAACTCCTTTTTCTTTTCCATACTTGTGAGAGCCATCCAAGAACAGCATGTATTATACTATAAACGCTTAATTTCCATAGTATTTTCTATCATTGCTGTCCAAAACATTATTGGAACCAACCACCGCGTTTGTTTATTTCTCAGCAAACGCAAACAGCCTCCTGAAATCAAATTCGATACCCCTGTTCGTTCTGTTGTTTTCATAACACATCGCAATAGCATACTTGAAATATTCCTGTTCTCTCTCGGTCAACCTTTCCAGGTATGGCCTCAGCCCTGCGGATGCCCACCATGCAAGCACCTCTTCCAGGTAGTCGAAAACTATCCTGTAATCCTTGTAATACACATTGATTCTCCTGAATCCGGCATCCTCCAGAAGTTGTCTATATTCTTCTTGCAAGGGCAGGTACCACGGAGGCTGCCAGTTTCTGAAGTAGTCTTCATACCCAAGCAAAGCAATGGCCCTCTCTGCATAATCAGAGAATTCCCCGCAGAAATCCCTTGAGGGAAGCTGAAAGGCGATCCTTCCGCCCTCCTTCAAGGCTTTGTGCGTCAGCCTCAGGACATCCTCCTGGTCCTTTATCCACTGTAGGGCGGAGTTTGAGAAAATGAGATCGAACTCTTCTGTGAAGTCCATGGACTGGGCAGGGATCGACATAAACCGCAAATTACTTACGCCCAAGGATATTCTGTTTGACTTCTCAAGCATTTCCTTTGACGGATCAATACCCACAATACTTCCTTTTGATGCAAGATGTGCGAGCTCAACTGTCAGCTTTCCTGTGCCGCAGCCTATATCAAGCACGAAATCGGTCTCCAATACCTTTGCCATTGCAATAAGTTCTTTGCCGGCGTCAATCTGAGGACCTTTTGCTGAATCATATTTCTCGGCATCCCATCTCATACACCACCTCCATGTTGCAGTAAGAATTCTCTTTTCATTGAGGCCCGGCCTCAATGAAAATAAAAAAGGCCACGGGGCTTATTCCGTGGCCTTTGAGTTTCTCTATCTATTCAGCTACCAGCTAATAAGACTCCCTCCCGGCCACGGCATTTAAATGCCACGCGCCCCAAATAAGTCTTTTTGCTGTAAGCTGACTATTGAAAATCATGCTACTAAATTACACCCGTTTTTCTTTTTATGTCAAGACAAATATGATTTCTGACGCGGGCGTTGAGTGGCGCTTAAAAACCTCCCCTACCCTTCCTTGCAAAGGAGGGGACTCTTTGAACAATGCCATAAGGGTTTCAGCACTTTTTCCCTGCCTTGAATAAGCCCTGCATTTTGCTACAATGAAAAAAAGGCGGCTTTATCACTTGGCCCGAAGCACAAAGGAGGATGTATATGAAAAGGATTGTCGGTTTCGGTTTGGTAATGATCATGTTTCTGACAAGCAGCGGATGTATCTGGTGGCATGATCGAGGAGAACGTGACCATGAACGAGGTGGATACGGAGAGCACGAACGTGATGGGCGCGGCGACCGCGACAGGGGGGGCGACCGCGACAGGGGCGGGTACGACGGTGGAGACCGGCATTAAGGTATTTGCATTAGGTATAATGCATTATGGATGCTGAAAAGAGGGATTTCGACAGGGAGTCAGCCAACTGGGATGAAGAACCGAGACGTGTAAAGCTGGCAAAGGATATCTCGGAGGCTATATTAAAAGAGATCACCTTGACCTCTGACATGGATGTGCTGGACTTCGGCTGCGGCACCGGTCTCGTGACCCTTCAACTACAGCCGGCAGTCCGGTCAATAACAGGCGTTGATAGTTCTCAGGGCATGATCGAAGTGCTCAAGGCAAAGATCGCCAAACTGCATCTTCCCAATGTAAAGGCCGTGAAGATTGATCCTGACAAAGACAATATTCCGGCAGGCCCTTATCATCTTATCCTAAGCAGTATGACTCTCCATCACGTTATGGAAATTGAACCTCTGCTGAGCCGACTATATGGGATGATAGCCCCTTCCGGCTACATCAGCATTGCGGATCTGGACCCTGATAATGGCCAGTTTCACGACGACAACAAAGGCATATTTCACTTTGGTTTTGAGAGAGAAGATCTGCGCCGCGCTTTCACAGAAGCAGGATTTGTGCATATCCGCGACAGGACGGCATCAGAAGTGCTGAAGCCGGCGCCCGGGGGAGAGATGCGAAAGTTTACTATCTTTCTTATGACCGGCCGCAAGAGATAACTTCATTGCGTGTTGCCCTGACCTTTCACAACGACCGCCTTGTTCATATCTCTTGTTTTCCGGCTTCTAATTAAGTTTTTTTTGTATTATACTTAATGCTAATTCATATTATGATCTGCCCGAAGGATACAGAAAATTATTATTATTCGAAGGAGGTGATGGACATAACGCAGCAGATGTTGCTTTATGTTTGCAAAAATATATACTTCATGAGGGAGGAATCAGAATGAACAAAAGAATATCAAGCATTTTAATTGTACTGTCAATCCTGTCATTAAGCCTTCTTGTCGGATGTTCAGGATATGTTTATGAACTGAAAAAAGGCGTAGGGTTTCACCCTGTTGAGCTTGTCAATGCCGAGAAGGCTATAGCAGACGCACAGAAGGCCGGAAAGGACAAGCAGTGCCCGAAGGAATTTGCTGAAGCAAAGGCGTTGCAGGATAAGGCGTGGGATGTCTACTGGTCATGCAGGACAAAAGAGGCGATAGAAATCGCCAAAGATGCGATAAATAAGACTAATGCTCTCTGCCCAACCCGGCCTCCTGCTCCCAAACCTGCCCCTAAAGTAATCGACAGGATGACCTTGCTCCTGCATTTTGATTTCGATAAGTCTGTTATAAAGAATGTGGACAAGCCCCAGTTGAAAAAGGCCATCGAGTTTATCAAGCAATACCCAAAATCCAGAGTTAACCTGGAAGGACATACCGACAGCAGGGGAACAGAGCAATATAACCAGCGGCTTTCCGAAAGGAGAGTTGGCGCAGTGGAAAATTACATTGTGAAAGAGGGAGGCATAGATAAATCAATAATCACGACAATCGGCTATGGTGAAACAAAACCGGTAGCTTCAAATAAGACAGAAGAAGGAAGGGCAAAAAACAGACGTGTGGAGGTCCTTATTCTGTCCGACTAATAGATTGAATTCGTAAAAAGTCGTCATTCCCGTGCTTAATGCACCTACTGTTGGCGAAGGCGGGAATCCAAGTGCGTGCAACTTTTTGAAAAGAATGGATTCCCGATTATCCCGAAAGCGTTCGGGACGGGAATGACAGCCATGAAAAAGACTTTTTGCGATGTTGTCAAAATTGGCAGCACTGATATAGACAAGAAAGGGCATGGGACTTCACCATGCCCTTTCTTTATGCCGATCCGGAAGATAAAGTTACTGCCTTTTATATCACGGACAATAGAGGCTTTTGCAGATGTCTTAAGAAAGCGAGATTGCCGCGCTTTGCTCGCAATGACAAATGGCGTCTTTGCTGTCATTGCGAGGAGTGCAGCGACGTGGCAATCTCGGAAAGTGCGACTTTTGCAAGAAGCACAATAGACTGTGATATGTTATTCTGAGTAAGATATTAATATGTCTGTCCCAATTCTGGATAAAGACACAGAAATCCGCTTCCCTCATTTCCTGATCCTGAAGGCATCTGCAGGTTCAGGCAAGACCTATGCTCTCACAGAGCGGTTCGTCCAGTTCATCCTTTCGGAAAAGATACCCCATAGCAGTCTAAGAAATATTCTGGCAGTAACATTTTCAAACAACGCTGCAAAGGAGATGAAGGAAAGGGTTCTGTTCTGGTTGAAATCAGTCTGTTTTGACGATCCTGAATCAACAGTTGAATTATCCGGGATTGTATCCCTTGACGCGGAGCGTATGAAAGAGAAGGCGGGAGAGCTGATAGAGGAGATCCTCGATAATTATTCCGATTTTCAGGTAAAGACGATAGACAGTTTTATGACGACCGTGTTCAAGGCGTCCGCGATCGATTTCGGGTATAACCCTGAATTCGACATACTTATGAGCACAGACGCCCTGATGGATTATTCCTTCAACCGCTTTTTGAGAAATGTCAGGCAAGGGACAGGTGAGGCCGGACTCTTCGGGGAGATTGTCTCCGGGATACTTGAACAGAAAAGACAGGACGCCTCATTCCCGTGGGACCCTTCAAAGCTCCTTCTTGACGAGATAAAGAAGATCTACAAAAAACTCTCATCAACCGGCAGAGAGGCAAGGATTGAGGACTTTTCGGCAGAGATGCAAAAAGTCAGAGAGAGAATCAGGGCTGAAGTCGAAGAGCTGGAACATATGGTCTCAGAAGCAGGCCTCCCAAAAAACAGGAATTCCGCGTACTGTTCTGTTCTTGATTCTGTGCGGCAGAACAGGTTTGCCGATTTGACAGGCAAGCCCCTTAAAAACCCTCCTGTGAATAAACCGGACAAGAAGCAGCAGGCCCTGCAGACCGCATATGACATGATAGGAGACAAATGGATTAAGGTTGTTGACCTGATCAGGACATACACCGCATGCCATGCCCGCAACTATTATGCCCCATATCTGAGGGTATATGACATATTCCGTGAAAAAATCGAGGCCATGAAAAGGCAGCAGGGCAAGATATTTATTGAAGATATCAATCGCTATCTCGCGGAATATCTGGGTTCCGACATTGTGCCGGATGTCTATTTCAGGCTTGGCGAGACAGTCTTCCATTTCCTCATAGATGAGTTTCAGGATACATCTCCCGTCCAATGGCGAAACCTCAAACCCCTGATCGAGAATTCTCTCTCACAGGGAGGAAGCCTCTTTATCGTGGGAGATACGAAGCAGGCGATTTACGGATTCCGAGACGCGGATTATACCATCATGAAGGAGGCTGAAAAGACCAATTACTTTCCTTCGGCAGAGCACATCGTGAAAGAACTCAAGACAAATTACCGCAGCCGTCGGAAGGTCCTGGATTTCAACGAAAAGGTTTTCAAGAAGAATGTTGCGGCCAGTGATGTGTATAACGAGGCGGGAGAACAGAGCGGACTGACGGACTACGTCCAGAAAGCAAAAGACGGCGACAAAGGCGACGGTTATGCAGAAGTCGTGATACTTGAACGGGATGATGAAAACCCCTCTGAAAAAGAGAAGATACAGGAGATTATTCTTGAACTGATAACGCGCGGTTACAATTATAATGACATAGCCGTACTCACGCAAAGGAATGAAGACGCCGTCAGGGTCACTTCATGGCTGAACGAAAAAGGCATAGACTTTATATCTTACAGCAGTCTCGATATACGGAGGAGACAGTGCATCGGTGAACTCGTATCTCTCCTGAACTTTCTCGACTCGCCCACTGACGATCTCTCTTTTGCCTCTTTTTTGCTCGGCGATATTTTCAACTCCATCCTCTCAAAAGACTCCGTGGTAATTCCGAGAGAACAGATAAGGGCCTTCCTTTTCAAATGCAGGAACACCGCTCCCGTCTATAAAGCATTTCAGAAGGATTTTGAAAACTTGTGGAAGAGATACTTTGACGGGCTCTTCAGGTCGGCAGGCTATCTTCCTCTCTATGACCTCGTCACGGAAATTTTCAGCGTCTTCAGGGTATTCGAAATAATGGAGACTGAAGAGGCCGCCTTAGTCAAGATACTCGAAGCGGTCAAGGAATTCGAGGGCGCAGGCTTTAACAGCCTGAGAGATTTCCTCGAATTCAGCGCCGGCGCTGACGGCGGTGAATCAGCATGGAATATGGATGTGCCGAGGGAACTCTCTGCGGTTAAGGTCATGACTGTCCATAAGTCCAAAGGTCTCGGGTTCCCGGTTGTGATTGTCCTGCTTTATGAGGGCCGGAACAGGGGATTTGATCATCTTCTGGAAGACGTAGGAGAAGAGGTTTGTCTCGTCAGGTTAACAAAGGATACAGCGAAATGCGACCCTGCATTGGAATCAATATACCATGAAGAGTGTGTGAAGGAGATGGTCAACAGACTGAACAGTCTGTATGTCGGCTTTACCCGCGCAGAGCAGGAGCTTTACGTAGTCGGAGTAAGGGGGAAAAAGGAGGGTTTCCCATTTGACCTCCTTCCCGCAGAAGATTTTCCGCCTTCAGTCAGGCCCGACAGAGCTGATCGTGTTGATGAAATACCTCGTGAGACTCTGGCCACTCTTCATCACCACCGAAAGTCCGAGTATCCGGTCCGGTCCGATGAACTCCTGAACGTCACGGAAAAGAGGCGGGGCGAATTCATCCACAGGGTGCTGTATTTCGTGGAATATATGCAGGAAGGGTTTGAAGAAACGCTGGAACAGATCATAAAAAAAGCTGCTGCAGAAACCGGATTTGAAGGGTCGGATACTGAGAAAATAGGGGATTCCGTCCGCGAGTTTGTTGAAGGTGATGATATGGCAGAGTATTTCAGACAGCAGCCGGGCAGAAAGATCATGCGTGAGCAGGAGTTTTCCGACGCGGCAGGCGCCCTCTACCGTATGGATAGAGTAGTTATTGACGGTAACACAGTAACAGTCATTGATTATAAAACAGGATCGGATAAGGGAACAGAAGGGAAATACGGACTTCAGATGAAGGCCTACATGAATGTGCTCAGAGAGATATTTCCGGATAGAATTGTTGCAGGTGTAATCGCATATGTAGATCTGAAGGAGATACGGGAGATACATTGAACGCTTTGATTGTCAAGCCTGATCACAGCCTGATTGAAGAGATCGTCGGACATCTTGAACGCAGGGGCAAAGACTATTCTTCCAATATCGTTGTCTTCCCGGGCAAACGTCCGTCCCACTTTCTCCGCAAGGCAATCTCCCGCACGTCAAAAGGAAGTTTCATTCCGCCTGTCATCTTTTCGATCGATGAATTAGTTGATGCTGCATATGAAAAGGTCCCCGCGCTGGGCAAATGGGAGCCGGCCGGATTTCCCGGCGATGACAATCAACCGCACAGGAAAATTGAGACAATCGATGCAGTTGCGATTCTCTACAATATACACAAAAAAGCGCTGCAGCCTCTGGGCGGCAACAGTTTCAAGACCCCTGACAGTTTCTTTCCCATAGGACTCAAGATATACAGAGACCTGGAGGAATTGCTCATCGAAGAGATCAAGCCCGCCCGGATAAAGCAGATAGAATCATACGTAGATGAATCAATACCTGAGCATACTCTAAAAGGGCTTCAGTCATTGTCCTATTTTTATGAACATTTCTACCGGGAAGTTGAGGAGCAAGGGTTGTCTACGAGGTCGCTCAGATACAGGGCCGTGGCTGAGCAGATTGAAGGTTATGACCTCGCAAATTACAGGCAGGTAATTTTTGCAGGGTTCTATGCCCTGACACGATATGAAAAGATCCTGTTCAAAAAGCTTCTTGGCCGCAGCAATACCTTGTTTATCTTTCAGGAAGGGCCTGGCCTGGGAGAGAGACTTGCAGACCTGGGGATTTCCGGTGGTGATGCCGATTCACACCCGTCTTCAGAAGATGACCGGTCAGCCGCCTCTCTTCCTGAGATCTGCTTCTATGGCAGCCCGGACACTCACGGGCAGGTGTACGCCTTAAGCAAAGTCCTCTCAAATCATCCTGCTTTGGCAAAAGACCCTCTGTCTTGCCCCGCTTTGGTAAAGGGGGGTGAGGGGGAATTCATAGAAGAGGGGAGATTTTTAACTGAAAAAACTGCCATCGTTCTTCCCGTTGCTGAGACCCTGTTCCCTCTGCTGAGGCAGGGCCTCTCTTTTCTGGATGAGGACGCATACAACATTTCGCTCGGCTATCCCCTTCACCGGACGCCGATCTTCGGCTTCCTGAACAATCTGATGGAACTCATAACCTCAATAGATGAACAACGAATGTATATCCCTGACTACCTGAAGTTTGTCCTTCATCCATATACGAAGAATATCTACTATGACGGCGGCACTGAGATCACGAGGATCATCTTCCATGCGATTGAGGAAAAGCTGACTGAATCCAGGGCCAGGACCTTCACAACTCTGAGAGAATTAGAGGAAGACCAGGGCCTTATCAACTATATCATTGAGAAGATACCTAAGGATGAAAAAGGCATCACAGAAACGGATGTGAAATCGCATCTCAGGACCATCCACAGGAATACCATTGAAAACTTTCTGTCTTTTGAGAACATCAGGGATTTCGCGCAAAAATGCACCGGGCTGCTGACTTATATCTTTGAAAACAGCAACGCAAGACTCCATCCCCTCTTCTACCCTTTCTCCGAATCGTTCCTGAGGGAACTGGATGTTATATCAAGATCAATGCTCAGAGATTTTGGGTTCAAAGAAACCGTCAGCTATTTTACATTTTTCAGGAAGTATATTATGACAGCTTACAGCCCGTTTGAAGGCACACCCCTTAAAGGCATACAGATTCTCGGCTTCCTTGAAACAAGGAACATCAGATTTGACGAAGTCTACATCCTGGACGCAAATGAAGAGACTATTCCTGATACGAGAAGAGACGACACTATCCTGCCTTTCAAGGCCCGGCAGATACTCGGACTTCCGACATATATTGACAGGGACAGGCTTGCTTCATATTATTTTGAAACCCTCTTAAAGGGCTCTAAAAAGGCTCATATATTCTTTATCGAAAATGATAAGAAGGAGAGATCGAGGTTCGTTGAGAAACTTCTGTGGGAAAGACAGAAAAAAGACAAAACAACCGACACAAAAAAATACATATTGCCTGTCCAGTATAAAGTCAATCTCCGCAATGCTGTTCCGGAAGAAATTGAAAAATCCGGCGATGTGATAAGTTTTCTGAAAAGCTACTCATACCATGCCACAGCCCTTGGGACATACCTCGCCTGCCAGCTCCGGTTTTACTATGCCTATGTCCTCGGCCTCGGCAAAAGAGAAGAGGTTTCAGGCGAGATCGAACGAATGGATATCGGCAAACTCGTGCATGCGGTACTCGCGGAATTCTTCAGGAAAAGAAAGGGAAGCCTGCTTAGGAAAGAAGACATGGACAGGGATGAGATGTTGCTGATTGCAGACAGATTGTTCTGCGAACAGTACGGCGAAGGTCCTTCAGGCGCTGCATATCTCTTGCAGGTCCAGATACAAAACCGCATGCGGGATATCCTGAGCAAGTATTATCTTCCATTGATATTGGAAGAGCAGGTTACTGTCCTCGGCACGGAAAGAAGAATAGAAATTTCAGAAGGTCCTTTCCGCCTGAAGGGATATCTCGACAGCATAGAAAAGAGAGGGGAGAAGATTTACATAGTTGATTACAAGACAGGCTCATTTCCGAACCGCCTGAAGATAAACTTCAAAAAACTCGACGTCAACAAGAGAGATTCATGGGAAGAGTCAATCGGCAGCCTTCAGCTTCCATTCTACCTGATGCTTTATTCCAGAGAAACAGGCACGAATGTGAAAGACCTGAACGGCATCTTTCTGCTTCTCGGACAATCGGTGATAAGTCGTAAGATCGAACTCCCGCTTTTTGAAGAAGGCAATGAAGAACAGATATACAGAATGCTGGAGAGCGTTATCATGAGACTGCTCCGGGAAATTGTGGATCCAGCCCTGCCCTTCAGACCCGCCAGGGACAAAAAATCATCTTGTCCGGACTGCAGCTTCAAATACATCTGCGGAACTCAATGGGTCGTCAAATAAGGACGGAAGAACATAGTGTAATGCAGCCAACGCTTCTTTGCATATGTTCATTGTTTTTAGCCGTCATTCCCGTGCTTAATGCACCTACTGTTGGCGAAGGCGGGAATCCAGGATTTTGTAGTTTTAAAGACAATGGATTCCCGATTAAGTCAATGACGACAAATGGATTTTTTTGGGAGCTTCTATAGTAAAGGGATTTATGGGCACAACACTATCCCCTCCCTGTTTTCCTCTTTTGCGCTTCCAGAGTCTTCTTTCTCAGCCTGATCGACTGGGGAGTAATCTCAACGAGTTCATCCTCTTTGATGAATTCAATTGCCTGCTCAAGGCTCATGATCCTTGGCGGTATAAGCTGCAAGGCCTCATCAGCATTTGAAGCACGCATGTTAGTAAGCTTTTTCTCTTTGATGACATTCACGTCAAGATCATTTTCCCTTGAATTCTCACCTATCATCATGCCTTCATACACATGGGTGTTTTCCTTGATGAACAGTACCCCCCTGGGCTGCAAATGATAGAGGGCATATATCGTGGATGTGCCGGACCTGTCGGCGACAAGAGCCCCGGTCTGCCTTTTTGATATGGGACCCTGCCATACGTCGTATCCGTCAAACAGGTGGTTGAGCAGGCCGGTCCCCCTGGTGTCGGTAAGGAACTGAGACCTGAATCCTATCAGCCCCCTTGAGGGTATTCTGAACTCAAGCCTGACCCTGCCATAGCCGTTGTTCTGCATCTTCTGCATCTTGCCCCTTCTTATCCCTACCTGTTGAGTGACAACCCCCACATATTCTTCAGGGACGTCTATCACAAGGAGTTCCATAGGTTCGTGCAGAACGCCATCGATAGTCTTTGTTATGGTCTCGGGCATCGATACTGACAGCTCGTATCCCTCCCGCCTCATCATCTCAATCAGGATCGCGAGTTGGAGTTCACCCCTGCCCATCACCTTGAATGAATCCATCTCATCAAAATCAACTCTTATCGATACATTGTAGAGAAGCTCTTTTTCAAGCCTTTCTCTCAACTTTCTCGATGTCACATAAGTGCCGTCCCTGCCTGAAAAAGGAGACGTATTGACAGACAATACCATTGAAATAGTCGGCTCATCCACAGTTATCCGCGGCAGAGGCTTTGGATTTTCAACATCCGTAATCGTGTCGCCTATATTGATGCCCTCTATCCCTGCAAGAGCGATGATCTCTCCGGCTGAGGCTTCATCGGCCTGCATACGTTCAAGCCCCTGGAACGTGTAAAGTGACGAGACCTTTGTCTTTACAAATTCTTTGTCGCTTTTCGCCATGGACACATAATCACCGACTTTGACAGTTCCGGAAAAAATTCGTCCGATGGCAAGTCTGCCGATGTAGTTGTCATAGTCAATATTTGTGACGAGGATCTGCAATACTCCATCCCTGCTGCCGGCAGGAGGTGGTATTGTATTCATGATCGTATCGAAGAGCGGCTTCAGATCTGTTGAATCGTCCTCCATGTGAAGCTTTGCTGTTCCAAGCTTTGCATTCGTATACAGGACCGGAAATTCAAGCTGTTCTTCCGTGGCATCGAGGTCGATGAAGAGATCATACACCTCATTCAATACAGCCTGTATCCTTGCATCAGACCTGTCTATCTTATTGATAACGAGTATGGGCGGCAGATTCAGCTCAAGGGCCTTCTTCAGAACAAACCTCGTCTGCGGCAAAGGTCCTTCAGACGCATCAACGAGAAGCAGAACGCCATCCACCATCTTCAGGGTCCTTTCGACCTCTCCGCCGAAATCGGCGTGGCCGGGCGTATCCACAATGTTTATCTTCACGCCGTCATATCTCACGGCCGTATTTTTTGCCATAATGGTTATTCCGCGTTCTCTCTCAAGATCGATGTTGTCCATCATTCGTTCCTGGACCTTTTCATTGGAGCGGAAGAGTCCGCCCTGATTCATCATCCCATCAACCAGGGTAGTCTTGCCATGATCAACATGGGCAATAATTGCGATGTTCCTTAAATCTTCACGTCTCATAAACTCATAAACCCCTTTTCTATATGCTGATTATTTAAAGCGAAGCACACAGACAATTCATCCGCATTGTTTCAAGTATTGATTTTGTTGGCAATGTCTACGGCGGGACAAAGCATCAGCTTTTTTTATTTTACGCTAAATGGAGAACAAATTGCCAGTCAGTCAGTGAAATCCCCCCTTGCAAGTCTATAACTCACCCGCGCTCAGACATTACATCCCGTCAAAACCCCTCCAACCTCCCCTTGCAAAGGGGAGGATTTTAAAACCCGCAACTGAAGGGCCACTTCTACCTGGAGCTGGTACTAAAATAAACGGTTCGGGGATGCGCGGATAGAAACCTTTACGGCACCTCCTTAGTAACACATCTGATTTCGAGAAACCGTTTAGAGTGCCATAGTAAACGATCGCACTCTATAGCCACCAAATTGTGCGTTGTAAAGGTTTTTATACGCTCATCCCCGATCCGTCTCCGAAGCGTTCTATTCAGATTGTCGGCTTTTCTCCCACCACCTGTAATACCATTCTCCGAGGACTACGGTGATGATTGTCAGTCCAAACCCTGCGATGACGTCGACAACATAGTGATATCGGCAGTATACAGTAGCGAATATAAGCGCTGACACGACCGGAAGCGCAAGCCAGAAGAACCATCTTTTGTATTTATAGGACAGATAGAGCACCAGCACGGTTATGCCCGTATGGCCGCTCGGGAAGGCGTCCCTCTTTATGCCTTCAAGCCTGTTTAACAGATTCTGCAAGTGGTTCAGCAATAGCATAGCCTTGCAACCCCGTGGTCTGAAGGTCGTTCAGATAAAACCTTGGTCCCAGAGCAGGGAAAAGGATATAGCCGAGATAAGAGAGATAGAAGCAAAACAGGATCAGGAACAATGACCTGTTGAATTCTTCTTTGTCGTCATTCAGCAGAAGGACAGCTCCGTATCCTATAGGCACGAAATAGTACAAGGAATACGCCAACTGGAGGACGTCGGTCAAAAACGGATTCATGATCTTCTCAAGTATTACCGTGGGATGGTTTCCGAAGATCATATAGTCGAGTCTTATGAGCAGGGATCTATGTCCTTCGGATTCACATAGTGCACGAGCCATTCGAGACTGTCGAAGATCGACAATATACAGATGGTGGGAAAGATAAGATCATAAAAAAAACTGAGAAACTTGCCTTTATTCTTCAGTCTGATCAGGCCGATCTGGACAATAATGAGAGTCGAATAAAGGCCTATCAGAAATTTCGGCTTCGGTAGAGATGAATAAAATGCTATGGTCAACCCAAGCAGAAACAAAAGAAAGGCTATGGTGACACTATCTCCCGGTCTCTGCCTGACTATTGCGTTTATCCTGCTCCCCATCAGAGCTTGCTTAAGGCCCTTCTGATGGCTTTCTCTTTTTTGGACAATTGCCTGGGACTGCCTTTTTTAGATTGAATGTATTCTTCTTCGTCTTCTTCTTCATCAACCGGAAATGTATCTTGTTCACCCAGTACCTTCAAGAATTTCTCTGCCGTTATGGGGGTCGAGCCGCAGGACCACGCATGATCTGCGATCTCCCTGTCCGATGTCACGACAATCCACTCGCGTTTCTCCGAAGAAATGGTCCTTTTGATCACATCATCCGCCTTGTCGCCAATTCCGGAATAGATGACCCTGACCCCTCCAGTCACAGATCTGGTCTCCCGGCCCGGCCCTGTTCTCCATCCGTCAAAGACAACTGTCAGGTCATGACCTTTGATCTTCTTGTATTCAATAAGAGAATTGATCAGCATGTCCCTCTGATTCTTAAGGTCCTTATGATAGACACCGATCAGATTGTAACCGTCAATAATAAGGTGAGAAATAAACGACCTCCCTGAATCATAACTGTTCCACAGAATAACCTTTATTCTTCAGCAGGTTGATAATGCCTTCCCGGCCCACCAGATGTCCCGCACCCACAACAACAAAGTGGACCTGGTCCGTCCTGAGATAACCCTCGATCTTCGAGACCATTCTCCTGTTTCTCTCGTAAAGGAGTTTTTCATACATAGAGGCTATGTTACTGTCTTCGTTTGCGGACCTTGCTATTATTGCCTCCATCTTATCTTCATCCCCGGATTTCCATGCATCCACAGCTTTATCAACTTCTTCGCCGTACTTCTTTGCGTCTTTCAGGGTGTATCAACAGAAAAGCCTCCTGCTCATTGTCTGAGAAGCCTGAGAGGAGACTGATCTGATAATCAACACTCTCAAGTTCCTTGATCTGTTTTGTGCCGGAAGCCTTCGAGAGGAAATGCATGTCCACCCCGTACGACGGATCGTATCCCTGCTTCATAAGATGCAAGGCCTCAAATGACAAAGCAAGGAACCAGGGCTTCTGTTTGCCGACAATCCAGATAGGAAAGCCAAGCCCTCCGAATTCCTTTTTGACAAGCTCATAGGTGTCTCCTGAAACATGCTTCTCCAGGGAGTCATCTCCCAGGTAAAAGGAAGACTGCAGCACTTCCTGTATATTTATCTTACTTATATCATTGACATCGGCTTCCACCGCCAGCACGGATGATCTATCAAAGGCGTCCTCGATCTTCCTGCTCAAAGGGTAACTCTCCTTTTTCATGAAATGGATCGAACCGAGCACATAAACAGTGGTTGTTTTTGACCGGACTTTCCAGAGAAAGGTTTTCGCGTCTGCGGAAACAGCATTATGATTAAGTACGGTTGTGTTGATTAAAAGAATGATAAAAAGGACAGATAGAAATCTAATGGCATATTTTTTCATATTTATCTGCAGTATATTCATGTAAAAAGTATACACAATATTTCTCCTGTTTAGGTAAAAAGTGACAAAATATGGCAGTGCTTATGCTTGACAACATCGCAAAAAGTCCTTTTCATGGCTGTCATTCCCGTCCCGAACGCTTTCGGGATAATCGGGAATCCATTCTTTTCAAGAAATTGCGCGCACCTGGATTCCCGCCTTCGCGGGAATGACGACTCAAAACACTCAAAACATTATGTAAAGAAGCGTTCAGCCCTACTACACTATATGGCCTTACTATCCTACATAACCCCCTACCTGGGTAGGATTGCAAAACATTTATCTAATATATCAAAATATAGGTGATGGATTAGATTTTTTCGTTACTTTAGAATATTTATTCATATGAATCCGGTACCTGAACAATATAGGCATATTGTTTGCTTATATTTTTATTGCAGACGCAGATATTTAATATATATAATTAGATAAATAAATAAGTATGAATATTAGAAACTTTTAAAAAATTACGGTATATGCTTCTGTGGAGGGATAATAATGCACGTTAAAAAGTTAATAAAGCAAGTTACGAAAATTCTCGTTATTCTGCTATTCGTCTTCAGCGCTTCATACAGCAACACTGTATTAGCCGGCGCCTCCATTGTTCAAACCTTTTATGTGCCGATAACGGAAGAACAAATCAGGACGTGGGAGGACGGGATATATGGCGGCACAATAGGAGATGATGTTAACACTGTCATCTCAATAACTGCCACATTCAATGACTCTGTCATCTATTACGATCAGTGGGAAGATGGGTACGAGGACGACATCTCTAATCCTGTGCAGAGTACAACTCTGGTTTGGGGTGACAGAAATGCAGCCAACGGAGCGCCTCCGGGATGCTCAGCCGACGCATGCGATGTAGTCAGTGCAGGCACTGTCATCGCGCTCCAGAACGCAATGCCCGCCAATCCGCGCGATCAGGGCAATATATTCTTCGATGCCGGGGACAAATTCGCCTCTACAGGCCAGCTGGTTGTGACCAGGGCAGGCTGGGCAACAAATCCCGGCACTGTTTTTGCCGGCGCTGCAGAGGTCTTTGACATCCGCAAGTGGAGCACATCATACGAATCACCGATAGGTACAAACAGCCCTGTGGGAGTTGTCGGCAGTATGTTTACATATACTGCGTTCTCGATTCAGGCCAAAGACGACAATACTGTCGTCCAGGTTGATTCTAATGCCAATGGGACTGTAGATATCACCAGGACTCTGAAGCAGGGAGAGTCCATGATGGTGACTAACATCTCTCAAGGCGCGACAGTGAATGCATCTGCGCCGATCCAGGTCGACCTTATGACCGGCCAGTCAGGTTCAAATGTCATAGGCCGGTGGTTTAGTCTGATCCATAAAGACGAGTGGAGCAACTCATATTACAGCTCCGTGAGGACTACTTCGGCCCAGATAAACTCTGTCATATTATATAACCCTGATCCCGCCGCGACGATCACGGTCAACATCGATCTCGCTACCGGTCCTGCGACGCCCATCAATATAGGGCCCCGTCAGGTCGCCAGGTTCAATCTCCCGAACACGGATACAGGAGCACATTTCTATACAAGCGGGGCGCATTTCTTCGGAGTGCTCATTGGAGATTACAACTCGAGCACCGGTTCAACATATGAATGGGGAGCCATGCTCGTTCCGGAACAGGATCTTACTCCTTCGGTAATTGTCGGCTGGGCGCCGGGCAGCGACGGCAATCCTCCGACTCAGAATATCAGCCCTGTGTGGGTAAGTCCTGTCGCAAACGCTACAGTGTACGTGGACTACGACGGCAACCCCGCGACAGGGCCAAATACAGACCCTCTGGGCAACAGGTATAATGTCTCTTACAATCTAACAACATTGCAGTCGCGAAGTATTTACGACACAGACTTCAATATGACCGGAGCGAGGATCTATACGCTCAACGGAACGAGGCTGGCGGCAATCTGGGGTCAGGATGCGTCAGTCGGAGTCACGGCAGGTCCGGCCCTGGACCTCGGGACAGCTGTTCTCCCCTTCCCTTCGCTGACAGCTTACAAGACTGCCCTTATCATAGGTGACTATAATAACAACGGCGGGCTCGATGCCGGTGAATTGTTGGAATATACCATCAGGGTCCATAATAGCGGTATTTATCCTATAACCAATGTCACTCTTACTGACACGCTTGATAGTGATGTCACATACGTGGCCGACACGACTACTATTAATGGAGCGCCGGCGCCCGACGACACGTCTCCGAAGACACGCTTCCCGTTTGACGATACAGGATATGTAGTCGTCGCATCTCCTTCCCAGCTCAACCCCGGCGATGACATGTACATTACATTTCAGGTCACTGCAAATAACCCGCTACCTCCGAGCAAAGTCTCAATCGTCAATAACGCCAAGGTCGCATCGATTGCAGAGGTTTTTCTGAACAGCCAGACCGCGCTCGTGCGCGAAGGTGTTCTTCAAACAACTATGATTTCAAGCATACCGCCAGGGACGGTCAAGCCCGGCGATACGATCACATACACAGTTACGGTTCAGAATGTCTCGACAGTGCCGCAGACCGGTATCCAGCTTTCCGGTCCCGCACCTGATGGAACTGCACTATGTGCCAAACAGCACGACAGTAATTGGTCCCAGGCAGAAATTTGTCATGGATCAATTTAATAACCTTTTGTACACCAATAATGATGGCCCTGAAAACTGGGTGGGAAATTGGAGCGAGTCCGACGGCACGCAAAGCCCTGCGGCTGGCAATGTCCAGGTAACCAACGGGACGCTACGGTTAACCGCTAACGGGTCCTGGGCTTCCAGAACTGTGGACCTTACGACAGGAATTCCCGGTCAGCATTTTTCCTCTGCGGAGTTGAGCTTCGATTTTCGCACCAGCCCCGGCGTCGATGCTGCAGATGTCGTGGCAGTCGAAATATCGAGTGACGGCTCTGCCTTCGCTGCTTTGGAGACCTTCACAGGCGTCACGGGGCAGACGTCCGGCACAAGGACTTATGACATTTCATCGTACATTTCTGATAAAACAACGGTACGGTTCATAGTAACAAGCGGATATACCGGCGCCAACGAATACTTCTACCCTGACAATGTCTCTATCAAAACTAATGAACTTGCACTTCCTGTTACGAAGGACAACATTGCAGGGGGCAATCCTGACCTTTCGAGTGGCGTTCCCCCGACTTTGATTCAGCCGGCAGACGGTTTTGCGCTTGCACCCGGTGAAACACTGACCGTAACTTATAGCGTCACAGCCAACAATCCTGTAAATGAGACCAGGATAGTGAATACCGTGACAGCTACCAGTCATGAAAAAGCTCCTCCGGCGTCGGCTACAACAATTGATCCTGTGAGCGCAGGTGGAATGATCGGTGATTTGGTATGGCTGGATACTGTTGTGAATGGAACATATGACTATGGAGAGCCTGGTTTATACAATGTGCGTGTATGGCTCGATACAAATAGCAATGATCTCTTCGATTCCGGAACAGACATTGAGACTAGAACCGGGACAGACGGGAAATACGTCTTTGCGGGATTGCTTCCGGGAACATATAAGGTATTTATTGATGAGACGACAATTCCGTCCGGCTTGAGCAGAACAACCGGAACTGTAAACCCAAGTGTTCCTGTAATAATTTCAGGAGAGGAAGGGGTTCTCAGCACTGATTTCGGCTATAAAACTGCAAATGCGGGCGTTGCCATTGTCGGCAATTATATCTGGAGCGACGCAAATAACAATGGAGTTCAGGACTCCGGTGAAGTGGGGCTCGGGGACGTTACTGTGGAACTGCGGACAAGTCCGGGCGGATCTCTTGTACAGACCGTCACTACCAATGCTTTCGGAATCTATTTATGCACGAATATCTCAGCCGGAACGTATACGTTAACTGTAACGGATACCGCCAATAAACTGAGCGGCTACTCACCAACAACGGGGACGCAGAGTTTGGGCAAAGCTGTAGGTGTTCCAAGTGATCCACTGACAGTAGCAGGCGGCAATAGCTATATGATGATGGACTTGGGCTTTTATAACTCCTCACTTTTCTCTATCAGCAACAAATTGTGGTTTGATTCGAATAATAATGGTTCTCTGGATGCAGGGGAACCGGGAATCAAAGACGTCACCATCACCCTTCTTGATTCAAATGGGAATGTGACGGGAGCAACTCTTAGTGATGTGAGCGGCAGCTTCTCTTTCACTGGCGTACCTAACGGCAGTTATACCATTAAAATTGAGGATGCAACCGGCAAACTCATCGGCTATGCCGGTACAACTACAGCTGCACAGGCCGGTACCTTGGCTGTGACAGTCGCGGGGGCCAATGTTTCAGGAACAGCATTCGGTTATAATGCACCGGGCAGAATCGGCGATACGGTATGGAACGACCTTGACCGTGATGGAATCCGGGATGCAGGCGAGCCGGGTATTCAGGGTGTAACAGTACAGCTTTACAAAGACACAAATGGAGATGGGATTTTCAATCCTGCGGTTGATCAATTAACAGCAACTACGACAACGGATTCAGACGGCAATTACATGTTCCAGGTTACCGTGGCAGGAAGATTTTTTGTCAATATAGATAATACTCAACCGGCATTAAGCGGTATGACGTTGACCTCAAGAGATGATGAGACATATCAGGGAGTACAGATTCAGGTAGATTTTCTTAATCTCAATACCAGTCTGCTGACCGCGGACTTCGGGTTCAGCACTCCGGCAACAATCGCGGGAGTGGTATGGGATGACACAAACCGGAATGGGAGTGAGGATTCCGGAGAAACAGGCATTCAGGGAGTTTCAGTAAAACTCTACAAAGATACAAATAGTGACAATATATTGAATCCTGCTTCCGACCAATTGTTGTCGACTTTAATAACCGATGCCAACGGGCATTATTCATTCCCGGTGACCGAAGCAGGGAGGTTCTTCATCAGTGTAGACACAGACCAGACTCCTTTGCTCGGCAAGACTCTGACAACCAGCGACAGCCAGCCATATGCAGGCGCCCAGATTACTGTGAATCTCCCGGATGCCAACACCTTCTATACAAACGGGAATTTCGGTTATGGACCCCCGGCGGCTTCTGCTCTCACTGTCACAAAAACAGCAGATCCTTCCGGCAACGTGTATGAGGGTAACACGATAACCTACACAATAAACGTCACCAATACCTCGGCAACACGTCAGACAGGAATAGTGGTAAACGATCCAGTGCCTGCTAATACTGCTTATGTTGCAAACAGCACGTCGGCTACTGGTCCTTTACCTCCTTCTACATCCACTATTAGCGATAATTTCGAAACCGGCACATATTCGGGCGGCAGCGGCTGGGCAGGCAATTGGGCTGAAATCGGCGACGATGGGAATACGGGTGGTGGCGATGTACAAATCGTTACAGATTTGGGCGATCGTAGTGCACAAATCCGTCAGACAGGCAACGGCTTAAGTCGTCAGGTGAATCTTTCAGCGTGCACAACTGCAACTATGACTTTTGATTACCGAAGGCGGGGTTTTGACGGCTCGTCTGATTATGTAGCATTCTCTATTTCAAACGATGGTGGCGGAAACTGGACTGAATTAGCGCGTTTCGCAGGTCCCGGTACTGACAACAATTACGTTGCCAGCCCTGTCTACAACATAAGTTCTTACCTATCCTCTAATTCCCAGATTCGCTTCGTTTCAGCAGGAATGAATAATCAGGATTATTTCTACTTTGACAATGTTCAAATCACCTGCAGCACCCCGAAGACCACTCAAACAAAAACAAATTATGTTGCCACAACGAATCCGCTTTCAAACGGTGTTCCACCCGATCTGGTGGTCCCGGCAGATAGCTTCATACTGGACCAGAATGACACGCTGACTGTGACGTTCCAGGTAAGAGTAAATAATCCATTGCCTCTGGACGTCGACAGGATTATCAACCAGGCTACGGTAACAAGTAACGAGTCAGGCCCGGCGATCGGTTCTGTTACAAACATGGCGCCTCTGCTCCAGGACCTTCAGGTTACAAAGATTGTCAATGCCATCAGCGACCCCTGCACAGTCGGCAGCTGTCAGGTTACCTACCTTGTGACTGCAACCAATGTCGGAAGGAACGCAGAAACCAATATACAGGTAACTGACAATCTTCCTTCACAACTGCAGTACCTCTCAAACACCCCAAGCCAGGGTTCTTACGTCAGTGGCACGGGCATATGGAGTGTTGGAAATCTCAGTTCCGGAAGTTCAGCGACCCTTCTGATAACTGCAAGCGTGACCGGATTCAGCTCTTCCATTCAGAACTGCGCAGGCTTGACAGCATCTGCACCGGCTGATACAAACCCCTCTAACAATACCGGGTGCGTCAGCATTACCCCGACTCATGTCTTCCTTTCCGGCTTCAGGGCTTATGAAGACGACGGACGGATGGTTGTGGAATGGACGACCTCATCGGAAAACGGCACCGCTGGTTTTTATCTCCTCAGAAAGGATGATTCAACCGGCGTCTATCAGCGAATAAACCACAGGATGCTCCCTTCACTGCTCACTTCTCCTCTTGGCGGTATATACAGCCTCATCGACAATACCGCATCTCCGGACAGCAAGTATACATACGCATTGATCGAGATAGAGAACACAGGGGCAAAAAAGGTTTACGGTCCGTTCAATGTGAGTGCCGGAGAATCCGCTGAGATAGAAAACCCGGACATGTCGGGTTCAATTGATCCTGATATGCTTCTCAGTTCTGCTGAAAAAGCAATCAGGTCCAATGAAAAAATCACTAGGACCGCCTCAATTGATGGGGTCATCACGTACTCGAACAACAAAAACTCAAATGCCGGGATAAGCGCTGGAAGAGATCTGTATTCCAACTATACGAAGACTGTGAATGAGACTTCTAACTCACGCAATACTGTGCTTGCGTCTGTAAAGAATACAGAATCTGCAGGTGCAGTCAAGGTGGCCTCTTATGGCACAAGCGTAAAGATATCCGTGAGTAGAGATGGACTTTATTTCCTGCCTGTATCAAAGATAGCATCAGTTATGAGGTACTCTGAACAGGTTGTTAATTCCTGGATCCGGTACAATATGTTTTCGCTGACTAATCAAGGACAGGCAGTCGCCTATACCAATGACGATAGCAATTCAGGAATACTTTTTTATGGCCACGGCATAGAGAGCATCTACACCGATGAAAATATATACTGGCTCTCTATCGGGACAGGACTTCCAATGGCAAGAATTACCGGGGCGGGACCGGCTCCTGCTTCAGGAGACGATGCATTTTCGGAGACTGTCCACGCTGAAGAGAACAGGATTGTGGTTCCGGCCCTGTTCGACAACCCTGAGGCAGACTACTGGTTCTGGGATGTAATTGTCGGCAGCGACCCTGTTGACGGAGCAAAGAGCTTTACCGTCAGCGCAAATGGCATGGCAGCGTCATCAGAGGCTTCCTTAACCATCAACCTTCAGGGTTTTACGAATGCCAGGCACCATGTCAAAGTTAGCCTCAATGGTGTGGATAATATAATCGGCGATGATTCATGGGAAGGCCCTGGTCCGAAGACATTCACATTCGATTGCAAAGGCTTCCTGAAGGAAGGGGACAATTCTGTTGAGATAAAAGGGATACAGGATGATGAAGGCGCGCTCTGGAGCATCTTTTATGTTGATTCTATCGACCTGACATATCAAAGGCTATATCGCGCTGTTGATAATACCCTCATCTGCAGTGGTGACGGAAATTCTCCTGTGACCGTCAGCGGGTTCACAGGTCCGCAAATACTGCTGTTCGACATCACCGATCCCCGCAAACCCAGGACTATAATGTCCAGGACGATAAGCGGCGCAAGCGGTGACTACGCTGTAAGTTTCACGCCGGAAACTCCCGGGACAATTTATCTTGCTCTGTTGAGTAGTGCGGCTTTGCCTGTCACCAATATGAGACAGTCTGTTCCGAGCACTCTCAAAATGCAACAGAACTTTGCCGACTATCTCGTCATTTCCACACAGGAGTTGGCCAACGCGGCTAATATCCTTGCCGCATATCGTCAGAGACAGGGGTTATTGACAAAAGTGGTTCTGCTTGAAGATCTGATGAATGAATTCAATTATGGGATATATGATCCGAGGACTCTCAGGACTTTTCTTTCCTATGCTTATCACAATTGGATCAAACCGCCGAAATATGTTGTTCTTGCAGGCAATGGGACTTTTGACTATAAGAATAATATGGGTAAGGGAGATAATCTGGTGCCGGCTTTGATGGCGCCGACACCTATGGGACTTTATCCATCCGACAACCTCTTTACTGAGGTGGATGCAGATAATCTCCCCAAAATGGCTATCGGCAGGCTTCCGGTGCTGACGGCCCAGGAGTTGCAGGATGTTGTAAATAAGATAATGAGCTATGAGAGCACCGGAGGGAACCTTTTTGTCGCAACGGCTGATATTGATGACGATGGCGGCAATTTTACGGAAGACAGTGATGCCGTGGCTGCGCTGGCGCCTCAGAAATACGCTATTGAGAAGATTTATCTCTCGCAGCATCCGCTCAACGAGGCCCGGTCAATGCTGTTGAACAGAATAAACAGCGGGGCTATCTATTTGAACTTCATAGGTCATTCCGGACCCGGCCAACTGGGTAAGTACGGATTGCTTACGAAACAGGACCTGAGCGCGATGACCAACAGCAGGGGTCTTCATATCCTGACCGCCATGACATGCCTTATGGGACAATATGGAATTCCAGGTTATGATTCTTTGAGCGAATCCCTTCTATTAACAAAAACCGGAGGTTCCGTGGCAGTCTGGTCTCCATCAGGATATTCATTTAATTCATCGGCCAGAATCCTTGATGAGGAATTTTTCAAGGCTGCTTTCAGCGCGAAAAAGACGCTACTGGGAGATGCCCTCTTAAAGGCATTCACAGGTTACAACACAGCCGGAGGGCAGAAATTCATGATAGATATCTATAACCTGCAGGGAGACCCTGCGCTCAAGCTCAAGTAAGAGAGGCGCATAATAACAGGAGTCCATATGACGGGAAGCATCTATCATAAAAACAAAGACATTGTCACGCGTAAGATCGCAGGTGAGCTTTTTGTTGTGCCTGTCAGGGGGAAGCTGGCGGATATGCAGAGGATATTCGTCCTGAACACTGTAGGCGAGTATATATGGCAGCAAATAGATGAGCAGAAGAGCCTGGAAGATATCCGCAAGGGTGTTATCGACCGCTTCGATGTCGGAGAAGAAAGTGCTGATTCCGATATCAGGGAGTTCATTTCCGGACTTCTGGAAGAAGGGCTTATTAAGGAATAGACTATTCTATGGAATGCACTGAAAAGCTGACAAGTGATCTGGATTTCATAAGGGAGTTTAACAGGAAATCCGAGCAGCTTCGCACCCCCATATCAGGCAGCATAGAGCTGACCCGTCGATGCAACCTCAAATGCGTTCACTGTTATCTGGGAAATACACTGAGTCTGCAAAAGCGTCGCGACAGTGAGATGAGCACTTCACAGGTATTGTCTGTCATTGACGAAATCGCCGAAGCCGGATGTCTCTATCTTCTCATTACCGGAGGGGAACCTTTATTAAGAAAGGATTTCTCCAGGATTTACAGCCATGCAAAACAGCGGGGGATGGTGCTCACCATTTTTACAAATGGAACATTGGTAACCGATAGGATCGTTGACCTGTTTGCGGATATGCCTCCGAGGGTTGTTGAGATAAGCCTTTACGGGGCGACTTCACCCACATATGAAAAAATCACGCGCGTGTCAGGGTCATATAACAAGTGTTTGAATGCCGTCAGGAGACTCCTGGAACGAAAGATACCTGTCGGCTTGAAGACTATCCTCATGACGTTAAACAAACACGAATTTGCTGAGATTGAGGACATCGCTAAAAGTTTCGGCGTGAAATTCCGTTTTGATGCCGCGATATTCCCACGTTTGGATGGAGACAGGTCCCCACTGAACTTGAGGGTCTCCCCTCAAGAAGCAGTAGAGCTGGAATTTACGGATAAGAAGAGGGCCGGAAATTGGGAGGAGTATTTTACGAGGTCAAAGGGGCAGTCTCCAAATGATAAATTGTACAACTGTGGGGCCGGCCTCACCAGTTTTCATATCGACCCGTACGGCAACCTTCAGCCTTGCATTATGCCGACCGGCCTGAAATTCAATCTTTCTGAGGGTTGTTTTCTGAAGGGCTGGCATGGCATCATATCAGACATAAGAAACAGAAAAGCAGGAGACCTCTATACTTGCAATCACTGCGAAAAGAGACACCTCTGTGGTTTTTGTCCTGCTTTTTTCGGGCTTGAAAACGGTAAAGAAGAAATCCGTTCGGAATATCTCTGTTCCATGGGCAGTCTTCGTTTTCTCGAAATCGAAAAACTTTGTGCACAAGGAGAATACAATGCAGCCTAAGAAGGAAAAGCAGAACAAGCAGGTATATGAAAAACCCGGAATCAGGGTAATTGAGTTGGCCGCCGAAGAAGTGCTTGCTATCGGTTGCAAAACCGCTTATTCTGACCCGAAAGGTGTATCGGGGAACGGGTGTCTTACAGGGGTTTGCTCTTCACGCACGGGCTCTTGATTGTGTTGCTGTCTTTTTTGGCGAGTTAGCAATTGGCTGCCGACCTTTTGAACCTGGAGATTGCGGACATCAATTTCATTACAAGATGTAATACTGAGGTGACAGTCCATCCTCCTCCCCCTCTGTACCTGCCTTTCCTGAATAATGCCGGTGCGGCGAAATGCTCTCTAACCGTTCGCGTTACTCTTGATCTTCAGAATATGCCCGATGTAAAAAATATGACAAAGATATTTGATTCGGAAGAGTCTTGGTCTATGTATAAACATATTGATGAATATATTATGACTCTCAATCCTCCCGTTCTCGATAATCAGACTGTCTGGATGGCCCGGATTAGCAAAAACTCTGCTGATGTCACAGTATATTGCAGCGACATGCTGAAAGTCAGTGCTGAAGGCCATACAAAAGTCTTGAATCCTCTCTTGTATCCCTTGGATCAGCTCTTAGTGATCCACATATTGTCACAGAAGGATGGCGCTCTGGTGCATGCTGCGGGTGTGCATTTTCGTGAAAAAGGTTACATATTCCCCGGACGTTCCGGTGCAGGGAAAAGCACGATTTCAAACCAGTTTGCCGGGAGAAAACTCTGGGAGCTGCTCAGCGACGACCGCATTGCGATCCGAAAGATGAACAATACTTTCATGGCATATGGCACTCCATGGGCGGGCGAGGCAGGCATAGCTGAAAACAAGAAAACTATTCTTTCAGGAATTTTTTTTCTCCACCAGGGATCGGAAAACGTCATAAAAGAGATCTCCCCTGGAGAGGCTTTTGAGAGGCTCATGCCTGTGACTTCTGTTCCATGGTATGACGAGGGAATGATGACGGGAGTACTCTCCTTATGCGAAGACATGGTTTCCCGCATACCCTCGTTTGATCTGTTCTTCAGACCCGACTCAGAAATCGTGAATCTCCTTGAAGAGTATGCCTCAGCATAACAATCGATATTCATTCAATGCAGAACAGTTGCATGATCTTTCTTCAAGTGGAGCAGCTGAGCTGTTCAAAGACATACTGGGCAGGGCTTTAAGTCTCCGTGTCAGGGTAACGGGCAACAGCATGGCCCCCTTCCTTAATGGGGGTGAGATGCTGACAGTACGGAAGGTCCGGACTTCTTCTTTGCGGATAGGAGATTTGATATTCTGCAGAACACGGGATAACTCTCTTCTGCTCCACAGAATAGTTGCTAAACGAGTCAAAGATGGCTCTCTCGTCTTTCAGACAAAGGGCGACGCTCTATTCAGCCTGGATGAACCTGTGTGTGAGAGTGATATTCTTGGGAAGGTGTGCAGAGTAGAAAAATTATTATCGGATGGTCGAACAAAACAAATCGACACGGAAACGAGCATATGGAAGGCCGTCAATTACCTCCAGGCTATGATCAGTCTTGGCAGATCGAAAATTAATACGTTGTTAAGAAGCTGCTTGTCCTTAGGTCGTATCATCAGAAGAGTTTTTCTTTAACTCCATGGTCACATCTTCTTAAGCTCTCTGATTCTCTCGACAATAGGGGGATGTGAGTAATAAAAGGCCGCGTACAGCGGATGCGGATGAAGGTTTGAGAGGTTGTCCTTTGAGAGTTTTATGAGCGCGCTTGCCATAGCATCCCTGTTCCCGGACAATTCGCATGCAAACCTGTCAGCCTGTTTCTCAAAACGTCTTGAGATGTAACTGCTCAGAGGTGTAAAAGGGAAAACAGCGATTCCGCCTATGAAGCCGAGGAGTGCAACTTTCGTGAAAAAAGTGCCCTGTTGAATGCCGAAAATATCCGGAAGAAAGTCTGTCTGAAGGACCCTGAACGAGATGTAGACTCCGACAAATGAGATTATCTCCATTCCGATGATCATCTTCAGGACATGTCTCTTTTTCCAGTGACCTGCCTCGTGCGCCAGGACAGCCAGTATCTCATCATGATCGAATATTTCAATCAGAGTATCGTAGAGGATTATTCTCTTGACTCTGCCGATGCCTGAAAAATAGGCGTTCGTATGCCGGCTCCTCTTTGACGCATCCATCCTGAAGACCCTGCTCACTCTTATATTCACTTTTGCCATCATATTTTTCAGGCTCTCTTCAAGCCCGGCGTCATCGATCGGAGTGAATTTGTTGAAGAGCGGTTCTATTACATAGGGCGATATATACATCATGAAGATGCTGAAGACCAGGAAGAAACCCCAGACCCATATCCACCAGTAATCAGGGCTCGACTGGATTATCCAGAAACCGGCGGCTGCCATAATTCCCGTGAGCACTGAGGAAAGAAGAAGCGATTTAAGAAAATCGGTAATCCACAGTTTCAGAGTCATGGTATTAAACCCGTATTTGTTCTCAATTTTGAATGTCTCATACAGATTGAATGGAATTGAAAGTATTGTGCTTGCGTAACTCAAAAGCAGAAAAAACAATAAGCCGGCCGAAATGAACGGCCAGTTCAGAGACGCGGTCCAGGAACTGTACATATCCAGTAGACCACCAAAAATGAATACGACTGTAATCAGATCGCTGAAAACAGACGAGATAAAGCCGAACCGGGTTTTCTCAGCCTCGTATGACTGTATCTTCTTCAGGAGATCCCTGTCCACGTGACCTTCAAGCTCAACCGGTATTGACAAGCCTTTCTCCTTCATGTGGCGGAGATTCAGATACCGGAGCAGATATTCAAAGCCTTCTTTCAGTAAATACAAAACGAAGATAAGAACCAGATACGTTTTCAGATTTAAACCTCCTTTTTCGGATAAACGGTCATATTTGTCTAAAATAGATATTCCGAACTGTTCAACACTCAGGTATATGACTCAATTTCATGAATCAAAACAACTACTTGTGTTTCTGTTCAAACCTTTATCTGACTTCAATGTTAATTGCAAAGTCCAAAGCTGAGACCTCCGCTTCGTCTTCGGTCTCATCAAGGTTGCCCGTGATTTTGATTCAGAAATTGAGTCATATACCTTTCCAATAATATTTTGGACAGCAATGATAAAGAGTCACTTAATAATCTTACACTGTACCAGGAAATACTCATATTTTAACCGACTGCCACGTAAATGATACAATAAAACACTGTATATGAGAACATTTCAATGGCCTGTAATTATATTCGCATTATGGATACTGCTTGCCGCGGGGTGCAGCGGCCCTGATCCCACCTCAGTGGAATATGAGGAAATTGACACATCACAGGATCCGGTACAGATTCCATGTGACAAGGAAGAAGGCTTCACTCTTAAACTCAAAGATGGACAATTGGATGTGAATCCTGCGGCTGCCTACAAGATATCGGCTGTGGTAGTCGGCAAGGAACCCTATTCATCAGGCTGGTCCGGCCAACTATCACCAATAGACCTCGCTCTTGCCTGGGGCAAAGCAGCCGATCCGGAGAGCAAGAAATATGTGTCTTTCAGTCAGGGCAACCGTTGGTATTTCTTCACATATGAGGCCGGGGCTCCCTTTGACAGGACATACATAGCAAGACATTCTTCGAACAACCATATAATTCCCGCGACAGAGAATGTTCTTAAGGCAGTCAGGTCTGTTGGAAAGAGGCAGAAAATTGTGCTTGAAGGTCTTCTGGTAAACATTCAAGGCTCTTACGAAGGACAAAGAGTCTGGTGGAGCACTAGTCTGACACGAGATGATTCCGGCGATCATTCCTGCGAGCTATTCTATGTAACCAAGGTCAGAATAGACAACTATGTTTATCAATAGACGGAGCTGAAGGTTTTACGTGACGTTTGCAAAACATATTCCTGATTATGAAGGCTCAGTCACGAGAAGAGCTTCACGTTATACCACGATCAAGTCCCGGAACCCGCTGAATCTACAATCTCCAGCAGACTGATATCGCAAATCAGTTCCTTACCCGCCAGTGGGTGGTTGAAATCCAGGGTCACACTCGATTCTGATATATACGTTATCGTTGCCGCAGAGGCCTCGCCGCTTTCCCTCTGCAACTCAAACCGAAGTCCGACTATAGGAATAAAACCTTCAGGCATTTTATTTCGAGGCACATTCAGAGCCCACTCTTCACGTCGCTGACCATAGGCCTTATCCGGAGGAATACTTATCGTTTTCGAATCGCCGACTTTCATTACTGAAACAGCCTCTTCAAGTCCTTTTATGGTATCCCCCCGGCCCAATGTAAATTCTATTGGATCGGCGTCGGCTGAACTGTACGCCACGGTACCATCGTCCAATCTGCATGTGTAATGAACTCTCACAGTATCACCTTTTCTGACCTTCACTCTCTTCCTCGGCATTTCTGCTCCTTTCGCGCGGCATCAACTTCAGTCTTCCGAAAAAACTGCCCGATTTTTCTTAAGGCACTGTTCAGATTAAAACAATACCTTTTTGTTTGTCAAAACAAATTAGCATGGATCCTGCGATGCCTTGACCGGCACTGATTTTTCTCTTATACTTTGAGCAAGATTTCCGGTCGATCACAAAGGAGGGAAAGATGCAGGACATAGTGTCAAAGGGAATATCTCACGGAGTATATATTATTACGGTGAGGACAAAAGAGAGAATAAATGGAATGACGGCTGCGTGGATCTCGCAGGTCTCCCTTAAGCCCGTATTGCTCATGATCTCAGTCGCCCCTGCCAGGTATACACACAACCTGATAGAAGAATCAGGCTATTTTGCTATAAACACCCTTGATGAAGACATGCAGGACTATGCTGCGGTTTTCGGGTTCAAAAGCGGAAGAAAGGTTGACAAGTTTCAGGGGGTATCGTTCTTCGATGCACCCAACGGCTCGCCTGTACTGACCGGAGCGCATTCGTTCTTCGAATGCAAAGTGGTCAATACCTTTTCTGCCGGAGACCACACGCTCTTTATCGGCGAGGTCATTACGGCCAAGCTGCTGAAGGAAGACACTGAACCGTTGATATTTCGCTGGGATGACTATTTTTAGTATTTTCTTGACTTGGAAAACGTCTCTGATTTATAGTCGAAACATGACTCTGATATGTCCACAGACAGTGATGAGACTACACAGAAAAGCCTGGTGTATTGAACTCCGGGCCGGAGGTAGATTCTCCTAACTGCAGACAGGACAATCTGAAAATCTCAAGGGCCACGGAATACCGTGGCCTTTTTATTTTCGAGGCATTCGGATACAAAACACACAATGAAATGAAAGAACGAAAGACCAGGATCATATTGTCTTTGTTTGCCCTCTACTTCATATGGGGGTCAACATATCTGGCTATACGCATCGCTCTCGAAGGATTTCCTCCCTTCATAATGGCAGGGACACGATTCCTGCTTACAGGCGGAGGGATGTATCTTTTTCTGAGGCTCAGGGGTATTCCTGCACCGGCCCGTCCGGAATGGGTTGGCGGCACATTGGTTGGAGCTCTTCTCCTGCTCGGCGGAAATGGAGGGGTTGTTTACGCAGAGCAGTGGGTGTCATCGGGTCTTGCGGCCCTTGGCGTGGCTGCTGTTCCCCTCTGGACTGTTCTCTTTGCCGGGATATGGAAAAGATGGCCTAATCGCCTGGAGCTTGCGGGCATCGTTGTGGGAATCGCAGGAGTAGTCTTCTTGAATATGGAGGGTGAGCTGCGGGGAAGTCCTGCAGGCGCGACAGCATTGCTTGCGGCATCTGCCTGCTGGGCCTTTGGATCGGCATGGAGCCGGCACCTGATAATGCCGAAAGGGTTTATGTCAGTCGCTGTGCAGATGATATCAGGAGGCATATTGTTGATTGCAGCCAGTCTTTTTTCCGGAGAATCGATCAGCTCTGTGCCATCGTTAAGGGCGACAGGCGCGCTGATCTATCTAATGCTCTTCGGATCACTCATCGCTTTCAGCGCATATATCTATCTGCTGAAAAACGTCCGGCCTGCATTGGCAACGAGCTATGCATATGTGAATCCTGTTATTGCGGTGATTCTGGGTATCTTGTTTGCCGGGGAAAAAATCACTTCCACCGGGCTTGTCTCAATGACGATAATTATCACAGGAGTCATACTTGTTGCACTCGGGCAGAAGAAATCCTCTTAAGCCAAAAGAAAAATGTTAGATGAGTTGCAGGCATATGTTCACAGTGTGATAAACTTATGCAAGGAAAGGCGGAACAGATGAGTATGGTTTGTCCATCATGGCTTTCATTCGTCCTCTATAATCCGATAAGGAAGGCTTTTACGGATCGTGAAAAGATATTCAATGAATCCGGTATCACAAAGGATTCGGTTGTGCTCGAAGTCGGACCGGGCAATGGCTTTTTCACTGAGGCCCTTGCGGAGCGCGCTCAAAAAGTGTACGCAATCGAGCTTCAGGAGGGCATGATCCGGAAACTGACAAAAAAAGTGCAAAGATTCGGCGATAAAGTCTGTATCGTTGAAGGTGACATTTCATCAATTATTCTGGAAGATGCATTTTGTGACGTGTGCCTCCTTTACGTCTGTTTTCATGAGTTCGGCAACAAGGCAAAAGCTGCAGAAAATATATCCCGAGCGCTAAAAAAGGGCGGAATACTCTCTATCTATGAACCTGCAATCGAAGTAGGCAAATCCGATATGCAGAAAACTGTCGCATTATTCGAGGGGACGGGCTTAAAGATAGAGACTATGAAGGATGGATTATTTGTCCGGTTCGTAAGATTAAGAAAGCCGCTGTAATTGGTCAAACTGCCACACACCTGTAAATATAATAATGCAGGTAGGCACAGAACCCGTCCGGGATTTTTGCAAAAACATTTTCTATATCACCATTGTGACGGAACATACTTTCAGATATTCGCTTTACAGTCTCTTTGCTGAGATTGTAGCGTCCGGCGAGGTCCTTTGACGTCAAGAACAGTTTTGGCGCTCTGGAAACATACACTATTGACCATCCTTCGTCCCTCAGGAGTCTTCGCATCTCCCTGACCGTTGGAAACCACTTTGCCGTACCCATCATCTGATAGAGCATATTCATACAGGAGACATCTTTCCTGAATGCAAAACTTGCTGTCTGATGAACAAACATCTCACCTTTCTTCATCTGGGAACGCAGGTGCCGCAGCAGCGGCGCCAGTCGTTCTCTACCGAAATAGTGAAAAGCCGACCTCATGACAAAAAGGAAACGTTCCGCCTCGGGACAGATATCATCACGATGGAAATTACTTATAGATTTTCTCAAACTGCTTATCCTGGGATCATTGGTCCTGTATAGTTGTCTTCCTGAAAGGTCAATGTTAACCAGGCGTATGCACGGGTCTATATTCGACCTGATCAATTCGCGCAGGACGTAGCCTGTTCCGCCTGCAAGGTCGACGATCACATCAGGATTTGAAACCTCAATGGATTTTCTGATCTCCTTAACCAGGCATGAAACAACATCTGAATCGGAAAAATATCCTCCATGAAGTCTTTCCCATTGGGACCCATGTACCCCTATCTCCCTGAGGACTTCAGTGTCCGATTTATCGAGCACATTCATATAAACACACCTGTTCCATTGAGTCTCTCCAACAAAAAAAGCCCGTTTCCAAAGCGGAAACCAGGCCTTCGCTAAAGGTCGAATTCAGGACAAATCAGAACGCTACATTGAATCCAAATAGAGCACGGGAATAATCCAAATTCTGCCTCTTTGTAAGAATCGTCATGGATGGAAACTTGACAGTAAAATACGCTTTCAGGTTGCTGCTCAATGCAACTTCAGCCGCAGACATAAACGGATTTTCACTCTTTATCTCACTCGTATCAATCCGCCCCTCGATATAAGTCCGAAGCGCATCGAGTTTCATTCTGGAAGCGAAACTTGCCGCGACTGCGGGGTTCTCTTCGGACTGCGCAATCCCGGATGCCGGTAAAACGAAAGACACACTTAAGATGATCAGAAAGAAAAAGAGGATATAACTTAATCGTTGTCTGGTCATTGGTTGGCTTTTCTAACCTCGTTATTTCTATAATAAGGTAAAATTGGCATAAAAAGCAATGATTTCTCGCTTCCGGGCAGAAACATCTGACTTTCAATGCCTTCACCGGGGCATATTTCCAGCACCCCAAGGCAAAGTACCCGAACGGATTATTCATTCCCAGGTTCAATATCCTGCAAAAACAATGGCTTATATTTTGGCACTTCTCTTGCTCAGGAGGTTGGATGGATATATGTTATCTGTACTTAAATCCTAAAAATATAGTCAAATTGAAGAGGAGGTCAATATGAAATGGTTGCTTGTCATGATGATTCTTTTGATGGGAGGTACAACTGTGTACGCAGAATTACGCACTCAGACCGTTGAATACCGTGATGGAGATGCCCTTCTTGAAGGATACCTCGCATATGACGACGCAGTAAAGACCAAACGCCCGGGCGTTATGGTTGTTCACGAATGGTGGGGACTTAACCAGTATATAAAGAAACGTACTGAAGAACTGGCAAAACTCGGTTATGTCGCCTTCGCAGCAGACATGTATGGAAAAGGAATAAACACGGACAATCCTCAGAAGGCGGGAGAACTTTCCGGGATATATACGAAGAACCGGAAACTTATGCGCTCGCGCGCAGTTGAAGGACTCAAGGTCCTGAAAGAGAATCCACTTGCAGACCCTGGTCGTATTGTCGCGATTGGATATTGTTTTGGCGGGACGACAGTGCTCGAACTAGCCAGAAGCGGGGCAAACATCTCCGGGGTCGCGAGTTTTCACGGAGGGCTTGATACTCCTGATCCTTCTGATGCAAAGAACATCAAAGGCTCAGTTCTTGTTTTGCAGGGCGCAAATGACCCCTTCAACCCTCCGGAAAAAGTCGCTGCCTTCCAGGACGAGATGCGTAAGGCCAATGTAGACTGGCAGATGAATATCTACGGAGGAGCTGAACACAGTTTTACCAATCCTGGCGCAGACAGTTTTGGAATTAAAGGTGTAGCCTACAATGCAAAGGCCGATAAACGCTCATGGGAAGCGTTGAAGATCTTTTTCAAGGAGATGTTTAAGGAAAAATAGAAACCATAAATACAGAATGGTAGCAAGGAGGAGCCAAAAGGATGAAAGGACAGGTTGTCTTCATAACAGGTTCCCGGGCGGCTGGTTAGGCCTTGCGCTCGCATGAGAGCCGCGACTGGAAGACGATTAGTACTCTCGACACGTTTGTTCAAAAGGTCCTAGAACACAACTACATAACATGGCTCATCCCAACTGTTATCAGGATCGTTAACAGCGTCCTTTCCAGATCGCTTATACTCAACGATGACGCTTCCCTGCAAATAAGCGGCTCCGATCCTTTCGACTTCGCCTCTAGAACATCCTGCGCAGTCTGCAGCGAACATTGCGATCATGCCCTCCTTCGGCAGTGAATCAGACTTTCTCCGGAAGCGTTCTTTGAAGCCATTGATGAAGCCCTCCGCAGCGCGTTTCCGGACAAGGACGATTCTCCTTCCATCAGGCAGCCAGCCAGCAAAGGCCGGTTTCTTGCAACTCGTTTTCCGGGGAACTTCTGGCGACGCCGAGTGCGCAGGTTTCCAGAACTGCCACCACTTCTTGCCTACAGCCGAAGTTGTCGTTCCGTCCTGTCGTTTATCGCGATCAAAATGTTCTGTAATTGCCCGGAGCAATTCCTCTCTTGAGAGCGACTCGCAGCCCGATATACCCAAATCCTTCGCATTGGCGAGAAGTTCATCATCCGTAAGGTCATCCCACTTTGGGTCTTGGGATTGCGTAACCGGTTGTTCCCGACGAACGGGTGATGCCAATTCCTTCAGCGCATCATTTGCCATCCGGATACAGTTCGTTCTGTAGGAGCCACCTCCAACTTCTGCCTTGCATACTTCGACGATACCGCGCAATGTATCTTCCATTGCTTCATAGTCGAAATCGAGCTTCCACCCGACCATAGTCCTGAGCGCATCGACCGTCCATTCTTTGGTATTCCAATCTGCGGCATAGTGAAAGGCCTTCTCGATAGTGGCAACATCCCCCGCTCTCATTAACTCACCAAGTCGTTCGATTGTTACCGTACTCACGTGCGTATCCCTCCATATGTCCTAACAAGTGATTATATGGTTCCTGTTCATCTCCGCAAATTTTATCATACCTGCTCTGTTCATTTACAGATTTTTTATTTTTCTAACCGGATTATCATGACTCTAACCAGAACTTCGATAACTACACTTTAATAATCCGCCCTGCTTCACAGTTAATATAAGAATCAAACGGCCTGAGAGCAGTCTGATGATGTGTCGACGACAGGAAGTATCTTATATGCGTAGGATCCTGTTGAAGATGTTCGTAATTATGCGTTATCAATACACCTCGTGTGCTAATTTATTGTAATGAACATTCTCAAGCCACCTTTATTTCCCTCGGAGCTATCAAGAATTGATCTTCTTCATTTATTTTGTTTCTCCCCTTGACAAGTAAATAGCTTTAACGGATAATTTACCACATATATGCCTCGTAACATATTTACTAAAAAAGATTATTTCACAATAAAAAGACAAGTTTGCACCTTGGCCGATGTAAATTATCACAGGAGGTAGTTCGTATGAAATTCTATATGCAGTTCAACTCTGCGGCACTCATTATTCTTCTGCTTATGCCTGCAACATCTTTTGCTGCTTCGACTGATGGGTTACATTTCGGGTTATCAACAGTTTTTGGGGCAGCGAGCGAAAGTGTATTGCATTATAAAACTGACATCAATGATGCCGGTAGAATAACGTTAGGCACAGTCATTGGGAGCTTGCCGGGTCTAGCAAAAGAGGTATCTGACAGCACTGAAGATAACGATTATTTCAGTGGAAGACAAATGGCGATAGACGTTGCTGGTGCTTTTGTCGGCGCTGTGATTGCCGACTTGATCAACAATAAAATACAAATGAGAATTGAAACTAACAAAAAGAGTACCTTGATTTCCTTATTGGTTGAATTTTAAGTCACAAGTCCTTTGCAATTTTCACAATATGTCCAATGTGTCCAATGGGGTCAGACTTGTTTATTGCATAATACATAAAGATTAGTCATTAAGTAGCTTAAGAATATGTTCCATATCCGCTTTAAAGCTTTCTCCGTCTTTCAAATATCTGGTTATAACCGAAGGGTCTTTTTGAAGAAAGAGCGCTATTTCTTTGCCCTTGTATCCAAATTCCCTTGCCGTAATACTTGCAAGTTTCCTTGCTGCTATTATCCCCCTGTTCCTGCTTTTTTCTCTCAGCTGATTGATGGTTACACCTTTATTCTTGCCGATTGTTTCCGCTATCTTCTTTAGACTGTATTTATGAAGCTTCCTTTTGTTCTTAAATCTTTCATCTACCTTCTCCATCACCTTATCAACAAAATGCTCTTCCCCAAGTATCCTCTGACTTACTGTTTTGTATATGTCTTCTTTCTTAACCTCTATGCCGTCATCTATATAAGCTCTATAAAGCTTCCTTGCCTGTGTTTTGTCTTCTGAAAACATTCGCAATACCCGGTCTGTATCAACTATTTCATGGTCTGTTTGCTTTTCGTAACTCCCATGGCTGCTCCACCGGTATTCTCCCGCTGCCTTCGCTATTCTTGCCCTCACCGGATTCAGATGAATATATTTAACCAGTGATATCAAATAAGTATCTCTGTCGCAGAGTATCGCTTTATACCTTCCTTGAAATAAATGCCCGACAGTTTTGTATTTTCTGTTGAAGTATATCGTGTAACTCTGGGTTACCCCCTGAAAGATTTTTGAAAGCGGTATCCGATGAGTTTCTATTAAAAGATGCACATGATTGTTCATTAATGCGTATGCATATAGCGAATATTTATAGCGTCCTTTATAAAATCCAAGCAGGCTGATATATTTCTGAAAATCATTGTCATCTCTGAATACCTTCCTGCGTTGATTCCCTCGCGTAATAACATGATAAAATGCCTCTTCATACTCTATCCTTGGTTTCCTTGCCATGCGTAACTAGAACATGCTATCTCCCAGTAATGCAATAAACAAGTCTGACCCCTTAATTATGATTGAGAAAACCTTTATCATGCGGCAGTTAGGACCATATGATTCAAATATTAAAAAAAGCTCATAAAATCTCCACAAATCTATATCCCTGACTCAGGCCTTCTGCATGCAACGCTTAATATTTCGATGACCCTATATACGATAAAAAATACATACCATGATGTCAGCAGATACAGAGCATTTTCTAATTCGTTATCTTTACATTTTTTTACACATGGCATATAATCCCTAATATTTAGCTTTTGCTAATTATTTGAGCTATGAACAAAAAGTCAGTCCTTGTTACAGACGATGATGTTTTTGTCCGGGATATTATTAAAAACGCCCTCGACAAAGATTATCGTATTATCGAGGCCTCCTCATATTCAGATGTTGTCAAGCTGCACAGTGAGACTATTGACCTTGCAATCATCGATTATATCCTTCCCGACCGGGACGGATTTGAAGTTTTACAGCTGCTGAGAAATAAAGAACCGTCTCTCCCTGCAATTATAATTACCGGTCACAGCAACGAGAACCTTGTAATAAATGCAATCAGAAAACATGTTGCTGATTATATAAAAAAACCGATGAATCTCTCTTATCTTAAGAAGCGATTATCAGAGATATTCTCAAATGAAGATGATAGGGAAGGCGTCGAGACTTCTCTCAATAAGGATCATCTTCTTGATGCCGTCGCAAAGCATATCAATAGAACCTATATGAATGAGCTGACACTTGATCAAATCGCCCATATGGCCTGCATGAACAGGTTCAGTTTCTGCAGAGCCTTTAAAGAAAGATTCGGCCGGACCTTCACCTCTTATTTGAATATTATCAGAATAAAGAATGCAGCAGAGCTTCTGAAATCTTCCGATCACAGCATAACCGAAACAGCCTTTAGTGTAGGGTACAGAAACCTCAGTCACTTTAACCGCATCTTCAAAACTGTTTTTAAAATGCCGCCAAGGGAATATAGAAGAAAGATAATTTACGGTCGCCAATACAGCATCCTCCAGGCAGAGCAAAGCACTAACTGAAACGAAGTAAGGTGACAT
>CAVRZG010000002.1:0-9443 GCA_963725545.1 uncultured Nitrospiraceae bacterium | reverse complement strand
AGAACTGCGTACCTATCTATGACCTGAAAGTGGCCGCAGGTCGATTTAGTGATGAACAGCAAGTCACTGAAGTAGCTCAAGGGGCGGAGTTGCAGCGTCCAGAAGATTTTGAATGGGCTGAACTTCCAAGCGTCTTTCGGCCACAACAAGGTTTATTCATTGCTCAGGTAATAGGCGAATCTATGAACCGTCGCATCCCTAATGGCGCATGGTGCTTATTCAAATTGTCCCCTGTGGGCACGCGCCGAGGGAAAGTCGTACTTGTGCAACATAGAGAAATTCATGATACTGATACTGGCGGACATTTTACAGTCAAGACTTATGAAAGCAAAAAAGAGATTTTCCCAGATGGAACGTGGAAACATAGCCAAATTGTCCTAAGACCAGAAACTACGGCACCTGGATATGAGCCAATTGTCTTGAACCCAGAGTCTGCGGAAGATTTACGTGTCATTGCAGAATTGATTGCTGTGCTTGGATAAAGACCCTTAGTCATAATTACCTTTTGCATTTTTTCGGGGTCAGACTTGATTATTGACTTTTGAACGTCGCAGGAGCGCAGGCTGAATGCTTGCCTATCTTCAGGTGGGTCTGCGAAAATAGGCACAGAGCCGATTTATTTAGAGCGGATCACAGCAAAGGTAAAGTATAGAATGTCAAGGGAAGAAGATTCGAAAAGGTATTAGACGCTCGTAATATGATGAATTATAAAAAAATTATGGACAGTTGCAGAATATGAACATCATAAGGCCCATAACTTTCCAATGGCTTAAAGCGTGAGTGATCAAATTATCATATATCAATCCCCTGACGGCACAACCGGCCTCGAAGTTCATTTAGAGGCCGAGACGGTCTGGCTTACCCAGGACCAGATGGCCGAACTGTTTGGCAGAGAACGCTGGACGGTCATAACCAAGCATCTACGCAATGTTTTTAAAGAGGGGGAACTGGAGGAAAGACGGCAGTATCCGTGCAAAATTTGCACATACTGCCCCGGACGGGAAAACGTATCAGACACAGTTCTTATTAACCTTGATGCTATTCTTTCAGTAGGCTACCGGGTCAACTCGAAACGGGCACCCAATTCCGGCAGTGGGCTACCAAAGTGCTGCGTGACCATCTTGTACAAGGGTTTACGGTTAATCAGTCCAGGATAGCTGAAAAAGGGCTCTCTGAAATGCAGCAGGCGGTTGAACTGCTTGCGAGGACCCTTAACAACCAGACCCTTGTCACTGAAATGGGCAGGGATGTCCTTTCTGTTATCGTCGGCTACGCAAAGACGTGGCGGCTACTCCTCCAATATGACGAAGATGCCCTTGTCCTTCCGGCAGGCTGTCAGCCCGCTCGCGGCGTGCTTGAATATGACTTTGCAAGGCAGGCGATTTTCGAACTCAAGCAAGAACTGAAAGGGCGTGGAGACGCTACAGATTTATTCGGCTCTGAACGCGGTGATGCCCTGGCTGCCATACTCGGTAACATTGAGCAGACTATGTTCGGTGACCCGCTCTACCGTACAAGAGAAGAAAAGGCAGCGCATCTTCTCTACTTTGTCATCAAAGACCATCCTTTCCTCGACGGCAACAAGAGGATCGGAAGCTTCCTGTTTCTTCTTTACAATAGGCAGGAAGGTATACCGGAAATAATAAGCGAGAACACCTTGACGGCATTGGCCCTCCTCATAGCTGAAAGCGAGCCCGCTAATAAAGACCTGATGATACGCCTGATAGTCAATCTTTTGATGGGGCTGAGAAATAGGTTGGGTTTCTCTCTTCACCATGAAAAGAAAGATGAAATGGATTTTGTGATTACCTATGTCAAAAGATATAGGGTAAAATCTTCTTTATTCACAATTGATTATCAAAAGAAATACTTATCATTATTAGGTTATGTAGAAATGTTTGTTTCTGTGAGAAAGAATTCTCGATCAACCGGCGGCCTTCCGGGAGTTGCAAAGGTCCAGATACAATCACCGATAAACAAACAATATTGTCCTGCCAAGGACATAAATGTCTTCTTGTTTATGTATCGATACCTCTGCTTTCCTTAATATTCAATGTGTTACAAATGGCATTAATATTGCTCTTTATAGTTATATCAATAGATATATCTATAGAGAGAGGTGACCCATGATAGCATCAAAAATACCTGTAATGAAAAGAGATGAAAGCCCGGATATTTTGAAAAAACATCCCTGCTTTTCAAAGGAGGCGCATCATAAGTTCGGAAGGATCCATCTTCCGGTTGCCCCTGCATGCAATATACAGTGCAGGTACTGCATCAGAAAATACGACTGTGCCAACGAATCGAGGCCCGGGATTACCAGTACCGTTCTCAGCTCCCGGAGATGCCCTTGAACGGATCAGGACATCCTGCATTGACAGAAACGAAAATATTACCGTTATCGGTATAGCAGGACCCGGCGACCCTTTGGCCAATGAAGCAACATTTGAAGTGCTGGGTGCGATAAACAGGGAGTTCCCGGAAATTATTCTATGTGTGTCGACCAACGGGCTTCTCCTCCCTGAAAAGCTTGACGACCTTCTCAGGTCAGGAGTGAGAAGCCATCACGGTAACAATGAATGCCGTATCGCTCGAGACAGCGGAAAAGATATATTCCTGGGTAACATACAATGGGATGACTTATAAGGGACGGGAAGCAGCAGAATATCTTTTGTTCAATCAGCAAATCGGGATTGAAGAATGCTGTAGAGGCAGGTCTTGCCGTTAAGGTCAACACGGTATTTATTCCCGGCGTCAACGATACGGATATTCCGTCCATTGCATCTCTGGCTGGAGAAAAGGGCGCAGCATATTATGAACATCATCCCGCTGATACCTCAGGCTGACTTCGCTGATTTGAAGAGACCATCTCATGAAATGATCACCAAGATGCGCCGAGGAATGCGGCAAGTACATTCTGCAGATGACCCACTGCCGGCAATGCAGGGCGGATGCCTTTGGAATACTCGGTGAGGACGGAGACATGGAGCTCGCAGTCCTTAATTCAAAGATCGGTGAAGATTACTGTGACAATGTGCAGTGACAATAAGGGATATGACTCAGTTTTTATTGGTTTATGTTTATGTTGGAAAGTCAGACCTTGGAGGACATCAATGCATAAAAAATTATTCGTGTTATTTATGGCATTACTATATTTGATAATTCTGCTCTTATCAACTTCATTTGCCGAAGCACAGAAGGAAATTACCGTATCTGCGGCTATGAGTCTTAAAAACGCATTTGAAGAGATAGGCAAAATGTATGAAGTTCGCAATAAAGGGACAAGGGTCCGGTTTAACTTCGGCGCTTCAGGAGATCTTATAAGACAGATTGAGGGAGGAGCGCCGGTTGACGTATTTGCTTCAGCTGCGCCGAATGAAATGGATGAACTTGAGAAGCAAGGGACTCATCGTCCCGGGCACGCGAAAAAACTTCGCGAAAAATTCACTGGTGCTATTGACATCCTCAAATACCAAGTCAAGAGCACATTCTTTTACCGACCTGACATCCGACAGAGTGAAGAAGATAGCAGTCGGCAACTTCAAGACTGTACCGGCAGGGAGATATGCCGAGGAAATTTTCCGGTACTACAGAATTCTGCCGTTAATCAGGGACAAACTGATTTTTGCCGCCAATGTAAAACAGGTACTTGATTACATCGAACGCAATGAGGTAGATGCAGGGGTGGTTTTTGCAACAGATGTTCAAAACTCGAGGACAAACGAGAGCTAGAAATTGCCGCGGTTGCTGACGAACGAAGCCACAGCAAAGTGGTATACCCGCATAGGGATGATTAAAAATAGTCAAGAATCCAAAACCGGCGGACGAGTTTCTGAGTTTTGTCACTGTCCGCAGAAGGACAGAAGATACTCGGCAAATACGGATTTCAAGACTGCAATGAGCAATAATTTGGATCAAAACGGAAAGGCTAACAATATAATGGAAGAAAACACCATGTTATTTTCACTTCGACTCTCTCTGCAGGTGGCGTCCGTTGCAACATTCTTTATTGTTGTAATTGGTGTCTTTCTTGGATATCTGCTTGCCAGAAGGAACTTCAGAGGAAGGGAACTTCTGGATGTGTTTATTACTCTTCCGCTGGTTCTTCCTCCTACGGTCACGGGATATTATCTCATCGTTCTCTTTGGACGGAACGGGGTAATTGGAGGACAGATTTACGCATTGACAGGCTGGAGCATTATGTTCACCTGGTATGCTGCGGCGCTTGCTTCCTTTATAGTGGCGCTCCCGCTTATGATTAAAACATCCAGGGCTGCGATTGAATCCGTAGACAGAAATTTGATCAATGCATCATATACCCTCGGCTATTCCGAACTGCAAACCGTGTTCAGGATTATTCTGCCGCTATCAAAAAAAGGGATTCTCGCAGGAACAGTCCTGTCCTTTGCGAGGGCCATAGGTGAATTCGGCGCGACACTTATGCTGTCCGGTAATATCCCCGGTAAAACAGATACCATGCCCATAGCGATCTATTCGGCTGCAAGCAACGGTGAATGGTCAGAGGCACATCTCATGGTGGCCCTTCTTACAATCTTTTCCGGAACCCTGCTATATGTTGCGAACAGGTATGGAGGCAGAAAACATGGCACAATTATCCCTTAAACTATTTACAAGAGTAAATGGCTTCACTCTGGATATCGACTGGGAGATGGAGAACGAACTCGTTGTTCTTTTCGGTTTTTCCGGAGCCGGCAAATCCATGAGTCTCAATTTACTGGCAGGCCTTGCGCGTGCAGAGAGAGGATTCATCAGATTAGGAAATGACATGTTATTCGATAGTTCACGGGGCATATTCGTTCCGCCACAGAAAAGGGCAATAGGGTATGTATTCCAGGACCTTGCCCTGTTTCCACATATGACGGTGAGACAAAATATAAGTTACGGAGCCTTCGGAATTTATGGGAATGAAAGGAAAAAGAGAGTTCAGGAGATGCTTGATATGCTTCATCTGGAGAGATTTTCAGAAAAATACCCATCTGAAATATCCGGGGGACAGAAGCAGAGAGTGGCTTTAGCAAGGGTCCTCGTCAGGAGGCCGGAGATGCTGCTTCTTGATGAGCCTTTTACAGCCCTGGATATTTCCTTGAGACTTGAGATGCAGGCATTGCTCATAGAACTGAGAACCAAATTTTCCATCCCTGTAATTCTCGTGACGCACGATCTCTATGAAGCCTACACCATGGCTGACAGAATGATCGTCTATTCAGAAGGAAAAATCGCGCAGACTGGAACTCCCTATGACATTTTCAATGCTCCTGTCAGCCCCGATGTCAAGGCATTAGTAGATAACAAGATAATCCTGAACGAGCGTATCTTCAATCCTTCGGCTCACAGGAAGTTGATGCAAGAACAATTGAAAAAGGAAAAGGTATCAGGCGGACCGTTGCATCAGATACCAAGGCAGGATCAGTAAAACAGATTTGCACATCATTGTCGTCCAAAATATAACTGGAAAGGCATATGACTCGATTTAGTCGAAACAACATGGTCCCGGGTCAAGCCCGAGGAGACAACGGAAAGGTTGTTCTTGTTTCGTCATTTTCGCAGGCCTTAAGCGGGAATCCAGAGTCTGAGAAAGCATTTCAAGCTTTTTTGCGAATCAACCAAATTAGTGCAATGCTTCTCCGGCGCTTCAAAATATCTGCCTTAGGCAGGCTATGATATATTATGATATATAGAACAACACTTTGGAAAAGAATTATAGTATTTTATGAAACTCTTGATGCATATCTGTTGCGCGAACTGCTGTCTTTATCCATTGCAGTCCCTTTTTGCGAGGGACATAGAGGTAAAGGGGCTCTGGATAAATCCGAATATACACCCATATACTGAATACAGACTGCGCTTTGATGCCTTACAGCAGCTTCAGAAGTCCTGGGACCTTGATATAGAGTACATTGACCACTATGGGCTAAAGGAATACCTTCGTATCGTTGTAAATCATGAAGACAACAGGTGTTCGTTCTGTTATGCCATGAGGCTTGAAGAGACTGCAAAAACAGCAAAAAAAATGGGGCTTGACGGATTCACGACCTCGCTGCTTGTAAGTCCCTATCAGAAATTTGATATGATAGTAAAGGTCGGCGAAGAGATGGGCAGGAGATATTCTATCCCGTTTTATGTGGAAGATTTCAGGCCCGGATATTATGACGGTCTGAAGACATCGAGAGAACTTGGCTTATACAGGCAAAAGTACTGCGGCTGCGTCTATTCAGAGATGGACAGGTATTCGAAGAAGAAAAAGATTAAAGATAAAGAGAATATTCAAAAACCAATTGTAATTTCGTGGCTCCGCTGCGATAGAGGCATTTCCTGTCGGGAGTCGGACAGTTTCATCTCTTCTGAAGGATCATATTTTTACCCCCTGAGGAATTAACAAGACATATGGTTAACGAAATACAGCATATAGGAAAAGTCTTCATCATTCTCGGCATCATAATTATTGCCATTGGAGGCTTATTGCTTCTTTCCGGTAAGCTCCCCTGGATCGGCAGACTGCCCGGTGATATACTGATCCAGAAGAAAAACTTTACATTCTATTTTCCTTTGGCCACAAGTATTCTTCTCAGCCTCCTGCTGACACTTATCTTCTGGCTGCTGGGGAAAAAGTGAGAGATTAATGATCAGATTTTTTGTCTTTATCGGATTAATATTTTTTTCGCTGCATACTGCTTCCGCCTCCGAAAACATCAGGGTGCTGATTCTCAGTGAATCCTATCCCGCGATTCCCGACAGGAATGAGAAGATAGAAAGACTCGGGAGCATGAAGGGTGACCTCCTTGTAATGGGGACGCGATATTCGGGCAACATAAACGTCTGGAAAGGCGTTGGCGGTTTGTACATCATAAATGAACTCCCCATGGAGGACTATATAAAAGACGTTGTGGTAGCAGAGGTAAGCTCTGACTGGGACATGGAGGCACTCAAGGCGCAGGCCGTTGTCTCAAGGACCTATGCCCTTTATCAAAAAAGAACGAACGCAGACGCAGTGTATCACATTGCGTCGTCAGTACTTCACCAGGTATATAAAGGAAACAACCCTGATGCCAGGGTGGCTTATGCTGTGGACGAGACAAGAAATGAGATAGTGACGTATAAGGGGAAGCCGATCGAAGCGTTCTATCACTCGACATGCGGTGGAAAAACAGAAAACGCCGAGGAGGTATTCGGGAAAAGCCGTCCGTATCTGAAGTCGGTCGAGTCAACGTGCGATATATCTCCCTATTCCGTCTGGGAGAAACAAATAAAGTCGAGAGAGATCGAAAAGGCATTGAACGTGACAGGAATAAAAGATATATCTATAAAATCACACACATCCTCCGGCCGTGTTAAGGAACTCAGGATAATAACGGCTGCAGGTTCTTCATCAATGAGCGCGCCTGACTTCAGAAAAACAATTGGGTGGAGTCGGCTGCCGAGCACAAATTTTTCGGTGCACAAAGATGCCGATTCTTTTTTCTTTGAGGGGAGAGGATACGGCCACGGAGTGGGCCTATGCCAGTGGTGCGCGCTCAAGATGGCCAGGGAAGGCAAGAATTACAGGGAAATATTGTCCTATTTCTATCCCGGCACGACGATAAAGCTTTATGAAGATCACTGATTTCGACTACCTTCTTCCGGAAGACCTTATAGCCAAAAGACCTTTGAAAGACCGCAGCAGTTCAAGACTCCTGGTCGTTCACAGAGACGGTGCTGTGGAGCACAGGATGTTCAGCGACGTTGTCTCCTATCTCAGCCCAGGAGATATGCTGATTGTAAATAATACAAAGGTTTTCCCGGCAAGACTCACCGGTTGGCGGAAAAACGGCAAGTCCCTTGAGGTCCTGCTTGTGAAGGAACTGGAAAAAGACACCTGGGAGGTGCTCTCGAAGGGCAGATACACAGGCGCTCTTGTCTTCTCCGATGATTTTTCGGCAGAACTGAGCAGCGGCGAGGTGGCCCGCTTTTCCTATACAGGCGCCTTCATGGAAAATGTCTGGAAATATGGCTCAATGCCGCTGCCCCCTTATATCAAGAGGACGGCTGATGAGTCCGACAAAGATACCTATCAAACTGCCTATGCAAAACAGGAAGGCTCGATTGCGGCTCCCACAGCAGGCCTGCATTTCAGCCGGCCGGTCTTTGAAAACATCGTCTCAAAAGGCATCGTGGTAAGAGAATTGACGCTTCATGTTGGAATAGGCACGTTCAAGCCGGTAAGGACAGACCACGTCGAAGAACACTCGATGGACACCGAGTATTTCGAGATTTCCAGAGGTCTGCTTGCGGAGATAGATGCAACCCGGGCGTCGGGAAGAAAGGTCTTTGCAGTGGGCACGACGACAACCAGGGCTCTGGAAGGATTCATGAGCGGGAACAGCGTTTCTGTTGCCGGGAACGGCACAATACAGGGGTCCACAAACATGTTCATATACCCTGGATATTCTTTCAACGTCATCGACTCCCTGATCACAAATTTTCATCTCCCCAGATCGACACCCCTTATGCTCGCATCCGCTTTCTGCGGACGTGAAAACCTGCTGAACGCTTATAGGGAAGCTGTTGACGTCGGGTATAGATTTCTTTCTTATGGTGATGCTATGCTTATTCTATGAAACAGCCGGGAGCAAAAGACAGGTCCTCTGTTCTCTATATAGGGAAGGGTATTATTATTGCGGTTGTGATCGTCACCGCTTCCGTCAGTTTCATTCTCGGGTTTTTTGTCGGTAAATACTTCAGACCTCTGCAACCGGAGCAGCAGGCTGCCCTGCCCCAGGAAAATGCCGTTGCACAACTGAACAACGTCGTTGCAGAGCCAGGTACTGATCCCGTAAAGAAAGAAGACATTGCACAGGAGAATGTCTCTGATGATAAGAAACAGACCCTTGACCAGAAAACAGAGCAGCATCCTAAAAAGTCAGTTGAGACGCAGAAACCCGGAGATGTCCGGGAGGCCGATAAGGTCCAGGAAAACCGCGAAAAACAAAAACCCCTGGAAACCCGGGACGCTGACAAAGTCTCAAAAAAGCGGAGATACACCGTCCAGATAGAGGCTTTGAAAAGCGCCGCTGCTGCTGACGCCCTGAAAGAGAAACTAAACAAAAAAGGGTATAAGGCATCCGTTATTTCATATGTGACAAAGAAGCATGAAAAGCTTTTTAAAGTCTTCGTGGGTGAGTTCGCTACCAGAAAAGAGGCTGAAGTGATGTCTGTAAAGTTGAAAAAGACGGAAAATCTTCAGCATCCCTTCGTAACATTCAGATCCTAAATAGGAGGTCTTACGGTAACCGTAGAAATCGAACTTGACAGCGACAAAGAGATTAATCTTCTGCACGGAAGGCTCGATAAGAACCTTAAAGTAATTGAGGAGACCCTTGGAATTGTCGCGTCCCAGAGAGGAAATAAGATTTTTCTGCAGGGGGTTGATCAGGCCGTCGGGAATG
>CAVRZG010000001.1:0-12564 GCA_963725545.1 uncultured Nitrospiraceae bacterium | reverse complement strand
CGAAATTGATCACGTGTGTTACGCCTTCGATATGTAGCCCCCTGCTTGCCACATCAGTGGCAACGAGGATGGACAACGTTCCGTCCTTGAAGCGGGAGAGAACTTTCATTCTCTTCTCCTGGGGAATGTCACCTGTTATAGAGGCTGCCTTATAGCCGTTAGCTTTCAGCTGGGCTTCAACCTTTTCGGCTGCGGCCCTGGTGTTACAGAAGACGAGATAGCGGCCGTCAGGCTCGCGACTGAGCATGCCCAGCAGAAGTCCGAACTTTTCGGACGATCCGGCGTGATAGATTTCCTGCTCTACCTGTTCCACCGTAATATTCTCAGGCGTCACCGAGAAACGTTCAGGCATGTTCATGTGTTCGTAGCATAGTTCAAGCACCCGGTTGGACAAGGTGGCGGAGAAGAGCATGGACTGGCGCTTGTCGTAGGGAGACATCCTTCTGAGCAGAAAGCGAAGGTCACTTATGAAACCCATATCGAACATTCGGTCTGCCTCATCTATGATAAGGAACTGGGTCTTTCTGAGGCTGTAAACCTTCTGCTTGAGATAATCAATCAGCCGGCCCGGAGTTCCTATGAGCACGTCAACTCCCCTTGAAATATCTTCACGCTGCTTAAGATAATCGATACCGCCGAACACAGGCAATATCCTGAACCCGGAGGGGCCTCCCAACAGCCTGGCTTCCGCGTCTATCTGGATAACAAGCTCCCGTGTCGGCGCGATAATGAGCGCCCTTGGCGACAAGCCGCGTCCCGGAGAAGGCAGTTCAAGCATGCGTGAGAACATGGCTATAAGGAAGGCAGCGGTCTTGCCTGTGCCTGTCTGGGCCTGGGCTGCGATGTCCCTGCCCTTCAGCGCTACCGGCAGTGTCAGGGCCTGTACAGCCGTACAATCGGTAAATCCTGCGGCTTTGATCCCTTCCAGTACCTTTGGATTAATATTCAGTTCTTCAAATTTCATTCCTATTAATATACCTTATTTGATACTAATACACTAACCCCAAATTTCTTCAGGTTCTCTGCGAGGGTGTATAGAGGAAGCCCCATTACGTTAAAAAAATCACCTTCTATCTTCTTTACCAGCACAGCGCCCAGTCCCTGAATGCCGTATGCTCCGGCCTTGTCCATGGGCTCGCCGGAACCGATGTATGCCTCTATATCCTCATCACTGAGCTTCTTAAAAAAGACCTTTGTCTCTACCGATCCGGTCAGCTCTTTCCCGCGGGCCGCATCTATTATGGTGAATCCCGTTATAACGGAATGGACATTGCCGCTAAGCGCCTTCAGCATTTCCTTTGCATGGTCCCTGTTGAGTGGTTTGCCGAAAATCCTGCCTCTGAATACAATGATAGTGTCGGCAGCAATCACAATGGCATCACTATGTCTCCTGGCAACATCCCCGGCCTTTTCTCTTGAGAGAAACCTGACGAGTTCGCGGGGCTTCATTCCCGGCATCATTTTCTCTTCGTACAGGCTTTCATCGACCCTGAATTTCAGGCCCGTCTTTTCGAGAATTTCCTTCCTCCTCGGAGAAGCCGATGCAAGAATTATGGTTTTGATATCACGCATACCGAACAATAAAAAATATACTATATCTCCGTCTAACCCGAAAGGAAATAATGCTCGAAAAGAGCTGCTACCCTGACTCACTTATTGTTGGCAGAGTAATAATAAAAGTCGTACCGGAATTAGGGGATTCTTCCGATATTTTTGTTTCAAACGCAAGGGCGCCGCCATATTTTTTTACGATTGCATATGAAACAGTCAACCCGAGGCCCGTGCCTTCGCCGACTTTCTTGGTGGTAAAAAGAGGGTCGAATATCCTCTGCCTGTGCTCAGGCCGTATCCCTGCGCCTGTATCTGAAATTCGTATTTCGATGCTTTGCCTTTTTTCAACATCTATCAGTCTTGTTTCCACAGTAAGCTTGCCGCCTTCTTTCATGACTGCAATGGCATTATTTATTATATTGAAAAAGACCTGCTGTAACTCATTGGGGTCTCCTCTTACCACGGGGAAGGGTCCCCCCATATTCTTCAGGACAGAAATCTTGTGTATAATGAAAACATTTTTGTTAACGGCAAATACTTCTTCGATACTACTGTTTATATCAATATCCTCTTCTCTCCGTTCCTTGTACCTCACAAAGCTCAGAAGATTTTCCACAATACGCTTGGCATTATTCCCTTGCTTCTGTATCGTCCTCAGGATGTCATACAACTCTGAATTCTCAGAGGCTTTTTCTAATAACAAATCCGTAAACCCCAATATTATTGCAAGGGGATTGTTGATCTCATGTGCAACACCCGCAGCAAGTGTTCCGATAGAAGCCAGTTTTTCAGTATGCAGCATCTGCTCTTCGAGTTTTTTCCTCTCTGTAATGTCAAGGATGGACTCGACAGTTTTCTTTGTCCCTGGTATAAGGGACACACTTATAAGAACGTTTCTGACATGGCCGTTCCTGTCGACAAACCGAGCTTCGTAATTTGTCGGCACGGCATTCGGGTTAATCCTCAGCGCGTGATGATATTCTTTCATCTTCGCAAGATCTTTTTTGTCGAAAAATTCTATCCAGCTCTTCTTTCCCTCGATCTCTTCTTTGGGGAACCCTGAGAGCACTTCAAATTTTGTGTTGATCAAGGATAAAGTCGTATCTTCTTCAACAATGATTGTCGCATTACCGGTGTTTTCGAAGACCGTCCGGTATTTTTCTTCCGATTCCCGCAACGCCTGTCGGTTTTTCAACCGTTCAATGAATCTCCCCAAATGTTTGACTATCGCATTAAGAAGGTTCCTCTCTTCATTTGTAAACGGACCCTCATCAGCAGAGGGTTTTTCTTCGAGATAATAAATATCCAGAGTCCCAACTTTTTCTCCATGTACGGAGATGCTGTCTCCCATAGTCCATCCTGTATCACCGAAATCCCGCGATACGAATTCCTGCCCCCCCAAGTTGATCCGTGCACGGGTGATTTCCGGATATCTCCATCCGAAGGGAATACGATCAACAGTCCCTTGCAGCACCTGGTCCAGCGATATGGTCCTTTTCTCGGTCAGTTCGGAGATGCTGTATAGGCAATTGATCTCCTTTACTCTTTCCCATAGGTCGTAGGTGCGTTCGTTGAGTACTTGTTCTGTGCGCCTGCGCTCCGAGATCTCTCTTGATATGCTGTCAATCATCTCATTTGTTACTCTTTTCAGCGACTCCAGGAGTTCGATATGCGACCCTCCCGACACACGGGCATCCAGCTCGCCGCTCGTAACTTTGTGTAAAATGTCGAAGTGTTCGGCGAGGTCAATTGCAAATTCATGAGACTGATTGACTATCTCTCCGATTTCCTCCGCGGTCACATTAACTATGTGCTTCAGTTTGCTGATCAGTTCAATGTCTGACCTCTCAGGGATTCTAACGGTGGGGTCTCCTGAAGCTACCTTTTTCAATGCCTCAAAGACTTCAGAAAGACCGATCGCTAATTCCATGCTCATGGCCTGAAGCTCCCTGTCCCTGTCACCGATTATCTTGCTGTATTCCTTAAATTGTTTATCAACAACTTTCAGGGTTGTTTTCATGGCAGCGACATCCCCGGAAGATTTCAAGATCTTGCAGCCGAGACACATTTCTATCTTGTCTAATACCTTTCCCTGAATCTCATTTCTGCAGTGAGTTCCTGCAAATACCCAGCACTTGTGATTTCTTGATTTATAGGCGGGACAATGTGTTTCTTTGCAATTGAATACTTCCCAGCATTTAATCGACGGGGCTTTTGCTGCTTTCACTATCAACTTATCCCCCTGTTTTCCCATCTTCAATCTCGAGAATGACCGTTAACCCCGACCATTGCCTTATTTCAATTTTAGACCAATCCTTTGAAATTGTCTAAATGTTTATCAGCGAGGACGCTTGTCTGAGCCTGACAATAGATCGGACGGGAGCAATTCCGGATAGACTGTCCAAGCCGATATCTTTCTATTCAGCCTGGAGATAATCTTTCTTACACATACTGGCCTGCAACAAACCCTGAGGACCACGCCCACTGGAGGTTATAGCCGCCCAACTGCCCCGCAACATCAATTACCTCTCCGGCAAAGAAGAGACCGGGTACCTTCTTTGCCTCCATTGTCTTGGATGACAATTCATCCGTATCGATTCCACCGGCGGTAATCTCTGCCCTTTTGTACCCCTCCGTGCCTGCCGGCCTTATAGTCCAGTGATGGATCTGATATGCGATATCCCGGAGCTGTTTTTCATTATAACGGCACAACGGCTGTGACGGCGCCTGCAATTCACACCATCTGTGGCTGAATTTTCTTGGAAGATATTGTGAGAGGAGGTTGGCCAACTCAATCCGGCTCTGCCGGTGGGATATCAAGAGTCCGCAGGAATCTACTCCGGGCATAAGATCAATTGCAACTTCATTTCCGGCGTCCCAGTACGAAGAGGCCTGGAGGATTGCAGGTCCGCTCAGCCCCCTGTGGGTAAACAGGATTTTACCTGTGAATTGCCTTCTCCCGCACGTGACCCGGGCATCCAAAGAAAGACCACTTAGCTCAGCGAACTTTTTCAGGTCACCCTGTCCGAACACGAGAGGCACAAGCGCCGGTTTCATTTTTGTGACTTTCAGCCCGAACTGCTTTGCGATGCGGAATCCTGTGTCAGTCGCCCCGAGGTCGGGATATGACAACCCGCCTGTTGCGATGACCAGAGAGCCGGCTTCAATCCCGCAGGAATTTATTGAAATGTGAAAGAGATCTGATTTAGTTATACCCGCGACGCTGCAATTGAGAAGAGTTTGAACCCCTGAACTGAGGCATTCCTGGCTGAGCATTCTTATGATATCTCCGGATGTGCCCCGACAGAAGAGCCGGCCCTCTTCCTTTTCATGATAAGCAATCCCGTGTTTCTCTATCATGCCGATAAAATCACCGGGAGTGAAACGCGCAAGGGCGGACTTGCAGAAATGGGGATTTGCGGACAGGTAATGGTCCGGACGCAGGTTTATATTTGTGAAATTGCAGCGGCCGCCGCCTGAGACCCTGATCTTGTTCCCTATCTTATTCATATGCTCAAGCACGAGCACAGACCTGCCCCTTTTACCGGCTTCTATTGCGCACATCAGGCCGGCAGCGCCCGCCCCTATGATGACGACATCTTTTTTTATCAGCGGTTTGTCCTGCAACATCTACCGAATAGTCACCTCTTTCGAAAATATATCCATATTATATACCGTCTCCGGGAAGCATAAAATATGCGAATCGAATTTTATATGCTGCACATAGAAAGACAGATTTAAATCGATGGTTTAAAGATAGATGATCTAACAGTCACAAATTCCTTATTGGCCGAGAGTGTCTATTTATTCAAAACGTCTCTGATTTTCAATAAAAGTCCATCCGGTGAAACAGGTTTTGATATGAAGTTCACCCCGTCTTCTAAAATTCCCTTTTTATGAATGATGTCCGAACTATAACCACTGACAAAAATGACTTTAATATCAGGCTTAACCTTTCTTATCTCTTGATATGCTTCTTTCCCGTTTTTCTTTGGCATGATTACATCAAGGATGAGAAGATGGATATTGTCTTTATTTTTATGAAATACCTTTACTGCATCATCCCCGTCAACTGCTTCTACAATGTTGTACCCTTCATTCGAAAGTATCTCTTTCAGCAGGGTTCTCACTTGCGCCTCATCCTCTCCGATGAGGATCGTTTCAGTGCCTCCTTTAATTATTTTTAAAGTATCAGGTTCTAATTCTTTAACTTTCGATTGAATGAGCGGCAGTAATATTTTGAATGTCGTGCCCCTGCCGGGCTCACTATACACATTGATATATCCGTCATGCTGTTTGACTATGCCATAAACCATTGACAGCCCGAGGCCTGTGCCTTTCCCGACTTCCTTTGTTGTAAAGAATGGTTCAAATATTCTCTCCCTGATCTTCTCATCCATGCCTATCCCTGTATCCTCGAAAGACAATAAGGCATAAGAACCCGGTTTGCCATAACCATATGCACTGATATACTCCTCATCTATTTCTACGCGGTCTATGCTGATAATGAAACTCCCTCCTTTTGGCATAGCGTCCTGTGCGTTTGTTGCAAGGTTCATGAGTATCTGATCTATCTGGGTGCTATCAGCCATGATGGTTAAATCAGCATCTGTCAGAACGGTAGTTAATTCTATATCCTCGCCTATTACCCTCAATAGGAGACTTTCCATGTTTTTGATTATATTGTGCAGATTCACCGGTTGAAGATTGACTATCTGTTTTCTGCTGAAAGTCAGAAGGTCGTTCGTCAAAATAGCAGCCCTTTCGGCAGCGCTCAAGATTTGACCTGCATAAGAACTCATGCGGTCATCTTTAGCGGCTTCGTTTTTCAACAGGTGACCGTAGCCTATGATAGCCGTCAGGAGATTGTTGAAATCATGGGCTACCCCTCCTGCAAGCTGACCGATAGCTTCCATCTTTTGGGCCTGAAGAAGCTGCGCTTCGAGTTTTTTCTGTTGTGTGATGTCTCTGAGGAAAGTCAGCGTGGCCGGTCTGCCTTCCCATATAATAAGAACCTTGCTCACCTCAACCCACAATATTTCACCTGATTTTGTGATAGCCCTGAAGGAATAAGCCTTTGGTATATCATATCCCTGTAATCTTTTTTTATGCCTTTCCACAACAATATCACTGTCTTCAGGATGAATGAAGCGCCTGAAAGATGTACTGGTCAATTCATCAGATGAGTATCCCATAAGCCGGGATAATTGGGGGTTAGGAAATTTTATCATTTCGTCTTGAGTAACGAAAATAGCGTCTGATGCATTTTCGAAAAGCAGACGGTACTTTTCTTCAGAGGCCCTCAGTGCTTCCTGTGCTCTGACATAAGCCGAAACATCAAGACCCACCCCTAAGAAGTACGTCTTCTCACTGATGTTAAGCAATCGACCAGTGAAGGTATAGGGCGCATGTGAGCCGTCTTTCATCCGGAGCTTAAGCTGAACCTGTGCTTCCCCTTTCTCAGAAACGATACTAATCGCTCTAACGCACTCTTTGAGCACATCGGGTTCAAACCAATCCTTAATCTTCATGGCGTATAGCTCTTCAGGGGTGTATCCAGTGAGAAGGGAGTGCTTCGTGTTGAAACGTATCAGCCGGCTGTCGGCTGGGGACTGAGCGTCAAGCTCATACAGGTAAAAGAGCCCGGGCAGGCATTCCAGGAGTGTTTCGGAGAATTGCTTTTCCCAGCGCAGGACGTTTTTTTGTCGCTCCTCGCTGTTTTGCAGCGCTACCTCAGCCTGTTTACGAGCCGTAATGTCACGATCAATGCCCCGGTATCCGGCAAACTCACCGTCTTTAGCGAAGATCGGAACACCGCTTGTCTCAAGAATTATTCGGTGACCATCCTTGTGCAGATTTATATTCTCCAATGCTGTAAAAGGCTTCCGGGATTTTACTATCTTATTGAAAATATGATGCAAGCGCTGTGACTCATCATCAGGCATAAAATCGAAAGGTGACTTGCCGATGATTTCATTTGGCTCGTATCCTAAGAAATCTTTGACTTTCGGGCTGGCGTAAGTATAAACACCGTATTGATCTATTTCCCAAAGCCAGTCGCTGGTACTTTCAGCCAGAGCACGGAATCTGTCTTCACTTTTATGCAGAACCTCCTCAGCCCGCCTGCGCTCTGCGATTTGCTGCTCAAGGTGTGCGGCATAGGCGCGGGTTTGCTCAAACAGTTTCGCATTCTGGATGCAGATGGCCAACTGATCAGCCACTGTCTTCAAGAAATGTGCCGCCTGTTTGAAATCACGTTTACCTGCCGAGGCAACACCCACAACACCTATGTGCTGGTTCCCAAGAAGTAAGGGGATAGCGGCGAAGGAGTGGAGACCTGCTTTTTTACATTCTGTCCATGTGCAGCGCTTATCTCTATGTATGTTGTTAGAGCAGATCAGACGGCCTGTGCGAGCAGCCAATCCGCAGAGACATTCCCCTACTAAGTGCAATGGTATAGTCTCGGGTTGTAGCTCAGACGAGGTAGGACTGACGGCTTTGAGGCGCAGTTCATCGCCTTCCTGGAGGAATAGGACTGCTACTCCCAGTCCAAGCGCAACAGATAGTTCTTTGACCGCTGCATTGCATGCATCCTGAAGGGAGGGTTGAGTTGTTACTGTCTTGCATAACCGATTGAGTACCACCAGTTCTTCATTTGCCCGCACAAGCGCTCTTGTTTTCTTTACTGTCTCGGATTTCTTATTTATCTGGCGGTCCACTATTAAATTAACATCTCCCTGCATTTTTGATGCTACCTTGTCCTTCACGGAGAATACCTTGTAATGTTATTGATAGGTGTTCCCATCTTCAACCCTTTTCAGTACATATACCTTTTAAAGGTATTTCTTTTGTAATTTTATTACCCTTCAGTACATTTATCAATCGTTTTCTTTGTTTTTATGGAGTTTGATAATTCTGTAGGTTATTAAGGGAAAGAATATCAAGCTTATTGACCCTCGAGATGACAATTTATAAGGTATAATGTTAATCTGTCTTTCCAAATTATTGACAAACGTATTGCATTTGTCACATGATACGAAATATTATAATAGCGGGCGACAGGAATACAGGCTTCATATGAAAACCGTAAGTTCTATCAAATGGACTGAACCAAGCATTGATCATATTGCAAAACATGCTGTTTCAGCCGATGAAGTTGAAGAAGTATGTTTCAATGAAGAAGAGCCTCCATTTATCAGGTCAGGCAGTGGGAATCTGCACTATATATTTGGGAAATCTTATTCGGGCAGATTCCTGTTTATTGTGGTCAGGTTTGTCCGCCAGGGAGAGATTGGTGTAATCGCAGCAAGAGACATGAATGAGTGGGAAAAGGAATATTTCAAGAGAGGTGAAAAATAATATGAAAAAGATACCGGTATTCAATAGAGACAAAGAAGCCGCAGAGTTCTGGGATAGACACAGTTTTGAGGATTATCATAAGGATACGGAAACAGCTAAGATACGCTTTGTTAAAAAACCCAAAAAATCCATAACAATCAGGCTCGACCCTGAAGATGTTAAATCAGTCGTGCAAATAGCTGATCAAAAAGGTTTGAGTTATACATCGCTTCTTAGAATGTGGATTAAAGATAATCTTGTAAAAGAATCAAGAAAGATTGCTTGAAACTCATTATCACCCGGTCATGCCGGTGGCTCACAACCCATGAGTTTATGGACAGACTCTGATTAAACTCAGGTTTCATGTCGGGTTAAACAGGAAAAGTCCGCCCAAGGATACGGTATGGATGACGACATAGTCTTGCAGAAAAAGCTGATCGAAAAGATATCCCGCAATATTGCGGAACATGAGGCAGCTTCTGTTGTCAAGGGAAACAGGACATATCCTGAAATATACGGGGATGTCAACAAGACTGTTGAATTTGCATCATCGGCCCATAAAGACCAGTGGCGCAAAAGCGGAGAACCGTATATATTCCACCCTCTGAACGTGGCCCTCATTGCTGCGGAAACGGGCATGGTTGATAAGGTCTCAATCGACAGCTGTCTGCTCCATGATGTCATTGAGGACGCCAGAGTCAGCCGGGATGAGATCGCCGGAATGTTTGGCGAAGATGTGGCCGAGACCGTAGAGGGGCTTACAAAGATAAAAGAGCACAAGGATGAGTCATACGATAAGTTCTTCTCACATACGATTAACAATCCGAGGGTCGCCTACATAAAAATATTTGACAGGCTGCATAATCTGAGAACATTGGCCCATCTCGCTGCCGATAAAAGGGTAGTTATCGCGGGTGAGTCCATGGATATCTACCATAAGCTCTGTGTAAGGCTCTGTCTCCTCGACATTGCAAATGAAATAGAACATCTTTGCGCTTCATATCTGCATCCGGACAAATTCAATGCATTTTCAAAAAGACTTGAGGAAATACAGACCGAGGCAGCTCAGGTCATAGATATCTTCAAGATGTATATCCTTGAAAGGTGTTATGAAAACGACCTGAGAATAAAGAAGATCAGGGTCCAGTGGAAACCTTTTCTCGACATTCCAGACTACAGGTTTATGCAGATACCTAACGTACTGCTCTTCAAGCTTGTGGTTGATTCAGTAGAGAATGCATACAAATTGATGTGGCTCATCAACAGCAGTTACAAAGTAGCCGGCACGATCGAGGACAACATATCTGTCCCGAGGTTCAACAACTTCAGGGGGATTACATACACGGTCGTTGTGGATGGTGTTAAGGTGCCCCTGCTCGTCACAACAGACAGGTTCAACGAATTTAACAGGAAAGGCATCCTTGTATACGGCGGGTTCAGCAAAGATACGACCATCAATAGAAAGCTGATGGAGCACCTTCAGGAATATCTGGTCAATGAAACCAATTTCATGGATGTGAAGACATTAATTCCCTTCATAGAAAAAGATGATATGCAGGTATATGCGAAAGATGGAAAGACCATCATCGATCTCAAGAAAGGCTCCACCGTCCTTGACTTCGCTTTCAAGATACATTCGGATTTGGGGTTGAGGGCGGATTATGGGGTAGTCGACGGCGTGCGTGTAGGGCTGGGGCATGAGTTAAATGACGGGAATGTTGTGGAGGTGTATACAAAAAATACGATTACGGCCTCCGAGGAGTTTCTTAAGAAGTGCATCTCACCCAAGGCACAAAGGGTATTGAAAAGGCATTTTGAAAATGCTCATATCAAGGCCCTCTTTAATACTGCAAAAGCTTACACGGAGAAGATTCTCTTCAGCTTCCACATAAACCCCCAGGAGTTCTGGCAGAAACTGGAGGAGGTATACCGTTCGGAAAAAGAGCGCATGGAAAAGATCATAGGGATACTTCAGGCTGTGCCTGAAGCTGAAAGGCTTATTGTTGAGCTTCAGTTGATCGACAGAGAACGCCTTTCCATATTGAGGAAAAAAGAGGAGTCTTTTTTTAAGGTCTGGAATTTTTTCTCTTCAAGTCAAAAGGGACTTCCCGTGGAACTCGATTTTGTTGATGACAACTATGTTGCATGTCCTTTTTGTGTGCCCACTCTGAACAATGGTCCTCACAGGGGCATCCTTGTAAAGACGAGATTCATAGTGCATGCGGGCAGCTGCAAAAAAGCAGAGGGATTTGAAGAAAACAGATTTTTCTCCGTCAAGTTCAGGAAGAACAAACCCATTGACAGCATGATTTATATGAGGATTGAGACAGACGATATTTCGGGCATTACCCACGCCATATCTTCAGTATTTAAGAACGTAAATCTTGAGATAATTAACGTAGACAACGATCATGTAAAAGCGCTGTACAGATTGGCCTATTACCAGAAATCTCCTCAGGTGATTTCGTCCTATCTGGAACAGCTCCGCAAGATTCAGGAAATCAGGAGCATTGTAATAAGCACAAAGAATATCTTTGTTATGCCGCCCCTCTAATTATTAGACCAACTTCTTGACGGCTTTTGCCTTTTTTGCAACCGCTTTCTTGACGACCTTTGCCTTTTTTGCAACTGTCTTCTTTACATCATTTACTTTTTTTGCAACTGTCTTTTTGACGCTCTTAACCTGCTTGGCAACCTCTTTCTTCACACTCTTCACCTGCTTTGACACTTGCTTCTCCGCCTTCTTCACTTTCTTAGTGATCGTCTTGGCTTTCATTTTCACCTCATTCTAAAAAGTATTAGCATCTTAAAGATGCCATATTCTGCAAGGCTGAATCATGGTAACAAACCTCGTAGTTAATGTCAATCTGAAGGCATGCATTTTCCGGGATTACTTTTCTTTGCCCTCTTGCGCTTCACCAATTTTCTCAAGCACCTGTTTCAGTACGGCAAACATTTCATCGGATAACGCCTGCATTCTGTCCATCCGCTCGACAGCCTTGAGAATAAGGTTGCGCAAATCGTCCTCTGAAACAGAGGCATCCAGAAGCTCCAGCGTCCCTTTCACGGCTGTTATGTGGGCGCTGATTTTGTCTGAAATCTCCTTCAGTCTTTCATCTGTCTCCGGCATATTCTCCACTCCTCAAACAAACCATTACGAAACTTTGATAAAAGCCTTAAAAATAATTATATACGATTTCCGTTAAACTTCACAGATATTACATCACGGAAAATTTGCTATGCCCTGTCATACCTTTCCAAACAGATATTTCAAATCGCCGGGGAATAAGGTATATAGCTCGATTTCTGAAGCAAAATCACGGGCAACCTTGAGGAGACCGAAGACGAAGCGGAGGTCTCAGCTTTGAATATTGCATTAACATTGAAGTCAGATAAAGGTTTGAACAAAAACACAGGTAGTTTTTTGATTCAGAAATTGAGCTATATACCTTTCCAATCATATATAGGACAGCAATGATGCGCGACAACTGAAGGACCGCCCCGTCGATTTTTCTTCAAGGCTTCAAAAAAAGGGTTATTTGCAAAGCGCGCCGGTTTTTTCTCCCTGTTATCAAGTGAATCTCTCTCCTTCACTTTTTTTCTTTCCGCTTCCTTCGGCAGTTCTTTGGGTTTCCCCTGGGGTTCTTCATTGAGAGTGCGATCCTTTTCCTCCGT